>NZ_BAAGTO010000001.1:0-2044895 GCF_054781875.1 Spirosoma pulveris
CGTTCGCCGGTGGATGATCGCTCCGGCTGTCCTGGGTCAGCAAGCGCGGATCATTGCGATTACGGGTAAGCTCAAGCCGGGCAAGACGGTGACGACCTACAAGTACAGCAAGGAGAACTACACGTATTCATACAATGTGCAGGATCTGGGTACGGGTAAAGAGAACCGTAAGTGGAATGACAAGATCTACTTCCTGCCCATCAACCGGGACGAGATCAACCGGAACAACAAGCTGGTGCAGAATCCGGGCTACTAGTAATAGCCTTTAAACCAACTCGAATACAAAAAATGCCAGTACCTTCGGGTGCTGGCATTTTTTAGTTTATTTTTATAGAATTTTGGGTTTCACTGCCTGCTCTTTCAGCACAAGCACCACCCGTGACTGTAACTTTTTGACCATGTCAATTCTTAAAAAGACGGATTTCGTGAAAACGATTACGTATTTACTTGCGCTCATCAGCCTTAATTCACTAACCGGGTGTAATCAGTCGAAGTCCAGTGAGAAGGCAACGAATAATAATGAGGGACCACCGCTGTTTACATCCCTGAGTCCCGAGCAAACCGGTATTACGTTTGCCAACAACCTGACCGAAGGTCTCAACACCAACGTGCTTATGTACGAGTACTTCTATAATGGGGGTGGTGTTGCGGTAGGTGACTTAAACGGCGATGGCCTTGAAGATATTTACTTTAGTGGCAACATGGTTCCCAACCAGTTGTATATCAATAAAGGAGGATTGAAGTTTTCGGACGTAACCGCTACCGCTGGGGTGGCCGGACGCGAAGGTCCCTGGCGAACGGGCGTTTCTATGGCTGATGTAAATGGCGATGGGAAGCTGGATATTTTCGTTTGCTACTCGGGAAGCTTACCCCCGCAAAAACGTATTCCCCAGCTATTTATCAACGAAGGGCCAGATGCCCAGGGAGTACCTCATTTCTCTGACCAGACCGCGCAGTACGGACTAGACAAGCCACAGCAAAGTACACAGGGCGCTTTTTTTGATTACGATCTTGATGGCGACCTAGACCTGTTTTTACTCAACCATAACCCCCGTTTACTCCCCATTCTCGACCCGGATGCAACGGCGGCTATCATGAAGCAGCCTAATCCTGAAATTGGCGTTCGATTATTTAAAAATACCGGCAATCGATTTGATGATATTACTGAAAAATCGGGCTTGAGTAGTTCGGTATTGACCTACGGTTTGGGTATTGGCGTATCGGATATTAATGGCGATGGCTGGCCCGATATGTACATCTCCAATGATTATGGCGTTCCCGATTATCTCTACATAAATAACCAGGGCGGTCGGGCTGGCGGTCCGGTGTTCACCAACCACTTAAAGACAAGCATTGGGCACACGTCCAACTTTTCGATGGGTAATGCCGTGGTTGATGTTAATAACGACTCTCGCCCGGACATATTCACCCTCGATATGCTGCCCGAAGACAACCGGCGCCAGAAATTATTGATGGCCCCAGACAATTACGAAAAATTTGACTTGAGTGTTCAGTCGGGGTTTCATTACCAGCATATGCGGAATATGCTACAGATCAACCAGGGGATAACCGATTCAAGACAGGGAGCACAAGGCCAGTCATCGGCAGCGGCTCCTTTATTCAGTGAAACAGGTCAGTTAGCCGGTATTTCCAATACGGACTGGAGCTGGTCGCCCTTGTTCGCTGATTATGATAATGACGGATGGAAAGACCTGTATATCACCAATGGTTACGTCCGGGACTATACGAATCTGGACTTCCTCAAATTCATGACGGACTACATGCAGAACCGTCCGGCGAACTTCCGTCGTGAGGATGTGCTCGAACTGGTTCACCGCATACCTTCGTCCAACGTAATGAATTATATGTTTCGGAACCGGGGCAGTGAACAGGGCGACGAGGTGACATTTGCCAATGTTGGTGCCGCCTGGGGGCTCACCCAAACCTCAAACAGTACGGGAGCTGCCTATGCCGATCTCGATAACGACGGTGATCTGGACCTGATTGTCAATAATACCAACCAACCGGCGTTCGTCTTTAAAAATGAAGCCAATACCCTTCGAAAACATCATTACCTGTCTATTCAGTTGACTGGCCGTCGAGGCAATACGCAGGGATTAGGGACCAAAGTGACGCTCTATCGAAAAGGACAACAGCAATTTCTGGAGCAGATGCCTACCAGTGGATATCAATCAAGTATGTCTCCCCGGTTGCATTTTGGCTTGGGAGCCGACCCGCTGATCGATTCCCTTCGGATTGTGTGGCCAACGGGTAAACAGCAGTTGCTCACCGGTGTTAAAGTGGATCAACTACTGAAACTGGGCGAGAAAGATGCGGTTGCCCCGAATAAAAAACCGGCACCTATGCCAGCCTTATTCCAGGAAGTAAAGTCGCCGGTAGCGTTTGCTGATCAAGCCCGGCGTATAAACGATTTCAAACGACAACCGCTCCTGGTAAATTCACAATCCTTCAATGGACCTTGTCTGATTAAAGCCGATGTCAATGGCGATGGTCGTGAGGATATTTACGCCGGAGGAAGCAACGGGCAGGCCG
The DNA here is from genome assembly GCF_054781875.1 of Spirosoma pulveris. Taxonomy (NCBI): domain Bacteria; kingdom Pseudomonadati; phylum Bacteroidota; class Cytophagia; order Cytophagales; family Cytophagaceae; genus Spirosoma; species Spirosoma pulveris. The sequence goes on from NZ_BAAGTO010000001.1 coordinate 2,554, forward strand.
GTGCGCTATTTATTCAGCAGGCTTCCGGGCAATTCAGCCAACTGGCTCAACCGGCGTTTGAAGCGGATAAACTGTGCAACAATGCCGATGCGGCTTTCTTTGATGCTAACGCGGATGGTTTCCCCGATCTATACGTGTGCAGCGGTGGCTATGCCGATCTGGAGATTGGTAGCGACCTGCGCCTGCTGGATCGATTATACCTCAACGATGGCAAGGGCAAATTTACTAAAGTTCCAAATGCCCTCCCAGCCATGCAAACCAGCGCCGGTTGTGTGCGGGTAGCTGATGTTAACGCCGACGGGCGCCCTGATGTATTTGTTGGTGGCCGTGTAGTACCGGGCCGGTATCCTGAAATACCCCGGAGTTATTTGCTCATCAATGCCGGAAAAGGACCGGACGGCCAACCCAAATTTACAGACCAAACAGCTCAACTGGCTCCCATGCTCTCGACCATTGGTATGGTTACCGATGCTGCCTGGACAGACCTTAACGGCGACCGTAAACCAGAACTGGTGATCGTTGGTGAATGGATGCCCGTCACGGTGCTTGGGATAGAAAAGGGAGGCAGCTCCGTGCAGTTAGTCGACCAGACAAAAACGTACTTTGAAAAAGAATACCGGGGTTGGTGGAATAAACTGCTGGTCGATGATATCAATGGAGATGGTAAGCCCGATTTAATGATTGGTAATCAGGGTCTTAACACCCAATGCCGCGCGAGCGATAAAGAACCGGCAGAACTGATCTACAAGGATTTTGATAACAATGGTAAAATCGACCCCATCCTTTGTTTCTACATACAGGGAAAAAGCTACCCCCACGCTACCCGCGACGAGTTACTGGACCAGCTCGGGATGCTCCGTCACCGATTCACTACCTTCGACAGCTATTCGAACGCCACGCTAACCGACGTGTTTACGGAATCGGAATTATCAGGGGCAAATAAATTGATGGCTAATCAGCTAACGACCAGCATCTTTACTAGTAGTACGGGTGGTAAGCTGGTTGAAAAGACACTACCACTGGCGGCCCAGGCATCACCCATATTTGCCTTAACGACGTTAGATTTCAATCATGACGGCCGTAAAGACCTGTTGGTGTGCGGCAATACAACACAGGCCCGGTTGCGCTTTGGCCGTTCGGAAGCGAACGCCGGTTTACTGCTCGAAGGAGATGGAACGGGTGGTTTTCGCGTGGTTCCGCAACCTCGTTCCGGCTTTAAATTAGCTGGCGACGTGCGGAGTATCTTATCTGTTGACAGCGGTAAAACTTTTGTATTTGGAATCAGCCAGCAGGCTGTGCAGGCGTATAAAATGGCAGGTGCTAAGTAGAAATCTTGGCCCGATGTGATGCGTGTTTTTACTATTTTTGAAAACCGACTGGTGGGGAATGCTCTGCATTCTCCTGAACCGCCAACGGCCGGAGCCCTGGTACCGGATTCGGTATTTCGGGCCTTACGCCAGTTTGCTATTGACGATGAGCAGGCCGAGGGCTTGTTTACGTTTATTGTACAAAAAGGGAGTGAGTACATCCGTGTCCATAATTATGTTGGCCTACTGACCTTACCTGACGGAAGCTGCCTGGAGATTTTACCCAAAATAGAACAATTGTCCGATACCCGGCCATTGTTACTGTCCATGCTTCGGCACCTGCGAAATAGCCCGTTTAGAACGTTGCGAACGGCGCATAGCCGGGCGGTTAAAATTCCCCTGTGGGAAGTGTTCATTACCACTTTTCTGGATGCTGTAGAAGGGTTGGCCCAACAGGGTCTCCAACGGGCTTACGTATCGGTGCAGAGCAATGAACGTTTCTGGAAAGGTAAATTTCAGGCAACGCGTCAACAGCGGGAAAATGCCTGGCACGCCGAACGATTGGCAGTCGTTTACGATACTCTAACCGCCAACGTACCCCCAAACCGAATACTGAAAACGGCCCTGCATTACGTACATTTAAAAACGGCGGATCAGGCTAACAAACGACGAATTCATCATCTGCTGTCGGTGCTGAATGATGTGCCGGCTTCTGATGCCATCCGTTTAGATTTGCTGGCTGTTCGGCGTAGCAATCGCTTGTTCAGTCGGTATGAAATGGCAATCTGCTGGGCCGAGATGTTATTGGTGGGGCAGGGGCCGGGGGTGAAAAAGGGGCTGAAAGAAAGTATAGCGTTGCTTTTCCCTATGGAGCGGGTATTTGAAGATTACGTTGCCCACGGTCTTCGGATGTACTGGCCGAATGCAGACGAAATTAATGTACAGGAATCAGCCACTCATTTAGTCGATGAACACGTGGGCGCACCCCGGTTCAAACTCCGGCCAGATGTTGTTATTCGGCATCAGGACCGAACCTTTGTGATGGACACAAAGTGGAAGCAGGTTAACGGGCTTTCTCCGGATTCAACTTCAAAAACGGCGAGTTACGGGATTGAACAGGCAGATATGTATCAGGTGTATGCCTACGGGAAAAAGTATGCGGCTAACAATCTTTTTCTAATCTACCCGGCAAATCCAGCCTTCCGTGAACCCTTAGCGGTATTTGCCTACGATGCTACTACCCGTCTTCATGTTATACCCTTCGATGTGACCAATTCACTGGCAAATGAAGTAGAAAAATTAGCCCTGTACGCTTTGTCGTTTTAACTAGAACTACCACCATGCCCCTGATTTTAACCTTAATTGGTATTTTAACCCTTGTTCTTCTCGTCGCTTTTGTTCGTTTAGATACGTTTATTTCCTTTGTCATCGTGTCTCTTGGCATTGGCCTGGCGTCCGGTATGGACGTGGTTGCCGTTGGCAAATCGATTCAGGCCGGGATTGGCGGTACGCTTGGAGAACTGGTGCTGATTATTGGTTTTGGAGCAATGCTGGGCCGGTTGGTGGCCGAAAGCGGAGCCGCCCGGCGCATTACCGATGTGCTGATTGGCTGGTTTGGCATCAAAAACATTCGGTGGGGGCTGGCTTTGGCAGGCTTTGTAATTGGGATTCCACTGTTCTACAATGCGGGGTTCATTATCGTAGTTCCGCTCATTTTTACCATTGCCGCTTCGTCCCGTCTGCCGCTTATGTCCGTTGCTGTACCCATGCTGTCGGCGCTGTCCGTTGCGCATGGCTATCTGCCCCCGCATCCATCACCGTCAGCGGTAGCGGGTCAATTGAATGCTAACATCGGCCAAACCCTCATTTATGGAATAATCGTAGCCATTCCGGCTATTGTCATTGCCGGACCCCTGTTCGGGAAAACACTGGTTAACGTGAAGGCAACGCCAAACAGGGAGTTGTTCAACACCCGCGAAATACCCAAAGACAAGTTGCCCAGCGCAGGGATCAGCTTTTTCGTGGCGCTGTTGCCGGTTCTTTTGCTGACTACGTTCGGCCCGCTAAAAAATGCCTTGCCTGCCGAATCTCCCCTGAAAACAATTGTTACGCTGATGGCTGAGCCTTATATCGGTATGTTGCTGTCGGTGCTGGTGGCTATGTATACGTTAGGAATTCGGCAGGGGCTGAGCATGAAAGCCATCACGAAAGATCTGGAAGAAGCAGTTAAAGCAGTAGCACCTATATTATTGGTCATTGCCGGTGCGGGTGCACTGAAGCAGGTCTTTAGTGATAGTGGAACGAGTAAATACATTGGTAGCCTTCTGGCCGATGCTGCCATACCTCCGTTGCTGCTGGGTTGGGGTATTGCCGCATTTATTCGGGTTTGCGTGGGTTCGGCAACGGTCGCCGGTCTGACAACGGTTGGTATAATCTTACCACTGATTCAATCGCAGGCTATTAAACCCGAACTCATGGTACTGGCCATTGGCTCTGGAAGTCTCATGTTTTCTCACATAAATGATGGCGGCTTCTGGCTGTTTAAAGAGTACTTCAACCTGACCATTGGGCAAACTATCCGGACGTGGTCACTCATGGAGACAATCGTATCCATTGTGGGTCTGCTGGGCGTACTGGCGCTGAATCTTGTGGTATAAGTTTAATCTTTGTTCACATCAGGCCTTCTTTTGGCTGATGAACTGCGTGATAAAGTCGTCGAAGTGGCCGTCGACGCTGAACCCCAGTTGTAAGGCTCGGCTGTTGTCGATCACACCGGGCCAACTGCTCACAATGGCGTTTATGGCTGGGTCTGGTCGGAATTCCACTCGCGCCAGCGCTTCTTTACCCGTTATTCGTTCAAGTGATTCGAGCATTTCCTGAACGGTAACGCTAATACCGGGCAGGTTGACCGTTCGCCATCCACCAAAGTCACTCCCCGCCAGCTCGGTACTTTTAAGAATGTTCCTGATGATCGTGTCGGGGCTGGATAACCACAGAGCAAGCGCTGGCGACACTGGACAAATGGCCGGTTCGCCGTTAAGGGGTTCCCTGATTATACTGCTTACAAAAGAGGAAGCCGCCTGATTGGGGCGTCCGGGCCTGATGCAGACAGTTGGCAACCGCAATACCCGACCATCAACAAAGTTTTTGCGACTATAGTCATTGACCAGTAACTCGCCCATTGCTTTCTGCGCTCCGTACGATGAACGGGGTGTAATGACGGTCAAGTCGTCAACGAGGCTGGGTAAAGAGCCCCCGTAAACAGCCAGTGAGCTGGCAAATACAAATTGGATACCTGTTTGCTGTTGGCGGCAAGCCTCCAGCAGTTGGCGGGTCATGTCAAGGTTCACCTGCCAGCCAAGGTCAAACTCTTTTTCGGCATGGCTGCTCACGATAGCAGCAAGATGAAAAACTATACCGGTATCTGGGGTGATGAGTTTTTGAGCCTCACCCCGCTCAGAAAGGTCTGCCTGTCGACAACTTACCCGGTTATCGGTGCCAGGGTTTATGGGCATGATAATATCTACCAGCACTAACTCATCAAAGATGTAAGCGCTGGCCAGAAGTGCTTCTGCCAGCCGTTGTCCCAGAAAGCCCGCGCCCCCCGTTATTATGAGCTGCATATAAATGAGTTTTTATAAAGTAGATTTTAACTACGAAATACCTGCTGCTTAGAGTAGAGCTAGTTTTTATTGGTTTTTTACTCTAAGTGATAGTGAATTTTAGCGTAAACCAGCGTCCGATGCTTATACCTGTAAATCAACTCCTGAGCCTGCTGCCTCCCGATTACCCGGAGGATCTACTTGCGTCTATTCGCGACGAGTTTCGGAAGAGCGGCAAAACAATTGTTGTTTTTGACGATGATCCTACCGGCACGCAAACGTCTCAAGGGGTAACGGTTCTTATGTCGTGGCGTGTGGAGTTAGTAGCGGAGGAATTGAAAAAAAAGCCCTCAATACTGTTTATTCTTACTAACTCTCGCAGCCTGTCTGAGAAAGAAGCGGTGGCGCTCGCCGAAGAAATCGGAGCGAATGTGAAACTGGCTGTTCAGGAGAGTGGACAGGAAATTGTATTGGTCAGCCGAAGTGATTCAACGCTGAGAGGCCATTATCCTGCGGAAGTCGATGCGCTGGCTCAACTGATGGATATGGCCAATGCGGTCATTATTTTAGTGCCCGCGTTTGTTGAAGGAGGGCGTATTACGGTGAATGATGTCCATTATCTAGTGGAAAATCAGACTGCTATTCCTGTTTCTGAAACGCCCTTTGCTCAGGACATTGTTTTTGGTTATGAGCAAGCTAACCTTAGATTATGGATAGAGGAAAAGACAAAAGGCCGCATTCGTGCATCGGCAGTAAATGTTCTGTCAATTGAGAATATACGGGTTGGCGGGCCAGGGATAGTAAGTGAAAAACTAATGGCCTGCGGAGCCGGAACCGTTTGTATTGTGAATGCCGTTAGCTACCGCGACCTTGAGGTTGTTGTTATGGGACTGATGCTGGCTGAAAAATTGGGTAAACAGTTTCTTTGCCGAAGTTCGGCGACCCTCGTTCCCATCCGGGCTGGGATGGAAAGTGGCAAACCTGTTACATTCCCCAAAAAGAAGTCTGAGTTGGCAGCGGGTGCTCTGATCGTTGTTGGATCGCACGTGCCAAAAACGACTGGTCAACTCAACTGGCTTCTTAAAAACGGAGCGTATAAGACAATTGAAGTACCTGTTTCGAAAGTGCTGAAGTCCGCTAATTCAATGGCGTGGGCAATTGAGTTAAGCAGGAAAATAGATGAGTGGCTGTCTCAGGGGAATGCCGTGGTTGTTTACACCAGTCGAAAGTTGGAAGTAGGCGCAGATGATCGTAGCAATTTGGTTATCAATGCACGGGTATCTTCTTTTCTCGTCAGCCTGATGAAAGAACTAACGGTGAGGCCCAAATTTATCATTGCCAAAGGAGGCATTACGGCCAGTGATCTGGCAACAGATGGTCTTTCTGCCGAAAAAGCGTTTGTTCTGGGCGCTGTCATTCCGGGCGTTCCTGTCTGGCAGATGGATGCAAAGAGTAAATTTCCAGGCATCCGTTACGTTGTTTTTCCAGGGAACGTAGGAGACGAAATGGCACTCGAAACGGTATATGACAGAATGAGCTAAACCTTTGTTAAAGCCGGTTTTTCCTTAAAAGGAGGTGAAATGTGTTTTCACTACCCGCCACTAAAGATCACCTGATTACCGCGCTTTAACACGTACCCTTTCAAGCGGAGGAGAGTCAAATTGCCCTTTTTCCAAAAAAACTTACCTTCTTTACTGCTTCTGGCCAATAAAACGCCTGTTGCTGAACCGGGTATAAAAACCTCAGCTTGTTTCGTGTCTTTGCTGAAAATTACGGTTGCATTGGAGGTGAACGAGCCGGTCGGGCTGACTTCTTTCAACTGAATGGTCTGCTCAAAAACCCGAATACAATCGTTTTTGAGGACTGAAAAAGTGTAGCCCGCCGACCTGATGCAACCGTGAGCATCTTTATCACCCCCATTGGTTGATTGTTTGCGGGTTTGCCCAACTGTGAGCGTGCCGCATGTCAGGAGGAGGATACATAGTAAGGATTTAGTAACCATGCGTATACGTAGGTTTATTGTGCAATTCTATTTATTACAGACTACCGAACATGCCCCGGCTCGATTAAAAGCTGAGCATGTTCATTAGCCCGGTCAAAAACGGTGCTCTTAAAAACTAAGCAGCCTAAGCTGTCTGGTCGTCGATGTCGGCATCAAGGGCGTTATTCTTGACAGATGTAATGCCGTTTTCTCTTGACGCTTCACTTTCGTATAATTCGCTTGAGCCAATAATTTGTCCATTGCTGGCTTTCAGATTGAAATAAGGCTTACCGTTCGACGAGATTTTTCGATCGTATTTTGCATCATCCTGCGAATTGGATTTAACTGATTCAATCCCATTCAGACAACCTGATTTGGATGAATAACCCTCGCTGGTCAATATGATTTGTCCATTGCCCGCTTTCAGACAAAACTGAAATTCTCCATTTGTTCTGGTAGTAATCACGAATTTGCTCATTGGTGGCTATATTTAGATTAAGCGTTAAATTCTGTTTTGTAAAAGTTGGGTTGTTTTTCATCAATAAACAGCAGTACCAATAGCTCATTTTTAATTGCTTGAACCTGGTAAAGAGCTTGATGAATCAGCCTTTAGTATATAAAAGAAGTAATGGTGTTTATTTATACTCGTCTAAATAATTTTGACACTTAATCCAATCAGTTGTTGATTTTAAGTACCACACCAGTTTATTGGTAAGAGTAGCAGATAGCCTGTTTTCTTTATTGAGTGGTAACAAAATATTGTATAACATTTAAAAGGGTTAGCAGGTAGATGCCTGCTAACCCTTTTAAATCAAGTGAAAGATTAAATTATAGTTAAAATCGATCCAGAAAGAAACGCATCTGTTGTCGATAAAACTGTGCTAACTAGAACCAAGCCTATAGCCTGTAAGACCCAGGCAAAGTAGAAGCAACCTGTCTAGTTGTTGGCATATGGACATAAAAGATTCACCTTGATTGCCGCGACGAATGGGCCTGAATTGTTTGATGGATTCAGACGTCATCTCTATCCATTTGCCTTTAATTTTAAAGATAATAAGCTGCCTTTTTTTGGTAAAAATTCACTAATTTTTTCAGTTGGCTATGTACCCTAAATTAATTAATTGTAAATAAATATGCTTTGATAATTATTTATTAGATGGCAGCATTAGTCTGAAAATACTAGCTACTTCGCTAGGAATTGGTCAAATAAAGACTTGTAAAGATTTGATTGCTAGTACGTTATATTGGAACTAGTGTTTGTTCGGTAAGTCATTACAGAGATTCTCCCTTACTAACTAACAAGTGTAAGCGAAAGTCAATCTATATTGCTACTTTAATAATTCTCTTTAATACTATTGTGCTCTTCTGAGAAAAAGAGCTGTTTAATAAATAAATTATCTTAGTAGAATAAAATGATCGTTTTTTGTAAACTTGAATTCTAAGATTATTAATTTAATAATAAACTTAAAATCGGATTGTATTATACTTTAAATAAATAAAAAAATTTTAATAAACGCGAAGAATTATGCTCGTACGATAATTTTATGGTATAAATATGAACCATTATTTTTTTGTCCAACAGATAATGAGTAATATGGTAGTTATGAATAGTAATACTATGGTATAGATGTAGTAATTTACTAGTAGTTATTCACCATATCACTCCAAAAATAACTATGAGTTAAGTTAAGGTAAATGATTAGTAACAAATAGTATTAATGGACAGAATTCCACTGGTGCCCCCAACTATCCACCCTATAAAGGAACCTATCGACCGGCCACTTTGGTCGGTTATGATCCCGGCTTATAACTGCGCTACCTTCCTGAAAGAAACGCTGTTATCCGTATTGGCGCAAGATCCTGGTGCTGACCAGATGCAGATCGAAGTGATTGATGATGCCAGTACCGATGCCGATGTTGAAGCCCTCGTAGCGACCATTGGTAAAGGAAGGGTATCCTATTATCGGCAGTCACAAAACGTAGGTAGCCTGCGTAATTTCGAAACTTGTATCAACCGCTCAAAAGGCCATTTGATACACCTACTCCATGGCGATGACCGCGTGAGGCCCGGCTTCTACGCTAAAATGAGTGAGTTGTTTACGGCGTACCCAACCATAGGAGCGGCTGCCTGCCGATACGCTTATATCGATGTATGGGGTAACGACCGGCAATGCAGCGAACCGGAACGGCCGGACGATGGTCTATTAGACAATTGGCTGATCCGCATCGCACAGCAAGACCGGCTTCAATACGTATCGATGGTTGTGAAACGCTCCGTTTACGAACATGTAGGGTCTTTCTACGGCGTTACTTATGGCGAAGACTGGGAGATGTGGGTGCGTATCGCCCGGTACTATTCGACTGCCTATACGCCCGAAGTACTCGCCGAATACCGTGGACGTCCTGAATCGATCAGCGACCAAAAGATGGCAACGGGTCATGCCCTTAGAGATTTACGTTCTGTTATACACGTTATTCAGAATTATCTGCCTGCTGAATATAAGAAAGCCGTTTTACGACACAGTAAAGTCGTTTATGTTCGGTTCGGTATGTACGGTGCTTTCAACGCCTGGAAAATATCCGGTAATGCGGACTATATTCTAAGTACAATTCGGGAAGCATTCAGACTGGATTCGGGCCCATCATTTTATCGAATCTTCACTAAAGTTTTTTTAAAAATAATTTGGTATAATTGTACGATACAAAAATCAAAGAGTATAAACATTCCAGCTGGTTCAGTTTATCTTCCGGATACCAAAACGACGGAGTAGTAGATATAGTTACTATAATTTATATAGATAAAGCAGTATGAGCCATACATATAAGTTAATAACGGTACAGACATTATGGATACAAAAGAGAAGCAATCCGATTGGGATTGGCAATTAACGAGCAACACTAGCTGGTGGCAACTGGACCTACGCGAGGTTTGGTCTTATCGAAATCTATTAGCCCGACTGGTAAGACGCGATTTTCTTCTTAGCTATCAGCAAACGCTGCTTGGGCCTCTCTGGACTTTGTTGCAGCCTCTGCTTACGGTGTTTACGTACGTTCTGGTTTTTAGTAAACTGGTAGGTATCTCAACGGGAACCGTTCCACCTGTTTTATTTTATTTGACAGGAACCATACTGTGGGGACTCTTTAATGATGTGTTTACCGGAACCTCAACAACCTTTACAACGAATGCTGACTTGTTTAGTAAAGTGTATTTTCCCCGGCTGGTTATGCCTTTTGCATTTGTCAGTGCTCAACTCCTGCGGCTTCTCGTTCAACTGGCCTTGCTGGCTGCATTCTTAATTTTTTACTCCTTTCGGACAGATGTAACCATACACATGAATGCATGGGCACTTGCTCTTCCGGGAATACTAATCGTAGTCGCCATATTAGGCCTTGCCGGAGGGCTGATTTTCTCGGTTATAACGGCTAAATACCGTGATTTGATGAACGTTGTGCCTATTCTGATGCGTATATTGATGTACGTGACGCCGGTTATCTACCCAATGAATATCATACCGGTTAAAGTCCGTTGGATTCTGGCAATAAACCCAATGACACCTATGTTCGAGCTATTTCGATATGGCTTGCTGGGAGAGGGGAGTTTTACGAGTGCCCAGTTAGTGTATAGTCTGGTTTGTACCGCTGGATGTCTGTTAGTTGGGTTATTTCTCTTTAACAAGCAAAAGGATGCCTTAATGGATATTCTTTAAAAACGCATTCATGGCCAAGCTCGCAATTCAAGTTGATAACATATCAAAACTGTATCAGTTAGGAACAATTGGTACAGGTTCATTCAAGAGAGACCTGCACCGTTGGTGGTCGACATCCGTTCGCAAAAAGGACGATCCATTCGATCTCAACTCGACAGTTGAAAATGAAGCACAAGCGTCGCATATCTGGGCACTGCGTCAGGTAAATCTAGACGTGGCAGAAGGAGACGTATGGGGTATTGTGGGCGGGAATGGCTCCGGAAAGTCTACCTTGCTCAAAGTTATTTCACGGATCATTCGGCCTACTCATGGCACCGTTCGCGGAAGAGGCCGATTAAGCAGTATGCTGGAAGTGGGCACAGGATTTCACCAGGACCTGTCGGGACGTGAGAACATCTACCTCAGCGGCTATGTGCTGGGAATGAAGCGTCATGAAATTCGGCGACGCTTTGATGAAATCGTCGAGTTCTCAGGCATCGGTCAATTTGTGGATACCCCTGTCAAGCGTTATTCATCGGGTATGTATGTTCGTCTGGCATTTGCCGTTGCCGCACACCTGGATTCCGACATTCTGATTGTGGATGAAGTGCTGGCGGTAGGGGACGCTGAATTTCAGAAAAAATGCCTGAGCAAAATGCAGGAGTTTACCCGTACTGAAGGGCGCACTATTCTTTTTGTTAGTCACAATATGCAGGCCGTCAGTCAATTATGCAAGCATATCCTCTGGTTGAAAAAAGGCCAGATGGTAGCGAGTGGGCCTATACAAACAATTTTAAATCAATACAGTAACCAGTCGCAGATCAATCAACTGAGTCAAGCCTGGGAAACGCCCCAGGAGGCTCCCGGAAATCACTGGATCCGGTTGAAGTCAATTGAGCTGATTCCTCAAAAGGAAACGGAAGATTCTTTGGTAGATGTACGCACACCGTTAACATTACAGTTTAAGTTTTGGGTTTGTCAGGACCAACTACGTTTGTTAGTTGGATTCCAGTTGATGGATCAAACGGGCGAATGCGTTTTTGATATAATGACTCCCTTTACCGATTGCAAGCGGGGATTAGTGGAGGCAACCTGCGAAATTCCCGGCAACTTCTTGAATGATGGATCTTACTCCATTTCGCTGATTGCCTACCGGAACTCGTGGGAAGATTACTTCGATTACACAAACTGCCTGTCGTTCGAAGTGGAAGATTTTCGGGGCGAAGGAATGAACTTCACCGGTAAATGGTGGGGGAGTGTTCGACCCAAATTTCCGTTGACGCTGGTGCATAAGCCCGAGAATCAGCCCCTTAGCCTTTCTTTATGAAGCCATCATTTGAGTATCAGATAAAACATATTCAACTTGCCGAATCCACTACGCTACCCGCTGTTTCAACAAATGAAACGGGCTGGTATCTGGTATTCTGGTGGCGGCAAATACCCATCGGGCATTTATTCGTTGAACCAGGGGAAGTCATCACACCAGCTGAGTTAGCGGAAAAATGCTGGCGGGCTATCCAACCCACCCTGCAGGTTTATGGGACGTCGGTAAAGCTGCCCGACCTGACAGCGTTATCTACAACTACCCGGCCAGCGGATTTGCAGGACGTACTGTCGACCACGTTAAGTACGTTTGATGTTGAAACGCTGCCGAACGAAGTGCCCATTTCGGTGGTCATTTGCACGCGAAACCGGGCTCCCGATTTAAAAATCGCCCTTCAGGCGTTAAAAGATCTACCGTGTAAACCTGCTGAAATTGTCGTTGTCGATAATGCACCCACCGATAACAGCACCGCACAGGTCGTCGCACAGTTCCCGGATGTGATCTATTGTCATGAACCCCGGCCAGGGCTCGACATTGCCCGGAACTCAGGCATCCGGATGGCCACTCTGCCCGTAATGGCTTATGTAGATGATGACGTACAGGTACATGCGCACTGGGCTTATCATATCTGGAAAACCTTCCAGGATACTAACATTGCCGCCATGACGGGGCTGGTAATTGCGGCCGAACTTGATACCGAAGCGCAACTCATTTTTGAAAAACACTGGAGTTTCAATCGGGGCTATATTGATAAGCAGTACGATGCTGCGTATTTTAATCGGACTCTGTTTGGCGGACCGCCGGTCTGGGAAATAGGTGCCGGGGCAAACATGGCATTCCGGCGCGACTTATTCGAGAAAATAGGGTACTTCGATGAACGGCTCGATGTGGGTGCTGCTGGCTGTAACGGCGACTCGGAAATGTGGTTTCGCGTATTGACAAATAACTACGCGGTACACTATAACCCAAGAGCGGTTGTCTTTCACAAGCATAGGCAACAACTGCCTGCCCTGAAAAAACAGCTGTTCAGCTATATGCGCGGGCATACCGCAGCCGCCTTGATTCAGCAGAGCTACCACCCACAGGCGGGCTATCGCCGACATGTGTTTAAAAGTTTACCACTTTACTATCTACACTACATTAAAGATGGGTTTCCTGCTTATGCCTTCCGGCACCAAACCATTGGCATGGAAATAAGAGGGGCTTTGTCCGGTGTGCTTTTTTACCTAAGAAATCGAAATAGGCCTTCTCAACCACAGGTGTAAACGTATGGACTTCCAATATTATAGAGTTCGTATCCAGCGGGCAGGACAGCGTTTATATAATAAGGTAAAAGAGCCTCGGCCGTTAGTTACCGTTGTCATCACGTGCTATAATCACGGAAATTTTCTTCCAGATGCCATTGATAGTGTTTATCAGCAAATGTGGAGTCCGGTAAGCCAACTGGCGAAAATGGACAACCCCATTGAAATAATCGTCGTAGATGATGGCTCATCGGATAACACCCGCGAAGTGGCAGGTCGGTACAGTAAGGTACGGTATATCTATCAGGAAAATCAGGGTCTGTCTGCGGCTCGCAATACCGGTATTTTACAAAGCCGGGGCGATTATCTGATTTTTCTGGATGCCGATGACTGGTTATACCCTAACTGCGTTGACATCGGTCTTACGTTGCTGCATACGAATCCCGAGGCTGCCTTTGTGTCGGGCGGTCATGATAAAGTAACGATAGACAAGCAATTGATTTCGTCTGAATCCCGATTTGTGGGAGGAGATCATTACCTTTTGTTACTGGAAAGCAATTACATTGGGATGCATGCAACCGTCATGTATCGGCGTACCGTTCTGGATGAATACAAATTTGATACATCTCTGAGAGCCTGTGAGGACTACGACATGTATTTACGAATAGCCCGTAACTACCCGGTGCTTCACCATACCCATAAAGTGGCGGCTTACCGCATACTTCCCAAAAGTATGTCGTCAAATAATACAACGATGCTTACGGCTGTGCTGAGTGTACTGCAGCGGCAAAAGCCCATGCTGAAAGATGAACCGGAGCAGCAGGCTTACTTACGTGGACAGCAAATCTGGACCGATTATTACCAGGCACAGAATGCCCGCTCTACCCAGTCTTCCTAGCTGGCGCATCGTATAGTGAATAAAATTTCTTTTTAACCATCATAAAACGGCAAGCTTATCAAAACGTTTATCAAGAAAAAAGCCCCCGCTTTTGCTTTGCGCTGGTTAAAGCAATTAGGACTATATACAACATATGCCCCACGAGTTGGGCAGATTCGGTTTGGCGATCTTAACCGGACAACCCCTTTCAGCACTGAATTTGGCTATGATCGGGGAGGTCCCGTTGACCGTTATTACATCGAAAAATTTTTACAGGAGCAGGCAGGTAGCATAAAAGGCAGGGTGCTTGAAATCGGTGACAATGAATACACCCTCCGGTTCGGCGGCCAGCAGGTTACCAAAAGTGACGTCCTGCACATCCATAGTAATAATCCGATAGCAACTATTATTGGCGACTTAAGCGATGCTTCGCATATACCCGACAATAGTTTCGATTGTATTGTACTGACGCAAACGCTGCATTTGATTTATGAAGCAAAAGCCGCGCTGAGAACCTGCGAACGCATTCTGAAACCGGGTGGAATATTGTTACTCACATCGCCCGGAATTTCGCAAGTCGCCAGTGATGAGTGGCAGAGTATCTGGTTCTGGTCGTTTACGGCCACATCCATGCGCCGGATGCTGGGCGAAGTTTTTCCGCCTGCAAACGTGGAGATTGAGCAATACGGAAATGTGTTCGTAGCCACGAGCTTCCTCTATGGTGTGGGCGTATCCGAAATAAGTAAAGCACAATTGGAGGCAAAAGATCCCAATTATCCGGTAATCATCACAGTCAAGGCCGTTAAACCGACTATCTCTTGATAAGGACGTTCTGGAATAAACTCATTAATCGAAAGCCGGAAAGCAAAGCGCTCATCCTGATGTATCATCGGGTCGACACTTTGTCATGCGACCCTTGGCAACTGGCGGTTAGCCCTGACGTTTTTGAGCAGCAACTAGCGGTCATTAGTCAGCACTGGCGGCCTATCTCACTGGCAAAATTAAGACAGGATGTAGCCAGACGGTCGGTTGAGGATCGAAGCGTTGTCTTGACTTTTGATGATGGGTACATTGACAATTTTATACATGCCAAACCCTTGCTGGAAAAGTATAAGGTGCCAGCTACTTTTTTTATTGCTACCCAGCATTGTGAAAGCCAGGCTCCGTTCTGGTGGGATGAGTTACAGACCATTCTTGTTGATGCGCCAAAGCTGCCTGAGCTTTTGCAGGTCAAGATTGGCGATGAACTCATTAGGGCTGATCTAAGCAACGAGGCAATACTGACACCAATTCTCCGGGAGAAACAAAAAGAATGGGCTGCCTGTGTACATACACCCACTGAACGGTGCCGTATATACGAGCAGATCTGGCAGCGGTTAAAAACCATGTCAGCTCAGGAGCAACAGGTACAGATGGCCCGATTGAGAGAATGGGCAGGATTGCCGCAAACCAGTCCTGCTCAACTACGCTGTATGACACCAGATCACCTGCATCAGTTAGTATCAAATCCCTTATTCACGATTGGGTCGCATACCATGAATCATCCGGCACTGGGTGAGCGGCCAGCCGATGAGCAGTCCGTCGAGATTAAGGGTGGGAATCAATACCTCAGCGAGCTGATGGGCAAGTCCATTGAGTTGTTTGCTTATCCGTACGGCAACTACAACGAAATGAGTGTTTCACTAGTCAGTGCGACTGGCCTGTCGACCGCCGTTACAACCGAAGAAGGGGTTATTACAAACCAATCCAACCCGTTGAGAATGAATCGCTACCAGGTATGCGATTGGGATAGACAAACGATTGAAAAGAAGCTCGTTTCCTGGTACTCACACTAGTGGGGAGAGTTAAAAAATAAACCGTAACTACATACTTACTTAATGTTACGATCATTATTCGCCACGCTGGTCAGGAATAATGAAGTGACTAAACTAGTTTTGACATGGATCGCATTCCGCAACATCCACCCGTAATACTTCCATTACCAGAAGAAATAAACCGGCCACTTTGGTCGGTCATGATACCTGTCTATAATTGTTCCGAGTACCTACGCGAAACGCTGGTATCTGTATTGGCGCAGGACCCCGGTGCTGATCAGATGCAGATCGAAGTAGTTGACGATGCCAGCACCGATGCCGATGTTGAAGCGCTGGTGAACAGCATTGGAAAAGGACGAGTCCTCTACTACCGGCAGCCACAAAATGTAGGGAGTCTGCGTAACTTCGAAACCTGTATCAACCGCGCTAAAGGGCAGCTGGTGCATCTGTTACACGGAGATGATCGAACCCGGCTGGGTTTTTATCAAAAAATGGATAAACTCTTTTCAGATTTTCCCGAAATTGGAGCTGCCTTCAGCCGGTTCATACACATCGACGACAAGGGAAATGCCCTATCGGAAGACCCCCCTTTGATGGATTACGACGGTATTCTTCCGGACTGGCTGTTTAGGATTGCCAAACAACAACGTCTTCAATACGCCTGTAAAGTTGTGAAGCGTTCGGTGTACGAAAAGCTGGGTTCGTTCTATGGAGTTACATACGGTGAAGACTGGGAAATGTGGGTGCGTATTGCCAAGCATTACCCGGTTGCCTATACACCGGAGGTCTTAGCCGAATACCGCGTTCATAATGATTCAATTTCAAGTGCTAAAACACTCACCGGGCAAACGGTTCGTGATTTAAAATTTCTTTCTAAAGCAATAAGTGAGCATTTACCAGCCCCGGTGAGAAAGAAAGTTTCGCGCGAATCAACACGTATCTGGGCTCGTTACGAGTTGGGCAAGGCAAGTGCGTTATGGGATCGTACCCATAATTATAAACAGGTAGAAAACTACATTATAGGTATTCTGGATTTACACACTGATGTTGGCGTTTTATTACGAGTGGGTAAACTTTACGCAAAAATGGCTATCCAAACAGTCGTGCCTCCTTCGAAAGCATCTAACTCGCGTCCAATAGGTCACTAGTTTGTAATAAGGTTAAAATAGATTTTATTTTTGCTATCTATCCAAGTTTCTTATTATCAAATGCTTAGCTTCTTTTCTTGGGTAGTAAACGGTAATTCTGAAACGAAAAAATCATCCACATCAATGTCAAACTTCCGGGCAAAAAAGTAATTTTCTGATCTTTTCTGAATCAGTTTAGAAAGGTCATCTCTGGAAAATGTTGTAGGGGAGGGCGTATTTTTTTTCGACCAGTAGGCGTAAGTAATAGAATGCTTTATTGGATTGTTTTTTAAAACATCGGGCAAGTTCATTAGCAGCGTATGAAAGAAAACTTCATCGGGCGAATGCATGAATTTGTACATATTTAAATTCGCCGGATTATTTCGGGTATGTTCCAGAATTGCTTCGGCGGTGGACCGGGTAAGAGCCCACCACTGGCTACCCGCAAAGTTTTTTGAGAAAAATGACGTTCTGGAATGCCTGAACTCTTTCAGAAATTTCAGTTCATCGTAATTTTTTTCTATTAGACAGAATATAATAAATTTCAGTATTCGCTTCAGTTCACATACGTATGCCCTAAATGACGAAATAGGGTTTATACTAACGGCTAATCTCGGTCTAAAGTGAATGGTATAAGCTATAAATCTTCTTTTCGTTTCTTCCAGGCCCAGGAAATTCTCGACTTCAAAGATATCAATAAAGTTTACGTTCTGATTGTCAGATAAGTATTTGGTAATTTCATTGTTTGATGCAAGTGGCATACATGCGCCGGACAAAAGAATTAAATGGCCATTTTTATTCAATTTCAAGGCATAATCCATCATGATCAATGTAGCCTCTACAATTGAAATATTGCCCCAAATACACGAAACTCGTTCAACAATAAAATGAACATTCTCTTGTTGAATGATTGCTTTGAAATCGGTAATATTCGTGTCTTTATCTACATGGATTATAAATATTGAATTTGGATCATTTAATTTATTAATTAGAATTTGTAGTTGAGAAGGCCTGTGATGAGCCAGGATGAGATATAATTTATGATGCATTACCTTACAATGGCAAAATGGCTTAAGCTGTGTGTGAATATGTTTATTGTTCTACAATAGTAATGAACTAATTGTTAAAATTAGATTAAAATTCATATAATTAAACATGTGTAAAGTTAAGCTATTATTGTTCTTTTAGCTTTAGGTCTTACTTATTAGTTTGTTGTATCTATTGTCCAACTGACAAAATATATTAAATGGTACATAAAAGTTAATTAACTAGACAAGCTATGTGTTTATGAGTAATGGTGAATGCCTGACTACTTTAGTATGTATGAAGACTACCATTAAATCTCTGCTTTTCTTATTTACCATGGGCCTGCTGGCCATGAATGTGGCTAAGCCCACTCGTGTTGTTTTCTTTGGCGACTCCATTACTCAGGCGGGCGTAAATCCAGGCGGCTACATTGACCTGCTCCGGAAAATGGTACCTGCTGAACAGTTCGAACTTATTGGCGCGGGTATTGGTGGCAATAAAATCTACGACCTCTTTTTGCGAATGGATGACGATGTCCTCGCGAAACAACCTGATGTGGTGGTCGTTTGGGTGGGTGTCAATGATGTTTGGCACAAAGCTTCCTATGGTACCGGTACAGACCCCGATAAGTTTGTGAAGTTCTATGAAGCGGTCGTGAAAAAGCTAAAGGCAGCCAACGCACGCGTTATCTTATGTACGCCGGCCGCCATTGGTGAAAAAACCGACTTCAGTAACCAACAGGATGGTGACCTGAATCAGTATAGTCAGTTAATCCGCGATCTGGCCAAACGTCAAAACCTGCCTCTGGTCGATTTACGGAAAGCATTCCTCGACTATAATCTCAAAAACAACCCTGAAAACAAAGAGAAAGGAATCCTAACAACTGACCGGGTGCATCTGAATGAAGCCGGAAACAAGCTTGTAGCTGAGCAAATGCAGAAAGTACTGATGAGTGCTGCCAAATAAACAACCTCGGGCCGTCCACTTATAGAATCCTGTCAACATGACTCTGATCAACCCATTCTGGAATGTGCTGGTGCTGGTGCTGTTTGTAATGGTAACGGCCAGGGCGCAACCGAACCCAGTACGTATCAACGAGCCCATTCCCGGCCACCCGAGACTGCTTTTGCTCAACGGTGAAGAGGATGCGTTAAAGCGCACCATCAGTGCTGACAAAACCTGGGAAAAGCTCCATCAGGCAATTTTGGCGGAATGTGATCAGCTGGTTGGTGTTGAGCCGTTAAAGCGAATTCAGATTGGACGACGGTTGCTCGATAAGTCGAGGGAGGCACTGCGCCGGATTTTTTACCTGTCGTACGCCTGGCGAATGACGCACCAGCAAAAGTACCTGCAGCGTGCTGAAACCGAGTTATTGACGATTGCGGCCTTCTCCGACTGGAATCCGTCGCATTTTCTGGACGTGGCCGAAATGACAATGGCCGTTTCAATTGGCTATGACTGGCTGTACAACGACTTGTCTGGTCAATCCCGGGCGGCAATTAAAGAGGCAATTCTAAAGAAAGGCATTGAACCTTCAATGGATTCAAAGTACAACAGCTGGCTCAAAAGTAGTAATAACTGGAACCAGGTGTGCAATGCCGGTATTACATATGGAGCCATAGCCGTATATGAAGATCAGCCGGAAGAGTCGAAGGCGTTGATTAGCCGGGCTGTTTCGTCGGTTGTGTTACCCATGGGCGATTATAAACCCGATGGAGCATACCCTGAAGGATACAGCTACTGGGGGTATGGAACAAGCTTCAACGTGATGCTCATTAGTGCTCTCGACAAGCTCTTCGGAAACGACTTCGGACTGTCTGCCCAACCCGGATTCCTGAAAACGGCGGGTTACCTGGAAAACATGACCGGCCCATCGGGTAATGCCTATAATTATTCCGACTCAGGCCTGAGTGGCGAATTACAGCCCGCTATGTTCTGGTTTGCCAAAAAACAGAATAATCCCCCGCTGCTGTGGGTCGAAGGTAGCCGATTGATGAACAGTGACCCCAAAAAGCACCTTCGGGATCGGCTTCTGCCTGCCGCATTGCTGTGGAGCAATGGTGTGAAAATAGGCCGGATGAGCGCACCTAAAGAAACCATGTGGGTAGGGGCAGGTAAAACGCCGGTTGCGCTCATGCGTACGTCCTGGTCCGATCCGGCAGCCATTTTTGTGGGCATGAAAGGCGGCAGCCCCGCAACGAGCCATGCACACATGGATGTAGGTTCTTTCGTGATGGAGGCCGATGGCATTCGTTGGGCATCTGATTTTGGTATGCAGGAATACGAATCGCTGGAGTCTAAAGGGGTTGATTTGTGGAATATGCGGCAGAATTCACAACGCTGGCAGATTCTGCGTTATAACAACTTCGCTCATAACACCTTGAGCATCAATGATGAGCTTCAGGCCGTCGACGGCAAAGCACCGCTCACCGCCCACT
Organism: Spirosoma pulveris; assembly: GCF_054781875.1. Classification (NCBI taxonomy): domain Bacteria; kingdom Pseudomonadati; phylum Bacteroidota; class Cytophagia; order Cytophagales; family Cytophagaceae; genus Spirosoma; species Spirosoma pulveris. The sequence goes on from NZ_BAAGTO010000001.1 coordinate 22,980, forward strand.
CATCGTCCCCTAACTTCTTGAGTGCACAGGTTGACTTATCCAGTTTGTATAAACAATCGGTAGCCAAAGCGAATCGGGGTATCGCCATTGTGGATAAAGCCTATGTAGTGGTTCAGGATGAAATTGAAACAGCGCCTGCGGAGGCCACGGTACGCTGGACACTCCTCACGTCGGCCACGGTAAAACTAACCGGTGCGAATCGGGCTGAACTGACGAAAGAGGGCAAGGTGCTCACAATTCAGGTTATGGAGCCCGCTCAGATTGACTTTAAAACCTGGCCCACAACTCCCAGTCACGATTTTGATGCGCCAAACCCGGGAACGACACTCCTTGGGTTTGAGGTTAAACTCCCCGCCAATACCAAATCAGTTGTCCAGGTTACGCTCACACCGGGTTCGTCGACCGGTCAGAAAAAGCAACCTGCGAAACCACTAACCCAGTGGCCACGCTAGGTAGAAGATAGTTCAGAAAAGGCTTCAGCATGGGTATAGTCAAGACGACTATACCCATTTTCTTTTAATCCATTAAACTTATTAACTCTAGTTAAGAAAATGATTTCGTGCAACCGTAACCGCAAACGCTTGTGGGAACGGTTGCACGAAAAAAAGGACTATATGTTATGAGTATAGTCGGTTTAATTTGAACTATATGGAGAAATAGGCTCAAATTGGCTTTGTTATTGAACAAGTATGTCTTCAACAATCCTGAACGATAGCGGTACGCGATTAAAAATTCAGTAGTCATGAATACTATATTTTTAAGTCACGCAAATGATCAAGGAACTGCACTAACGTTAGTGCACCACTAGTTCGGAAGTAAGACAGTGTTTTTAACAACGTTCATTTTAGTCATCTTTTCAACTTTCATGCTCAAATAATTATGCAACAAATTTATCTTTTCCGAAGGGCGTCGCTTATCTGGCTCTTCGTTCTACAAATGGTTGTTCGTTTATCCGTGTCCGCTGGGACAGCGGATCAACCGGTATCCGGAAAAATTACCGACGAAAAGGGCGAAGCACTGCCCGGCGTTAGTGTCGTCATTAAAGGCACAACGCGTGGTACGACCACAGATGCAACCGGACAGTTTAAGATTAGTGTCCCGAGCGGTAAGTCGGTTTTGATTATCAGTTTCGTAGGTTATACCCACCAGGAGGTCGATGTTAATAACCGGTCGGTCATCAACGTTCAGATGCAGAATGATGATAAAGCGCTGGAAGAAGTTGTCGTGGTTGGTTATGGTACGCAGAAGAAGGTAAATTTAACCGGGGCGGTGTCGACAGTAGATTCTAAATCACTTCAATACCGCCCAACGACCAACCTGGCCAATGCCTTACAGGGGGTGACGCCCGGACTTACCATTACTCGTCAGAGCGGGCAACCAGGTAATGAATCCATCCGGCTTCAGATTCGGGGTGTCACATCGGCTAATGGTAACGTCGACCCACTGGTTATTCTGGATGGGGTTAGTGTTCCCATTTCTACCATGACCACGCTGAATCCCAACGACATTGAGAGTATCAGCGTGCTCAAAGATGCTGCTGCAGCCGCTATTTATGGGGCTCAGGCAGCGGGCGGTGTCGTGCTGGTTACGACTAAGAAAGGTAAGTCGGGCAGAGTGACCTTCGATTATCTGGCACAATATGGTACTGACTGGTCAATCAATGTGCCAGGTCGTATGAGTTTGCTGGAGGAAGCTCAATTCTCTAACCTGGCCCGTGCCAATTCGGGGAGTGCACCGGAGTACACCGAGGAAGATTTGCAGCGTATACGCAACAACGTTCCTTACGTAGTTAATCCGGCCGATACGGGAACATATCTGTACTATAACCAGCAGTCATTAACAGATCAGTTGCTGCGGAAGTATACCGCCATGAAAACCCACAACTTTACGGCACGTGGTGGTAGTGATAAGGTGAATTTCCTGCTATCGGCCGGTTATTACGAGAAACAGGGCGTGTTTAAAGTGGGTCCGGATAATATGAAGCGGTATAACGTCCGGCTTAACCTGGGGGCTCAGCTTACCAAACACATCTCACTCGACACCCGTTTGTCTTATTCGCTGGAACAGGTCAGACAATCGTCTACCGATGCTAACGGAAGTGGGTTACTGTATCAGGTATACCGACTTCGAACCCGAACGCCCTTCTTTACGCCCGAAGGACGATACAACGGGGCCGGTTCGGCGGCTACGGCCTACGGTTTACTCGAATCGGGTGGATATAACAACCAGAATAAACGCCAGTTCGATGGCGTCGTAACCCTCCAGGCGGCCAATTTTGTAAAAGGGCTTACGTTGCGCAGTGTAGCCGGGGTTCAGTATCGCCCATCAAACCGTCAGCAATTTTTCCGTACTGTACCGCTCTGGGGCAAGTCCCGGATTTTGAGTTATGCCAATAACCCCAACTCCTATCAGGTAACAAATGAACTGGTTCGAAATACAAACCTCCAGTTTCTGGCGACCTACGAATATAAGCTAGGGGAAAAGCATAATTTCTCGATACTGGGCGGTTACCAGTGGGAGGATTATCGCGAAGAAGGGGTTGCGACGGCTTCGTCGAACCTGGTCAGCAACGATTTGCCAACACTCAATCTGGGCGATGACCGTACTAAAAGTAACAGTGAATACGTACGCGCTCGGGCATTCCAGTCGGTGTTTGGGCGGTTCAACTACAATTATGATGGCAAATACCTGATTGAGGCTACGCTGCGTCAGGATGAAAGTTCGAAACTGGCATCGGGTTTACGCACCAAGATATTTCCATCGGCATCGGCTGGCTGGAACCTCCAGCGAGAAAACTGGTTCGCTAAAGCCTTGCCTTTATTCACGGAATTCAAATTACGGGCCTCTTGGGGTCGCTTGGGTGGGGCTTTAGGGGACAACATCGGCAACTACGATTACCTGAGCCAGCTGAGTCGTGGCTCGGCACTGGTACTGGGCGATGCCCGGACTTCGTACATCTTTCAGGGGTCAATTCCGTCGGCTGCTTTATCGTGGGAAACCATCGAAACCAGTGATGTTGGGCTTGACCTGGGCTTGTTACAGAACCGGCTCCAGTTTACCGCTGATTACTACGTGAAGTTTAACCGGAATATGCTCACTCCGCTACAACTGCCCGGAACCATCGGTATTGGTACGCCAAGACAGAACAATGGTGAGTTGAAGTCGTGGGGTTGGGAAACGGAAATCAAATACCGTGACCGGATCGGTAAAGATTTCACATACTCGATAGCCACCAACCTGTCGGATAACTTCAACAAGCTGATGAGTTACGTTGGACGAACGGTCGTGGGTGCCGGTACGAACAATCTGATCGAAGGCTATCCGATCAATACGATCTGGGGTTATCAGACTGCAGGCTACTTCCAGTCGGCAGATGAAGTAAAAGGCTGGGCGTTTCAGGACAACCGGACCGGTGCCGGAGATATTAAGTACGTTGATTTAAATGGCGACAGTAGAATCAACGTTGGAAAAGGCTCAATTGCCGATCATGGTGATCTGGTGCTTTTAGGCACAACGCAGCCACGACTTCAGTTCGGTTTCACGTTAGGGGCTCAGTGGAAAGGGTTCGACCTCACCATCTTTATGCAGGGTGTGGGCAAACGCAGTTATCGGCCTAATACGGAGTCGATTGCCCCCTTGCTCGTTACCTGGAAACAGGCGCTGGCCATTCATAACGATTACTGGACACCCGAAAACCCCAATGCGCTCTACCCACGGCCTTATGTTGGGGCAACACACAACTATTTGTCATCCGACAAATGGGTGCTGAACGCCAGTTACGTTCGGATGAAGAATCTGCAATTCGGTTACACCCTGCCGAACACGTTAACGGAGAAAATTCGGATCACACAGGCTCGTTTTTTCTTCTCCGGACAGGACTTGTTTACCGTGTCCGGACTGAAAGCATTCCAGGGGTATTACGATCCTGAAATGCGTGATGGTGTCGAGAATGATTACCCATTCTTTGCCACCGCTTCGGTGGGGCTGAACGTCTCCTTTTAATGAACCGACTCACGTTGAACGAATCAGTAAGTAGCCATGAAAAAAAGTATTAACTATATAATTATTGCATTGGGTATGGTCATAGGCTTAGCCGCCTGTGAGGTGGAACGCCTGCCCGAAACTTCCATCAGCGACCAGACATTCTGGCGTTCGGAAGGTGACCTGAAAGCAGCCGCCAACTACCTTTACACGTTTTTGCCGAACTGGTCGACGGATGATGTCTGGTCAGACGATGCCATCGGACTGGCTTCTAACAGCATCAGCGATGGTTCACGGCTGGCCCCGGCTACCGATGGAAACTACAATACTAATTACAACCTGATCCGGGCGGCCAACAACATCGTTGAAAAAGCACCCCGTGCATCGGGCAATGCATCGCAGGCAGTTATTGACCGGTACGCTGCCGAGGCTCGTTTCTTCAGAGCCTGGGGTTATTTTGCGCTGGTTCAACGCTACGGGGAAGTGCCCCTGATTCTAAAAACACTCGATGAGTCATCGCCGGAACTAACCGCTCCGGCTAGCCCCCGCGAGGCCATCTTCGATCAGATATATCAGGATCTTGATTTCGCTGCTCAAAAGCTGCCGACTCATACCGTATTGGGAACCGCCGATTTTGGCCGGATCAGTAACACAACGGCGCTGGCGTTTAAAGCGAGAGTTGCCTTGTTTGAAGGAACACGGGCTAAATATCATGCCTATGGCGATCCAGCCAGGCACCTGAAAGCGGCTGTAGATGCCTCGAAAGCGGTTATCGACAGCAAGCAGCATAACCTGTATACCGGGCAGTATTTCGATCTGTTTCAAATGCCGGGGGAGGGGCGCCAGAATCCCGAAAATATTCTGGTGAAACAGTTTGGTGTATCCCTGACGGAGCGCGTTATAACCCATTCGTACTACCGGGGTTCCCTCGAAAACGGGAACATGAACCCAACGAAAAGTCTGGCCGATTCCTACCTCATGAAGGATGGATTGCCCATCACTAAATCCCCTTTGTACAAAGCGCCGGTTGCCTCAGTCGATGTGTTTCGCGACCGCGACACCCGCATGAGCGACACGTTCATGAAACGCGGTGATCCAATGATGACCACGAAGCCCGTTTTTGACATTGCACCATTGGTGTTCAATAAAACAGGTTTCATGTTCCGCAAGACAGCGAATATCGACGACTGGAATACGCAGGCGTCAACCATCGACCGGCCCATCATCCGGTATGCCGAAGTACTGGTCACCTACGCCGAAGCGCTTTTTGAACTGAACGGCACAATTAGCGACGCTGATCTCGATCTGACCGTTAACCGACTGCGGCAGCGGGGTGGTGTTGCGAAACTGACCAATGCATTCGTGACGGCGAATGACCTGACCATGCGGGACGAAATCCGCCGGGAACGTCGGGTGGAACTGGCACAGGAGGGATTCCGGTACTGGGACCTGATCCGCTGGAAAACGGCTGAAGTTGAATTACCTAAACCGGTACTGGGGAATTTCTTCTTCAAAACTGAATTTGGTACGGTGGCCGCCGTTCGACTCACCGCCGATAACTATATCCTGGTTCAGGATGCGAGTTTCCGGAAGTTCGACCCTAAGAAGGATTATTTATGGCCGTTACCTATCAACGAAATCGCCCTTAATCCAGCCCTGAAACAGAATCCAGGTTGGTAAAAATTAGTTAGACAGCGTTTGTTTGACATTAATTAACCTGACGGCAGTAGGCTTCTTTCTGTAAGCACCTACTGCCGTTACTGATGAATGGTGATTTACTAATCCGAACCTTTACTCCGTTTTCGTATGAAAAAAGCCATTTTTTTTGCTTTCGTTGGATTGGTAAGCTTCTCCGCTTTTGCGCAGGGACAGAATCTGTTAAGTAGTAAATTTTCAAAAGAGGCCTTACAAACGGTGTTGATTCCGCAGGCAAAGTGGGCTCCGTTTCCCCGGCGTGACGATCGGGCGGGTTGGGCCAAAGCTGATCAGGCGATGATGAAAGCATACCTGAGAAAAGCGGAAACCTATCTCACTTACCAATGGCCATACGTACCCGCCACAAAATCACTGCTCATCGAACGCACCGGCGACCGTGACCAGTATCAGGCCGTTAGTTTCGAAAAACGTGAAGTACTGGGCACCCTGCTGCTGGCCGAGATCTACGAAAATAAGGGTCGATTTGTCGATCAGATCATCGACGGTGTCTGGTCAATTTGTGAGGAGTCTTTCTGGGGCGCATCGGCTCACCTGCCTAAATCAAAAGACTACGCTGGGTTGATGGACGTGTCTAAACCATTTGTCGATCTATTCGCGGCCGAAACCGCTACCTACCTGGCTTGGGTTGATTTTTACCTGGGCGACAAACTGGATGCCGTTTCTCCGCAAATAAGAAAGCGGATCTATTACGAAACCAACTACCGTATTTTTCAGCCACTGGTGACAAAACCACACGGCTGGATGACCAAAACTGCCGCCGGACGTGCGCCTAACAACTGGAATCCGTGGATTTGCTCGAACTGGCTAAATGCGGTGCTGCTGCTGGAGAAAGACGAAGACAAACGGGCGGCCTCTGTTTATAAGTTGCTGACAGTGCTGGATGAGTTTCTTAATCCCTACCCACCCGATGGTGGTTGCGATGAGGGACCGAGTTATTGGGGAGCCGCAGCCGCTTCGCTGTACGACAATATTGCCATGCTCAACACAGCCAGCAATAATGCTTTTCAGTATGTATATGCCGATGAAAAATTCAAGAACATGGGCCGGTTCATTTATCGTGCGCAAATCAGTGAGAAGTACTTTCTGAATTTTGCCGATGCCGATCCGCAACCCGGCATGGCTGCTACCATGATCTACCGTTATGGAAAAGCCATTAACGATCCGGATATGATGAAGTTCGGGGCTTATTACCGCAAGCCGGAAGTAGGCGAAATTGGGAAATTTCACTATTTCCGGCACTTCTACGCCCTGTTCATGCAGGATGAATTTCAGCAGGCTGCTCAGGGGTTGCCGTTGCCCAAAAATGTGTGGTTGCCGGACCTCCAGGTGTTTGCCGCCCGCGATCAGGCCGGGACTACGGCTGGATTTTACGTGGCGGCCAAAGGCGGGCATAACGACGAAAGCCATAACCACAACGACATTGGTAACTACGTAGTGTACTACAATGGACAGCCGCTGTTAATTGACGTCGGACGCGGCACGTACACCGCTAAAACATTTAGTGCCAAACGGTATGAAATATGGTATAACTGCTCTGAGTATCATAACCTGCCAACTGTGAACGGTGTTAATCAGCTACCGGGCATGGCGTTTAAGGCAACGGATATTTCCTACAAAGAAGATAATACGTCTGTTCTATTTGGGGTCGACATTGCCCGGGCTTATCCGAAAGAAGCGGGGCTGAAAAGCTGGCAGCGGACCATTCGATTAACTCGGGGCATGAGCGTTCAGGTGCAGGATGTGATTAATCTGAACCAGGCTAATTCACTGACACAACACCTGATGACCTGCTACCCGGCGGAGATCGAAAAACCCGGCGAACTGATTATCCATTACGCCCCCAAAGGTGGGCTGGCTAAAGAGTTCATTGTGAGATATAACCCCAAACAAATGCAGCCAACTGTCGAAAAAGTGAAGCTGGAAGCACCGGAAGACCGAGGCATCGTTACAAAGTGGGGCGATACGATTTACCGGATAAACTTTCAGGTAATCAAGCCAAAGCAAGCAGATAAACTGATGCTCGAAGTAGCAGCAAAATAGTGTATGCAGGGCCTACAGAGCCTCCCTGCACACAGTTTACTTTTTGCTGAAGTCCAGATCGTACTTTACGTTCAGGCGGAACCCGTTGTTGATCTCAAAAACGGGTTTTTTAGTGATGGGCTCCAGTTCCGGATGCTGCGAAATCTGGTTAAGGTAGTTCAGCTCAATTTTGAACGAATCGCTGAACTGATACCCGAACCCACCCGAAATCCGGTTCTGATTGAAGACATTCTGCTCAACATTTCGGCCAAATCCAATGAAAATCTCCTCGAAGAAATTCAGGTAAAACTCATTATCGTTGATGGTTGGCCCGTGGAGAGGAATCGTTCCCGAGAGCTGGTAACGGGCCCGGTTCTGGTACTCCCAACGTTCAATCCGTCGCGGGTTCTCGTCGGCGCCAATACCGAGCCAGCGCTGTTCAAGCCGAAAGCGATGACTTAATTTTATAACCCCGGTTGAAGTGCTCAGTTGAACATCCTGATGGGTGCGGTTTTCGATAGTAGGCACACCGGCATCCGCCACCGGGTAATCGCCGTAGGGATAGGTCGTGAAAAAGGTATACCCCCCCGCCAGTTTCACCTGATCCGTTAGCGCATAAGCCAGTCCAATCCGGGCAAGCGACTGCTGCCAGGACTGAATCAACTCCACCCGTCGCCATTGGTATTCAGTATGAATTTCCCAGCGTTTGCTCACTTTATGATCACCGTTGTAGGTGTACCACCCGATGTCATTTCGGTCAATAATCCGGTTTTGCTGCCCGAAACCGCTGATCGAGAGGAGCGTAAAGAAAAGAAGGTAACGAAATTGCATCAGGCTGATAGTAAGAAAGCACTTATTGAATAAGTGCTTTCTTACCTGATAGGTTTGAAATTAGTACCAACTGGTTCCGGATGGAAAGATTGCCAGCTATGCATACATTTTTGGTGAGCCGGGAGTTGGCCGGATGCTGCCCTGAATGTTTAGTTCGTTACGGCAGAGCAAATGCCACATATTGATTTCCTTTCTTCGCACCAAGTTTACCGCCACCACAGGCAATGACGATGTACTGCTTGCTGCCAACCTGATAGGTAGCCGGAGTGGCAAAACCAGCGGCAGGTAATGTGGTTTCCCAAAGTTGTTTGCCCGTCTTTTTATCAAAAGCCCGGAATTTGCCATCTTTCGTTGCCGCTATGAACAACAAACCGCTGGCTGTTACTACCGGGCCGCCATAGTTTTCGGAGCCCGTATTGCGAATTCCTTTTTTCGCCAGTTCAGGTTCTTCGCCGAGGGGTATCTTCCAGAGGTATTCGCCCGTGTTGAGGTCAATGGCATTGAGCGTTCCCCAGGGGGGCGAAATGCCCGACAGTCCTTTGCTGTCGAGAAACTTGATATAACCCGATATTTTGTAGGGAACAAACGGAGCTTGGCTTCCTTTCGATGACTGACTACCCGCTTCAATCTTTTCATCATCGAACAAAAAACCGATCAACGCCTGTTTCTCTGCCGTCGATAGCTGAGTGAACCCCGGCATCATGCCTTTCCCGTGACTGATCACCTGGTTTACATAAGCCCGGTCTCGTCGTTGGCCAATATTCACCAGCGAAGGGTACCCGCTGGCAGCGTTACCCTTCCGTTGAGCACCGTGACAACTTGAACAAGTGGTAGTGTAAAGCCGGTTTCCGAGCGTTAAATGGGCCAGTTCGTCCTGTTTCGGGGTCTTGTTCAGCGCGATGAGCCAAGCCGCTTCGTTGGCATTTACATACATGATGCCGGATGGGTCGGTAGCGGCACCACCCCATTCGGCACCTCCGTCGAGACCAGGGTAGATAAACGTCCCCTGTCGGCTCAGTGGCTGAAACGTTCCCTTGCGGCTCCGCCGGAACTGCGCCAATAAGGTGTCCTTGTCTTCGGAATAGGGGTTTAGGTCGGCTTCGGTAAAATTCTGCCGGGCAAAGGGGGCCGGACGGGTCGGAACGGGCTGCGTAGGCCAGGCGTCTTCACCCGGAACGTCGGATTTAGGCATTGGCATTTCCTTGATCGGGAAGAGCGGCGTGCCCGTTACCCGGTCAAACACCAGCACATGGCCCGACTTGGTTACCTGAGCAACCGCGTCGACTCGCCGGGGCCGACCGTCGGGGCCTTTACTCGTTACCGTCAGCAGATTGGGCGGAGCCGGAAAGTCGCGGTCCCAGATGTCGTGGTGAACGGCCTGAAAATGCCAGAGCCGTTTGCCGGTACGGGCATCGAGCGCCAGTAAACAATTGGCAAACAGATTCGACCCTTTACGATTGCCGCCATAGAAATCGAACGCGGCTGAGCCGGTGGGTACATACAGAATACCTCGTGGCCGGTCGACCGACATACCCGACCAGTTATTGGCGCCACCCACATCGGTATTTTTGTAGGCATCTTTTGGCCAGGTATCATAACCATATTCGCCGGGTTGCGGAATGGTATGAAACGTCCATGCCAGCTTACCCGTGCGGACATTGAACGCCCGAACGTGCCCCGGTGCCGCATCGGCCCCTTCCGACAGCCGGACGGGCATAATAATCAGGTCCTCGAAAATGGTGCCGGGTGTATTGGAAATGACGAATTTGTCTTTGGCCTGTTCACCCAGCCCTTCGTGGAGGTCGATGTGCCCATCCTGGCCGAAACGCTGAATGGGCTTCCCCGTTTTGGCGTCAAGGGCGTAGAGCAGCGAGCCGACGGTATACAAAATCCGGGCTTCAGACTCACCCGTAACGGAGGGTTTGCTGGCTTGCCAGTAGGTAACGCCCCGGCTGGTGCTGAGCGACTGTTTCGTTGGACTACCAAACTTCCAGATCTCCCGGCCGGTAGCGGCATCCAGCGCAATGGCCTGCACGGTTGGCGTGACGCTGTATAAAACGCCATCGACAATAATGGGGTTGGCCTGAATCTGACCACTATCGGGTGCTGAATAGGTCCAGGCAACTTTTAGCTCTTGAACGTTATCGGGCGTTATCTGTGTCAAAGCCGAATAATGGCTACGGTCGGGACCGCCAAGGTATTCACCCCAATTTGTGTAATCATTCGGTTTTGTATCGGTGGTATTCTGATAGAATCGGGACCAGCCAATTGCCAGCAGGGCCAGTGCAGAGAGCGCAACAAGATATCGTTTCATGAAGATTAGGAGTAGTCTGACAAATCTACATGAAAAGCATAAATGATGTGCCGTCTACGCAGTTTCAGAGAAACAGAGTAGAGACACAAAAAAGCCCCGGAGGTTGTCCGGGGCTAAATCATTAATAGTTTTTATCAGAACTGGAGTTGCTGAATCGGCTGTTTCCCGTGCCTCGGCTTTGGGGCTGCGACGGACGGTTGCTGGGTCGTTTTGGTGCACTGTCGTCACGGCGGTAAGTACCTTCAGAAGGACGCTGGTCTGTTGACCGGGCTGGCCCGCTGTTATCGGCCCGACGGCTGTTGTTACTGTTACCGCTCCGATTGAAGGAACCTCCCGAGCGACCGCCACCGTTACGGTTTCCACCGTTTCCACTGCGGCCTTGTCCCTGGCGGGCAGGAGCCGGTGTTACAGTTGCCGTAGCAATGTCAAGCACGTAAGGGTGGTTGTCGATTACCGGAACACGCTTGCCAATTAGCTTATGAATGTCGCGCAGGTATTCGGTTTCTTCAGCATCGCAAAACGAGAGTGCAATACCATCATGACCCGCCCGGCCCGTCCGGCCAATTCGGTGAACGTAAGTTTCCGGAATATTAGGCAATTCGTAGTTGATCACGTGCGAAAGCTCATCGACGTCAATACCACGTGCGGCAATATCGGTCGCGACCAGCACCCGTGTTTCCCGACTTTTAAAGTTCGAGAGGGCGCGCTGACGGGCATTTTGTGATTTATTGCCATGAATGGCTTCGGCACCAATTCCGGCTTTCAAGAGGTCTTTCACTACTTTGTCAGCTCCGTGTTTGGTACGGGCAAAAACTAGGGCCGATTTAATGTTTTTATCGTCGAGAATGTGGACAAGCAGTTTACGCTTATCTTCTTTGCCAACAAAATACATGGCCTGTTCGATGGTGTCGGCTGTGGAAGACACGGGCGTCACTTCTACTTTGGCCGGATTGTTTAAGATCGTATCGGCTAGTTTGGCGACATCGGGTGGCATGGTTGCCGAGAAAAACAGCGATTGCCGATGCGTGGGCAGTTTGGCAATGACTTTCTTGACATCGTGGATAAAGCCCATATCGAGCATGCGGTCGGCTTCGTCAAGAACGAAGAACTGAACATCCCGGAGGGAAATAAAGCCCTGGTTCATCAGATCGAGCAAACGACCGGGGGTAGCAATCAGCACGTCGACGCCCGATTTGAGCGTGTTCACCTGCGCGTGTTGCGAAACACCGCCAAAAATAACCGTATTGCGAATATTTAGATGGCGACCATAGGCCGTAAAGCTTTCGGCAATCTGAATGGCTAATTCACGCGTAGGGGTCAGAATGAGGGTCTTAATCCGGCGGGGGCCGCCGGTACTTTTACTTCGTTCTTCGCTCAGCAGTTGTAAGATAGGGATGGCAAAAGCGGCTGTTTTACCCGTTCCGGTTTGGGCGCAACCCAATAAATCCCGGCGGCTTAACAAGATGGGTATGGCTTTTTCCTGAATGGGTGTCGGGTTGGTGTATCCTTCTTCGGTTAAGGCCTGCAGGATAGGGTCAATTAATGATAATTCTGAAAATTGCATGTGTTGGATGGACGTCGGTAGGCAATGGAATGAGGTAATAATAAGGGTCCAGCATCCAACGTCTTTGTAAAGTTATATAGGTACAACGGTGGTGCTGCAAATAAAGTGCCATTCTAACGAATCTTAGGCCTTCGGGTACTATTGGGTGTCCAATTTTGTCATAAGTCCTGCTGCCTGATACAAGCGATAACGCCCGGTTTTTTGATGTCCCGGAAAACCGGGCGTTATCGTTTAGTCAATCTGGTTGCGTTTAGGCTACAATTGAGTCACTCGTTTCAGGTTATCATCCGGTACACGATCAACCAGGAAGCTAATGGGGTCAATACCGGCTTCAAAAGGTTCTTCTTTCACAATGAAGGTAAATTTGCCCGAATTCTGCCGCATGCGCTCCCGTCTGATGGCCAGTAGCTTGCCCTGTTTTTTGCCCGCTGCCGGTTTGCCGTACACCCCAACGTCGATGAGATCGTTGAGTTTAACCGCTGTTTCCCGACCCAGCGAGTCGGCGTAGAATTTCTCGGCCTGCACATCGACCGTTACTTCGTACTGCCCAGTGGGTAATTTCCTGGCCGATGCAGCCGTTGCCCGGTTATTGAAGATGGTGATGCGCTCAAACTGGTCCGTGATGACCGACTGGAGTGAATCGGGTGTTTGCTGCCGGAACAGGTCTACCAGATTATACGAAACAGGGTAGGGCGGCTGTCGATAAGCATACTGGCTAACCATCGTCTGGAGGGCTTTATTAACCGCGCTCTCGCCAATCAGCTCTTTCAGATAATACATGACCGAACTGCCTTTATTGTAGTGAATATATCCCTGGTTCTCGACTCGTTCCAGTGGTACTTCTTTGAGCGATTCGGTGCCCCGCGAAGACAGATACCGATCCATTTCGTACTTCAGAAACTTCTTCATCCGGCCTTTATCATACGCTTTTTCCATCACCATCAAGGCAGAATATTGCGCCTGTGTTTCGGAAAGCATAGTCGCTCCCTGCATATAAGCTCCCACCACCTGGTGTGCCCACCATTGGTGCCCCATCTCATGCGCAACCACATATTTGACCATATCGATATCTTCTTCGGGGTCGATGCGGGAAATAAATCCAATGGATTCCGAATAGGGCATGGTGCCGGGGAAAGCCTGTGCAAAGCGGGCATACCTCGGAAATTCAATGATACGGGCCTGTTTGTGCCGATAGGGGCCAAAGTGCTCCGTATAGTAAGCCAGCGACCCTTTAATGGATTCGAGCATGTTGCGGACATTATACGGATGCTTTTTGTCGTAATAAACCTCCACATCAATGCCATTCCATTTCTCGCGAGCTACCTCATAACGTGCGGAGATGAACGAGTAAAAGTTTAGGGATGGATGGTCCAGCTTATAGTGAAAATACCGGCGACTCTGGCCGTCCGGGCCTGTCTGCTGCCACTCTTTCTGTAGTGATCCAGGTGCCACGGCGATCTGGTCCGGCGAGGTGCTAATGGTTGTCTCCACCATTACCCAGTCGGAGTTATTGCTGAGGTAGGTATCCATGCAGTCGCCGGTGCAGTCGCGCTCCAGTTTCGGCATCCGGGCTTTCTCCGGCAAACCGTATTTCTTTCGGTCGTTCTTATCGCTGAGCTCGCCTTGTTGCTGGTAGCCAATTTGTGGCGCAATATCGGAGTTGTCGAAAAAGGAGCCGTTCTGGCTAACCTGCTTTGTAAACTGAACCTCGTTCTCGAAACCGGGCGTCGTTTTGCGGGTAATAAAGTGCAACTGAAGTGAATCGCCGGGCGCAAGCGCGGGGCTGAGTTTATAGATTCGGTATTGAAGCAGGGAATCGGATAGGGCCAGTTTGGCACGATCCAGTGTAAGGCTATAGTCCAGTCGGTTGGGCAGCACAATATGCACTGAATCGATGGGCGTCGTCGATTTATTGACCAATACATAATCACCCTTTACGAGCAGGTTTCGCTCTTCCGGATAGACATCGATGGTGTATCTAACGTTGGAAATTCGCGGCTGTGGTCGGTGTTCATAGCGTTTGTATTTCTTTTCGTAAGCGACCTGCTCTTTTTCCCGTTCTTTGGTCGTGGCATAGCGGTTCAGGACTTTTGTATTGTAAAAGATGAATCCACCAACCAGCAGGAGGGCTACTGCCAATCCTGCAAATACTAGTCTGTTGGGTCCGTTGAGTGCCTGCCTGGCTGATCGGAAGCGGGTTTGCCAGGTCATGTCCTTTCCCCGTGCCCAAAATAAAATGGCTACCAGACCCAATACAGCCGCCCAAAGTGACCAGTAAACCCGAAACCAGGCAAAAGAGGTAACAAAAGGTCCCCAGCCGTTCATGTCGGAATACTGGTAGTTAGGAGAAGCGTTGAACTGAATCAGGTTGCTCTGAACATCCAGCGGTGGCCACATGTACGCGTTGGCAATCAGTACCGCGACGACCATAAAAAAGGCAACATATTTATTGTTGAGCAGCGTATGCATCAGCATCGACAAAATCACGATTGGTGCATAGCGAAGCAGATCAATCAGGAAAAATTCGATCAGGTACTGGCCTAACTCAACCGTTGGGTAGTGCATCAGCAACTGCGTAGACACACCAGCAATCAGGCACAGCACCTGAATAATGGCCACTATACCCATCATAGCAAGAAACTTTCCAACAAATACCGACCAGTTTCGGTGTGGCATGGCATCATAAATCTGGTCGAGGTCAGCATCCCGTTCTTTCCAGATAATAGCGCCCGAGTAGAAGATTATAATAGCGAATAGAAATAGAGCAATGGTGCTGCGGATAAGCTGGATGACCTGATACGTAACAGGGTACGAACTCAGCCCGTAGAATTTACCGGCATATTGCAGTGAGAAGCCCATGTTAAGCAGGCCGGCCAACAGAATCACAATAAAAGCTGTGCCTTTGACGGTACCCCAGAAATCGGTTCTGAAAACCCGCGTCATTTGCACCCACTGAGCCGACCACCCGTAGTGCAAATGGACCGGTGGAAGCGATTGAAGCGGGCGAAAAGTGGCTTTCCCGGCCACAGCAGCATTTTCTGGTAAAACAGCTCGCCGTTTTCTGGCTTTTTGAACTTTCTCTTCAAACGAGAACCGGACGTAGGTAATGGCCAGCAGAACAACACCGAAGCCAACCCAGATTGCCCGGTTCAGTAGTTCCAGACTATTATTAAGGCCCACCGATTGGGTATTTTTATCACTGACAGTCCAGTATTTTGTGATGAGCTGAAAAGGGCCATAGCCAAGCGCGTCAAAATAAACCGCAAGATGCTCATTGTCAACGTCGCTCAGGAATGTACCCGCAATCAACTGGGCGACCAGCAAAACGACGGCTCCAATGAAGGCGGTAATGGACGAGCGCGTCAAAGCCGCCAGCATGAAAATAAACGCACCCGCCAGAAATGTGTTGGGTATGGCAAAAATCAGGAAACTATCCAGATGCGCCGACCACACAATGGGGCCGTACCGGTCGGCATCCGTTGCACCGGTAACCAGCCCAATCCAGGAACCAAATATAATACCGATGGATATGCCCAGAAAAGGGATTAACGAAACCAGAAATGAACCAAAAAAGCGTCCGGCCAGGTAATCCAGCTTTTGAATGGGAGACGAGAAGACGATTTGGCTGGTCTTGTACGTAAAGTCGCGAATAGCCGCGCTTTGCACAAAAGATGTCGTCATGAGCAGGGCAAAAAGGCACCAGATACCATACTGATTCTGGACAACAAATGGGGCATTTTTGTGAATGTTACCAAACGTCCCGCCAATGGTCAGGTCGTCGGAAGCGCTTGCCCAGGTAAACATCAGGACGTTGACCAGGAGAAAGACGTACACAATTGGTTGCCGGAGCCAATACCGAATTTCGAACGAAAATATGTGTAGAAACATGGTGAGTAGAGGGGTTAACACGCCGTTGACGTGCATCGAACAGAGAACGCAGCAAGTCCGCCTTATTAGCGTATAACCGGCGCATCGGCCTGGATCGTAGAGAAGAAGACATCTTCCAAGTCAGGCTGGGCTGGCTGAAAGCCATCATCCGGCGTTAATTCGCTGTAGATATGTACGAGGGGCTTTCCGGCAACGAGTTTATTCGATATGACCGTATAGCGCTGGTGATAGTCTGACAGTTCACTTTTGGGGATCGACTTCTCCCAGATTTTGCCTTTCAACTCCGCTACCGATGCCGTGGGTGTACCACTGTACAAGACCCGCCCCTGGTGAATGATGGCCATGTTGTTGCACAGTTCCATGACGTCCTGTACAATGTGCGTTGACAAGATCACGATTACATTCTCACCAATTTCAGACAACAGGTTATAAAAGCGGTTACGCTCGCCGGGGTCGAGGCCAGCGGTGGGTTCGTCCACAATAATTAGTTTGGGATTGCCAATAAGCGCCTGAGCAATGCCAAACCGCTGCTTCATACCCCCCGAATAACTACTAACGGCTTTTTTACGGTGTTCAAATAAATTCACCCGGTGCAGGAGAGCTTCTACTAACTCCTTCCGTTCCCGACCATTGGTAATTCCCTTTAAAACAACAAGGTGGTCGAGCAGATCGGTTGCCGATACTTTTGGGTATACACCGAACTCTTGGGGCAGGTACCCTAACACCCGCCGAACGGCGTCTTTCTGATTCAGCACATCGAGGGAATCCAGCATGACGGTACCCGAATCAGCATCCTGTAAGGTAGCCAGCGTCCGCATCAGCGTCGATTTGCCAGCACCATTTTGGCCGAGTAATCCGTACATACCCATTGGAATAGTCAATGATACGTCGTCTAACGCTTTTACGGGTTCGGCGTTACGACCGCTGGCGTAAGTTTTTGATAAGTGCTGAATAATCAGTTGCATAGGAAGAGGGTGTTTTAGCCAAAAATAAACGTGAATACCAGAACCGATGACGTTTTAGGTTAAGTGGTTGCAAAACATAGCTAAATGGTTGTTGAGGGCATAAAAAAACGACTGCTCTGATAATCAGAGCAGTCGTTTCCAGATTTAAGGCCGTTGTTTACTCGTAAATGCTTCCGGCAGTTTGTTCCACCAGGCCTTTGGGGAGTAACCAGGCCATGAATTTTCCGGCTTTATTCAACAGTCCCGTTACAACTTCGGTCTTACCGGCCAGTGTGGCCTTTACAGCCTGCCGGGCAACCTCCTCGGGTGTCATATTTACTTTTTCGGCGGCTTTTCGACCTTTGTCGCCAATCTGTGCCCGGTCAACAAAGTTAGTATCGGTGGAGCCTGGACAGACACAGGTCACCGAAACCGACGTACGTCTTAGCTCCTGGTGGAGCCCACGGCTAAATTGAAGAACGAAGGATTTAGATGCTGAATAGAGACTTAACTTCGGCACCGCCTGATAAGCCGCTGAACTGCCAATATTAAGGATATATGCTTTAGGCTGTTGTTTAAGCTGCGGAAGGAACAGGTAGCTCAGTTCAATGAGTGCCGTCATGTTGACATTCATCATGTTGATGTGCTCAGCAAGGGCGTGTTTCTCAAAGGGGCCACTAAGACCGTAACCCGCATTGTTGACGAGCATATAAACAGGGTACTGTTTTTGGCTACACCAGTCGAAAACCTGCTGGGCGGCACCCGTTTCGGCCAGATCAACGGCCAGGTAATCGGTTTTGATTCCGTGTTCGTTCGCTAACTGACCTGCCACCTGCTGCAACAGCGATTCGGATCGGGCGATGAGCAGCAGATCAACTTTTTGTCGGGCCAGTTCCCGGGCAATAGCCAGGCCAATGCCCTTGCTGGCTCCTGTAATTAAGGCGTAGGCCATAAGATATTAATTTATAGGTGGTAAAGCAGTAAGTGGCTGACGCATGTTGTGAAAACGCGTCAGCCACTTACTGCTTTACCACCTATTACCTGTTAAATGTTTACTTTAGAGATAAACCGGTGGTAGAATGGGGTCTTGCTGTTTTCGTGTTTCGGCATGTACTTGCCCGTTACAACGGGAACGTACATCACCCGCCGACGGCTGGCTTCGCCCACAAAAGGCGACTGCTGAGCCCGGTGCCAAAGCCGCCCATCGTGAACCGATAGGTCGCCCGCATTTATATCGAAACCGATTTCCTGCTTATCAGGATCGTTATCGACAAAATACTTTTTGCGGAACAGCATCTTGAAGAGGCCCTGCTTGTGCGTACCCGGAATTACCCGTAATCCACCGTTCTCGTAGGGAGTTGGATTCAGGTGAATGCCTACGTTCAGCATCGGCATGATCCGCTGACCCAGGAAAATATCGCGGGGGCTATCTGTATGCCAGCCCATCTGCGAAAACTTACTGTTAGGTGTCCGAACATAGTGGTTCAGGATCAGGCCATCCTTTTCGATTTCGGCGATGCGACCTTCGTAAGGTTGGAGCAGGTCAACAACAGCTTGCAGACGTGGGTCCTGCAAAAATTCATGAAGGACATTGCTGTGCTGTGACAAAAAGCACATCCGCTGAATCATTGGGTTTCCCGCTTCGTCCTGCCCGAATTTAAGGGGCACACCATTAACTTTATCACGCCCTTCGGCCAGCCATTCTTTCTCTATTCGTTCAACCTCGCTGATGAATAACTTAACGGTTTCGGGGTGAATAAAATTACGAAATACGATGACGCCATTTTTGTTGAAAAACTGGCGTTGTTCGGGGGTAATCGTTTCGCCCAATGTAAAGGGCGGCAAGTTTAATTTGCTCATATCGGTGGTTTACAATTCGGAGGTTCCATCCTTGATGCCGACCGGCGACCGCGCTCTAACTGGAGGAGCGCAAGTTTAACGGTTTATTAAAGGCTCAAATCTACGAAATTTACAATTTTAGGATTACTTTGCCGCAATTTAATTAATGTGACTTTAATAAACGGTCATTCTAGTTCTAGTGCATAGTTTACTATATAAAAGGTCGATTTTGCTGTTAATCAGCCTGTTGCTAGTAGGTTCGGTACCGTTATTCGGCCAGTCGGATAGTTTAAAGTTGCCTCATGAACCCGTACCAAATCAACTCATAAAAACCAGAAATGCCCTACTTCTACCCTTGATTGCCCGCTCTATCGAAACAGATTGGTCAATTGGGTTAGCTGGGTCTTTCACGTTTCGATTCAATCGGCACGATACGATTACCCGAACATCCAATGCGCAGATGCTTGCCCTGTACTCTTTGCGGAAACAATTTATCGCGGCCATCAATGGGACAACCTATTTCCCCGGCGAACGGGTCATCCTAAATTACCAGTTGTCTTACAGCCATTTTCCCGATAAGTTTTGGGGGCTTGGTAAACACGCGCCGGATCGGCAGGAAGAAGCCTACACCTTTCAACAGTACTACGTTTACCTGCATGCACAACGCAAACTCAGAGAGCGGATCTTTGTCGGTATACTGTATGAATACCAGCGTTTACTGGATGTCGACTATCAACCTGGCGGACTTTTCGACCAGTTGGCAGTGCCCGGTCGAGACCCATACCATGTGTCTGGTGGTGGGTTAAGTATTACCTACGATTCCCGGAATAATGCCTTTGCGCCGGATAAGGGAGGTTTTCTGCAAATTTATTTCAATACCTTTTCGCCGGTCCTGGGCTCAGATTTCCGCTACACCAATTACGTGATTGACTTCCGGCGATTTATTCAGCTTTACCGGCAGCAGGTGCTAGCCATTCAGGCCTACGGCTTTTTTAACGCGGGCGATGTTCCCTTACGGAGTCTAGCGAGTTTTGGCGGTTCCAACAGCATGAGAGGGTTCTACGACGGCCGTTACCGAAGTAAAAACCAGGTCGTGGTCCAGGCAGAATACCGGATTCCACTGATCTGGCGAATTGGGGCCGTAGGGTTTGCCGGGATCGGTAACGTGGGTAATGAGTTGAGCGATCTGAATTTTCAGGCCTTAAACTACTCCTATGGCGGAGGACTACGGCTGGCGCTTAACCGGAAAGAACGACTCAACCTCCGCGTCGATTATGGTTGGGGAATCGGACAAAGTCGTTCTCACGGACTGTATTTTCAATTAGGCGAAGCGTTCTGATCGTCATTCCTTTCGGTATCAAGCGTATTCCAGCCGCTCAAGGCGAACTTCTTGCCGAGCCAGTATAATGGGTAGGTAAAGACAAATGCACCCAGTACATCAATAGTGTAATGAACGTGCTGCACAAGCAGCAAACTACCGACGATAAGGGTGCCGATCAGGGCAAACAGACGGTCCCACCGTCGGCGTAAACACAGGAACATCAGGAAGATGGTGGAGGTGTGGCCTGAATAAAACAAATCCTTGGTGATGAACGTCTTGCCGTAAAAGGCATTACTCAGCGGGTCAATCAACGGAATAAGCCCTACCGGCGGATCGAGCGGTACCAGGTTGATGCTAATCATTCTGGACAAACTAACAATCAGGTAGCCATAAATAAACAGCATGAAAATGGCCGGGCTGCGTCGGGCACGGATAACTAGTAACAAAGCCGTTGCCCAGATTGATAAAAAGATACCAAGAGATACATCCTGGGCCGGCAGCTGGTCAAGAACCCAGTCGTTCAAGACCGGGCCCGAATGTTGTTGGATCGTTTGGAAAAAATACGGAAATGTGAGCAGCAAAATCAGGATGAGAATGACGCCCAGGATGAACTTCCTGCGAAATGCCGGGAATTGCCAGGCTTTTTGCCAGACAAAATCGCCGATTGGATTGGGTGTAAGAATTGACATGTAAACCTGTAAAAGGCCGCAAATTTACGAAGTAGAAAGAAAAATTATCGTTTATCTTCTAATCGAACTCAACTCGTCGATAATAGTTAACCGGACGGTAGGCTTTAAACGTAGAAAATCGGGCTTAGGCTGGTGGAAAAGCTGTTCGGTAACTTATAGAGCACTGCCGCAGTATTTACAGTAAACCGCATCGGGGTCATGGCCCTGTCGCCCGCAATTGGGACAAGCCTGAGTTGAAATGTCATGCTTTTTGTTGGCCGCTGTCAGACTAACCGCCACAATTCCGGTTGGCACCGCAATGATTACGTACCCGAGCAGCATGATCAGGGTAGCAATGAACTTACCCATGGCTGTGCTGGGTACAATATCACCATAGCCAACGGTAGTTATTGTGATCACTGCCCAGTAGATGCTCAAAGGAATGCTTTCGAATCCGTTGGAGTGCCCCTCTACTACATACATCATGGAACCAAGCGTAATAACCAGGGTAAAAATTGCTACGAAGAAGACAGTGATCTTGGCGCGGCTTTCCCGCAACGAATAGGCGAGGATAGAAGCCGCAGAGGTGTATTCGCCCAATTTCAGAATTCGGAAAATACGCAGCAGCCGAAGAATACGGACAGCCGCCAGCTCATGCGCGCCAAACAGAAACAATCCGAGGTAACTCGGTAAAATAGCCAACAGGTCCACGAGTCCGAAAAAGCTGCTCATATACCGCAGTGGCTTGCGGATACTGATGATTCGGAGTAAATATTCGATGGTAAACAGTCCCGTAAAAAGCCATTCAATTTTATCGAAGTACTGCCCATACGAGCGGGCCAATGACGGTATGCTCTCCAGAATAACCGCGAGTACACTCAGCATGATCAGGAAAAGCAGGGAAATGTCGAAAGCCCGACCAGCCCAGGTGTCGGCCTCGAAGATTATTTCGTGCAGCCGGTGCCGAAAACGTTGCCATCCGGATTCCATATTACTGGTTTCGTTTTAAGCTTACACCATTAACAATCGCCAGATGCCCGAAATCAGCAGCAGAACCAGCCCAACGGGCGTCAGCACTTTCCAGCATAAATACATCATTTGATCGACCCGAACGCGGGGGAATGTCCAGCGCACCCACATTTGCAGCAGCACGGCAAAAAATACTTTGGAAAGCAACCAGAATCCACCCGTCAGATTGCCCCAGAGTGTACCGGGTGCTCCGCTTGTCCAGTCGGCCAGCCTAACCGGGCCGATGTTGGGCAGGGGCGTGTTCCAGCTTCCCAGAAACAGGACGGCTCCCAGAAAAGAGACCAGCAGCATCATAGCGTACTCGGACAGGTAGAGCAACGCAAAGCGCATCCCCGAATATTCGGTATGAAAGCCGGCTACGATTTCAGATTCGCCTTCGGGCAGATCAAACGGAGCCCGATTACTTTCGGCCAGTGTACAAATGAAGAATATGACGTAAGCAATGAGTAAAAACGGGTTCCGGAGGATGTTCCAGGAGAAAATGCCGCCCCAGCCGGTAATATCGACCCCCAACGCTTTTAAGCCAAAAAGGTAATTTGTTTCGTGGGTGTAAATACCCTGCTGAAAACTCAGGGTCTGTAAATTAAGGGTCTGACATATCATGACCACACACAGAATCGTGAGCCCGAGCGGAATTTCGTAGGAGATGATCTGGGCCACCGACCGCATGGCGCCGAATAACGAGTACTTGTTGTTTGAGCCCCAGCCCGCCATCAGGATACCAACCACATCGAAGGAAACAATGGCCATCAGGTAAAAAACCCCAACGGAAGCCCCCGAACCCTGTAAATCTGGTGTAAGGGGTAGCACCGCAAAGCCTGCAAAGACTGAAGCGAAAATAATGGCCGGAGCCAGCAGAAAAAGCCGACGGTCGGCCGCTGTGGGTACTATATCCTCTTTTTGAAGGAGTTTCAGTAAGTCGGCAAAAAGCTGAAGCAGTCCCCATTTTCCCGTTTCCATCGGACCGAGACGGTCCTGCATGAATGCAGAAACCTTACGTTCCGTATAAACACCAACGACCACAAAGCCAGAAGCCAGCGCGAGAAAAATGGGGAGTGCAAGCATAATGTAGTGCCGGGCCTCTGACCCGGATCGGTTAAAGTGGTTTCACTACCGGGCGGGAGGCCCGGCACTACCCTAAAATTCAGCTGTTTTCGGAGCACGCGGGAAGGGAATCACATCGCGGATGTTGCCCATGCCCGTTACGAACAATACCAGCCGCTCAAAGCCGAGGCCAAAGCCGGCGTGGGGTGCCGACCCGAACCGGCGGGTATCCAGGTACCACCACAGCGCTTCTGGTTCAATACCAACTTCCTGCATTCGGGTGGTGAGTTTGTCGAGATCATCTTCACGTTGTGAACCGCCAATGATTTCGCCGATACCGGGAAAGAGAACGTCCATGGCCCGAACCGTTTTACCATCCGGGTCCTGCTTCATGTAAAACGCCTTTATTTCGCGGGGGTAGTTGGTCAGGATTACCGGTTTCTTAAAGTGTTTTTCCACCAGATACCGCTCATGCTCCGACTGTAGATCGACGCCCCAGCTTACTTCATACTGGAACTGTCCTTTCTTCGCTGGTTTGGAGTTCACCAGAATGTCGATGGCTTCGGTATACGTCAGCCGAACGAATTCGTTGCTGATGACAAACTGAAGTTTTTCCAGTAAACCTAATTCACTTTGTTCCTCTTTCTTTTTGGTTTTCTCTTCGTC
Organism: Spirosoma pulveris; assembly: GCF_054781875.1. Taxonomy (NCBI): domain Bacteria; kingdom Pseudomonadati; phylum Bacteroidota; class Cytophagia; order Cytophagales; family Cytophagaceae; genus Spirosoma; species Spirosoma pulveris. The sequence continues at coordinate 46,804 of NZ_BAAGTO010000001.1, forward strand.
TTTCAGCCGTGTGTCCAGAAAGGCAAGGTCATCGGCGCAATGCTGCAGCGCGTACCGAATCACGGTTTTGACAAAATCCTCGGCCAGATTCATGTTGTCTTCCAGTTCGAAGAAGGCCATTTCGGGCTCAATCATCCAGAACTCGGCGAGGTGGCGGGTGGTGTTGGAATTTTCGGCCCGGAACGTGGGGCCAAATGTATATATCTTACCCAGCGCCAGTGCGCCCAGTTCGCCCTCCAACTGGCCTGATACGGTAAGGTTGGTTTCGCGGCCAAAGAAATCCTGGCTATAATCAACTTTACCCTCTTCGGTTAAAGGTGGTTTTATGGCATCGAGAGTCGTAACCCGGAACATTTCCCCGGCACCTTCGGCATCGGAAGCCGTAATGATGGGAGTGTTCAGGTAGTAGAACCCGTTGTCGTTGAAGTATTTGTGAACGGCAAAGGCCAGCGCATGCCGGATGCGTAAAATTGCACTGAATGTGTTAGTGCGTGGCCGAAGGTGGGCAATTTCGCGCAGAAACTCCAGCGAGTGCCGTTTGGGCTGCAGCGGATATTTATCCGGATCGGCAGCGCCATAAATAGTCACGTCAGCAATTTTTACTTCAACCGCCTGCCCGGCCCCCTGCGATTCCACCAATTGACCCGTAACGGCCAGACAAGCACCGGTCGTAATCAGTTTCAGTGTTTCTTCGGGCAGTTGACCGGCTTCGGCCACTGCCTGAATTGTATGGATAGTGGAGCCATCGTTAAGCGCAATAAAGACCGCGTTTTTACTTTCCCGCTTGGTGCGTACCCAGCCCTTAACGGTCACTTCTGTGCCAGTTTGGGCGTTTTTTAATAACTGTTGAATGGATTGATAACTCATACTAAAACAGCGACCGGATAGTGATTGTGGGCGCAAAAGTACGGATTGTCACGCGAAACGCCCAGAAATAGATTCGTACACCTGTAAAGTTGGGCAGACCAGATCTGGAACGTTTGTGCGTCAATAGGAGCCATCGACTTTTACTTCATTTTTGTATGCATACATATTAAATAAAACGGTATTTGGGAAACTTGTTGGCCGTGGGCTAGTTAGCTGCTCAGTAGCCTATTATTTTTGCGTCCTACCTTTCTCTGAATATGCCAATTACACTTTTTATCGTTCGACATGCAAAAGCCGAAGATCGGACCATGTTCATGTCTGATCATGAGCGTCAACTAACATCTGAAGGAATCATGGCAGCCGCCCGTATGGGCCGTTACCTTCATGGGAAGTCCATTACCCCCGATGTACTGATCAGCAGTACCGCCCCCCGCGCCAAAGACACGGCCAATGTGATTGCTGAGCAGATCGGGTACGACCCGACAACGATTCAGTTAAACGACCTGTTATTCGACGGCGGGCCCAAAGCGTATCTGGCCGCCATCAATGCATTACCAAACGACCTGAAATCGGCAATGATCGTGGGGCACAATCCCGATGTGTCGTACCTGGTTGAGTTTTTAACGCATCAGAACATCGGCTCGATGAGCAAAGGAGCTGTTGTGGCCATTACCTTTGATGACGTGAACTGGGCCGAAGTCTCGGGTCGGACAGGCAGCGTGGCGTTTGAAATTGCCCCCCGGCGACTTCCTCAGGAATAACTGATGTCATCCTGTAGCTGTAGATTCTGCATTACCCAAATAACCAGAAGCTTGGTATGAACCGAAACCGTAAGATTTTTGTCACCGTTTTTATTCTTTTTACGTCTATTGTCATTCTAATTGCCATCGACATGGGCCGTCGGACTACGGCACCCTGGAACAAACGCCGGGAAGTTGAACGAGCATTACCTACGGCAAAAGATGGTGTAGCGACCGATACATTGGCTATTGATACTTTACTGACACCATAGTCCCTATGCTCAATCTTGCGGCTGTCCATCACATTGCCCTCATCTGCTCGGATTACGAAACCTCGAAACGATTTTATACGGATATACTTGGGCTGTCGATCGTCGGCGAATACTTCCGGGCTGAGCGAAATTCGTACAAACTCGATCTGGCTCTCAACGGCCAGTACATTATTGAGTTATTTTCATTTCCAGACCCGCCCAAACGCCCGTCCCGTCCCGAAGCGCTGGGACTTCGCCATTTGGCCTTTTCTGTCCCGGACCTCGATGCGGCTATCGCACACCTGAACAGAAATGGTGTAGAAACCGAGCCTGTTCGGGTAGATGCCCATACCGGAAAGCGATTTACGTTCTTTGCCGATCCGGACAATTTGCCATTAGAGTTTTACGAACTGTAGAGACGCAACCCTTTGCGTCTCTTTCTCACAACGGTGGCTTTCGCACGAGGAGACGCAAAGGGTTGCGTCTCTACGCAGCTAATACCTTTGTTAATACCCGAACCAGTGCGTCCCCATCCTCGGGCGTGTTGTAGACATGCGGGGCAATGCGGAGTGCTTTGGCTCTGGCTGATACAGATACCTTTTCTGCTTGTAATGCCTGCTGAACGGCCATCGAATCGGTGTGCTCGGGTAGCCAGAGGCCAACCAGATGGTGGCTTCGTCCCTGAGTTCCGTGAAGCGGTTCTACCTGGCAACCAAGTTGTTCAAGTGCTGGCCAGACATGCTGCATGAGTTCGCTGGTGTACACCTGAATTCGCTCTGGCTGCCAGTCGAGAAGTTGCTCCAGAGAGGCTTCGAGCATGGGCATTTGAATAAAATTCGTGTGTTCGCCTACGTTATACCGATATGCTTTGGGTCGGTAAACGGGCTGGTAATCCATCAGTTTATGAAACTGATTGCTGTCGAGTCGATTCATCCAGCCTTCTTCCAGGGGTACGCCCTCATCGAAGGCTGGGCCAAAATAAGCCAGACCAAGAGAGTAGGGACCCATCAGCCATTTATACCCTGCACAAACAACGGCATCGGGCTGGACTGCCGTCAGATCAAACGGCAATGCGCCGATGGCCTGCGTACCATCAACCGCTAACCAGGCACCCATTTCGCGCGCCCGTTGCCCAATGGCTTCCAGGTCGAAACAGATACCATACATCCAGTGAACAGGTGGCGCAATAACCAGTGCGGTGTCGCTGTCAATCGCGTCAAGCAGGCGTTCGTTCCAGCGTGGCCCTCGGGGAAATTCCTCAGGCATAAGCACCGTTTTGATTGTCAGGCCAACTTCCGCACATACACGATCCCAGGCGTATACATCGCTGGGAAACTCACCGCCAACAAGCACAATGTGCTGGCCGGCCCTGATGCCGGGCTTCTGGGCTAAATTTCTGGCTACCACGGCCATGCCATACGAAACAGATGGAACCACCGCAATGCGATCCGGATCGGGATTGTTAATCAGTTGCGAGAATAAGCTTCGGACACGAATGGCAGCGCTGAAAAAGTCGTCGGGACGCAGGCCAAAAGGATTGCTGTCGCGGTGAACCGCGTCGTGGCCTGCCTGCCCAACCACCTGGCTGAGGGGAGAGCGAGTGGCACAGTTCAGGTAGTGAATACCGTCTGTAAGGGAAAATTTATCTTTTTGGGAAGTTAATTGTGACGCGGCAGTTAGCATAGGGAGACTGATCGGTTAAGTTATTCTGGCACGGGGTTTGTAAATACGACGATGAAATGTATAAACGGTTTCTTTTATGAATACCCTATTGGGCATTGGTTCACGCATTCAGCACGATGAGTTCGGCAACGGAGTCGTTATCAATCTAAAATCGAATGGGTACATCGTCACCTTCCTCGAACAGGGGGTGAAGATACTTAAATTCGACACACCCCTGACCATCGTTGAGGCTATAGAGCCGGATAGCGATCTGGTAAGCTTATTCGATGTTGAGCAGTCATTGGGGCGCATTCTTCAGCGCTGGGCAGACCAGACAGAAGTTGTTCCGTTGGGCGATAAATGGAAAGGAGGCAAGCTTATTCTTAAACCCGGCCGAGCCGATTTGTCCTCGAAAGAAATGCCGATTGATGCCTTTTTCCATAAAATCGTGATGGTGCGCGACCGCCTTCGGGTTTTGGAACAACGCGTCAATGCCAGTACTATCGACGATGAGGAAAAGGTAAACATTCAGCAGTATATCACCCGAATGTACGGTAGCCTGACCTCGTTTAACGTCTTGTTCAAGCACGCGCATCAGCATTTTGTTGGCGAAAAAGCATCTGTCGAAGCCTGATTTACCGCTGCACCCGTTGTCCCTTTGCCCTTGGATGATACTCTTTCAGAGTTTGCTGTAAATAATCCCGATCCAGGTGGGTGTAGATTTCGGTCGTTGTAATGGATTCATGACCAAGCATTTGCTGGACAGCCCGCAAATCGGCGCCCCCTTCGATGAGGTGCGTAGCGAACGAATGCCGGAAAGTGTGAGGACTGATCGTCTTTTTAATGCCGACTTCAGAGGCCAGTTTTTTTATAGTTGTAAAGACCGAAATGCGCGAGAGCTGCTTGCCGCGCAGATTGAGGAAAATTGTATCCTCATCGCCCTTCTGTACTTCCAGCTTTTGCCGAACGTGTTCCACATAAATACGGGTGTAATGCATGGCATCCTCGCCGATTGGCACCAGTCGTACTTTATCCCCTTTGCCCAAAACACGCACAAAACCTTCGGTAAAAAAACAGTTTGTCAGGCGGAGGTTTAGCAGTTCAGACACACGCAGTCCCGAACTATACAGGACTTCCAGCATGGCGCGGTCGCGGGTGCCGCCGGGCGTCGAGAGGTCAATGGCGGCCAGTATATCTTCTATTTCAGGAAAACTCAGGGTGTCGGGAAGCTTTCGGCCCAGTTTAGGCGATTCCAACAGCTGAGTAGGGTCACGCTGGATTAATCCTTCCAGTAGCAGGTACTTGAAAAACGATTTTATACCCGACAGCATCCGGGCCTGGCTATGCGCCGATAGACCCAACTCCCCCAGATACTTCAGAAAGTTCATCAATTCCTTCTCTGTAACCTGTATTGGCGTCTGAGCGGGGTCGGTCAGGAGTATGTATTCGTATAATTTTTCGGCATCATGCAGATAAGCCTCCACCGAATTTTCGGCCAGCGACCGCTCGAGTTTGAGGTAGTTCTTAAAGGCGTTTATATAACTTTGCCACATAGGAGTGAATGAATAATGGTTGAGTAGTTTTTTATTCCTCTGGTCCATTAAACATTATTCATTGACCATCATACATTATATGAAACAACTGTTAATCATTAACGGCCCCAATCTCAACCTGTTGGGCAAGCGCGAACCGACAATATACGGAAATCGCTCCTTCGTGGAGTATCTGGAAACGCTCGAAGCCATGTTTCCCGACGTGCAACTTCGGTATTTTCAGTCGAATCACGAAGGCGAACTGATTGATAAAATTCACGAACTGGGCTTCGACGTCGATGGAATTGTTATCAATGCCGGCGCCTATACCCACACTTCCATTGCCATTGCCGATGCCCTGTCGGCTGTGACGGCACCGGCTGTAGAGGTGCATATTTCCAACGTTCACGCCCGCGAGTCATTCCGGCACCACAGCTATTTATCGGCAAAATGCAAAGGCGTCGTCGTTGGTCTGGGCCTGATGGGATACGAGATGGCGGTGCGGTACTTAGTGATGTCTAATGTATGATGTAGGCTATATTTTTCGTAAATCATACATCATACATCATAATGATCACTTTCTACCCCGGTCCGTCGAAAGTTTACCCGCAGGTAGCCGATTATGCGGCTGATGCGGTGCACCAGGGCATTGTAAGCCTCAATCATCGCAGTGCCGGGTTCATGGATATTGTGAAAGATACCGTCAGTCTGCTGCACGAAAAACTCGACATTCCGACCGATTACCATATCGCCCTGGTATCATCGGCCACGGAATGCTGGGAAATTGTGGCTCAGTCGCTCACGGTCGTATCCAGCCTGCACCCTTACAATGGCGCCTTTGGTAAAAAATGGGCAGAGTACGCCTACAAGATAAAACCTCCGGTCAGTTTGAGCGACGCCGATGTACTGTGTATTGTGCAGAATGAGACCTCCAATGGTACGCAGGTAACAATGGAGACGCTGGCCCAGTTTCGCCGGGACTTTTCTGCCCTGATTGCCGTCGATGCCGTTTCGTCCATGGCAGGTATTAAATTCGACTGGTCGCTGGCCGACGTCTGGTTTGCCTCCGTTCAGAAATGTTTTGGGCTGCCGGCTGGCTTGGCGGTGCTTGTATACTCTCCTGCGGCACTAAAACGGGCCGAAGAAATAGGGGAGAACGCCCATTACAATAGTCTCCTGTTTATTCACGAGAATTTCTCGAAATTTCAAACGCCATATACGCCTAACGGCTTGGGCATCTATATGCTGATGCGGGTGTTACAGCAACTACCGCCCATCGGTCTTGTGGATGAGATTACAAAAAGGCGGGCTGCCGACTGGTATACGTTCGTTGAGAAGGAGATGTCGTCAACCCCCTTCCGTCTGCTGATCAACGACCCCGCCACCCGATCCGACACCGTTATTGCGGTGCAGGGCCACGAGCAGGAAGTGGCTATCGTAAAGAAAGCGGCTCAGCAGAAGGGTATTACGTTGGGTAACGGCTACGGCGACTGGAAGAGCACAACCTTCCGAATTGCCAACTTCCCCGCCATTACGGACGAAGAGATTGGAACCTTAACGCAGTTTCTTCGGTCATACTAAGGCACGAACAGGCGCAGCGGCCAGAAAGCCGCTTATTGAGTAGATACCTAACAAACAGCCTGTTTTTGTCCTACCATGTTAAGTTTAAAAGAAATTGTTTCGGTTACGCTCATTCTCTTCTCCGTAATCGACGTTGTCGGGTCGTTGCCCGTAATCATAGACCTTCGCAAAAAAGCCGGTAAAATAGAATCGGAGCGGGCCACCTTTGCATCGGGTGTGTTAATGATCTCTTTTCTGTTTGTTGGGGAAAAGATTCTGAAATTATTCGGTGTCGATGTTCAATCGTTTGCTGTTGCGGGGGCGCTGATCATCTTTCTGATCGGTCTGGAAATGATCCTGGGGCGAACCATCTTTAAATCGGAAGAAACCAGTGGCGGGGCTACTCATATTGTTCCGATTGCTTTCCCACTGATTGCCGGAGCAGGAACCCTAACGACTATCATTTCATTACGGGCCGAGTACCAGACGCTCAACATTGTCATTGGGATTGTGCTCAATCTCGTGCTGATTTACGTGGTACTTAAATCATCGGGCTGGCTCGAAACCCGACTAGGATCGGGCGGGCTGGCGGTATTGCGCAAGATATTCGGAATTATTCTGCTGGCAATTGCCATCAAGCTCTTCAAAACAAACCTGATGCCTGGTTTGTAAGCACTGCTACTGCCTGATATGCAGGTATTTCGAAAAAGGGATTTGTAAGGAATATTACCATTTTATTCGTTGACACCTATATACTCATAGCAACTTTGAGTATATAGGTGTCATTTTTTTAGATAGCTGGTTAAAATTATAAACTGATAAAAAATGAAGCCAAATGTTGTAAAATACTGTACAGAACGAACTTTAATTATAATAATTCCTTAAAATCAGTAAGAAATACGGTATAAGGCACTAATGGCATTTATTTTTTATTGCAAACCCATACTATATTTGCTGAAAGTATTGTGACAAAACCCCTATTCAATTAATCCACTTGTACATCATGGCAAAGGCTAAGTTAGAATACATTTGGCTCGACGGCTACAAGCCCACCCAAAGCTTACGTTCCAAAACTAAAATTGAGGCTGATTTCTCGGGTAGCCTCGAAGATTGCCCAATGTGGTCGTTCGATGGTTCATCGACCGGACAGGCTGAGGGTGGTTCTTCGGACTGTCTGTTGAAGCCGGTATTTATCTGCCCTGATCCACAGCGTAAGAACGGTTATCTCGTGATGTGTGAAGTTCTCAATGCCGACGGTACGCCACACGTTTCGAATGGCCGTGCTACGATTGAGGATGATGATAACGATTTCTGGTTTGGCTTTGAGCAGGAGTACTTCCTGTGGGATATGGCTATTGACAAGCCACTTGGTTTCCCGGCCGAAGGGTTCCCAACTCGTCCGCAGGGACCCTATTATTGCTCGGTAGGCGCTCAGAATGCCTATGGTCGGAACATCATTGAAGAGCACCTGGATGTATGTCTGGAAGCTGGGTTAAATGTTGAGGGTATCAATGCTGAAGTAGCCACGGGTCAGTGGGAGTTCCAGATTTTTGCCAAAGGAGCTAAAGATGCCGGTGACCAGATTTGGGTAGCCCGTTATCTGCTGGAGCGTATCGGAGAGAAATACGGCATTTCAATCAACTGGCATTGTAAGCCACTGGGTGCTACCGACTGGAATGGTTCGGGTATGCACGCTAACTTCTCGAACACCGCTCTGCGCACATCGGGAAGCAAAGAGGTTTACGACAAAATTTGCCAGTCGTTCTCGCCTGCTGATGTGATCAAAGCACACATCGCCGTTTACGGTGCAGACAACGAACAGCGCCTGACGGGTAAACACGAAACCCAGTCGATCGATCAGTTCTCGTACGGTATCTCCGACCGGGGTGCTTCGATCCGTATCCCCATCGCTACGGTGGAGCGCGGCTGGAAAGGCTGGCTGGAAGATCGCCGGCCAAACTCGGCGGCTGATCCTTACAAAGTTGCCGCTGTGATCATCAAAACCGTTAAATCGGCTGACGTACTGGAAACAGCCTAGTCAGAATCCATATATATCAAAGCCCGACTGCGTACGTAGTCGGGCTTTTTTGTTAATGAGTTCATTCATAGGAGAAAAGGTAGGTAGTTGTCCTGATTAATTACCTGAAATGTGGAGCCGGGGTAATTGTCTATCCAGGAGGCTGGTACTTTGGCCGATTTTCTTGAGAACTTAAACTCAAATCCCGTCAGCTGGCCATTAGCTTCTTCAATATAATCGAGTTCAGCACCTGTGTAGGTGCGCCAAAAGTACGTATTGACAAAAAGCCCTTTGTAAGCGTTTCGTTTACGACGCTCGATGACCAGAAAATTTTCCCATAAAGCTCCTACATCTGTTCGTAATTCGAGTGGTTGGAAATTATCGATCAGTACATTACGGATACCTAGATCATAAAAATAAATCTTATCCATTTTGCTAACTTCTTTTCGAAGATTTCGACTGAAACCTGATAGACGAAAGACGACAAATGCCTTTTCCAGTAGATCGATATAGGTATTGACAGTGTCTTTGCTCATGCCGAGCGTTGTCCCTAATTCACTGGGTGATACTTCTGACCCCATTTGAAAAGAGAGCAGTTGCAATAGTTTACGAAGTTTATCGGCATGACGAATCGATGCCATCTCTAATATATCTTTATACAGATAGGCAGACGACAGCTCGCGTAGATATCGTACCTTATCTGTTGCGTTGGGTAGTTGAAGTGTATCGGGGTAAGACCCAAATTGAAGTAGCTCCTCCAACCGTTGCGTTAACGAGAAGGCATTTTGCTGGAGGTGCAGTTCGCCCAGTGAAATTGGAAAAAGCTCGTATGTCCACGTACGTCCAGTTAGGGGTTCTTTAGTTCGGTTGGCCAGTTCGAAGGACGAAGACCCAGTGGCAACAATTTTCAGATCGGGTAACCCATCGTGCAAAATCTTGAGATTAATCCCAACGTCGGGAATACGCTGGGCTTCGTCAATAAAAAGTAACTCATACCCTTCAACCAGCAATTTCATCCGAGTCAAATCCCGCGTCGATAAGACTGTCTGATACACTAACTCGTCGGCATTGACCATCAGTGATTTATATGGTAATTGGTTAATTAGATCACGAATCAGCGTTGTCTTGCCCACCTGTCGAGGGCCATAAAGAATAACGATTTTATTCGATTCAATAATTCGCTGACGGAGGCTATCAGCTAACAGACGTGGGATCATAGTTTATTTTAGCGTAAAAAGGACAAATCTATTAGCTAATTTAACGTTAAATTAGCTAATAGATTTATTTACGTTTATAAAAAGCGCGGCTGGAGCGGCTGTCTGGAAGATCGCCGGCCAAACTCGGCGGCTGATCCTTACAAAGTTGCCGCTGTGATTATCAAAACCGTTAAATCGGCTGACGTACTGGAGACAGCCTAGTCAGAATCCATATATACCAAAGCCCGACTGCGTACGTAGTCGGGCTTTTTTGTTCCTCCCATTGTAATCTGTTTATAAGGCGTGTATGTTTGGCTAAAATTTTGAACCTAAATCATAAAGCCTCTTCAATGTCGAATTTTCGTTTCAAGGCCCTTGAGGTTGCTCAGAGTCGCCATGCCGTACCGGTAGCCGCACCAACTGAGCGCGTCGGCGATTTTTTTGGAAGTTACACCTTTAACAGTGAAGTAATGCGGGCCTTGCTATCGCCCGAAGCGTACCTGAAAGTTACGGAAGCCATCAACACCAATGGTCAGATTGACCGGAATATTGCCGATGAAGTGGCAGGTGCCATGAAATCATGGGCCACGTCGAAAGGCGCAACACACTATACGCACTGGTTTCAGCCATTGACCGGCGAAACCGCCGAAAAACACGATGCTTTTTTTGACATCACGATGGAAGGGAAAGCCGTCGAAAAATTCAAAGGAAGTGCACTGGTGCAGCAGGAACCTGATGCGTCGTCGTTTCCCAATGGCGGTCTGCGTAACACCTTCGAAGCGCGGGGCTATACCGGCTGGGATCCTTCGTCGCCCGCTTTCCTGATGGATAATGGAGCCGGGGGGAAAACGCTCTGTATTCCATCCGTCTTTATTTCCTATACGGGTGAGGCACTGGATTACAAAACGCCATTGCTTAAAGCCCTGAATGCGCTCGATAAAGCTGCCACGGCCGTTTGCCAGTATTTCGACCGGAACATTACCAAAGTAACGCCAACGCTGGGACCTGAGCAGGAATATTTTGTCGTTGACCGAGCATTATTCTATGCTCGTCCGGATTTGGTATTGGCAGGCCGCACCGTATTCGGGCACGCGCCCGCCCGTGGGCAACAGTTGGAAGACCACTATTTCGGGTCGATCCCTCCGCGTGTCAATGCGTTCATGGTCGATTTTGAGTTCGAATCCATGAAGCTGGGTATGCCCGTTCGAACTCGGCACAATGAAGTGGCGCCGGGTCAATTTGAAGTAGCGCCAACGTTTGAAGAAGTCAACCTGGCCGTCGATCATAACGCGTTGTTGATGGACCTGATGGAGAAAATTGCTGCAAAGCATAACCTGAAGGTGCTTTTTCATGAGAAACCATTCGCGGGTGTCAACGGCTCGGGTAAGCATAATAACTGGTCGATGGGGACCAATACCGGCGTGAATCTGCTGGCTCCCAGCACCAAGCCAAAAGAAAGCCTGCGGTTTTTAACGTTCCTGGTCAATGTTGTCAAGGCCGTTCATGACAATGCCGATTTACTGCGGGCCAGTATTGCCTCGGCCGGGAATGAACATCGGCTCGGGGCAAATGAAGCACCGCCCGCCATCGTGTCCGTATTCCTGGGCGAAGCACTGACGCAGACCCTGAATGACCTGGAAACCAAGTCGGAAGTGACGGTCAACAAAGGTGATAATGTCTATTACAAACTGGGGCTGAATCGGATTCCAAGCTTGATGCGCGACAATACCGACCGGAACCGAACATCGCCGTTTGCCTTTACGGGTAACAAATTTGAGTTTCGTGCGGTGGGGAGTTCGGCTAATTCAGCGTCTACCATGACGGTTTTGAATGCGATTGTGGCCGATCAGCTCAATAAATTCAAATTTGATCTCGATGCCCGTCTGGCACGGGGTGAAAAGAAAGAACTGGCAATCGTCGACATCCTGAAAGAGTACTACGCCAACTCGAAGCGTATTTTGTTCGAAGGAAACGGGTACTCGGATGAGTGGGTTGAAGAAGCCGCCAGCCGGGGATTATCGAATATCAAATCATCGCCGGAAGCGTTGGGCGTGTTCGTACAGCCTGAATCATTGGCCCTGTTCGAGCGGACGGGTGTCATGAACCATGCCGAAGTGGAGTCGCGCTACGAAATTGAGCTGGAGAAATACATCAAAAATGTGCAGATCGAGTCGCGCGTAATGGGCGATCTGGCCATGAATCACGTAGTTTCAACCGCCTTGAAATACCAGAATAAGCTGGCTGAGACGGCCCGGAATTTGGTGGAATTGGGCATGAGTGCCGAAGCCGAGCCGATCAAGGATATCCTGCGCGAGATCTCGACCCGTGTTATCGAAATCAAAAAGGGCGTAGAGGCCATGATTGAGTCGCGGAAGAAAGCAAACAATGTTAATGATACCAGCGAACGCGCTAAACTCTACGCGACTGAAGTTAAAGACCATTTCGATCTGATTCGATATGAAGTGGACAAACTTGAAGAGGTTGTCGATGATGAAGACTGGCCGTTGGTGAAATACCGGGAACTGCTCTTCGTCAAGTAAATCAGGACTATTGAAGAGCTTACGGGGTTATGGGCTATATCTTCGGGCATAGCCTGTAACCCCGTATGAATAACAGGTCGAATTACCTTTCCCGTAAATAGTTACGTAATGAAAATTCCGCAGGGCCGTCCGTCGGTTCAGACAATGCTGGAGGAACTTACGGCCTTACCCCACCGGGGAGCCGCCACCTCTAATGAAGGCAAAGCCGCTGCGTTGTTGCAGGGATACCTTTCCGACATGGGTGCTGTAGTCCGAAAAGAGCCATTCGACACGCCTAAAACGTACGCTACCATTGTTTACTGGCTTATTGGGGGCATATTGACCGGGCTGGCGTTGATTCCGGTAACGGGCGTCGCGATCGGATTGGTCTGGTATTTTATCTGGCTGGGATGGCTCTATTTTAACTGGCGGTATTCGTTCATTACCCGCTTTCCGGTGCAGCACACAGCCCATAACGTAATTGGCCGGTGGCCGGCAAAAGGGCCTACTCCCCGGAAAGTTATCTTGATGGCGCATTATGATACCGCACCGATATCCCTGCTTTACGGACCCAAACAACAGGCTAACTTCCGGTTAGTACTCATCCTATCGTTATGGCTCATGCTGCTGGCCGGAGCCACTTCGTTGCTGGAAGTTGCCGGAATTGGGCTACCTTATATTATGTACCTGCGGTATGCGCTGATGGCTTACTTTGCCGTTCAGGCCATAGTGGGAACAGTCGGGTACTGGCGCAAAGGGTATTCCAATGGAGCCAGCGATAACGCGACGGGTGTTGCTGCCGCCCTCGCTACCGCCGATCAGCTCCGGCAGGCTAATTTGCCCGATATGAGCATTGAGGTCGTCTTAACGAGTGCTGAAGAAGTGGGTATGATTGGTGCGTATCAGTACGTGGAAGCACACCGGAAAACGTGGGACCGGACGCAGACTCTCGCCATAAACTTCGATACCCTCGGTGCCGGAACGCTCACCGTTGTGGAACAAACCGGTACTGCCGAACTGATCCGGTATGATAACGAGCCCACCCGGATTGCCCGTCAGTTACTCAAAACAGAAGCCTTCCGGGATCGGGCGCGGGTAGGGCAGTGGCACACCGCCGACTTCGATAGTGTCTGGTTTGTCCGAAACAGAATTCCCGTAATGGCACTGTGTGCATTGGATGAAAAGGAACAGATGCCTCGTATTCACCAGCCCAACGATACGCTGATCAATGTGGACTTGAGCCCTCTTCACACCGCTGTCGAACTAGCCGATGCCGTTGTTCGAACGTGGGCACGAGCCGATAAGAGCTAATCAATTGACCATTGCTGGACTGGTAAAATCAGCGGGGTGATTGTGCCGATTTCTTCATTTCATATTGTCGACCGTAGATATATCGTAACGATGCCCCAAACCCCCAACCGGTACCATTGGCAACGACCGTGGCCGTTTGTAAGGACGTTTTATTGACGGTATACGCCAGGTCGGAGCGGAGCGCATTGCCCAGGCCCCAGTATTTACGCGTATAAAACCCAAGTTCCAGTTGCGGAGATAAGCGGGCGGCATACTCAACACCCAACTCTGCAAGCCCTGTAATAGGTTTCGATACGGTTGTTGTGTTGGTCAGTCGGATCGTATCCGAGCGATTGCGTCCCCGGTACGTATAGCCGATCAGACTGAATTCGCCCATCTGGCCGCTGCCGTTGGGAACAAGCCAGGCGCCTGCGGTGAGCCAGAAACCAGTGCCGTTGGCAGCCCGTGATCCCAGGCCAATACGCCGTTTTATCCGGAATGGAATGCCGAATCCGGTATTCTGGTAGTTGAAAACCAGTGGGTTCGAGCCGTTTGCAACCCGAATATTCAGATGCGTTGGCGACTGAATATAACCGGTTTCTAAGGTCCACGCGTTCCGGTAGGTATACCCGAGGTAAACGCCCCAGTTTACTTTAGTCTGCGTGGGGGTGCTCACCAGTCCATCGATGGAGTTGCTCAGGATACTGCCATCACTCCGAAAGCCACCTTCAGCCCCGACATACCAGGTTTGGGTCTCGTCGAGCTGTTCGAGTAATTCGTGCCGTTTGTCAGCTTGCTTACGGGCTTTCGATACGTTCAGGTTCTGGTCGGGATCAGCCATGAGTACCCGCCGACGCACAACTGGCGGTGGGGCGTAATAACTTGTATCGATCACAACCTCCTGTGCCTGCGCCGACATGCAAAAGGCGACCAGAAAAGAAAGAAGCGAGATGTGTTTCATTCGTAATGATGGATTTGCAGGAAACTAAACAAAGTTATACTGACAGGTACGCAAATGGTACGATCGATGTTGCCGGTCCACTGAAATTCATTGGTATAGGGGAAGGGAGTGTATCTAAGAAAAAAAACTGCTAGAGGTACAAAATCAATAAGTTAGCGCAAATGGAATACTAAGCCGTAGGATTTTCAACCAGATGTCGTTTAAGGATATAAACTCGTCTTACATGAAAAAGATACTATTCATTCTCGTTATATCCTTACTAATTCTGCAAGGGTGTGCCAAGCTAAGTGAGCCGCTGGACGCATCCGTATCTGCTGGTTCGGCCCGACCCGAAATGGCCACGTATAACTATCTGGTTGAGCTACCGGCGCATATTCGACAAGCGCTGGTGGCAACGGACAATAGCCCGGCTGATAATCCAATTACGAATGAAGGAGCCGCCTTGGGACGGGTGCTTTTTTATGATAAGAATTTGTCGCTGAATCGGACGGTCAGCTGTGGTAGCTGTCACAAGCAAGCTACTGCTTTTGACGATGATGTTGCCTTGAGTAAAGGGTTTGCCAATGCCCGAACAACCCGCAATTCAATGTCATTGCTTAATATCCGTTTTTACAAATCGGGACGAATGTTCTGGGATGAGCGCGCGCCTACCGTCGAAAAACAAGCACTTCAGCCTATCCAGAATCCGCTGGAAATGGGCCTGACGCTGACCGAGCTCGAAAGCCGGGTCAAGTCGCTCACCTACTATCCGGATTTATTTCAGAAAGCGTTTGGCAGTCCGGCAATCGACTCGGTACGGATTGCGAAAGCGATAGCCCAATTTGAGCGATCTATCGTTTCCCATCAATCGAAATACGACAGGGTAAAACAGGGTTTAGAAACCTTCACGGCTGCTGAAGCGCGCGGAGAGCAGATTTTTCTGACCGCGCCCAATCCGGGTCCGGGTGGAGGGGGCGTTGCCTGTGCGGGCTGTCATACGCCCCCTATGTTCATCACATCGACACCCGCCGGGGGCTTTTCATTTCCGCTTCAATCGGGCATCAACGGGCAAAACCGCTTCAAAAGCGGGTCATTGCGGAATATTGCCACCCGAAAGTTTTTATTTCACACAGGCGCAATAGCCGACTTAAATGCCATGTTCAGTGGCCCACAGCCTGTACCTGCGCATGGCGTACCTCCTCAGGAGGCAGCTGCCATGATTGCGTTCCTGAATACACTTACCGACGCGGTCATCACCCAGGATCCTAAATATTCCGATCCGTTCCGCTAATGCCTATGGCTGTCCGTGCGCTCGGATAATGG
Source organism: Spirosoma pulveris (assembly GCF_054781875.1). Lineage (NCBI taxonomy): Bacteria > Pseudomonadati > Bacteroidota > Cytophagia > Cytophagales > Cytophagaceae > Spirosoma > Spirosoma pulveris. Next base: position 62,701 of record NZ_BAAGTO010000001.1, read on the forward strand.
CTTACCAACAGGAACTCGATATGGTTTCTGATTTAGAAATAGTAGCTTTGTCCCATGGCAAATTATAAGAATGATGGGTTCGACCCTGAGGAGATCAGTGCGCTCAAAGAAGAGTGCCTCCAGGAAGGCAAATCGTTTATCTATGTAGAAGATGACGATCTGGACGTACTGGAAGAAGGCGAATGCCGCCATATTCAGTTTCCCGGAAAATACCAGGGCCAGGAAGTTATTTTCGATACACTGGTTTACACGCTGCGGCTTCACCATAGCAGCTTAGTCTATGAGATGGCCGTTGAGGAAGTTCAGAAAACCTTCCCAACCTATGTGCCGCCCGAAGAGCGCAAACCCAATTATAAAATCACGCCTGAGCTGGAAGAGGAAGCCGAAACTGCCCTGACCGAAATCATCGGGGAAATTGAAGAGACAGAGACGGTTAAAGTGCAGGAACACGTTGAAGTTGATATGGAGTCCGATTATGGCATTGCGCTCGACGTGTGTCTGAATGTTGAAGAAATAACGGACGAAGTGATCGAAGATTTTATCGCTCATTTTCAGGCAAACACCCTTTCATTAGATACCACGCTGTATTCGTTTACCAGCGAAGAGGACGAAGAATAACGTACTAGCTAAGCATGAAGAGTGTAGAGTGAAGAACAGGAGCCTATTCCTGTATCCTTTATTCTACACTCTTCATGCTTAGCGCCAAACCACCAACTTATGCAACAGCCGGATTCACTTAACCAGGTGGCGGAGTTTCACCGCACCTTTCATGCCCCTATTTTAGAAACCCCACAAATTCCATCCGAAGCACGTAGTCAACTGCGGGTTTCATTGCTGGCTGAAGAACTGGATGAACTTCGTGAGGCCATTGCTGAAGGCGATATTGTCGCCGTAGCCGATGCCCTTTGCGATTTGCAGTATGTGCTGTCGGGCGCGGTTCTTGAATTTGGTCTGGGCGACTCATTCAAAACCTTATTCGACGAAGTACAACGGTCGAACATGAGCAAAGCCTGCCTGACCGTTGATGAAGCCGAAGCTACCGTAGCTCAGTACCAGGCCAAAGGGGTTCCCTGCCACTATATCGAATCGGATGGTAAGTACCTGGTTTACCGCGATGCCGACCGTAAAACACTCAAAAGCGTCAATTACTCGCCCGCCGATCTGGAAGGCATACTGCAAAACGTTCAGTAAGCGATTTGAACGCACGATGTCAATCCGTAACTGAAATACACTAAAGAATTGAATGGAAAACTATCAAGCTTCTGAAAGTCAGGCCGATGTAGTCGAACGCTTTCTGCGGTATGTGCAGATAGACACCCAGTCGGACCCGCAATCGACGACAAACCCGAGTACCGAAAAGCAAAAAGACCTGAGCCGGGTATTGGTGCAGGAACTGCTCGAGATGGGGATTACCGATGCCGAGATGGATGAATGGGGCTATGTGTACGCCACCATTCCGGCTAATTCTGAAAAGCCGACCATACCAACGATTTGCTTTTGCTCCCATGTCGATACCTCGCCCGATGTGACCGGTGCCGGGGTAAAACCCATCATTCACCGGCAGTGGAACGGCGACGATATCGTTCTGCCGGATGATCCAACCCAGCTTATCCGCGTAGCCGACCACCCCGATCTGGCCAATCAGCTCGGGAACGACATCATTACCGCCAGCGGTACAACCCTGCTGGGAGCAGATAACAAAGCCGGGCTGGCCGAAATCATGGCGGCCACTGCCTATTTACTGGCTCATCCGGACATAAAGCACGGCCGCATCCGGTTGCTGTTTACGCCCGATGAAGAAGTTGGACGCGGTACCGAAAAAGTGGATATAGCCAAACTCGGAGCCGATTTTGGCTACACCATCGATGGAGAATCGCTGGGCACGCTCGAAGACGAAACCTTCTCGGCCGATGCCGTAAAGATTACTATTCAGGGCGTTAGTACGCACCCCGGCTTTGCCAAAGGCAAACTCGAAAATGCCCTGAAAATTGCCGCCGATGTACTGGCTGTTTTACCGAAAAATGCCCTGTCGCCCGAAACGACGGAGGAGAAAGAAGGGTTCGTGCATCCCACGCGCCTGGAAGGCAATCAGGATAAAGCCGTTTTAGAGTTTATCATCCGAGATTTCACCGAAGTGGGTTTGCAGGAAAAGGAAACATACCTGCAAAATAAATTGAATGATGTGCTGGTCAATTATGCCGGCTCGTCGGCTCAGTTTGTTGTAAAAGAGCAGTACCGCAACATGAAAGATGTGCTGGATCAGCATCCCGCCGTTGTCGACAACGCACTCGAAGCCATTCAGCGGTCGGGGCTGTCGGCCAGACGGCGCAGCATACGGGGTGGTACGGATGGGTCCAGACTGTCGTTTATGGGCTTGCCCTGCCCGAACATTTTTGCTGGTGAACACGCCTTCCACTCACGGCAGGAGTGGGTATCGGTGCAGGATATGCAGAAAGCCGTTGAGGTGATTGTCAACGTAGCGCAGGTATGGGAAGAACGCAGCTAAGGCTGTTGCCATTCCCGTGCAAGAAGAAACAATCTATTGATGCCATGGGTTAAAGGGAAATTAAACTCAACGCTCATGGAAACTCAATTAGAACAGGAGGTACCTGTCGACACCGACGGTAAAACGCCCTATGATGTTACTACCGATGTAGCGGGCATAAAAACATTGTTCGTCAATGTATTTTTTATCGGTACGCCCGGTCATGGTAATCATTGGGTGCTGGTCGATGCAGGCTTTATGGGCTATGCCAGCCAGATAAGAAAGCGGGCAGAGGAATTATTTGGCCCCGGTACCCAACCAGACGCTATTATTCTGACACACGGCCATGCCGACCATACCGGTTCGCTGAAAACGCTGCTGAAAGATTGGGATGTGCCCGTGTATGCTCACAAACTTGAGCTGCCGTTTTTGCAGGGTAAATCAAGCTACCCGCCACCAGATCCAGCCATTGGCGGGGGCGGCATGTCGTATATGTCATGGGTGTTTCCTATTGGGCCGATGGACTTTGGCGACCGGATAAAAGCACTTCCGGACAATGGAAAGATTCCTGAATTACCCGACTGGCGGGTAATTCATACGCCGGGCCACGCACCGGGCCATATTTCGTTGTTTCGGGATAAGGACCGTACGCTCATTGCCGGCGATGCTTTCGTAACGACAAACCAGAACGCTATTACGGCGGTAGCTACCCAACGCGAGGAGTTTCATGGCCCACCGGCCTACTTCACCTGCGACTGGGAGGCTGCGAAAGAGTCGGTACTGAAACTGAACAATCTGAACCCGGCGGCTGTCGGAACGGGACATGGGGTATCGGTACGGGGCCTCGACCTGAAACTAGGATTGAATAAACTGGCGCACGAGTTTGAAGCCCGTTCTATTCCGTCGGAAGGTCGTTACGTAAAGCAATCAGCCATAACCGACGAAAATGGCATCGTGGACATGCCCGCACCGACCTCGTTCCACGTAGCTCGGGTACTTGGCCTTGGCATATTAACCGGCGTGGTTGGCTACGCGATCTGGTCCGTTGTGAAGCAGAACGACTAGTCGACATTACACGAAACAAAAAGCCCTGCCTAGGCAGGGCTTTTTGTTTTAAATCTGTTTTTGTCCGTAAGATTATTTCTCAAACGTAATTGTGTACTTACTTTTGAGAAAAAGAAGATAGTCTATGGCTCAGAAAAAGCCTAAATTTTATGTTGTCTGGCAAGGCCGAAAACCGGGCGTTTACGACAGTTGGGACGAGGCCAAGGCCCAGACAGACGGATTTGCCAAGCCCCTCTTTAAGTCATTTGACAGTAAACCCGCTGCGCTGAAGGCCTTCCAGGAAAAACCACATGTTCACATCGGCCAGGCACCCAAAGTGACGGGAAAGCAAGGTAAATTAACCGAATTAGTTGGCTTGCCGATTCAGGATAGTCTGGTAGTCGATGCGGCCTGGAATACTGCAACCGGTGATATGGAGTACCAGGGCATTTACCTGGCGACCAGGCAAAAGCTGTTCCTGATGGGGCCCTATTCAGATGGAACAAACAACATCGGTGAGTTTCTGGCCATTGTCCACGCTCTGGCGCTGCTGCATCAAAAAAATAGCAACATCCCGGTTTATTCCGATTCACGAACGGCCATTGGCTGGGTGATGAAAAAAAAAGCCAATACCAAACTTGAAGAAACTGCCCGCAATGCCGAACTCTTCGAACTGCTGGACCGAGCCGAAACCTGGCTAAAGACGCACCGTTTCGCCAATCCGGTTTTAAAGTGGGAAACTACCGTCTGGGGCGAGAACCCGGCCGATTTTGGACGAAAATAGGACCGGGAATCTAACAAGATTTAAACGATTTGCATGATTATCCGATTGGTGCTGGACTCAGGAGTTTGATTTTCCTGGTTAACCTGAATAATGGTTCATATTGATAACAAGTGTCTGATTTTTAGATAGTAATCTAGCCTAATTTTTGTCATCCCGACGCCAGGAGGGATCTTCTGTACAAACAAAAAACAATCCTACTACCGAAGATCCCTCCTGGCGTCGGGATGACAAAAATTAGGCTACGTTACAGCGGTTTACAAGCCATTATTCACGTTATTTAGGCCCTTTGGAGCCATTTATAATCCCGGACTCACGTTAGTTAACTTTTTATAGTCAATCATTTGTTTGTACTGGGCTAATGCTTGGTCGAGTGTTGGGCAGGTTAACGGATTTGAATAGCGGTGGTTACGCCCAGTCCCCAATAGCCGTAGGACACCGTAGCCTGTTTGGCGACAGCCGGAAGCTCATACTTTGCAACAAAAATACCCGAATCGGGGGCGGTTTCCTGCACGGGCACCTGAATAGGTTCCTTTCCATCGAGACTTACCAACACCCAGCCTGCTTCAACTTCGGTTGGATCCTGATTGAGGGCTGCGGTTAATTCGAGGGTAACGGTTTGCCCGGCTTTCCCTGTTTGTAACGGCTTTTTTCCTATAACGTCCAGGACTCGAATTCTCTGGGTGCCTAAAGGAGCGAAGGTGAGGGTGGCCATCCAGCCTCGGTTTGAGATGGCCCAGCCTTCGGTCGCATAGGCATTCTGGCCTATATGATCTCCTTTTCCGGCAACCGAATTGTTAGTCGGCAAAGACCTGCCGGGCCGGGGAAACTGGGCATCGAGTGGCGTACCGTCGAGGGTGCCGCGTACCTTGCCGAGCATACCGTAACCATCGGGGTGCGCGCTCGGCCAGCCATTTTCGACCCCTTCCCAATACCCATTAATGGCCAGCCGTTCGGGGCTTTTGTTGCTCAGATGTGCCCCAACAGGATTGAGGCCGAACACAAAGTTCACCTGCGACCAGCCAAGGGTACGTAACTCGCGGTCGCCGAGCAGATGCGCTACGGCAAACATCGAACCGCCCAGAGCTGGAGCACCACCCAGTTCTTTAGTGCGGGGATGCGCCCATTCGGTTTCGCTGTGAACCCGATACTGCCAGAAATTGGCTGTTTTCTGCTTCATATGGTCGCGCCAGGCCATGAGTTTCTCGCGGGTGCCTTTAGGCGCTTTATCGGGCGCAAAGAGCAGGAAAAATGCCAGTGCCTGCGGGGTAATATGCTCGGCGTTTCGAATCCACCACATATGCCGTGGATTGGTAAAATCCCAGTTTTTAATGATGTCGTCGGCGCTTTCCTGTGCCCAACGCAGGTACTGATCGGGCTGGCCGTCGGCGTCCTCTTTCTCCGAAAGGTACATGAACAGGTTGCTGAATACCGACTGCCCAAAGGCGTTGCCCATTTCGTTGAATTCCTGAAAGCCTTCGTCTACCCATTTGGTACTTTGCGTCCAGTGCCGAACTACTTTGTGCCGGTCGTAGGCCTGCCAGCGTTTACGGCACTCGTTGCGGTAGTTCAGGTAGGTTTGCCGGGGCAGGTAGGGCTTTAGAAACGTATGGTAAGCTGCACAGACGGCAGCCAGTTGGTCGAGGGTGTTCCAGAAGTCGTAGTTCATGCGCGGCTGACCTTCGTAACCGAGGGTACCATGCCGGTTGGCCACCGGGCCGTTGTAGTCCACATGGTGATAGGCAAACTCGCCATGCCAGAGGATGAGGTCGATCAGGTCGGCTGTTTTTTTGTCGCCGAGTTCTGTTGTCCAGCGGTCGAACAGGGCTGGGTTTGATGCATAGAAAAGCGTTTCGAAGGTTGTTTCAAGCCCGTAAGATCCCTGATCGCGTGAGGGGCCACCGCCGTACACCTTCGCTTCGTTCGAGTGGACGGGATCTTCAGAGCCGCGAACATCCACGAAAAAATCGTAGGCCAGTTTCGAGGAAATGCCTTCCATCAGGTGGTCGGCAATGCGAAAAGGTACACTAGACTCCCGACCTTTAATACTAACAACATACTCAACCCTGGCGTCTTTTGGGTTAAAGGCGGAAAAATCGCCCGCCCGGTCTGAAATCTTTCCGCTAAAGACAACGGCTTTGTCCGATTGCCGGATGAGCTGAAAGGGAGTTCCGTCGGCGGCTTCGTAGCAGACAAACCGTTTGGCTTCTCCGCGATTATAGCCTGCCTGATTGACCAGCGGCACAGCCAGCGGATTGACCTGAGCCAATAGGCTAAAGCTCACGAAAAGGCAGAGTAGCAGAAGTGTTGTTCTGAGGGTAAGCATAGGGGAAAAGCGTCTAGTCAATGGCTCAAGCATAGCACCTGATTTCCAGCAGCGAAGCAGGGGCCAGTCCATTCATGGCGCTGAGGTGCAGACTCAGGCTTCTGGTCTCCACCGGCTTGTCAAACCGGATAATCTGCTGGCTGAGGTAATTGCCGGTCTGCTCGTAAATGCGTTCGTTGCGGTCGTCACACAGAATAAAATCCCGGACGCAGAACGGCATTGCTGTTTCGGGGTGGGTCATTAGCACTGATTCCAGCGGGTGGTCAAAATCGGCATCGAAGTGCAAGACTACTTCCCGAATCTGTTGAGGACTTTCCCACTGAAGCGTTAGCGTAGGGTTCGTATCCTGAAGGTCAGCTACCCAGGCATTCGGCTGATAAGTAGGTCGCTGAACGCCATTTCGACTGTTTATTGGGGCAAATGGGCTCAGTGGTGGCTCGATCTGTAACGCGATATTATGCCCGTTGGGTCGGCGTTCGGGTGTCCAGAACTCAAACGCATCGACGCCAATGTCATTGGTAGGCTCCTGCCTGCCGTAGTTCGATACCGCCGGATTGGTTTTGTTGAACACTGATAACAGGCCTGTTACGCGCAACTGACTGCCCTGAATGGAAACGGCTTCGTTTTCCCCAAAACAGATAAAGGCATAGGTCGTGTCGGTCATTGGCGCATCGAACTGCAAGCTGACCGACTGTTTCCCGGTATGCAATGGAATCTCTCGGGTTTCCAGTGTCACGTCGGGCGTGTGGTTTTCGGGGCGACTGCTTCGGCGGAGTTCAATGGTCAGGGTGGTGTCCTGCGCGGCCGTCGCCCAGAACGTCAGTTTCGGAACGGGACCGGGTGTGAGGGGCAGCATCTGTGCCGCCGAATGGCGCAGAGGGATTAGCGGTCCGTCGGGCGGTAGTTCGCTTAGCCTAAGTTCGCTGGATGCCGATAGTCGGGCGAGGTGAACCAGGTTTTGTTCGTCCTGTAACCGAAGGCCGGGAATGTGGTGGCCCGTCTTCATCAATTCCGTTTGCAGCGTTTTTAGCCGCTCGCCGGTGAGATCGGCCGGACGAAGTTGCTGACGGGTACAAACGGCGGCTGCCATGCCCACAGCCTGCCCCACGTAGGCGCTTGTGCCCATCACCCGCGAAGAGCCAAAGGCCACGTGCGACGCGCTGATGATGCGGCCCGCCAGAAAGAGGTTATCGACGTTTCGACTGTAGAGGCACCGATACGGAATCTGGTAAATGCCTTTGCTGTGCCACTGGTTGCAGCCCGGCTTTTCGCTGAACACACCATCCGCCGGGTGCAGGTCGATCGACCAGCCGCCATACGCCACCGCATCGTCGTGGGTGCGTTGCTCCACAATATCGGCCTGGGTCAGCATGTAGTCGCCCTCAAACCGGCGACTCTCACGTTTACCGGGAATTTGCCCAACCCATTCAAGTGTCAGGTTTTGGGCCTCCGGAAACTGACCCGAATTTTTGATGTGGTTCCAGACACCAAACACCACTTTCCACAGTTCCCACTTAATGGTTTCGGTGTCGTGAACGGTGTCCAGCCGTCCGCCATATTCGATCCACCACAGCCGACAGCCGTAGTCGTTGACATTAAATGAACGAAAACGGGGGATTTTGGTGATGTCCTGCAAAGCATAGGCGGGCGGCACAAACCGAACCGGCTTTCCCGTATCTTTCGAGTAGAAGTACATGGAATGGCCCAGCAACTCGCCGTAATCGGCGGAGGGGGCGAACTTTTCGCCGAACTCCTCCCTCGATTCTGCCCCCATCCGGAAGGCTGCACCCGCCTGAAAAGCCATGATACCATCGCCGGAAGCATCGCAAAATAGGGGGGCGGTCAACTCGTAGGTTGTACTGTTTTGCGAGCAGAAAGCGCTCACGGATTTGATGCGGCTACTGTTCTCTTTCCCATCGTTCGGGTCCATCTCCACCGCATAAACGGCCGTGTTCAGCAGCAGTGTAATGTTGGGTTCCAGCACTACTTTTTCGAGCAGAATGGTGTCGTAAATAAGGGCGTTGCCCTCGGGATTGCGGTAGAGGTTTTCGAGCAGAATTTCGTCGATGGCACCACCTTCGCGAGCCCAGCGGTTGTTGTTGCCCATGTGGGAGGTGGCCCCCAGCACCCAGAGCCGCACTTCGCTGGAGGAGTTGCCGCCCAGCACGGGTCTGTCCTGCACCAGCAGCACCCGAATGCCCGCCCGGGCCGCTGTCAGCGCGCAGCAGACGCCGGATAGCCCTCCGCCAACAACCAGCAAGTCGGCTTCGTGGCGAATGCTCTTGAGTGTTCGTTTATCAGTTGCTTGCTCGCGTATCATTCGTTGAATCAATCGTTTGGGTAAGAATTGAAAAGCCGGTTGGTTTGAGGACTTCGACGGTTAGCGTCTTGTCGAAACCACGTACCGGAAACGTAAGGTTGGCCTGTTGGCCCGGCTGTAAATCGGGAATACTGAGCCGCAGTTTATCTACTTTCAGCTGGTACTTTTTGAGGGTGTAGGCCGGGAAGTCAGGACGGGCGGTAACCCGCAGGGTAATAGTATGAACACCCTCACTGCCCGTCGTCCAGCTTACTTTTTCGACGGTAACGGGGGCCATGCCGGTCTGGTGTGCCTTGTAAAGCAGCCGTTTCGAACGGTCGCCCCGAACGAGTCCCCACGGACGGGTGCCGTCCGGGTTGGTACCGTCGTGCCGACTTAGGTAATCGTTGAACGACCACCACGACGCACCTATTACATACGGCAGTGGCCGGATATCGTTCAGGAACTTCTCAATGTGCGTTACCTGACCGGCTTCGCCCTCTTTCCCATCAGCCCTTAAGCCGTATTCACTAACGAAAATCGGCTTGTCGGGGTAAAGCGAGTGGATGTGTTTCAGGATGTTGGCGTGGTTGCCATAGGTATTTGTCGAGATAAAGTCACAGTATTGGCTGGCTTCATCTTCCGGTTTTTTAGGCAGGGTATTCAATCGCATAGATGCGAAGGTGTACAGACGCGTAGGGTCGAGTTCGCGGGCGTAGGCGATCATATCTTTGGTCCACCGCTGGCCTGCCGGTTGCTCAGACAGGTATTCGTTACCCACGCTGTAGGCAATCACGCTGGGGTGATTCCAGTCGCGCTCGGCCATCTCCCGAAACTGTTGCCGAAACTTGGTGCGCATGGTATCGTTATCCATTTGCCGGGGTGTCAGCTGCCAGTTGCCCGCTTCGCTGATGATCAGCATCCCGTTGCGGTCGGCCCAGTCGTACACGGTTTCCGAGGGCGTGTAGTGGGTCAGCCGGTGCAGTTCCATACCCGCTTCTTTCATCAGGCGCATGTCTTTTTCCACCAGCCAGTCAGGTTCCAGTGAGCCCAGCCCTGTGTGGTCAACCACACGGTTTCCGCCCGCTACCTTGATCGGCTGGCCGTTCAGGAGCAGTTGTGCGTTGCGAACCTCTACTTTTCGAATCCCGAAATGCGTCCGAATGGTATCGGTAGCGGCAATGACCTGAAGATCGTACAAAGTGGGCTGATCGACGCTCCAAAGTTTTACGTCGGCGGCCTTAAGGACCGTTTCGGCTTCCAGTACCGTCGTTTGGCCAGCGGCAACGGAACCCGCTGGCTGCTTCCAGGTCAGCACAACGGGTTTGCCGTTTTGGGCCACCCGAAAGGCCAGTTTTGGCGTGATAGCTTGCTTACCTGCGTTTCGGATTCGGGTTTTCAGAACTAACGTCGCGGTGCCTTTTACTAAGTCTGGACTAGCTTCTACTTTGACCGTTTCGGCGTACACCTCCGGCTCGACGGTCAGGTAAACGGGCCGAATCAGGCCACCGTAGTTGAGCCAGCCCGGAAACGATTCGGGCAGGTTGTTATCCTTCGCCCCCGGTATGGTCGTTGTTTTCCAGGTATTGTTGTTAACCGAAATGGCGATGGTATTCAGCGCACCCTTGGCCGATTCTGGTTGCAGAAAGTCGGTAATGTCAAATTGAAACGGGGTGTAACCGCCCTCATGGGTCCCCACTTTCCGGTTGTTTACCCAGACCGACGTTTCGTAATAAGCCGCATCGAAATGCAGGATAACGCGTTTGCCGGGGGTGGATTGAAAGGGAAAAGTCCGGCGGTACCAGGCCGTTCCGGTATAAAACTGAAAGCGGGGATCGACCGAAAAACAGTGTGGCACGGTGACCTTTTCCCACCGATTCAGGGAGGCATCATCCCGATACCAGTTGCCGTGTTCGCCCGCATCGACGGGGTCAAGGGTAAACCGCCATTCGCCGTGCAGCGGAATGCCGTTCGGGTCGCGGATGGTGTATTGGGCAAAACTGGCAGAAGCGCAAAGCGTTATCAGTACCAAAAAAAGAAGTCGTTGACGCATAGCTAGGTTAAGGAAAGTTTAGGGGTGATTAACTTCCCGCATCAGGGGTGTCGCTTCGGGGAGTACCTGAATGCGGAGGGCGGCAAACCACGAAAAAGCGGCACCGCATAAAATGAGGATGGCAATGAGCGCCGTTACGCCCGCCCCCTGCGCCGTGAGCAGACTGAGCCCCAGCAGCATGAGTGCCGTAAACGCCAGCGCACCCGCAATAACTTTCAGCCCAAAACGATTTTGCCGTTTTGTTTCCAATGCCTCCAAAGCCGCATCGTCCGACGAAATCACGGGTGTATCGGCTTTTTCCTGCACATAGCGCAGGTAATCAGCACTAACGGTAGTTTGACGTGAGGCCAGCCATTCCGCAATGGCCAGCAGCAAAATGGGTACGCCCATGCCCATCACCATTTCTTCGGCCCGGCTCAGTTTGAAACCGATCAGCACCGGAAGAATCAGTTTAAAAAGCAGATTCAGGCCAAGCGTTGAACAGGTTATCCATAAGGTAGTACGGCCCGTTTGTCGTTTGGAAAACAGCGCCCAGATGGCCGGAGCCAGCAGTGGACCACCGGTTACGGCCCCAATGCTCAGCACCACTTCGACAATACCGCCCACATAAGGCACCAGCAGCGCAATGCCGATCATGCCCATACCGAACCCCCACGACGACAGCCGGGCTACCCGAATAAGTTGCCGGTCGGTAGCTCCGGGGTTGATGATGCCTTTGTAAATATCGTTCGTAAAGACCGCCGACACTACATTCAGCGCGGTGTTGGCACTGGCCGATGTAGAGAAATACATGCCTGTGAGCATTAGTCCCAGCAGGCCGGGTGGTAATACCAGTCGGCAGATTTCGAGGTACGCATTCTCCGTGTCGAGCCCCACCAGCGATGGGTTGATGGCCTTGTAGATCATGGGTGGCAGCATCCAGATTATCGGGCTGACGAGGTAAAGCCCGGCAAACAGAAACGCCACTTTACGGGCCGATTTAGGACTGTCGACGCTGGTGTACCGCTGCACGAACGTCCAGTTTCCGCCAATGTAAGCGATGTGGTAGAAAATGAACGCCAGTACGAACCCGAAGGTGTATTCGCCGTTAAGGGGTTCGAAAAAGGTAGCGGGTACCTTCTGCGTGAATGCTTCGAATCCGCCGACTTTATCGAACGCCAGCGGCATCAGGATGAATACGGCGGCCGATAACACCACAAATTGAAGAATATCGGTCACCATCACGGCCCACAGGCCACCAACGGCCGTGTACGCAATCATGAAAATGCCGAGGCCAATGGTGGTGGGTACCAATGGAAGACTTAGTGACACGCTCACCAGTTTCGCCACCGGATACAGCACCGATCCCTTGATAAAGATGCTGACCAGGGTGAAAATGAAAATGTAAGTTTTTTGGACGGGTAAGCCTAGCCGTTTCCGAATGAACTCAGCGGCAGTAAGAGCCCCCGTTTTTTTCCAGCGGGGGGCCAGCCAAAGTCCGGTGATGATGGCCCCAATGCACATGGTCCATTGAATAGTGATAGCCACCCAGCCGTATTTATAAGCAATGCTTCCCCACGCGACGAACGTACCTGCCGAAAAAAAGCTCATGAAGAGCGACAACCCTCCAATGAACCAGGGCACCGCTTCGCCCCCGGCAAAAAAGGACTTAAGGTTGCGGCCGGTACGGGCAAACAACATGCCGATGACCAGCACAAAGGCCGAAAAAATAACGATAACGGCGGTATCAATGGTTGTATTCATAAGCTGAAACCCTATCAAAAAATACGTTTATCTTAACTCCACTTCCAGTACCTGCTGACCGAAACCCGGTACGTCGATCGCGATGTCGCCTGCAGGAACAGCCTGGTTTGTTGGGAGCCAGCGGGCCTTGGTCATTGTTTTGTGAATGACGGCCGGGTTTAGCTTTACCGTTGTTTTCGTGGCCTGCGCCCGATTGTTCTGCAAAACGACATACAGCTTTTTCTGATCGACAGAGCGGGCCAGGATGTAGTCGATAACTGGGCTGTCGGGCTGCACCAGCCCTTCCTGAACAAGCAGACTGGCCGGTTGGCCATACACAGAACCCGCACTGAAACCGTATGTCTGGTGCGGCCCCACTTTAGGCGTTACGAACCCACGCGGAAACGTCACTTTTCCCGCCGAGCGGAGTTCGGCTTCGGCCATCAGGTAGTCGGTAAGCCAGCCGATCTGCCACCAGGCATGGTGCGGATACGGCCCCGACCCTTTATTCATCCGTTCCCAGTAGTAAGACGCCACACTCGTTTTCGGGTCGACAAACGCATCCCGGCCGATGGCTCCTGACCGGGCCATATCCGCGAAAATCGGTTCTCTCATCAGTTGATACATGCGGATGAACAAACCTGCGTGGCTGCACAACTGAATTGGTCCCAGCCGCGTGGCCGAGCCAAAAATGCCGCCATGCTCAAAGCTTAAGCCCGTCTGGCTGATTTCCCAGTCTTCGCGCGGAATCCCATTGACCGTTTTCGGTTTATGGCTGGCAATGGGGTGGGTGTAAATTGAGGTCGTGTAAATTTTAGCCGCCGTAATCGCCGAACGCTGATAACGGATGTCGTTCGTCAGGTCATATAAGTCCAGCAATGCCTGCGCGGACTGGCCCGTTGCGAAATCGGGCGCGTAGCGCGCATCGCCACAGACACCCAGAAAGCTCCCCGTCTCGACCGCGTTTTTGATGAACCAGTCGGCCCCTTTTCGGGCAGCAGCCAAGTATTTCGGGTCTTTCAGAATTCGATAGGCAACAATCAGCCCGTAGAAGGTGGGGCGCACATCCTGAACATCGGTGAATATCTCCTGTTCGGTGTTCCGGTCGTAGGCCACCGCCCAGCGGCCATCGGGTTTCTGCCAGGTCAGCAACCGGTCGGCACCCAGTCGCAGCCGTTCCTTGAGTTCCGTATTGGCCGGATCGAAGAGGAGCATGTTGCCCATGTCGAGCATGGTGTAGTACGTGAGACCAATCGGCTCCACGACGGAGCCCCATTCCTCTACAAACTTCTTCGACTTTGCCAGATAATACTGTCCTTCGGGTGCCCCTTTGAAGAAACTGTTGCCGGTTTCCTGCTGGGCCAGCTTGAAGTTTTGCGCGTAGGGAAGCACGTTTTCGGTCAGGAGCGGGTCTTGGGTGGCGTTGGCGAGCATCCACATGGCACCGTAGTCGGAGTTTTTCATGGCATCTCTGTCGGAGCCGACAACGCCACCCAGGTACGACTGTGCACCCAGTTTTTTGCCGTCAAACTCCTCTATATTCCACAGCGACGTTTTTGGGTCGGTGAGGTAGTGGTGCATCTTCTGGATACGTTCCGTCAACGACTGGGTTGACTGCCGCAGCGCCAGTGTTTCCCTAAATTGATAGATGTCGTACACGGCATGGTTAAGCGTTTTGAACCAGTCGCCATCCGTCAGACTGTATCGGAATGTATAGCTGATGCTTTCGCCGGGTTGCAGGCTGGATTTTGGCTCACCCAGCACCGGGTAGTAGAGCGTTGGTGAAAGCTGCGCCTTCCGGTTCATATGCGACAAGCCAATCTCCCAGTCAATCTGCGTGCTCTTATCTACGGCCCAGGGGTCACGCGATAGACCCGGTTCCGGAATAACTGCGATGGTAACGCCGGTTTTCGTCGTCAACATCGGGCAAAGGGTGCTGGCGCAGCGCTCCCGGTAAACGGCCGGGAGAGTTGGAATGCCGTGCCCGTAAGCATAGGCCAGCGCAAAGTTCGGCTGGAGTTTGTTGCCCTGAAAATAGCCCGGAATGGTTGCCCAGCCCAGATTCTGCTCCGAAACAGTGAACAGCGTTGGGCTGGCCAGCGAAAAATACCCCGACTTTCTGGCGGTTACGGTCTGTTTCACCACAATGTCCGACGGGAAGCGGGGATCGAATGACCAGACCGTACTGACCGTAGCCGCTTCTGTCTCGTGCTGAAATGACAGGCTATTCGGACGTGTCTGTTTTGCTTCTTTCGAAAAAAAATGCAGCGCCTTGCCCGCCTTGTTCAGCGACACCGGATTGGTACTTTCGGCCCACTGTTTCTGCTGGTAATGATATCTTTCGGCGGGAAAAGGCTGGCCTGTAATATCCTTAAAGGTGGTATCGGGCTTATCGGAAGGCTTATCGGCGGCATACAGCAGGGTGTTTTCGCCGGAGGGCGTCGACAGGTTTACCCAGTTCGCGCCTTTTCGTACGGTCACCTGACCAATGGCCCAGCCTGCCGGCGTATTTTTCCAGCTAATTCTGACGCGCTCATTTGCCAGTGCTACTGGCGGATTCGTTTGAGCCCGTACTGTGAGCCAGCCTACGCTTATAAGTGCAATTTTCCAGATAGAGTGCATTGAGTGAGTATTTACGATAGGACCCGGGCTATTTCAGGATTTTAGCTTGATCTGAATGTTGTACGATAAGTCCGAATCATCGGCATCATCCTTCGCTTTCACGGCCAGAAACAGCACCGATGGTTTCCCGTTTTCGAGCCAGACCTGCGGCTGATCGAGCCGGTGGAGCCGGTCGCTGACAGACCCGTTGGCCCAGCGCAGGTGAAAATCCGACACAAACGGATGCGCGGCCAATGCCCAGTCGCGTCCGGTTACAGACGTAAACAGCACCAGTGACTCTTTTTCTACTGAACCCGGCCGAGCCTGTTTGGTGTAAAAGCCCCGATAGTCTTTCACGATGGCGTAAAAACGGCCCTCACCGTTCCCGGTCGGCTGATACCAGATGAAGTTATCGTCGGTTGGAAATTGCTCCGTCGGATGATCGAAGAGGGTTATGTTCTCTTTTTTCCAGGGCCCTAAGGGGTTTGTTGCCGTAGCCAGGCCCATCCGGACCTTGCCGCCAAACGGCATCGGCCCCTCGCTCACGCCTTTGTAAACCATCACGTATTGTCCGGTCCGGCTGCGGGCTACGGTGGGGCTATTAACCAGCAAGCCATCGAATGAGCCGGGGGTTCTGTCGAGCAGCGGCTTGTCGAAGCGTTTCCACGGACCGGCCGGATGGTCGGCAACGGCTACCCCCAGCCGCTGGTTATTGCGGTGAATCCACCAACCATCTTTGGTGCCGTTGCGTGGACCGAAATTGCCGGAATAATAGAGGTAATACTTGCCTTCGAATTCCTGGATCAGCGGGTTATGCAGGTTGTCCGCATCCCAAAAGCCGGGTCGACGATCAAAAACCGAGCCCGTCACGGTCCAGGGACCAAGTGGGTCGTTGCTGGTGGCGTGGGCAATTTCGGAGTGCGTCACCCAGGCATTGAACCCCTCCTTACGGGGCCAGCGGGCAAACAGCATATGACAAACGCCGTCGACAGTGCGTACCATACCACCGCCCCAGATAAACCAGTCGGGGTCGCGCAGGATTGAACGGGGTTGTATGGGCTGCATTAGCGCGTTAATGTCGAGGGTATCAGACTTCTGGCCGGTCAGGTTGTGCCCAAGTGCCCCCATAGCGGAGCCCGTCAGGAACAACCCGGCGGCAGAAGCCAGAAACGTGCGTCGGTCGGTCATAGTTGACAACAAGGCAATAGGGTAGGGATTGTTCAGTTATTTCCAGGCTGGGTTTTGCTCCAATTTTGAATTGGTCAATACTTCGACGTTCGGGATGGGAAAGAATCGGTGCTTGTCCTGGACCGGCCTCGATGGATAATACGAGTTCAGCACATTGGCCACCATCTTGAATTTGCCCGTGCGGGTAAGGTCATACCAGCGATCGGCTTCGACAAACAACTCCCACGACCGTTCCTGCAACACGGCTTCGATGAACGCATCTTTGCTCAGGCCCGGCGTCAGGTCGGGGATGCCCGCCCGCCGACGAACGGTATTGATGGCGGTATAGGCAACGGCTGTCGGGCCATTCTGCCGCGCTTCGGCCTCGGCCGCAATGAGGTACACGTCGGCCAGTCTCAGAATCGGGAAGTTGTTTTCGCCGTTGGCTCCGTTGGAGTTGGGATCCAGAAACTTCTTGATAATCACCCGGTCTTTCAGCGTAGCATCGGCCTGACCAATCAGCTTGCCGGCTGAATTGACGTAGGCTGTATCGAGCAGTTGCCGACGCTTATCGGCCGGATTAAACGAATTGTAGAACGACATGTACCCAAAGGCTGATCCAAAGGCCGTTTTCGAGAAGACTGGTGGCGAATTGGCCGGGGCATAGAAACCAACCAGATCAGAACTATTCAGGCCACTCAGGGATGAATATTCAGCCGCAAAAATCTGCTCTGTTCGGGCCGCGTCCTCTTTAAGCGGATTGTACAGGTCCAGCACATTGGGCATCAGGCTGTAGCGGTTCGACTGAATAACGGCCTGGGCATTTTCGGCTGATTTTGCCCAGTTTCCTGCATACAGGTGCGCCTTCGCCAGCAGCCCCTGAGCCGCTCCGATTGCCGCCCGACCCCGGTCTTTAGGCGTTGCGGGCAGGTCCTTTATCGCCTGTTCAAAATCCTTGACAATGAGCGCGTACACGTCTTCAACTTTGCTTTTGGCGGCTTCCGTCGATGCTATATCTTTGGTACTGGTCTGTTTGATAGGGACCTCGCCAAACGTTTTAACGAGGTGGAAGTAATACAGCCCACGCAAAAAATAGGCTTCGGCCAGAATCTGCTTCTTTCGGGTGTCGTCCATCGCGATCTTCGGGACATTGTCGAGTACCTGATTGGCCCGGTTGATCCCGTTGAAACAATGCTGCCAGTAGCCACCAATCAGGTCCATGGTGGCATCGTAGGAGAACACCGTCAGTTGGTCGCGGCCGACGACGGCCCTCGGAAACGACTGATCGGCGGAGTAGTCGGGCAATTGTGTACCCACCCGGCCATACAGATCGGTGACGGGGGTATAGGCAGCTGTGAGAGCCGCTTCGGCATCGGAAGCAGAGGTATAAAACTGTTGGGGCGAAACGAAGGAGTAGGGCGTTTCGGTTAACTGACAGGCGCTCAGTTGCGCCAGTAAAAAGGTCAGCCCCAGAAATGAACAGATACGGGTAAATTTCATGATCGGTGTTGGCTACGGTTAGAAGTTGAGTTGAAGACCAGCAATGAACGACTTGGACACAGGGAACCCGATGTTATCCACGCCGAGGTTGAGGTTGTTCTGTCCGGCGGTGTTTACCTCCGGGTCATAGCCCGAGTATTTGGTCAGGGTAGCGAAATTGTTGGCACTCACATACACCCGCGAATTTGCTAACCAGGCCAGTTTGCCAGCGGCAGGAATCGTGTAGCCGAGGGTTATGTTCTTAAAGCGGACAAACGAACCATCTTCAATGTGAATGTCAGACTGGTTGACCCGCTGCCCCGTCGAGGCTTTCAGGTACTGGTTCGACGGGTTGGTGGGCGTCCAGCGGTTTACGTAGCTAGCGTATTGATTGATGGTACCCGCCCCGGCCTCCAGCCGGACTCTCGACACGGCAAAAATCTGATTGCCCTGTACACCCTGCACGAACAGGCTCATATCGAAGCCTTTGTACTTCAAGGTGTTGTTTATACCGAAGATATAGTTTGGGTTTGGGTTGCCGATAATGGTCTGATCTGCTCCCGAAATGGTCCCGTCACCATTCAGGTCGCGATACCGGATGTTGCCCGGAATGCGCCCCGTCGGGATGTTGTCGCCGGTTTGGTAAATACCATCAAAGACGTATCCATAGAACGAACCGATGGGCGCGCCAACCCGCAGGATGCTGTTGTTGGTGAAGGCGCCAACGGAGCCATCGCCACCACCGGGAATGATTTCGGTACGGGTCCCGTCAATGAGCGTCAGCTTGTTGCGGTTGGCCGAGATGTTGCCGTTGATGTCCCACTTCAGCGGGCCATTCAGCACACCCGCATTGACGGTTACTTCAATGCCCCGGTTCTCGACCGAGCCGAAGTTCCCAAATACAGACCCAAATCCCGACGAGAGCGGAATGGTCCGCGACAGCAGTAGATCGGTCGTTTTCTTGTAATACACATCAGCCGTTACCTGGATCCGGTTGTTGAGCAACCCGAAATCCAGGCCAATATCGGCCTGCGCACTTTTCTCCCATTTCAGGTCGGGGTTGCTGATGTTGGCCGCAGCAATCCCAATGGTGCGCACATTATTGAAATTGTAATTGCCAACCGAGTTGAGTCGCGATAGGGAATTGTAGAGCGGAATGTCGGCGTTGCCTGTTATGCCAAAGCTGGCCCGGAGCTTCAGGTCGCTTAATACCTGCTGCCCCTGCATAAATCCTTCTTCCGACACCCGCCATGCGCCCGCTACCGAAGGGAAAAAGCCGTATTTGTTATTCGCACCGAACCGGCTTGAGCCGTCGACGCGGCCCGTCAGTGTTAGCAGATACTTACTTTTGTAGTTGTAGTTTATCCGGCCGGTATATGAATCTAAGCGCCAGGCTTGTTTGTTGCTGGCAATGGTTAGAATAGATGCCTGCGACAGGTTGTCGTTCAGCACAAGGTCGTTGGGAAACTGCTGGCCGGTCATGGCATCGGCGGTTTGTACCTGCCCCTGTGTCGAAAATACGCCGGTCAGGTTTATATCATGCGTACCAAACAGCCGGTGGTAATTCAGCAGACTTTCGTGCAGCACCGTGTTGGTGTTGGCATTGCCTTTACCCCCAATGCCGTTTACCTGCGAACCGGCCCGGATGTTGCGGGTAACGTACGAGTCGCGGGTGTCCGTAACGAGGTCGCCCCCAAACGAGGCCCGGTAGGTTAAGCCATTGGCAATGGTCCAGTCGGCAAAAATGTTACCCAGAAATCGGCGGGTTGTATTTCGGTTCAGCACCTCCGTAGCCAGCGCAACGGGGTTGTTGAGGTCCAAGTAGCGGTTGGTGAAAATGGTCGGCGTACCATCGGCATTGTAAGGAGAAAAGACGGGCGGAGCGGTAAGGGCCGACAGAATAATTCCCCCCGCCGGGCCACCATCGCCCAGTGTGGCGGTAATGGCTCCATTATTAACGGAGTAAGTATAGGTCAGGCTCGTACCTATTTTGACGTTTTTACTGACCGTATTATCCAGATTGACCCGCACCGATCCCCGCTTAAAGTTGGAGTTTATGATGATTCCATCCTGATCGAAGTAATTCATCGACAGCGCAAACTGCGAGCGTTCGTTGCCGCCCGATACGGACAACTGGTGGCTCTGCATAGGCGCTTTCCGGAAAATAAGCGACTGCCAGTCGGTACCCTGCCCTAACTGATCGGGATTGGGGTAGAGCGTTGTACCGGAAATTTCGTTCTCATATTTGGCAAACTGCGCAGCATTCATCACATCCAGCGTTTTACGGATTTGCTGCTGCCCGTAATAGCCGTCGTAACTCACGCGAGTCTTTCCGGCTTTACCTCGTTTGGTGGTGATCAGCACGACGCCATTGGCTCCGCGCGTACCGTAAATAGCGGTGGCCGAGGCATCTTTCAACACCTCCATCGACTCAATATCATCGGGGTTCAGCGTCGACAGCACCGAGAGCCGGTTGCCATTGTCGTTGCCTAGGCCGCTGCCGCCCCCCGCCACCGGGTTGTCGCCCCCGGCAATGGGAAACCCGTCGACGACATAGAGCGGTTCGCTGCTGCCGCTAATCGAGTTATTGCCCCGAATACGAACGCTGATGCTGCCCCCCGGCGCACCCGAGTTCTGGGTGACCTGCACCCCCGAAGCCCGGGCCTGAAGGCCCTGAACGAAATTGGCAATCGGTGTTTGTTTCAGCTCTGCGGCTCTCACCGATGAAACCGATCCGGTCAGATCGCTCTTTTTTACCGTTCCGTAACCAACAACAATGACCTCGTTCAGCGAACGATTATCCGGTTGCAGGGAAATGGTTAGCTTGCTCTGGCCCGAAACCGGCACTTCCTGTGTCTGGTAGCCAATCGACGACACGATCAGCACGAGCGAACCCGCTGGTGCTGCCAGCGAAAACTCACCGTTGGCATTGGTCGTTGTACCCTGCTGGGTATTTTTGACCATAACATTGGCGCCGGGTATTCCCTGGCTGCTTTCGGCTGAGGTAACCAGACCGCTGACGGTAACGGACCGGTTCGATTGGGCTAGCACGGGTAATGCCAATACGAGCAGCAGGCCGATAAGCCACCCGATTTTTAGCTGAATTAAACTAGTGGTAGAAAATGGCATAAATAGAATATGGTAGTTTAAAGGGTTTTGCTGGAAAAATACAATATGAGTCGTGGGTCGTTGAGTCACTCTGTCAATTAACACATAAGCAGTTTAGTAGAACGGGTGGATGCTTATGAGCTGATAAGTGGAAGTTTTTTATTGTGTTTCTTCTTACAGCACAAAATTTAAAAAGTATAGTACAATTAGGTAGGCCATTTAAAAGTATTTTCCTTTGGGAACGCTCCCATTTTTTGGGAACGTTCCCAAAAGAGTGACTTCAATTCAAGGATGGGACTTGAGGGCACTCTTGTTTTATTACAATGGATGCCGTCATGTTTCGGGATTGGCTCAATTTGTAGTATGCGCCTAAATCACGTTTTTTGCTGGTTTAATGATTGCCGGCTTTCAAATGGGTATTTCTGAGCAAATACCCGCAACCATACTATGTTTTCCTTTAAGCAATTCACTATTCGGCAGGATCGAACAGCCATGAAAGTCTGTACAGATGCCTGCGTGCTGGGAGCCTGTGCTGATGTTGAGGGCGAGAGGACGACTGATCAGGTATCTCGAATTCTGGACATTGGAACCGGCACCGGCTTACTGGCGCTCATGGCGGCCCAACGGAATCCAAAGGCGATGGTCGATGCAGTTGAGGTAGATGAGGCTGCTTTTAATCAAGCGATTGAAAACGTAGCGGCAAGTCCGTTCGCTGACCGGGTGCGGGTTATACAGGACCGTATACAGCAATACCAGCCTGCCACTCGCTACGATCGAATCCTGACCAACCCGCCGTTTTATACCAATCACCTTCGGTCGCCGGATGCAGCCGTTAACCGGGCTCTGCATACCGACGATTTACCGTTTCCGGAACTGGTTGAGGCTGTTACCCGGCTGATACAGCCCACCGGGCAATGGTGGGTACTACTACCACCTTTTGAAACAGATTTGTTAACTGAGCTGGCCCGAAAAACGGGTTTACACACGTTTAAACGCCTGTTTCTGCGGCACAACTCACAAAAGGCCGCTTTTCGTATCGTGAGCGGATATTCTTATGTGAAAAGGCCCCTCGATGAGAAGACGCTGACAATTTATGAGCGTGTCGATGTGGCCGATCAGGCGAAAAGCCAGTCAAAAGAAATGTATTCACCAGAATTTCGGGCATTACTACGGGATTTTTACCTGATATTCTGAAAACTCTGCGACCTTTGTAAAAATCTTTGCGCCCGTTTCGGCGTGGGGCCGCCCGTGCGGTTCGACCTTGCGTTTAGAATATATATGCCAGAACCGCTTCAACTAACCATTTTAATTCCACTTTACAACGAAGATGAGTCGCTGCCCGAACTGCACGACTGGATTGTGAGGGTTGTAACGGAGCACCAGTATACATACGAAATTCTATTCGTTGACGACGGGAGCACGGATAATTCATGGAGCGTTATTGAACAACTGGCGAGTCGTAACCCGAATGTGCGGGGCATTCGATTTAATCGGAATTACGGCAAAACGGCTGCTTTGCAAACCGGCTTTATGGCTGTTCGGGGGCAGGTTGTCATTACGATGGACGCCGATTTGCAGGATAGCCCGGACGAAATACCGGAGCTGTATCGCATGATTACAGCGGATAAATACGATCTCGTTTCGGGCTGGAAACAGAAACGATACGACCCGATCACCAAAACGTTGCCGACCAAGTTGTTCAATGCGGTTTCGCGCTGGATCTCCGGGGTTCAGTTACACGATTTTAACTGCGGACTGAAAGCGTACCGGCAAAAAGTGGTGAAAACCATTGCGCCATCGCTTTACGGCGATATGCACCGGAATCTGCCCATTGTTGCCAATTGGGACGGTTTCAGCCGAATCGGAGAGAAAGTTGTGCAGCACCGGGCCCGGAAATACGGTACCACCAAATTTGGTTTGGAGCGTTTCGTGAACGGCTTTCTGGATGTGCTCGTTATCGGGTTTGTCCATCGGTTCAGCAAACGGCCCATGCACTTTTTCGGAACCTTCGGGACGCTGTCGTTTTTTATCGGCTCGGTACTTGCCATCTGGCTCATTATCGAGAAGCTCATCAATATTTCAAGAGGGGAGAAATTCCGGAATGTGACCGATAACCCGCTGTTCTTTTTCGGTCTGGTGGCGATTATTCTCGGAGTGCAATTATTTCTGGCGGGCTTTCTGGGTGAAATGCTCGTTCGGCAGAGTTTGAATCGCTCAACGGATCAACTGGTGGCCGAAAAAATAGGATTTACTGACCAAAACGTGCCGGTCTAAACGGCTTTTCTTTATCAATCAATAGAATAAATTAGTAATACAACCAACCAATGAAGAGTAATTTTAAAGCCCATCCCTGGCACGGCATTTCAATTGGCGACTTAGCGCCCAAACAAGTAACGTGCTTTATCGAAATCGTACCGACGGATACCGTCAAGTATGAAATCGATAAAACCACCGGCTACCTCAAAATTGACCGGCCTCAGCAATATTCCAACGTCCTGCCAGCCTTATATGGCTTTATTCCACAGACGTTTTGCGGTGAGCAGATTGCGCGTCTGGCCAGTGAAAAATCGGGCCGGACGGTTGAACTGGGCGATGGTGACCCCCTCGATATTTGTGTGTTGACCGAGCGTGAAATTACGCATGGCGACCTTATTTTACAGGCTATCCCCATTGGTGGTTTCCGCCTGATCGACAAAGGAGAAGCAGACGATAAAATTATCGCCGTTCTGAAAGGAGATGCCATGTATGGTCAATTTACCGAACTGGCTCAACTGCCCGAAGGTGTAGTAAAGCGGCTTCGCCACTACTTCATGACCTACAAAAACCTGCCCGATGAACCAGCCGTAATGGAGCTGGCCAACATCTATGGACAGGAAGAAGCGTGGGAGGTAATCCAGACCTCGATCAACGATTATAAGCTGATGTAAGGTTTACGCCATTCGTCCGCTATTTTCGCGTACTTAACACTTTTATAGCCCGGAAACTTACTTCCGGGCTATATTTGTATATAGCCCGATTTGGAAAGGCTTTACATTAATACTAATTCATGCGACAGTTTCTTAAATATGTTCTGGCCACAATCGTTGGCCTGCTGTTGTTTTCCTTTGTCGGCTTTCTACTCCTCATTGGGTTAGGAACGGCCTTATCATCTTCGGATAAAAAAACAACCGTTAAGGAAAACACCGTTTTAAAAATAGACCTGGACAAGCCAATTGAAGAGCGGAGTGTTGATAATCCGTTTAACGGGTTTGGACCGGTAAGTGGCGGAGGTGATGCCATTGGTCTGATCGAACTGAAAAAAGCGCTAAAAGAAGCGAAAGACGACGACAAGATTAAAGGGATTTACCTGCAAACCGAAAGCCCACAGGCCGGCTGGGCATCCCTTGAAGAAGTTCGTAATGCGCTGATCGACTTCAGACAGTCGAAGAAGTTCGTGTATGCTTACGCCGAAACAATGACCGAAAAAGGGTATTACCTGGCTTCGGTTGCCGATAAAATCTACCTGAATCCGGCTGGAGATCTGGAGTGGAACGGCCTGAATGCGGAGCTGTCCTTCTTTAAAGGAACACTCGATAAACTGGGCATTAAAGCCGAAATCTTCAAAGTGGGCGATTTTAAAAGCGCCGTTGAGCCGTTTATTCGGGAGGACATGAGCGACCCCAACCGCAAACAGGTAAACTCATTCCTCAACTCCGTGAACGACCACATGCTGGTTCGGATTGCGCAGAGCCGGAACCTGCGGGTCGATTCGCTCAAACGCTATGCCGATAACCTGACCATCCAGAAACCCGCCGATGCGCTTCGTACCAAACTGGTTACCAACATCGGTTATCAGGATGAGCTGGAAAGTGTGATCAAAAAGCAGCTGGACATCGACGAGAAGAAAAAGATCAACTATGTTTCCCTTAGCAAATACGAGGATTCGGAGAAAGTCGATACGGAATCCGAAGGAACCGGTTCGAGCCGGATTGCCGTTATCATCGCTTCGGGCGATATTCAGTCGGGGAAAAGCGGGGACAACAGCATTGGTTCCGAAACAATTGTCGACGAACTTCGTAAAGCGCGACTTGATGATAAAGTGAAAGCTATCGTACTGCGGGTTAATTCCGGTGGGGGGAGCGCCCTGGCGTCGGATGTGATGTACCGCGAAGTGCAGTTGGCCCGCAAAAGTAAACCTGTTATTGGCTCCATGTCCGACTACGCGGCCTCCGGCGGCTATTATATGCTCATGGGCTGTGACAAAATTGTAGCCCAGCCCAACACCATAACAGGATCTATCGGGGTTTTTTCGCTGCTGTTCAACACCGAAAATTTCTTTAAAGACAAACTGGGTGTCACCTACGACCGGGTGAAAACCAATACCAACGCTGACTTCCCGACGGGTACGCATGAAATGACGCCTTTCCAGAAGCAGACGATGCAGCGGGCCACCGAGCGGATCTACGCCGAGTTTACGGGTAAAGCCGCAGCCGGTCGCAAACTGCCGGTTGATAGTCTTCGAGCTATTGCCGGTGGGCGCGTCTGGACGGGTTCACAGGGGAAAGCCATCGGCCTGGTCGATCAGCTTGGCGGCCTGGACGATGCCGTCAAACTGGCGGCTCAGTCGGCTAAACTGAAAGAGGGTGATTATAAACTGAAATATCAGCCCCGGAAAAAAGAATTCTTCGAGCAACTGATGATGTCGTTCGGAAATGACGAGGATGCGAAGATTCAGGCTCAGCTTGGTGAGCTGGCGCCTTACGTAAAGTACATGAAAAAGCTAAAAACGATGCAGGGCATGCAAATGCGATTGCCTTTCGAAGTAGAGATTCGATAAAAAATAGTGCTTGGAGGGAGGGCAGCTAAGCGCCATATCTTGGACATATGGCGCTTAGCTGCCCTCAAAACTCTACTATTACCCAACTTTTCGATTCCGACCTATACGCGTTAAAGCCACAACCGTGGCCCGGTGTATAGGTCTTTTTTTTACCTTGCAATCAGCAACGTTATCCTGATGCAGACCCTTCCTGTTCACCTCGACCTCTTTGCCCTTATTATCCTTCTAGGTGTGGCGCAGGGCGTTTTTCTGGGCATTTTTTTTCTGACCGGCCAGCGGGTACACCGGATAGCGAATCGCTGTCTGGGGTTCTTTATGTTGGCTTTATCCGCCATGAGTGGTGAGATATTTCTGAATTATACAAACTACACGTTTCGGGTTCTGTGGACCAGCGACTTTGCGGAACCCTTCAATTTTGCCATCGGGCCGTTGTTTTACTTTTTTGTTTATGGGCGAATCCGGCAGCGATTACCTCGTTTCTGGGGCTGGCATTTGCTGCCATTCGCTATTTGGCTGGTAAACTCAATAACCTGGCATTACCAGCCTGTGGAAGTCAAATACAATGCGTACATCAACGCCCAGCATCCCGAGTTACCATTTATTCATCAGCAACCGTATTGGCAGGATGATTTTACGGGGCTTCGGGATTTTATCGATGAAATGACGTTGCTGAGCTGTGTGGTGTATGCTGTACTGGCCCTTCTAACCATACGAACGGCCAATCAAGGGCAAGACGGTAAAAAGCAACCCACGGTACACACGTCATTACGCTTGTTAAGTTTGCTCTTTGCGTTAGTGCCATTTCTGATTGTGTTGGTGAAGCCCCAGTTTTACAACGATGTTGGCGACTATCTGCTGGCTACGTACATGGCCGCCACCATTTATGCTACCAGTTTTTTAGTCATGCGGGGCTCGGATTTTTTTCTGGATATTCCACCCCCCGAGCTAACGGCGGTTGCAAACGAATCTCTGGCGGAACCAAAAAAGAAATACGAAAAATCGGCCTTATCGGAAGAAGTTGAAGATGCCGTACTAAATAAACTCGCCCGTCTGCTCGAAACCGAGAAGCCCTACCTCGACAGTGATCTCTCATTACCCAAACTGGCCGCCCGACTCGATACCAGCCCGCATCATTTATCGCAGTTGCTAAATGACCGCCTAGGGCAGACGTTCTTCGACTGGCTGGCAACATACCGTATTGCTGAGGCCCGGCAATTGCTCAGTGGACCGGCTACCAGTCATCTGAAAATCGACGAAATTTCTGAACGGGTAGGGTATAATTCGCCCTCTGCTTTTCATACAGCCTTTAAACGGTTGACCAATCAGACACCGGCGCAGTTTCGAGCCAGAGGGCTTGGACAAAGCGCCGAACCATAGAAGACTAGGTGTTTTTTGTTCGTCCCGATAGGCGCGAAGTGCTTATTTGCCGGGAAATAGGGCGTTAAGGGGGTATGATGAGCACTTTTGCTGCATCAACTCCGCAATGTGAAACCCCATGCAACCAACGTCCGTTTCTACCCCCAATCCTTCGCTGAACGTGATTTCTACCCGACGCTACGACCTCGACTGGCTCCGGGTAATCGCTATTCTAACCCTATTATTCTACCATACCGGCATGATTTACGTGTCGTGGAACTGGCACATTAAAAGTGTCGAACACAGCGTGCCCATGGAAGTCGTGATGCGCTGGCTGCATCGCTGGCGGATGCCGTTACTGTTCTTTATCTCCGGTGCCGGTGCCTTCTTTGCCCTCAAAAAACGTTCATATGGTTCGTTCGCCGGTGAACGCGTCCGGCGGTTGTTCGTGCCACTTGTTTTTGGGATGTTTGTAATCGTACCCCCGCAGATCTACATAGAATGGCTATTTCGGGGACGGTTCTCGGGGAGCTATGCCGAGTTCTACCCGGAGGTCTTTCACTTTCAGCCATATGAAGATGGCGGCACGGGCGGGGCTTTTAGCTGGCATCACCTCTGGTTTGTCTGCTACCTCTTTTTGTATTCGTTGATCAGTATCCCCGTATTTCGGTGGCTGAAACGTGAATCGGGCCAGCGTTTCGTTGACCGAATTGGCCGGTTGATTGCCCGGCCCGGTGGGGCGCTTTGGCTGGTTGGTTTTTTATTGCTGAATGATGTGGTTTTAGGCGGATTCTTCCCCCACGAAACCCACGCCCTGATCAATGACTGGGCTTATTTCATGAACAACCTGCTGCTCTTCTGGCTCGGTTTTATTTTAATCAGTCGAAAAAGCTTCTGGCAGATCATCACCGACCAGCGCCATTACTTTCTGGTAGCAACGCTTATCTGTACGGCGATTATGTATGGCTCCCGGTCGTTAATCAGTGATGATACCGTTGATGCGTCCAAACTGCTCACTACCTTGTTTAGCTTTAATCGACTCGGGCTGACGTGGTTTTCCGTCCTGGCCACAATTGCGTACGGGTATCGGTATCTGAACGTGAATCACCCGATTTTGCCACACTTAAACGAAGCCGTTTACCCATTTTATATCCTCCATCAGACAGTCATTGTGCTCATTGGGTATTATGTCATAACCCATACAGAATTAGGTGTTTACAGCGGATTTATGATCATTAGCTTTGCGACGTTGCTTGTTTGCATCGGCTTGTATTTGTTACTGATTCGGCCATTTAAGTTGATGAGAGTAGTCTTCGGGTTAAAATGATTGTTGGTTTCTGACATTTGATTTGCGATTTTTGATAACTCATAGCTCTTGGGCTAACGCGTTTCACTGCTCCCATTTGTTTCGGAGCTTATCATTAAAAAAGTAAATCCATGCGTACCAATTGGACTCGCGCTGAAATCGCAGAAATTTATAACTCGCCCGTGCTGGACCTGATGTACCGGGCCGCTACTGTTCATCGTCAACATCATGATCCGCAGGAAGTACAAGTCTGCACGCTGCTGTCGGTTAAAACCGGCGGTTGCCCCGAAGACTGTGCCTATTGTCCACAGGCTGCCCGCTACCATACCGCAGTGAAAGTCCATAAGCTGATGGAAGTCGATGAAGTATTGACGGCCGCTCAACGCGCTAAAGACACGGGAAGTACCCGCTTTTGCATGGGCGCTGCCTGGCGCGAAGTACGCGACAACAGCGACTTCGATAAAGTGCTCGACATGGTACAGGGCGTCAATGAAATGGGGCTCGAAGTGTGCTGCACGCTCGGTATGCTCACCGAAACCCAGGCGCAGAAACTGAAAGATGCCGGGTTGTATGCCTACAACCACAACCTTGACACCAGCGAAGAGTTCTACGGCGATATTATCAGCACCCGGACGTATGATAACCGCCTGGATACACTAGGCCACGCCCGTAAAGCCGGTATATCGGTTTGTTCCGGTGGCATTATTGGCATGGGTGAGTCGGATCAGGACCGGATTGGTATGTTGCATACGCTGGCAACCCTGCCGCAGCACCCCGAATCGGTCCCCGTTAACGCGCTGGTGCCCGTAGAAGGAACGCCCCTGGAAGACCAGCCGAGGGTGTCGGTCTGGGAAATGATTCGGATGATTGCTACAGCCCGAATCATTATGCCAAAAGCCATGGTCCGACTGTCGGCCGGGCGGGTTCGGATGAATACCGAAGAACAGGCCCTGTGTTTTCTGGCGGGTGCTAACTCCATCTTCGCCGGGGATAAACTCCTCACAACGCCCAACCCGAATGAAGACGCCGATCAGCAATTATTCCAGACCCTGAACATCCGTCCCCGAAAAGCATTTAAAGATGCCAGCCAGCCTGCTGTGGTGTTCGAACAAATACCTGTATAGGTTGATGGATTGCCCTTTTAAAGGCAGAACCGTCTAATATAATATATTGATGGCTGGTGAAGACTGGAAGGTGTGCCACGGTTTCAACCGTGGCACACCTTCGTTCTCACATTCCAGCCCGCCCCGCTTATAGATACGTAAATTCGTTTCCTGAGGGTATATACGAAATCTTTAGGCCAGGTAACTGGGGTTTTAACCAGGAAACGACCCACTCCATCCCAGCGGCTTCGCTCATGATATGGCCCAGAATAACCAGGGATAGCTTTTTGCCCTGACGCCGGGCGTCCCGCACGTACTCCGGTGTTTCCCATTCGCTGGTTTCTCCGCAAAAAATGACATCCGGTTTCTCTTTTTCGATCGCGGTAATCTGGCTACGCCCCCCCGATGCACCCGGCATGAACAAAATCCGCTGACAGGCCTGGGCAGGGTCGCCTACAACTCGCACCATTTTGATTCCCAACTTACTCTTCGTGTGATTGATAAGTTGACTTAATGGGGTAGTCGGCATTGTCAGCACATGCGGGTCTGAAGCACTGGCAAATTTGGCCCAGCCTAGAGCCGCTAACATACCCGCCTGAATGCCATCGGGCCGGTGGGAGTGGAGGTAATCATGAAAACGCCAGAGCGCAATTCCATTCTTTGTCAGTAAATCGTGCTTGTATCTGAACACGTCACTGGTTTCAAGCCAGTCCGTTTCATCAGCATGGTTGTAGAATGTTGGTTCGTGAGCGATGATAAAATTGGCCCCCGCAGCAATTGCTTTCTCAATGACATCTACGGTCGCAAACATCGTAGATACGATGCCTGTCACTTTTTGGGACGCACTACCTGACTTTAGTGTGTCGACCGTTTTGGGAAAGGGCGCATTCGGAATGGTTTTAAGTATGAGGTCCATGACCTGCCCAACCGTAAATGACTGTTGACTGGCCAGAGCTTCCTGATTCAGGCCCAGCGTTGGCAGCAGTAGGGCTGCTCCAACCCCTTTCGTAATAATACCTACAAATTCTCTTCTTCCGGCTAGTTCCTGTTCCTGCATGTTGGTTCACTATTTTGAGTTGTCTAAGATAGAGGTTAGGCACAAAAAAAGGTAGCCGGATCATTTCCGCTACCTTTTCAAGGGAGTTGTTATGAATTACAACCGCTTCGTGTATTCGTTTTCGGAAATTCTGTCGATTATAACTTCGGCCAGGCTCTGAGCGCGCTCTTTCTTCACCTCGGCTTTATCTTTCGACTCAACAGTAACATTGATGATGTGGTTGTTATAGAGAACGTGCATTGCACCTGTCGATGCGTCCCAAACAGCTTTGTCGCCAACATTCGAAACGGCCTCAAAGTGACCCGTGCTAACGGCATGGCCGGTAAGGGCTGGCGTTGCAGACGTAACACCGGCATGCTGTGGGTGGTTGTCGGCTGTCGTGTGCTTTGTTTCTTCCGGTACCGTTGTTTTAGCTGACGTCTCCGCGTTGGTTCCTTCGGTTTCTGGACCGCTGGTAGTTGAGTCATTTGCGGCTTCAACCGGCTCCGTCATAGCAATGGCTGGCTTGCCCTGAAACTGATTGTCGAATGTATACTCGGCCAGAAAGGTAGACGAGTAGGGACGTTTACCGCCAAACGAGACAATAACTTTATTGCCTGCCCATTCAAATCCGCAACCGGAATGCTCAATTGATTCTTCCAGTTTAGTCGTTTCTTCCAGGTTGAATGTCTGACGAACATACTCCTCTCCGAGTATATTACAAGGTTCGTCGTAGTTGGCATCGGTAGACAGTGCATTGACACCAGCGACTTGTTTCGCCAGTACCGGGCTGGCATCCATTTGGTTTGCAGGATCGGTAGTAGGAGCGGGGCTGCTGCAGGCTAAACACAAAACAGGGAAAGCCAGTATCAGTGATTTGATTTTCATGGGATGAATTTGAGAAAGCCCAAAATTAGCGTTTTCTTACATACCAGATGAGTAGTTATGTTGTTTTTGTCTTAAGTCAACGCTTTTCAATAAATGATTTTACTGAAGGGGACGGCAACCGTCAGGCCAACCCGAAGGCGGTCACTCGATTTTCTGCCCGGTAGAACAGAATGATTGATGTCAAAATAGTTTAACTGAAACTCAAAATTTGCCGCGGGTGCTCCGACTTTATCAATCAGCACAACGGGAATACCAACGGTCCAGTTTAAGGAATGGAAGGTGCCTATATTTTTTTCGAGAGACGAACTGAGGCCAATGTGCGACTCGGCCGGGTAGTAAACAAAGCCAACTTTTACTCTGGGCGTGAGAAAAGAGGCATATTCGCCCACGAAAAGTGAGCGTATGTTTCGCTGGGCCAGGGTAAGTGTGTCAAGCCCGCCCGAACTTTTGTACTGACTATAAGTGATCGTTTCCTGCGAAAAGCTTTGAACAGAATTGTTGAGGAGAAGATTGCCCTCGAACGAAAGAAATAACCTGCCCATTCTTTTTGACTCCAAGAATCGGGTATGCGTGAGCGCTAATTCGAACGGGTACGATTTTTTTGTTTCCGTCAGTTGAGTGTACGAGGGGAATACGGTAAAGCGCTGCAGGATGATCGGCAAATACGCATTGAGGGTTGTCCAATGAGTAGTAATTTGTTTGAAACGAGCCGTTTCGGCTAATTCGAGGTATTGCTGGGTGGCAAACTTCCTTGTGTACTCATCCCGTAAGCCCGCATAGAAGTTTTGGATCAACTCCGCTTTAATTTGCGCGAAGGCCGCATCCGAGAGGCCGTCCTGTTTAAGTGAATCGACAGATTTCCTAAAGTCGGCTTCTTTTGATCGTAATTCCCGTATGAGGAGATTCAGGATGGATGCCCGCTTTGTGTCCATTATGTTTTTCTCCCGGCAATCATTTATCGTGGTTTTAGGCTTACCTATCCAGGCTTTTTTCAGTGTAGCTCCCAATTCATTGGTATAGGGTTTGTCCGAGAAGGTTGACGCCAGCGCGTTCATCACATTGGCTTTAACGCCCACGACCAGAAATGACCTGACCGGCTCGTCGATGCCCGTAGCCTGAAAGAAATTATGATTAAGTGAAAAAACGCCGTCCTGGGTATTGAACGTAATGTAATTTTTATAAAACGAGAGGTTTTTATAATCAGTGAGGTAGCTCCCGATCCTGTCGGACAAAAACAGGTTCATTGCCCTGTTCGAGATCAGCTGTTGGTTCGTACAAGTAGTACTCCGGATAGCCGTATGAATGGAGTCCAGTTCAGCGATCAGCTTTGCCGACTCTTGCGCCTTTAGCCTGTAACCTGACCAGATCAGTATGATTGAGATAAGAAACGTTCGGGAGAGCTGATACATCTTTTAGGCTTAAAGATGTATTTTTTACTGACATCAGGTCCGGTTCACTGAGTGAACGGTAATCGTTGTGTAATTTTACGGTTGAATTCCCGTATGCATGTCTGATCTCGAAACCATTTCGCTTTCCCCTGGCCGTAACGTTTACTTTGCGTCCGATTTTCACCTCGGTACACCATCAATCCAGCAGAGCCTCGACCGGGAGCGGGCCGTGGTAGCCTGGCTGGACGCCATCCGGCACAATGCCGACGTGATTTTTCTGGTTGGCGATGTATTTGATTTCTGGTTCGAGTACAAGCATACCATTCCCAAAGGATTTATCCGGCTACAGGGCAAGCTGGCCGAACTTACCGATGCCGGTACGCAGGTTATTCTCTTCACCGGTAACCACGACATGTGGATGAACGACTATTTTACGCAGGAGTTGGGCATACCTGTCTATCGAAACCCGCGCCGGTACGACATCAACGGGAAGCAGTTTTTTATTGGGCACGGGGATGGACTCGGCCCCGGCGATTTTGTCTACAAACGCCTGAAAACAGTTTTTGAAAGCAGGCTGGCTCGGGGGCTGTTTCGCTGGCTACACCCCGACCTGGGTGTTGGTCTGGCTCAGGCGTGGTCGCGCCGGAGTCGCATAGGTAATCAGGAGAAAGGGGAAGACCATTTTTTGGGCGAAGACCGCGAGTGGCTCATGCAATACTGCCGTGAGGTGGAAGCCCAACGCCACCACGATTATTACATCTTCGGTCACCGGCACCTGCCGCTCGATCTGGCCGTTACGCCATCGAGCCGCTACATAAATCTGGGTGAATGGGTGTTCGCCAAAACCTACGCCGTGTACGATGGTAATCTGCTGAGCCTGAAAACGTGGGAAGTGAAATGATACTTTCATGACCATGTTAATGGCGCCACCAATGGCATCGCCCCCCTTACTTGGCGTCAGGGCCTTATTCACTTCCAGTTGGTCGAGTAGTTCAGACAGGAAAATGTCGAGTGGCACGTACCGGTACCGATTGTCGGGGCTGTGATTTTTTACCCCGTTGACAAGCGTGCAAATACAGGGTTTGTTGATGCCACGCAGAATAGCATACTGCCCGTTGCCATAGTGCTCGTTAGAAATGCCGGATACGAGCTGAATAACGTTCGTCTAATGGGGCGATAGTTCGATGGTACGTCCCGAAACGTCTATTCATTTTTGCACTGAACTGGGCAATTTCACGTTCTTTCCACTCTAAATCATTCACGGTCGGCTTTCTGGTAGAAGACAGTTGAAAGCAAATAAGTGGCGCATCCCTTATGGATTAACTTAATCCATAAAGGGCACAGAATTTTCGTGATGTAAAGGGATTATTACCAAATAAGGTACTCAGTTGTTCTCCTGAAGAATATCTTTCCGCGTCATGTTTTCGCGCGGGGCTTTATTCAGCTCACTTCGCCATTCTTTGGTCTTTAAATCACCCCGCTTGACGGAGCGAATAAAGTTAGCCCAGGCAAATGGGTTTGTAAACGCAAACGTGGGAGTTGCGCTGCGGCCAATGAGTGATTCACGCCCAAAAAACTGCTGATTTACGAAATTCTGGTGGTTGGCCAGGGCACCCATGGGCATGGTTGCGGCTTGCCGCATAATAGCTTCCGGACTGGTGTTTCGGGCCAGATTCTCGCGCTCTTTTTCGTCGGGGAGCTTCAAATTAACGAAGGCCTCTTTAAACAGTTCTTCCGTCGCGTACGGGTATACCTTTACTTCGGCCAGAGTTTTTACATCTTCCTGCAACGCTACAACTGCCGAGTACGTAAGGTCTGTAAGGCGACGGGGAATAATATGGTACTGCGTCCGGAAGCCGACATAGCTGAAAATGACACTGTCACCCGGAAAGACCGGCAGTGCAAAATAGCCGTTCGGAGCCGACAAGACGCCCTTTCCTGCTTTAGGAATATAAATATAGGCACCGGGAAGCGGCTCGTTCGTTTTACCGCCGGTGATGAAGCCAGTGAACGTGATTTGCCGTTCCTGCCCCTGCGCATGCGCGGTAGAAAAGAGGCCCGCCAGCGCCGAAAGCACCAGAAGACAGACTAAAAACGTCAATGACTTCTTCATAGACAAATGAACCATACTACAAAGTAAACGAGGAAAAGGCAGGTTATGGTTTCTGTTACCCGAATTTTAAGAGAATTTAGGCTTTTTAGGTTTATTTAAATGTACGAAGAGTAAGATGGCAAACACGTATCGAACAACGAGACTTAAAGAATAAAGCCTGATAATATCTGGCAGTCAGATGATTATCCGAGAGGGAAAAGCTATACTTGCTGCGTCTCGACTTACGCTATTTTTTCGTTAGTTGGCTCAGGCAAATAGCTTCAAAAAGGTAATAATAAAGGGGGCCGCCAGCAACAAACCGTCGAAACGATCCAGAAATCCACCATGGCCGGGAATGCTGCTGCCAGAGTCTTTGATGGCAATACTCCGTTTAAATAACGACTCGACCAGGTCGCCATACGTGCCCGTCACGACGATAATGCCGCCAACGCAATACCACTGCCAGGGGCGCAACTCGGGAGCCCAGAAGGTAAGCCCCAGGGCTACTAGTGCCGCAGCGGCTGCTCCGCCTATGCTGCCTTCCCAGGATTTTTTGGGCGATACCCGCTCAAAAAGTTTGCGTCGGCCAAATTTGGTCCCGGCAAAATAGGCACCGATGTCACTCGCCCATAAAAGCAGCAAACAGCCGGTAATGATCATAGGGTGAAACTTACCTCCCTGAAGCGCCAGGATGATCAGCAGCGCGAAGGGCATGGCCACGTAGATAATTCCCAGAAACGTAAAGCCAATATTGGTAAAAGGCTTCATGTCTTTCTTCTTGTACAGCTTGATCAGGAAGATCATTGACGAGGCCGGACAAATGAGGAAATAGTTACCGGTACCCATCTGGTCCGTTTCAATAAAATAAGCCAGTACGCAGATCATGGTGCCCACCACCGTGCCATAGGCTGTTAGCGGTTCGAAGCCGTCGAGGCCGAGCAGCCGGTAAAACTCACGCTGAGTCAGTGCACTCACCAGACAAAACAGGAGGGCAAACGTCCAGGCGTCATACCAAATCATGAATAAAATAAAGGGAACTCCCGCTACGGCCGCAATGACCCGTTGTTGAAGGTTCGTAAGTTTAGCTAAACGTTGCTTCATTCTCCAGGATTACTTTGGCCAGGATGGCGTCTTGAGTTGGTACGTGTACTTCGCTTTTTCCCCAGCCAATGGTAGGGTAACTGCTGCTCTGTTTGTTGATGACTACCGCAGAAATCTCATGTTCGAGCAATAGGGCTTTCGCCAGTTCGGCCCGATGAGGCAGTGGTGTTGAATAAATTACTTCCCAGTTTTCGGTCATATTCATGTGAGGGTTAGGCATCAGCAGGTAAAAGTAAGGCACCCGCGCAAACAGCATGTTTAGCTTTCCCGGCTTGCTGCCTGCCCGTCATTACTTTTCCTGAAATAATAAAGTAACACCAGTGTTAAGGCACCTGAAACCAGGGCACCAACCAAAGGTACTGTTTCTGTATCTTCAATATTCATGGAGGTCACTTTCTGCTGATGCAGATACACCATCAGGACGGTAAACCCATTGTTGACAAAGTGGGCCAGAATCGGAATCCACAGATTACCCGACCACAAATAAAGGTAACCAAATAATGCCCCGAGGAGCATCCGCGGAAAAAATCCGAGAAACTGTACGTGAATTGCACTAAAGAGGGCAGCCGCCAGCCAAATTCCGACGTGAACATTGCCCGTCCAGTAGCTTAAGTTGCGTTGCAGAATGCCGCGAAATAAGGTTTCTTCACCGATTGCCGGGATAATGGCAATCACCAATAGTGCCATCAGCAACTGGCCGGGCGTTTGAAAGGTGGTGAGGTATTTGGTAATACCTTCCAGTCCTTTTTCCTTATTCCGGATCCATTGCTCAACCGGAGCGAGCGTTTCGGGTAAATGAAGATTCTGGTTCCATTCGATGATCAGCCCGTCGAATGGCATAAAGGCAATGACAATGAAGGTAACAACGCCCACGCCTGCCACCTGCCAGAACGACTGGCGATTGAAGTGCGACCACGTCCGTCGTTCGATTAGATACCAGTACGCGAGGCTGGGCAACAGGAACGTGCCGAGGTGATTAACAGCCTGAAGCGTCATCAACTCATACCAGCTGCCGGGTGATTTAGCGGGTTGAGTCGCTAATGTTGTCAGATAAGCCTGAGCATCAACGAGACCCATGCCTTTGACAAGAGCCAGAATAACGAACAAAACCAGGGTGCTGACAACGCCCCCGATGAGTACAAAGCCGACGAGCATGGACAAGCCCCCGAGAGTGGGTGGTCGTGATGTAGTGCCCTGAGGCATATAACTTGGTTGCATAATTTCCTGAAATTTATATGAATGTATGCAACCGGTTAAAAAGCAGGTACTTGGAAGGTTGGGAATGAGGCAGCTCGAAAACAATCATCCTTTTTTCGGGTAATTTGCGCAATTTAACCAGAAAAGGGTAAACCATGGCTTTTCGTGAGCTTGGGGATGCGAGCTGGCTTAAAAAAACTAGCTACTGAACACTACAGCTCAGTTTTATTGCTGCTGCTACCGAAGCAGTCCATGTTGCTGCCACTATATATGCTTACGCATTCAGTATATTGTTAATAACTTATATAATACTTATAAGTACTTATATATTTAAAATAATATATTTAAGGTTATTTCTTTAGTCGTTACCTCTCTGCCATCCTGTTGACTTCCATCAATATGTTACAGCCCAACATTGATCAGCAATCCATCCATAACGGATACACTTTAGCGAAGAGTCAGGAAACTAAAGAAATTGGCTTTTGAGAGCGATTCTTAGACTTTATTAAGCTGAACACGGATCTTAGGGCAGCCCTACTTCTGATATTTATGTTCGGTCTTGTTTTACTTTATGTGTCAGAGGTGCCAAACGAACTTCATTTGCCACTGGGTGAAATAGCCATTAATTAGGTGTGCTGGGTATTTCAAATATTAATCATTACATTAAAATAAAAGATATCGTCAAATCGATTGTTGAAAATAAATGCACGTACAGAGTAGTTATTTATGATTCAACTAATGACGAAGTACCTAAGAAACGAGTGAGAACGGTTGGTGTAAGCCTGGAGGAGTACATGAATGATATAAGAAATACCTTGTTTTTCTTGTAAAATAAGTGGCGAGAGTTAAAAAAATATGACGCAAAAAATAATACAGAATTTAATCAGAAAATAGAGTTTAGGGTTCAAAATGATTTCATTGCCGGCTCTATTGTAGACTTTAAAAATTATTTCTTATATGGCTTTTATTTTCACAATACAATGTCATCAAGTAATCTGCAATTGTTGATCGATAAAGCCTACAGGATAAAGAATCTCTATTTTACAAACAGATCGCCGAACATTTTGAAATACAGCGGGCTATTGCTTATAAATCAGTTGAGTTTCGAGTAAATCAAGGATATACTTTAATTGAGCATGACGTAATCTAAATGGAACAGTTCCACTTGGGCAGCTTAAAAAATTATTACCCTAATCAGTTACATTTTCTTGTGCGCTCATAACATAGAACTAAATTCTACTAGGTGACTGGAAAACCTGCTGGCGTAGGCTGATTGATCTATTCGTTAAAAGTTAGAAAAGATGTCGGCCAATAGACTAAATTTACTTTTCAAGAGCCCCTCTTTAGGCCTCAACAGATTCGTCTTTCGATCTGGCAGTACACGGCTAAGAGTCGTAGGATGGGCAGCTGTGTTTATTATTCGTTTTCTTTACTCAACAAATGAAACCAGTTTTCCGGCAGCGCGTCAACAGGGCAACCCTATTGCTGTTCCTCTTCGCAGTAGTTGGTTGTAAGGAGGTTATAGTCCTCAATCGGACATACCAACGCATTCGTATCACCGATTTTTCGATACCGGTTCGTACGGTGCTTCCGCCCCCCAAAGCCTATCCAAACTCCATGACGATTCGGGTTAGTGGTACCATTAGTCAGCCGGTTGCGATGCATGTCGATCCACTCGCGTCCGGTCAGGGTTCTTATCCTATTCGGCGGGATACGCTGGCTGCCGGTACCTATACGGATAAATCCTTTCGGAGCGACTTCTATTCAACGAGCCAAACAGAACTGGTCGTAACGGGAGCACCGGGCACCACCGGCTCTCTAACCATCGAATGGTTCTGCCAGTAAACTTCCCTGAACGTTATGAAACACTACCTTATTCTGTTCATTGGCTTGTTGGCGTCGGCTCAACTAAATGCCCAGGCACTTATTGGGCGTAATTCTGTCCGTTTGGGCGTTGATCTGACCAAACTCGATGGGCCCGACGATCTGGGGCCGCGTTACGTAGGCCGGTTGGCCCATCATTTTCGTAATGACCGTGTTCTGGTATCGGCCGAACTGGGTTACATGCGAATTACGTCAATCAATCAGCCATTCAATGATGTTGTTCCGGAGCCTAACCGCAGAGAACGCTTCACTGCCGATGTTACTTTGCTTGCAGACCTGATGCGGCACCCGCGGCATGCTCTGCGTTTGGGTGTGGGGTTTTCTGCCTGGTACCGGCGTGATGACATCTACAGGGGTGGGGCGGCTCTGTTCTCGCCAAACGGCTTACAGGCTGTCGCAATCAATCGACAGACCAGCCAAACGTTGAACACCGGAGCGCACGTAGCTACCGAATACGAGTGGCTTTTTGATCCACGCTGGAGTGCCGACGTTCGACTGCGATTAGCTAATTTAAATGATACCGGCATGAGCTTCATGCTCGGCACGGGCATTAGTCACCGGTTTTAGCGGGGTTCGTTAGTGTCAGCCAGACGCTTGCCTCAGCCGTGCCACCTTTTCGAATGAACTCCCCTTAGTTTATACGGCTTGGTACATGGGTCTATTGGATGCTCAGGACGTTCCGTAACTTTACAGGCCGGTCCGCCGATGACATTTAGGGAACCAATTTGCGTCATGGATTGTGCTAAATCAATAGATTATGTCGGGGGCGGCTTCCTAAATTCGAATGGATTAACAGGAAATTTGTACCCCTTTTAACGGCTAGATAAATACATAAGCAGACAATGGTCAACATTGGTGATATACAACTACCGGATTTTCCGCTGTTACTGGCTCCCATGGAGGATGTGAGCGACCCGCCGTTTCGGGCGGTTTGTAAAGCAAACGGTGCCGATTTAATGTATACCGAATTTATCTCCTCGGAAGGTCTCATTCGGGATGCTGCCAAGAGCGTTCAAAAGCTGGATATATTCGAGTACGAACGGCCGATTGGCATTCAGCTTTTTGGTTCCGATGTGGAAACGATGGGCGAATGCGCCCGGATTGCCTCTCGCGCTAACCCGGATTTGATCGATATTAACTACGGATGCCCGGTGAAGAATGTAGCCTGCCGGGGCGCCGGAGCGGCTTTGCTGCAGGATATTCCCAAGATGGTGCGCATGACCGATGCTGTTGTGAAGGCGACACACCTGCCCGTAACGGTTAAAACCCGGCTTGGCTGGGATGAGTCTACCAAAAACGTGGGCGAAGTGGCCGAACGTCTGCAGGATATTGGTATCAAAGCGCTCACCGTTCACGGCCGTACGCGAGTGCAGATGTACAAGGGAGAAGCCGACTGGACCCTCATCGGCCGCATTAAAGACAATCCACGCATCCAGATTCCGATCTTCGGAAACGGTGATATCGACTCGCCAGAGAAAGCAGTGGAATACAAAAACCGGTTTGGCGTAGATGGTGTGATGATAGGCCGGGCCAGTATTGGGCATCCCTGGGTTTTCAATGAGATCAAACATTTTGTGCAGACGGGTGAGCACTTGGCTCCTCCGACTGTGGGCGACCGGGTGGCCGTTTGTCGGCAGCACCTTGATTTCTCGATCCGCTGGAAAGGTGAAATTTTGGGTCTGTTCGAAATGCGACGCCATTACGCCAATTATTTCAAAGGGTTACCCGATTTCAAACCTTACCGGATGCGTCTGGTCACCACCGATTCGTACAGTGGCGTGAGTGACATTCTCGACGAAATCCGGGAAAATTATATCATAGAACTTGTTTGACAGGGTCGCGGGACACACCCGCGACCCTATTTTTATGGCTGATGACTACTGAAGAACCCGTTGTTATTCCCCAAAACCGGCCCTTGCTGGCGTGGGTATTGTTATGTGCCCTGGCGCTGGTATGGGGCAGTTCATTCATTCTCATCAAACGAAGTCTAGGTGCTTTTCCACCAGAGCAGGTAGCCGCCGGTCGACTGGTGTTTGCTCTATTGTTCTTCAGCCCTTTTCTGGCCCGGCAAAGTCAGCAGACAGATATTCGGGCGATGGTCCGGCATCGATGGGTGGCGTTGCTGGCATCGGCCATTATCGGGTTTGTCATTCCGGCTTTTCTCTTTGCCGAAGCGGGTGCCCACCTCAACAGTTCGCTGTCCGGTGCACTCAACTCCCTAAGTCCTCTATTTACGCTCATTCTGGGCGCCGTATTCTTCGGTCAGGCCCTCAGGCTGAAGCAGGTTGCCGGAATTTTACTTGGGCTGGCAGGATCACTGTTACTCGTGTTTTTCAGCGCCACCGGTTCCTTTCAGATCAACGGGTACGCCCTCCTGATTGTCCTGGCAACCATATGTTACGGGTTGAACACCAACCTGATTGGCCGTTATCTGAGTCACTTACCAGCATTGGTATCAACGGCCTGGCTGTTTGCCTTTGCCGGTCCCATCGCCCTGCTTACGCTGGTCCCTACCAATTTTTTTAGTCGGGTGGTCGATGCACACAGCAACTGGTCGTTGTGGGCGCTGGTTACACTGGGCATATTTGGCTCGGGCCTGATGTCCATTTTCTTTAATCGGGTCATGCAACTGGCTTCTCCCTTGTTTGCGGCCTCCGTCACATATCTCATCCCTATTGTGGCACTCATGTGGGGGGTGCTGGATGGCGAAACAATTTATCTGGTACAGTTTGCCGGGATGGGCGTTTGCCTGATCGGTATCTGGTTAGTAAATAAATCGTAGGTTGCGGTTTTAGGGATGTACCGCTTCGATGGACGAACACGACAACCTAAACTTCGACACGACACAACAAGTATTCGACTATGTACACGGCAACCCTGACCAATACAGATACTCCACCCGTTAACATTGATTTCCTGAATGGACAGCCGGTCGTTAACGGCGAGCCCTTTGACTGGGATTTCGTTAAACTCAATGACCGGACGTTTCATATTCTGCACGAGGATAAATCGTTTACGGCTGAGCTGGTAGAGTTCAATACGGTCGATAAAACGGTCATGATCAAGCTGAATGGGCATATTCACCTTGTTCAGCTCAAAGATCGGTTCGACCTGCTACTCGAAAAAATGGGTATGAGTACGGTAGCCAGCAGCAAGGTCAATGAATTGAAAGCGCCCATGCCGGGGCTGATCGTTGGCATTAGTGTGCAGCCGGGCGATGTGATTCACAAAGGCGATAGCCTGCTCATTCTGGAGGCCATGAAAATGGAGAATCTCCTGAAAGCACCCGGCGATGGTACCGTTAAAAATATCCGGGTCAACAAGGGCGACCGGGTTGAAAAAGGACAGGTACTGGTAGAATTTGCGTAAGCTGGCTTTTGCTGGTATGGATACCCCCTATACCCGACGACGCTTTGTGAGACAAATGGCTTGGGCTGCCGGTGCGCTTCCGCTGGTAGCAACTTCAATTCCGGCGCTAGCCGGAGAGGTCGATCTACCACTGCCCGACGTGCATATTTTCTCGAAGCATTTGCAGTTTCTGAACTATGCCGATATGGCCAATGCCGCAGCCGAAATGGGCTTTGCCGGTGTTGACTTAACCGTTCGGCCGGATGGGCACGTTCGTCCGGAGCGGGTTGAAGACGACTTGCCGAAAGCGGTCGAAGCCCTTAAAAAAGCAGGTCTCTCCCCCAAACTCATGACCACAGCAGTGGGCGATGCCACGAACGCCGTTGATGTTCGGTTACTCAGAGCAGCGTCGAAAGCCGGTTTCAAGCTGTACCGGATGAAGTGGTATCAGTACGACGACCGCAAATCCATCCCAATGTCTATAGAGGGGTATCAGCAGCAACTGCGAGCGCTGGGAGAACTAAACAAATCGCTGGATTTGATGGGCTGTTACCAAAACCACGCAGGTTTGCTGGTCGGGGCTTCTGTCTGGGAGATCTGGGAGATGCTGAAAACCGCCGACCCATCGCACATGGGCGTACAATATGACATTCGACATGCCACCGTAGAGGGTGGCCAATCCTGGCCCAATGGACTGCGCCTGCTTCAGCCTTCGGTTAAGTCGATTGCCATAAAAGATTTTGTATGGTCGATAAAAAATGGGGTGGCAACCGTGCAGGACGTACCGTTGGGCGAGGGGATCGTCGATTATAAACGCTACTTTTCCCTACTGAAAAAATATGGCATTCAGGTGCCTGTCTCTCTGCACATTGAGTATCCGGTAGGTGGGGCTGAACACGGGGCAACTCAGTTGACTGTCCCCCAAAAAGAGGTGTTTAACGCTATGAAACGAGATTTAAACCGGCTCCGTGAACTCTGGAAATCGGCTTAAGATTAATTTTCCTGCCCGAACGTTCGGCCTTTTTCTTATCTTTGCCCGCAAATTTTCCCTTCATGACATCGCAAACAACGTATAAACGCATCCTGCTCAAGTTGAGCGGAGAGGCTCTGGCTGGTCCCAACGGATACAATATCGACCCGGCTATACTGGAGCAATACAGTCAGGAAATCAAACAAATCGTTGACTTAGGTGTCGAAGTAGCCATTGTTATTGGCGGGGGGAACATCTTCCGGGGCGTTTCCGGCGAGCGGTCCGGTATCGACCGGGTACAGGGTGACTACATGGGGATGCTGGCGACGGTCATCAATGCCATGGCACTTCAGAGTTCCTTCGAAAAGCACGGCATGTACACCCGGGTGATGTCGGCCATTAAAATGGAGCAGGTCTGCGAACCCTACGTACGTCGGCGGGCGGTGCGTCACCTCGAAAAAGGACGCGTCGTGATCTTTGCGGCTGGTACGGGCAGTCCCTATTTCACCACCGATACCACCGCCAGTCTGCGGGCTATTGAGGTTGAGGCCGATGTGGTATTGAAAGGTACCAAAGTCGATGGTGTGTACACCGCCGATCCTATGAAAGACAAAACGGCTACCCGGTATACGACGATTACCTTCGAAGACGTTTACGAAAAGAAATTGAGTGTGATGGACTTAACGGCCTTTACGCTTTGCCAGGAAAATAACCTGCCCATCATCGTGTTCAACATGAACACAAGAGGCAGCCTACTTAAGCTGGTGCAGGGCGATAGCGATCAGGGTACACTCATTACAATGAAATTACCAGAATAAAGAGTCTGAAT
Organism: Spirosoma pulveris; assembly: GCF_054781875.1. Classification (NCBI taxonomy): domain Bacteria; kingdom Pseudomonadati; phylum Bacteroidota; class Cytophagia; order Cytophagales; family Cytophagaceae; genus Spirosoma; species Spirosoma pulveris. The sequence goes on from NZ_BAAGTO010000001.1 coordinate 107,080, forward strand.
TAATCTGTTTATGAGTATGGTGATTGAATCGACCAGGTAACCATTCACTCATTCGCTCATTCACCCATTCAATTATTGAAAAATGGAAGAAATCGAGTTATTTCTCGACGATGCAAAAGATACAATGGAGAAGGCGCTCAAGCACCTTGCCATTGAATTGACAAAAATTCGCGCAGGAAAGGCTAACGCGGGTATGCTCGACGGGATACAGGTAGAGTACTACGGAACGCTCTCTCCACTCCACACGGTTGCGTCCATCAACACACCCGATGCACGAACCATTGTTATCAAGCCGTTCGAGAAAAAGCTCATCAGCGAGGTGGAAAAGTCGATTCGTAACTCTAACCTCGGCCTGAATCCAAACAACGACGGTGAGCAGATTCGCCTGAGTATTCCCCCCCTCACCGAAGAACGTCGGCGCGACCTCGTTAAAAAGGTGAAACAGGAAGTTGAAACGGCGAAAGTCAACGTGCGTAACATCCGCAAAGACACCAACGACGACATTCGTAAATTAACTAAAGACGGTGTTTCGGAAGATGCCGTTAAAGTAGGTGAGGAACGTGTTCAGAAATTGACCGACGCCTTTATTGCCCGCATCGACGAGACGTTTGTGGCGAAGGAAAAAGATATCATGGTGGTGTAATGCTGGGATATCGACACTGTATAAAAGCCGCTTTCTTTCGAGACAAGCGGCTTTTCGTTTTCCAGCCCATTCCGAACGGTTTATCATGTATGTAGCTGAGGAACGATCGAAGGCATTCAGATCGCTAAAAGCTATTGTTTAAGCTTCTTTTTAATTTCCCCCGAACCCGTCTGTCGCATTGCCGATTTTATATAATCCAGGGCGATTCGCCGGATGGCTGGCTCTTCTACATCTGCTGTGCGTTCGCCCCGGTGTTGGTACGGAATGATCTCGCCCGTGAGCATGTCGAAAATGCCGTAGGGAAGCAGTTCGTATTCTTCGTACCCCCAGAATAAAAAGTCGATTGCATCGGAAGAGTCTTCGAATGCAACGGCATAGCTAATCTCCTGTTTGGCAAAAACAACGATGTAACGCATGTCAGCCTATACGAAATGTGGAGTCAAAGGGTTGCGTATCAGGCTTGATTTTTAGTGATTGACTGCCATCCCCTCCAGAATCTCCGTTTCAACAATCAGCCCGGCACGTTATCCGTTTTAGTACAAACATGTATCTTTGGGCTACGTACCTGTTGATTTTATGAACCAACCAACCCTTTTACAACCGAACCGGCGGACCGGCCTGGTCCCACACCTGATTGCCGTGCTTGGGCTTTTTGTGCTGGCCGTTATTTATTTCTCGCCGGTTATGTCCGGTAAAACCCTAGCCATGCACGATGTGCAGGAATCCGTAGCATCGGCCCGTGAGATCCGCGAAATTGCCAAAGAGACCGGTGAGAAGCCACAATGGACTGACGCCGTCTTTAGCGGAATGCCCGCCTACATGATCGATTATCGCTACCCTTATATTCTGGTTTACAAAGCCGTAATGGGTGTGGTGGAAGCGCTGCCCAACACCGCCAACGTCATTTTTGTGGTACTCCTCAGCATGTATGTGTTGTTGGTTGTACTCGGCTGTAATCCATGGCTCTCGGTACTCGGGGCCGTTGCCTATGGGTTCGGAACATTCGGCATAGTGAGTCTCGAAGCCGGGCACGTCTCCAAACTATTTGCACTGGGCTACGGAGCCGGTGTTCTGGCCGGGGTGATTCTGACGCTCCGGGGCCGATACCTATCCGGGGCTGCGCTGATGGGCTTTTTTACCTGTATGGAGTTTGGAGCCAACCACATTCAGATTACCTATTATCTGTTCATGACAGTGGGTCTGTATGTGCTATTTGAAAGCGTTGCGCTCATCCGCGCCGGAAAAGGACGGCAACTGGCGCTAGGTCTGGCCACACTGGCCGTTGCTGGTGCGCTGGGGGCCGGTAGCTTCGCCAAACGGGTGCTGGTGCTGAACCAGTACACTAAAGAGACCATTCGCGGCAAGTCGGAGTTGACGGCTAAAACGACCAATCCCGACGGAAAAGCACCATCCAGCGAGTCGAAAGGGGGGCTGGATAAAAACTATGCCTTCACGTATAGTTATGGCAAAGCAGAAACACTAACGCTCCTTGTCCCGAATGCTGCGGGCGGATCGTCGGCTGGGGGTGGTTTGACTACAGATTCCGAGTTCTACAAAGCCATGGCCAGCCGTGGAATTGACCCAGCGGCAGCCAAGCAAATGGCCGAACTTGGCGCGCCAACCTATTGGGGCGATCAGCCCATAGTAGGCGGTCCGGCCTATGCCGGGGCGGCTCTGTTATTTTTGTTCGTGCTGGGACTGTTCGTCATCCGGGGACCCATCCGGTGGTGGCTGCTGAGTGCTGCGGTGCTGATGATCATGCTGGCCTGGGGTAAAAATCTGCTGTTCTTTAACGAATTCCTATTTGATTACCTGCCGTATCTCAATAAGTTTCGGGCCATGACGATGGCGTTTTGCCTGGCCCAACTGTTCTTCGCGGCTGGCGCTGTGTTGGGTCTACAGACGATCATTAACCAGAAGATGACCCTGGCCCAACTTCGGCAACCGCTGCTCATCAGCCTGGGCCTGACGGCGGGCGTGGCGCTTATTCTGGCGGTGCTGGGTGGTGCCCTCTTTAGCTTCCAGTCGCCGGGGGATGCTGATATGCTGGCCAGAATTTTCGGCGAAGCGGGTCGCGAGTTTCAGTCCGCCCTTGTCAGCGACCGGCAGAGCCTGTTGCGGGCCGATGCATTCCGGTCGGTTATCCTGATTCTGCTGACAGCCACAGCCCTGTGGTTGTTCCTGACGAACAAGCTCAAAGCCGGGCTATTTTATCCCATCGTGCTGGCGATTGTTATTTTCGATCTGTTCTCGGTCGATAAGCGTTTCCTGAACAATGCCGATTTTGTGTCGAAAGCTGCTGCCAGTGTTCCCTTCGAGCCAACACCGGCCGATCAGCAGATCTTACAGGATAAGTCACTGGGATACCGCGTGTTCGATCAGACAGGTTCGTTCATGGAATCGAACCGGACGTCGTACTTCCACCGATCTGTTGGTGGGTATAATACGACACGTTTACGACGGTATAATGAGCTAATCAATTATGCCTTTCAGTACAATACGCTGCACATACTGAACATGCTGAATGCAAAATACGTGATCCAGCCGGGGCAGGCCGATCCGGCCAATCCGCAACAGCAATCGGGCCCTGTGGTGATCCCCAACCCCGACGTACTCGGTGCGGCCTGGTTTGTGGGTACGGTGCAGCAGGTGGCCAATGCAGACGACGAACTGGCGGCAATGAAAACACTCAATCCACGGGATTCGGCCATTGTTGACAAGCGATTCGCGGCTGAGTTGGGCAATTTGCCCGCCACCATGGATCATACGGGCAGCACCATCCAGTTGACGAGCTACCGCCCGGATAAGCTACTGTATACGGCAAATGCTACCCGCGATGGCCTGGCCGTTTTTTCGGAAGTTTACTACCGGGGACACGAAGACTGGCAGGCGTTTATTGATGGCAAAGCCGTTCCCCATCTTCAGGCCAACTATGTGCTGAGGGCTTTGCGGATTCCAGCCGGGAAACACACCATCGAGTTTCGGTTCGATCCGCCCCTTGCCCATACCGGCGATACAATCGACCTGATTTGCAATGTATTACTGATTGGCCTTATCGGTTTTGTCATCTTTGCAGAAGGCAGAAGCCGCCGTACGCAACCTGTCAATGAGCCTGAACCTGTGCTTCCGGTAACCCCGGTTGAGGTGACGCCTGTCGCAGAATCAACAAAACCGAAAGGAGTAAATCCAAAAGGAGCTAAGTCCCGGTAGGTGTACGCAAGTCTATCAAACACAAAGACGGGCCATTACGGCCCGTCTTTGTGTTTGATAGACTACAATGAATTACTTGAATCCGTTTCTGGCTGTTTAGCTACAGGAACGTTTTTTTGTGCCTTTCTGGGACGAGTTTTACCGTACGAGCCCCTCGAAATCTTACCTCTTTTTGACTTTTTATCACCTCTTCCCATAATCGTAACGGTTTTCGTTTAGTATACTGTTCACTACCAGAAACCGCTGCGATTGTTTTATTTTCACCGTGAATCAACCCGCTGTATAAGGCAACATTACTTCAATAACCGGGCTTCTACCCCCTCAACCGTAATTTTTACTGGTTTAATTTTGCCATCGGCATCGAAGTACATTTTGTCGATACAGGTTTCGCGGTGGTTGCCATCTGTTTCGGTTAAAGGCCGCCGGTGATAGACAATGTACCACTCATCTTTGCCGGGAACCTGGATAACCGAATGGTGGCCCGCTCCGGTGGCTACCTTGGGGTCCTGTTGTAAAATCTTGCCTACCCGTTCAAACGGACCAAAGGGTGAATCGGCTACGGCATAAGCGACGGAGTAATCGGGACCTGTCCAGCCTCCTTCCGACCACATAAAATAGTACTTTCCGTTCCGAACAAACATTGTTGGGCCTTCGACGTAGCCTTTGGGCGTAATTTCCCGAAACAGAGTGCCATCGTCAAATGGCTGAAAACCGGTAAAATCGCTTTTCAGCCGGGCTATGTTACAGTGTCCCCAACCGCCATAGAGCAGGTAATACTGTCCGTCTTTGTCTTTAAAGGCAAACTGGTCGATGGGTTGCGCGCCGTTATGAATCTGCCCGACGAGGGGTTTGCCCAGGTAGTCACGAAATGGACCGGCCGGATTATTGGCTACGGCCACACCAATGCCACCGGTTTCTTTTTTGTCATCATGAATATCATTGGCACCGAAGAACAGAAAGTATTGGCCATCTTTTTCAACAATAGCAGGTGCCCACATGGCTCGCTTCGCCCATTTAACGGCGGTAGAGTCCAGAATGCGGGGGTGTTTGGTCCAGGTCACTAAATCGGGCGACGAGAAGGCGTCGAAAAAAACCTGTTTTTCGTAGGGAGCCGAATAGGTTGGATACACCCAGTATTGTTTGTTGAAGAGGACACCTTCGGGGTCGGCGTACCAGCCGGGGAAGATGGGATTGCCGCTTTTTCGACCAGCCGAGGCCGGACGCTGAGCGAATGAACAAATTGAGAGTTGGGTAAACAAAAGGAGAATGATACTGAAGCGGAACATACTGCGTATACGTTTGTTAGGAATGCCGTAAAAGTAAAGCCGAATGATCGAATAACGTAATCAGTCAGTCAATACCAGGCTCCAAAGCCACTACTCAGCTATAAACAACGGCATACTTTTTGCCCGGCAGTGAACGGATGAATCCCTGAAATTCGAGCGTCAGCAGGAGGGAAGCCAGCCTACCCATTGGAATCTGGCTTTTCCAGCTTAACTCATCCACGTGCAGATCGGTCACTTGCCGGAGCAGGGCCAGAATCTGACTTTCTTCTTCAGTAATAGTTACCGGTAAAGCCGGTGGCGTTTTGGTTCGTGAAGCCGATGCACTGGATTGATCCCAGTTCATGGCTTCGATGATGTCTTTCGGGTTGGTATAAATCTGGGCTTTGTTCTCCCGGATGAGCTTGTTGCAACCCGCCGAAAAGGCCTGATTCAACTGGCCGGGCACGGCGAATACCTCACGGTGGTAATTGTTGGCATATTCGGCCGTGATCAGTGCACCGCCTTTGGCGGCTGCCTCCACCACCACAACGGTGTCGCTCAGGCCCGCGATGATGCGGTTTCGGGCGGGGAATAAATGGGCATCGGGTTTTGTACCGGGGCGGCTCTCCGTAAGTAAGCCACCCAGCACCAGCATTTCCCCCGCTGTTTTTTGATGAACATTCGGGTAGATAACATCCAGGCCGCTGGCCATAACGCCAATAGTAGGCAGGTTGTACGTCAGACTGGCCCGGTGAGCAGAAATGTCGATCCCATACGCCAGGCCACTGATAACGTGTACACCCAAAGGAGCTACCGCTTCGACGATCTCACTGGTAACCCGACGGCCGTAGTCTGTAGCTTGCCGGGTGCCCACCAGCCCAATTGTTCGCTGAACATTCAGGTTTGCCGTTCCCCGAAAATAGAGCAGGGCAGGGGCGTCGTACAACGTTTTAAGGCGGGTGGGGTAGGCTTTGTCGGTATAGAATAGGGCCGTAGCACCCAGTTTCTCCAGCCGCCCGATTACCTGTTCGGCCTCCGTCAGCACACCGGGTTTAAGAATAGCACGGGCTGTAACTTCCCCAATGCCCGGAACCTTCATCAGTCGGGCGAGTGGTGAGCGGAACACATCCGGCGCTGAGCCGCAATAGCTGATTAACTGGCGGATTAAAATACTACCAACGCCGGGAACCAGCGTCAGGGCAATTTGATGGTGAGATTCGGTGGACACGAAACAAAGGTCAGGCTAAGTATACAAACGGGTAGTATGCGTAACGTTTGCAAGCTTACAGCTTTCTGTCGGGAAAAACCAGTTTGAAATGGATTGATGAATGATAGGCTTGAATTCAGTAGCTTTATGTCTGGTCAAAAGCGGGATATACACAGAAGATAACCAGATGTAAATGGCACGTTAGCGATGATCCACTCTGCTACAGAAAACAACATAAGTCCGAAAGCTCCCCTGGTCAACAAATCTTACCTCCTCGAAAAATTTCCCGGTAAAGTTGGCTGGACGTATGCCGCTATCCCGGAAATTTTGCCGAACCCCCATACCTATTTCGGGTGGGTTCGCGTTTGGGGAACAATTGACGGTTTTGCCCTCCATCGGTATAAGTTGATGCCTATGGGAAACGGGACGTTATTTTTGCCAGTCCGGGCCGAGATCCGAAAAAAAATTGGTAAGCAGGCAGGTGATTTCGTTCAGGTTATATTGTTTGCCGATGACCTGCCAACTCAGCTTCCTGAAGAATTGCGACTTTGCCTACAGGACGAACCAGCGGCTTATAAAACGTTTTTAACGTATCCTGAGGCTAAACAAAGTACGCTGATCGACTGGATTTACTCGGCTAAAACGGAGGAAACAAAAGTCGAACGTATTGCCCAATCAATTGATAAGCTGATTAGAGACAAGCAGTAAGTAATGGTGTTAAGGCAGGAGATGGTTAGTGACGAAGTGGGGATAATGATCCTTAGTCGGCGTGTGGTTCTTCTGCTTCAAGAGGAGGTTGTGGCCTGTCGAGACCTGCCCGCATTTTTTCCAGAAACGTTTTGATGTGTTTCAGCTTGTTGATGTAAACCGCGTGTTCGCGCCGGTTGGACTCCTTAATCCTGAGGTATTCCCGCGCACCGGGTAAAGTATACCCTTTTTCGTTGGTCAACTCAAGGATCTCCTTTAGATGATCAATGTCGGACTGGGTGTAAACCCGATCGCCGGAGCGGTTTTTTTTGGGCTGAAGGGTTGGGAATTCTTTTTCGTAATACCGTAGTTTCGATGCATTGATGCCAAACATATCTGCCACTTCCCGAATCCCATAATACAACTTGCCGCCGTTTTCCATACCGCAAACTTGGAAAGCCATCGGAATAAACGCAAGTTTTGGCGTAAATTTGCGGCACTTACGTGAACTACATGATGACTTCCCACAAAATACGTCGGCATTTTCTCGACTTCTTCCAGTCTAAACAACACCTGATAGTTGCTTCCGCCCCGCTCGTTGCCAAAAACGACCCGACGCTGATGTTCAACAACTCGGGCATGGCTCAATTCAAGGATTTCTTTCTGGGCAACGGAACGCCCCCGTCCAAACGGGTGGCCGATACCCAAAAATGCCTGCGCGTATCCGGTAAGCACAACGATCTGGAAGATGTAGGGTTCGATACCTACCACCACACCATGTTCGAGATGCTGGGAAACTGGTCGTTCGGCGATTATTTCAAGAAAGAAGCCATAACCTGGGCGTGGGAACTGCTGACGGAGGTGTATAAACTGCCGAAAGACCGGCTCTATGTGTCGGTGTTTCAGGGTGATACCAAAGACAACGTTCCGTTCGACCAGGAAGCGTTCGACCTCTGGAAACCCATCGTTGGCGAAGACCGGATCATTTACGGCAACAAAAAAGATAACTTCTGGGAAATGGGCGATACGGGTCCCTGCGGCCCTTGTTCGGAGATTCACGTCGACCTGCGTACGCCCGAAGAGATTGCCGATAAGCCCGGCAAGGAACTGGTTAACGCCGACCATCCACAGGTTGTCGAAATCTGGAACCTGGTCTTCATGCAGTTCAACCGAAAGGCCGATGGTTCGCTGGAGCCGCTGCCCGCTCGCCACGTCGATACGGGTATGGGCTTTGAGCGTCTGTGCATGGCAATCCAGAACAAACGGTCGAACTATGACACCGATGTCTTTACGGGTACCATCAAGGTAATCGAAGAAATATCCGGCATCACCTACACCGCCGGTACCGGTATGACGGATGTCGCCATGCGCGTGATCGCCGATCATATTCGGGCTGTTTCGTTTGCCATTGCCGATGGACTGGTGCCATCGAATGCCAAAGCGGGTTACGTAATTCGGCGGATTCTGCGCCGGGCCATTCGGTACGGCTATTCCTACCTGAACCTGACCGAGCCGTTCATGACCAAACTCGTGCCAACACTGGCCATACAGTTTGCCGACGTATTTCCCGAACTCACCGCCCAGCGCGATTTTGTGGCTACCGTTATTCGGGAAGAAGAAATCTCGTTCTTACGGACGCTGGGAACGGGCCTCGGTCGCCTTGACCAGATCATCGGTCAGTTAACGACCGAGGGCAAGACAGAAATTCCCGGCGAAACGGTCTTTGAACTGAACGATACCTTCGGCTTTCCTGCCGATTTGACCGCGTTGATCGCCCGCGAGAAGCGCCTTACGATTGATGAGGCCGGTTTTCAGAAGGCCTTGCAGGAGCAAAAAGCCCGGTCGCGGAAAGATGCGTCCTCATCGGCAGGTGACTGGATCGACGTGAATGAGACCGACCGCGTTGAATTTGTTGGCTACGATCAGCCTGAAGCATACGCCCAGATTGTCAAGTACCGGAAAATTCAGAACAAGCAGGGCACACAGGTTCAGGTGGTGCTCGACAAAACACCGTTCTACGCCGAATCGGGTGGGCAAATTGGAGATACGGGTGTCCTCGAACTGTTTTCTGGTTCCGACCAGATCGGGACGCTGACGGTGCTGGATACCAAAAAAGAAAATGACCTGACCATTCATATCGTTCAGGACGTTACCGGCATCGACGATCTCTTTACCGAAGCTGATTCGGTTTACGCGGTTATTAACACGGCCCGTCGTGGCCTGACGAGCAGCAACCACTCGGCAACGCACCTGCTTCATGCCGCGCTGCGGGATGTATTGGGTACGCACGTAGCGCAGAAAGGATCGTACGTTGGTCCCGACGCCTTACGGTTCGACTTCTCGCACTTCAGCAAAGTAACCGATGAGCAACTGGCCGAAGTGGAGCGCATCGTCAACGAGAAAATTCGCGAAGACATTAGACTCGACGAGAAGCGGAACGTGCCCATTGCCCAGGCGAAAGAACTGGGAGCAACGGCGTTGTTTGGAGAGAAATACGGTGACTTCGTCCGGGTCATCACGTTTGATCCGGGCTACTCCGTTGAACTCTGCGGGGGAACGCACGTTCCGGCAACGGGCCACATTGGTCTCTTTAAATTCACGGGCGAAGGCTCCGTTTCGACGGGTATTCGCCGGGTGGAAGCCAAAACCTCGGCCGGTGCCGAAGCGATGATCAACGAACAGATGGCGGTTGTCAGCGAGTTGAAAGAGCTGCTGAAAGCGCCGAAAGACGTTGTGAAAGCCGTACAAACGCTGCTGGATGATCGGGCTGCCTTACAAAAACAGGTTGAAGCCTTACAGAACGAGAAAGTTCAGCAACTGAAAAACGAGTTGTTGATGAAAATACAAGCCGTTAACCAAAACGGTGGACCGGCGCATATGGTGCTGGTGGAGCGCGTAGAAGTGCCCAACGCCGATGCCCTTAAGCAACTGGCCTATGACCTGAAAGCGAAGGTGGACAACCTGGCTGTGGTGCTGGGTGCCGACATCAACGGCAAACCACAACTAGCCGTGATGCTGCCCGAGTCGCTTATTCAGGGTAAAAGTCTGAATGCTGGTCAGGTGGTTAAAGAACTGGCGAAAAATATCAAAGGCGGGGGCGGTGGACAACCCTTCTTTGCCACGGCGGGCGGCACCGATTTGTCGGGGCTGGATGCGGCTCTGACCCAAGGGAAAGAACTGCTGGGGTGAACCTCCAGTAAATCCAGGGCAACAGGTCAATTGCCACTCTACTTTCGTAATTGTCTGTCATGAAAATGAAATGGCTATGAACTGAATCTCATCCCAAAATGAGATTCAGTTCATAGCCATTTCTCATTTTATTGGTGATCTTAAAATTTAAGCGAATCTTAATCAGGTACGGTAAACTAATTGTTATTACAAATGTAAAAATCGTTTATTTTTGCTTTTAAATTATATACTATAAGTTTATCATATATGCGACAAAGTATACTTTTACTAGTACTCATTATTTTCTTTTCAAATTGCAGGCGAACCACAATAGACACAACAATAGTCCCCAAGCCCTCTCCTGGAACAATTGTCATAATTGGCTCATCGACAGCGGCAGGCTGGGGCGCTTCGGAATATAAATATTCATGGGCGGGCTTACTAGCCCAAGAGTTGGTGAATAATCGCGTTGTCAATCTGGCCAAAGGGGGGTACACCAGTTACCAGCTTTTACCCACAAATGCCAGTCATCCGGCTAACCGGCCCGATGCCGACACGTTACGAAATATAAATGCGGCTCTAAAAGAGAAGCCCGTTACGTTAATTCTTAGTATATCGTCAAATGATCTTGTTGCTGGCTACAGTGTTGAGGAAATCATAGCCAATTTCAATGCGATCCGGAGTAAGGCTTTAGCCGCTGGTGTAGCCCATGTAATTATAACGACGCCCTTACCGCGCAACTACAGCGCAGAAGTTACCGCCAACTTGTTGCTTCAGCGAGATCTGGTGCTGAAGAACTATGGCTCATCTGCCGTCAATATTTTTGACCCGCTTGCCAACGAGCAGAATCAAACAAAGCCGGAATACCTGAGTTCGGACGGCATCCACCCGAACGATAAAGGGCATGCTGTAATTTATAAACAAATCGGAGGTTTCATTCTTTAAAGGCCACAGGCCATAATCTACATGAATAACCTTGATATCAGTTACTATATATTTCAGGATTGGAAGGCAAATAGCGGTAATGTAAAGGCTCAGTTTGTTTTAACGCTGTTTCGCCTGGCCACCTGGGCTCGAAGCAATAAAATTCTGGTTATCGCCTTTATCTGGTACTTACTCTTCTATCGTTTTTTTGTAGAGTGGGTACTGGGTATTGAACTGCCGTGGAGTTTAAGGGCGGGTAGTGGCTTAAGACTTCAGCATGGGCAGGGGCTGGTGGTACACGGACAAACCATCCTTGGAAAAGGCTGTAGCCTTAAACACTCGACAACGATTGGCATCCGGATCAATCCCGATGGTAGTGTGGGCAGGGCTCCTATTATCGGGAATAATGTAGATATAGGCGCTCAGGTGTGCATTATTGGCGAAATTGAGATTGGCGATAATGTAGCGATTGGGGCGGGCTCTATCGTTATCAAGAGCATCCCATCAAACTGTGTAGTCGTAGGAAATCCAGCTCGTATCATAAAAGTCAAAGAAGTCACCGAGGCTATTTTATAGACGTCTGTGAGCCAGTTTTGCTGTTGTCTTTTCAGACCTAAATTATTTGTATCGCACGTATACTAAACACCGTGAAACTTTAGATGACGCTGACTGATTGCACGTTAGACGGTTCGTGCCGATAGTTTTTTTACAATGTGAGCGTAGTTTTAACCATAAAGCAACCTGAGAGGTTATCTTTCAGACTCCCGTTAGCCCGCCACTGAAGCAGAAATCGTACCTCGCTACGAAATTGAAGGGCTCGGTCTGTTTAATAATCGGTTAACAATGACTATAACCTCTCAACCCATTGGCGTATTCGATTCGGGCTACGGCGGCCTGACTGTTCTTCGTGAAATCGTCAAAAAGCTACCCCACTACGATTACATCTACCTGGGCGATAACGCCAGGACACCTTATGGTACGCGCTCTTTCGATACCGTGTATCACTATACCCTCGAATGTGTGCAGCACCTGTTCGACCGGGGGTGCCGACTGGTCATTCTGGCCTGCAATACGGCTTCGGCCAAAGCATTGCGAAATATTCAGCAGCTGGACTTGCCCGTTCAGCACCCCGACAGGCGTATTTTGGGTGTTATCCGCCCCACTACCGAAGTGATCGGTAACTATTCCAAAACGGGCCAGGTTGGTATTTTAGCGACACGTGGAACCGTTACGTCCGAATCGTATGTGGTTGAGATCGAGAAGTTCTTTCCCGGTTTGCACGTCTTTCAGGAGGCCTGTCCCATGTGGGTGCCGCTGGTCGAAAATGGCGAATACAATAGTCCTGGCGCAGACTATTTTGTAAAGCAGCACATCGACCGGCTGCTGGCCCAGGCACACAATATTGATACGCTCCTGCTGGCCTGTACCCACTACCCGCTCTTGCTTGAGAAAATAAAACAGCTTGCGCCACCCCATGCAACGATCCTTAGTCAGGGCGGCATTGTTGCCGACAGCCTGGCCAATTACCTGCACCGCCACCCCGAACTCGAAACCCAGTGCAGCAAACATGGACAGAGAACCTTTCTGACCACCGACTCCACCGAGGATTTTGACCGACAGGCAACCGTTTTTTATGGGCAGCCTGTTCAGTCCGTACATCTGGCTTTGTAAAACCTTAGAGCGCGACCCGGTAACTCAGGACAGGGATGAGGCCATTGGCATAATTGGTTCTTACCAAACCACTGGCAGGATCGAAATAGTAACTGAAAATATTCCTTCGGTTGATGAAATTCTGTAAATCGAGGGAGAGGGTGCGGGTCGAACGGGGGCGGTTTTTCTTCCAGCTTAAACGAAGGTCGGGACGTAAATAATCGGGAAACTGCCTGGTATAGGACTGGGTATCGACAAAAACGGTCTCGCCCAATCGCTTCGACTCCGCTACATCGACGGGGGTATATCGGTAGCCGCCATAGTAACTCATTTTCAGGTTCACCCCGAAAACATTCGCGCCGGATACCCATTCCTTACCCACCAGCAAACTCTGGGCGTGGCGGCCATTCCAGCGGGTACTGCGCCAGATTTGATCCGACCCCTGATACTCTGAATTGTACAGCGACGACGACAGCAGGAAATACAGACTGTTTCCCGAGGCTGCCTGAATCAGAAATTGTTCAAGTGTTAACTCAAGTCCGTAATTCCGGCCAAGGCCCGTGTTGGCAAGCGACCGGTCGGTGAGGCCGTCGAATAGGTTAATGATCGAGAAGGCGTCATGCTGGCTGGCACTGACTGGTATGTTAAACAAATGCTGGTAATACGTTTCGACTTTCAGCCGTAATGGTGGAGCATCCCGGCGGCTGTTGAGCCGTTGGTCGTACGCCAGCACATAATGGTGGGATCGGCTGAAACCCAGATTTCGGTTAGAGGCCATATTCTCCGACGGCGTAGTTGGAAGCACAAAATACGTTGCCGGGTTCTGCAACTGACTGTGCAGCCCGTAGCCCAGACTAATCGACTTATCGGGCGAGAAAGCCCAGCGCACCGAACCGCGTGGTTCGAAGACTGAGGTGCCATTTAACGCCAAATGCAGGTAATGGAGCCCGGCATTGATCGTCAGTTGTTCCGACAGTCGGTAGTTCCATTGACCAAATGCCTGTACCGTACTGGTCTGGTCGGTAACCCGAATGCGGGTTAACAGTCGCTGCTGATCAGCCTCCCACGATTTTTGCGACAGGTCGTACTGCAACTGTGTACCGATCAGGCCGGCCCGGAACGTTTGCCGGGGATTGAGTTTATAAGTCAGGGTAGTTGACAGAATTCGTTTCTGCGTTAAAAACGATTCGTCGTTACGTTGCGAAGGGGCATAATCAAACGCGGGTTCCAGACGTGAACTTTGGTATCGGTTTTCGTAGCCGGAAGCCAGCAGTATCGTTTTAAGTAAGGCTTTTCGGCCAAGAGGCAGGGTATGCGTGAGGCCAATGGCGCCCGTATTTGCCCGGAAGTTTTCATTATAACTTTCATAGGCTGATGTCCATTTTGTCGAATCGGTCAGGGCGTTGATCTTACTACTGCTCAGGCCGCCGAAACCAAAGAGGGTGAACGCTCCGGCTTTACGGGTTGGCAAATACACATTGAAGGATAAATCCTGAAAAACCCGGTCGCCGGTGCCAATGTCGATGCCCAGTTTGGAGATCAAACCGAGAGTCGAGTACCGGTAGTTCATCAAATAAGAACCTCCGTACCCTTTGGAAAATGGTCCTTCGGCGGCCACATCCAACCCCAGTACACCGGCCTGAATGGTGTATTCCCGCTTGGTATTGTTTCCCCGTCGAAGCCGCAGGTCAAAAACGCCCGACAACGCATTGCCGTATTCGGCGGGAAAGGCGCCTGTTAAAAAATCGGAGTTGGTTAACAGTTGCGCGCTCAAAATTGAAATGCCGCCACCGGCAGCCCCTAGATTGGCAAAATGATTGGGGTTCGGAATTTCGACGCCTTCCATCCGCCACAACAAGCCGTTGGGAGCATTGCCCCGGATAACAATCGAGTTACCGCCATCGTCGGCACCCACCACCCCGGCATAAGCCGTAGCCATTCGGGCCGGGTCGTTTACCGCGGCCGCAAATTTCTGCGTTTCCTCCACCGAGAAGGTTCGGGCCGAGACCGCAGCCATTTCATTGAGTGGTTTATCCTTGTCAAGCGTTGGCTTTACCGTTATTTCCGATAATTGGCTAACGGCTTCTTCCAGCGAAATGGGCAGTACCAGCTCTTTGCCCGCATCGATCGTGATATTTTGCAGCGTAGCCGTCTTGTAACCGACGACACTTATTTGTAGCGTTTGTCGACCCACAGGCACCTGGGTTAGCCGAAATTGTCCGCTGGCATCGGTGCTGGTTCCTTTCATTGGTGAACTGGTAAGGAGCGTAACCGTTGCACCGGGCAGGGGTGTTTGCAAACTTTGATCGACAACCGTACCCCTGATGGTCTGGGTGAACGATTGGGCCGGAAGAACAGTGGGAACGAGCAAAAAAAGGATTGATACAAGATGCTGGCGGAGCCTGAACGGAGTGAGGGCCATGGTTAATGAATTACATTGGTTTGCCCCTCAGACAGCCCGTTGCCGGATTACCCCTATGTTCGTGTAGTGTTTTTTTGTAATGCCGAGCTTGGACCCGAGGGCTTGTATTTGTTCAAAAAATAGTTTCAATGGGCATAGGGGTAAACCGTTGGCTAGTTGTCATAGGGGCGACCAAGTGTGTGTTGAGCGAAAAATGATAGCTTTACAGTCTCCCAGCAAACCAAAATCAGTTGTAGTGCTACCAACAGAGCAGGACATACTCTCGGCGATCCGGGCGGGTAATGAACGGGCATTCGAATCTGTCTTTCGGCAGTACTATGCGCCCCTTTGTCGATATGCCCGCCAGCTATTGCCCGACCCCGATGAAGCCGAGGAAGAAGTTCAGGCTATGTTTCTGGCCGTTTGGGAAAAAAGAGATAGTTTATACATTACTGCTTCCCTGAAGTCGTACCTCTACCGTGCTGTGCATAACCGCTGCCTGAATCGCATTAAACACGAATCCATACGCGACGAACATCGGGACTTCTCCTGTTCTAGTAGCGATGCTCATGTTGAGTCGCCCATGCAAAAAGTGTTGGGCGACGAACTGGCTGACCGAGTACAGGCTGCCATACAGAAATTGCCTGAACAATGTCGGCTGGCTTTTACCCTGAGTCGTTATGAAGAATTGAAATACGGCGAAATTGCCGACCAGTTGGGGATTTCAATCAAAACCGTTGAAAATCAGATCGGAAAAGCCCTCCGCATCCTGCGAACTGAACTGAGTGAGTACTTACCTGTTTTAACCTTGTGGCTGCTAAGTCACCCTGAGCAATGGCCGATCAACAACCCATAGACGACGCCCTGCTGGGCAAGTTTCTGGCGGGCGAAGCCGATCCAGCCGAATCGGCGCGGGTGAGGCAGTGGCTTGCCACCCACGAGGATGGCCCCGCACAAACCAGTCCCGACGATTTTGCTCGATTCGAACGCATCTGGGATGCCGCAAAGCCGGACTCCACCGAGGTCGATACTGATGCGGCCTGGCGGTCTGTTCAGCAAAAGATGCGGGTATCGGATCGAAATCCGGCCAGACGGAATCAGCCGGTTGTGAAACCCATGTCCGTGCCGCAACCGACACGTCGATTGTTGGACACTTCACCATTATGGCGCATTGCCGCCCTGCTAACGCTCGTAGCGGGTATGGGCTGGCTAACGGTCAAACTTATATTTTTTGGTCAGCGCCATCCGGCCGAAGGAGTGGTAGTGCTGACGGCCAATGAGCAGCCTATCAGTAAGACCTTACCCGATGGCACCCATATTTTGCTGAACCGGCATTCGACCTTGCAATACCCGACGGCTTTTGCGGAGGATCGCCGGCATGTTGCCCTGACGGGTGAGGCTTTCTTCGACGTAACGCCCGATGCTGCCCGGCCGTTTCACATCGACGCCCGCAAAAGCGTGATTCAGGTGTTGGGAACATCGTTTACCGTTCGGGCCTACGACGCCAATGTGAGCGTGGCCGTACGGACGGGGAAAGTGCGGTTTTCGAAGGGAAGAAAAGCCATTCTGCTTATCAAAAATCAGCAGGCCTCTTTCGACGCTTCGGGCGATACCATCCGACGGCTACAAGCATCACCAAACATGTTCGCGTATAAAACGGGGGTGCTGGTGTTCGAGAAAGAACCGCTGCGGGATGTTGTTCAGGCCATCAATCAATACTACAATGCCGATGTTCAACTGGCCAACGCCAAACTCGGTAACTGCCTGCTGACGACTCGTTTCGAGAAGACACCGTTAGAAACCGTCCTGAATGTTACCGCCGAAACGCTTGGTTTACAGGTTCGTCATGTTGGTAAACAGGTAATTTTAGACGGAAATGGTTGCCAGTGAATAGGGGGAAACCGGTTTATGGCTGTCATGGGGTAAAAAAGAACCTTCTGATGAATTCGTTTCGATCCTGTCTCCTCTGGCTCTGTCTTCTTGCGCAAACGCATGCATTCGCTCAGGGCATACCCCCACTCGAACGTCTGATTACGGTCGATATTCGAAACGCCCCCCTCGAAAATGCGCTGCGTGAGATTAGCCGGGCCGGACGTTTTGAGTTTTCCTACAACCCCGCCCGTATTGATGGGAAAGCTGCCGTAACCGTCCGACTGACAAATGCACCGGTTCGGGAGGTGCTTAACCGAGTCTTCCAAAGTCAGATTACGTTTAAGTCGCGGGGAAACTACGTTATTCTGGTCCGTACGGAAACGCCCGAATCGACCCCGAAGAACTTTCTGCTCGACGGTTATATTCTGGATGAGAAAACCGGCGAACGCATTGCGCAAGCCAGTATTTTCGAAAAAACGACCCTGGCTTCAACCGTCAGCAATCCGTTTGGATACTACCGTCTGCGCTTGCCAACGAATCTCCCGGCGGTTCGTCTGGACGTTCGAAAGCAGGCTTACGTGGGTGAAACTGTCCTGATTCGTTCGCGGCTTTCGCATTCGGTGAGCATCCGGATGACGCCCGTTCCGCCACGGCTATCGCTGGAAACACTACCGATCCGGGTAACGGAAGACACGGCCCAGTCGGTGAATATACTGGCTGCCGTAACGGTCGACCTGCCCGCTCCCGGTCTGGATTCAACGGTGCAGCCACGACCGAAATCTATTCTGGAGAAGGGCCGTGAGGGGATCACCCGGTTATTTGTGTCAGCCCAGCAATCCATCCACGATGTAAACTTGAGCCGGGATACTCTCTACCGCGATTGGCAGGTGTCGTTTCTGCCCTTTGTCGGTACCAATCATCGCCTGAGCGGACGCATCAGCAACCGCATCTCGGTCAATGCGTTGATTGGGTATTCGTTTGGCGTGCGGGCGTTCGAAGTGGGCGGTTTATTTAACCTCGTTCGGTCGGATATGACTGGATTTCAGGCGGCTGGCTTGGGGAATATGGTGGGCGGTAACGTCAGCGGGGTACAGCTTGGCGGGCTGTTTAATCTTAATAACGGCACAGTGGCGGGCGTACAGGCGGGCGGCTTATTCAACGTCAATACGAAACAGGCAGGGGGTGTTCAACTGGGCGGTCTATTCAATGCCAATGGGGGTGAACTGACGAATAGCATTCAGGTTGGTGGTTTAGTGAATGTGGCGGGCAAGTCGGTTCATGGGATTCAATTGGCGGGACTGGCCAACGTGGCGGTGGGTGATGTGCACGGCTGGCAGGTGAGCGGCATCGTTAACCGGGCGCGGTCGGTGCAGGGAGGGCATCAGATTGGCCTCATCAACCTGGCCGATTCGTCGGGCAGTGTGCCGATTGGTCTGTTCAGCCATGTGCAGAAAGGGGGGTACCGGCGGTTCGAAGTGGCGGCCACTGAAATTAATCTCCTCAACCTTACGTATCGAACGGGCGTTCGCCAATTCTACAACATCCTTTCCGCAGGTTATAATTTTGGGCGGGAGGGGAGCTCTGACCTGACGGCGGGCTACGGACTGGGTACAGGCTTCGTGCTGTCGCGGTCGACCCTGTTCACGGTGGAAGGAACGCACCATCATCATTTCTATTTCGACCAGCGCGATAATGGCGGCTGGAACAACCAGATTCGCCTGAGTGCCCTCATCGAAACAAAGCTCAGCAACCATTTGTCTCTGGCCTATGGTCCTTCCATCAACTGGTATTTTAGCACCGATACCATGATTCCGCCCGTCCGTAGGCCATCTATCCCGCTCTTTTCTGAAGAGACAGATGGCTTTAGCAATAGCCGCCACTGGGGTTGGATAGGGTTTCAGGTGGGACTTCGGTTCGGAAATTCGTAGAAGCCGGGTGGTGTTGAAGCGGCTATTTTTTACTTTCTTCTACCTTTTTTTCAATGGGAATTACCGCTACATCCCGTTCCCGTTCGGTCTGTTCAACGTATACGGCGTAATCTGCTGGTTCAATTTTTATCCCGAAATGATTGGCATAGGCCTGGGTGAACTCGGCCCCGAAGTACAGAATGGCCGCTGTATAGTAAATCCAGGTCAGAATTACGATGAGCGAACCGGCAGCCCCATAAGCTGAACTGGTGCTGGTGGTTTCGATGTACAGCCCAATCAGGTACCGGCCCAGCATGAAGAGCAAAGCCGTAAAAAAGGCACCCCAGCGCACATCTTTCCAGGAGATCTTGGCGTCGGGCAGCACTTTGAAAATGATGGCGAATAAAACACTCACCACAGCCGTGCTGATCAGGAAGTTAAAGCCACTGACCAGATAAACGCCGATGCCCGGCAAGTAGCGGGACAAAAAGTCGCTCATGGCTAAAATGAGCCCGTTGATGATGAGCGAAACAAGCAGCAGGAAACCCAGACTAACAACCAGTGATGAGGAAAGGAGCCGGTCTTTAATCAGTTTCAGCCAGCCCCGTTTTGGTTTCGCTTTTACCCGCCAGATCATGTTGACGGAATCCTGGATCTCAACAAAAATACTGGTGGCACCAATCACCAGCGTAATGATCCCAATAGCCAGGGCGGTGTTGGTTTTACCGGACAGACTCACACTTTTGATCATGTCCTGAATCTGCTTGGCGGCCTCATTGCCCACCAGTCCGTTTATCTGGGAGAAAATCTGTCCCTGAATCGCATCCTGCCCCAGAAAGATGCTCACGACTGAGATGATAAGTACTAACAGAGGAGCCAGTGAAAAGACAGTGTAATACGCAAGGGCTGCGCTTAGCTTCAGGCATCGGTCGTTCAGAAAACCATTGAAGGCATCCCGGATAACGATCCATGCGTTGGTGAAGAATGATTTAAGTGTGTTGGCGGTCATGGTCGTTGAGTGGTTTACGGGCGGCACCGATAGTTGTCATTGGCAAGGCTAGACGGCAGGTGTCTACAGAAACAACCAGAATAAAAGGGAGTTGTTGGCCTTCCTGTTTCGGAAAAGCATATGAATGGATCGTTCAGTATATTTTCCCATTCGTTTAGATTTCGAAACAACCGGCCTGTACAGGGGTTTCGATTGTATATATCGACTTACTTCAACTGTTATGAATTCTGCTGTAGAAACCTACCCGCCCGATGTACGGCCCCCTTCGCTGCCTCCTGTTCACGCTGTGAGACTGACGGTTAACGGTAAAGACACCGAATTGCAAATTTCTCCCTGGACAACGTTACTCGATGCGCTGCGGGAGTACATGGACCTGACCGGCACCAAAAAAGGGTGCGATCACGGCCAGTGCGGGGCCTGTACGGTATTGGTTAACGGCAAGCGTATTAACTCCTGCCTAACACTCGCCATCATGCAGGAAGGTGCCCAAATAACGACGATTGAAGGAATTGCTCAGACCGAAGGCAACGACAACGCAGGGCCGCTTCACCCCCTGCAAAAGGCGTTTATCGAGCATGATGCGTTTCAGTGTGGCTATTGCACACCCGGCCAGATCTGTTCGGCAGTGGGACTTCTGAACGAAGGCAAAGCGAAAACGACCGCTGATATTAAAGAGTTAATGAGTGGCAACATCTGCCGGTGTGGAGCTTACACGAATATCGTGGACGCCATTGAAGATGTTATGAACCAGAAAAACGCATGAATAGCTTCACTTACTTTCGAACAGATGCCGTAGACACCGCCGTACGCGAACGGGCATCGGAGCCAACCGCCAAATTCATTGCCGGGGGCACGAATCTACTCGACCTGATGAAGGAGAATGTGGAGCATCCCACACATCTGATCGATATTACCCGGCTCCCGCTGACCACCATCTCGGACAACGTAAATGGAGGACTTCGTCTCGGGGCGCTAGTCACGAATGCCGATACGGCATATAACGAGCAAGTCATTGAGCGCTACCCATTGCTGTCGCAGGCCATTTTAGCGGGGGCATCGCCCCAGTTGCGCAACATGGCTACCGATGGCGGAAACCTGTTGCAGCGTACCCGTTGCTACTATTTTTATGATACGGCAACGCCCTGCAACAAGCGCGAACCGGGTTCGGGTTGCTCGGCCCTTAATGGCTACAACCGAATCCATGCGATTCTGGGCGCCAGTAATCATTGTATCGCCACCCATCCATCGGACATGTGCGTGGCGCTGGCGGCTCTTGAAGCGGAAGTTCGGGTAACGGGTGATAACGGCGAACGTACCATCCCGTTTGCGGAATTTCACCGCTTGCCGGGCGATACACCCAACATTGACAATACCCTCGAACCGGGTGAGCTGATTACAGCAATCGATCTCCCTGCAAAGGGGTTTCCGCAGTACTTCCAATACCTCAAACTCCGCGATCGGGCATCCTATGCTTTTGCGCTGGTGTCGGTAGCAGCTGCGTTGGAAATGGAAGGCGGAACGATTACCGCTGCCCGGATTGCGTTGGGCGGGGTAGCACATAAACCTTGGCGGAAGCCCGAAGCGGAAGCTGCGCTGGTGGGTAAACCTGCCAACAAAGAAAACTTCCAGGCCGCAGCCGAGCTTTTGCTGGCGGGCGCGCAGGGCTATGAACATAATGCATTTAAAATCGAACTGGCAAAACGCGCTATTGTGCGGGCATTGGGCCAGGCCGCTAAACTTGAACTAACCGCATGAGTACGCCAATAGTAACAAATTCGATCGGAAAGCCCATTAACCGCGTCGACGGTGTCGATAAAGTGACGGGCAAGGCCAAATACGCGGCCGAGTTCAATGTGCCAGATCTGGCTTATGGGGTAGTTATTTCCAGCGCCATCACCAAGGGCAAAATAAAGTCGTTCGATGCCAGCGACGCGCTCAATCTGAAGGGTGTTCTACAGGTATTCACGCACGAAAACCGGCCCAAGCTGGCCTGGTTCGATATTAGCTATAAAGATCAGGATGCCCCGCCGGGATCGCCGTTCCGGCCCCTGCATAATGCTACGATCAAGTACAGTGGACAGCCAATAGCGCTGGTGGTAGCCGAAACCTTCGAGCTGGCGCGTTATGCCGCCACGCTGGTACGGGTCGAGTATGAAGAGCTCAAGCACGAAACCGATCTGGAAGCCAATCTGCACAAAGGCAGAAAGCCTAAACACGGAGTCGCCGATCTGTTAAAACCACCACCACCTAAACCTCGTGGTGATTTTGATCGGGTGTATGCCGAAGATCCGAATAAGATAGCGGGACGCTATGTGCATTCGGCCGAGCATCACAACCCTATGGAGCTGTTCGCCACCACGGTATCGTATGAGAAGAACGGCAAGCTGACAATTTATGACAAAACACAGGGCGTCACGAACAGCATCCTGTACGTAACGCAGGTGTTCAATATGCCATTCAGCGATGTACGAGTGCTTTCGCCTTACATGGGCGGTGGTTTTGGCTCGGGACTGCGTCCGCAATACCAACTGTTCATGGCCGTGATGGCCGCTCGCGAATTGAAACGTTCGGTTCGAGTTTCACTGACGCGTCAGCAGATGTTTACGTTCGGTCACCGCCCGGCCACTGTGCAGCAGGTAGCCTTGGGTGCTCAGTCCGATGGAACCATGAATGCGCTCTACCACGATGCCATGGGTGAAACCTCAAAATTTGAGGATTATACAGAAGTGGTCGTTAACTGGGGTGGCCAGCTTTATCCGCCCGAAAACGTTACTATGGAGTACAATCTAGTTCCGCTAGATGTGTATAGTCCGCTCGACATGCGGGCACCGGGGGGCGTAACGGGGATGTCGGCGCTGGAAGTCGCCATGGATGAACTGGCTTACAACCTCGGCATGGACCCGCTCCAGTTTCGGCTGAAAAACTATACGGATCACGATTACAACCAGGACAAGCCCTATTCCAGCAAGGAACTGCGGGCGTGTTACCAGCAGGGGGCCGAACGCTTTGGCTGGTCGAGCCGAACCATGGAACCGCGATCCATGAAGAAAGACCATAACCTGATTGGCTGGGGTATGGCGACCGGCATCTGGGAAGCCAACCAGATGCCCGCCCGCGCCGAAGCCGTGTTAATGGTGAACGGAAAACTACGCGTGAGCAGTGCCACCGCCGATATTGGTACGGGTACCTACACCATCATGACCCAGATCGCAGCCGATACCCTCGGCTTGCCGGTCAGCGATGTGTTATTTAAGCTTGGCGATACGGATATGCCGGTAGCGCCTATTTCGGGCGGTTCCTGGACGGCGGCAACCATTGGGACGGCGGTTCAGACGGTGTGTCAGGAAGTAGGTAAGAGCTTGCTGAAGCTGGCGAAAAACAAGCCTGATTCTCCGTTTAAAGGCGCGAAATGGGACGACGTCACCTTCTCCGACAAGCATATGCGGCTTAAAAGTGACCCATCTGTAGCAATTTCCCTGCAGGCACTTGTCGATCTGAATGGTGGAAAAGCGGTTCGGGAGGTATCGACCGGGCTGCCCAACGCACTGAAGCAGAAAGATTTCTCCCGGGCTACGCACTCCGCTGTTTTCGTGGAAGTGATGGTGGACGAAGATCTTGGCACGGTTAAAGTTACCCGTGCCGTTACCGCCGTGGCGGCTGGTCGTATCCTGAACCCCAAAACAGCCCGCAGTCAGATTCTAGGGGGGATGGTTTGGGGCCTTAGTAAAGCACTGGAAGAGGAGAGCGTCATGGATCATAATTTCGGTCGGTTTATGAACCATAACCTCGCCGAATACCACGTAGCGGTCAATGCCGACATTCATGATCTCGATGTCATATTTGTGGAAGAGCATGATGAAGTCGTGAACCCGCTGGGCATAAAGGGCCTTGGCGAGATTGGTATTGTAGGGATGCCAGCGGCCATTGCCAATGCTATTTTTCACGCCACCGGCCGCCGGGTAAGGGATTTGCCCATTCGGCTGGATGCGTTGCTATAAATTCATAGGCCCTAAAAAGCAGATTGGACAAATGCCATGTTTGTATAGACATGGCATTTGTCCAATCTGCTTTTTTTACAACCCTGTTAGGCCACTATTTTTCCATCCAGCACGGGGCGTTTGTCTTTGGTTTTGTTCAGGATACTCAGGCTGCTCTGAAACTCAACCTGAACGCCTTCCTTCCCAAATCGGCAGGTGACCTTATCGTAATGAGCCGTTTCAATGAAACGCCACAGCATAACAAAGGTCGTATCGTCCTGCCAGCCACCGCTCCCGGCCACTTTTCTGACGTTCCCCCCCGGCACAACCGTTGGGGTAAGGGACAGCGGAGCAACCGAGAACGTGGTTGTCCCGTCGCGCCAGCGACCCAGGCCGCAGAGTACCTGATGGTCACCCTGCTCGTCTTTCAACTTAAAAATACAGCCATCCTTGCCAAAAGTGAGAGAAACATCTTTCACGTGCGAGGCATTATCCGCAACGGCAAACGTCTTCCCGCTGATCTGGCTGGCGATCGAAGCACTGGTTTGCGAGGTAGCCGGAGGGAGGGTTAACGCGCCAAGCTTCTGGGTTAGTGCCGCCTGCTTAATTTTTTCGGCGGGTAGCCCGTTGCCCTGAAGCGCTGGCAAGATGTGGTCCCAGATGGCATTGAGAACGCCCTGCATGTCTGCAGTTTCGGAGGTTATCGCAATAACGGCATCTTCTTTTGGCAGTACGATGCAATATTGACCAAAGGCGCCATCACCCCGGTACGCGTCGTGGCGGCAACGCCAGAACTGATAGCCGTAGCCCTGAATCCAGTCGTTGACGGATTCATCACCTTTGCCACCTTTCGATTGAACTTCTTTTCTCGTTGCATCGGCAATCCACTCTTCGGCAATGAGCCGTTTGCCATTCCACATGCCTTTTTGCAGGTAAAGCTGCCCGAATTTGGCAATATCTTCGGTACGCAGCCGCAGGCCCCAGCCGCCGGTATTGATGCCTTTCGGGTCGACCTCCCAGTCTTCCCCTTCGATACCCAACGGGCCGAATAGGCGCGGTTTCAGGTATTCGACAACGGGTTGCCCGGTCAGTTTCTGCACAATGGCCGACAGCATGTATGTGGCCCCGCTATTATACACGAAGAACGTGCCCGGTTTATGCTCGACCGGCTGCGCCAGAAAGGCTTTTATCCAGTTTGTGTTGCCGCCTTCGCGCAGGGCTGGGGTCGAATCCTTATCGTGACCCGTCGACATGGTCAGCAGGTCTTTCACCCGCATAGCAGCCAGGTTATCGCTTACCGTTGCCGGTAATTCGTTCGGGAAGAACGAAACGACCTTATCTTCCACGGTCAGGCGTTTTTCGGCAACGGCCATACCAACGGCCGACGACGTAAAGCTTTTGCTGAGCGAATACAGTGTATGTTTCAACTGGGGCGCGTACGGCGCCCACCACCCTTCGGCTACTACGTGCCCGTGCCGAAGCACCATCATGCTATGAACATTCAGTTTGTTGGTTTCGATGGTATTGACAAAATCCAGCAGACCGCCGGGCGCAACCCCCTGGGCTTCGGGTAGACTGCGCGCCAGTTTGCCTGATTTGGTTGGCAATGCCCAGCCCGTTTCGGGTAGGGAAGCAACAACGGCAAGACCTGCCGCTCCAAAGCCAAGCTGCCGGAGAAAATCGCGTCGGTTAAGGTTCATCAGTTTAGAGGAGTTATCACAGTGATAGAAAAATAGGTTCATTGATCGAGGGTAGCAACAAAAGAGAAAGGCGGTACAGAATTACTAGTCGACACGGTTAAAATAAACCGGGTACCTTATATTCGTAAATCTGTCCCGAACGGGACCAGTCTGCACGGTTTACGTATGTCCAAACAATCGTTATTTTTTCTCCCGCCCGGATCTTTATGTCTGTTGCTTTTTCTAATTACTTCTTTGCCGGGCTTTGGCCAATCCAACGGTCAAACGCCCTACGAGCGTGATACAAGTCAGACGGCCACCTATCCCCAGATTATTAGCTGGTACCAGCAACTGGACCGGCAGTATGAGCAGGCCAAATTGATCGAGATTGGCAAGACGGACATCGGGAAGCCGCTACATCTGTTCCTGCTGGCGGCTGACAAACAGTTTACGGCCCGGCCGGATCGCGTTACGCTGTTGATCAATAACGGTATACATCCCGGCGAACCGGAAGGGATCGATGCCTGTATGATGCTGGCGCGTAACTTGCTGAAAGAAAAAACATTACCCCCAAATGTGTTGATCGCCATTGTTCCCGTGTACAACGTGGGCGGAAGCCTGAACCGGGGCGTGTCGCGGGTGAACCAGAACGGGCCAGTGTCCTATGGGTTTCGCGGCAACGCCCGCAACCTGAACCTCAACCGCGATTTTATCAAGGCCGAAGCCGACAATACAAAAGCGTTTCAGGCCATGTTCCAGTCCCTGAAACCACAGGTATTCATTGATAATCACACCAGCGACGGCGCGGATTACCAGCATGTGCTCACTTATTTTGCTACCCAGAAAGATAAGCTTCACCCGAAGTTGTCGGGTTATATGACGACGCGCTTTCAGCCGGAACTGGATAAACTGCTCATAGCGAAGGGTTTCCCGCCCGCACCCTACGTGAATCATGCCGGCGACACGCCCGAAAGTGGTTTGATTGGCTATAATGATACACCCCGCTATTCGACCGGATACGCGGCCCTGTTCAATTGTTTCGGATTCACGCTGGAAACCCACATGTGGAAGCCGTTTCCGGCCCGGGTTCAGGCATCGTATGTGTTCGATGAAGCCGTTATTCGTTTGTGTGAGCGCGAAGCCCAAACCATCCTGACCAACCAGAAGCGCGCTAACGAAGCCGTTCGTGTTCAGAAAGCATTTGTATTGAACACGAAACTTGACCGTAGTAAAACGGATTCGGTAACCTTCCGGGGATATGCTGCTGCCTACAAACCCAGCGATGTATCAGGCTTGAAGCGGCTCTATTATGACCGGTCGAAGCCGTTTACAAAGCGCGTCCCTTATTGGAACACATTCTCGGTCGAAACCCAGGTGGATAAGCCCCGGGGCTATGTTGTTCCGCAAGCCTGGCGGGAAGTTATCGGCGAGCTGAAACGGAATGGTGTTCGGCTGCAAACTCTGCCAAAGGATACGCTCATGACCGTTTCAGTCTATTATATCACGGACTATAAAAGCCCACAGCGTCCCTACGAAGGTCATTTCATTCATACAGGTGTGAAGGTGCGGACGGAGATGCAGCCTATACAATTTTACAAAGGCGATTATCTGGTTCAGACTGATCAGGCAACCAACCGGTACCTTGTTGAAACATTGGAACCGCAGGGTGTCGATTCCTTTTTTGCCTGGAATTTCTTCGACAGCATCCTCGATCAGAAGGAATATTTCTCCAATTATATTTTCGAAGACACTGCCGCCGAGCTGGTGAAAAACGATCCGTCGTTGCGTAAACAGCTGGATGAAAAAAAAGCAACGGATAAAGCATTCGCTGAAAGTGCGAACGCCCAACTGGATTTCATTTACCAGCGGACGCCCTATTACGAAAAAACGCACAATCGCTACCCGGTTTACCGCCTGAATTAACACACCATGACGATTGTACTGCGCATCTTTCTGATCAGCCTGCTATTGGTGCCCTGTTGCTTGTTGGCACAAAGCAAAATCCATACAAATACGTCTGAATCAGCTGAGGTTACCCTTATTCGGGCCTTGCGGCAGGAGTCAAATCTTGCCATTCAACACCGTGACCTCAAGGGCTTCGGCGAAGCCATGATGCCGGAAATTGACGTTACGCGGGGGAGTGGTTCGCATGTGTCGGGCCGGGATTCGGTGCTGGCCTCAGTAATGGTGCAATTCAAAGACCCGGATTTTCTGGGATATGTTCGCACGC
Organism: Spirosoma pulveris; assembly: GCF_054781875.1. NCBI lineage: Bacteria > Pseudomonadati > Bacteroidota > Cytophagia > Cytophagales > Cytophagaceae > Spirosoma > Spirosoma pulveris. The sequence continues at coordinate 134,909 of NZ_BAAGTO010000001.1, forward strand.
CAGACAGCATTCAGGTCAGCACATCCAATCCGCTGGCGGCCGAGCACGGGCACTGGGTCGGTCGATTCAAACGGGCCGATGGTATTCAAACCATAACGGGGACCTATTTGTCGATGTGGAGAAAAACCGATAAGGGCTGGAAAATTCGTTCCGAACTGTTTGTGAGCCTGTCGTGCACGGGGAGCGCGGCTTGCGGGAAGTGATTGCCTGTGAACCGGGAAGGTTTCGATAATTACTACCTGCTACAGCAGCCTGGTTTTTCGTTGAAAAAGCTTATCAGATTTAAGTACTTGTCCTCCATTATCCAAGGGTGGAACCTACTGGATTGGAATACTAACTTGTCTTGGCCCGTCGAATACGTTTCAGCGCAGCGGCCAGCCGTTCCTGTGGTGTGTTTGTCCAACACTATGCCTTGTTATAAGATGGAATATCATTGCTATTGTTAGGTATTGGGAGTGTGTCCGTAATCAATAAAAATAGTGTAAGCATTTGTTCCTGATGCTCCTGGCGATGCATTTACGAACAAACTCTTACACTATTTTTTATTAATAAATTAAAGTTCCTTATACCCGTTATCCCTTCTTCTGCTCTTTCGCCCAGGCGTCTTTTAGTGTGACCGTCCGGTTGAAAACGGGGCGTTCAGTGGTGGAGTCCGCATCGAGAATGAAGTAGCCTTTGCGCATGAACTGAAAATTGGTCTGCGCACCCGAACGGGCCGCTTCGACCAGGGCTGGTTCAACAAACGCGCGGACCACTTCCAGCGATTTGGGATTCAGCAGTTCCTTGAACTCCCGCTCGTCGGCGGCCGGGTTCTCGACGGAGAAGAGCCGGTCGTACAAACGAACGTCGGCTTCGACCGCGTGAGGCACCGATACCCAGTGAATCGTACCTTTCACGTTGATACCCGAGGTGTCGGAACCGCTCCGGCTTTCGGGAATATACGAACAGCGCAATTCGATAATCTCGCCCGCGTTGTCTTTGACAACTTCATCGCATTTAATAATATAGGCCCCTTTCAGGCGGACCATACCTCCTGGATACAGCCGGAAGAACTTCTTCGGCGGGTTTTCCATAAAATCGTCCCGCTCGATGTACACTTCCCGGCTGAACGGCACATTACGCTCACCTGCTGCCGGGTCTTCGGGGTTGTTTTCGATCGACATGATCTCCTCACGGCCCGGCTCGTAATTGGTGATCACGAGTTTAAGGGGCTTTTCGTCGAGAACAGCCATGACCCGGTGCGTCGTTTTATTCAATTCTTCGCGAACACAAAACTCCAGCAAACCCACATCGATGAGGTTATCGCGTTTGGCGATGCCAATCCGCTCGGCAAATTCACGCAGGCTGGCTGGTGTGTAACCGCGCCGACGAAGGCCTGCAATGGTTGGCATCCGGGGATCGTCCCAACCATTCACATGACCTTCTTCTACCAGCAGTTTGAGTTTACGTTTGCTCATGACCGTATAGGTCAGGTTGAGTCGCGCAAATTCGATCTGACGGGATGGGAAAAGTTCGAGTTTATCAATAAACCACTCGTAAAGCGGGCGGTGTACTTCAAACTCCAGTGTACAAAGCGAGTGCGTGATGTGCTCGATAGCGTCTGACTGGCCGTGGGCGAAATCGTACATCGGGTAGATACACCAGGCATCGCCCGTACGGTGGTGGTGCGCGTGTTTGATGCGGTAGATGATCGGGTCGCGCAATTGCATATTTGGCGATGCCATATCGACTTTAGCCCGCAGAACTTTGGCCCCATCCGGATAGTCGCCCGCTTTCATGCGCCGGAACAAATCCAGGTTTTCGTCTACGGAGCGGTCGCGGTACTGACTAGGTCGGCCGGCCTCGGTAGGTGTACCTTTCTGAGCAGCTATTTCTTCGGCTGTGGAGTCGTCTACATAGGCTAATCCTTTCTGAATCAGTGTTTCGGCGAACTGATAGATCTGGTCGAAGTAATCAGAAGCATAAAACTCATTTTCCCACTCAAAGCCAAGCCAGCGCACGTCATTCTTGATGGAATCGACGTATTCGGTGTCTTCGGTAACGGGATTGGTATCGTCGAAGCGGAGGTTTGTCTGCCCGCCGTATTTATCGGCCAGACCAAAGTTCAGGCAAATGGACTTGGCATGGCCAATGTGCAGATAACCGTTCGGCTCGGGAGGAAAGCGCGTATGAATACGGCCCCCATTTTTGCCGGTGGCCAGATCATCTTCAACAATTTGTTCAATAAAATTCAATGAACCCCCGGCATGGCTGGGTTCGTCAGCGTCTCTGGTTACTTCGGACATGTCGCTAAATCGCTACTGGTAAAGGGCCGAAATTACGGCCTTTGAGCGGGTTTGACAAACATGATACCGAGTTGTTCTGAAATGAAAGACGATAGGTAGTTCTAAGCAGGTAGTATCCCGAATCGCCGTGAAAGACCGGGCTTGATTAAAAATATAAATTCTTCCTAGGGCCAGACAACTTCCGTGAATTTTAAGAACTGACTGAACATCAGGGGCATGGCTCTAGTTAATTCTTAAGCGCTGACTTTAGGAATATTACTTAAGTAAGCAAAGTTCTTTAATTAATTTATTATTAATCGCGAACAAAAGGGCAATCAGAACGAGTTGTTGGATAGTACACACTGTTGACTATCCCTTGTCGCGGTGTACCAATGCCACTTGTTGCTTTATGAAGAATTGTTGGTTTATCCTCTTTATTGCGCTGATGAGCGCATATTCGGGGACGGTTTTCGCGCAAAAAACAACCGATTCGTTAGCCAGACAGGCCTACCTCCCCGATTGTATTCAATATGCCCTCGGGCATCAGCCTATTGTTCGCCAATCCGTCATTGATCAGGAAATTGCTGAACGAACGGTACAAAGTTCGTTGTCAGCCTGGTATCCGCAGATAGGAGCGGGGTACAATATTTTGCACTACCTCAAATTGCCCGTCACCCTCATTCCTGATGCTACTACCGGCGAACGCCGACCGGTTGCGCTGGGGGCGCAGAACACCTCGACGGCCTCGTTTTCGCTAACGCAAAGTATTTTCAGCCGCGATCTGCTGCTGGCCAGCCGTACGGCTGATACGTACCGTGCCCAGGCGACTCAAACGACGGTTCGTAACAAGATCGATGTTGTCGTCAATGTTAGCAAAGCGTTCTATGATGTCATTCTGACGCAGCGTCAGGTAGAGATTTTAAGTGAGGACATCGTCCGTCTCCAGCGGAGCTTGCAGGATGCTACCAACCAGTACCAAGGGGGCATTGTGGATAAGACAGATCCCCAGCGGGCACGGATCGCTCTGAATAACTCCCGCGCCCAGCAGAAGCAATACCGCGATCTGGTGGGTGCCAAGGTGCAGACGCTTAAACAACTCATGGGTTATCCGCCCAATATGAACCTGAATCTAACGTACGATACGCTTCAACTGGCCAACGAAGTCATAATGGATACGACCCTGCTGGCAAACCCACAGAATCGGATCGAGTATCAATTGTTGCAATCACAGGGGCGGCTGCTGGAAGCCAACGTTCGGTATAACCGATGGGCGTATTTACCAACGGTGAGCGCCAATGCAAACTATAACTTACTGTTTCAGAACAATTTCTTTGGTCAGCTATACAATCAGACATTTCCGAACTCATTGATTGGTCTCTCGGTAGCGTTGCCCATTTTTCAGGGAGGGCGACGGATTCAGCAGACAAAGATTGCCGAGTTACAGGTGCAACGGCTCAACTGGGACCTGGCCGCGCTGACCAGTGCCGTCGATGCCGAGTATGCCCAGGCATTGGCCAATTACAAGGGCAACCTGGCTAATTACCTGGCCCTGCGCGAAAATCAGCTCCTGGCCGAAGATGTCTATCGCATTATCAATCTTCAGTACCGATCGGGTATAAAAACATACCTGGACGTTACCATTGCTGAAGCCGACTTGCGTACGGCACGACTGAATGTATTCAACGCCCTGTATCAGGTGTTGATCAGTAAGCTGGATGTTCAACAGGCTCTGGGCGCTATTCAATTCTAATTTTTTGACCTACTTCGGCACCGCCCGGCTTTGCCAGCATGACGAACGTTTTCTGGAACTATGAAACAGTCTATAAATCTATCTATTATAAGCTCTGTCATCGCTTTTTCGCTTGCCGCTTGTGGTGGTAAGAAAGATGACCAGCAACAGGCTCCACCACCCCCTACGGCCGTTTCGGCCATAAAGGCAGAAAAAGGTAACGCCACGTATTATGACGAATTCCCGGCCACCATCACCGCTTTGGTTGAAGTCGAAATTCAGCCACAGGTGGCCGGTAATATCACGGGTATATTTTTTCAGGATGGCCAGCAGGTTCGTAAAGGGCAGAAACTTTACACCATTGACCCTCAGCAGTACCGCGCAAGTTACGATCAGGCGGTGGCTAACCTGAACGTGCAGAAAGCGAACCTCAATCGAGCTCAGAAAGACGCCGATCGGTACAATACGCTGGCTCAGCAGGATGCCGTTGCCAAACAACTGGTCGATAATGCCAATGCATCGCTGGAAGCAACCCGCATGCAGGTAGAAGCCGCACAGGCCACGATTCGGCAGGTGGGTACTAACCTGAAGTATACCACCATCTATGCCCCGCTGGACGGCACCATCGGTATCTCGCAGGTGCGGCTCGGTGCCGCTGTCGCGCCGGGCTCAACGCCCCTTAACACAATCTCGTCCGACAACCCGATTTCCGCCGATTTACAGGTAGATGCTTCAGAGATTCCACGGTTTCAGAAGCTGCAAAACCAGACCAGCGTTGGTCGTGATTCAACCCTTGTGTTGACGATGCCCAATGGACGCAACTACAAATACCCCGGTTCTGTACGCATTATTGACCGCGCTGTAGATCCGCAGACAGGCACACTTCGGGTGCGGATCGCTTTCCCGAATCCGGATAAGGAATTGAAGGTGGGTATAAACGCCAATGTGCGGGTGAAAAATAGTACGGGGCAGCCTCAATTGCTCATTCCTTACCAGTCAGTTATTGAGCAGATGAGCGAATACTTCGTGTTTGTGGTGGGCGATAGCAGCAAAGTGACCCAGAAGAAAGTGACATTAGGCGCTCGCATTAACGATAAGGTAATTGTGAAGGAAGGCCTCAAAGAAGGTGAAACGGTGGTGACCGAAGGAACGCAGAAAGTTCGTGAAGGCGCAAAAGTGAGGGTAACTAATAGTAAGTAATAGGGGCGAGGAGTGAGGAGTGTGGAGCCTTCCGGCTGTGAGAAAAGAGAACATTAGTACATTCAGCTACTGTTTCCGGATGGCTCTTCACTCCTCGCTCCTCGCTCCTAACTCCTAAAAAAAATATGTTCGCAGAAATATTCATTAACCGACCCGTTACGGCTATTGTATCGTCCATTGTCATTGTGATACTGGGTGTGCTGGCCTTACTTAGCCTGCCGGTCAGCCAGTATCCCGATATTACGCCCCCCGTTGTTCAGGTTACGGGTACCTATACCGGTGCGGATGCCCAAACGGTGGAGCAAACGGTGGCGACTCCCATTGAAACCCAGGTGAACGGTACACCGGGAATGGACTACGTACAGACCAACGCCACCAACGACGGCCGCATGAGCATGAACGTAACCTTTAAAGTGGGGACCGACGTGAACATTGCCGCCCTCGACGTTCAAAACCGGGTAGGTATCGCGCAGCCGCAGTTACCGCAGGAGGTTACCCGGCTCGGCGTAGTGGTTCGGAAACGAAACCCGTCGCTTTTCATGCTGGTTGCCATGTATTCGCCGAAGGGTACGCACAACGTTTCGTTCCTGGACAACTACACCAATATATACATTCGGGACGCCCTGTTACGGGTGCCGGGTGTGGGTGATATTTTCAGCCGGGCCGATGACTTTAGTATGCGAATCTGGCTCAAGCCCGACCGGCTAGCGCAGCTGAATCTAACTCCGGATGAGGTGGTAGCCGCGTTGCAGGAGCAGAACCTGCAGGTGGCGGGTGGTTCGGTAGGGGCATCTCCTCAACCCGCTTCACAGGCGTTTGAGTACTCGGTCTTTACCAACAGCCGACTCAGCAAGGAAGAAGATTTTCGAAAAATTATTGTTCGAAGCGATCCGGCAAAAGGGTCGCTGGTGTATCTGAACGACGTAGCACGGGTGCAGTTGGGTAAGTTCTCCTATGCCAGTAACTCGTTTGTCGACGGCAAGCGGGCGTCGTATCTGCTGGTGTATCAGTTGCCGGGTAGTAACGCGCTGGAAACGGCCAAAGGCGTTTATGCGGCCATGGATAAACTGAAAGAGACGTTTCCGAAAGACATCGAATACGTGGTGCCATTTGAATCGGTTTCTGTAATTCAGGTGTCGATTGGCGAAGTGGTCGAAACACTGCTCGAAGCGCTGGTGCTGGTTATTCTGGTCGTATTCCTGTTCCTGCAAAGCTGGCGGGCTACGCTGATTACGTTGCTGGCCATCCCGGTATCCATCGTCGGCACCTTTGCTTTATTCGTTCCACTTGGTTTTACGATCAATACGCTTACGCTCTTTGCGTTCGTACTGGCCATTGGTATTGTGGTCGATGATGCCATTGTGGTGGTGGAAGCCGTGCAGGTAAACATCGACAAAGGCATGTCGCCGAAGGATGCTACGAAAGAGGCTATGCGTGAAATATCGGCTCCGGTAATTGCCATCGCACTGATTCTGGCGGCTGTGTTTGTGCCGGTGGGTTTTATTCCCGGCATCGTCGGACGATTGTATCAGCAGTTTGCTATTACCATCGCCGTTTCGGTATTGATCTCCGCTTTTGTCGCCTTGTCGCTGACGCCGGCTTTGTGTACGTTGCTGCTGAAACCCATGCACATCGACGAAAACGCGAAGGGGTTGAACAAGTTTTTTTACAAGTTTAACCAATGGTTTGAGCGGGTCACAAATGCCTATTCCAACGGGGTACAGCGGCTTATTAAAGCCACTCCGCTGGTCATTGTGGGGCTGGTTGTCGTGTATGTCGGGACGGGGTTATTATTCCGGGCCAAGCCAACGGGTTTTATCCCGACGGAAGATGAAGGCCGGTTGATCGTGACCTACGAAATCCCCGAAGCTGCTTCCACCACGCGAAGCCTTGAGGTACTTAACCGGATCATGACGATTCTGAAAAAGCAGCCTTATGTCAATCACTTTGCGGCTTTGGGTGGTCTGAACGCCATCACCTTTGCGTCCAAGTCGAACAGCGGTACAGTATTTATGCAGCTAAAGCCCTGGGAGGAACGTAAAGAGCGGAACATGCAGGCCGATTCGCTGGTGGTTAAGCTGCAGAAGGAACTGTCCGTTCTGAACGATGCCCGCCCGCAGGTGCTTCAGCCACCCGCTATTCCGGGTCTGGGTCAATCGTCCGGGTTTACCTTCGAAATTCAGCAGCGTGAATCCAACGACGATGTTCGGGCCTTTGACAACGTTGTGCAGAACTTTCTGGCGGAGGCCAACAAACGCCCCGAAATATCCCGTGCGTTTACCTACTTCACGGCTAAATCACCTGCTTACCGGGTCGACGTTGACCGGGACAAGTGTAAAAAACTGGGTATACCGGTCAGTTCGGTGTACACCACCATGCAGACGCTGCTGGGTAGCCAGTACGTCAACGACTTCATTATTTATGGCCGGAAATTTCGGGTTGTGGCGCAGGCTGATACCATGTACCGGGCCGACATAAAGGCCCTCAATAATTATTACGTCCGGAATAGTGGCGGACAACTGGTGCCGATCAGTACGGTGATCAAAACGAGTGTAATCGAAAATGCACCGTTGATTTCGCACTTTAACCTGTTCCGGTCGGTCGAAGTAAACGGTGGCGCCAAGCCAGGGTACAGTACCAGTCAGGCCAACGATGCCCTGCGCGAAGTGGCGGCTAAAGTGCTTCCCGCCGGTTACGCTTACGATTTTGGCGGGCTAAGCCGCGAGGAGATCAACGCAGGTAGCAGCTCGATTTATATTTTCATGCTATCCGTTGGTTTCGTTTTCCTTTTTCTGGCGGCTTTATATGAAAGCTGGTCGGTGCCGTTCTCGGTACTCCTCTCCGTTCCGATTGGGGCGCTGGGTGCCATTACCGCCCTGATCATCTTCCCCTATCTGACAAACAACGTTTACGCCCAGATTGGTCTGATTACCCTTATCGGGCTGGCGGCTAAAAACGCCATTTTGATCGTGGAATTTGCCAAAGAACGGGTGGATAAAGGGGAGGACTTACTCGAATCAACCATCGAAGCGGTTCGACTGCGTCTGCGCCCGATTCTAATGACGTCGCTGGCGTTCATTTTGGGTGTGTTTCCGCTGGCGATAGCGAGTGGAGCGGGTGGGGTTGCCCGTGCTACCATTGGCCGGACCGTACTAGGTGGTATGCTTGCCGCTACCTCGCTGGCCATTTTCGTCGTGCCGGTCTTATACGTTGGTATTACACGCCTGGCCTATGGTAAAAAGGGGTTGGCCGCGTTAAAAGAGAAAGGCGAACAAGCAAAACGGGATGAGAATCAGAATGGAACGACTGAGCTAACACCACAACCTGTTTCATCCAATGGACATTCCGGCGACAAAGTTCGTCACTGATCTGGTTAACAGTTTGCCAAGTAAAAAGGCCATTCCAAGCAGGAGTGGCCTTTTTACTTGATAGTCTTGTCGCTGTATCCATCTGTTTTTAAGAACGATTCCCTACATTTAGCAGGAGCAAAACAGGCTATTATGTTAGATCAGGTTATCACGGCGCGGTCTGCGTCTATTGGCAATGGGTTCGATGTCAGGCGGATTTTGCCGTATCGGCTGCAACGAATGTTAGGCCCGTTTATATTCATGGACCATGCCGGGCCGGTTAGCAAAACACCTGCCGAGCTGGTCAAGATGGATGTATTACCGCACCCGCATATTGGCCTCTCGACGGTGAGCTACCTCTTCGACGGGCAGGTGACTCACCGCGATAGTCTGGGCGTACAACAGATTATTCGACCCGGCGAAGTGAACTGGATGACGGCCGGCCGGGGTATTGCCCATTCCGAACGCTTTGAAGATCCGGCCCTGCTGGCCGCCAACGCCTTCGAAATGGTACAAACCTGGGTAGCGCTGCCCGAAGCCGTCGAAGAAAAAGCGCCTACCTTTACAAATTACCAACCCGACGCGCTCCCGATTTTTACAGACACCGGTGTCTGGATGCGGCTGATTGCCGGTGATGCTTATGGTCTCAAAAACGGCGTCGCAACCGATTCTCCACTTTTTTATGCGCACGTAATCTTGCAGCCCGGCGCTCGTTTTGGTCCGCCAACGGGTTTCCCGGAACGCGGGGCTTATGTGGCGAAGGGCAGCGTAGAGGTCAACGGGCATACGTATGGCGTAGGGCAGTTGCTGGTTTTCAACAAGGGCGTCGACCCGGTGGTAATTGCCAGAGAAACCAGTACGCTGATGCTGTTGGGGGGCGAACCGCTGGGCGAACGCTTCATCTGGTGGAATTTCGTTTCATCGAGTCGGGAGCGTATCGAGCAGGCCAAAGCCGACTGGCAGGCCGGGCGTATTCCGCTGCCCCCGAACGACAATACGGAGTTCGTGCCGCTGCCACCCGACGATAAATCGCGTCCGGCAAGTTCGAATCCGCAGCCACAGGCGCTTTCCTGACCCTCGCTTTAATCATCCATGTTATCGGTGGGTGGCAAGGCCAGGTCGCCGATTGGCAGACCGAGCCAATTGGCCAGCACTTCGACGATGATGCCGTGGTCTTCGCGCATGGGAACCCCCGAAATGGTTATGGCACCAACACAGGCGGAACCACGAAGCCGGATCGGGAAGCCACCCCCCGCAGCTGCGTTGTCGCGTAACGGAAGTCCTGCCTGATCGGTAAGCGTAGTCTGCTTTTTCTTTAACGACAGTCGCACCGCGTACGAACTGCGGTGAAAGCGTTCGACGACGTTCCGTTTCCGCCGAATCCAGTCGATGTTATCGGGTGTGGTGCCGGGCATGGCGTAGAAAAACAAGGGATGGCCGAAGAATTGAATCTCGATGGCTACAGCCTTGCCACGGGCTTCTACGGCTTCTTTCAGACGCATACCCAGTTGCCAGGCAGTATCGGCGTTGAAGGTGTCGAATTGGAGCTGCTCTTCCTGTAGCGCCAGCAGCGTTAAGTCGGTATCGATATATGAATTCATGGGGCAAACATACGCAAAAGCTATAGCCCACCAGCCAACCAACTGGTATACTGCCCCGGAACGCTACTTTTACATTTCCTTTACATTGTTTTACAGCGGGTTGACAACTGATACTTTCCTGTGCCTGTACATTTGCTTCATGACTAAACAAGCAACTATCATGAAAAAGGTAATGCAATTTGTACTGGTTTGCGCTGGCTGCTGCCTCGGCACGGTGAGTATGGCGCAGGAAAAATTTTCCAATTGTTCAGCCGCTTTTGTAGGCAGCAAACTGATTGTCGATCGGTATAGTCCGACCGGTCAATGTCGGCTATCAACCAAAACCAAAGGAAATCTATGCGTTTCTACCGTCGCTCTCACAGCCACGAACACGAAAGCCCTGAACAAGATCGATTTTAAACTGGCTATCCGGGATAAGGACACCAAAACGGTACATTTATTTTCGGAAAAGACATTCCGGCAGATTCCCGTGCAAAACGTCCTGAGCCGCTGCCAAAAAGGGGACCGGATTTTGCTGTTGACAACAGATAAACGGTATTCGTTGCCTCATAATGAAATTCTGGTGCAGTAAGGTATTAAATTACAGTCGCTTAATAAATAAGAGCCATGTTCTATCCAGGTTTTATACTCGTTTGCCTGTTGGCTGCGGTATCGTTTTCGGGAAATAAAGAAGTAGCCCCAACCGTTTACTCCGATGCCGTTACTGTAAACGGACATCCCATAAATTATAATGCCATCCCCCTGCATAGCAAAGGAGTTCTGGCTTTTGCTGAAGGTAACCCACAGTCGCCGGAACATAAGCCGATGCCATTTCGGGTTACCCTGCGTCGGGCGGGTACTGCTGTTCAGCAATGGCCCGCTAAAGGTAAGGAGGGTGTTTATTCGGTTCCGCTGGAGGAGATATGGCCGGTTGCCCGACCTGGCGACGAATTGCTCGTGGAGCCGGTTGGCACCGACATAAAACAGGAAGCCTACAGTCGGGGAAAACGGGTTATCCAGCTGATAGCGGTTAACTGGTTGTTGGTAAATAATTGTTAATCAATATGCAAAAGAATTCGGGTTTCGGTACAGGTTTACGGGTATTAATCGTATCCAGTTCCCTGCTGTTTACAGGGCTGCTATTCTTCCGGTTCGTGGGGGTGAACTCCCCCACGGATAGCCCGTACTCGCCCGAGAAAGTCAATCTGGCCCTCCGCCGAACAGCGCATCACCTGCTGCGGGCGGCTGGCGATTCTACATCCCGAATTCCGGTGGTAGAGCAAACGAATCCGCAAACGTTTCGTATTCAGCTGGGACGAAATTTTGACTATGAGCAATTGCCTGGTATTCTTCAGGCGTCTTTCCGGCTTCATAAAGTAACCCGTCCGTACGATGTTGCCGTGCTGGATTGCGCCAAAGGAGAGTTGCAGCTGGGTTATTCGGTCCACGAACTGATAGACGGTCGATCAATACCCTGCAGTGGACGGTCCATCAGTGCGGGTTGTTATCAGTTGCAGGTTACGTTCGAGGAGCTGGCATCGCCCGTTCAACGGGTACCGCTTTGGCCAATTTTGGGCCTTGGCGGGGTGTTGGTTGGTTTGCTGTTTGTCGGCTGGAGTCGGAACAGGCGTTCGGATGAGCTAATCAGAGAATCCCTGCCGCTGGCTCCTAATTCGTCGTTGCTTTTGTTTGGTAGTTCCGCGCTGGATGTGGCTAACCTCACACTTTCCATCGGTACGCAACAGCAGAAGCTTACATATCGCGAGGCTAAGTTGTTGCGGCTGTTGGCCAGTCATCCCAATCAGGTACTCGAACGTGACCAGATTTTGAAACTGGTTTGGGAAGACGAGGGAATCTTCGTGGGCCGGAGCGTCGACGTGTTCATTTCCCGCTTACGAAAGCTGTTGCAGGCTGATACGACCCTCAGGATTGCCTCTGTCCACGGGGTTGGCTATCGGCTGGAGATCCAGGAAATTCACTAACATGGGTTCATCCCATTTTTTGAGGGGTTCAGCCCATTTTTGACCACCTGACTAATTACCCACCTACTTTTGGTGGGTAATCAGGTAAGGCAATGCGGGACATCCAGCTTATAAGGCGCTACGAACTATATTTGGTACTCACCTTCGTTTTCATTTACGTCATCAGGCGGTTAATATGGGATATTGATCACCTAAACGTTCTGATCGAGGTGGTGCAGTTGAACGGTGTTCTTGCGGCTGATGTCTGGCGAAGTCTGGCCAACTACGACCACACCGTCAACAACAATGTGCCGCTGATTGTTGGTGCCTGCCTGATGCTGGTAGCCTGGTATGTGTTTCACAATCTGGCTGTTCCGCTCCTCAGCGACCTTTTGGATGATAAAAAAGGCTGGCTGTATATTGGACTGTCAATCGTACTGATGCTGGCCGGCGTTTTCACCTATCATTATCTGAAGTTGTACGTCCGTTACCGAATGGACGAGGTTGGAAAGCCAATTGGCTTACACGTGTTTTCGCTGTACCGTAAACGGACGGTGTTGGCCGATACCATTGGCTTTGGGATACTGATTGGTTCGTACGAATTCTGGTTTCAGTGTTACGGGTACCTATCCGCCCGGATCAGGCAGGAGTCCGAAGCGCACTTCCGAATTGTAAGTCTATTACTGGGAAGTGGTATTTGTATATTCGCCTTAATACTCGCTTTGTTTGGGCACCTGCCGCCAACCTTATACTATGGTGATTGGCGTATTGTGCTGCTGGTGATGGGCATAGGTGTACAGGTTTGGTTTCTTCAGGGGTATTTTTACTCGTATGTCCTGCCACTGTTAAAAAGCTCCCCGGCTTCCGGGGTACTGCGAGCCGGCCGAATCGCGACGTACATGCTCGTCATCATGCCATTTCTAAAGACTTCGTCAACATCGGAGGTCCTGCTGGCTAGTCGTATAGCCACTTTTCTGCTGATGGTTATTGTAACCAGCTTAGTTGTATGGGGCGCTTGTACAGGATTTCATTATACTAGTCGCACTCCGTTTCTGCTAATGTGCCTGGTGTTAACCCTCTCTGTTTCCATTGCGTTTATCCGGCAGTCGTTACAAAAAGAGAACACAGAACTACAGACGAAGGTATCCGCTACATCGGCGGAACTGGCCAATCTGCGGGCTCAGATCAATCCACACTTTCTGTTCAATGCCCTCAATAGCCTGTATGCGACGGCGCTTAAGGAGAATAGCGAAAAAACGGCTGACGGCATTCAGAAGCTGGGCGATATGATGCGGTTTATGTTACAGGAGAACAACCACGACCAGATTCCCCTCGACAAAGAAATTGAATATCTCCGTAATTACATCCAGATTCAGCGACTGCGCATCGACGAGACGCAGGGCATCGACATTCGAGTCAACATTCAGGAGCCGAACCGCGCTGTTTATATCGCACCCATGATGCTGACGCCCTTCGTGGAAAATGCTTTCAAGCATGGCATCAGCCTCCGATACCCGTCCTGGATTTATATTACACTGACGATGGACGATTCCCGATTGTATTTTAAAGTACATAATTCCCGGCAAGCCAAAGCTACAAACGACCCCGAAGAAACGCAGTCTGGTGTAGGTTTGGACAACGTTCGGAAACGACTTGAATTGATCTATCCCCAAAAGTATGAACTGTCCATTCAACGATCGGAGCAGGATTATTTTGTGTCGCTGACGCTGGTTTATGTGTAACACTGTATCGACAGCCCGGCAACCGTCCTGGTCGGCATTACATATCTGCTACCTTTATCAATCATTAACCGTTACTACATGACCCTCACTGCCATCGCCATCGACGATGAACCGCATGCTCTGGAAGTAATAAAGCTCCATGCGGCTAAAGTTGCGTTTCTGGATTTAAAGGCATGTTTCACCGATGCCTTCGAGGCTATAGCCTGGTTGCAGTTAAACCGGGTCGATCTGCTGTTTCTCGATATAAAGATGCCGGATATTTCAGGTATGGATGTTGTCAAATGCCTCCCCAAACTACCCATGGTTGTGTTCACGACCGCTTATGCTGACTTTGCCGTAGAGGGTTTTGAGCTGGATGCTGTCGATTATTTACTGAAGCCGTTCTCGTTTGTTCGTTTTCTAAAAGCCGCAACCAAGGCGCTCGATATGCATACCTTGCGCTCAGATAAAGGACAGGAATACATCTTCGTTAAGACGGGGTATGAGGAAGAGAAGGTCATGCTCGATGACCTTCTGTACATTGAAGCCGAAGGGAACTACCTCATCTTTGTCCTGAAAAATCGGAAGCTGCTAAGTCGCCAGACAATGACCGACTTACTGCAACTCCTACCCGCCAACCGGTTCATTCGGGTACATCGGTCGTACTGTATTGCGGTGGATAAAATTGAGAAAATAGCCCGGCAGGAGATTACTATAGCCGGTCAAGTGATACCCATTGGCGCGTCGTACGAAGAGTCCATAGCCGACATTCGGGCCCGATTGAAATAAGGGCTAAGGATTGGGTAAATACTGCGTTATTTACGGTATGAAAGCCATACTCTGCCGCTCCTTCGGCTTGCCCGACACACTAACCTTCGAAGACGTTCCCTCACTCTCGCCAGGGCCGGGCGAGGTGCTGACCCAGGTGAAAGCCTGTAGCCTGAACTTCCCGGATACGCTCACCATCCGAAACATGTACCAGTTCAAACCCCCGCTGCCTTTTTCGCCGGGGAGCGAATCGTCGGGTATCGTGAAAGCAGTAGGAGCAGGTATCACCCACCTAAAACCCGGCGACCATGTGTTTACTTTCGGCTCCCACGGCGGACTGGCCGAAGAGCGGATTTCAGATGCGAGAGCGACCATTCCGATACCCGAAGGAATGGATTTTATAACGGGCGCGTCGACTCTGTATGCGTATGGAACGTCCTATTATGCGTTGAAAGACCGGGGGCAGCTTCAACCCGGCGAAACCTTGCTGGTGCTCGGCGCTGCCGGTGGCGTTGGACTGGCCGCTGTTGAACTGGGAAAACTCATGGGGGCTACGGTCATTGCGGCTGCTTCAACCGACGAAAAGCTGGCCGTTTGCCGGGAGTAAGGAGCGACGCATTTAATCAACTATACCACCGAAGATGTACGGGAGCGGATTAAAGACATCACGCAGGGCAAGGGTGTCGATGTCGTGTATGACCCCGTCGGCGATAAATGGGCGGAACCCGCTATCCGATCACTGGCGTGGAAAGGGAGATACCTGGTCGTTGGTTTTGCCGGGGGCGAAATCCCGAAGATTCCCCTCAACCTGGCCCTGCTCAAAGGCAGTTCGCTGGTGGGTGTGTTCTGGGGCGCGTTTACCCAGAAAGAAGCAAAACCGAGTATGAAGAACATGCAGGAAATTGCTGGCTGGGCTATGGAAGGTAAAATTGCACCGCATGTGGCCAGCCTATATACGCTCGCTGAAGCCCCGCAAGCCCTCAAAGACATGATGGAACGCCGGATTATTGGAAAAGCGGTTGTTGTACTTTAGAGGCCATTTTCTGCTGCAGCCATTATGAAGAGGAGACTTCCTGCTTTTTCTGTACATCCGGCTATTTCCAGCAGGTGGCTGCTTTATCTCTTCTTGATGGGCTGCCCCATCGTTGGATCAGGACAAGGGTTTCAAGGGCTTCGGCTGTTAGGTATTCCACTGGATACGCTGCTTAAAACCAAAACCCCACGGGTAGACCGGGCTTACATTATGACCTACTACCGGCAGCTCCACCTGTTTATGGTGAGCGATCGGCAGGATTACACGATGCGGGTGGTGGGTAGTCCCTATTCACTAACCTACAAACCGAATCTGGCTTATACACTAGGACTCGGAGTCGACTACAAATGGCTGGGAACGGAAATAACGGTCAAGCTGCCGTTCTTTGGGTACAATATAGACCGAAGGGGCAAAACGAAACCGTTCGGGGTAACGATCAACGTTAATAATCGACGGTTCTGGTTTTCTACCCAGTATCAGTTTTATCGGGGTTTCTACATCAATAATCCAGATGTTTTGCAGGCAAACTGGTTCGACCATACCACGGCTTATCCGTATCGAAATGATTTGCGCAGCCAGACCGTCATGAGTCACGCGCTCTATCAATTCAATCCACAACGCCTTTCGGTGCCTGCCACATTGCTTCAGAAGGAGGAACAACGTAAAAATGCCCGCTCCTGGAACATCGGCGGGTCATTATCCTATCAGTACATTCGCGCTGATTCATCATTGATCCCTTCTGTTATAGCCGCCGATTTCCGACCTGAATCCCGCTTGATGAGTCTGCAATCAGTGTCGTTGGGAATCGATCTGGGTTACACCCAGACACTTGTATTTAGGAAGCACTACTTCGTCAGTTTTACAATCCGTCCGGGTATAGCGTTGCTGTTTCAACAGAATCGCACGGCTTCGGCTGAGTCGGAGAGGCATTGGCAGGCGGGATGGGAGGGAACCGCATCGGCAACAATTGGGTACAGTTCCAGCGTATTTTATGGTGGACTGTATGGGTCAACAACGATGGTCAATCGTACCCTCTCGCCCGGATTAATAAATACCACGGCCAGCTATGCACGAATCGTTTTTGGCAAACGGCTACGGTATCGGCCCAAAGGAATCATAAAGCAGGTGCCAGGGCTAAACTGATGATTATACGGGAATTACAGATGATTTTTTAAATTTACAGTTCGTTGTTTTTGCCATCCCAACGGAAGGAGGGATGACAAAAAAAACGTTTAGTTTCTTAAATAGAAATTTGTGCTGATCAACTCATTTGGCTGGGCTGTATCACTTCTTCAGTGGCTTGGCGCTCATATAAAATGTTAGCTTACCGCCTTTCATGATGTCAGAGTGAGTAATGGTTGGCTCCGTCAGCAGCTTGCCGTTGAGAAGTACTTTCTGCACATACACATTTTTGTCGCCCTGGTTGATGGCTTCGATGGTGAACATCTGGCCGTTTTCCAGATTTAATCGCGCGCTTTTCACAGACGGACTGCCCAGCGAATACACCTCCGAGCCAGGCGATACCGGGTAAAAACCCATGGACGAAAACATATACCAGGCACTCATCTGGCCGCAATCGTCGTTGCCGCCCAACCCGTCGGGCGTCGATTTGTACTGCATGTTGAGGATCATCCGAACCCGTTCCTGCGTTTTCCAGGGTTGACCGGCCCAGTTGTACAGATAGGCGATGTGATGGGCCGGTTCGTTGCCGTGTATATAGCCGCCAATGATTCCCTCGCGGGTAATGTCTTCCGTTTCGGCGAAGAACTCATCGGGCAAGTGCATCGAGAAAAGACTATCCAGCCGGGTCGTAAACTTTTTGGCACCGCCCATAGTCTCCATCAGTGCCTTGGGGTCTTGCGGAACGAAAAAGCTGAAATTCCAGGAATTGCCTTCTATAAATCCCTGCCCGTCGGTTTTGTACACATCAAACTCCTTCTTGAACGAGCCATCCGCCAGTCGGGGGCGCATGAAACCAATCGACTTGTCGTAGACGTTTTTCCAGTTCTCCGACCGTTTCAGATATGTTTGATAAACGTCCTGCCGGTTCACCTTCCTCGCCAGTTGGGCAATGCACCAGTCGTCATAGGCATACTCCAGCGTGTTTGATACCGACGTGCCGTTTGACGTGGCGGGTATATAACCCCGGTCGATGTAGTCACCGATTCCCTCATAAGGTCGGTGGTTGGAGGTGGCTATACAGGCGTCGAGGGCTTTGCTGGCATCACCTTTATACACGCCTTTGATAATGGCATCGGCCACCACCGACACGCTATGGTAGCCACTCATGCACCAGTTTTCGTTGGCGTAATGCGACCAAACAGGCAGCATTTTCAGCGTGCTCTGGTCATAATGCTTCATCATGGATTGCACCATATCGTTGTTCCGCCCCGGTTGGATGAGGTTGAAGAACGGGTGCAGCGCCCGGTAGGTGTCCCAAAGTGAAAAGGTCGTGTAATTGGTAAATCCATTGGCCGTATGCACACCCTGATCCAGCCCTTTGTACTGCCCGTTGGCGTCCATGTACATCGTCGGATTGATGAACGAGTGATAGAGCGAGGTGTAGAAATTCACCTTGTCTGTTTCCGACGCGTCGATCTGAATCTTGTTCAGCTCACGATTCCAGTCGGCCTGCGCTTTGGCTTTGGTCTGGTCGAAGTTCCAGTGGGGGATTTCGGATTGCATATTCGCCAGCGCATTTTCCTGACTAACGGGTGATAAGGCCATCTTAAGTTTTACCTTCTCGCCCGCATCTGTATCGAAATCAAAATACATCCGGATTCGCTTGCCCGCAATCTCGGGGAAATTCTTCGTCTGGTCGAATTTTCGCCAGAAGCCCTTGTATACCTGCGGCTTATCCAGGTTTTTCTGGCCGTAGGATTTAAAAGGTTTAGAGAAAGACAGCGCGAAATAGACCGTTCGGGTGCGGGCCCAGCCGTTCGTTTGCCGGTAACCCGTTATCAATGTGTCGTTCACAACGCGCACATACGTCCAGACAACTTTATCGTCGTAATTGTAAATGCCGTGAGTCAAATCCAGAATGATGTGCGACTGGTCGGATTTAGGAAAGGTGTATTGATGAAAGCCAACCCGGCTGGAAGCGGTCAACTCAGCGGTGATGGCATGGTCGTCGAGTTTGACCTTATAGTAACCTGCTTCGGCCACTTCATTGGCATGGGAAAATGCCGAGCGATATCCGGTCTTAGGGTCCGAGGCTACACCCGGATTAAGTTGTAGAGACCCTTGGGTGGGCATGATTAGAAAGTCGCCCAGGTCCGAGTGGCCGGTTCCGCTGAAATGGGTGTGGCTGAAGCCGACGATCGTTTTGTCTTCGTACTTATACCCCGCGCAGTAATTATAGACTTTACCGTTGTACTTGCCATTGAGTTCATACGAAAGTGTATCTGAATCGGGGCTCAACTGCACGGAGCCAAAGGGCACAGTGGCACCCGGAAAGGTATGCCCCATTTTTTCCGTGCCAATGAGCGGGTGGACAAACGGGACGAGGTTCTGTTGTGCGAAGGAGAGGAGAACGAAGAACTGAAGAAGGAATGTTAAACTAATTTTCATCATTTTTTGCCACAGATCGAACCGCCGAAGCGGATACACGGAGGATAAGGAGATGCACAGCGTTTTGTGGATTTTCTGAAAAACGCACTCAGCCTGTAAAGCTAAGGGCTAAAAACTATAAAATCATTGGTAAGTGCTTTGGATGCTTAGTGGTGGCTTGTTTTTAAACAAACTATGAAGGTTATGAACACAGCGGCACAGAGGAGTACTTTAGTGAAACTCTGTGTTCAATAACCTTTTTTTATACCTGGTGGTCGTGCGAAACTGTAACGAAGTGTGCGAAAACGCACATTATTCTTTTGTCGATTTTTGTATAATATACTGATTATCAGTTAACTAATGGCTGGCACGCTGTTTGGCTACTTATCTGTGAGAAACTGCACAGAAAATGGATAAGGAACTTGCACCGGAAATCGCCAATCGTGGCCGCAATCGAAACTGGGTCGTCGGGATCACGGTGGTGGCTGTGCTGGCCCTGGTGATTGCCTGGACGCGAAACGCACTCAAAACCTCCGTCGATGCCAATCGAATCCGGACGGCAACGGCGGAATTGGGACCAGTGGAAAATTCACTCAATGCCACCGGCGAAGTCATTCCGGCTTACGAACAGATTTACACCAGCCCCATACGGGCCAGCATTCGGCGAGTGCTGCTTACCCCCGGCACGGCGGTCAAACCCGGCCAGCCCATTCTCGACCTCGATAAGTCGCTGACCGAAATCGAACTCGAAAAGCTGAATGACCAACTCGCGTTGAAGCGCAACGGAATCGACCAGCTACGGATGAAACTCAACAAAAGCCTGTACGATGCTGAAGTTAATGACCAGATAAAACTCCTGAACATCAGCCGGCTCCGGGCCGATCTGGAAGGAACGAAACGCTTACAGAAAGTAGGGGGGAGCACCGGCGAAGATGTAACTCGCGCCGAAAATGCCCTTCGAGTAGCCGAACTGGAGAAGAAACAACTGGAAAACGACCTCGCCTACAACCGGCAATCCATGGGTGCCAGCCTCCGCGAAACAAGCCTGCAAGCGCAGATCGAGGAGAAAAACCTGAAAGAACTGACCCATAAACTCAAGCAGGCCGATATCATTGCCGACCGGGCAGGCGTACTGACCTGGGTGAATGAAAACATCGGTTCGTCGGTGAACGAGGGCGAAATGCTGGCTAAGCTGGCTGATCTGGCCAGTTTCCGGGTCGAAGGGTCTTGTTCCGATGTGTACGCGGATCAGGTAAAAGTGGGCCTGCCGGTCATCATCAAAATGAACGAGACCAGTTTGCGTGGGCTGATTACGCAGGTGAAACCCGCCGTAAAAAACGGCATCGTTCAGTTTGTTATTCAACTGGACAACAGCCACCATGCTTCCCTGCGGCCGAATATGAAAGTGGAGGTATTTGTCATCACCGATCGGGTAGCGAATGCAGTGCGGGTGGCCAACGGTCCGGCGTTTAAAGGCAAACGGAAGCAATATGTGTTCGTCCTGCAAAAGGGAAGCCAGGTGGCGCACCGTCGGGAAGTGGCCTTGGGCCTGTCGAATTTCGACTTTGTGGAAATAAAGTCGGGTCTGCAGGCGGGTGAGCAGGTGATCCTGACGGATCTGAGCGAGTACGAGAATCTGGAAGAAATAACGATCGACCCCAAACGCTGAATCCAGATGGTTATGACCCGCTTTTACGTTTACTTAATAAGCTTGATTTTGGCCGCTCATCACCTCTTTGCCCAGGCCCAACCAACTCAAATAACGACCCTGGCCGACGTTATTCAACAGGCTCAGGGGCAATCGGTGGCGGCTAAACGGGCCAATACGCAGCAGCGCACCAATATCTGGGCCTACCGCTCGTTTCTGGCGCAGTTTAAGCCGCAGCTTAGTCTGGACGGGTCGCTGCCCAATTTTACGCGGTCGTATATACAAGTGACCCAGCCTGATGGAAACATCCGATTCGAGCCGGTTTCGTACAACAATTCGATTCTAAATCTGTCGCTGAGCCAGACCATTGCGCCAACGGGCGGAACCATTTTCGTTCAGAAGCAGATTCAGCGATTCGATAATTTCATCCAGAATAACACCCTTTACAACGGGATACCGTTTGGCATCGGGCTGGCGCAACCGCTGTTTCAGTTCAACCCCATGCGGTGGGATAAGAAGATACAGCCGCTGTTGTTCGCCGAAGGAAATCAGCAACTGATTGAATCGCTCGAACAGGTGTCGCTGTCGGCCACGACTTTGTATTTCGATCTACTGGTGGCGCAGGTGAACCTTCAGATCGCCGAAACGAACCGGGCTAACAACGATACGCTCTATCGAATCGCCCTGCATAAACTGGATCTGGGAAAAATCTCACAAAACGACCTGCTTCAATTGCAGTTAAGTGTGCTGAATGCCGAAAAAGATCTGGCGTCGGCCCTGCAAACGGCAGCTGTGGCGTCCCTCAAATTGAAAACGTTCGTCGGGTATCGGAACGAGAGTTCGGGCCAGTCGGCTCCCCTTGAGCTGGCCATTCCGAATCAGATTCCGGTCTTTGAGGTAGATGTAAAACGGGCCATTGATGAAGCGGTCGCCAACCGTTCGGCAGCCATCGGTTTCCGGCGGAGGCTGCTGGAAGCACAGCGTGACCTGGAGAAAGCCCGAAAAAATAACGGCCTGAATGCCACCCTGACAGCTGGTTATGGCCTCTCGAATCAGGGACCAAACTTCGGCGACATCTATGTTCGGCCGCAAAACCGGGAATATGTGGCGCTTCAGTTTACCCTCCCGATCATGACCTGGGGCCGGGCACAAGCCATTGTCGAAACGGCGAAGGCCAACCGGGAACTGGCCCAGCAAACGGTAGAGCAGGATAAACTAACCTTTGAGCAGGAGATTTTTACCCAGGTGACGCTCCTTCAGATGCTTCGACAACAGGTGACGCTAACGGCCAAAGCTGACCAGATTGGCCAGAGCCGCTACCAGATCGCGCAGGATCGGTTCAAACTCAGCGACCTAAGTGTGACCGATTTGGGGATTGCCACTCAGGAGAAAGACCGCGCCCGTCGCGATGCCATTCTGGCCTTGCGCGATTATTGGCAGGCGTATTACACGCTTCGATTGCTGACTTTATATGATTTTGAATCAAACCAGAAAATAAAATAGCAAAGGGCATAGGGTGTTGGGCATTGGGTAAAAATTCGCCACACCCCATACCCCACATCCTCTACCCAGTCCCCAACGCCAAACAGCCATGATATCACTCCAAAACATCGAAAAAGTCTACCGAACCAGCACCATTGAAACGCTGGCGCTGAACAACATCAACCTCGACATCAAAAAAGGGGAATTTGTGTCCATCATGGGTCCCTCGGGTTGTGGCAAGAGCACCTTGCTGAACGTCATGGGCCTGCTCGATGAGCCCTCAAAGGGGACCGTACAACTCGACGGCCAGCCTGTAACCAAATACACGGACAAGGAACTGGCCAAACTGCGAAACCAGAAGATCGGCTTCATATTTCAAAGCTTCCACCTGATCAATGACCTGACCGTGCTCGATAATGTCGAGATTCCGTTGCTGTATCGGTCAACGAACGGGAAACCCCGGCAGGAGTATGCCAAAGAAGCCCTCGCCAAAGTAGGGCTAAGCAACCGCATGAAGCACTTCCCGAAACAACTCTCGGGTGGGCAGAAGCAACGTGTAGCCATTGCCCGCGCCATTGTTGGCAACCCGGATATTATTCTGGCCGATGAACCGACTGGTAACCTCGACAGCGCTATGGGCAACGAAATTATGACGATCCTTCAGGAACTCAACAACGAAGGCGCCACGATTGTCATGGTCACGCACGACGAACAAATGGCCAAACGCACCCACCGACTCATCCGCCTTTTCGACGGCACGCAGGTAGTTTAAAAAGCGAAAGAGTAAAAGAGTGAAAGAGCGGTTGGCGCGTCAACCCACTTTTTCACTCTTTCGTCAACCACTCTTTCGCTCATTCACTCTTTCGCTCTTTAGTCATGCTACTGAACTACATAAAAATCGCCTGGAAGGTGTTGCTGCGGCATCCGTTCTACACCTTCATCACCCTCTTCGGTATCAGCCTCACGCTGACCGTGCTGATGGTATTGACCTCTTTTCTGGACCATCTGATCGGGAGCCATTATCCTGAAAATAAGCGGGATCGGATGCTGTACATCATGCAAATGCGTCAGCAGGATTCGAGCCGGACGTCGAATATGTCAGGCCCCATGAGTTTTAAATTTTTAACAGACTATGCCAAATCGCTAAAAATGCCTGAGCGGGTAACGATTACCACCTTTATCAATAGCTCGAACGCCTACGTGGGTTCTCAGAAAATTAAACTCAATACGAAATTTACCGATGCTGACTTCTGGCAGGTAACAGACTTTGACTTTCTGGAAGGTAAACCCTACAATGAACAGAATATTGCCAATGGTGATCAGGTGGCCGTGATCACTGACGACTTAAAAAAGCAATATTTTGACAATGCAACTGAACCGGTTATTGGTAAGGATATTGAAATAGAAAATATTCATTACAGAATCATTGGCGTGGTCAAAGCCAGTCCCTTCACCCGGCCCTTCACGTATGCCGACGTTTTCTTTCCGTACACTGCGCCTAAAAGTAATTACCGTGCCGCCGGGATGCGGGGTGGTTATGTGGCGATGATATTAGGGAAAGACAAAGCTGACTTGCCCGCCATTCAGGAAGAGTTTCAGAGTCATATCGACAGAATACCATTGCCCGGTATACAGGATGGATTTAAATACTCACTACTGGAGGTGAAAAGTGAGCCTTATCTGGATAATTTTTTAGGCCCTCTTCTGGAAGGAAACTCCGGATTAACGACTATTTTCTTTGGGGTAATTTCATTTGTCCTATTCATGTTAATGGGCTTGCCGGCCATCAACCTGGTGAATATCAACGTCAGCCGGATTATGGAACGGGCCTCAGAAATCGGTATTCGAAAAGCCTTTGGCGCACCTGTCCGAACCCTTATGTGGCAGTTTATCGTCGAGAATATTTTCATTACCCTCATTGGTGGCATCATTGCCTTAGGCCTGACAACAATCGCCATTCAGTTGATCAACACCAGTGGAATGATCGCCTACGCCGATCTGACAATCAATCTGAACGTCTTTTTAATCAGCTTACTCGTTTGTTTGATTTTTGGCTTGCTCTCGGGGGTATTACCGGCCCTCCGTATGTCAAAACTAACGATTGTCGAAGCGCTTAAATCTTAATCAACATGATCGCTCATCTGTTTAAACTAATCTGGAATAAAAAGAAGGCGCACGCTCTGCTGATCGTAGAGATCTGGGCGTCGTTTATGGTCCTGTTTGGCCTGGCCACACTGATTGTTGTGAATGTGGGAAACTATAGAGAACCGTTGGGTTTTAGCTATGAAAACGTCTGGGCGATTGGCCTGAAAGCGAACCAGGATACGGTTGGGATTGCCGATAAATTACAACGGGTCCAGCAACGATTGAGAGCTTACTCCGAAGTCGAGTCGGTTTCCCGAATGGGTAGCAATGTTCCATTTTCGTCAAGTCAAACGAACAATGGTATCGAGTACAAAAAGCGGAAAGTACTCGCCGACTTTTACACTACCGATGAGAATTTTGCAAGAACACTCGACATTTTAGTACCCCTTGGGCACTGGTACCGAAATGCCGATAGTGTAGGCAAATACACGCCGATACTAATTAATGAGAAGGCAAAAGAGGAATTATTTGAGAATGAAGATCCGCTGGGAAAAATCATTGGCGATCGGTTCAAAGTGGTTGGTGTGATCGCCAATTTCAAGGCAAAGGGTGAATTTATGTCGAATAAACCTGCCGTATTTGAATTGGCAAAAGCAGATGCCACCTGGGTGGATACGATGCTGATCAAAGTCAAACCCGGAACCGATGCTGCGTTTGAAGCCAAGGTTGTAAAAGATATTGCAGCCATGGTGACTGGGTGGAGTGTCGAAGTCGATTACTTAACCGATATGCGGAAAAATCAACACAACCTTGTCCTCGTACCGATTATCATTGCCCTAATCGTCAGTAGCTTTTTGCTGATTAACGTGGCGCTTGGCCTGTTCGGAGTGTTGAACCTGAGTATCGCCAAACGACGGGGTGAAATCGGTTTACGTCGGGCGTTGGGCGCTACAGCTAACGGAATCTCTACTCAGTTCATCGGCGAAATATGGGTATTAGCTACCTTCGCGCTGTTGATCGGGTTGTTGTTTGCCGCGCAGTTCCCGCTGCTCAATGTGTTTGATGTGAAAGCGGGCACCTACGTGACGGCCATTTTGATCGCTATGCTGATCATTTATGGAATTGTCACCCTGTGCGCCTTATTCCCCAGTCGGCAGGCAGCAGGCATCCAACCCGCCACGGCTTTACATGAAGAATAGACATTGGATTGGAACGCGGATCAAAACATGCTCCTCATCATAGACGACGATATTGCCATTCAGACCTCCCTTTCCTTACTGTTCAGGAAAGAAGGGTTCACCGTTCGCGTGGCCGATGGTCCGTTTGACGCCTTCGAGGTGCTGGATGACGAAACTCCCGAGTTGATATTGCTCGACATGAATTTCTCCGTGTCGACCACCGGCGATGATGGGCTTCGGTTACTGCGTCGGCTGCGGGAGCGGATCCCCAATGTACCCGTAATTTTGATAACGGGCTGGGGGAGTATCGACCTGGCAGTGGAGGGTATGAAAGCAGGGGCGAAAGATTTTATTACGAAACCCTGGCAGAATGACCACCTCGTGCAATCGGTACGGACAGCCCTCAACCTGGCGCAGCCGGTGGCGTCGTCGCCCAGTCGCCGGAAACTCGACCAGCAGTTTCGTTTTGATAATATTGTAGGGGAAGACCCGACGCTGCTCGACATCCTGACGACCATCGGACGGGTGGCACCTACGGATGCTCCCGTGCTCATTACGGGCGAAAGCGGGACTGGCAAAGAACTCATCGCCGAAGCCATTCACCAGAACAGCCGACGTCATCGGCAACCGTTCGTAAAAGTGAACTTGGGTGGCATTTCATCGACCTTGTTCGAGAGTGAGTTGTTTGGTCATGTGCGCGGGGCCTTCACCGACGCCAAAACCGATCGGATAGGGCGCTTCGAACTGGCCAACAAAGGATCTATTTTCTTAGACGAAATCGGCGATCTGGACCCAGCCAGTCAGGTTAAACTCCTGCGGGTATTGCAGGACCGCACTTTTGAGCCGTTGGGGAGCAGCAAATCCCGGACTGTTGATGTGCGGGTTATCTGCGCCACCAATCGGAACCTCGAAGAGATGGTCAGCAAGGGGCAGTTTCGGGAAGATCTGTTTTACCGGATCAACCTGATTTCGGTTCGACTCCCCGCCCTTCGCGAACGCCCCGGCGACATTCCTCTGCTGGCGACCTATTTTGTCGATAACCTCAAAATGATCTACGGCCGCCCCGACTTGCAGGTGAGTTCGGCGGCCCAGAAGTGGCTGAAAAATCTGTCCCTGCCCGGTAATATCCGGCAGCTCAAGAACGTAGTGGAGCGAACCGTTCTGTTGTCGGCCAATGATGAATTGCAGCCCGAAGACTTTGAGCAAAACGTTTCGCAAACGCCCGGCTCATTGGCTTCTGCCGGAACGCCGTACCACCCAACTCCACTGCCGCCCGTTGGGTCAATGACGCTGGAAGAAATGGAGTACCAGATGATACAGCGGGCTATGGCGTTTCATCAGAACCGGGTAGCCAAAGTGGCGCGGGCGCTGGGCATTACCCGTTTTGCGCTTTACCGCCGATTAGAGAAATTTGGCATTCCCTACACCACAGAGGAATGAAACTACCCCTGCGAACGCGTTACCTGATTTACATCACCCTGCTGCACCTCGTGCTGTTGGGAATGATTGGTTGGGAGTTGCGCGAAAATAAACTCCTGTTCATTGCCTCCGAAGTGCTTATTTTAATTTCCGGCTACGTGGCTGTCCGTATCTATCGGGCGTTTCAGCAACCGTCGGAGTTTATCGCGTCGGGTATTGAAGCCATTCGGGACAAGGATTTTACCGTCAAATTTGTGCCGACGGGCAATCAGGAGGTCGATGAACTCATTACGGTTTATAACCTTATGATCGACCAGCTTCGGCAGGAGCGCACCCGGCAGGTCGAACAGCAATTTTTCCTGAATAAACTGGTTGAAGCGGCTCCCATCGCCATACTGATCTTCGATTTCGATGGCAATATTGCGTCAATCAATCCCAGAGCCAGCCAACTGTTGTCGGTGCAGCCGGACCAGGTGGTTGGGAAACCGCTTTCCGATATTGGGTTTTCGCTGCTTGCCCAGATGGCCGACCTGGAAGACGGTCAGTCGCGGGTGATGAAGCCCAACGGGATCGAGACATTTAAAGTGCTCCGGTCGAACTTCATGGATCGCGGCTTCCGGCGGTCATTTCTGATCATTGAAGAGCTGACGCCCGAAATACTGGCTACCGAGCGGAAATCATATAGCAAGGTGATTCGGATGATGGCCCATGAAGTGAACAACTCCATCGGTGCCGTCAACTCAATTCTCGATGTAACAACCTCGTATGTGAACGAGCCGGATGTGAAGCACGCCATACAGGTCGCCATTGAGCGGAACAACCGCCTGAATCGTTTCATGAGCCGATTTGCCGATGTCGTCCGCCTGCCCCAGCCCCAGAAACGACCGGTCGATGTGAACGAACTATTGCGTAACGTGGTGCAGCTGTTACAACCTCAGGCCACTGCCAGGGGCGTTTTGCTGACCGGCGTGGCAACAAGAATAAACCGGCAGATGGTCGATACGGAGCAGATAGAGCAGGTACTGATCAACGTCATTAAAAACGCCATCGACGCCTGCGAAGCCGGGCAGCGTGTTGAGGTAATCGACACGCCAACAACTCTTTTGATTCGCGACAATGGACAACCCATTCCTGAAGAGGTGGCGCCTAACTTATTCAATCCGTTTTACAGCACCAAGCCCGAGGGACAGGGCATTGGCCTTACCCTCACGCGGGAGATTCTGCTCAGCCACCAGTTCACGTTTTCGCTGAAGTCCAACGAAGAGGGGTGGACCGAATTCCGGATTGGATTTTAGGCGATGCAACTTTTTTTGTGACTAACGTTATATTTGTACGGATATAACGGGTGGATTCTCCTGGCAGAATCAAAAAGATCAATGAAAAAACTGCTTATTTTTTTGCTTCTCTGTCCAGTCACTCTTCTGGCGCAATCGCTTCGGGTGGCGGTGGCGGCCAACGCCCAGTTTGTGATGGAGCAGTTGAAAACTACATATCAAAAAAGGACCGGAACGGCTATTGAGATGATTGTCAACTCGTCGGGAAAGCTAACCACGCAAATTCAGCAGGGGGCCCCCTACGATGTGTTTCTGTCGGCGGATATGCAGTACCCGCAAACGCTGCACAAGTCCGGACTGACGGTTGACACACCAGTGATCTACGCCTATGGGTCGCTGGTGCTTTGGTCAACGGGCGACTTACCCATAAATGCTGATCTTTCTGTGCTAGCCAATACTGCTGTTCGGCATATAGCCATTGCCAATCCCGAAACGGCTCCGTATGGCGAAGCGGCCATTTCGTATCTGAAGTTCAAAAAGCTACTGGATAAAGTGAAGCCCAAACTGGTGTACGGCGAAAGCATTGCGCAGGTCAACCAATACATCTTGTCGGGAGCGGCCGAAGTTGGATTTACGGCCAAGTCGGTGGTGCTCGACCCCGGCTTGAGCAAGAAAGGACACTGGATCGATTTGCCACAAACGGGCTATGCGCCCATTGCGCAGGGCGTGGTTATTCTGAAGCGAACGAGTCAGGAGAAAGCTGCCCGACAGTTTGTTCAGTTTTTGCGTAGTCCGGAAGCCCGGCGTACTTTGCAGCAGTTTGGTTACCGTTCACCCGCTTCCTGATTTTGTTTCTCATGCCCATTGACTGGGAACCCATCTGGCTAACCCTCCGCCTGGCCGGTATAACCACAGTTTTACTCCTCCTGATCGGTGTGCCGCTGGCTGGATGGCTGGCCCTCAGCCGTTTCTGGCTCAAGCCGGTTGTGGAGGCACTCATTAGCCTGCCGCTGGTTTTACCGCCTTCGGTCGTTGGCTTCTATCTGTTGCTGGCCTTCAGCCCAACCAGCGCGCTTGGTGCCTGGCTACTGAAAACGGTTGATGTGCAGCTTGTCTTTTCGTTCGAGGGGCTGGTAATCGCGTCGCTGCTGTACAGTTTACCGTTTATGGTTCATCCCATTCAGGCGGGGCTGGAAAACCTGCCCGTCTCGTGGCGTGAAGCAGCTTACACCCTTGGTCAATCGCCAAGGCGAACGTTTTGGCGGGTGTTGCTGCCCAATTGCAAACCCGCCTTACTCACCGGCATTGTGCTGACCTTTGCACACACTATCGGCGAATTCGGGCTCGTGCTTATGATTGGCGGGAACTTGCCGGGGCAAACGAGGGTGGCTTCCATTGCCATTTACAACGAAGTGGAGCAGCTCCATTTCGAAACCGCCCATGCTTACGCGGCTCTGCTGCTGGGAATTTCTTTTGCCATACTTTTACTGGTGTATGCCATTAATAAACGGGTTACGGTATGATACACATCGACGTTGTGATGCCCCGGCTGTTTACCGAAGGGACCCGTGACTTACAGGTTAAGCTAACTATTGAACCCGGCACCCTCACGGCACTGATCGGTCCGTCCGGCTCCGGGAAAACGACCCTGTTGCGCTTGCTGGCCGGACTGGAAAACCCAGCACAGGGCCGGATCACGGTCGAGGAGGAGGTGTGGCTGGATAAGGAGATGAAGCTAAATCTGTCTCCTCAAAAGCGGTCAATCGGCTTTGTTTTTCAGGATACTGCCTTGTTCCCAAACATGACCGTACTGGAAAATATTCTGTTTGCTGTCCCAAAAGGCCAGTCGGACTTTGCGCACGAGCTAATCAAAACAACCGGGTTAGACGCCTTTATCAATACGAAACCATTAGCTTTATCGGGTGGGCAGCGCCAGCGGGTAGCCCTCGTCCGTGCCCTTGTCCGACAACCGAAACTATTGCTGCTCGATGAGCCATTTGCTGCTTTGGATGCTCAATCTAGTGAACAGCTTCGGCAAGTGCTCCTTGATTTACATACCCGTTGGAGTACGACAACGCTTTTGGTGAGTCACCACGAAGCGGATGTGGAGGCTTTGGCTGATCGGGTGGTTCAACTGGTGCAGGGGCGTATACAAACCGACAGACGCCGGGGGGAGCGGGGGGCTGCTGCGCCGGTTGCTGAACCCATAACGAACATTACGTTTGATGAGCAACTGCAACTGTGGGTCATCGAAACGGCAACCACACAAATACGCTCTGCAAGTCCTGTTTGGGAACAGTGGAAGGTAGGGGATTTAATACAGATTGGAGGGGTCGTAAAGTAAGTGGTTATATGATATTCACCCCACCCCAACCCCTCCCCTAAAAAAAGGGGAGGGGCTAAAAAAGTGACCAGCAAAAGCCCCTCTCCTTTTTTTTCAAGGGGAGGGGTTGGGGTGGGGTAGACACTTCATAATTTATACTATTTTTATTTCATAAATAGAAGATTATCAGGTAGTTGTGATGTTTGTATTCTGAACCAAACCCCACCCTTAGCTGTTATTTAGTTACATCTGCAAATGCACGTTATGCCCGATTTCAATCCGTCAATTATCCTGTATACAGCCGACGCGCTCAACGATAGGGGAAAAGCGGTTCTGTCGCAATTTCCTCAAGCAGAAACGCTTGAAGTGAAGCAGCATAACCGCCTACCGGAGTTGGGTATGAACCATTTCAAGGTCAAATCCGATGTGCTGGTACTGGGTAAGCTCAAAACGCAGGATATTAAGTGGAGCGGCCGGAGTTCAGATTATATCGCGCCAAGTTTAGCGAACGGCTGCTTTGGTGCCTGTACCTATTGCTATGTCGACCGGCACAAGAACGTGAATCCCATTACGCTCTTTACAAATATCGACGAGAATCTGGCGAGTATCGACGCCCATGTCAACTCGCTGGCCTGGCCTAAGCCCGTAAACCAAACCGATGCAACATTCTGGACCTACGATATTGGCTGTAACTCCGACATTTCGGTTGATTATGACCTGACGCCCGGCATTCAGCAGGTCTTTGAATTTTACCGCGACCATTCCAAAGCGAAAGCTACCTTCGCCACGAAGTTCGTGAATCCGGCAATGCTCAACTTCGACCCGAAGCGGAAAATACGAATCCGGTTTAGTCTAATGCCTGCTCACGTCAGCAAGCTGGTCGATGTGCGCACCGATTCGATCGAGAAGCGCATAGCCGCCATCAATGATTTTTACGAGGCTGGGTATGAAGTACACGTCAATTTCTCTCCCGTCATTGTGTATAGCGGCCCCGATGGGGATAAGAAAGCTTGGCGAAACGACTACCGGGAGTTATTCCGCCAGCTCGATGCCTCTTTGCGCCCCGAAGTCCGGCAGCAACTCAAGTGTGAAGTTATCTTCCTGACGCACAACCAGCGGCAGCACCAGGCTAACTTAGCCATCAACCCTAAAGCTGAAGAATTGCTTTGGGTGCCCGAATTGCAGGAGAGCAAAGTAAGTCAGTTCGGGGGGTGGAACATCCGATACGAGCATCAGCTAAAGCGAAAAATGATTGCCGTTTTTGAGGATATGGTCCGCGATGAAATACCCTGGTGCGAGATTCGCTATATATTTTAAAGAAGAAGGCCCGTCAGTAACGGGCCTTCTTCTTTGTTAATCGACGCTGTTCGCGTTCTTCTTGCTCTTCTCAACTTTATCCGGATCGTTCTTTTCCGTTGTCTTTTTTGTTGACCGTTGATGGCTGCCGCTTTTACCGGCTTTGCCTTCCTCCTTCTGGTTCTTCGAACTATTAGCCCCACCAATTTGTGGCGAATAGTACTTGATAAACAGGTTCATACCGGTAGCGATTCAGGAATTAATTCGTCTTACTACCGCCTTTGCTGCCGCCCGACGAGCCACCGGCACTGCGGCCGCCTTTCGACGAACTTTTGTGCGAAGTTGAACTCCGGCCGTTTCCTTTTTCGCCGTGACCAGTTCCGTTGTCCTGATTATCCGTAATTCGCTGGCCTTCGTACGATTCTTCGACTTTTTCCAGGGTCTTGTCTGCCATAACGTTGTTTGGTTTAGTTGTGGCAGAAAAACGGGTCAGCGGGCGTTTTGTTTGACGTGTTCGTCCATCGAAAACCGACCGGAACCGATGACTAGAAACAGCAGCAGGAGCATCAAAACGATGACCGAAAGCCACAATTCCGAATTCATTGGCGAGAAGCCCTGACGGATATTGACGAAGAAGAGCGCACCAACCAGAATGGGTAGTTGCAGGACGACCATCAACCGGGTCAGGCAACCAAGGGCAATCAGAAAACCGCCCATCAAATGCGCAAACGCTACGTAATGAACGAGAATAACCGGGAGAAGACCGAAGTGAAGACCACCAACCAAATTGGTCAGGTAGGCCGTGTCGCTAATGAAACTTACGCCTTTCAGAAAGAGAATAATCCCTAACACAATCCGTAAACCATCCGTCCACGCGGGGTGGTGCGTGTCGCCCCATTGTTCAACGCGATTTAATAGGTTCATAGCTGTAAGCGGTTTAGTGAAAACTAACCGAATATAAGCGAAATGAACTTGATTGTCAAGGGGTTATTTGTTTGTAAAAGGCTGGCGCGAGTATATACTCGTGCTTTGATAAAGTCAGAATTCACTGACGCAAGCGAACCGGGACGCCGGACCGGCTTGCAATATAAAAGGCACGAGTAAATACTCGCGCCAGCTCTACTCCAAAGGCCCAACATGCACGGGTGCCATGTGCTCGGCCTCGTCGGGCTCGAATAAGCGCGACCGGATCATGAAACGGACGCCCATTGGTATTTCGAGGGAGAAACTGGCTCCCCGTCCGGGAGTGACGTCAATGGTCAGGTGTGTGTGCTGCCAATATTCAAACTGGTCGCTCGACATCCAGAAATTACACCCTTCGATTTGCCCAAGCAACACGTCCGACGAGCCGATGATGAACTCGCCTTCCTCGTAGCACATGGGCGACGAGCCATCACAGCATCCACCGCTTTGGTGAAACATCAGCGGGCCGTGTTCAGCTTTGATTTTGTTAATAACATCGACAGCCGCTGGAGTTATATCAACACGGGAAGTGGTTTGAGTCGTCATAAGCGAGAGTTATTAATACGTTTTAGAGCACCCGAACCACCTGTGTTAGTGGCTGCACATCCGTAAAGTTAGGGATGTCGCCCAGCAGTTCAGCACCGTTTGTTCCCATCCCTTTGTCCAGTTCGTCGGCTGTGTTGAAAGACAGAAAGGTAATCATCGCATAAGGCGGGGGCGTGTCACCGCCAGCCAGTCCTTCATTCATATCAACGCCGATGAGGCCAAACGGTGTTAGCCGCTCTTTCACCAAAGGAATGTGTTTTTCCAGGTAATATGTCAGATCAAACTGACTTTTTTCTGTCTTGGGGTAAAGAACGGTTAAGCGAATCATAGCAAAATAATTAAAGAGCGCAAGCATGAAAGAGCGAGAGCGTGAAAGGTAGCTATTTGCCGGGGTTTTCACACTCTCGCTCTTTCATTCATACGCTTTTTGTTTCAATCAAAAGAAACCAAGTTTGTTTTTGCTGTAAGAAATCAGCAGGTTTTTCACCTGACGGTAGTGGTTCAGCATCATCAGGTGGTTCTCGCGACCGAAGCCCGACTTCTTATAACCGCCAAACGGTGCGTGAGCCGGATAATCATGGTAGCAGTTCACCCACACCCGACCGGCCTGAATCTGCCGGGGAATGGTGTACAGCTCATGCGCATCGCGGGACCAGAAACCGGCACCCAGGCCATACAGCGTGTCATTGGCAATGGCAACGGCTTCGTCGGCATCCTTAAAGGTCGTCACCGACAGGACGGGCCCGAAGATTTCTTCCTGAAAAATCCGCATTTTGTTGTTGCCTTTGAAGATCGTTGGCTGAATGTAGTAGCCACCCTCTATGGTATCAGCCGGGCCACCACCGGTCAGCACTTCAGCGCCTTCCTGCTTGCCAATGTCAATATAAGAAAGGATTTTCTCATACTGGTCGTTGCTTGCCTGGGCACCCATCATGGTGTCCGGATCGAGCGGGTGACCAAGCTTGATGGCTTTGGTCCGGGCAATGACTCGCTCCATGAACTTGTCGTAGATGTCTTCGTGAACCAACAAACGCGACGGGCAGGTACAGATTTCGCCCTGATTCAGCGCGAACATGACAGCACCTTCTACGCACTTGTCGAAGAACTCGTCGTCGGCATCTGCTATGGACTTCATGAAGATGTTCGGCGATTTACCACCCAGCTCCATCGTAACCGGAATGAGGTTTTCCGACGCATACTGCATAATTAGACGCCCGGTGGTGGTTTCACCCGTGAAGGCTACCTTATTAATTCCCTTGTGTTGGGCCAGTGGTTTGCCCGCTTCCGGTCCGAAACCCTGTATGATGTTAACCACACCCGCCGGTACAATGCCTTCCAGTAACTCGAACAAGACCGTCAGCGACGTTGGCGTCTGCTCGGCGGGCTTGATCACTACGCAGCAGCCAGCAGCCAGCGCCGGAGCCAATTTCCAGGTTGCCATCAGCAGCGGGAAATTCCAGGGGATAATCTGACCAACTACGCCCACGGGTTCTTTAATGATGAGTGACAGCGTATCCGCATTCAGTTCGGTGGCTGAGCCTTCTTCGGCCCGAATGACACCGGCAAAATAGCGGAAGTGGTCGACGCAGAGCGGAAGGTCGGCCGCCATCGTTTCGCGAAGGGCCTTACCGTTCTCGACTGTTTCGACACGCGCTAAAAACTCCAGATTCTTTTCAATTACATCAGCAATCTGAAGGAGCACTTTGCTGCGCTCTGTAGCTGATGTTTTACCCCATGTTTCAAAGGCTTTCTGGGCAGCGGCAACGGCCAGATCGACGTCGGCCGCTTTTGAGCGGGGCATCTTGGCGATCAGGCTGCCGTCTACCGGCGATGTATTTTCAAAATACTCCCCACCAACCGGTGGTACCCACTTGCCACCAATATAATTATCATAATGCGACCGGAACTTAGGCCGGCTTGGGTGGGTCTCAACGAGCTCAAGGGTTTCCATACAGCTATAAGAAAGGATTATGTTCTACTAAAATCGTCACAAATTTTGCCAGAATTATTCAATTGGAATTGAGCAAAAGTATCGCATTGTTGCACTATCCTATCAAATAATTGTGCACTTCCTTTCTTCAAAACGTTAATTTGACTACTTTCTTCTAAAAGTATGCCAATAAACTATGGGAAAAAGCATATAAGCTTGACAAGCTGTACTAAATTGCAATACACTACCATAGACCTGGCCATTTACTAACCGTTGATTTCCCATCATGAAACGTGAAGCGATTGTTTCTTTCGATGTTTCCAGCCACCTGAAGGGCCGCAAGCTTGAGCAGGAGGTTGAAAACAGGACGGCATACACCATCGATACCGCTGAACTCAATATTTATGAAACACAGCATGTTGCTGAAAAGGTAGAACTGACGTTTACCAGTCCGGTACTGGCCAGCATGATACGGGGCAAAAAAGTGATGCACCTGCCCGGCACGCCATCGTTCGATTTCTTACCG
Organism: Spirosoma pulveris; assembly: GCF_054781875.1. NCBI lineage: Bacteria > Pseudomonadati > Bacteroidota > Cytophagia > Cytophagales > Cytophagaceae > Spirosoma > Spirosoma pulveris. The sequence goes on from NZ_BAAGTO010000001.1 coordinate 170,731, forward strand.
GGAGAGTCCGTCATCGTACCCGGTGACGAAACCATGTGCATCGACTTTCCGGAAGCGCAGGTTCAGAATCCAACCCAATGCCTGGCGCTGGCGATTGCCCCTGATAAAGTTCGGCAGGTCACCGATCTGCTCAATGACCGCACCCCACTGATCGATACGCAGCAGGGCTGGCAGTTTGGACAGCATAATTTTTTCCTGACCAACGACGTTCCCATTCACCAGCTGATTGCGCGTCTGGTTTATATTTTTACGGAAAATAACCGGGCTAAAGAGGTGTTTGCCAACCTGATAATTCAGGAATTGGTGGTTCGGCTCATGCAAACACAGGCCCGAACGTTACTACTGAGTCCCGAGACGGCCTTCGCTAACGTGAACAGGCTGGCGCATGTGGCGCAGTATATCAATAAACACTTGCATCGGAGTCTGCAAATCAAGGAGCTGGCTGATGAGGCCTGCATGAGCGAACCCAACTTCTACAGAACGTTCAAACAGACGTTTGGCATGACACCCGTTGATTACATCAACCAGCAACGGCTGGCACTGGCTTCTCAATTGCTGCGCACCACAAATCGCAGTTTAGACGATATTAGTATGGAGTGCGGATTTAACAACCTGACGTATTTTATGAAGTTGTTCAGGCGCGAGATTGGGGCGTCGCCAACGCAGTACCGCAAACGGATTCTTCCGTCCTGAAAAGGCCATTCTTTGGCAGTAAAGGTGATTCGGGTTGCCGAACTCAGATCAGGATTGGTTATCTTTGACTAATCATGACAACAAAGACTTCATCGAAAGCCGCCTTTACCGCGCCTACACTTGAGTTCATGCGCGAACTCGTTGATAACAACAATCGGGAGTGGTTTCACGCCAATCGACCACGTTACGACGCGGCTAAAGCCGAACTCATGGGCGTGGTAGAGCGGGTGCTAACGGGACTTAGCCCCTTTGAGCCGCTGGCTAATACCGCCGTTAAAGACTGTATTTTCCGGATCAACCGCGACATCCGTTTTTCTAAAGACAAAGCCCCCTATAAATCCAACCTGGCTTTCGCCATTGGCCCCGGCGGACGGCAATCAGGTCGTATTGATTATTACGTTCATATTCAGCCCGGCAATCAGTCGTTTCTTGGGGCAGGTATGTGGCAGCCAACACCCGCCAACCTGGCCAAATTCCGTCAGGAGATCGACTACAATGTACAGGAGTTGAAGGATATTATTGAGGCTCCTGAGTTTACAGCCTATTTCCCGGAAGCGTCTGGCGAGTCGATGAAAACATCGCCCAAAGGCTACTCTGCCGACCATCCCGAAATCGACCTGCTCCGCCGGAAAGAACTGTTCTTCCTGCACCGTTACACCGATAAGGAAGTACTCAAACCCAATTTCGCCGATGAGATCGTACGCGGCTGCCGCATCATCAAACCCTACTGCGATTTGTTGAACTACCTCTTCTTCGATGAAAAAGAAGAGTCAGTGACGTTATAGTCGGGATAGTTTCGGTTGGACGATGGGCCGGTTATATTACCTCGTCCGACCGAAACTGAAACGTGGCTGGGTGGGCTGGCATACAATTAAATTCCCCTTTTCAGGCAGTAGCATCAGTGTCGTATACGCTTAAGGTATGATTGAAGTTGAGGTTTATCAAAGCAGTACACAGTTACACAATGGTTACGAAGGCAGTCCTACTCATCGCATTAATCACAGTTCAGTTTACAGCCTGTTTTTCGCAAAATCGGACGCCGGTTATAAAAGAAAACATACCGCTGGATTCGATTCGGCTGAGCGACCCGTTTATTTTGGCAGATAAGCCTACCTCCATGTACTACATGACTGGTACAGGAGGCATGCTCTGGAAAAGTAAGGACCTCAAAGCCTGGAGTGGCCCCTACAGTGTCACTAAAACTGACCCTGACTCCTGGATGGGGAAGAATCCAATGATCTGGGCCGCCGAACTGCACCACTACAAGGGGAAGTACTACTATTTTGCCACCTTCACCAATCGGGCCGTTAAGATTGATACGGTGGGTGAAAATGTTATCGAACGTCGGGCCAGTCATATTTTAGTCAGCGACAGAGCCGAGGGACCGTACGTGCCCATGAAAGACCCGATTTATCTACCCGCCGACAAACCAACGCTAGATGGTACTTTTTGGGTGGATAAAGACGGGAAGCCTTATATGGTGTATTGCTACGAGTGGCTTCAAAATCTGAACGGCACCATGGAGAAAATTGCGCTCAAGCCAGATCTAAGCGGCTCTATAGGCGAAGGGAAGCTGCTTTTTCGAGCCAGTGACAGCCCCTGGAGCCGCGAGAAATCGACGGGTGGCCCCAATAAAGTAACGGACGGGCCTTTTCTGTTCCGTACGGGAACCGGCCGACTAGGCATGATCTGGACCAGTTGGATTGATGACGTATATACGCAAGGGGTGGCTTATTCGAAAAGTGGTACCCTTGATGGCCCCTGGGAGCACGAGAAGAAGCCAATCACCCCGCCCAATTTCGGTCATGGTATGCTTTTTCGCACCCTGACCGGCAATTGGCTGATGTCCGTACATAGCCACCGGAACAGTAATGGCCGTTATATTCGGAACCCCCATTTGTTTGAGGTTGACTTCTCGGGCGACAAACTGATTATTGGTAAGCCATATATTCCTTAATTTACGACAAACCGGGCTTTGTGGAATTTGTCATTAACCGTGGAGCTATACGAAGCGTATTTAGGGCAGGTCTTTGATAAAACAGACAATACGTTCGACTTCTTCGAAGCCTGTTTTCTTATGAAAGTCAATACTCGCAACGTTCATTAGCTCCGTGTCGGAAGCAAGTTGCGTCAGTCCTTTGTGTTTAGCCCAGTCCTCAACTGTCCGAACCAGTTTTTGTGCAATGCCCTGTTTTCGATAAGCGGGCTTCACATAAATCCCTTCCATATAGGCCACCGGTAGTTCTACAGATCCTTCCACATAATCGTATCGGCAGCTTACATGGACAAACGCTACACAAGAGTCCTCGATTTTAGCCACAAAGCAAGCGTCATTGTCCGAACTGAGTAACCGGGCATAGTTTTGTAGTTCTTCGTTGAGGTCACAGTCGGGCCACAGTTCCAGAACGAGGTCAACAACGGCATTAAGCGTGTACCTGGATAAGGGTTCGATTTCCATTACTGAGAGCGAAATTTTGGTTAAGAGCAGATTTTAATAAACATCACTGCGCTATGAAAGCCCTGACAGGCCGAAAAAATAAGGTTATTTTCAGCAGTCAACCTTACTTCTCAACCAAAGAACTCCAGCATCGAAGTCAGGGCCTGTTCATTGTGCATCCGTTCGCCGTTGTCAAGCGATTCCTGAGCCATAACGGATGCCCGTTTACGCATGGTTCGTTCATAATAAGAAATAGCCTCCTGTAGGGTGTTGTAGTTTCCGGATGTTAAGACGTCACTCAATTCCAGGGCGTCGAGCATTGCCATATTCACTCCTTCGCCGGCAAAGGGAGGCATTACATGAGCGGCATCGCCCAGCAGGGTCAGATTTGGCCATGTTTCCCAGGTTTGATCCAATGGCATGCAATAGATAGGACGTGGAATAAACGGAACCGATGCACTTGTAAACAGCTCGTTCCAAATCGGGCTCCAATCGGAATAAACTTCGTTGAACCAGGTCAATACCTCTAGTTTGTTCGAAAAATCCAAACCACTTGCTGAAGCCCAGTTTTCTCCCGTTTTAAAGCTTATATAAAAGCCGATTTCGCCATTCGCTTTCTGTCCCATTAGTATATCCTGCTTATTTCCGAAAGCCATTACTTTCCCTCCACGAAGCAAGCCGGAAATTAACGGTGCAGCTTGGACGGCGTCATAAATATTGCCTTCAAGCATGGTTATGCCCGAATAAAACGGTTTGATGTCTGTGAGGTAAGGCCGAATTTTTGAGTTTGCCCCGTCGGCCGCAATAACTATATCTGCATATGCACTTGTGTCATTTTTGAACTGTATTTGCCAGCCTTCATGTTGTTTTTCCATCGACACGAAATGGCTGTCCCACACAACCGTTTCTGCGGATAATGAGTCGAGCAGTATTTTTCGTAAAGCGCCACGGTCTATCTCGGGTCGAAAATGCTCGTTGCCAAAATTTTCCTCAATTTTTGTTTCATGGTCGCTGAATACTATTTCCGCACGTTCGTTGACGATGACCATTCTATCCGCACCCGGAAGAAAATTCTTTTTGAATTCGTCAATCAGATTGGCTTTCTCCAAAGCTGCCAATCCTGAGTCTTTATGTAAATCAAGAGGTGAGCCCTGCACCCGGGCATCTTTGTTAAGATCTCTTTCATACACGTTCACCTGTGCGCCTTTAGCTTGTAAAAGTCTTGCCAGGGTTAGTCCGCCGGGACCACCACCTATAATTGCTATTTGTTTATCTTGTACCAGCATAGTTTTGAATCTTAGGCTGCAAAACTATAGCTGGTCATAGACCAGGAATTGTAAAAATCGGTCATTTTGATTTTTGAACAGTTCCTTAGGCGATACCCCCGAGAGTTTTTTGATCTCCTTAACAAAATGCGACTGGTCGGTAAAGTTGAGTTGCGGAAAAAGGTTGCCTTCTTTTATGTAAGGAAGCGAAGCCTGAAAACGGAGAATAGTACAATAGGCTTTGAGGGAGAGTCCGAACTGCCGGTTGAAATAACGGTTAATTTGGCGCTCGCTCCAAAAGACCTCTTCCGACAGTTTTCTTATTGTAATCTCCCCGTTAACGGCAAAGATCAAGTCAAATAGTTTCCGTTTTCGTTCGTCAATTTCAGGCGGTAAGAGTGAATGAACTCGCTCTGACACCTTTTCGCAGAACCCATCAAAATCGTTCAGGTCGTCAATGCTGAAATCCCAAAAGGTATCGGGGAGGGCTTTTCCTGTATTTAGTATGTCGGCAATTGAGAACCCGAAAATGTAGTCTACCGCAAGCGGATTAAAACTCACTGCAAAGAAATTTGAAACATCCTGTTTTGCATATTTTGGCTCCGTCTCCAAACCCAGCAATGAAATATGAAGCCGGTTATCCGGAGTCTTTGTAAAGACCAGATCAATTTTTCCATTTGGAATAATTACCGCTTCGTTACTAACTGATAAATTTTGTAGGGATGAAAAACAGTAAACAAAATCAGCCAGCGATTTGTCGGGTTTGATGAGTTTGTAAGTTAAGCTGTTGGACATGGCTCGAGTATACTATTGGTTATTTTGGCTGAACGTTTTTGCCTGCCCGCTCAACATTTTATGCAACCGTCTGTAAGCCAAAAGGCTGTAAAATTGCCGCTAGTTTCGTATTTTTCCCTGAAACTCATTTGACAAACTGGTATGTTAATCCCTCAAATCAAGAAGACTGGCGTTTTGCTGGCGATCACCGCAACCGCAGCGTTCGCTCAGCCTTCGCCCCAACAACCCAAAATGACCCAAAATCCATTTCTCTCGTCGTACTCAACACCGCACCAGACGGCGCCGTTCGACAAAATTAAAAATGCCGATTACTTGCCAGCATTGAAAGATGGTCTGGTACAAGGCCGAAAGGACGTGGATGCAATCGTTACCAGTACCGCTGCGCCAACTTTTGAGAATACCATTGTTGCCCTCGAACGCGCGGGCGATCTGCTCGGCAAAGTAACATCGGTACTGTTTAACCTGAACAGTGCTGAAACAACGCCCGAACTTCAGAAAATTGTGAAGGAAGCGTCGCCCCTGTTGAGTGAGTACGGGAACGACATTACTCTGAACGCAAAGTTATTTTCCCGGATCAAAACCGTATACGAGCAGCGTGATAAGCTGAAACTGGATCCCGAAAGTGCCATGCTGCTCGAAAAAACGTACAAACGCTTCTCGCGCAATGGGGCCAATCTGGATGAAAAAGGCAAAGAGCGTTTGCGGGCTATTGACAAAGAACTGTCGCAACTGTCGCTCCAATTTGGTGAGAATGTCCTGAACGAAACCAACGAATACATGATGGTTGTGACGGACGAAAAAGACCTTGCCGGTTTGCCCGATTTCGCGCGTGATGCCGCCAAAGCAACGGCAAAGCAGAAAGGTAAAGAAGGCTGGGTGTTTACGTTGCAGGCCCCAAGCTATGGTCCGTTTATGCAGTATGCCGACAACCGGGAGTTGCGGAAAAAGCTTTTCATGGCTTCTAACGGTCGCGGTTTTCACGGCGATAAGAATGACAACTCAGCCATCATCAACAAGATTGTCAACCTGCGCTACGAACGGGCAAATCTGCTGAACTACAAAACCCATGCTGATTTTGTGCTGGAGGAGAGTATGGCCGGTTCGAGAGATAAGGTGCAGAGCTTTCTGGATGAACTTGTTTCCTACGCCCGTCCGGCAGCCGAGCGTCAGCTTGTGGAACTGACGACCTACGCCAAAGCTCATGGTTTCAAAGAAGATAAATTGCAGGCTTGGGACAGCGGTTACTATTCTGAAAAGCTCAAAAAAGAGAAGTACGATCTTGACGATGAAACGCTGAAGCCGTACTTTAAACTGGAGAACGTCCTGAACGGCGTGTTCACGATAGCGAACAAGTTATACGGGGTTACCTTTAAGGAGCGTACCGATATTCCGGTATACAACCCGGAGGTGAAAACTTTCGATGTTTTTGACAAAGATGGTAAGTTCCTTGCCGTTTTTTACGGAGATTACTTCCCTCGGGCCGGTAAGCGGAGCGGTGCATGGATGAATGATATCCAGGGACAGAAAATTGAGAACGGAACCAACATCCGTCCACATATTGTCAACGTCTGTAACTTCACCCGACCAACGGATACCAAGCCGTCGTTGCTGACATTTTATGAGGTAACAACCCTTTTCCACGAATTCGGGCATGGCCTGCATGGTATGTTGGCAAATGGTAAATACGAAAGTCTGAGCGGCACCAGCGTTCCCCGCGATTTCGTTGAGTTACCCTCGCAGGTAATGGAAAACTGGTGCTACGATCCCGAAGCGCTCAAACTTTTCGCGAAGCACTACCAAACCGGTGAAGTGATTCCCAATGAACTGATTGAAAAGATCCGCGCCAGTCAGAACTTCATGGCGGGTATGGCAAACCTGCGGCAGCTGCGTTTGGGATTGATCGACATGTATTACCATGGGCAAAAACCAACGGGCGAAACGATCTCGCAGGTTGAAGGTCGGGTAGATTCTGTGGCAAACTTGTTCCCCCATGTGGATGGGGTGGCTATCAGCCCGGCTTTCTCGCATATTTTTGCGGGGGGCTACTCCGCCGGTTACTACAGCTACAAATGGAGTGAAGTGCTGGATGCCGATGCTTTTGAGTTCTTTAAAGAAAAAGGCGGACTCGAAAACAAAGCTGCCGCCGACAGTTTCCGAAAGAACGTACTCGAAAAAGGCGGAAGCGAAAAGCCTATGGAACTTTACAAAAAATTCCGGGGTCGCGAACCATCGCCCAAAGCTATGCTCCGGCGCAGCGGATTGATCTTGTAAGGTTGTCTCCATAAACCATCCCGAATTGTAACGGTATGTAAAGTTGGGTTTCCATAGTGAAGTCGGGTTCTCAGACCCGACTCCACGGCATAAAAAAGGGGCTGCCATTATTTGGCAGCCCCTTTTTTATGGATAATAAATATACTTTAATGAGTTAGTAGCTATTGAGTCAGTTGTAATAGGTTTACAGCCTGATTTGTCGTTAACAGCTCAATACCATTAACCAGCGACTAATTAAACGATTGCCTAAACTCCAGGGGCGACAACTGGGTCTTACTCTTGAACAGTTTATTGAACGATTGCGGGTACTCGAAGCCAAGCTGGTACGCAATTTCGCTGACGGATAAAGAGGTGGTGGTTAGACTCTCTTTCGCTTTGTCGATCAGTTTGTTGTGTATATGCTGCTGAGCGCTTTGGCCCGTAAGTTTCCGAAGCATATCGCTCAGGTACGTAGGCGAAACATGGAGTTTTTCCGACAGATACTGCACCGATGGCAAGCCCAGCTCCCGAACCTGCTCATGGTCGAAATAATCCGACAAAAGGGCCTCCAGGCTAGTCAGTAAGTCATTGCTGGCGTTTTTACGCGTGATGAACTGCCGGTTGTAATACCGGTTTGCATAGTTGAGTAGAACATCAATATGCGATACAATCACATCCTGGCTATAGTTGTCGATAACGGACCGGTACTCCTGATCGATCGTCTGCATGATCGTATTGATCGTCATCTCTTCCTTATCGGATAGAAAAAGGGCTTCATTGACTGCATACGAAAAAAAGCCATGTTCTTTGATGCTTTTCGCCAGCGGATAGTGCTGAATAAAATCGGGGTGGATCACTAACCAGCAACCCGTAAGCGCCATGTCGTCTGGAGTGACCGTCGATATTACCTGCCCAGGGGAGAAGAAAGTCATCACACCCTCATCGAAATCGTAGAAGTTCTGGCCGTATTTCAACTTCCCTGTAAAATCTTTTTTAATACAGATTGAATAGAAGTTGTAGACAACACGTGTAAGACTCTCATCGAAGTGGCATTTGATCTCAGCGAGATTAATGACGCTTACGCAGGGGTGCGCTGGTTTAGGCAAACCCAACAGGCGATGCAACTCGGAGATGGAGTTAATGATATATGGGGAATTCGTCTCTTTTCTCATGGGCTTGTGACTAATCCGGAATTCTATTGATCGATCGACTGCATGCCTGCCGCATCATATCGGTCACCCGTCGACATACCTAACGGGACAATAGCCTCCAGTCGTTCCAACTCATCAGCCGTTAGCGAAATACGGGTTGCCGCAATGTTCTGCTCCACGTACGAAACCCGTTTGGTGCCGGGAATTGGAACAAACCCTTTAGCTATTACCCACGCCAGTGCCAGTTGGGAAGGCGTTACCTCTTTTTCGTTGGCCAACTGTTTGATCGCTTTTACCAATTCGAGGTTCTTGTAGAAGTTGTCGCCCTGAAAGCGGGGAATGCTGCGCCGAAAATCATCGGCAGGAAAGTCGTCCGGGCTTTTAAAGGTCATATCTCCCGATAAAAAACCTCGTCCCAGGGGCGAATAGGCAATAAAGCCAACACCCAGTTCCTGTAATGTATCGGTGATGCCCGCTTCTTCCGCTGTTCGCTCAAACAGCGAATATTCTGTCTGAACGGCAGTTAGCGGGTGAATCAGATGAGCTTTTCGGATGGTTACCGACGACACTTCCGATAGGCCGATGTACCCAACTTTCCCTTCCTTCACCAGATCCGCCATAGCACCTACTGTCTCCTCAATGGGTGTGTTGGGGTCGAGCCGGTGTAAATAATACAGATCGATGTAATCGGTGCCCAAGTTTTTCAGGGAACGTTCAACGGCTTTTCTGACGTAGGCGGGTTGCCCATTGAACTGCCAGGTAAGTTGTTCATTGTCGTCAATTTCGAAGCCGAATTTGGTCGCAATGATGTAGTCGTTTCGGTTGCTCCGGATCGCTTTGGCGAGTAGCCGTTCGTTGGCCAGCGGGCCGTACAAATCGGCGGTATCGAGGAAGTTGCCGCCTAGTTCCAGCGACCGATGAATTGTAGCGATGGCTTCCGCTTCATTCGCTTTTCCGTAGATATCAGCACCGGCAATTTGGGTCATGCCCATGCAGCCCAGTCCAATAGTGGGTACCACAAGTCCTTGACTCCCTAAATTCACTGTTTCAATCCTTTCCATAACTTGTCTACTCGTTGTTTAAATTTCTTTCACAAAGGTCATTATGAGCAAAAATCAAACAGTAGCCATATTGAGGAATGTTGTATCCGAATTTTGGGCGGTAGCAATCCGGGACTAAAACGCCGGTTAACAAACGAGGGAGATTTTATGAAAACCTCCCTCGTTTGTTAACCTTACTTTTCTGTGCCCACCGCCAGTTCCTGCGGTTGGGTCTGGTATTTGTAGAGGTACTCGATCAGATCGGCAACGAGGCCCGTCCAGCCGGTTTGGTGACTGGCACCCAAGCCCATACCATTGTCGCCGTTGAAGTATTCGTAGAAGAGATAAATATCCTTGAAATGTGGGTCGTTCTGCATTTTTCGGTCGGCTCCAAAAGCCGCAATACGACCGGATTCATCGCGACGGAAAATGTTCAGCAGTCGTTCGATGACGAGGAGCGTTGCTTCTTTCACACTCATAATATGGCCCGAATGCGTGGGGTATTCAATCTCGAAATCGTCGCCGTAGTATTGGTAAAACTTCAGCAGGGAGTCGATAAGCAGAAAGTTTACCGGGAACCAGATGGGACCGCGCCAGTTGGAGTTACCCCCGAACATGCTCATTTCCGATTCGGCCGCTACATAACGTACCTGGAAAATCTCGCTATTCAGTTCAAATTGATACGGTGTCTTCTCATGGTATTTCGAGAGCGCCCGAATCCCGTAATCCGACAGGAATTCGGTTTCGTCGAACATCCGTTTCAGGATCATCTTCATCCGGTGACCGCGCAGCAGGCTCAGGAGGTGCGTTTCGCCCTTGCCCGGCTCATGCCAGCGTGACACCAGCGAGGCCAGATCGGGCCGGTTCGTCAGTACCCATTCAACCCGGCGTTTGAAGTCGGGCAGTTGCGAGAGCAGTGATTCGTCCAGAATCTCGACCGCGAAAAGCGGAATGAGCCCTACCATCGAGCGGATTTTCAGCAGCCGTGCGTTATGGTCGGGCATGTGCAGCACATCGTAATAGAACTGGTCTACCTCGTCCCACAGGCTGATGTTCTGTTTGCCGAGGTTGTTCATGGCCGATGCGATATGCAGGAAGTGCTCGAAAAACTTGCTGGCCATATCCTGATAGGAGGGACGGGTGAGCGAAATTTCGCAGGCAATTCGAAGCATGTTCAGCGTATACATGGCCATCCAGCCCGTACCATCAGCCTGTTCAATGCGTCCGCCCATAGGCAACGGCTGGCTCCGGTCAAAAACCCCGATGTTATCCAGCCCCAGGAAGCCACCGCCAAAGATATTATTACCCGAAACGTCCTTCCGGTTTACCCACCACGTGAAGTTCAGCAGCAGCTTGTGAAAAACCCGTTCCAGGAAGTTAACATCCCCAACACCATTCTGCTCCTTATCGATTTCATACACTTTCCAGGTGGCCCAGGCATGAACGGGTGGGTTCACATCGCTGAAATTCCATTCATAAGCCGGAATCTGGCCGTTGGGGTGCATGTAGTACTCGCGCAGGATAACAGCGAGCTGTCGTTTGGCGAAATGCGGATCGAGTCGGGCAAGGGTTAGCGTGTGGAAAGCCAGATCCCAGGCAGCAAACCAGGGGTATTCCCACTTGTCGGGCATCGACAGGATGTTGGCCGTGTACATATGCCGCCACGTTTCATTGCGGGCATATACCCGACCCTGAAACGGCACCGGCATTTTGGGGTCGCCTTTCAGCCACTCATTGACATTGTAATAATAGAATTGCTTGCTCCAAAGCATGCCCGCGTAGGCTTGCCGCTGAATGGCGAGCAGTTCGGTATCCTGTACATTCTTCTGCAAATCGGCATAAAAGGCATCTGCTTCATTGAGCCGGTTTTGCCAGATGGCGTCAAAGTCCTCAAACGGACTGGTCATTGTCGTTTGATCGCTGAAACGAAGCCGAACGCTCACGCTGCCGCCCGCCGGAACAGCCCGTGTGTACTGCGCCGAGGCTTTAGTGCCGATCTGGTTCGGATTTATAAAACTTTTCTTCCCCCCGGAGACGATGTAATTATTTATACCATCTTTGGTGTATTTCGATACGTTCGGCCGGCCGTAGAGTCGTTCTGAATTGGTGTCATTATCACAGAAAAGCAGTGCGTCCGCATCTTCGCAATAGAGTTTGTATTTTCCTAACTGCTTGTGATTAACTTCAATCTGGTTATTGGCAATGCCGTTGAGCATAGGCCGGGAGTTGTACTGCTCGTATCCCCATGACCAGGTATTGCGGAACCAGATGGTGGGCAACAAAGTCAGCGGAGCTTCCGTGGCCGACCGGTTATGGGCCGTAACGGTAACCAGCCAGTCGTTTTGATCAGCTTTGGCATACTCGATAAAAATATCGAAGTATTCGTCTTTATCGAAAATGCCCGTATCGGTGAGTTCAAATTCGGGCTCCTGCCGGTTCCGGCGCGACGACTCAATGACCAGCCTGTTGTAGGGAAATTCCTGCTGAGGGTATTTGTACAGCATCTTCATGTACGAGTGCGTTGGGGTGCTGTCCAAATAATAATACAGCTCCTTCACATCTTCGCCATGATTACCCTCGGGTCCGGCCAGACCAAAGAGTCGCTCTTTCAGAATATTATCTTTATGATTCCAGAAGGCCAGGGCAAAGCAGATGTGCCCTTTGTTGTCCGAAATGCCGCCAATGCCTTCTTCACCCCAGCGGTAAGCGCGGGAGCGGGCCATGTCATGACTGACAAAGTTCCAGGCATCTCCGTACGGACTATAATCTTCGCGGACGGTACCCCAAGCTCGTTCGGAAAGATAAGGCCCCCATTTTTTCCAGCCCTTGTTATCGGCTCGTTCGTAAATGCGTTCGCGTTCAGCAGTAGGCATAATGAGTAGCTAAGATCAATTTTACGGTGGTTGAGTGAGTAACTCGGTGATTTTAACTATCAAAGATAGTATGCGTGCCGAGTATATTTAAGAAAATTCTTTTGTACTCTACTACCTGTTCAAGGAAATTGTTTGGCAATAGCCTCGTTAATACTGCATTATTTCTGATAAAGAGACATATTTCAGAATTTTAATATGTCTACCTAACTGAAAATGCCATTTCTATTCTGCCAGTTTAGACTGCTCTTTTTCCTGGTTTGTCACGATCTAACTATAGATCAACTAGAGCGGAAAGGGTTTATTTTTTTTACGGAGGATTTTGGTCTTAAAACATCGGGATACTACGAAGTGTTTTCCCCGGCCTTTTCCAGATGACTTTCTTCTGAAGTATTGGTTATTATGTTATTGGATTAACCAATAACCATTAGCCGGTACGTAAATTATTTATACCGTTTTTTGCAGGATGAATACGCAACCCAATAATCCACTGCACGGCAAAACGCTCGAAGCCATTCTAACCGAATTAGTCGCTCATTATGGTTGGGAGCGGCTGGGGAGGAAAATCAGGATCAACTGTTTTGTGAGTAATCCAAGCATAAAATCAAGCCTTACATTTCTGCGTAAGACCGACTGGGCACGAAAGCAGGTAGAAGAACTGTTTCTGGAAATGAGTGAACGTAAGCAGTAACGCTTTCCCTTCGGTTAGTCAGTCATCAACTTGAGAATATCCTGTAAGATGGCGTCGGTCTGGCTCGGGCGTTTGGCGTCTTGGTCGGCAACCTTGCCGTTTTTGTCGATCAATAGATAGCGCGGGATACTGCGGATGCCGAAATACTGAACGGTTCGGGAATTCCAGCCGCCTTTCGACAAGCCATGTTCGCCGGGTAGCTGTAGGGTGTTGAGTGCTTTTTTCCAGGCCTCTTCGGAATCATCGATGGAGAGGTACAGAAAAACAACCTGTTCTTTCTGCTTCTTCGTCAGGCGTTCCTGAAGTTGTCTGGAGAACGGGAATTCGGCCCGGCATGGGCCACACCAACTCGCCCAGACATCCAGGTAAATTACTTTTCCAATAAATTCATCAAGGGTAACGACTTCGCCACTTTGGCTGGTAAAGGAAAAGGCATTCGGGTTGGCGGGCTTCTTCTTGACGATAGCAACGGGGTCGTCTTTCCGGTTCATCACCTCACCGCATCGGGTTTTCACGATCGTTACATAGCTGCTTGCATCGGGCGTATTGCTCAACAAGCCGAATACCGTTCGAACGGAAGCGGGGGTTGCTTTCTCGCAATTTTCGATCAGCAACCGCGCCAGTGCATACTGATAAGGACGCCCCGTCAATTGATTACGCGCCACGGCTGCTTTGTCGGTTAAACTAGTGTGCATATCGTCCTGCGTGTATTTCACAAAATTGCGGGCTCTGGAGTTGATGTAAGTGATGTAGAAATACAGGAAATTCTGGTAAGCTTCAGCGGGGAGGGCTGCTTCGTCATTTACGTTCAGGCCTGCCAGCTCATCAAGCATAATGGTGGGCAGCGACAGCACGTTAAGCTGACTTGTTTGTGCATTACCGCGTAGAATGGGGTAAGCCAGCAACAAATGCCAGTAATTCCACCGGATACTGGCCTCAATGTATTGTTTGAAAGGGGCTGAAAAAACACTATCCTTCGGATAAGCTTTGTAAAAAGCCAACTGGGCTTTACGGGCGTCGAATAGACTCATCTCCCAGGCATCGAGGCCGGTAGCGGCTAGTTTGGCGTATTGACCCGGTGCGTCGAAATCGGCCTTGAACGTTTTTGTGAATGCGGTCAGAAAGGCGGTTTCCGCTTCGGTCGTCGCCAGCGTCTCGGGTTTAGGACCCTGATAAATCGATTGGGCAAAACCCTGGCTAAAGCCCAGGAGCAGTAGTAGGATAAGAAAGCGATAGCAATTCATAAACTTTTTTTGTCTGGTCGAGGGGAAGAACAAGTCATTCTTTGCCCAATTTTGCAAGCCGGTAATCCGAAAGTGTTCGTCCGGTTTCTACTCAATCGTCAATTCTGTCGGCAGAGAACCTGCTCTACCCATAGCACAGGCAAACATCATTCCAAATGAAATGTATTAATACGCTGGTCGTCGCGTACTTTTTATCGACTGTCGGATTGGCGCAGTCATCAAATTCAATCGGTATGCCCTTTGTCCCGGTACCGGCGGGCCGGTTTTATATGGGGTCAGAAGGCGAGGGAAAGGATGCCGATGAAAATCCGGTACACCGGGTGACGATCACAAGTGGGTTCCGGATGTCGGCTACCGAAGTGACCAACGCTCAATACGAACGCTTTAGACCAGACCATAAAGCCCTGCGGGGTAAGAATGGTTTCTCGAAGGAAGACGACGAAGCCGTGGTTTTTATTAGTTATACCGAAGCCGTTGCTTTTTGCGACTGGCTCTCCCGTAAAGAAGGAAAATCGTACCGGTTGCCCACGGAAGCGGAGTGGGAATATGCCTGTCGGGCGGGTACTGTCAGTAATTTCTGGACCGGAAACGTCTTACCGCAGACTTTTCAGAAAAGTCAGAAAACAGACCGTAATCCCATTGTTGTCTCCTTAAAAGTAGGGCAGGCACCGCCTAATCCCTGGGGCCTGTACGATATGCATGGCAATGTGGAGGAGTGGTGTCTGGACTGGTACGGGCCTTACCCGGCGGTCGAGCAGCAGGACCCGGTTGGTCGGGAAAGTGGCCTGTTTCGGCTAACTCGGGGCGGGAGTCATGGCACACCGGTGTCCTTCCTGCGGTCGGCTAACCGAATGGCCATGTTACCCGACAACAAAAGCTGGCTGGTTGGGTTTCGGGTCGTGGAAGCTGGTATGCCCGCTACAAAACCTCTGCCAGCAGTAGCATCGACGGTGATGGTGTCGCAGAAGAAGGCCACCTGGCGACCGGCACCGTCCCAGATTCCCATCTTCAGCGAACCTAAACGATACATCCGAAAACCCGATTGCAACGCACGGGTGCCTTTTTACAGCCATAACCACCAGCCAGCCATAACCTGGTGCTCCAACGGTGATCTGCTGGCGATCTGGTTTTCGACGGATGAAGAATCCGGTCGCGAAATGACCGTTCTGGCGAGCCGATTCCGGGCCGGTGCGGCAGGCTGGGATGAACCGTACGAATTTTTCAAAGTGCCCGATCGGAATATGACCGGCGCGTCGCTCTTTCATGATGGCAAAGGCACAATCTACCACATGAATGGCGTAGAAACAGATGGCGACTGGCAGGA
Organism: Spirosoma pulveris; assembly: GCF_054781875.1. NCBI lineage: Bacteria > Pseudomonadati > Bacteroidota > Cytophagia > Cytophagales > Cytophagaceae > Spirosoma > Spirosoma pulveris. The sequence goes on from NZ_BAAGTO010000001.1 coordinate 186,491, forward strand.
TCTGGCCATGGTGTTGCGGACCAGTACGGATAATGGTGCCACCTGGTCAACACCACGTTTTGCCAACGCGGAGCACACCAAACGTAATCAGGTTATAGCCGGGATGTTTCAGACGAAAGAGGGTTGGCTTGTTCAGGCGGCCGACGCCGAACCCGGTCCCAGCGGTGGGAGTGCCATTCACATCAGTAAAGACGGCGGCAAAAACTGGGTGAAACCGTATACCGGTGAGCAAACACCGTCATTCGGCGCCGGGGAAACCGGTGGACTTATTGCCGGTATTCACACCGGTGTGGTGCAGCTGATGGATGGACGTTTACTGGCATTCGGGCGGAAAGACGATATTCCCGGGCCTAATGGTATTGGTCCACGAATGCCCATCAGTTTATCCAGCGATATGGGTAAAACGTGGACTTATTCGGCATCAGAATTTCCGCCGGTCTGGAGTGGGCAGCGGCTGGTGTTATATCGCCTGAACGAAGGGGCCATTCTACTGGTCTCGTTCACCCATCACCCCGACGAACGGGATGGTGAAAAGGCGGGCATGCTGTTTAACGATGCACAGGGGAATACGTATAAAGGTTACGGCATGTATGCGTCCGTTTCGTTCGATGAGGGCAAAACCTGGCCCGTTAAAAAACTCCTGACCGACGGGAAAGAGCGTTACCTCAACGGAGGAGCCTGGACTGGAGCTTTCCAAATGGACGCTACGCATGCCGAACCAAAGGGGTATCTTGCCATGACCCAAACGCCGGATAACATGATTCATCTGCTCAGCAGCAGTGTGCATTATCAGTTCAATCTGGCCTGGCTCAAGCAACTTCCGGGAGCGGTTAAATGAGCTGATTTGTTGGAATAAAATGTGTATTCTGAGAACGGGGGCAGCGATCTTTAATCAAAGATTAACGCTGTTATTATCCCTTTTTGAGGCCAATTGATGTTCTTATTGTAGTCGATGAAATGGCCAGCCACGGCATGAGAATCACCTTTTGCCGTGTGCAGAACCGAATCGCTGACAGTCAGCTTAGTGTTGATAAACCGTTAAATCAAGGCATCAATCATGAAAACGTTCATCCATCGTATTCCGGCCAAAACCCTGCTGCTCGCACTCGGGTTGGTGGCCGCAGGATGGCAACCCATCATTGCCCAGAATACACCTTTCGAGCAGCAGCCCGTCGTTACGACCAACGACCCCAACCAATCACTTTCGTCGGCCATCGCGCCTTACCGGGACGATGTTCGGCAGTCTGTTTTACTGGCTGCGGGTCAGCCGCAGATCATAAATGGCCTGGTCGCTCAGCGAGCCGCCAGCCAGCAGGCGTTTACCAGCCTGATTCAGACCTACGGGCAAACCAAGCAGGGCTGGTTCTACGACCTGTCCCGCTTTCCAGATGTTATGCATACGCTGGCTACACAGCCCGCCGGTTCGAGTGAACAGGAGGTGAAGGCGTTGGCCAAAAGCCTGCCTGCCGATACCCAGGAAGCAGCCTGGAAATTATACCGGCATCATCATGCCGATCTGGTTCAGGTCGATAACATTAGCCAGCAGGCACAGCAGGCGTTCGATGCGATGATTGCTCCCCTCGACAATCAGACGCAACAGGCTTTTCGGCAATTGATCGACATGCCGGACGTGCTGACTAAACTAACGGAGCATCCCGAGCAGACAGCCCAGCTTGGCGAAGCATTCCGCAACAATCCCGATCAGGTAACCAAAGACCTGACAGCCCTGCACGATACGCTTCAGGCACAAAGTCAGCAGGAACTGGCCGATTATCAGAATCAGTTGAACCAGGACCCACAGGCACGCCAGGAGCTACAACAGGCCGGGCAGGCTTATGCACAGGCGAATGGCTATAAAACGGGTGGTATCAATCCAAATCCAGCCTGGGTGAACAGCTCAAATTATTATCAGAACCCGTACCCATTCTGGTTTGGTTATCCATACTGGTACACCTCGGCGATGTGGTACCCATCGGCCTGGTGGTACGGTACCGGCTTTTACTATGGAATGGGGGGTAATATGGTGGTGTTCGGCTTGCCTTCGTTTGGGTTCTCCAACTGGTTTTTCCGAACAGGATACACCTATTATCCGCACTTGTACGGGCGTTATAATCAATATTATAATCGCTACGTAGGCATGAACCGGGCCTACACACCGGTCAATACCGGATTTATGTCGGCAGCTCGCCGGGCATTTGGTTCACCATCGGGTTTCTCACCTTCCCGTGCCAACTGGTTGAACAATGGGAGTCAGTACAGTGGCCCAAGCCGTGGTTTCAGCGGAGGAGGTCGGGTAGCTGCACCCGCTACTAATTTTGGCGGTTCCCGTGTACAAAGTTGGGGAGGTGGTGGCACGCGCTCCTTCGGTGGGGGTGGCTTTAGTGGCGGCTTTCATGGTGGGGGCGGTTTTCACGGCGGTGGCCGTCGATAAATAACGCCGTTAATTCGTTTAAACCTATAAAACGCAGCTAACCAGAGAGGCCCCGCCATGGCGGGGCCTCTCTGGTTAGCTGCGTTTTATAGGTTTAAATCTGCTATCGCTCCAGCTTGAAACCCGGGTCTACCTTCACCCGGTCCGGACGGTTCGCCACATCCCAGCCTGTCAGGTAAATCCATTTGGCAATGCGGGTTACCTTGGCGGTGTTGATACGGTCGGGTTCGTCTTTCGGCGTGTGGTAATCAGCGTGGAGCAGGGTGGTGAAGGCAATAGCCGGAACGTTGGCGCGCGCATAGGGGAGGTGGTCGGACCGGAAATACCAGCCTTCCGGATGCTCCGGCTTATCCCATAAGGTGTCGAGTTTAAAATGGGCTTCGGACTGGTTCACCGCCAGCGCGGCATTGACCAGATCGGTTGAGTTGCGGTGAGGAGGCTGCTGCCCCAGAATAGCCGCGCTGTCGGGCGCATTCCGGCCAATCATTTCGGCATTCAATACCGCTACAATAGACCCTTTGGGGACCGTTGGGTGTTCTACATAGTATCGCGACCCCAGCAGACCGCGCTCTTCGGCCCCGTGAAAGACGATCAGCGCCGACCGCTTGCCGGGTTTCTGTGCAAAGGCCCGGCCAATCGCCATCGTCGCTACACAGCCGCTGGCATTGTCGTCGGCCCCGTTCCAGATTGAGTCGCCCGCTACTGCCCGGCGAACGCCGTCGTGGTCCTGGTGGGTACTGAATAACACGTATTCATCTTTAAGCTTGGGATCCGTTCCCGGCACCTTGGCAACGATATTGACCGATGGGTAGTTGAAGCTTTCCACATTCACCACGTTTGTAAACTGCTGTCCGGGTTGTTTTACCCACTCCAGCGCACTGGAAGGGAGCCAGACCGTTGGTGCCTGAGAAAATACTCGCGTGTTGGCACCGCCCGGTAAATCGTAACGTCCCCGTTCCAGACCGGTTGTCCAGCGTTCAAAATACGATTGAGCGGGTGTATCTGAAACCCAAACGACAGCCAGCGCCCCTGCTTTTACCAGCTCCGAGGCCCGGCGAGTCATGGTGCCAAACAAATACCGGCGGTAGCTGATATCGGCCGGACCGGTACCCGAAAACTCCAGCGCCACGGCTTTGCCTTTGATGTCGACCTTCGCCAGCTCTTCCGGCGTTCCTTTACCCACGAAGACCAGCGGGGCATCGACCGAGGCAATGGCCGGTGCCAAAATGAACGCGTCCTGACCGTGAACGAGTTGATGTGAACCGATATTCAACCGGCTGGTTTCCGTAATGCGGGTACGCTGAATGTGAAAAAACTGAAAGAACGTGCCGTCATCGCCAGCGGGTTGCAGACCCATGGCCCGCAGTTGGTCGGCAATCCAGACGGATGCTTTCAGTTCATCGAGCGAACCTCCTTCCCGACCACGGAAATGATCGTCCGCCAGGGCAAACAGATCACGCTTGATATCGCTCTCCTTGATGGCTGATAGCGCATTGGTCGACTTGGCGGCACTCGTTTTGGGCTGGCTATAGCCAGGAACCTGGCCGAACAGTACCGAAAAGGCCAGCACGGCAGCAGGGATGAATCGCATCTTTTTCAAAGTAAGGTTAATCATTGATTTATTATATGTTGATGACTGGGCCAGAACAAATCTACTCCAGAAGCCCGGATGATTTGGCCGGAACGCCTAAAAAAAAGTGTTTTGTCGCACTGAAAGGTAATAATGCGCTATCTTGGAGAGGTAATTAGCCTGAGATGAAAAATAATCTACTTGTACTTACACTGATTGCCTGTTGTTGGTCAACATCGCCGGTGGTGGCTCAATCGAAGAAATCCGCTCCGGATCCGGTGGCCCGCTATGATGCGTATGTTCAACAGGCAGTACGCGACTGGAAAGTGCCCGGCCTAACAGTTACGGTCGTTAAAGACGGCAAAATTCTGCTGAAGAAAGGGTATGGCGTACGGGTAATTGGTAAACCCGAGCCCGTTGATTCACAAACCCTGTTTGGCATGGCTTCGACAACCAAAGCTATGACGGCGGCCTGCCTGGGTATGATGGTCGACGAGGGTAAACTGAACTGGGATGATCCGGTAACCGATTACCTGCCCGACTTTCAGTTATACGATCCTGCTGTAACGAGGGAACTGCGGGTGAGGGACTTGCTGATTCACAATACCGGTGTCGGCAATACCGATGTGTTCTGGGTGGCTATGAAAATCCCGAGCGACGAAATCCTTCGCCGGATACGGTACGTGAAGCCGAGCTATTCTTTGCGGGCGGGATTCATTTACCAAAATATTATGTACCTCGCAGCGGGAAAGGTGCTGGAGAAAGTGAGTGGCATGTCGTGGGATACGTTTATCCGCACCCGTATTTTCGAACCGCTCAACATGCGCCGGACAAGGGCGCTGTTTAGCGAAGTGGCCGATGCCAACCGTGCGAAACCACATCTAGCCGTAAATGATACCGTTCGACTGGTCGATAGTCCGCTGGAAGAGGGTCTGGTTGATGCCGTTGGGCCGGCCGGATCGGTCTGGACCTGTCCCGATGACGTGGCAGCCTGGATGCAGTGTATGCTCGACTCAGGGCGCTATCAGGGTAAAACGCTCCTGAAACCGGCCACCTGGGCCGAGTTGTTCAAGCCCCAAACCTTCGTGACCGATGCTGAGTTTTACCCGACTCAATTGCTCACCAAACCCGTCTGGAAAACTTACGGACTCGGCTGGTTTCAGCAGGATTACCGCGGGCATCGCATTAATTTTCACACTGGCAGCGTGACGGGCATGATTGCCATTCACGGCCAGTTGCCCGATCAGAAACTGGCCGTCTATGTGCAGGGTAACCTCGATCATGCCGAACTGCGCCACGCGCTGATGTTCCGCGCATTCGATGAGTTTGCCCTGGGGCTGGACCATGACTGGAGTACCGATTTTCAGAAATTATACGGTGGCTTTAAACAGATGGCCAGACTTGCCGAACGTAAAGCCGACAGCACGCGGGTGCTGAACACTAATCCATCGCTTCCGCTAACGGCTTATGTCGGTACGTATAACAGCCCGGTTTACGGTAAGGTTGAGGTAAGCCTACGGCAGGGTAGGCTTTATGCATCTGTGAATGACATCATGACCGGAAGAATGGAACATTGGCATTACGATACCTTTCGGCTGGTTTACGACCAATTCTGGAATGGGAAAGACCTCGTGAGCTTTGTCCTCAATACGCAGGGGAAAGCCGATAAATTAAACACATTTGGCCTTGAATTTACTAAGGCTGATTTATCTTCTCATCACCCAAACCATTGACTATGTTCAGTAAACTCACCTTGTACGTATTGATTTTTCTGTCGGTAAGTGTATTCGCCCAAACACCGCAGCAGCGGGTCAGGCAATACCGGCAGTCGCAGGAAACCGCCCTAATGGATGAGTATCGGGAGTTCCTGTCCATTCCCAATGTCTCCGCCGACTCGGTCAACATTCGTAGAAACGCAGCCTTTATTCTTCAGATGATGAAGAAGCGGGGTATTTCGGGAATGCTCCTCGATGGTCCAACACCGGGTTCTACACCTGCCGTATTCGGGGAAGTTCGAGTGCCGGGTGCTAAAAAGACGCTTGTTTTTTATGCTCACTATGACGGACAGCCGGTTAACCCGAAGCAGTGGGGAGAGGGCCTTCAACCGTTTGTACCCGTCTTTATCACGGCCCCGGTAGAGCAGGGGGGAAAGATCGTGGCCACCTATAAATCAGGCGATCCAATCGACCCGAACTGGCGCTTATCGGGGCGGGGCAGTGCCGATGATAAAGCGGGTGTCATGACCATCCTGAACGCTTATGATGCCCTGGTAAAGTCAAACATACCCCTCACTACTAATCTGAAATTCTTTTTTGAAGGAGAAGAAGAAGTGGGTTCAACGCATCTGGGCGAAATCTTCGACAAGCACCGGGATAAACTGGCCAGTGATCTCTGGATTATTGCCGATGGACCACGCCATGTATCGGGCAAGCCCGTGGTGCAGTTTGGTGTTCGGGGCGATGTGAACATGTACCTTACGCTCTACGGCCCCAAACGTCCGTTACATAGCGGCAATTACGGTAACTGGGCACCTAATCCGGCCATGCGGATGGTGAAGTTATTGGCCAGTATGAAAGACGATAATGACCACGTTGTTATTAAAGGGTTTTACGATGATGTAGTCCCTTTAACGGCCAGCGAACGGGATGCTATGGCTAAAGTGCCCAATATGGAAGCAGCCTTAAAGAAAGAACTGGGCATTGCACAACCCGACGGAAATGGAAGCTCCTTTGTGGAGTTGCTCATGCGCCCGACGCTGAATATCAATGGCATGCAAAGCGCAAACGTAGGTGCTATGGCAGGCAACATCATTCCAACGAAGGCCGAAGCTGTCCTGGATTTACGGCTCGTGCGGGGCAATGAGGTAACCCGGCAAGTTGGGCGTGTAATCGATCATATCCGGGCGCAGGGGTATCAGGTACTGGACCATGAACCGACTGATGCCGAACGGCAGCAATTTCCGAAACTAATTAAAATTACGACGGGTCATGGCTACAATGCCCAACGGACGCCAATGGATTTGCCCGTCGCCCAGGGCGTCGTGGCTGCTGTTCAGGCAGCCAGCCCCGAACCAATCGTTTTGTCGCCTTCGTCGGGAGGCAGCTTGCCGTTGTATATGTTCGAAAAAGTGCTGAAAGCCAACGTGGTATCGGTTCCGGTGGTGAATTACGATAACAACCAACATGCCGAGAACGAGAATGTGAAGGTGCAGTACCTTTGGGAGGGGATCGAAATAATGGCGTCGATTATGCTTGTTAAATAACGTAGTTGAAAGCTACAGTCTATTCTTTAGATTGGATGGATATGCCCTTTGAAAAAAAAGCTGAAATTTAAAAAACGAGTGAAACGATTCCTGGAAATTAAATGTATATACATCAAATACTTTAACACGTAATAAACGACTCAAACAATGGAAACGCAACCCGCAACCGCTACTACCTGGTCTATTGACCCAACCCACTCCGAAATTCAATTCAAAGTTAAACACCTTGTTATTTCAACGGTAACGGGTTCGTTTAGCCAGTATGAAGGACAGGTAGAAACTACAGGGGATGATTTTACCGATGCTAAAATCTCTTTTTCGGCCGATATAAACAGTATCAGTACGGGTCAGGAACAACGCGATGGCCATCTGAAATCAGCTGATTTCTTTGATGCTGAACAATTTCCAAAACTGACCTTTGTGTCGACATCCATGACCAAAACGGGTGACGATACGTATTCTTTGACCGGCGATTTATCCATTCACGGCGTTACGAAGCCGGTAACCCTGAAAGTTGAGCATGGCGGACAGATGGTTGATTTCTACGGACAAACCAAAGCTGGTTTTGAGGCCACCGGGACCATCAAACGCAAAGAATTTGGCCTGACCTGGGATGGCGTTACCGAAGCCGGTGGCGTGGTTGTCAGCGACGACGTTAAACTGGTGTTGAATATCCAGTTAACGAAGCAAGCCTAATATTGATCTACGGGCTATACAAGTCGCGTAGTTTGGTTCTAAATCCGGTACCCGTTTAACGCGTACCGGATTTTTTTGTCGTTATAGGGCTGTCTCATTAACGTACAAGTAGAATTCGGCCCCGTGTAACAGGTTTACCGGGGGCTGTAAACAGCGTGTAGGCGTAGACACCCGTTGGCAGCGCCGTTCCGTTAAGCGTTCCGTCGAAGGGATTGGTGTACCCTTTGCCAGACGAATAAATGACTTCGCCCCAACGATCAAACAAGGTGAAAACTGCATCGGGGAAAGCCGCAATGCCAGGTAGCTCCAGAATATCGTTCTGACCGTCACCATTGGGCGAAAAGGCATCGGGCACCCAGGCACGGGCAAAAACGGTGATTCGGATCGTGTCTTTCACGGCGCAACCGGTGCTGTTTGCTGCATCGATGGTGTACGTAATATCGTCAGTAATATCCGTGATGGTTGGATTCGCGGCTGTGGGATTATCCAGATACTTACCCGATGTCCAACGAAATTGAACGGGATCGCCGGTGTAAACGGGGTTCAGGGAAAAGGTGTTGCCCTGGTAGGTCGTCATTGAATCGATCAGCTGAATGGTTGGGACCGGGGCCACAACGGCAATCCGGGTCGCTACCGTTCCGGCACATTCGGGGGCTGGCCTTACCGTGTAGGTAACGGGGTGATTGCCCACACCAGCCTGCTCCGGGCTGAAGGCATTTGTTTCGATACCCGCTCCGCCAAAATCGCCACCCGGCGGATTTCCTGTTAAGGTGTAGGGCGGGTTATTAGGGCCGCAAACGCCCGGAATAGAGTCCAGCGTAACCACAACCGGTGCAACGCTGGTGATCGTTACCGGATTGGATGTGCCTTCGCAGCCGTATATATCCGTAGCCGTAACCACAAATGTGCCTGGGCTAGTGGCTACCAATTGCGACGACTCATTATTGCTGATTGGTTTTCCATCCTTCTGCCAGCGGTAAAGTAGTCCACCGCTACCGATCAGGGGAAGTGAATTGTCCGGACAAATCCGATTAAAGCCTGATGAGGACGTAATGGATGCTACAACAGCAGCGGAACGGTCAAGAACGGCCGTATCGGTATGGGCTTTACAGCCTAGTGTACGGTATGTAAGAATGGCCCAGTATTTACCAGCCTCCGTGGCCCGAAGTGAATCTGTTGTCTGATCAGTTAAGGACTGATTATCCTTATACCACTGGTAGGTAACATCCGATGCACCCGTTGCTACCAGCTTTATGGAGCCTGTTGTGGCGCACAAATGCCCCGTTGTCGACACGTGGGCATCACTTCCGATCACGTTAACCGTGATGACATCTGAATTTCCCACTTTACTGCAAACGGCTTTTTGCGAAACCACAACACTATACTGACCTGACTCCCGAACGGCCAGGGTTGAATTAACAGCCCCCGCAATATTGATGTCGTCCTTACGCCACTGGTAATTCCAGTTTGGGTCTAGGGCTGCTACGAGTACGGCCGAGTCACCCTGGCAAATGGTTGTTTGGGGTTGTTTGGGCCTGTTCTTTACCTGAACGGCCGGGTCTGGTGTGGTTTGGGGCGGGCAGTCGATTACCAGAAATTGAAAGTCACGCCGTACTTCGCCAATTTTTACTCCATTCCTGTACTCTTCAACTTTAACGGCAAAAACAAACAGACCCAGTTGAGTGGCCGTTACCGACAATTCGCCGGTTTTAGCGTCAACCTGCAGACTGGGGCTACCGGGAATTGCATTGTCGGCGTTAAAGCCTGAGAGCCAGTTTACATCGGGATAGGGGCCAGGGGAAACAGGATTGGTTGTGTTATTCTGTCCGTTAGCTCCCTTTTGGTTGAGAGGGGTGATCATGGAGTAACGGAGTTCATCGCCATCCGGATCCGTGCCGCCGAAGGGAAATGAGAAAGCGTCTCCTAAACAAATATATTCTCCATTTATGGGGCCAAAATGGGGTGACGAATTGACAAACAACTGATTATTCTGCTGTTTAGCCGGAAACTCCAGATAAAAGGTAAATCCTGTTTGATCGGGACCGCTAATATTGTTGATACCCGCGTTTCGGTTTCGAGTCTGATAGGAAATATAATAGCCCTCCGGGTCGGCAAAGCTTGCGGGCGGGAGCTGAATATCCGCTTCATAGGTTAAGACAATGAACTTAAGGTTACGTTGGGCTGCGCAAAAGCCATTGGCATAAACGACGGGTACCCGCGAACCCGTTTGCCGGACGATGAAGGTTGTCATCAGCGCATTGTCCCGCTTTCGGAAGATGCCTAATATCCCCGAAGTAGATTGATTGGCCGCCCCACGGGTACCATCCTCAAGGTAGTTGATAACGGTAATTCGATACTGCCCGGCAGTGTTTCCCACGGCTTTCATCTCAATATGCCCGCCAACCTGATGACTCCCCCTTGCTGCCAGCGGTACACCTAAAATCAGAAACACAAATAGTTGTCTTAAGGTAAATGTGCGCATAAGCAAGCAGTTCTAAACTTCACTTTCACTCACTACAACTGGTACTGGTTGATTTACTGGGGGTTACGGAGAAGGAGGGCTTCTTTTATCACTGGATACGCTTCCGTATCCGGTCAAGAAGTTGATCTGCTAATAAAAGGAAACTGATTCATAAATATACGCACTCCATCACGGATAAACGTAAACCAATACCGGCCTGATCGTAGGCATGCTACCGAAGTAAGGGGGGAGGTTTACCAGGCTGCATATGATGGTTTAACGGACTTTCGGTAGTGGCCATGGCCCATGGCCACTACCGAAAGTCCGTTACTTCAGTTTTGCCAAAAGGGTTACGCTGTTTGCGACCATTCCTGTAGTCCGCGTGTAATGTCCGTAGCGAAGTTCGAGGCTTTGCCAGTGGCCGATACCAAATAGTCCGCCGGGGGGAGCCATTCGAATACCCGTCCCTAAAAACTGACTGGTAAATCCGGAGATGTCATAATCACTTGTATAATATCTCTGTGTCAACTGGTGCTCGCCATAAGGCGCAAAATACCGGACGGCTGTCTGATGGCTGAACCGATAAAATGGACTTATCGAAATAAATGACGTTAGTTTAATGGGCGTTTCGAGATTGACAGTATGTGCCTGCATGCCCCAGTCATCGATATAGTACCGGTAAAATGCCCGGACAATAACCCGGTCGCCCAGGAAATAATGGAGCCGGACCCCAATGGGTAACTTCAGTCGGCTGCCCGGTAGTCGCTCCACGGTTTCGGCTCCGTCACGAAAGTAAATGCGGTGGAAAGGGGTGCTGAGCAGGCCCTGCTGAAACGCGGGTTCTACTGTCAACAGCACCTGCATTCGCTTGTTGATGATCTGCGAAAACGACAGGCTGGCGTTATAGGAGTTACGGGGCTTGTAGTCGATGGGGTCGCGATCCCCCCTGGCCCCGGAGCCATAGCCTTCCGGTCTTAACTCGGCGGGTAAGATCACTTTCCAGGTATCAAAAAAAGCGCCCGCTTTCAAGCTTACCTCCCGGTTGTTATCGGCAGAGGCTTTGGCAAAGCTCAGGTTGATTCCGTACGATTTGTAATCATACTCGGTCGAATACGAGAGGGCAACGCCCTGCGTGGTATGGCGGTTGTCGTTCTGCACACTCCAGGAAACGGACGGGTAAATATGCGTGTCACTCCGCGAGGCCGATGAAACCGTGAGCGGGTCGATCTTATCCGACGAAGCCGAGGTGTAGTGATCGACGTTCAGGTCGAACGCCAGGGTATGCTGGCGATTCAGCCGGTCGGTGCTTTTAAGGACCAGGTCGATAGACTGGGCATAGTCGGTTAACTGTTCGGAGCCAATACCTCCTGTAACGGCTGAGTTGTTCCCGTTTTGGTTGTAGTAGCTCGATACCAGATTAACCTCCTGCAGACTTAATTTTCGGGTTTCGTAGGCTGGTTTTTCGATGGATTGGGCATGGCCCGAACGAAATAGACTAAGCAGTACGCCAACAGTTATACAGATTTTTTTCATCGTCCCTTTGCTTAGTTACAACCACAGCCACCGCCACTTTTTCCGCCATTTGCCCCCGCAGCGCCTTCGCGGTAGAGGTAAAAATTCTGCTCGAACTTCTCCGATTTGCGAGCCGACAGTTCCATTTCGGCGTCGTTGATCCGATTCTTCTGGTACTCTTTAACCGTTGTGCAACCCGCCAGCCCGAGCAGGAACAGGCTAGCTAGCAGGACTAGATTTGTGGTTTGTTTGGTTGTCTTCATGTCTTGGTTTTGTACAGTTTTTTAAACGCTGGCCGGTGCTACCAGTCGGATATTGGTGGAAGTATGCAGTTTATCCGTATCGTCAATAAGAATGCAGGCAATGTGTCGCATTTGGTTAATCAGGTTGAGGCCTACCCGAACGCCCATCACCATCACAGGAGTAGCCAGCGCATCGGCCAGTTCAGCGTTCGGGGCAATAATCGTCACACTCTTAATTCCCGATACCGGAAAACCAGTTTTTGGGTCGATGGTGTGTGAATACCGTTTACCGTCGATTAAGGCATATTTTTCATAGTTACCAGAAGTTGCAACGGCCATATTACTGATTTCCAGATAGGAAAATGCCTGCTGGATTGTCTGATTCGGATCGGCAATGCCGATTGTCCAGGGCGCTCCGTTGGGTTGTGTTCCCCAAGTGGTGAGGTCACCGGCAGCATTGACAATGCCGCTCTCCACGCCCAGGTCGCGTAACACCCGTTTTGCCTGTTCTGCGGCATACCCTTTGCCAATGCCTCCAAAACCAATTCGCATGCCCTTTTCTTTGAGGAAAACAGTCTGTTGTGCCGAATCCAGTATCACGTTCCGGTAATTGATCAACCGAACCATATGCCGGGCGGTTTTAGGGTCGGGGAGGGCCGTCATGGTCGTATCAAAATTCCAGAATCGCTTGTCAATGGATCCGTACGTAATGTCAAATGCCCCTTGGGTGAGGGCTGATAAGCGCAGAGCCCGTTCAATAAGCGCAAACACTTCCTGATCGATGGGTTCAGGTTGAAGACCCGCGCTGGCATTGATTCGGTTGGTTTGACTATCGTCGCTATACGTTGTAAGTAAGCGTTCAATCCGGCTGATTTCTGTCACAGCTTTATCAAGGCAGTCGTTTGCCCAGGCAGCATCGGTACTAACGACGCTCAGCTCAAAGCGATTGCCCATGAGCCGCTGTGTCCGCTTGTGAATCTGGGATTCGATACTCATTTCGACGCGGGTGTGGCCGACTGAATGGCGTCGATAAAGCCGGGTATTGTCAGCGATTGAGGATAGCCATCCCACTCTTTCAACACCTTGCCATTCGCATCCAGCAATACTGTATATGGAAACTTACCCTGTTTGTTGTACTTCTCCGCCAGAGACTCGTTATGTGCGGTTTGTCGGGTATCCAGCTGGTTTTTAGACAGTCGGGGGAAGTCAGCGCGGACGAGTACCAGGTGCTCATCAGCATACCGGCTGAATTCGGCTGACTCAAAAATCGTTTTCTTAAGTTTGATGCAGGGGCCACACCAGTCCGAACCCGAAAAGTTGAGGAGTATCAATTTATGAGTTTGGACCGCTTCGGTTTTGGCCTGGTCAAAATTTAGTATCCAGTTCGGAGCCAGCGTTGTCAGGCTTATAAGCAGTGAAATCAGGGCTAATTTCATGGTTGTTCAGGGAAACTGTGTTTAAGGAAAGAGGCTTAACTATAAACGACCAGGGTTTTGCCATCGGTGGCTACTTTGTAGACGGCGATTCCCCGGCTGCCGAAGCTGTTTTTACCGACCCCGTTGAGGTCGAAGCGGGCACCATGCTGAGTGCAGTAAAACTCTGTTTTGTTGAAGATAATGGCCTTTTTAGGTTCATGGCTGCACGTTTGTGTAACGGCGACGTAAACACCGGCGCTAACCTGAGCCACTACAATGCCACTTTGCGCGATGTAGCCACCAACGGTTTTGAGCGCCGATGCCGCCGTGCTGGCCAGATCGATGGTAAGCAGACGATTCTTAATGGTACTCAAGTCAACCCCGCTGGTAGTTGTCGTGGTCGATGCCGGCGTAGTCGTGCTACCCGAGCCGGGTGTCGTGGTTGTGCTGGTCGGTGGGGTAACTGTAGTGCTTTGGGTGCCTGGCAGTGTCAGTGCATTCACAACCGTGTCTTCTTCATGGACGCAGGAAGTAAGCGCTGCCATTAAGGCGGCTCCAGTAAAGCCCATCGATTTTAAAAAATCGTAACGTGTCATAAAGGGATTTTTAAAAAGTTAGGCAAGTGGGTATTCATTTTTGTACCTGTACGTTTGGACTGCAGTAAACGTGGCAAATTCTACGGGAATGCCTAAACCGATAAATCAACAGCTTCTTTACTTATTGAATACATAAATTAACGTTTCACCACACAGAATAGGTGTTGTTACACATTAAAATGGGATTGAAATTGACGGCAAAAAGCGGAGGTAGGATCTAGTCGTAAGTACGTACGTTCAGTGTAAAACGTTGCGTTGCCTTTAAAAACAGGTTGATGTCCATAGTAAGAAAATCACCCCTGGTGGTCCATTAATGGCTGGCTACCAAAGAAAATTTAAATCATCTTTTCAGGATAAAACCGGAACTGGATGCTTTCCTGATAGAGCTGGTTTGTAAATGTGCTATAAACCAGTTTATTTATCTGAAAAACCTTATCATTTGCAATGAAGCTAAATCGCTGGTTGTGCCTGTCTTTATTTTTCTCAACGCCGATATGGGCGCAGTCCAATCTAAAACTTTGGTATACGAAACCCGCTGCGGTCTGGACAGAAGCCTTACCCATTGGCAATGGACGGATTGGCGCTATGGTCTTTGGGAAAGTAGAGGATGAGCTCATCCAACTCAATGAAAGCACCCTCTGGTCGGGCGGTCCGGTTTCCAGTGGCGTCAACCCCGAATCTCCGTCGTACCTGCCTCAGGTCAGGCAGGCCCTAGACCAGGAAGATTACAAGCAGGCCGTCACGCTGGTAAAAAAGATGCAGGGTCTATACACCCAGTCCTATATGCCGCTGGGCGACCTGTCTCTGAAGCAGAACTTTAACGGGGCCATACCAACCGGCTACTACCGGGATCTGGATATTCAGAAAGCCATTGCCACAACCCGCTTCACGGTCAATGGCGTTACCTACAAACGCGAAATGTTTACCTCCGCACCCGATGGCGTCATGGTGATTCGCCTGACCGCCAGCAAACCCGGTCAGCTCAGTTTCGATGCTTCAACGAGCAGCCAGTTACGAACTGAAAACAGGCTGGGGAGTAACGGTGATCTGGTTATGAAAGGCAAAGCGCCCGCCCAGGTCGACCCGAACTATTACAACCCCAAAGATCGCGAGCATGTTATTTATGAAGATGCTACGGGTTGCAAAGGAATGCGGTTTCAACTGCGGCTGAAAACCCTTAATACGGGTGGTACGGTGCAAACTGACAAAGAAGGTATTCACGTTCGTAATGCATCGGAAGTTCTGTTGCTGGTGGCGGCTACAACTAGTTTCAACGGCTATGATAAATGCCCGGATAAGGACGGGAAAGACGAAAATAAACTGGCTGAAGACCTCATCAAAAAAGCTGCCACCGTTAAGTATCAAACGCTTCTAAGTCGGCATATGGCTGATTATCAGTCATATTTCAATCGATTTTCATTTCAGATTACCGATACTACCCATGTCAATAAAAACGCAGCCTTACCGTCTGACGATCGGCTCGAAATGTACAGTAAAGGCGTTTACGATCCCGGTGTTGAAATGCTGTACTGCCAGTACGGCCGCTACTTGTTGATTTCCAGCTCGCGGGTGACCGATGTGCCCGCTAACCTGCAGGGCATCTGGAACAAGGAACTGCGGGCTCCTTGGAGCTCGAACTACACCATCAATATCAATACCCAGATGAACTACTGGCCCGTTGAGGTAACGAACCTCTCGGAGTTGCACCGGCCTCTACTGAGTTTTATTGGTGAGCTGGCCAAAACGGGAGCCGTGACCGCCAGGGAATTTTATAACATGAAGGGCTGGGTGGCACACCACAACACTGATATCTGGGCCATTTCCAACCCGGTGGGCGATAAAGGAGAGGGCGACCCTAAATGGGCCAACTGGAACCAGGGAGCGGGTTGGCTGAGCCAGCACCTTTGGGAGCATTACCGTTTCACCGGCGATAAGAAATTTCTGCGCGAATCGGCTTATCCCATTATGAAAGGGGCCGCTCTTTTTTATCTGGATTGGCTCATCGCCGACAAAGACGGCTATCTGGTGGTGTCGCCCTCCGTATCGCCGGAGAACGATTTTATCGACGCTAAAGGACAGCCCGCGTCGATTTCCACCGCGACAACCATGGACATGTCCATTATGTGGGATTTGTTTACCAACCTGATCGATGCATCGACGGCGTTGAATATCGAACCGGATTTTCGGAAGTTGCTGATTGAGAAGCGAAGTAAATTTTATCCGCTGCACATTGGCCATAAGGGAAACTTACAGGAGTGGAATAAGGACTATGAAGATGTCGATCCCCAGCACCGGCACGTATCGCACCTGTT
The DNA here is from genome assembly GCF_054781875.1 of Spirosoma pulveris. Classification (NCBI taxonomy): domain Bacteria; kingdom Pseudomonadati; phylum Bacteroidota; class Cytophagia; order Cytophagales; family Cytophagaceae; genus Spirosoma; species Spirosoma pulveris. The sequence goes on from NZ_BAAGTO010000001.1 coordinate 202,988, forward strand.
TGGCCTGCACCCCGGCAGACAGATTTCGCCCATCAGTACGCCCGAATTTGCAGCTGCGGCTAAAAAAACGCTCGAACTCCGGGGCGATGCCGGAACGGGCTGGAGCCGGGCGTGGAAAGTGAACTTCTGGGCCAGACTGCTTGACGGTAACCATGCGTATATACTTTTGCGTGAACTCCTGCGCTACACCAGCCAGACGAAAACCAATTACGGCAGCCAGGGTGGGGGCGGCACGTATCCGAACTTCTTCGATGCCCACCCCCCCTTTCAGATCGATGGTAACTTTGGCGGTACGGCGGGCATGGCAGAGATGCTGGTGCAGAGTCATCTGGATGCCATTCATCTGCTGGCCGCTTTGCCGGATGCCTGGCGGGATGGCCGCGTTTCCGGCCTGCGGGCACGGGGTGGGTTCGACGTGGCTATGCAGTGGAAGAATCGTAAGCTAACAACCGCGACCATTAAATCGCTGAATGGTGCACCCTGCACAATCCGAACGAGTCGGCCAATTCGAGTAAAAGGGGTCAATTTCGAATCAAAACCATCCAATTTAGGGTATGTTACTACGTTTAATACCCAGACCGGTGCTGTTTATGAACTAACCGGCATGTAACTTTGTGAGAGAAGGCTTCTATAATCAGGTTAAATCATGTACCGTAAATTTCTCTGCCTGCTGGTCGGACTGCATCTTTATGCGCTGAGCACGCTGGCACAATCGAGTGAGCTGCCTTACTCAACAGTAAATCTTCAAAATCTGGCAGATTTCAAACCAACCGGTTCGAACTGGAAGATCGTGGGCGATGTCTTCTACGATCTCAACAAAGAGGGGAAAGGCACCACCAAATCCGGAACGGGTGTGCTGGTCAATGATCTGTCCGGCAAGAGTAAAGAGCAACTTTTTACCAAACTGGAACACGGTGATCTGGAACTTGACCTCGATTTTATGATGGAGAAAGGGTCCAATTCGGGTATCTATCTTCAGGGACGGTACGAGGTTCAATTGTTCGATAGCTGGGGCGTAAAAGTGCCCAAATCAAGCGACTGCGGAGCTATTTATGAACGTTGGGACGATAAAAGACCCGATGGGCAGAAGGGCTATCAGGGACACCCGCCAACCCAGAATGTTAGCAAAGCACCGGGCTTATGGCAGCATTTCCATATTGTTTTCCGGGCACCCCGCTTCAACAAGGCGGGCGAGAAAATTGCCAACGCTCGATTCCTGAAAGTTGTTCTGAATGGCGTAACCGTTCAGGAAAACATAGAAGTGCTGGGGCCAACACGTTCGGCCGGTTTTGCGGATGAAAAACCAACGGGGCCATTGATGATCCAGGGTGATCACGGTCCGGTGGCGTTTCGGAATATTCGGTACAAAGCGTACGAAACGGAGCTCGTCACGCTCTCGAATCTCAAGCTGAGTGCCTACGAAGGTAAATTCAAATCGGTTAACGAGTTGGCTTCCCTCACGCCGAAGCGGGAAATGAACATCGATGTACTGGCCCATTCGGCGCCCGGCAGCCGCGACAATTTTGCCGGTAAGATTACGGGTACTGTCCACATTCCCCGCGCTGGCGAATACGTACTCTCGTTGCAGCTTCCCTGGATTCCTACGGAGGTGAACAAAACCGTGCGCAATGGAGCCGGTGAACTGAAAATCGCCGGTAAAAAAATTCTTTCCATCGACACGGAAGATGGCGGTAAGGCATCGGCTAAACTAAACTTACAGGCGGGCGATTTCCCGATCGAACTGAACTATTATAAGAATTTTGGGCTTTGGTACGCGCGCAGTAACGACATCACGCTGGCGGTAGAGGGTCCCGGCGTTCCCTATATGGCCCTCAACCAGGTGATCCGGGCTGAGGAGCCCGTCGGTGAAATTTCGTTGCTGGCGAAAGATGAACCCATCATGCAGCGAGGCTTTGTCAACCACCACGGTATCAAGCATACGCACACAATTTCGGTGGGCGAACCCGGTGCGGTCAACTACACGGTCGACCTGCAGAAAGGGCAGTTCCTCCAAATCTGGCGGGGCGATTTTCTGGAAACGACGCCCATGTGGTACGGTCGTGGCGAAACCCAGTTGTCGGTACCCATCGGGAGCGTAATCGAGCTTTCGGGTAAGCCATCGCTGGCCATGCTGGCAAATCAGAATGCTGCCTGGCCCGACTCCAATACCACGTACACTAATCTGGGGTACGATGTCGATAAGAACGGTCGGCCGGTGTTCAAATACACCTTGGGAAGTGCTTCTGTTCGGGAGTCGTTTGCCGCTGAGGATAATGGCCGGAAGCTGGCGCATTCATTTACTGTAACGCCGGGTGCAGCTGGCAACGGCGAGATCTGGTGCCTGGTGGCCGAAGGAGCCGACATTCAGCAACTTCCGAATGGATTGTATGGCGTAAACGATAAACAGTATTTCGTTGAACTGCCGGGAAATGAGAAACCGGTTATCCGAAGCACCGCCCGGAATACCAAAGAGCTGTTGCTGCCGATCAAATCGACTGCCAATAACGGCACGGCGAATTATTCAATTATCTGGTAATCAGTCAGCGTTTTGCGTGTATCTTCTTATGAAACGTAATCAATCAACCATACATCATTTTGCCAGAATGGCCTTGCTGGCCGCTGGCCTTGCCTGGTTCGGCCAACCGGCTGCCTGGGCGCAGATTCAGTCAAAGACCGGGTTGCCTGTCAGTTCCAGCAGTAAACAACCGGCACCCGCTCCCAAGGGACTGGCTAAAGTTGAAGCGGACCCCGAAAAAGAAGATGATTTCTACAAACTCATTTCGCTGCCCGTTCCGGAAGATATTATCCTGGAAGTAGGAGGGATGGTTACGCTTCCCGATGGAAATCTGGCGGTTTGTACCCGCCGGGGTGAAGTCTGGACTGTTTCGAACCCTTACATCAGCGGTTCAAACCGACCTATCTACAAGCGGTTTGCCTATGGCCTTCACGAGCCACTGGGACTGGCCTACAAGGATGGCGACATCTACGTGACTCAGCGTAGTGAATTGACCCGCCTGCGCGATACCGATCAGGACGGACGGGCTGATTCGTACGATAAAATGTACTCCTGGCCTTTATCGGGCAACTACCACGAGTATTCCTATGGGCCGACTTTTCTGCCCAACGGAAATATGCTGGTCACGCTGAACGTAGGCTGGAGCAATAGTCTCGGACATGGTGTGAGTCTCGCTCCCTGGCGCGGCTGGACGCTGGAGATAACCCCCGATGGCAAGATGATGCCCTTTGCGGCCGGAATGCGCTCTCCGGCGGGCTACGGCATGAATGCGGCCGGTGACTTTTTTTACACCGAGAATCAGGGCGACTGGGTTGGATCGGGTCGTATTTCGCAAGTAGAAAAGGGTGATTTTATGGGGAATGCCGAGAGCTTACGCTGGACGGGTTTACCAGGCTCACCACTAACCATTAAGCCGCAGGACGTGCCCAATACCGGCGAACCGCTGTATGATGTGGCCAAACAATTTACAACGCTGAAAGCTCCTGCTGTCTGGTTACCTCACGGCATACTGGGGATTTCAACGTCGGGTATGCTGCTGGATAATACCAAAGGCGGCTTCGGTCCGTTTGAAAATCAGCTATTCGTGGGCGATCAGGGGCAGAGCATCGTATCCCGCGTAGATTTTGAAAAAGTGAAGGGTAAGTACCAGGGCGTTGTTTTTCCATTCCGCGAAGGTTTCTCGTCGGGGGTGCTGCGTATGGTGTGGGGCCACGATGCGTCCATGTTTGTCGGCATGACGAGCCGGGGCTGGTCATCGACCGGCAAAGAACTGTTCAGTCTACAGCGTGTTGTCTGGACCGGTAAAATGCCGTTTGAAATGAAAACCATTCATGCCATGCCGGATGGGTTCGAGATTGAATTCACGTCCCCCGTCGATCAGGAACTGGCAGCAGACCCCGCTTCGTATAAAGTAACGGGCTTCAACTACAAGTATCACGCCACTTACGGAAGTCCGGTAATCAATCGGGCGGGTTGCCCGATTCGGGGAATTGTTGTCTCAAAAGATGGCTTGAAAGCCCGTCTGGTGGTCGACAGTCTGCGGCTGGGTTATATTCATGAGATTACTACCGCCGGTGTCCGTTCTGCTACGGGAAGAGCCCTGTTGCACAACGTAGGTTATTATACGCTGAACAACATTCCCGATGGCGAAAAGCTGGCCGTTGCTGCTTTACCCGCTCAACATGACCATGCAGGCATGATGACGGCGTCTACCTCCACAGCACCGCCAGTGGGTCGTAAAGCTTCAGGCATGAAAACAGCTTCGGGGAAATCGGCCGGGGCTGTGAAAGCTTTAGGTAAAGCAGCGGCCAAGCGGATTACGGAAATGCCCCCTTCCTGGGGTGAGCCGGATTATACGATCAACATGGGTACCAAACCCGGCCTCAAATTCTCGACCGAGCAGTTTCAGGTAAAAGCCGGGAGTAAAGTACGAGTCGTTTTCAATAATGAAGACGACATGCTTCATAATTTCGTAGTGGTAGCTCCCGGATCGGCGGTTCAGGTGGGCGAACTGGCCATGAAACTCGGACTGGAAGGGCAGGAGAGGAACTACATTCCGCAAACGGAAAAAGTACTGCATCACACCAATCTGCTTCAACCCAACACCAACGAGTCGATTTATTTTATCGCCCCCGATAAACCCGGCGACTACCAGTACGAATGCTCCGTTCCGGGGCACTTCTATGTGATGCAGGGAACTATGAAAGTGGTGAAGTAAAGCCTAGCCTGTTTATTGGTTATTCGTGAGTGGTTATTGGTTAATGGTGGACAGATGAACCAGTAACTGATAACCACTCGCTATATACCCGCACTACGGTTGTGGAAGGTATACGCTGAAAGTTGCACCCTGGCCGGGCTGGCTGCTGGCACTGATGGCCCCACCATGATTTGCCACCACTTTCTCGCAAATAGCCAGACCAATACCCGTTCCAACAAATTCACTTTTACCGTGCAGCCGCTGGAATACCTGAAAAATCCGGTCGACGTATTTTTCTTCAAAGCCAATCCCATTATCCGCCACATTGATTCGATAATAGGACTTCATTTGCTGAGTTGGCTTAATGGAAGTGGGTAACTGTCTGGCAGCTACGAGTTCAGCGCTTACATGAATAACGGGCTGAACATCCGGACGGCGGAATTTCAGCGCATTCGTCATCAGGTTCTGAAATAGCTGCTCCAACTGCGACTGGTCGCCCTGGAGGCTGGGCAATGGATCAATGGTAATGACCGCATCTGTTTCCTGGATGCGCAGGTCAAGATCATTCAGCACATTTTTGAATACGGCCGTCAGCGCAACCGGCGCTACGGTATCCTGTTGGGTTGAAATGCGGGAGAAGCTCAGCAGATCGCGAATAAGTGTCGACATACGACTGGCTGCCGACTGCATTCGCTCGAGGTAATTAACCCCATCGCCCAGTTGGGCGGCATAGCGGTTTTTGAGCAGATCACCAAATTGCTGCACCTTACGCAAGGGCTCCTGCAAATCATGGCTGGCTACATAGGCAAATTGCTGTAAATTACTATTCGACCGGTTCAATGCCTGGTTGCTGATCTCAAGGGCTATATTCGTTTGCGCCAGCTGCTCATTCTTTACCTTTAAGAGTTGCTCCGTCTCTTTTTGTGCTGTTAAGTCCGTTAGAATGAGACTCAGGCAATCTCCGCCATCCAACTGCATGGGCGTTACGGAAAGCAGGCAGGGCACTCGTTTGTTGGTGGTACTGGTAACCGAAAGTTCGGCTTTGTGATTTCCGGTCCAGCTTTCTTGAAAAAGACTATCGAAGGTTTTCCGATCCTGGTCGTCGACAAACTGCCGGAAAGCCAGGCCAAATACTTTGGTCAAGGGTAAATCTACCATGGCCGCAAAGGCCGAGTTACTGTACAGAATAAGGCCTGACCGGTTGAGGGTTACGGCCCCTTCGTTCATGGTTTCAATGAAGATACGGTACGTCTGATCGGCCGTTTTTAGTGTGTAGAGTTCATGCCCTTCCCTTCCCTGAACCACCAGCGCATCGATCTGGCCCGTTCGAATGGCCTGAATAGTTTCTGTTGCTTCGTCGAGTTGCCAGCGCAGGCTTTCGTTTTCGGCCAGCAGTTGCTCGTATGTTTTCGCCCCGTTCATCCTACTTAATGACTAATACCTAAACCAGATAAAACCTTTTTTGTATCGGACAGGTCACCTATCAACCTGCGTTCCGGGAGGGGGAAACGTTTGATCAGCAAGGGTAGGGCAATGAGTTGTTCAAGCTCGGCGAGTGATTTCTGCTGGTGTACGTCAATAATTTCCAGCGAGTATTTACCGGGTAGATACTGTTCACAAATTTGCTTGATATTGGCAATCGCCCGTACCGAATTCAGAGAAATGCCGGTTACAAATAATTGTAAGACATACAGCTGATGTTCGTCATCCGGGTCAGTATTCTCCTGGGTTGGTGATTGATTGATCATTTACTTGATTGCCGGACGAATATTCAAGCCTACCAGCACTTTTTCTTCATTCGATAAGTCGCCGATAATCTTCCGAATGGGTTCAGGTACTTTTTTTACAAGGGTCGGTACCGCAAATATCTGGTCGCCTTCAGCCAGTTGTGGTTTTACCAGCAGGTCAATAACCTCAATCAGGTATTTACCCTTTAGATGCTCTTCGCAGTACTTTTTTAAGTTAGAGAGGGCAAGTTGGGATTTGGGAGTGTTGCCGGCAATGTAGAGCCGTAGTTCCCAATTTTCATCGTTCGTTTCCATTCATTAAGTAGGTAATCATAAGCATTGGGTTGTCGGCTATTCGCCTGAGCGGTTATTTGCTGACGATCAGCAGGTCATCCAATGACGACTAACCTTGCTACTACAATATTTTACAAGCCAGAAAAAAATTATTCGTTATGCCGACTACGGGTCATCTGTTCCCGATTTTTCTGCATGACTTCTTTCCGTAACTCGTCTTCAATGTAAGTTTTATTCAACTCATCCTGAACAGACTCAAATTCTTCTTTCAGGCTGGCGATCTTCGATTCGAGGATCAATTTTTTGCGCTCGATTTCGCGATCTTTCCGGCTGGTTGCGTATTCGCGTAAGACAACACCCGTCTCTTCGAGTAGTTGCTGAGCTTCTCTGGCGGAGCCAGTCAGAACCCCCTCTGAGCCAAGGTAAACATCAACAAGATCAAGCCCTTTGTCGGTAATGATAAACTCCCGCACCTGGTTGGAGTGTTTCATGCCCCGAGATTTCATCACATACAAGCCCCGGTTTCGTTCCCCGTTGAATTCAATATCTTTCACAAGCAGCCAGGCGTCGACCAGCGATGAAACCCCTTCGTCGGTCTGCTCATTGATAACATTATTGAGCGTCAGGGCCGTAAACAAGACGGTAATCTGCTCGGCCTGTAAAAAGTCGATCAAGCGAATCAACATCGACTTTACGTCACTCACTGTGCCAACGGTAATCAGGTTGGTAATCGGGTCCAGTATAACGACTGATGGTTTAAATTCATTTATCTGCCTATGGATCGCCACCAGATGCATTTCCAGCCCATTTAGGGTTGGACGGGAAGCCTGAAATTTCAACAAGCCCTTATCTATATGTGTCTGAAGATCGAAGCCAATTGACCGCATATTTCGGATGATCTGATGCGAAGACTCTTCAAAAGCGAAATAGATACACCGTTTGTTTTGCAGGCAGGCTTCGTTGGCAAAGCTGGCCGCAATACTTGTTTTTCCCGTGCCGGCGGTGCCCGAGATCAAAATGCTGCTGCCTTTGAAAAACCCCTGGCCGTCGAGCATTTTATCCAGAGCCTGAATGCCGGATGATATCCGCTCGGACGATACAGGATGATCCAGTGTTAGGGAGGTAACGGGCAGCACCGAAATCCCCTTCTCGTTGATCAGGAACGGGTATTCGTTGGTGCCATGCATGGATCCACGATATTTGACGATTCGCAGCAATCGTGTCGAAATCTGGTTGCTTACCCGATGGTCCAGTAATATGACACAATCGGATACGTATTCTTCCAGACCGTGACGGGTTAGAGTGCCATCGCCCCGTTCGCCGGTGATGATGGTCGTAACTTTCCGTTCTTTAAGCCACTCGAAAAGTCTTCTTAGCTCGGCCCGAAGAATCCCCTGATTAGTCAGACCAGAAAACAAATTCTCAATGGTGTCCAGAACGACCCGTTTGGCGCCAATTTGATCAATAGCATACCCGAGCCGGATGAACAGCCCATCCAGGTCATATTCGCCAGTTTCTTCTATTTCACTCCGTTCAATGTGGACGTGATCCAGTTTAATGAGTTTATCCCGTTGAAGTTGGTTTAGATCAAATCCAAGAGAGACTACATTTTGGGCTAGCTCTTCCGATTTCTCTTCAAAAGCCATAAACACTCCCGGTTCATTAAACTCCAAGGCACCCCGTACAATAAATTCCATCGAAAAAAGCGTCTTACCGCAGCCAGCGCTACCGCAGATCAGGGTTGGACGGCCTTTCGGCAATCCACCCTTGGTAATTTCATCCAAGCCTGTGATGCCGGTAGGCGTTTTTGGAAGCGATGATAGAGAAGAATTTGACGTGTTAGCTGTTTCTAAACTCATTTACGTACAAAAAGGATGAACGACTCTTACTGTTGACTTTTTAGAAAAAGTTTCCGAATCTGACAAATACCAGGCTTATGACTGTTTATTCTGATAATTCTGTGTTTAATCAGTTAAACACGGTTATATGTTAATGCCAAACAAGGTAGTATATATACTATTAATCGTACTGAATAGTTTGAAGATTTGGCCAGAGCGGAGCCCGAAAGCAGGCGTTAAAAGATTAGCCATCGTTAGAACGGCACCTCTCTATTGAGTAAATAAGTATACTGTTATTTATATAGATTATGAGCGCACAAAGATAGATGATGCCTAATTGATTTAGGCGTTAACCGATACCAAATCAGCGAGTGTCTGATAATGGCGATGAGCTATTACCGGACACTCGCTGATTTGGTATCGGTTAGTAGGAAGCGGCCAAATGTTTGGACGCTATGAAAGTAAATTACTTTTTGGCTCAAATCGCTGACTCAACCAGCGACTTACAAATGACCGGCTTAGGTACCGGATGTAACGAACAGCTTTAGTTGCAACTGGTCATTCTGCTTAAACTGATTCCCCAGTGTAGAGCGCTGGAGCAGTGTCCGGACCGAATACCCACCACCATTCGAAGGGGTTGGAACGGCAAGCAGAAGCGGTTGGGCGAGTGCTTTTTTCTTGATGATCTGACCGATGAAATAGGTTAAATCAATCGTATAACTATCCGTAAAAAGTATAGCAAACGGATCTACATAATAGTTGCCACTAGGGGTCTCACCACCCGAGACACCACCCGGAACAGAGGCAATAAATTCGTTCTGGTTATTAGTCTGGTACAGTTGCAGACTCGATACCGGCGGATTATTGTCTCGTCTGTCAAGGCGAACAGAATTGATAACCAAAAGTGCTCTATTCAGATCGGCAAGGTTCTCAGGTCGGTAAAAATTATTCAGGTAAGGGAATTCTACCCGGGTTTGCAGACCGGAACCCAACGAAACAAAGGTCGTATTGTTGGTCAGGGTACTATTAACAATGTCTGATTTGCTTTTTAGGGCACTCAAGGGTGTACCGCTGCGGTCATTGATTATTTTGGTAAAGTGCAGCGAAGTAATCGGGAACAGTAGGGTAGCGGCCGTACGATTCAAGTCTGTATCGTGGTAGTACATACGTAACCCGCTTACGGTACTGTTCGTCGATAACCCGAGCATTGTATTGGCGGTAGAGGTAGAGGTCAGCGCAAAGCCAGGCAGGTAATCATTCAGGTTGGTGTTGTTGCTAACCTCTCCGCTGATGAGTTTATTAAACAAATTCTGCGCCAGCGAATCCGGCAAGCGAACCTGTATTTGACGGGTACCGCTCAGTGGACGAGGAAGAAATGAACGCTTGGCAATGGGCTTGGCCGCATACCCAACCGAACTGGTATTATAATAGAACTGGGCTGGCATTGGTCTGCTCAGGAGACTGACATTCAAATCAAAGGTTGATGTTGTATCACCATAGACAAAAGAATATCCAAATTCCAGCACTAATGAATCCAGCCGAAAATTTGTCTGGGATATTAAGGAGTTAGCGGGGTAATCGATAGCCGCGAACGATTGAACGGTTTGCTGTCCGGTTTGCGCGTCCTTCCAATAACCAACCGCTACATCGGCATCGCTCGATGTTAGGAATGAGTCGGTCCGCATAACCGTGGAGGTTTTTACCGTAATGGAGTCGAGGGAGAACACCTGCAACTGCTGCGGATTAATAACCGACTGACCCACGTTGAGATCGCCCGATTGACAGCCAAATAGCACGATACCGGCCAGCCAAAGCAAGCCGGCGTACCAAAGAATACGCATAAGCAAATAATTCAGGGAATTTTTACGCCCAACTGGCGTAGTTCGTCATTCGTCAGGGTAGGCAGTGCCTTATCCTTTTGTATTTTCTCTACTATCCGCTCACCAACGCGCTTTGCCTCCTCTTTGGAAGCAAAGCCTACAATTCCGGGCTGACCCGGAATTGTAGGCTGGTGAATAAGCAGCTTTCCGTTGGTTACGATGGAATAGCCCCAGCCGCCGGTTGTTGGATAAACCTCAACCGTGTAAGGATTCTGACGCTGGTAAACAAGCCTGACCGTTAGAACCGCCAGTACGAGTAACACCAGTAGTAAGCCTTTTCGGACTAGGTTAGTTTTCACCGATGGGCCAGCTTTTTCCAATGAGCTATCCTGCACCTTAAATAACCTGCTCAACGGCCGGATCAAAATCCCACAGGTCGTCAAAACGGCTTGTTCCGTTGGCACTACCGGTGGTTACGTAGCCTTTGTTGCCGATGGCGAAACCAACTGCATTCTGGCGGTTAGCTCCTTCAAAAGAACCAAGTTGCGACCAGGTGTCATCCGCCGGATTATACTGCCATACGGAGCCGTTATCGCCCAGAGTTACATACCCTTTACCGTTGATGGCAAACCCAACGCCATAACTACGCTGAACAGCCTGGTCGGTCAGGAAGTCAAGCTTCTGGGTCCATACATCTGTGGCCGGGTCATATACATACCAGTCCCGTTGGCCAATACCGTTGTTATTTCCGGTACCTGCATACGCTTTACCATCAATCACAAAAGCAACACCGCCTACGCGTTTTTCACCACCATAGCTGGCTACTTTGGCCCAGGTGTTGGCAGTTGGATCAAAAGCCCACATGTCTTTGAGGTAGTTGCCGTCATTGCCGGTAGCCACATACCCTTTGTTGCCAATAGCGAAAGCAAGTGAGCCATACCGGGCTGTGCCGCCAAAATCAGTTACTTTAGTCCACGCGTTGGTGGTTGGGTCATAGCTCCAGAAATCCTTCAGCTTGTCGCTATTAACGTTGATACCGGTACCGATGTAGCCTTTGTTGCCAACGGCAAAACCTACACCCGAGTAACGGGCTACACCACCGTAATTAGCTTTTTGGGTCCAGGCATTTTTGGCCGGATCATACGCCCAGAAATCCTGAAGCCGCTGGTTACTGGCATCAAGGCCGGTACCCATGTACGCAATATTATTAATGACAAAACTTGAGGCACCGGAACGGCCTACGCCTTCAAAGGCGGAACGTTTCGTCCAGTCGCCGAGGGTCGACACCGTCGTGGAGCTGTTACAGCCGATCAGCAGTCCTGCCCAGCCGATAGAAAGAGCACCCAGCATCCAGTTTATCCGTTGCTGTTTTTTGCCTGTCTTCGTTACGGGAGAGAGCGATGCCTCTTGAGTTACAGATTGCGGCTGGGAGTCGGTAGCCGAAAGAAATCGGAATGGTAAATGAATCATGAACAAGAGCGTAAACGAACGAACTAAAACGTAAAGTTATACCAATTTGAGTTAAGAACGATGATTTTGCCATCCCGGCGGGGATGAGTTAGCCCGGCGAGAAGCCTGAACGTATCACAAATGAGGTAAACTGGACAACCTTCAGCGTGAATGGGTACTTAAAAGCGTTCTGCAAAATTACGTCAAACAGGCCTTACTTACCAACGAGCTACTTTCATAAAAATTCTTAATTATTGGCGAATAGACGAAGGAAACAAAGTAAGACGACTACCATAACAGGACCCGCCCGGTATGGTAGTCGTTGGAATCGTACCTGAAAAAAGCAATTATAATTTCAAATTCTTGATCACCCGGACCATGGATTGACCACCGGCTTTCCGTTGAATCGATGAACCCAGTTGTATAAGCGGGTTTCGTACGGCTGCCCGCCGTCCGCTTGCTGGATTGCCCGAAATCTGATTCAGGGCTTCATTGAGCATCGGTTCGTTGGTATCGCCCAGGGGTAACAGGGGCGAAGTCTCATCTACCTCAACGTTCGGCGTAAATCCGGTTGCATAATCGGACTGGCCCAGACTGTTGTACGATTTAAATACAATGGGCTGCATGCCCCATTTAATCTTGCCTGTCTCGTCGCTAATGGTAATTGATCCTACATTTTTACCATACGTGGTACTGCCAATTGTCGTGACGGTCATGTAGGGGCGCAGACCGTTGATGATCAACTCACTGGCCGAAGCCGTATGGTCGGTTGTCAGGACAAATACCCGCGATAAATTAGTGCCGATGTTCTGCGCTTTGTCCAGGAAGTTCTGCACAAAGAAGTTACTGCCGTACTCCTCCTGTAAATAGGGGGTAATTGTCTTGTTCCATTCTTCGCGGAAGTATAATTTGCTGGAACTGACTCCCTTCCCGATTAGGCTGGCCAGATTGGCGGACGACGACGTATAACCGCCTGGGTTATATCTCAGATCCAGGACGAGCTCATTTACACCCTGGGCTTTGAAGTTACTGAAAACTGCATCTACCTGCGCATCATATTCGTTGGCCTTGCTGCCATTGGCACCAGGAACGAATTGATTGTAAACGAGATAACCTACTTTCTTGGTGCCTACAGTGTAAATGGAATCGAGGAATACTGGATTCTCCTGAAATACCGTTGCCGTTACACTCCGGGTTTGATCGGAGTCTACGATTGTTGTGCCACTCACCGTACCCAGACCATATGTAAAGGTCGTGCCGGTAAACAACAGGTCCGAGTAGTTCGTGGTCGTCAGTAACTGACCGCCTACCTTCGTTATTATATCACCCCGTTTCAAACCCGCTTTTTCGGCCGGAGAGCCGGGCAATACATAAAGCACCTGAGCTATAACCCCCGTTGACCCCCGCAGATACAGGTTGAAATCCATACCTGTCGTGACCGATTCACCACTCAATTCCGCCGTTAGGGTGTTCGCATCATTTTCTATCCACGAAAAACGGTCGCCATCCGGGTTCGAGGTAGCATTGAATTTGTTCAGGATCGAGTCAAAGAATACATCGGGAGCCAGGGTCGTGTCGGGGTTAGCCGGAATTTTGTCATTCCAGTAATACACATCCCGCATCCTGGACAGTATCCAGCTATCTACTGTACTGTTCTCGCTGGCTGTTGTTGTTGTCGTTTTTGGGGTAACGTCATCAGTCGTTTTCTTACATCCCGATAGTGACCCGATAAAACCAAGCAGTGCTACGGTCAGTACCGACTTATTCTGCCTGAAAATCTGATTTAAGGAAGCCCGCCGGGCTATGTTCACAACGTGTTGTTTCATAGAGTTTTTAGGCTGGCTGAAAGACTTGCCTGCCTACTCTATTTTACGTATCCCAAATGCTAAATGTTGCAGAAGCACACGAAAGAAAGATGATTTAATAAGCATTTAATATGATTGATAAATACTCGTTGTGATTGTATTTACTAGTATAGTGATCAAGTAGTTTAATTGATTGTGAACTGAGCAGACTTCGCTTGTAAAGCTAAGGTAATAAGGTAGGGAATACCCTAGTATTAGCTTTAAATCCAGGTATTTATGAAAAAGAACGGTATACAATAGAGCCATTTATATCGTTTATAAGGTATAATTCGTCCATGTTTGTTTTATATCTTTGACAGACTAATCAACGATTGTAGTAACTATTCCTGTGGAAAGACGTAATGCGTTAAAAACGATGGCGGGGGCCCTTGGCGGGCTTGTAAGCCTACCCGCCTGGGCCAATGGCTGGACGGCTGAAACTGTCCATTCGACCCAAAAAATCCTCTCCCAAAGCCAGACCGACCTGCTGGCCGAGTTTGTCGAAACGATCATTCCGGCAACGGATACGCCGGGGGCGAAAGCACTCAACGTACATCAGTTTGTACAAAAGATGGTAGCCGACTGCTACCCGAAACCATCGCAGGAGACGCTTCAAAAGGGCCTTGATTCGCTGGATGGGCTGGCTAAAACCTCGTTTGGCAAATCGTTCACAGAAGGAGACACGGCCCAGCGCACCGCCCTGCTCACTCAATTATCGAAATCGTCGGATACGGCTCAGAAAGATTTTTATTCCCTCGTTAAAGGACTAACCATCCGGGGTTACATGACATCGGAATACGTCATGACCAACCTGACCCATTACCAGTTTATTCCCGGCCACTACTATGGTTGCGTGCCTGTTCAACCCAAGGCTGTTTCACAGACCAAATAAGTTGACGTTGCCCGCGCTCGGTACTTTGATCGGCGGGTAATACTCAACCACTAATAAACCACGATAAACATGTCTTATTTTAATATAGATGCTCAGGCGCTCAACACCTACGACGCCATTGTCATTGGCTCGGGTATCAGTGGAGGATGGGCCGCAAAAGAATTGACCGGTAAAGGATTGCGGACGCTCGTTCTCGAACGGGGTCGCGATGTCCGGCATATTACGGATTACCCAACGACCAATACACAGCCCTGGGAGTTTGAACACCGCAATCAACTCCGGAGAGAGGTTAAAGAAGCAAATCCGATCATCAGCAAATGTTACGCCTTTTACGAAGGAACTGAACAGTTCTTTGTGAAAGATGCCGAACATCCGTACATTCAGGAGAAACCGTTCGACTGGATTCGGGGCTATCAGGTGGGTGGTAAGTCGCTGATGTGGGCACGGCAAACACAGCGGTGGAGCGACTTTGATTTTGAAGGTCCTGCCCGCGATGGTTTTGCCGTCGACTGGCCCATTCGTTACGCCGACATAGCTCCCTGGTATAGTTACGTTGAACGTTTTGCCGGAATTTCAGGCAATAAAGATGGACTGGCGACGCTGCCCGACGGCGAGTTTCTACCCCCGCACGAGTGGAACTGCGTGGAAAAGCACTTTCAGAAAAAAGTAGCCGGGAAGTACAAAGACCGGCACGTCATTATGGGGCGGGCGGCTCATATCACCAAGCCGCAGCAGGTACATTATGATCAGGGCCGGGCGCAGTGCCAGCACCGCACCATTTGTGAGCGGGGTTGCCCGTTTGGTGGATATTTCAGCAGTAACTCATCCACCATTCCCTGGGCGGCAAAAACGGGTAAAATGACCCTCCGGCCAAACTCGGTCGTGCATTCGATCATCTATGATGAGAAAAAAGGCCGGGCAACCGGGGTGCGGGTTGTTGATTCCCAAACCAAGAAAATGACCGAGTATTACGCCCGGATCATTTTCCTTAATGCAGCCGCGCTGAACTCAAACTTGGTGTTACTTAATTCAACCTCCAGCCGGTTCCCCAATGGACTGGGTAACGATAGCGGGGTGCTGGGTAAGTATGCCGCATTCCATAACTATCGGGCAGGCATTTCGGCAGAATACGACGGTGACCTCGATTCGACCACCGACGGACGTCGGCCTAACAGTCCATACATTCCCCGTTTCCGGAACGTACTGAAACAGGAAACGAACTTTCTGCGGGGTTATGCCGCTGGTTTCTCGGCCGGGCGTAGTTCCTATTCCGACCAGAGTAGCGTTGGCGCCGATCTAAAGCAGAGCCTGCTCAACCCAAAACTTGGCGGCTGGTATGTGGGCTCGCACATGATGGGCGAAACCATTCCTAAAGAAAGTAATTATGTAGCCCTCGATTCGTCGCAGAAAGACCCGTTTGGTATTCCACAACTGAAGATATCCATCGCCTATGACGATAACGACGATAAGATGGTGAAGGATTATCAGGAACAGCTTACGGAGATGTTTACCGAAGCGGGTTTCAAAAATATCCGTGTTCGGGACAGCCATGCCAGCCCCGGCCTCGATATTCACGAAATGGGTGGCGTACGAATGGGAAAAGATCCTAAAACGTCGATGCTCAATAAATGGAACCAACTGCATGCCGTTAAAAACGTTTTTGTAACCGACGGCTCCTGCATGACCTCCACCTCAACACAAAACCCGTCTCTTACCTACATGGCACTAACCGCTCGTGCGGCCGATTATGCCGTGAAGGCTATGAAGAAAGGTCTGGTGTAAAGCAACTTGATTTCCGGGTTCGAGCAAGGCCATACGTATATGTACGTATGGCCTTGTGTTTTTAATGGATTTTTTATTACATAAAACGAGTGCTTCCGTACCTTTATCCGTTGAAAGCACGGGTAATTGGCCCGTAGCCCGTTAATCGATTTCTCTTCATGAATCAGTCCACTAAAATTACCCGCCAGCAGTTTCTTAAACTTGGCGCTTTAGCAACGTCGGCCGTTTTCCTGCCGCAACTGGATGCGTTCGCAGCCTCGTCTAAAAAAGTTGGTTTGCAGTTGTACACCCTGCGCGACCTGATGGCTAAAGATCCCGAAGGAACCCTGCGAAAAGTTGCCCAGTTAGGTTATAAAGAAGTTGAACCTTTTGGGTATTCGGATGGGAAGTTCTTCGGTAAAACACCTAAAGAGTTTGCTGCCCTGATGAAAGAACTGGGAATGACGGTGCCCAGCGGTCACTACACGACGGGCAAAACGATGCCTAAAATGAAAGGGACGCTGACGAACGACTGGAAGCGGGCTGTTGACGATGCGGCTGCCGTTGGTCAGAAGTACATGGTTTGTGCCTACCTTTTCCCTGAAGAAAGGACAAAACTGGACGATTACAAAGCCTTTGCTGACCTATTCAATAAATCGGCTGAAGTATGTAAAGCGGCCGGAATCCAATTTTGCTACCACAACCACGATTTTGAATTTCAGCCACTTGGCGGGAAGATACCCTATGATGTGATAACGGGCGGAACGGATAAAAATCTGGTCAAACTCGAACTCGATTTATATTGGGCAACCCGAGCAAATCAGGACCCCGTCGCTTTATTCAAGAAGCACCCGGGCCGGTTCCCGCTCTGGCATGTGAAAGATATGGAAAAAACACCCGAGAAGGCATTTGCACCGGTTGGTACCGGCTCCATTGATTTCCAACGTATTTTCGACGCTAAAAAAACGGCGGGTATGACCCACTACTTTGTTGAGCAGGATGTTTGCAAACTGCCTCCTTTGGAGTCGATTGCCATTAGTATCAAGAACATCGACAAGTTGAAAGTATAAGTTTTTTACAGGACCAGTGGGCCCGTGTTCTGGGGTAAGATCAATGAATACGGGCCAGATGGTTCTAAAAGATCAGATAGGAAGGGTTACCGTTAGTGTCGTGCCCACGTTAAGCTCACTCGACAGGTCTATCTGGCCGCCCATTAGCACAACGTATCGATTGACGATATGAAGGCCCAGTCCGGTTCCCTGAATAGTCGATACATTTTTAGCCCGGAAAAAACGCTGGAATAATTGTTTCTGGTCTTCCGGGGATATACCGATTCCCTGATCCTGAACGCTCATTGTCAAGAGCTTGTCTGTACAGGCGATTCGAACCGTTATGACAGTGCCTCCGCCCGAATACTTTACTGCATTTGAAAGCAGGTTGATGAGGATTTTACGGAACAAAGAAGGATCCAGACGGATGGTATCCATACACGAAAGTTGCATCTCTATGGTTTGTCTGGGCTCGAGCGCATCCCGGACGTAATTCACCGTTTCAGCAACTACCTGCCTTAGATCGACTTCGACACGACGTACATTGATCTGCCCTTCCTGAAGTTTTTCCAACGATAAAAATTCTTCCAGAATATCGTTGAGGTGTCTGACCGCAATTTTTATTCGCTCGATATGTTTGGTTTGCCTATCCTGCTGGTTATTGATTTCGGCGTATTTTTCCAGGAGCGAGGTAGAGGTCAGAATCGTGGTTAAAGGGGTCCGAAATTCATGGGATGCCATGGAGACGAACCGAACCTTCAACTCGCTCAATTCCCGTTCAACAGCCAGTGCCCGTTCCAGTTCATTTCTTGACTGTTCCAGTTCGCCGAGCGTAAAGGAGAGCGCTTGGGTTCGTTCGGCTACTTCCAGTTCCAGTTCAGCACTGTAGCGAGCTTGTTCTTCAGCCCGCCGTTGCTGGGTGACGTCTACAAACGTAATGATAGCACCCGTACCTAATTTTGAAATGACCGAAAAGATGACCTTATTATCGGGGCTTTTCGCATCACGTCGAACTGTCTCACCGGTTTCTATTACTCTGGTTAAAAGATCAACCATCTGGTCCGCATTACCCAAATAGTTAACGGAACGTACTGTCTGGTCTGGAACCTGATGCCACGATTCAGGTAGCGAACTTTTGGCCTGCTCGTTAAAGTAAGTGTACCGGAAATCAGTAATCTTTCCTTCTTCATCCCGGATGGGCTCGGTTGTTAGGATGCCGATCTTCACCGACTCACTGATGCGCAACAAAAGGTTGCCTTGCTGGATGCTGGCTTCTTCGGCCAGTTTCCGGGCAGTTATGTCAACATACGTTAACATTAACCCATCGCCGAGGGGTACGCCTACGATATTGTACCATTTATTTAACGGTAGATAGAAATACTCAATTTCGAACGGGATGCCCTCCTCGCAAACATTCCTGAAGCGGGTCATGGTTGCCGGAGTGACCGACTCCGGAAAAACATTCGTAAGCAGTTGACCTGTAACATTGTTTGATGCACCAATCAGTTCTTGACCTACTCGATTAACCTGTACAATACGAAAGTTTGTTATATCGCCCGATTGATCTCGAACCGTCTGATATACGATGATGCCCAATAAGGTTGTCGAAAACACACGCTCAAGCAGATTGTTTTGCTTTTCCCTTTGTAATTCGGCCTCTTTTCGTTGAGAAATATCGGTGTAGGTAACGACAATAAACTCTTCAAACTTACGGAGAGATGCTTTCAGCCAAAGATAAACGCCATCCGTGCGGTAGGTAAACACTTCCCGATCGAGCGGTTGACCGGTTTCACTAATCAGTTTAAGTGCTTTAAATCGTTCGTCATGGATTCCTCCGGGAGTCAACTCGCTGAACAGCTTGCCAATAGCATGATCGGCAGAAAAAGACATAAGCTGGGCTGACAGCTTGTTGGTCATTACGAGTCGGAAGTCTACCGGAACACCCGATTCATCGTAAACAGTTTCAAAAACACTAATTGCGTCGGGCGAGGCATCCAGAATTCCCTGAAGTAATAATCGGGTCTCCATGTTATATACGGTGTAGAAAATACGAACAGTAGCCTTAGGTAACCTGACAGTATTGTTATGGGATGCAAGTTACGGGCAGTTAAATGTAGTGAAATGGGTAAATAATCAAACTATAGAAACTACTAGTATAAATAAATCTTATTTGGGTCTCTAGCTGCTAGTTCATTGTTTATAAAACGAGGTATACTAAAACAGACTCTAAAACCTATGCATTGTAGAATCTGTAGGCTTTAGAGTCTGTTTTGTTTATCATTATTATGCGAAGTGGTACCCGGCATTAGGACAATCGGCCAAAGCGCTCGAACGCCTGCCGGTCCAGCTCCTCCCGATGGTCGGGATGAGCAATGTTGATGAGTGCCCGGGCACGCTGACGCAGGTTTTGTCCGTATAGATCAGCGATACCGTATTCTGTAACGATGTAATGAACGTGAGCGCGGGTGGTCGTTACGCCCGCCCCCTCTTTCAGGAAGGGCACAATTTTGCTGAGGCCTTTACTCGTCGTTGAGGGGAGGGCAATAATGGGTTTTCCTCCTTCTGAAAGCGATGCGCCCCGCACAAAGTCCATCTGGCCGCCAACACCCGAATACTGGTAGGTTCCAATGGTATCGGCACAAACCTGACCGGTCAGGTCAATTTCAATGGCCGAATTAATGGCCGTGACTTTGGGGTTACGCCGGATAATGGCCGTATCGTTAGTAAAACTGGCCTGCTTCATGGCAACCCCCGGATTATCATTGATGAAGTCATACACGCGCTGGCTGCCCATGACGAATGCCGAAACAATTCGGTAAGGAAGTACCGTTTTGTGTTCGCCGGTAATGACACCCCGCTCCACCAGATCAATGACGCCGTCCGAGAACATTTCGGTATGGATACCTAGCCCTTTGTGGTGAATTAACTCGGCCAGGGTAGCGTTGGGAATCCCGCCGATCCCTAGTTGAAGCGTAGCGCCATCCTCTACCAGACTGGCTACGTACTGCCCGATTTTACGATCGTCGGCGCTTATATCTCCAGGCAGTACTTCATAAACGGGTTCATCGACTTCCACGGCAGCGTGTAACATCGACGTCGGGATCAGGCCGTCGCCGTGGGTGCGGGGAACGCGCGGGTTGATCTGGGCAATCACGTATTTAGCCGCGTGGATGGCCGCCAGCGAAATATCGACCGATGGACCAAGGGAGCAGTACCCGTGCGCATCGGGTGGTGATACCTGAATGAGCGCTACATCAATGGGTAATATATTCCGGCGGAACAGGAGTGGAATCTCACTCAGAAAAACAGGCACGTAATCGCCTATGCCCTGATTGAGCTGCTTCCGCATATTGGCCCCGATGAAAAATGAATTTGGTCGAAATGATGCCTGTAGTTTGCTGTCCAGGTAAGGCAGTGGACCTTCGGTATGCATGTGGCATACTTCTACATTGGTCAATTCACTGGCCCGGTCCACCATGGCCTTGATGAGTACGTGGGGTGTTTGGGCTACACTGTGAATGAAAACACGATTGCCGGACTGGATCGCCGAGACGGCTTGTTCAGGCGTGGTGATCGGAAGGATTGATGGCATAATAGTGAGGTAAAACAGGCTCCGGCTGTTTTGTTCTACTAAGAAAAGGTAAGGAAACAGCCGGAGCCTGTTTCAGTCGCAGGAGACTCACCCACACAACATTGGGATGAAGAGGGAGGTTTATCGATTGCGGATATTAGTGATTCTTTAGGACAGGACTGGCTAACATTTGCTGGAACCAGCGTCCCGATGCCTTTACAATTCGTTGCTGCGTCCGGAAGTCGACATACACCAGGCCGAATCGGGGACGGTAGCCTTCTGCCCATTCGAAGTTGTCGAGGAAGGTCCAGGCAAAATAACCCGCCACCGGAATCCCTTCCCGTTTGGCCCGGAGAACGTTCCGCAGGTAATTCTGGTGGTACTCCATGCGGGCAATGTCGTTCACCCGGCCCTGCTCAACCCGGTCGTAAAAGGCGGCCCCACTTTCGGTGATGTATATTTTTTTGACGCCTTCGTACCGGGCAAACTGATTGATAATCCGGTACATACTTTCGGGGTATACTTCCCAGCCCATTTCGGTGATGGTCTGCACATTCCGGCGGAGGGGCGAAACGTCTTTGGCCCATAAATACGGCATGAAGTACGACTGTTCGACCACCGCCCTGAAATAATGCTGCAACCCGATGAAGTCAAAGTCGAAGGCAAGTCGCTCCATATCACCGGGTTTGGCTACTTTTTTGGCAATGCCCGACAAAAAAGGAAGTTCGTTGGTTGGATAACCCATACCGAGGGTTGGCTCCATAAAAAGCCGGTTCATCAGGGCATCCACTCGGTTGGCGGCTGCCTGGTCGCCGGGGGTAAACGGATCGATAGGGGAGCAGGAGAAAGTAGTTCCCACCTGCGCATCGGAGATGTTCTGCCGCACAACCCGGCCTCCTTCGGCTTGCGCCAACGTGGTATGGTGAATGGCCGGCAATAAATTGCGGAAGCTTCGACGGCCCGGCGCGTGCTGCCCGGTGAAATACCCAAGAATGGAAGAGGCCAGGGGTTCATTTAGAATGAGCCAGTGCTTGACTTTATGCCCAAACGCTTTCGTGCACACGTCGGTGTACTCGGTAAACCAGTCGACAATCTGCCGATTGGGCCAGCCCCCTTTGTTTTCGAGCGCCTGCGGTAAATCCCAATGGTAGAGCGTAATCCAGGGGGTGATGCTCAATGACAGGCAGTGATCGATCAGCCGGTCGTAGAAACGAAGTCCGGCTTCGTTAATACGACCGCCGTGTTTTGGTCCGACACCATCGGGGAGAATGCGAGACCAGGAGATCGAAAAGCGAAATGCATCGAAGCCCAATTCCTTATGGAGCCGGAGGTCTGATTCAAAGCGGTCATAGAACTCACAGGCGATATCGCCATGCTCACCGGTTTTAATTTTACCTTTCTGATGACTGAATGTATCCCAGATGGACGGTCCCCGCCCGTCGCGGTCAACTGCCCCTTCGATCTGGTAGGCGGCTGTGGCCGTTCCCCAGACGAAATCGGGTCCGAAATCGTGCTTCATAATTCGTTTAAAATCGACAGTTCACCGCGTACCACCCATACGTGAAGACGGACGTCATTCAATGGTCAGCCGGGAATGCCGTAGTCTGCGTACATTTAAGGTAAAACTTAGGCACTGACTGGTTATGCCCATCATTACCCGAAAAAAGCAAATTTACTCGATTGGTAACCGGTTGCGGGATTACCTGGTTCAGTACAACCGCGAACACCCGTTGCCCATTCAGTACAGCGATCTGCTCCGGTACGATAATTCAATTGCACTCTTCGACAAACGCGACCGGGATACACTTTGGGAAACGGTTTTTTATCCGGCCTCCGAAGTCGACGAAATTCTGCTGGCGCTCAAGACGATCTACGCCATCCTGAAAGCTGACGGCGACATGTCTGTAACCGGCCATTTAACCATTGATCGGGTCGATTTATGCTCGTACGGCAACACAGCGCCCTTTCGGGTCCGGGTTCGTAACCTGGTAAATGATAATTTTGATTACTTCTACATCAAAAACGCCGATGCATCCAGGGTGTATGGGCTGGAACTGGAGCACATTTTATCCCCCAATCGGATAAGTTATTTGACCAGTGGGAAGACGCTGATCGAAGAACACATAGCCGGAATACCGGGCGATATGTTCTTCGATCAGCAAATGCAGGACCCTGATCGGAATCCGGTTCGGCTGTGTAAAGAATTTGTGAAATTTAATGAACGGTGCTTCGTGAGGCTGTTGGGCGATATGCATTCCAGCAATTTCGTGGTGGATATTACTCCGGATTTCGATGAAGTCTACTACCGAATCCGAGCCATCGACTTCGATCAGCAATCGTATGAAGGCCGAAAGTCGGTATACATGCCGCAGTATTACCGGCAGAATCAACCCATCATCGATCTGGGCCGGGCATGCCTGACGCCCGAGAGTGTACACCAGTACCAGGTTGAGGAGCGGTCGCTGGTGGCGGGGCGGTTGCGGGTCGAGCAGATCCGGATACTTGAGTTGATGGCTGCCATGCGTCAGGATACGATTGCCCCCGCAAATCATGTAGAACAGCTTCGCGAAGCGCTAAACCGACATTACCAAACCCGAAATTTCAACAACTGCCGGACAATGGGCGATATCGTCTGGCAAAGTCTGGAAGTGGTGTCAACTCATTAGCCTATAACGACCAACAGCCCCGGTCCTTTGCAGGGCGGGGCTGTTGGTCGTTACGGTAGGATAGATAAGAGGGTGCGCTGATTAGCCACGACGACCGTAAGGCATGGGTCGGTTGTTAGGTCGATTGTTTTGCTGGTAGGCGAACAGGCGATCCCGTTGCGAAGAGGTCAGCACGGCCAGCACATCCTGACGTTTGCGGAGCTGAAGCTGGCGGAAACCATCGGGCGTCATGCGGGCAGTGGCAAAAAGCTGGTCGTAATTATTTTCGATCTTACGGAGCTGCTTTTCCTGCCTGCGGCTTAGGCCAACAATGGCATCAATACGGTCAATTTTGAGTTCGTCCTGAACCTGGTCGTTGTTATAACGACCCTGTGCCTGTGGCGCACGATTGTCAAAAGGTCTTGAATAAACGCCCTGGGCAAAGCTGGTGGCGGTGGCAAGAGCGAAGAAAGTAAGGGCGGCTGCGATTGTCTTTTTCATGATCAAGTTGTTTGTTTTTTTGGGTTACTTGATCGTTAGAGGTAAATAGACGGGCAGCGTTTAACGAAGGTGTAGGGTATACTCGCTGAGTGCCCGGTTTTGCGGTCCGGATCGGACTAAATTACGTCTGAATGGCCTTTTCTTTTTCCTGTTGCCGATGGGCCATGCCTTGAGCAATGATACTCGCCACAATTAACTGGAGGGCATGGTAGATCATAATAGGCAGCAGCACAACCCCGGCAATACTGCCCGGGAAGAGTACCTTGGCCATCACGCTGCCCTGTACCAGCGATTTTTTAGAGCCGCAGAACAGCGCCGTAATTCGGTCTTCCCGGTTAAAGTCGAAAAGACGGCTGATCAGGTGAACAAATCCAAAAATAAGAAAGAACAACCCCAGCATCATACCCGCCAGTTCAGCTAGGTCGCCCGCCGAGTAACTGGCGAATAAATTGAGGGAAAACGATTCGCAGAAGGCCGTGTAAACGATCAGTAGAATGGTCAGTTGGTCGAAGTAGCGCAGATAGGATTTGTGGCGTTCGGCAAACCAGCCCAGCCGCCTGTTCAGCAGCAGACCCAGTACTACGGGCACAATGACCTGAATAGTCAACTTCCCAATCACGCTGTTGAGGTCGTACTGGCCACTGGTGCTGCTCAGCAAATAACTCATCCAGAGGGGGGTAATGAACACGCCAAGCAGACTGGAAATACTGGCGTTAAAAATGGCGGCAGGAATGTTGCCTCCGGCAATGGAGACCATAACAATGGACGACGAAACGGTAGAGGGCAAGGCAGCCACGTAGAAAATGCCCAGCCAAAGTAACTCTGTATCGGCCGTCTTCAGAACCGAACGGGCGGCCAGCACAACAGCCGGAAAGACAACAAAGGTGGTCAGGTGGATAAGCAGATGCAGCCGGTAGTTACGTAAACCCGCCCTCAACTGATTGAAATTCAGTCGAAGGCCATAGAAAAAGAATATTAAGGTAACCCCGTAGTTCGCTAGCGCTGACAGAGAAAAAGGGCCATCCTGAATGCCGGGTTCGGGCCAGAATTTAGCCAGCCCAATCATAGCCAGTAACGCGAGAATAAACCAATCGAGCCCAACACGGGCCAAAAGTGAGCCTAACGAAGTGTTTGCCATATAATCCGGGAACGTACCCGTAAACCTATCTAATAATTACCAAGTCCTGACGGATCAGCCCCAAATCCAATTAATTCAGATTCGTATTTATAAAAAAAGCAAGAGTCATAATGTTTGACGTTTGGTTTACTTCCTGAAAACCAACAATTACTCCTTTGCATAGCGTGTCAACACATCGAATAAAACTTTATTCGCCTGTTGAGTTGACATTGCGTAGGTGTGCATGATCCCTTTTATCAAAGCCGAATACAATACGGTTATGCCACGGCGACACCGGTTTATTTCTGGGGAGTCGGCAAGTTGTGTTATCGGTTTTCCAATCAAATCGTCGTAGCGAAGCATCCGGCGTAAAGGTTTCGCCGGTCCGGCTGGTTCTGAAAATTTGCTGGTCGCCAGCTCCTGCAAGGCCAATTCAAGCGTTGCTCGAAGTTTGTTGATGCACACCAGTTCACTCCGGTAACTTGGGTTGTTGTAAATGGCCTCTACGAACTCGTCATGGGTTTGCATGGTGTTGGTCTGGTTTATAAAAACAGGTACGTTTTAATTCGAGGGAAGGGATTAAAAATAGGGAATTCGCACAGGAAGATACAACCAAATTGCCAGTTAAGCGATCTATGAACTAATCGGAATTCGATTGTCTATTTTTGATAAAATTGACTCGGCGCTTCATGGATAACTTCTATAACTACTTTAGGGGAGCATGTGTTAACCTGCTTGTTTTACTGATGTTAGGCTTCGGTCTGGCCAAAAATCCGGCCCAGGCGCAGTCGAGCCAGAGTTATAGAAACTGGTATTTTGGGGAGGGCGCTGGCCTAACGTTTAGCGGAGGAGCCGTGAAGGCACTTACCGATGGAAGTCTACACACCGGCGAAGGTTGTGCTGCCGTATCGGACGAAACAGGGCAGCTTCTTTTCTATACCGATGGCAGCACAATCTGGAACCGTAACCATGCCGTTATGTCCGGTGCTACGGGGCTGGGCGGAAGTAGTTCCAGTTCTCAGTCTGCCCTCATTGTCCCGTATCAGAATAGCACCGGACGATTTTATGTGTTTTCCGTCTCGCCCACTACGGGGGTGCAATATGCCATCGTCAACATGACCCTGGAAGGTGGTTCTGGCGGGCTGGAAACGAAGAATAAAGTAGTAACGGCTTCCGCTACCGAAAAGATTACCGCCATCAAACACTGCAATAACCTCAATAGCTGGATAATCACTCACGAAAAAGGAAATAACGTATTTCGGGTTAACCTGCTTAATGACAATGGCTTGATTATAAATGCTGATCAGTATGCAGTAGGCAGCGTGCATCAGCAAAATAAAGGGTACATGAAACCCTCTCACGACGGAAAAAAGCTGGCCGTGACCGTGTCGGACGGAACGGTGGGTGGGTTTCTGGAAGTGCTTGATTTTGACAACAAGACGGGGGCTATTACCAATCCGGCTAAACTGGCTGGCCCAGCCATTGAAGGGGCTTATGGCGTGGAGTTTTCGGCAGACAACACCCTGCTCTACCTCTCCACCTTGTTCAGCAATAAGCTCTATCAGATCAGCGTCGACAACCTACAAATCAACGCTATCTTACCCGTTCAGCTCCAGCGCAATAACGTAAAAGGGGTAGGGGCGCTGCAACTGGCCGTTGACGGCAGGATCTACGGAGCATTGCCG
The DNA here is from genome assembly GCF_054781875.1 of Spirosoma pulveris. Taxonomy (NCBI): domain Bacteria; kingdom Pseudomonadati; phylum Bacteroidota; class Cytophagia; order Cytophagales; family Cytophagaceae; genus Spirosoma; species Spirosoma pulveris. The sequence goes on from NZ_BAAGTO010000001.1 coordinate 229,893, forward strand.
GGAGACGAATACCTGATGGTGATTAACCAGCCCAATCAAACAGGGACAGGTTGCGGAATCGTATCGCAGGGTGTTTACCTGAGTGGTCGAACCAGTACCGCCGGACTGCCGTTTGTGCTGGATGAACAAAAATTGTTGCCGCCCGGTGTAACCGTTTCAGTAAAGAAACTGGCAGACTGCAACAAGTTTCAACTCGACGCCAAGGTGCTGAATCTCGATTTAAACTACCTTATTTATGAGTGGTACGTTGATGGCAGTGCTGTAATGGGGGCTACCGGTCCATCGCTGAAACCAACAAAATCAGGGGCTTATTCGGTTAAAATCCGGGAGACGAAATGCCGGGATATTCAGCTTACCTCAACCCCGGTTTCCGTAACATTAGTTGAGGCAAATCCTAAAGCAACGGCGATTCCGGACTCATGCGGCACGTTTTCGCTGGTGGCTCATGCTACCGGGGGCGTGGTGAAGTGGACAGGACCCGGCATCGACCCGATCCGCAGCCGGTTGGATTCGATTCTTGTTTCCGTTAGCAACGGAGGCCAAACGTATCATGTCCGGGTCAGCAGTCGGGATGATTCCACCTGCTTTACGGATAAGGATGTAACGGTCAGTTTTTCGGCCCCACCGCCCTACCAGTTTTTGCCCGCTACCCGAAGTCGATGCGGGGATACGCTGCTTCTTCGGGCCGTACCTACTACCGACTGGAATACGTTTTGGTGGCGGCTTCCGGATGGCAGTTCTGTAGCAGGGGTGACAGTTACCGCCCGGCAGAGCGGAAGCTATCACCTCATTGCCTCAAGTACCACTTCGGGCTGTAAAAGCGAATCCGATGTTTCTGTTTCACTTCAACCGAATCCGGTTATACGCCTGCTGAACCATCAACTGGATACCTGTTTCGCCACCAACCCAACCACTGTACTGCAACTGGATGCAGGAGCGGTGCCGAATGGAGAGTATACATGGACCATAGGAGGGGTAAGTCTGGGAAATAGTCAGCTACAAACGGTAGATGATTATGGCGTTTATCGTATAACTGTGCGTACTTCGGCCGGGTGTTCGGCTAGTGATTCCGTTCGTGTTGTGTCTACCTGCCCACCACTACCGCCCTTGTTGACTATACCAGATGCCTTTTCGCCCAACGGAGATGGCATGAATGAAGACCTGCTGATCTATGCCTCGGGTATCGAGCGAGCAAACTTATTTATCTTTAACCGCTGGGGCGAGGTCGTTTATACGGTTCTGAGCGCAATACCAGCCCGTTCGGGGTGGCACACCTGGGATGGAACCTACAAGGGACAGCCAGTTGACGGGGGGACGTACACGTACCGACTGGAACTAACAAGCGTAACCCGGCAAAAGCCGGTTATCCGGCAGGGTGTGATCCAGGTGATTCGGTAGTTGATCTGTTATTTCAGCGGTTTCAGTCATTTTGCCAAATTTAGCTTAAGGTGGTTAGACCGGCCCCCCATCCTGCTTTAGTTAGTATGGGCCCAGGCCGATCGTGTAGGTGTAAAAACGCATTCGAACAATCCTCAATTTCATGTTTCCACGTCTAAATTATATTACGCTGGGTGGCGCCCTGGTTAGTGTCCTGGGTTTGCTGGCGGGTGAGTCCGGTAAACGGGAAAGACCGTTGCCCAACCCAATGGTGGCACAGGTCGACACCACGAAGCGGCCGGAAGAGAACCGCTTCACCAAAACGGTGCTGTCCAACGACCTGAACGAGCCCATGGAACTGGCCGTAGCTCCCGATGGTCGCGTGTTCTTCGTTGAACGGGGCGGTAAATTCTACATGTACGACCCCGTGCAGCGGAAAACCCGCTTGCTGTATGATTTCCCGGTGAAAGCCGTCGACAAATACCTGAACGGGTTACTCGGCATGACCATCGACCCTAATTTCAGCAAAAATCACTACCTCTACTTCTTTTACACCATTCAGGATAAGGAACAGACAAGGCAGCGGATTGCCCGGTTCGTGATGAACAACGACAATACGCTCGATATTGCCAGTGAAAAGTCGATCATTGAATTTCCGATCGACCTCGAAGTGAGCGCTCACACGGGAGGCTCTATGGCGTGGGATACGCACGGCAACCTGTTTATTTCAACCGGCGATAATACTGTTCCTTTTGAATCGAGTGGGTTCGCGCCCATCGATGAGCGGGCTGGTCGACTAACGTTCGATGCCCAGCGGTCGGCGGGGAATCCGAATGATCTGCGGGGTAAAATCCTGCGGATTCATGTCGAAGCTGATGGCTCATACACCATTCCGTCGGGCAACCTTTTCCCGAAAGGGACAGCAGGAACGCGCCCGGAAATTTATGTGATGGGTTGCCGGAATCCATATCGTATTTCGGTCGATCCGGCCACATCTATCGTGTACTGGGGTGAAATTGGGCCGGATTCCGGTACCGATGGACCGCAGGGACCGCGTGGCTATGATGAGTTCAATCAAGCAAAAAAGGCCGGAAACTACGGCTGGCCGTATTTTGTGGGCGACAGTAAAGCGTATCACCAGTACGATTTCGCCAGTAAAAACGTCGGGGTGCTGTTCGACCCGGCGGCACCTGTCAACAATTCACCGAATAATACCGGTGCCAAACAACTCCCGCCAACCACCAAAGCGATGGTCTGGTATCCGTACAATAAATCCGATGAGTTTCCTGAACTGGGAGTTGGTGGCCGTTGCGCCATGGGCGGACCGGTCTATCATTACAACGCGGCACTCCAGTCGAAGACGAAAATTCCGGCTTACTACGATAAAGCCCTGTTCATGTACGACTGGATGCGGAACTGGGTCTTTGCCGTGCGCCTTGACGATCAGCAGAATTTCCAGTCGATGGAGCAGTTCATGCCTGCAACGGGCGACTTCCGGCGGCCGGTCGACATGGAAATCGGTCCCGAAGGCTCTTTCTACATGCTGGAGTATGGTTCGGTCTATGGTATCGACAATGACGATGCGCGGCTGGTACGAATTGATTTCAACCCCGGCAACCGGGCACCCGTGGCCAAAGCTGCGGTAAGTGATAGCATCGGTCTGGCCCCGTTGACGGTCGCGTTCAAAAACAAGAGTTACGATTACGACAAAACGGACAAACTACGCTACCAATGGCGGTTTGAGGGTAATAAAATAGCGTCGACCGAAGCGAACCCAACTTATACATTCCGCAAAAACGGGGTTTACAACGCCCTGCTGACCGTTACGGACCCGTCCGGAAAAACCAGCACCGACACCCTGACCATCAAAGTAGGAAACCGAATGCCGCAGGTCGCCATTGCTACTACAGACAACAGCACGTTTTTCTTCCCGGATCAAACCCCGTTACGTTATTCCGTAGCCGTATCCGATCAGGAAGACAGAGTGATCGATAAGAAAAAGGTAAACGTAGCATTGACCTACATTCCCAAAATAGCCGGTAACGATCAGCCGATGGGTCACCAGCAAATTTCGGCTTCGTATAATCTGGGTAAATCCCTGATTGCCGGCAGCGATTGCAAAGCCTGCCACCAGATAGCCGCCAAATCGGTTGGGCCATCCTTCACGGAAGTCGCCAAAAAATACCAGGGTGATAAGACCGCTACCGCTAAACTGGCCAACAAAATCATTATTGGGGGCGGTGGCGTTTGGGGCGAACATGCCATGAGCGCTCACCCACAGCTTTCGCGGGAAGAAACAACCGAAATGGTTAAGTACATTTTCTCCCTGGCCAACCAACCCACCGACAATCGGCTTCCGCAGCAGGGTAGTCTGGTGCTGAAAGACCATGTCGGCAATGAGGCCCAGAGCCGGTACCTCCTGACTGCGTCGTACACCGACAAAGGAAGTGCGGGTGCACCCATGCCCAAACTGGCGCTTACAAAAAGCGACGTACTCATGCTGCGCCCGGCAAAAGTACTCGGTGCCGAAGCCGACTCCGTTTATAAAATGTCGAAGCAGGGTCGACGCCTGGGGAACGCCAAACACGCGTCGTACTTTGTGCTAAAAGATATTGATCTGAAAGACATCGATCAACTCACGTACCACTATTCATCGAAGGAAGAAGCAGCCACGATCAATGTGCACACCGGTTCGCCCACCGGGCCCGTTATCAGTACGCTGAACTACACACCAACGGGCGAATGGAAGAACTACTCGGATGCGAGTGCTCCGGTCCAGAATCCGGGCGGAAAGCACGATCTTTACTTTGTGTTCGACAAGCCCGGTAGCCCCGACAAACCACTGATTTCGCTCGAATGGCTCCAGTTTAAACGGAAAGCGATGGCCACGAGTGAACTGAATAAACCCGCTGGTAAGTAATAATAAGTAAACCAAGTTAAGTACGATTATCCCCAATCCATGAACAAGTCTTTTGTAGTAATTGCCTGTCTGGTTACCTCCATTTCCACGCTGAACGGTGTGTGTGGGTCTATTCCCAAACCGCCCGTAAAGGCTGCAGCCCATGCGAAAAAATCCATTACCGGAGCGGAAGTTAAACTGCCCGCCGGGTTTTCTGCCGCTGTCGTAGCGGAGGAAGTGGGTGCCGCCCGGCACATCGTCGTGACCAAAACCGGCGACATCTACGTGAAACTGGCCAAACTGAAAGACGGCAAGGGTATCTACCGCTTGCGCGACACCAACAAAGATGGCGTAGTCGATGAACGGGTGGGCTTTGGCGATTATCCGGGGACAGGTATTTTTATCCGGAATGGCTATCTGTACACCTCGTCTAACAACAGCATTTTCCGGTACAAGCTGAACGAAAATCAGGAAGTCATCAACCCGGATGCGCCCGAGAAACTCGTATCCGGATTACGGGAAAAAGACCGCGATAAGTCGAAGTCCATCGCCGTCGATAATCAGGGAAATGTGTATGTTAACATTGCCTCGGACAACGATGCCTGCCGCGAGGCCGAAACGGGAAAAGGGCTGATGCCCTGCCCATTACTCGACTCGGCAGCCGGTATCTGGCGGTTCAAGGCCGATGTTCCGGATCAGCCTTTTGCCAGCGGAGTACGTTTTGCTACCGGACTGAAAAACGTTGTTGGGCTGGACTGGAACAGTAAAACCAACTCGCTGTTTGTAGTACAACACGGCCGGGGTAAGTTCGATGATTTCTACCCGCAGTATTATACACCCAAACAAAGTGCTGAGCTGCCCGCCGAAACGATGTATGAAGTGCATCAGGGCGACGATGCAGGCTGGCCTTACGTTTATTACGACCATTTCCAGAAAAAGAAAATTTTGGCTCCGGAGTACGGTGGCGATGGCAAGAAAACCGGAACGGCAAAAACCATTAATCCGGTGGCCGCTTTCCCGGCGCACATGGGACCTAATGGCCTTTTATTTTACACCGGAACGGCATTCCCGGAGAAGTACCGTAATGGGGCGTTTATTGCCTTCCATGCGCAGTCGCAGGAGTTGCATAAAGGGTATTTGATTGGCTTTGTTCCGTTTAAAAACGGTAAGCCAGCAGGGCCGTGGGAGATCTTCGCCGATAATTTTGCCGGTACGGATCTGGTGAAGCCAACGGGTCCGGTTCAACACCGGCCATGCGGATTAGCGCAGGGACCGGACGGTTCGCTGTACGTGACGGACGATCTGAATGGAACATTGTTCAAGATCAGTTATCAGGCGTCGAACCAAAAAGCAACTGCTTCTTCGAAGAAATAAAGTAAAGCAGATCGACCCGCCCGCAAGCGGGTCGATCTGCTTTACAACCTTACTTCACTTCGCTAATTTCCAACACTACACTGGTTCGGCGGGTGTCTACCTGGGGGTTGAAGCCAATGGTCATCAGGTAGTTACCCGAATAGGCTGTTGTGTTCGTGTTAATTCGGGAAGTTGTGCCCGGATAAACGTTCAACTCCTGAATGCGGTAGCTTTTGGCGGGGTCGAGGCCGTTGAGTTTTATGGGTGCTTGGCTTCCGGCTTTGTATCTTGAATTGACCAGATAGGTGAACCACACCGCCCGGTCGCGGGCCTCGCTGACGTACATGGAGGCCGCCACATCATTTGTGTATGGGGAAGCAAGTCGGTACAAATCACCTTTCCAGATTACATTTTTGATGCGCTCATAGGTTTTGAGCGCCTGCTGGCTGAAAGCTAATTCCTCCTCGGTCAGTTTACTAACTACAATGTCGTAACCGATTTTCCCCATCATGGCTACGTCGGTACGGAACTTAATGGGTTGTTTTCCCCAGTCGGTCACGTGGTTGCAACTGGCAATAGATGGGAAAAAATAGGAATAATTCCATTGAATGAAAATCCGTTCCTGCGCATCGGTATTGTCACTCGGCCAGTATTCGGTAAAATATTTCAGAGCACCGTAATCTACCCGGCCCCCGCCACCCGAGCACAGCATCATGGGCAGGGCTGGGTGCTTGGCCCGAAGTCGGTCAAGTACCTTATAAAGGCCCTGCACATAATCGACGTACAGGTTCGACTGGTTCTGGATGGTGGCCGAGAACGCATTATAGATCACAGCGTTGCAATCCCACTTGATAAAGCCCAGCGTTGGATTCTTTGTCAGGAGACCATTGACCAGATCGTACACAAAATCCTGCACTTTGGGATTTGATAAATCGAGCACCAATTGATTTCGGAAGTAATACTCCGATCGGTTTGGCAGTTTAATGACCCAGTCTGGATGTTTTTCGTACAGTTCACTTTTGGGGCTTACCATCTCCGGCTCCAGCCAGATCCCGAATTTCACCCCCGCGCTTTCGGCGTCCTTCACCAAATAACCCAGACCATGCGGCAGTTTCTTCACATTTTCCTGCCAGTCGCCCAGCCCGGCCCGGTCGTTATTTCGGGGGTATTTATTACCGAACCAGCCATCATCCAACAGGAACAAGTCGACGCCAAGTTTTTTGCCATCCTTGAACAGAGCACTTAACTTCTCCTCGTTAAAGTCGAAGTAGGTAGCTTCCCAGTTGTTCAGGAGCGTCAGGCGGTTACCTTCTCCCTGCGGAATGCGGTGTTTGCGGGCCCAGCGATGCAGGCTCCGGCTGGCTCCGCCTTTGCCTTTATCGGAATAAGTGAAGAGGAATGCCGGTGTGGTAAATTCAGTTCCCGGTGTCAGCGAATAAGCTGATGCATAAGGATTGATGCCCGGTATGATGCGCAGATTGTGCAGCGGGTCGACTTCGAATGCCAACTGGTAGTTACCCGACCAGGAAAGTGTACCGGCAATCACTTCACCCTGCTCTTCTTCGGCAGGTTTATTGAGCGATACAAGAAATGACGGCGGCTGAAATAGATCGGCACGGGTGCCGAGCTTGGAGTCCAGCATCTTGATTCCTTCCGTAAGCGGTATCTCGCTGGGATTCATTTCGTTGGCCCAATCGCCGTGAAAGTGGGTCAGGTAATAATTCTGCGCCGGGATATACAGGTTCGCCGATGCATATTTCAGGAGCGTTACGGGTTTCTTCTCCGTATGGCGAATAGTGCTCCACTGCTCGATCACGTCTTCGTTTTGGTATGCTTTGTAGTAAAGCGTAACGTCAAAAGGGTATTGCGGGTCTTTGAGATACACTTTCGTCAGTACTACGCCGTCGGCCATCGACTGGCTTTCATGTCGGACGTACTTCAAATCGAGGGAAGGGTTGCCATCGGCATGGGTAACCTGAATGGCGGGCTCCAGCAGATTGCGGCTGCCAGCGGGTGTATAAACGGAATTGTAGATGTCCGTATAGTCTTCACCCCGCTTGCCTCTGGCCGGAATCGCTGCATATTCTGCCGCATTGCGGAGTTTTGGTCCCAAGTGAACAAGGGTAGGGAGCTGGTCTTTATCTACCCGAATAACAAGGGCTGTCTGCCGGGTTTCAATGGCAATATGGATGTCGCCCGGTGCTGCCTGCACGCGAGGCACAACTAGGAAAAAGAGAAAAAATGACAGACAGAGCTGTTTCATTGAAAATGGTAAAAATGTGGTGAATTGATTAGCTAATAGCGAGTTAATGCGTGCTTTCCAGCTCCTTATACAGGGCTTCCAGGTCGATCTGGTGCGATGGTGTGGTGTCTGCCTGGAGTACCCGCTTCATATAGGCAAGCGCATCGTGCGTATGCTCGGGTTTAATTGAGGCTACACAATCGTCCGGAATGGAAAGGGTAAAATCGCGCATGTAAGCGTCGTTGGCAGAAAAAAGTACACAGGAGTCGGTACTTACTCCGGTCAGAATGATATGCTTCACGTTCAGGTAGTTGAGCAGCATATCCAGTGTAGTTTCATAGAAGGCGGAGTTCTTAGGCTTTAGCACAAAATAATCGTCTTCATCGGGTTTAAGCACCTGAGCCAAATATTCCCCCCGAACACCGTCGTTCAGTACATGTTCAACCACTTCGTTGAAGTCAGACCGCCACCGGCCAAAGTTATCATTGGCATAAATAACGGGTATATTCTGTTCTTTGACGCGTCGTTTGAGGGCTGAAACAGCCTCAGCTGCCCGTTTAGCGGGCTCCAGAAACTCATCACCTCCCGGAAATTCCAGGTCATTGATCATGTCAATAATTAGCAGAGCAACTGGTGAGGTATCCGGTGCGTTTCCGTGCAGGTCGTTATTTTTTGTGTCCATGATGGTCCATTGAGGGTTGATTATTCGTACATAAACCTTCTTAAGTCCGAAAATGTACCATCCCTAGTCCATAATAATTAGTTGGCGGGGCGGGTTGTATATTCCATAAATCGGTAGACCTCCTGCCGGGTAAAGTCGAATAGTTGGGCTGTTTGATTGCGGAGTTGCTTGTATGCCTGGGCTGGCATAACGGGTGTCGGCGAATCTGCCAGTACCGGGTTGCCAACGGCACCAAGACTCGTCACGTAATTGGCAATGCTGAATTCATATCCTTTTTCACTGCCGTTGGGAATAACCAGGGAGGAAAAATCCCATCCCAGTAAGTTGCCACGTTTAATTCGCTCGGTACTTAATTTCTTGAGTTGGCTAACCACACCTTCATAATCTGCACCGGGGTTCCGGCGACGAATACGATCCACGATCATAAACTGCGTACCATCGGGTGCGAATTTCGGCGCGAATGTGCCATCGGTTATCTCCCAGATCTCAATTTTAACTACGGGGGCAGTCTGCCGGTCACGTTTTTGTAAATCGGCCATTTTAATCTGAACGCTATCGCCATAAATTCGTGCCATTGCCTCGGGCGATGCTCCTTTAATAGCCATTTCGGGCGTAACGATTCGCGTTACATAGTCATATTCGGTTTGGTTTGGGTTCGATGTAAACTGTTTGACGGTCATGTACCAGCCTTCCAGCTTACCTTCATCGACTGCAGCCTGGTTTATCTTTTTCCATTCGCGTTCTACGGGTAATGCATCCTGAATGGTAAGACCCGGCGATAGCTTGTGGTAGATCAGGTACATGTACTTTTTCTGAGGTGTAGTTGACTGAGCATGTCCATAATTGAAAACAGGAATGAACAAGCTTAATAAGGTCAGTTTTCTAAGTAAATGAGAAAGCAAAGTCATGAGCGGAATTTGGTTATACATAGAGTTTAAGGTGCGCAATCTAACTAAAAAGGGCTTTTTGGTAGAATATACTACAGGATGAAAGGCATTAAAAATAGGGTAGAGCATGCGTTAATCCGGTTAACGGGCAACTATATTAACACACAAAAAAGGCCCGGCAGAACGCCGGGCCTCTTGTTAGTCAATGTACAATCTGCTTATTTATAGGCAGGATTTTGAGTAAGCGTTGGTTTACCCGCGATCGACGAATTGTCGATGGCTTCCTGAGGGATTGGGAAATACTCATTTTTCCCTTTAACAAACCGGGCTCCTTTCAAATACGTCCGTTTGTTGCCTTCCGTTGTGGTGTATGCCGTTAGCACATCGGCGGCAACACCCCAGCGAACGAGGTCGAAGAAGCGGTGGCCTTCCATGGCAAACTCAAGCCGGGTCTCGTGCCGGACAGCTTTGCGGGCAACTGCTTTGTCTGTCCAGGCAGCTGTGTAGCCTTTAATGACGTAATTGGCTGCTGGTTCGCTGGTTTCGGTGTAGGCATCGCGAGTTGGTCCCTGTATGGCTTTTTTTACCCAATCCGCTGGGTTAGCTGCCCGTGTCCGTACTTGATTAACAAGTGCTCTGGCCCTTTCCAGATTACCCAGTTCGACTTCAGCTTCGGCAAGCCAAAGCAGGACGTGAGCGTAGCGAATCAGGCGGAAGTTGTTGCCGGTAAGGTTTGTCCAGCCAACACCCAACAAGGTGTTTTTCTTGGAGGCAACGTGCTTTTTAGGTGAGTAAGGACCGGCATACGTCTGGTCACGGATGAAATCGCTGTTATGGATTTTGAAATCCTTGTACAGGATGCCACGGCGACCAACCGTCCAGTCAAGGCGAGGGTCAAGCCGACCTGCATCGGGCGTATAAGCTGCTTCAAGTGGGATACCCTGGTCGTTCTTCACGTCAACATCGTTAAACGTGTCCAGAAGTGGTAAGCCGTTCGCATCGGTTTTGTAGGCGTTCACCAGGTTCTGAGAAGGCTGGTAAAATCCGCAGCAGCCCCAGGGCGAAGCATAGGGGTGAGCCAAGCCCATCCCAGCCGTTGCCGCTCCATCGTCGGAAGCTGATTTGGCATACTGAACTTCAAAGATGGATTCAGCATTGTTGCGGGTATCGGAGTCGAAGTTTTGCGAGAAGTTATCGATGAGTTTGAACTTGCCGCTGTTTACGATCTGATCGAATACCGTTTTCGCCTGTTGAAGCTTGGCTGTGTTAGGCGCTCCTGTTGAAATATCGAAGCCCTGGTACATATACGTCTTTCCCAGGTGCGCCAAGGCTGCATATTTGGTTGGCCGGCCGGGTTGATCCTGAGATTCTGGAAGCACGGCAGCCGCTGCGGTGAAATCAGCTTCGATATTCGGCCAAATCTCTTTGTCGTTGGGGATTTTGGTCGAATTCGGGTCACTTATGTCGTAGACTTTCTCATCGATATAAGGCGCATACCGGAATATCTTCCGGGCTTCGAAGTGAAAATAACCACGAAGGAATTTAGCTTCTGCCTCAATCTGTTTACGACGGGCATCGGTGATGTCCTTTACCGTGGGCAAGATATCGAGTACGTTATTGGTCCGGGCAACACCTTCGTACAAACCGCGCCATTTGTTGCGAATATGGTTGTTCGTTGGCTGAAAGTCGTACCGTTCAATGAAGGACTGCTCAGGCTGGTCGCCCGCATCGGTGCCTTTATAGGCGTCATCGGAGGGAATACCACCGAATACCCAGTTCTGGACTTCGTTATTCCAGGCATCCTGACCACCAATTCCCTGGCCATCCAGCATGCCATAGGCACCAACCAGAATTCCCTCAATCCCTTTGAGGTTTGACAGCGATGCCGGGCTATACTGACCCTGTGGAGGACGGGTCAAGAAAGAATCGTTACAACCATCCAGCACAATAAGGCCTGTGACCGTAAACGCAGATAGTAGAAGCTTTTTATGAAAAGTATGCATGATTTTTTACAAGTTGTCAGGTGAAGAGTAGCTTAGAATCCAACGCTTAGGCCAAACAGTAGTGTCCGGGAAGCAGGCAGGTAACCGCCGTCGAAACCAAGGTTCCGGTTTCTGTCACCGCTGGAGTTATTCGAAATGCTAATCTCCGGATTAAGCCCCTGGTATTTGGTGAATGTGAGCAGGTTCTGGCTCTGTACGTAAACCTGGCAGCTGCTCAGGCCCAGCTTGGAAAGCAAACCGGCAGGCAGTGTGTAGCCCAACTGAACGTTCTTAATCCGGAAATACGAACCATCCTCAATGAAGTAGGAGGAAGGACGGCTGCTGATCTGGTCATTGGCATCCGGAATGGGTACTGTACCGCCCGGGTTCGTTTTTGACCAGGAATCGTACAATGCCCGACGGGAGCGGTTACCCTGGAACGTATTGAAATCCGTGAAATACCGGGTGTAGTTATAAATTTTGTTTCCCTGCGATCCGTTTCCGAAAATGGTCAGGTCGAAGTTTTTATAACCAAGGTTCAGGTTGATACCGTAGGTAAAATCAGGGTGGGGGCTACCGATAACGGTACGGTCAGCATCATCAATTTTACCGTCGCCGTTGATATCGGCCATTTTAAATTTACCCACGGCGTTGTAATCACCATAGGGAGCCCAGGCTTTTGCTTCTTCGGCCGTCTGGAAGATGCCGAGTACCTGATAGCCAAAGAACGAGGAAATAGGGAGACCAGCCTGTGTCAGAGTTACGGCCGGTACACGGGAGCCATAGCCGAAGTATCGGGTATTATCGCTTTCGTCCAGTTTCAGAACTTTGTTGCGGTACGTGGCAAAGTTGATGCTGGCTCCGTAACGGAAGTCACCTTTTCGGTCTTTGTAGCCAATGGCGAGGTCGACACCCCGGTTTTGCATGCTACCAACGTTATACGCCGGAATATCAGCGTCGCCCGCAGTAAACGTAAAGGGTGAAGTGAAGAGCATGTCGGTCGTTTTCCGGCTCCACACATCGAAGCTTACATCTAACTTATTGGATAACATGGCCAGGTCGAAACCAAAGTTGGTCGAAGCCGTTGCTTCCCATTTTGCATTGGGGTTACCAAAACGCTGTGGGCTGAAACCCGCGGTGGCGGTAGACATACTTCCATCAATTGGATAACCATTCGTGGATGTATTGGAACGATAGGTGGTGTAAGCATTGTAATCACCAATGGCCTGGTTACCGGTTTTACCCCATCCGGCCCGCAGTTTCATGTCGCTTACGAAGGCCAAGTTGTTCTTGAAGAAATTCTCCTGCGAAATACGCCAGCCCGCCGAAATAGCCGGGAACAAAGCACTGTTCGAGGCCGACAGGAAACGCGATGATTTATCCTGCCGAATAATGGCCTGGAACAGGTATTTATCGCTGTAAGCATAGTTCACTTTACCGAAGACTGAGAACAGGGAGTAATCCTGCTCAATGCGCCCTTCGTTACTGGCCGAAGACTGTGTGCCCAGATCAAGATAGCTTTGAATATCTTTCTGTTCAGTAAAGTAACCACTACGAGCGGCTCCGAAGAACTCCTGATACTGACGGATGGCTTCCGTACCAACGAAGGCATCTACCTTATGGACATTTTTAAACGTTTTCGAGTAGTTCAGCGTGTTGGTCCATACCCACTGATAAAAATAGCGGTTCTGATCGGTCAGGCTATTGTTGAAGCTACCCTCGATGTATTCCGGATTGGCCCGTCCCAGATACTTGGCGCGGTCTCCATTGGCATCGAGGCCCATTGAGGTACGAGCCGTCAATCCTTCGATGATGTCAACTTCGGCGTACGCATTACCAAACACGCGAAGACTGTTATAGCGGTTGTCACGCTCGCGGAACAGGGTAGCTACCGGGTTGGAGTTATTTCCCAGATTGAGCCCGCGGCTACCGGCAAAGTTTCCGGCAATATCGTAGACTGGAAGCAGGGGATGGTGTTTGTACGAACCCGATACGGCATTCTGCTCTTCGTTGTTATTGAAACCTCCTTTGCGGCTGCTGTAAGCGGCTGTCAGGTTCTCACCAACGCGAATGCGTTTTTTAACATTGAACTCCGTGTTAGCTCGAATGGAATAGCGGTCGTAACCAATATCCCGAACCGTGCCCTGCTGGTTGAAATAACCTACCGATAACGCGTAACGTCCGGTTTCTGAGCCTCCTGTTGCACCGAGCTGATAGTTTTGAATGGGAGCCACCCGAGAAACTTCGTCAAACCAGTTCGTATTGGCCGAGCGGGTAATGGCATAGATGTTATCTGGCGTGAGCGAATACTTGCTGGGGTCGACGGCGGCCGTGCCCTCAGCTCCCTTGCTGGGGAACACATAGGCCGGAATAGTTACCTGTCCATTTGCACCATAGGTATATTGGCCGTGAGAAGGAGTTTTGCCTGCGTTAACATCTGCCAGATACAAATACTGACCCAGTTCCGTAGCATTCAATACTTCGCCTTTTTTAGCCCATTGCTGCGAACCGTAATAAGCATCGAACGTAATCCGTGATACGCCTGCTTTACCTTTTTTGGTCGTTACGATAACGACCCCGTTAGCCGCTCTGGAACCGTAAATAGAAGATGCAGAAGCATCTTTCAGCACCTGAATGGTCTCAATGTCATTTTGGTTGATGGTGCCCAGATTCTGGGTTGGCACGCCGTCAATGATGTAGAGCGGGTCGTTGTTGCCAATGGTACCAAAACCACGGATCCGCACCGTTGCTGAACCGCCCGGTGTGGCATCATTCGTTACCGTTACGCCGGCTACCCGACCCTGCAATTGCTGCGCGACATCGGTTGCCGGAATAGACAGTAATTCTTTGGTGTTCACCGTCGATACAGCCCCCGTAATGTCCCGCTTGGATTGGGCACTATAACCTGTTACAACAACTTCGTTAAGCGTGGAAATATCTTCCGACAGGGTGACATTAACTACAGACTGATTACCAACAACTACTTCCTGTGCTTTAAATCCAATAAATGAAAAAACAAGGGTTGTTCTGGCAGGTGCAGCAATACTGTATCCACCGTTGGCATCACTAACAACGCCCCGAGATGTGCCTTTAATCGAGACGTTTACGCCGGGAAGCGCGCTGCCGTCACCTTTAGACGTAATACGTCCGGTAATCGTGCGATCCTGGGCTAAAACTGCCGTGTGCATCAAAAGTAAGGTAATCCATAGTAAAATGGATCCCCTACATAGATAGTAGTGATTCTTCATACAATTTAAGTATAAATCCTTAGTGAGATTGGTTTAACACTGCAGCAAAATTAAAATCTTTCTCAGTAAAAAATTACCATAATAAAATTATTTGACGAAAATATTAACTTTTTTCGGACTGTTTAATTCTTTATGGTATATTATGTATACTAGTGAATTTTTAACTATTTTAAGAAATGTACTTAAGTGTGTGGCTTAATAATATGTATTACTACTCAAAATAAATATTGTTAAATAGTGGGTAATAAGTGTTTTGCATGTCATATGGTAACTAGAATGGATATTTGTTGTCAAAGATGTAAGACTAATTGTTTTTTATTAATAATTGTAAATAGCTGTAATTGAGTGGTCGTATCAAAAATAGGCCGGTTGAAAATTAGATTATTCTTATGGGGTCATTTTGACACGTAATTGGACGCTACTGTGGGTGACAAAAACTTCAGATTTATAAAACAATATTCCACTAGGCCAGTAAATAGCGTTTTATTTCAATTCATTGGTGGCTGATGACTGTCAACTTAGGGAATAATTCTTAGGTGGGTAGGTAATATGTTTAGTGGCCTGGAGTTAAGCCTGAAGTTTATCTTAAGAAATGAACAATATTTAATATGACTTTAAATGGTAGAATTTGTAAAGTGTGGCTTTCAGGAATAGACCTCAATTTGAGCAAAGCATAAACTGGTATTTTTCCCTAATGAAAAAGCTACAAATCAATTTCCTGTTCTATCTACATGGCCTATTCCTGTTAACCAGCGGGATGGCCATGGCACAAAACCAAAGTCTGGGCGTATTTGACGGTCATGGCGATATTGGTGCAGTTTTAAAACCAGGCTCTGCCTCTTATAACCCGAAAACGCATGAATATGAGCTCTCTGGCTCAGGTTATAATGTGTGGTTTGACCATGATGAGTTTCATTTCATGTGGAAACGCATGAAAGGGGATTTCATCCTGTATACCCGAGCCGCTCTGGTTGGGAAGGGCGTTGATCCGCATCGGAAAGTAGGCTGGATGGTAAGGACAAGCCTCGATGGAAAATCGGCCCACATCAACGCGGTTGAACACGGCGATGGGCTTACATCCCTGCAATTCAGACGGACGGCCGGTGCCAATACAGAAGAAATTCGGTCCAAACTAACGGGCGCGGATGTCATTCAACTGGAACGAAAAGGGAATACCTATACCATGCGGGTGGCTAAATTTGGTGAGCCTTTTGTAACGGAACAGGTCGCCGACCTTCCACTTGGAGACGAGGTATACGTCGGCTTGTTTGTGGGATCGCATAACAAAGATGTGCTTGAGCGTGGTGTTTTCCGCGATGTGCGGATCAGTGTTCCTGCTCACGACGGCCTGGTGCCTTACCGCGAATACCTGGCCAGTAATCTGGAAATTCTGGATGTAACAACCGGTAATCGGCAGGTAATATACAATGTACCTAAGTCAATTCAGGCACCCAACTGGACGCCCGATGGGAAGACATTGCTCTATAACAGTGATGGACTGATGTATACCTTTAATCTGGCAAAGGGTAAACCAACTGTGCTCAATACAGGCGATGTAAAGAATAATAACAATGATCACGTACTCTCTTTCGACGGTAAAATGCTGGGGCTAAGCAGTGGCGTAAAAGAACTGGGAGGCTCTATTATTTTCACCGTGCCCATTAAGGGAGGAGCGCCCAAACAGATAACGCCTATAGGACCTTCTTACCTGCATGGCTGGTCGCCGGACCGGAAAACGCTGGTCTTCACCGGCTCCCGCAATAATGAGTACGATATCTACAGCGTACCCTCGGCCGGTGGTCCGGAAGTACGATTAACCGAAGCGAAGGGCCTTGATGACGGTCCTGAATATACGCCCGATGGAAAGTATATCTATTTTAATTCCAGCCGCACCGGTACCATGCAGATTTATCGCATGAAGTCCGACGGCAGTGAACAGGAAGCGATTACCAATGGCGAATTCCATGATTGGTTTCCTCACATCTCCCCCGATGGCAAATGGATTATCTTTTTGTCCTTTCTAAAAGAGGAAGTTAAGCCGGACGATCATCCATTTTATAAGCATGTGTATCTGCGAATGCTGCCTATTTCTGGGATCGGGCAACCTAAAGTGCTGGCGTATATCTATGGCGGTCAGGGTACAATCAACACCCCTTCGTGGTCGCCGGACAGCAAACGAGTGGCCTTTGTCAGCAACACCGCCGAAAGTAGTGTTAGCCCAGTCGAAAAGTAGATG
This sequence comes from Spirosoma pulveris, assembly GCF_054781875.1. Lineage (NCBI taxonomy): Bacteria > Pseudomonadati > Bacteroidota > Cytophagia > Cytophagales > Cytophagaceae > Spirosoma > Spirosoma pulveris. The sequence goes on from NZ_BAAGTO010000001.1 coordinate 246,799, forward strand.
ACAGTTGAAGCGGAACGGGCAATTGGAGCCGGTCGGGGAGGGTTAAGCACCCGCTACCGAAACCGGCTTCATTTCCGTACTTTTGTGTGATGGAATTACTCCAATTGGAAATGCCTGGAATGGAAATACTTAAAAGTGATCGGCTTACACACCTAAAATACGATATTCGGGGGCCGATTTATGAAAAGTCCCTTGAGCTTGAAAGTCAGGGTTACAAAATAATCAGTCTGAATATTGGCAATCCGGCCACGTTTGGCTTCGACGCTCCCGACGAAATTGTTCATGATATTATTCTGAATATCCGCAACGCACAGGGCTATTCCGATTCGCGTGGGCTGTTTGCGGCCCGCAAGGCGGTCATGCATTATACCCAGAACATTGGTTTACCGGGCATTGCCATTAACGATATCTACATTGGAAATGGTGTAAGTGAACTGATCATGCTTTCCATGCAGGCGCTGCTTAATGAAGGAGACGAAGTGCTGGTACCCTCGCCCGATTACCCGCTCTGGACGGCCTCTGTGGCTTTCTGTGGGGGTAAACCCGTTCACTATAACTGCGACGAAGCGGTCGGCTGGAATCCCGACCTGGATGATCTGGAGCGCAGAATAACCCCTCGAACGCGGGCCATCGTTGTCATAAATCCAAACAATCCGACGGGGGCCGTGTACGAAAAATCGGTACTGGAAGGCATTGCCCGGATTGCCGAAAAACATAAACTCATTGTCTTTTCCGATGAGATTTACGACCGAATACTTTACGACGAAGCCATTCATTACCCGATTTCCAAGATGATACACGAAACGCTGTGTATCACCATGGGTGGCTTGTCGAAAAACTACCGGGCGGCCGGTTTTCGGGGTGGCTGGATGATTTTAAGCGGGGCGAGGCACCGGGCCAAGTCGTACATCGAAGGGCTGACATTACTGGCCAGTATGCGCCTGTGCGCCAACGTACCCACACAGTTCGCTATTCAGACGGCATTGGGTGGTTACCAGAGCATTAATGACTTAGTCATGCCAACAGGGCGTCTGCACAAGCAGATGATGATGGCCTATGAGCGCATGACGGCTATTCCGGGGATTACCTGCGTAAAGCCCAAAGGAGCTTTGTACATTTTTCCGAAGATAGACTTAACTCAGTTTGACCTGATCGACGATAACGATTTTGTCCTAAACCTGCTCATTGAGCAGAAGGTGCTGGTTGTGGCTGGTAATGGGTTTAACTACAGCCAAAATGATCATTTTCGAATCGTTTGTCTGCCAACACTCGATGAATTGACCGTAGCCATGGACCGTATCGAGTACTTCCTTGAAAGTCGACGGAAATAACCCAAAATATACCTGCATTAATTAAGCACGAATCCATAGTGAATGGTGAGTGAAGCTTTATTGCTCACTCACCATTTCTATGTCAGGCAGTCGACAAGCTGTTAGTAACTCGAAGACCATAATTTCGGATGGCATGATCATCCTGGTTTCAGTCAGGTAGTGTGTGCGTACCTATGGTAAGTTCTCCGTATAGAAATTATCCAGCACACCATGCTATAAAGGCTTTGTATAGATGCCCTCAGTAATTGGCTTTTTGATTACTCGGTCCGCAGACTTTTAACGGGGTTCATTCGGGCAACTTTTAGGCTTTGAAGGCCGATGGTTAATAACGCAATGGCCAGGGCCAGTACACCCGCCAGAGCGAATATCCACCAGTCGATGGTAATCTTATACGCAAAGTGCTTAAGCCAGTAGTTCATGGCATACCAGGCAATAGGAAAGGCTAATCCAATAGATACCAGGATCAACCTTAGGAAATCCTGGCTGAGCAAGGCCACCAGGCTTGTCATCGAAGCCCCCAGCACCCGGCGAACGCCAATCTCTTTAGTCCGCTGCTGGGTAGATAACGCCGACAGACCCAACAGACCCATGCAGGAAATCAGGATGCACAGGGCCGAAAAAAGTCCCATAAACTGCAACGCCTTTTGATCCTGCCGGTAGAGTTGTTCGAACTCATCATCAGCAAACGCGTAGACAAGGGGCGATTGTGGAAATGTTGTTTTGAATAAGGCCAGCGCCTGCTTAAGACCCGTAACGGCCTGTCCTGGCTGTGTTTCTATCAATAAGGCAGCTGCGTTGGGTAAATTGGCCCGAATAACGACAGGGCCAATCGGTTCGTGCGCCCTTTGGTAGTAGAAATCTTTCACCACCCCAATAATAACGCCATTATTGAACCGTTTGCCCACGACGGGCTGGCTAATTCCGAATTGCTTAACGGCGGTTTCGTTGAGTATGGTGTTAGCCTGGTCCGTTTGAATCTCTTTATTGAACCACCGGCCCTGTACCAGCCTGAATTTCATAATGGCCTGCAGATCCACATCGGCTCCGTAGGAAACGTACGGGGGTTGAAACGCTGAATCACGACCGTCCCAGTCAACCCCCCCGGCAGTTGTGTAGCCCCCATTGACAATGGACTCCTGGTTCATACGCACCACATGTTTGATGGAGGGAAGAGCCAGTAGTCGTTGCTTTAAATCAGCCAAACGAGAAAATAATTGCCTCCGGTTAGCCTGAAACTGATCAAAACTGGTACTGGGAAGATGCTCGTCGGGTACCTGGATTGTCAGGAGCTGGCTGCGTTGGTAGTCGTTATGTTGCTGCTGAAGAAAAGTTACCTGACGATACACAACGATCACCCCAATTATCATGATAACAGTAATGCTAAATCGACTTATTATCAGTAGTTTACGGAGGGTAGTGTTCCTGATTTGAAACAATCCTGTACCCCGGAGTAACTCTATAGGAGTGATCGCTGAAAGCAATAGGGCAGGGTAGATACTGATCAAAAACAGGGTAACTAGCCAGGTGCCCAGCAGTAAGACAGCAATGGGCCAGGCGGTAAAATCGAATGTAAAGGCCTTACCCGTGAACGTATTGAAGGCGGGCAGACTCAGTTGGATTAGCAGAACAGACAACGCCATGGCGAACACACTCATCAGGACTGACTCCGTCATGAGCTGCTTGAACAGTTGGTATCGATTGGCACCAATCATCTTGCGGACACCCAGTTCTTTGGTCCGCAGGGTGGTTTTTGCAATGGCCAGATTGATGTAGTTAACACCAGCGGCCAGCAACAGTAAAATAGCCAGCAGTGTAAACGTATGGGTGGTAGTGGGGTTGGTATGGTCGAAGGCCGTAACGGAAATGTCGGTCTGGAAGTGGAGGGAGGTTAGAGGTAAAAGGCTGGGCGTTAGGTCGTTGTTTGTTCGGTTCGTAGCGTAGAGCCTGGCTATATCCATGGTAACCTTTGCCGGATTAGCCGAAGGCGCGAGTCGAATAAATGTTTTGTGGGATGGATATAGCCAGGTACTCGCTTCTGCTCGCTGATTAGGGGTCTGCAGTTTGGCTGAGAATGGAATGAGGACGTCAATCTGAAAACTGGAATTTACGGGGTTGTCCTGAACAATGGCCCGCACGATGTAGTCGGTAGTGCCGATTCGTACCCGGCGACCGGTGCCGCTGCTATTGCCGAATAGCTGGCGAGCTTTAGACCGGGTCAGTATAAGGCTGAAAGGGTGGGCCAGAAAGGACTGCCAGCTTCCTTCTACCAACTGATACCTGAACATCTCGAACCAGTGTTGATCGACATAGGCGACATATTCCTGGATAAAGTAATTTTGACCAACCTGTAGAACGATTTCATTTCGGAATGATCGGGCCATCTGAGCGACAAGCTCAACCTGGGGCAGTTGGCTGGACAGGGCAGCTGCCAGCGGATATGGGCTATTTTCTGCCTTGATGGACTGATTACTATTCGATTGGTATTGATTCGTGATCAGATAGATTCGGTCGGCGGCTGGATGATAGGTGTCGAACCGCCACTCATTTTGCACCCAAAGCATGATCAGCAGGAAGGCCGCAATAGCCAGGGCCAGTCCGCCCAGACTCATTCCCGTTTGCAGGGGTTGCTGTTGGCTGCTGCGCCAGGCGATTTTGATGTAGTTCCGAATCATGCGCGTTGAGGTTCAGGTCAATACAGGATAAAACCTGTTTGATAAACTCCAAAAAGTATACCGTAAACGTAAGTGATTCACAGCTAATAAATTATTCTATACCGATCCGACTATTTGTCCAGAATCGGACAGCTTTCTGTTCACTTATGGACGCTTAACTACCCATATTGGGGAGTAAATCTTTGCTAATCAGTGCGTAGCTTTGGAATATCACCCTGGCCCATTATGATTACCATCGTACTTTTTGAGGATAACAAAAGCCTGCGAAAGAGTTTATCGGGCTACTTCGCCAGTATCGATGAGGTGTTTCTGGCCGGGGCCTATGGGGATGCTAACGAAGCCGTTGTCAAAATTCGCAAACATCGACCCGATGTGGTGCTCATGGATATTCAGATGCCGGGGCTATCGGGGATCGAAGCTATGCAGCACATCATGGCCGCCTATCCTGAAACCAAAGTACTGATTCATACCGTATTTGAGGATGAACATCGGATCTTCTCTGCACTCTGCGGAGGGGCGTCGGGCTACGTTCTCAAAAGTCCCGATCCGGACGATGTGCTCCAGGCCATTGAGGATGTTTATAATGGCGGAGCACATATGTCGCCTACCATTGCCGCTAAAGCATTACGGATGTTTCAGCATCAGTTTGTAAAAAATCAGCCTACCTACGTAGAATTAACTGAACGTGAGCGTGATGTGCTCACTTGTATGGTACGGGGCATGAGCTACAAAATGATTGCCGATGCCTGCTCCATTAGTTTCCATACGGTGCATTATCACATCAAGCACATCTACGAAAAACTTCATGTCAACTCCGCGCCGGAGGCCGTAGTGAAAGCCATTGAGCAGAAACTCGTCTGAGCGCGATACCAGCCATAAGTAGGGCTAGCGAAAGCAGCATTGACGATGATCAGTCCATTTAGGTGCCTGAAAGTTGGTTAATCTATTGAATTACAGCATATTTATGTAGGATTATCCACAACCATCGTGTCAATCATACGTATCCTTGCGGGCTGCCTGTTGCTGTTTCTCGTTGTGCCAGTTCTGGGGCAGTCAGTCCTGACGATTACCGATGCCCGAAAAGCAAATCCGGTTGCGCCCTGTGTGTATTTTCTGGAAGATCTCTCACACACGTTAACCTACGAGCAGGTTTCCAATTTTCCACTGGACTCATTTCAGGCAATGAAGCGGAAAGAAGTTGTTCAGCTCGGTTACCGACAGGGCACCGTGTGGCTACGGTTTGATATTAACAACCGAACGAACAGGAATCTATTCCTGATTTCTTCTTACCGCCGATACAAGCAACTGGATGTGTTCATTCGGGATACCAATCAAAAACAAATTCACATTCAGGGTGGATACGATTTGTCATTGTTCAGGCAACAGATCGCCGTTAATCCACCCGTCATTTCATTAGGTCTGGACCCTGGAAGGATCTATATGAAACTACTAACTGTCGATTCCTGTGGTGATTATCTGCATATCGGCGATTTAAGTCAGGCATTTGTTTACAAACAGCAAACAAGTCGCTGGCAGAATCTGGCACTGGGGGCATTCTTAATTGTGTTTCTGTTTGCACTGGTCTTTTTTATTCGACTTCGGGACCCGTTACTAGGTTGGTACACGCTGTTGATGGGCAGTTTTATTGTGTTCTATATCGACTTTTATGGCTTCTTGAGTGGGTACTTAGACTATTCATTTTGGCGACAATACATCCCGGCCGCTTTTATTTATTTATCATGCTGGTCACTTTTCCATATTCAGTTTTTGAATCTGCGCCATTACTCTAAAGTACTTTACAGGGCAATCATTTGCATAAATGCCCTGTATTGGATCGACTGGCCTATTTCCATGATTGTAACTACGGTTACCGGCACCTATTTTTCGTTGCTTTACTCTCTTTTCTACTGGCTTGGCATTGATTGGGGTGGCTTCATTCAGATAGTCTTGTTTCTATTGTTGATTAGCCTGATCTACGTAAGCCTGAAAAAATCCCGAAATATATTTCTGTATGCAATTGCATTCCTGACCAGTCTGGTATCCATGATTATAAGCATGTTTGCTCTGTACAGTATGGAGTGGCTGCCCTACGTTCCCTATAATAATCTATTTGTACCGGGCACCCTTATTGAAATTATTATTCTGGGTTATATACTGGGTGATCGGGCCAATGAACACCGCCGACAGCAAGCCCAGACCCAGCAACTATTCATCGACCAGCTTCAGGAAAACCTCAATCAGAAAAACAAACTTCTTCAAATACGCGACGAGATTGCCCGTGATCTTCATGATGAAGTTGGCGCTACGCTCACCGCTATCGCCATCTCCACTAAACTGGTACAAAAAAAAGTCAACGGCCAGCAACCTGACATTACCCCCATTCTGGCCCAGATAAAAGCCGACTCGGAAGAGACTATTCATACCATACGGGACACGATCTGGGCCTTGAACTCCGACAACGATGCCCCCGAGAAGCTCCTCGAACGGATGCGGGCCGTGGCCTTTCAGCTACTGGCTCATCAGGATGTCGATGTTGCGTTCGAAGCGAAGCTGCTTCCGAATGCCTTGCCGGTGTTCTCCATGGAGCAACGGCGGCATATTTATTTTGTCTATAAGGAAGCCCTCCACAATATCGTTAAGCACGCTCAGGCTACCCACGTAGGTGTATCTATTTCCCGGAGTTCGGACGAGCTGCACATTCAAGTCATGGATAATGGTATCGGGTATAGTTCAATGCCGAATGGGGATGGGAACGGGTTGAAAAACTTTCACAAACGTGGCGCTGAGGGTCGCTTTAAGGTGGTCGTTTGCTCAAAACCCGGGAGGGGAACAACCGTGGATATTCAGATTCCTCTCTAAAAACTACCCAAATTGGGGATGGCGTAACCTGCTGACAGGCAGTAGCTTTGGGTGCCATAGCGCACGAACCTCTAACCTGTTTATCATGAAAACCACCCTCTTCATACTGGCCCAATTGTTTTTTAGCGCGGTCGGATTCGCTCAATCTGCCGACGAGACTGCTATTAAAAACGTGATTGCGGCAGAAACAACCGCCTTTCATCAGCGAAATGCGAACAAAACCATGTCGTATTGGGCTAATGTGCCCTACGCATCTCACTACTACACCGAAAAAGGAATGGGATATGTTCGGGGGTACGACGCGATCAGTAAATCCGTGAAAGCCGTGATCAGTCGACTGCCTGCCGATAATAATGTGTACAAAACCCACGACTACCTCCTTCACGTCAACGGAACTTCGGCCTGGGTTTCATACATAACCGATATACAGACGGGTACTAAAAAGCGCCAGACACATGATGCCCGCTACTTAGAAAAAGTAAGCGGCACCTGGAAGTTAGTAAGTGTCGTTTCTACGCCTGCACTCTAACAGATAATTGGAACTAGGATCAATTAACGCCCTCTATTCCACTAACCTTTTACCGCAATGATACAGAATCTACCTCCCGAATGGATGACCCCTGAAGCGGTTGACAGCCTTTCGGCAACCTTTAGTGGCGTGCTGCTTAGTCCGGATGATGACGGCTACGATCAGGCCCGTGCTGTGTGGAATGGTATGATTAACCGTCACCCTGCCCTGATAGCCCGCTGTATGAGCAGTGCCGATGTGAGCAGCGCAGTCAAATTCGCCAGGCGACACAATCTGCTGGTGTCGGTGCGCGGGGGTGGGCATAACGTAGCTGGAAACGCCGTGTGCGCTGATGGCCTTATGATCGACCTTTCGCTCATGAAAGGTATTGACGTCAATGCCGATAATCGAACCGCCCTTGCCGAAGCGGGTGTTCTCTGGAGTGAACTGGATCAGGCTACTCAACAATTTGGACTGGCCACCACAGGTGGTACCGTGTCGCACACGGGTATTGCGGGTCTGACACTGGGCGGTGGTTTGGGCTGGCTGATGGGCAAACACGGACTCGCCTGCGATAACCTGCTCTCGGTTGACATTGTAACGGCTAATGGGGAATTGTTGACGGCCAGCGAAACCGAAAACGAAGACCTGTTCTGGGCTGTTCGGGGTGGGGGTGGTAACTTTGGAATCGTAACTAAGTTTACCTACCAGCTCCATCCCGTTGGGCCAATGATATTGGCTGGTATGGTCCTATATCCAATGGATCAGGCCAAAGCGGTACTCCGTTTCTATCGCACCTTTGCCCGTAGCACCCCCGATGAATTGATGGTCTTTGCCGTGTTGATGAACACCCCCGATGGGCTGCCTGTGGTCGCGCTGCTGGCCGGGTGGTTTGGGCCGCTTGCCGAAGGCGAGCAGTACCTCAGGCCTTTACGGAATTTTGGCACTCCACTGGCCGATTTAATTAGCGAGGTGCCCTATTTACAAAATCAAACCATTTTTGATGCTGCCACACCGCACGGTATGCATCGTTACTGGAAGTCGGGGAATTTGCCGGACATTGAAGACGGGTTCATCAATGTCGTAATTGATCAGGCAGCTAAACAAACGTCACCCTTTTCGTTTATTCTGTTTCTTCATATCAAAGGCGTTGCTGCCCGCATTGACCCCGCCAGAACAGCTTTTGGATTACGGGAGGACCAATGGGATTTTGATATCGTCGGGCAATGGACAGATCCGGCGGAAAACCAGATGCACACAGATTGGGTTCGGACGTTCTGGAGTCAGGTAGAGTCCTACACCAAGGGCGTTTATGTTAACCATTTGGGGGGCGAAGATGAAGCCACGCGGGTTAAGGCGGCTTATGGGCCAAATTACGAACGACTTATCGCCTTGAAGACCAAATACGACCCTGACAATTTTTTTCGGCTGAATAATAATATTACTCCTGCTTAAGCGACCTTATTGGTGATTCTGCAACGCAACTAATTTAATTGCTGCTTTTGATTTTTACCAGCCCGGTCAACGAGATAGTCATCGCTGGCCGGGCTGGTGTTTATTGTATAAAATAGGTATTCCGTTGAGTACTAATGAATGATAAATAGTAGCCTACTCGGTTAATTGTCAGGCGGTCATCGCTATTTTTGGCTAGCCAAATCAAAAGGAATAACCAGGTTATACTTCACATTGACGAATCGTCCGGATTGCCGGCCAGGTTTCCAGTCGGGCATGGTCTGAACCAGCCGAACGGCTTCCTCATTGATACCGTAGCCAAGGCCTTTCAACACGTTAACGTCTTTAATAAGACCCCGATTGGTCACGATAAACGAGACGAACACTTTGCCGTCAACCTTCGCTTTACTGGCGGCCTCCGGATAGCGTAAATTCTGCCGTAAGTAATTGCCAAGCTCGGCGCTTCCCCCCGGGAAACTGGGAGGGATTTCGCAAACAGTAAAAATCTCCTCCTCCTCAAAAACCGGCTGATTGGCCGCCTGGTTTACGGACTGATTCGTTGATTGACCTGATTGTGTGGTTTGACTACGCTGGCTACAGGCTATGGGTAGTCCTGACAGGAGTGAGCTGATCACGAGTACCAGCCCGTACTTGTTGACTAGCCAGTTTCTTTGTTGTGGTACCATGTGCGTGGTTTGTTAAGGTGAAAAGAAAGTTATTACGTTAAATTCGAAGCCTATCGCATCATATGGACTTAGTCGTAACCTGAGTCGAATTATGTAACAGGATTGATACATAAATACGTTGTTTCTTACATGGGGTCGTCAGGGTTTTTAGCCTTCGGTCATTCTGTTCAGGTTGTCGACTAATTAAGGGAAGGGGGCCGCAAAGGGCGTCTGATCAGTTAACGCTTACCCGCTTACCACACTAGTAAACGTACGCTACCCCTTGCTGGACCATACCCTTCAAGCGCCCGGCATCAGAAAGCCGTATTTGGCGATACATCTGTAGAATAAAATGGAATCCAATATGAATAAAGGGCCTGAGAAGTTGTTCGGTACGACTAGTATATTCCGCTTTCATCAAACATTGATCGAACGGCATGGTGCCGGTACAACCCGGGCACTAGGGTGGCAGAAAATAGAAGGGCAAACGATTCGCTTCGACAAGTTAAGTCAGATAGGGGATCTTAGCGGACACTCCGTGCTGGATGCCGGATGTGGGCATGCAGATTTTTTCCCATTTTTAAAGAAAAGGTTTTCTTCGATAACTTATTATGGCTGTGAGCAGATACCGGAACTGCTTCAAATAGCTGCCAAGCGATACAAACAAGAGAACAATGTCATACTCTTACAAGGGGACTTTCTAGATACAGCCATACCCGAAACCGATTTTGTGTTGGTTAGCGGCTCACTTAATTATGGCTATAGTGATGAAGATTTTATCTACAACGCTATTGAGGCCTTGTTTTCCAAATGTCGTATTGCCTTAGGATTTAACCTGTTAAGTGGAGGGGTCGAGTTTAACACGCTGCTGAGGGCTTACCAACCTGATGACATACTCCACTTCTGTCGGACTCTGTCAAAAAAGGTTCAACTTCAGACTGGCTATTGGCCGGACGATTTCACCGTTTTCGTGTACAAAGAATAGGGGAGGCCTTCTCAAATAGTATGGCATCAAAGGGACATATAGCACCTGGTTGATGTAGAATATTCCCTTTTTCAACCGTTAACTAAATTTATAGTTTAGTCAATTGGCAGGCTGCATAGAAACAGTCTGTGTTTTCGTTTCGTGGATAGGTTCTACTTAATCCGCCTATCTCATGCGTTTTACACTCTTTTCTCTTTCGCAGATTGCGATATTCAGTCTGGCAGCTTCACTGTCTTGCGTGGCTCAAAAGCCCAACTATGATGTAACGATGATCGCGGATGGCAAGCCCCTTGATCTCGGCCAGGGCATTCCGGTCCATACCAAAGTGCTCCAGTTGAGGGGCCGGCTAACTCAAGCCAGCCAGCAACAGTATCCGCAGCTAAACCCCACTGTAGTGATCAATAAGGCTACGTTCAATTTAATACGAGACACAAGACGTGTTAGCTATATGAATTGGCCGGGGCAGGAATCAATAGCCCGTCTATTTAAGCAGGCTAAAGCAGGGGACCGATTCCTGATTCAGTTTGAGGATGTCGAGTCGCAGACAAAACAGGGCGTAGTGCAAAAAATAGACAATTTTAAAATTGTTCAAGTGACTGTAAAAGAGTAGTACTTAGGTGTATTAAACCACAGTATTTACCCTATTTACGTGCAAATAATTAATTGAATTCGACGAGAAACGTACTTCTGTTTATGGCTCTCCTGCTGGTTGGTTGTCATGAATCGATTAACCCAATCGAAGCTGAATTCGTAGAACCAGCAGAGGGAGTGTGGTTTATTTCGGTTGAATAGGATAGGAAACGTTTCGACTTCATTGAGAATCAGAATGGTGTTAAATCACTCGGTGCTACGTTTGCTAACTTTTCAAGTGATACAGTGACTTCTCAAATGGGAATAGCAGTAGCCGGCTTGGGTGAGAGTCTTTTGGATTCACTTACTAATACCCAGTGGACTATCATGCTTTGCTTTACCCGGCAGGAGTGGTTATTCAACCAAAGCAACTCCACTAATCTGTTAAAATCAGGATCGTACGACTTCTTATATCAGGATTCATGCTATCATTTAACCGGGAGCAGAGGGGCTGTGATCAAAACCATAAAATGGGCAGATGATGGTAATGGATTGGGTAACTCAACCTTAATTGAGCAAGAAAATAAGACTCGATCGTTTACAATTAGCAGGGTCTATTACAATAACCTGACGAATGCTCAATTACTCTATCCTTTAATCTGGATAGAAGGCTCTTTTGATAGGTGGATGCGGGATGACAAGAGAATTAAGGGCAAGTTTCGCATTAAAATGCAACCTAACTTATGATTTATATTGATCGTGGTACGGACACATAAAGTAGATAATTAGAAAACTGATGAAGTGACTGTAACGGAGTAATACTTCCATCTGTACCACAAAAATGAATGCATTAAACTCGACGAATAAACATGAATACTCAACTTATTGGAAAACGCAAATTTCTTTGCGCGACGTTCATTTTAACGATTACTACGCTCATCGTCAGTTCTTGCTCCAAGCCTGAATCTGCGGAGCCGCATGCCATTCTGCCAACTAATTACCAACTTAAAGACATTCGGTATTTTTTTGATACGGGTGATCGAGCTGACACCACAATTCTACAGCTGAAGGGAACGAGTCTACAAAATCCGGGGAGCACTTCGATAACTCAACAGGTAACAGAAGATCTTAGTGAACTGGTTAAAACGTCTCGGTTCACTATAGATCCTGCAATCCAACTGCCAAAAGAGCTTGACTTGAATAAATTGGAGGTGCATGTTCCTCAGGAGTGGTACGGTGGTAGCTCGCTTATTCAATCCATCGAAACTTATCCTTTAAGTTCTGTTCAACAACAAAAGCCGTACGCGCCTAATCGGGGCGCTACATCAACTATTATTATTCCTCCGAAATCAAAAATTGATATCATCCGTCAGATTGAAGCCTATTATCTTCTCAGTTCTTTTGAATGCCTATTAGAGAATAAAACAACCGGTCAACGGTACACTTTAAAAGGAAAATGGCAAGGTTTTTTACAATACAATAATTTAGCTGTAACCCTAAAGCAGTCGGCTTTGTAGAAGCTTGTGCTGTTATATCAGTTTTCTGCGTCACTGACTGGATAAACTAATCAGGCTAATCACGATGGTTTTTGCAAAGGTCAACAGAGTTATGAATTCGGCAGCTAGGTAAGTAATTTCTGCTTTGTACAAGGGTTGGAAATGGTTGATAAACAAAGATCATCGCTAAGTGTAAGGCCACTAATAGATTCGCTGCTTTCAAACATATTGGCGTTGTATAAGCACCAGTATGTTTGATGGCACTTTGAGCAAGTGCCATAACTTAGGTTTCTAATACAAAACTATTTGCCTGCTTTCAGGTGCTTTTCCACTCAGTGGCCTTACACTTCTATACATATCACTACTGCCTACGACTCGCACTTCGTTTAAAATAAGGCTGTTGTCGATATACTTTTCGGGTAAGGTATTCGTGGGTACTCGTGGCTTACTGTCCTCACTGTAATTTATATATACGAAGGCGACCGGCAATATATAACTCCCTTTGTAACGAGAAGTTAACCGGGGGATTTGCTTCAAACTGTTGATTAATTCATACTCGAAGCCAAGGCTTTTTGCAATCTTAGGACTTATCTGTGGGTACAAAACAGCTATATTTTGGAGGCTGCCTATCGAGTCGATGGCGAATTTTACATAAAATCTACCATAAACACTTCCCCTGATGGCTGTTACAGGATAATGAAGATGTGCAGCAATGGTAGCTGTAAAAACGGGATCTTCGTCAAGCGCATACCCCGTGACCTGAGCCTTAGCTAACGGTCCGGTCAACAGAAAGATGACTAGTATTGAATAAAGTAGTTTCATAAATAAGGAAGTGAAATGTGAATGATCTATTCCCGTAATCTGAGTGGTGGGTTCAAAGCCAATTCTGTTCCAGAATCGCTTACTTGTTAAGTAAAATATTCTGTAAGATAAAAACAAGGGTTGTCCTACAGAATGATAGGACAACCCATAATTCGTCAATAACCTGGATTACTTTAACAACTCCAGCTTGCTTAACCGCTACTAGCGGGGAGATTTTGACCTCGCTGGTGCATGCGTAGCAGTCCCGAAACTCATTATTCTGGATCTGCTTTCATCATAAGCGGAGTTTTCGATGAAGCAGTTTAATCGGGCTATGCTTTTTTGGGGAGGGGTTCTGCCATAGCATAGTGACAAAATACGGTTACCGCTTTGTGCTGCTCATTCAGCCGAAAGACTTCGCAAGCCAGTCGATCATTTACGGACGTGTAGTAGATAGCCAGCGTGTCGACACCTACAAAAACGTTGTGCAGGATGAAATGGAGATTGGGATAAGTCCCTAAGCCAAGCTGAAAATAGCGTTCCAGGTCGTCTTTGCTGGTAATACAACCGGACTCATTAAACTTCAAGAGAGGAATAAAAGGCGAATAAAAGGCCAGCTCATCAGCATAATGCTCCAGAATAGTGTGAAGATCATGGCTATTAAATGCACTAATCCATTGATCAGCAAATTTATGGGCTTGTTCCTGGTTCATAACGTTTGGTTTGTTTCTGATTCGTCGACTGCCGATTGGGCAGGTTTCAAGTACGCATCGGTAAAATGTTCTTTATGTTTAGGCTGGGCGAATTTCTCGGCGTTGTACTCGCTGGATTTTCCCCTTGGAATCGAAAGCGATGCCCAGTTTTCGGCCAGCATTTTGCCCAGAAAAACTAGCTGGCCGATGTGGTATGGGTAATGAGCTAATTGACGGTTAATGGCCTCGGTAACCGTATGACCCTGGTTTCTGATGTAAATTGTCCGGGTTAAATCGTCTTCTCGAAGCGATTTGAGTGTCCCTAAAAGAACATGCCAGCCTTCGTTCCATTTCTGAAATAATTCATCCCGCGACTGAATGTCATTAGTAAACTCACCTTCCCGGTCGCGCCAATCTTTCTCACCGTCCGTCGTGAGGAAATCCGTCCAGCGACTCAGCATATTGCCCCAAAGGTGCTTTACCAGCATTGCGATGCTGTTACTTTCTTCGTTGTACTGCCAGAAAAGCGCTTCGTCGGGAAGTTGAGCCAGTGTTTTTTCGCCTAACCATTTGTAATACTCAAATTGACTGATCACACTGGGTAAATAATTGTCCTGCATGGGATAAAGTAGTTTTTGCTGATAAAAAACGCTATTTCATAAAAGTAGAGGAGGTTCATCGTAGAAAACGGGCTATGACATCAACTACTTCATCCATTTCGTCCAGGGTATTAAAATAATGCGGAGAAAGTCGAACTAGCCAATCTACCCCTTTCCGCCGAAAGTCAATGAGGGCACCACCTGAATATTGCACCGTAAAAATCACTCGTTCACGTCGGAGGGACGCTTCCAGCGCGGACAGGGGTTCACGGGGCGTATGAAATGTCAGGATATTGCTTAATCGAGATCCTTCGTCAAGCAGGGCTAAACCGTCAAGCTTCGCTAAACCCGTTCGGAGTCGGTGCATGAGTAGTTGATTCTGTTGAACGATGGCCTCCATGCCTATCTTATTGACGTAACGAATGGCTTCGGCCAGGCCTACAGTGAGCAACGAAATCTCCTGGGGCTCAAATTGGCGGGCACCCGGCAGCAAGGAATAGGTATCTGGCCCTGTCCAGGCGGCCGCCCGCCGGTCGATAAACAGGGGAGCCAGCCCGGCTTCGAGCACGCGGTCGGAGACATACAGAAACCCGGTATTTCGTGGCCCACGCAGAAACTTTCGTCCCGTGGCTACCAGAAAGTCAGCCTGAATACGGGTAACATCAATCGGCAACTGCCCCACCGACTGAGCGGCATCGAGCAGATACCAGATCCCATATTTACGACAGAGTTTACCCATCTCCTCAGCCGGTAATACCAACCCCGAGTTCGTGGGTATATGGGTCATCGCTATCAACACTGGCCGGTGTGCCCGAATCAATTCCTCCGCATGCGTTAGGTCCGGATCGCCGTTGGGTAGATCATTGAGCCGCAGCAGCCGGATGCCTAACCGTTGCTGCATGGACAGAAACATCAGCTGGTTGGAGATGTAATCGTTTGTGGTTGTCAGAATGGTATCGCCCGGCCGGAATCGAATGGCCGACAGCGCCTGAATCGTAGCATCGGTGGCACTGTAAGCATAAGCGATGTTACCTGGCTTGGTATTCAGAAACCGAGCCGTTTCTTCGTAAAAACTTTCGATCTGGTCCTTCATCAACCGTTCGACTTCGTACCCACCCAATTGAGTTTCCTGCTGAAGATATTCCTGCATCGCTGCCACGACGGGCTGAGGCATGAGCGAGGCCCCGGCATTGTTCAAAAAAAGTGTCTCGTAACAGCCGGGGGTATCGGCCCGGAGCCGGGAAATAGCATGAAGAGTAGTCGTTTCGTATTGCATGAGGCAAAAGAAGGCCACGGAATTGTATGAAAACAGATACACTTCAGGCATTCCTGGACCGTACAGATTACTGGTTAAGCTGTTGCCTTGAGGGCTCAAACTGTATGCCCTGATTTATCGAAATCTGTATGGTATTGGATACAGTTGTGAGTCCTACATTTGCTCAAAAAAGACGAATGCAAAGACGGCTATGCAAAAGTCCCAATCGATTCCCAAGTATCAGCAGATCGTCCGGCAATTGGGCGACAAACTGCGCGCTGGCGTGCTGAGCGAGGGCGATAAACTGCCTTCGGTGCGCCTGCTCAGCCAGGAACTTGGCGTTAGTATCAACACGGTGCAACAGGCTTACTACTGCCTGGAGGCTGAAGGCTTAGTTGAAGCGCGTCCCCAGTCGGGCTACTACGTTCGCAGCTTAGTTGAGCGGATGGGGATCGTTCCGCGCCGGTCAACGCCCCAGGGAACAGCTCGTCAGACATCCCAGGCCGATCAGGAGCCTATCTTGTTAAGGCTGATGCGACAGCAACGGGAACCAGACTGGCTCCCGTTTTCCCTGAGTGTGCCTTCTCCTGCCTTACTGCCCGTCGCTAAATTGACGAAGGCGCTCCAGCAGGCGCAGCGAGAACTCCCACATGGGGGGATAGAGTACGAACAGATGGCTGGAAATGCGGAGTTACGTCGCCAGATTGCCCGGTATGCCTTATTCTGGGGCAGTCAGCTCACCGATGAAGAGATTATAACCACAGAGGGCTGCACAGCTGCACTTACCCTATGCCTGAAAACGGTCGCTCAGCCCGGCGATACCATTGCCGTCGAAAGCCCCGTTTATTTCGGTATTCTTCAGACTATTCTCTCGCTGGGACTGCATGTTCTCGAACTGCCGACCCACCCACTGACGGGTGTTGATCTGGATGTGCTGGAAAGTCATTTGCAATCCGGAAATGTACAAGTCTGTTTGATGGTACCCAACTTCAGCAATCCATTGGGAAGCTGCATGCCAATTTCCCACAAACAACGACTGATGCAGCTCATGGAAACGTACCAGACCCCGCTCATTGAAGACGATCTGTATGGGGATTTGCATTTTGCCCCTGACCGCCCGCTACCCTGTAAGGCATTCGACCGGCAGGGGCTGGTACTCTGGTGTGGGTCTGTCAGTAAAACCCTGGCCCCAGGCTACCGGGTAGGGTGGGTGGCTCCCGGACGCTATTATGCGGCCCTGCTTCAGATAAAACGGTATCAAGCTGGTTTTTCGCCGGGTATCACCCAGCAGGCTGTGGCTAATTTCCTGGCCAACGACCGATATGAATTACACCTGCGTCGGTTACGGCAGCGGCTGAAAACTAATTGTCAACGCTACCAGCAGACGATCCGTGCACATTTCCCGACAGGCACGCGCATCAGCGAGCCGCAGGGTGGATTCACGTTATGGGTTGAAGCAGATGCCCGGGTGAATACACTCGAACTGGCCGACCAATTGGCGCCGTATAAAATCAGTATTATGCCGGGGAGTTTATTCAGCCTTCAACCCCAATACGCCAACTGCATGCGGCTCAGTTACGGCCTGCCCTTCGACGACCGCGTTGCCTGGGGACTGCAAACCATTGGCCAGCTCATTCACCAGCAACTAGCCGTATGAAAAACGTATCCCGGAAGACGATTTTACGTGTAGTATGTAGCCTGTTTTTGGCCACCTGGATATGGTTGCCTGCACACGCCGTTGAGCCGGTGCGTGAGCAGTATCAAAAAATGGAGTATAAAATTCCCATGCGGGATGGGGTTCTGCTCTACACAGCGGTGTATGTACCTCGCGATGCCTCTCCAAACAAGACCTATCCTTTTCTATTGGAACGGACTTGTTTTGGGGTTACTCCCTACGGACCTGATCAGTATAAAACAGTCATCGGCCCTTCGCCCGCGTTGCAGAATGAGGGCTATATCTTTGTCTACCAGGACGTTCGGGGACGCTGGGCCTCGGAAGGCCGTTGGACCAGCATGACACCCGTTGTCAGCGACCAACTGAAGCAGTCTTCCTCTCTCGCTATTGACGAAAGCACGGATACCTACGATACGATTGAGTGGCTGCTCAGTCATGTGCCCAATCACAATGGCCGGGTGGGGCTTTGGGGTATGAGTTATGCCGGTTTTTATGCGATAGCCGGTTCGATCAATGCGCATCCGGCGTTGAAGGCAGCATCACCCCAGGCACCTGTCGCCGACTTTTTTCGGGAAGACATGCATCACAACGGCGCCTTTACCCAACTGGCTCTGCTGGCGTACCCGCTGTTTGGTGACCGGCCAGACGGGCCAACGACAAAACCCTGGTTCCTCAAGGACTGGATACAAACGGGAGACCAGACCGAGTTTAAATGGCATCAGCAGTTGGGACCTCTGACTAACGCTCAATCCTATCTGGCCCAAAACGCATTCTGGCAGCAAACGGTAGCGCATCCCAATTATGATGCCTTCTGGCAGGAGCGAAACGTTCTGCCCCACCTGAAAAAGATTCGGCCCGCCATGTTGATCGTTGGCGGGTGGTTCGATGCCGAAGACCTGTATGGGCCATTGAGTATCTACAAAACGCTTGTGCAGCATAGCCCGGCATCGCGTCCAATGCTGGTGATGGGACCGTTCGGCCATCGGGGCTGGTCGGAGGAAACCGGCCATACGCTGCACAACGATCTGTATTTTGGCGACAGTTTGGCAACGTATTACCAACGATCTTTGGAAGCGCCTTTCTTTCAGCATTACCTGAAAGGCGCTGGCGACGGAAAAACCGGACTGCCTAATACCTGCCTGTTCGATACCGGCTTGAAGGTCTGGCGGACGTTTTCGGGCTGGCCCGCAGCCGACAAAAAGCCCTTACGTTTTTACTTGACGCCGACTGGTCAGCTATCTGAAGAGCTGACTAAACCGACTGGTTTTAGGGAGTACACCAGTAACCCCGCTCACCCTGTTCCTTACGGCGAAGCAACCCTAACCGCCGAGCCTGATTTTAGTGCGCTTTTCAGCTACATGTCGGCGGATCAACGGTTTGCCGGTAAACGGGCTGACGTACTCACATTTCAAACTGGTTTCCTTACCAGAAATCTGACGGTTGGCGGGGAAATCTCGATTCGGCTGAAGGTCAGTACGACGGGCACCGATGCCGATTGGGTGGTTAAGCTGATTGACGTGTACCCGCCCGACGAGCCGAATCATCCCTACCTGCCTAATCCCAAAATTAAGTTGGCCAATTACCAGCAACTGATCAGAGCCGATGTGCTACGGGGACGGTTTCGCCATAGTTTTGAAAAACCCGCGCCCTTTATACCGAATCAGGTAACGGAGGTGACGATTCCGCTCCAGGATGTACTGCACACCTTTAAAAAAGGACATCGGATCATGATTCAGGTGCAAAGCAGCTGGTTTCCACTCATCGATCGAAACCCGCAGCTGTTCGTTGAAAACATTTACAAAGCAAAAGCCACTGATTTTAAACCGGCTCGCCACCGTATATATGGCAGCTCGGTGGTGGAACTGCCTACATTACCCTAAACACTCAATTTTGAGATATGTATGGAATCGCCAAATCGTTCCTGGGATGCTGACCTTTATCAGCAAAAGCACGCTTTTGTACACCAGTATGGCGACGATCTACTGAGTATCCTTCAACCACAGCCTGGCGAACGCATCCTTGACCTGGGTTGTGGTACCGGTGAACTGACGGCCCGATTAGCTGAAAGCGCAGCCGAAGTCATCGGTCTGGATACTTCCCCATCGATGATCGCCAAAGCCCGACAATCGTTTCCTCAGCTTACTTTTCAACAGGGTGATGTCCGGGATTTAAGTACAGATCAACCATTCGATGCAGTTTTCAGCAATGCCACACTTCACTGGATTCTGGAACCGGATCAGCCAGACGTCTTAAGCGCAGTTTTCAACGCACTCAAACCGGGTGGCCGTTTCGTTGCGGAGCTGGGCGGTCAAGGAAATGTAGCCCGCATCCTGAACGCATTAGCCCAGGCCCTGCATGAGTTGGGGGCAAATCAACCAGCTAATCCTAATTATTTCCCTGGCGTTGGTCAGTACACTATGCTGCTGGAGGCCGCAGGTTTCTCAGTTAGATGGGCGCAACATTTTGATCGGGACACACCCTTGAGCGATCCTGAAACCGGACTAAGTGACTGGCTTGCCATGTTTCGAGGGGAAATTTTGACTTCTCTTTCCAGTAAAGACCGGCAAACCGTTTTAACGTCGGTTAACAACCAGCTAAGGCCAACAAATTTTCGGAACGGGCATTGGTTTGCGGACTATAAACGCCTGCGTTTTATGGCGATAAAACCTTTAATACCGTAAACAGGTAAACTCTTCCTTATCTCATGCAAAGCCCAATTTACATCCTCGGAGTCGGTGCCATCGGCATGACCTTAGCCGTACTGCTGAAACATTCGGGTAACGAAGTTATACTGATTCGGGGTCGCTACGGGAGGCCGCTGGACATGGAAAACACGGATCTTACGGTTGACTGCAGTGAAGGTAGTAGCTTAACGGCTTCTATTCCTATTCGTCGGTTGGAGCAGGTTGACTGCTTACAGGGCATTATTTTAGTCACCATCAAATCGTTCGGTAACCGGGAACTGGCCCAGCGATTAACCGGAAAGACGGGACAGTCGCCACTGGTTCTGCTACAGAATGGACTGGACATTGAGGAGCCGTTTCTGAAAGCCGGATTTCCTGAGGTGTACCGGTGCGTGCTCCTGGCCACCAGTGAGGTACAGACACCGTATTCCGTTCGTTATAAACCCGTAGCCGCTTCGCCCATTGGCGTGATCCGCAGCCAGAAATCACAACTGGCGGAACTTGTCAGCCAGCTTAGTACACCTTTATTCCCGTTCCGGGCTGAGGATTCGATTCAGCGCACCATTTGGGAGAAAGTCATTACAAACTGCGTCTTCAATGCCATCTGTCCATTACTTGGTGTCGATAATGGTGTTTTTCATCGGAATGCCCCGGTGCTGGCACTGGCATGGGAAGTTATTGACGAATGTATTGCCGTAGCGGGGGCAGTGGGGGTTGTACTGAAACGGGAAGAAGTGGGCCAGCGCTTGCTGCAAATCAGCCAGCGTTCGGAAGGACAGCTCATTTCGACGCTGGTGGACATTAATCAAGGCCGCGAGACGGAAATAGAGGTGTTGAATCTGGCCGTTGCCCGGCTGGCCCTGCAACTGGGTAGGCCTGAACTGGCCAGCCGAACGCGTTTACTGGGCGAGCTAATCCGGCTGAAGTCAGCAATGAGCCAGGCACAAATTTCTCTGCATGATCAATAAATAACGTGAATAATGGGCAAGTCTTAAGTTAAATAATTAAAAGTCAAATGGTTATATGGATGAAATTTTTGTCATCCCGACGCCAGGAGGGATCTTCGGATGAGCCTTAGTTTTCTAACCTACCGGAGATCCCTCCTGGCGTCGGGATGACAAAAATGAGTTTTTTTCAGCCCTTAACTAAGCAGTTAAATAGTACTGGTTTTAGTTTAAGTTGACCAGCGGCTGAAATAGTCTTGAAAAGGGACAAGTAAAGGGCCGTTGCTAAATGCCTTTAAGTGATTAGCAAACCCGCTTAAATAAAGTGGCTATGAACTGGTGGATTGTTTTCCAGATCGGACAGTTGCTGGCCAGACTGCATAGTCCTCCAGCCCCCTATTTACTCAGCGATGAAGCGTTTTTTGCCCAGCCAATCAGTCATCAAAAGATGACTTTAGGTAAACCGGATACACTTTTACTGGACGTCGCTCTGTTTCAGGCTACCAATGAAGCCCGACGTCTGGCCGGGTTAGAAATACTCCAGTATGATCAGGCTTTATACCTGGCCGCCCAGAATCATGCGGTTTCGATGATTAAGCATGATTACACGAGTCATGAAGACCTGTATCAGTTATCCGATCTAAACTTGCTCAGGCGCGTACAGAAACAGACAAGTCGGTTTAATCGGCTAGCCGAAAATATTGGTCAGTATCAAACGATTGATACCGCTGATTGGTACGGGGTTCGGTTCAACAGGCGTCATCAGTTGTATGAATATGTCAATTCGGAGACCAGGCAACTTTATGAGCCCTTCACCTATGCCGCCTATGCTCGATATGCAGTGCAGCAATGGCTTAATTCGCCCCATCACCGGGCTAACTTATTGAATCCGTTATTTACCCATGTTGGTTGTGCAGGGCGTCTATCTCTGCGCCCGTTTGAACAGCGTCGTGCTCCGTTTGGCCGTTTAGTTCAGAATTTTGGCGCCCAGCCCAGCACGAATCAGGCAAGACGATAAGTAGTTGCAATCAGTTATCGCCATTTGCATTGACCACTACCACTAATTCATTCCAATCAAGAATCGATTTTGTTATTACCCAACGTCGATCAGACAATATCCAGCCTTTTAAGGCGAAGGACCAGGCCATCTATTATAAACTGCCCATGCAGGCTTTTGATAGCACCAGCGATGAGTTTTTACGGGGAGAAAACTATTTGATGCCGGTGCTGCCTTATCCGCCTTTACTTGCAAGCCCTAATTAAAATGCGACTGGCTAAGTCAGGCAGAAAATAAAAACACACCGTGTTGGCTTCCGCCTTAAGACTTTCACGACTGATTGTGCAGTTGAGCAAGGTGTCAGCAATCTGTCAGGATCAGAGATGACTCAGGATTTTTCGATCGATGTAGAACGTACCGAAGGGAATAACACACCCCAGCAGTACTTTCCAGGTAGTGGCAAATCGCCAGCGTTGTTCGATGCCCACCTGAAGCGTATTGAGTGCAAACAGTAGAAATAGCAGCCCATGTACCGGGCCAATGGCTCTTACCAGCGACGGATTAGCGAAAGCGTATTTAAGTGGTACGGCAATGCCCAGCAAAACCAATAGAGAGATACCTTCAAGGAAGCCAATTAGCCGGAGCCGACCAATTTTAGTTGTCAACAGATTTTTCATAATTAAAATAGCCGGAAATAAGGTCGGTTGGCAAATGGTGAAAATGGCCAGGGAATAGCCAAAAAGATAAGGAGTAAGCCTAATGAAAACCAGATGAGCATGGTGCGGAACTTGGCTCGATCGGCTGATTGCCGTTTAGTCATTGACGAGCCAAGGGTAATCAAAACGATGGCCAGCAGCATGAGGCTGATGTGAATGATCCCGAAAAATGCTAATTGCCCACCGGCTTTGCCCCCTTCCTGTCGGAATGACTTGATAAGCGGGCTGATGAAGTACAGAGTAAACCCAAGCGTCAATTGAACATGGGCGATAGTAGCCGTCCAGTGCCGTACCGAATTATCGGCGGATAAAAAGGGCCGTTGACCTGCATAACCCCGATAGGCCCGGATAATGGCGTACAGTAAACTGATCAGAACCAGCCAGCGAAACAGCGAATGCAAAAAGAGAAAGGTTGAATACATACAAACCGTAGAAATTATTTACATACTAAATGGTATGTTTTTGGGTAAAAAAATTACGCCAACTGCTGTAGATAGCGTTTCAACTCATTAAGGTACGTCTGGTAGCAAACGGCACCGAACAGCTTGCCCATGTTTCGGATGCCACTATAGCCCATCATGATCACTTCAGCAACTTCACCAGCATCCACCTCTTTCCGAATTTGGCCGAGTGCCTGACCGCGCTTTATCGTTTCGCTCAAGGCCTTTAAAAATTGGCTTAGAACGCCATGCAGGGCTTTATGAAGCGGCTCGCTGACGGAAGCTACTTCATTCACCAGATTGACCATCGGACAGCCGTATTGGATTTGAAAGTCGGGGGAGGTCTGAAGCATGTATTTCATCAGCGCGTAAATGTCGTCGGCGGGGTGGTTGGAATGAGATAGTCGGTTAACAAAGCCTTCTTCCATTCTGGGTTTAATCACCTCGGTTATCAGGGCAAGGCCCATTTCTTCCTTGTTTTTAAAATGGTAAAAAAAGGCGCCTTTCGTCACCTGCGTCGTGGCGATAATGGTGTCAATGCTGGTGGCCTGAAAGCCATTCCGGTAAATTAAATCGAAGGCCTTTAGCAGAATCGCCTGTCGAGTTGCCGCAGCTTTGGACATAAAAGACTAATTTTCTACAAACATACTACTTAGTATGTTTGTGATCAAGAACGCGATGCAGGAATAACGAAATTGGAACTGTTTAATGAATAAGCACTCGAACTTCGTTATCTGTGGAAGATCTTTGCGGCATGGCGTAGTTGTGAGCGTTCGATCTAAATGCTGAATGACTCATGCTTGGGAATTCCAACGCCGTGCCGAAGAAATAAGGGAAAACTTATACTCGGTCTTTATTTGAGGGCTCCTGTATTCATGTAGGATCTAGTAACGCTTCAACTATTCGCAGAATACTTTCCGGTTTTTCGAGAGAAGGTTATAACCCATCTGCTTTTCTACCTTACTGATAACTTTTCCGTAAATTTCATTTATACAGGACACCCTTTCGATGGTAATTTGATGTTAATTTCAGTAATTGATTCTTTTTCATTATGATTTTACCTCTTTCTGTAAGCAAAAGATGGAGGCTTAATTTGTCACTATGCCTGTTGATCAGTTAAAAGCGCTTGTCCAGGGTATTCATCCGCTCGTCGAGCAGGATTTAGACGATTTTATCAGCATTTGGCAACCGTTTATAGCGAGCCGCAAACAACAATTAACACTGGCAGGTCAGACTGAAAATTATCTCTACTTTGTGGTCGATGGCGTTCAGCGCGTCTATTATCTGGATCAACAGGACCGGGAAGCTACGCTGGTTTTTTCATATCCTCCCTCGTTTGGCGGAGTAGTTGATTCGTTCTTATTGCAACAGCCATCACGCTACTATTATGAAACGTTGACTCCGTCCAATTTCCTGAGGGCAACCTTTTCCAGCTTACAAACAGTAATGCAACGCAGGCCAGCAGTGGAAACCATGATTAGACTGGGAATCACCCATGCCATGTCAGGTGTACTGGAACGGCTGGTTGAAATTCAATGCTTCTCGTCAACCGATAAATTTCGAACATTGCTTCAGCGAAGCCCCCATATTTTACAGCTCGTTCCCCACAAGTATTTAGCCAACTATATTGGGGTCGATCCGACAAATTTTAGCAAATTGATCAACAGCATTAAGGTCTGAAATCTTGGTAAATACCAAGAACCAGGAACTGATGGATGCGCAACTTTACAGCGTATTAAATGGACTGATCATGCAAACAAAATTAATCCGTAAACGCGCGGCTCAGGGCTTTATCCTTTTATCGGCACTGGCTCTGCTATCGGTCAGCGCACTGGCCTTCTTCAATCCCCAATCGGTCATGGATCTGGTGGGTGTTAAGCTCACCAATACCGATGCGTTCAGCTCCATCCGTGGCGTGTATGGGGGAGTAGGTTTAACCCTGTTCATTACCCTGATTTACCTGATGGTATGGGATGTTCAGAAAGGTCTAGTATTTCTAAGTTTGTTATGGGGCTCATATGCGCTATCCCGCACCATCACCATATACGCGGAGGGAGCGTTAGGCGTTTTTGGGAAGCAGTGGCTTTTCATTGAGTCGATCTTCTGCCTGATCTCTATTCTCCTGTTATGGATAAATCTAAAAGGGAATTCCACATCCATTCTTCCCTCCAATGCAACCCATAGATAAGGCGTCCTGGCTGGCCTCGCTCGGCGGGCAAGTGGAGTGTCACATACAGGAGGCTCTACAGTATTTTCAAAACCTGGATGAAGATAGCCTCTGCCGACCTTCCCCAACGGGTGGCTGGAGTATCGCTCAGTGCCTGGCTCATCTCAATTCATACGGTTATTATTATTTGCCTTACCTGCAGAGAGGCATAGAAAGACAGCTGGCAAGCACGTCGGGTGATCCATATGTTCGCTCGTGGTTAGGTACCTTCCTGATCCGCTTAATGGATCCCGACCGGAGTCAAACTAAATTTAAGTCCATTAAACGACACCAGCCCACTCAGACCCTTGACCCGCATGCGATTGTGGCTACCTTCGTTGATCAACAGGAGGTCATGCTTGGGCTGTTGATTCGGGCCCAGCATGCTAATGTCAATGCCATTCGGATCCCCTTGTCCATTAGCCCCTTTATGCGCTTATCGGCAGGGGAAGTCTTTGAATTTCTGGTTATTCATACAAAACGGCACCTCATTCAGGCAAAACGAAACATATAGCCCATGGGACTTGGTTATAAAAAAAGTTTGCCTGCGACTGTGTGTTGCCTAAATAACCTGTTTCAATACATGTCAAGTAGAGCGCAATAGCGATGGTCAGCCATTGCGGTCTTCTTGAGAGCATACATAAATTGTTGCCGAATCATTAGTAAGGGTGTGTTTTGATTAGGTAGATTAAGTTTCTATGGTCTGCCGTTACAACTAGCCGGTTGACCAAATTTCTTCTTGCTTAGGTAATTCATTCCTCAATTGGTTCTCGCCTGGCAGTCACAACTGCCCACGCGTAGTTGGTGGCTTGCCGCTGCATTGATTGCACTTACCGAGCGAGTGGCCACTTTTTCATTCCAACCATTCTTCTGACAAAATCGGTCATTCAGTGTCCTTGTGGATTGGTTTCAACTACATCCGGCATTCGCTCACGTTAGTGGCTCATGTATTAGCCTTGCATGCCTTCAAATTACTTGTATAACTGAACAGTATAGTACGTTTGGCCTGGTTGGTAGGTATGTTCAGGAAATATCTATAGGCCGGGCCGATCAATGAAGAGTGAAAAGCCGTAAATGGTAAAACAAAAGCCAGACAACATGAAGTCACCTGGCTTTCTTTCTGCTCTGTGTGCAGTTTTATGGCTGCGTTTTAAGTGCATCTAATACTACTTCGAGCAAAATATACTGGTTAAACCAGGCAGCCAGTTAATTGTTTAAATTATAAGCCTATTTTCGGGTATTTTGAAAATTGAGGCTATTATTTTTCAGATTTTGCCATTGGTGACGGTGTACATAGCTTCAAGTAAACATATAATTTAGGGTATACGCCTGACTGAGTTGCCCAATTATGAGCTTAACTAAGCATGAATATGTAAAAGCTGGCAAGCCTCGGCTACTTTATGCTTTACCTGAGCCAGGGCTTCCTCTTTGTCTTCCTCGGTTAACGATGTAATGAAGGTCACGTACTCGCTTGTCAGAGCCGAGTCGATTAGACTTGCCGCATTGCCAACGCTATCCTTCTCCGTGGAAATGGTACTGTCCAGGTGGCTGATGCGCTCCCCAATAAGTTTAAGCTTTTCCTTGATTAAGTCGGGATTGTCGTGTTTGAGACCTAATAGCGTTGTGTAATCGTCCAGTATCTTCTTTTTAATCGGCTCGTTTTCCATGGGTAAAATAAGGGGTTAGTTTACTGCGTCTAACCTTGACTAACATCAGTCGCTAATGCATTGTTAGATTAAACCGGCAGCTCCTTAATATTCATTATCCAGATTAGGGAAATTAACTACTTGACTAATTGTAATGCCTGATGTTGGGGGGGTACATACGCGACGGATTGCAATCGTCAGGTAGCGGCTTCTGTAAATTCATCTACAAGCCGGATGCTTATTTATGACCAAGTTTGCTGCAGCCGGGCGTACAAGTCGAGTACTTGCTTCTTTTCATAATCGCTGCTGAGTGTTTGCTCGGCGTAGCTTACCAGAAGAGAAGCCTGCTGACTCAGAATCGGTTTGCGGTCTACTGAACAAACGGCCTCATTGACCAGTGCCAGTGCCCGCAACAACCGCCGGAAAACAGCGTGGTTCCCTTTGGCATTGATGCGGGGAAGGTCAAACGCCAGTCGGACATAATCCTCGAAACTAAAGCTGCGCAGCAGAACCCGCAGGTGTTTTCCATCGGAACGCAGTCGGGATGGAAACTCGCGTCGGGCCAGTCGTTCACTCACTGCGCCAAGATAATCCACGGCCATAATCGCGGTCGTTGTGTCGTTGATACCCGGTGAGAGGGCTTTCAGCGCTATATCGACCAACTGTTGAATGCCAAAGGCAACATCCTGTTCCACATTCCGGTGTCGGCCAATGCTCACAAACGTCATCAGGTCATTGGGCCAATCGGCTTCTGCCGGATCAGGCCGTTCCATACCACTACGAACGCTGAAGAGTACGGTTCCTTCGCCCACAAAAGCACCCATCTCTTTCTCAATACGAAGGACAACATGATTTCGGATCGCCCATTTGAGGAGACCATCTGTGTTGATGCGTTGCAGGTAGCCCGATTGGCTGGCTTCAACAGGATGCCAGCCCGTTTGCTCATCGGCATAATGGAGGGCGGCTTCTGCCTTTTGGGGGTCGTCGATGGGTTCGCCAAACCGATCGGGAAACAAATTCTCGATGGCTTTGCTGGTTTCGTGGAAAATATGCTGAACGATGGTGCCGGTCTGGAGTGATTCGGCGATGTGATGAATGAAAAAGATCAGGGCGGCTACACCACCCAGGGCCAGGATCAATCCCGCCAACACGGCCGTGGCAGGAACAAATTTTATTTCGTCGGTTCCGCGGATAGTACCCAGTACGATGAGGCAGTACGCAAAAACACTCACAAAATACCCCATCACCACTTGATTGATTCGGTCGCGCATGAAGTTGCGTAACACGCGGGGCGAATACTGGCTACTAACCTGAGTAATGGTAGCCAGCGTGAGGGAAAAGGCCAGTGCGGCCACCGTGAGCATGGAGCTGGAAATGGCTGATAACATACCTCTGGCACCGTCGGCTCCCGTGCCAAACAGCAAGGGAATTTGTTTTTGTCCCTGCCAGCTGGTATGCACATCGAACTCTACTAAACCGTAAGCCAGTCCAAATGACGTAAGTACCATCAAGCCGGGTACAAACCAGAGTGATTCCTTAAGCTGTTGCCAGTACTGTTGAAGCCGGGTCGTCATGGGTGGGTAGGCGAGGTGTGCTTTTACAAACCCGGCATTCTCAAAATGGTTTATCAGTCTTGATCGCCAATCTGCCTGATATGGGCTTCCGCCAAGACCAGCACGTTTCGGTCGCGTTCATCTACCGCATTGGCCATTTGAAATATTCAGTGAGTTTTGACGGTTTTTTCAGTGAGTGAACTTAAGATAGGCAAGCCCGGCTAACTGGCCAGGCTTGTTTCTGTATTGTCAACCGTATCCCGATTACTTCCTGTTAGGTAGTGGCAACGGAAGCTCTTCACCTGGTCTCGTTTCATTGGGTCTGGCCTGATAACCGCTACTAAGGCCGGACGCTATCCATAATATATCCCCTAAGGTTAATTCGGTGCCCGACAAAAAGCCGTACTCGGGTGTACGAAACAGCTCATCACCATGGGGAATGAGTCGAAACCACTCGTTGTCACCCATCTCATTAAATTCATGAGTAGCCACATAGTACTGGACGTCTTCCCGGGTGAGGGTAGGAATGAGATTGTTGGCCTGGGTTAGCATGATAGTATTATTTAAAGATGTTGTTTACCTATATAACGAAATAAGCTAGTGAAAATGTTTGCAATATGGTGCGAATTTACTCAAGAATCTGCCTTCAATTACCCCTAACCAGTAACCACAAGTTGACTTAGTGACAAAGTTGTTAACGCCCGATTTGATTATGAAAAATTAGTAGGTATGATTCATTCGCTCACGCCTTATATGGTCCCAAACCACCTTATTTTTAAAGTAAGACGCTAGCGAATAGTCGTTTAGGCTGCTGAACGGTATGTCCGGAAACTGAGCTAGTTTGGTTTGATGTCTATCTCAACCACCATGAACATTTTAATCGCTTCGTATCTAGTCACTTCTTCACCCTCCGGGGTGGTGACCTACTACCAAAAACTAGCCGCTGATCTGGCTATGGCCGGTTTTAAGGTTCATGTTGTCGATTCTTCCCATACGCCAACTATCTGGCGCAAATGCCTGGGCATTTTGAAACGCATCATGCGGCCCATGGGCGGCAGTGCCCGAGCAGCCTACGACGAGTTTGCCTATTTTACGGGCGTATACTTGTCGGTTCGCAACCTGCGCCATACTACATTCGACCTGATCCATGCCCAGGATGCCCGTTCTGGCGTGGCTGCCGGGCTGGCCCTGGGCAAGCATGTGCCCGTCATCCTGAGCTGTCATTTTAATGACGATCCTGTAACTGAATTAGCCCTTGGTTTTTCGTTGAAGCCCTGGGCAACGGCCCGACTCTCAAGCTGGTACCGGTATTTATTTTCCAGCATCCGCCACTATGTATTTAGTTCTGAATACGCCTACTCCAAATCCAGGCACCTCTTACCGGCTAACTTTAACAAATACATCCTCTACAATACAGTCGACTTGCGGGCTACGACTGACCAGTTGAGCCGATGTCCGTCTGATCAATTGCGCATCAGTAATGTAGGCTATATCGATCAGCGGAAAAACCAGCAATTACTGCTTCTGGTCGGTCATGAACTACGTCAGCGGGGCTATGTCGATTTTACGATCTGGCTGATCGGGGAGGGCCCACAGCGGCTAGCTTATGAGCAGCTGGCACTCTCGCTGGGTTTGGCCGAACAGGTTCGATTTTACGGCCAGCAGGCGACCCCCTGGGCGATAGTGGCCCAGTCGGATCTTTATGTGCATACAGCCCTGAATGATAATTGCCCGTTTGCTATACTGGAAGCGTTTGCGGTTGGCACACCGGTGCTGGCTCTGGCCGTAGGTGGTATTCCGGAAATGCTGCCAGTAGGTTCGGGCCTTCTGCCGGACGCGGATGTCAGCCGCCTGACAGATGAGGTGATTCGTTGTTTCGAGCCGTCCTATCGCGCCGGGTTAGCCATCGCCCAGTCAACGTTTGCCCATCAGCAATTCGACCACCAGACAAATCTGGAGAAGTTACTTTTGTTCTACCGGCAAGCAGTTGTATCACCTTTATCCTAAATTAATTGAAGTGCTGAATGCCCAAGGCGAGAGCTACGTTCTGGTCTAAAACAATTTGCTGAATGAGGGCAAATGATCGAAATACAATTCATAAGCAATTTCGCAAACCGTCAGTTTCATAGTTGATAAATTTTATATCCCTTTATCAATCAGCTTTTCGTGAATGTGTGCCGGGTGTTTTGACACGTCAATATCCTTAATACATTACTTAAATACTTGAGCGACAGGCTCAGTTGTTCGTCAGCCTAACGAATGGTTGGTAAACCCCTTTTATTAAATCTGAGGCCGTATGTCAGTAGGCCATTTTTTTAGATTCTACACTTATACGTACTTATATAAGGTGTCTACAGAGAGGCAAAAAAGTTATAGCCTGAAAGCGACACGTTTCAAAGGTTTCGTTCAGGGGGCGATGAGTAGCGGGCCTAAATTTTACAGATTTAAGTGCCATCAAAGCGGCCACAATTTTTAATGAACCGGCCCAAAATCCGCTTAATACAGCATACGTGATAAACTATTTCAGGTATTTTATAAAAGAGTTATTACTGTACATTTCGCTTTTGCAACTCACTGCCTGGGGCCATGCTCAGGGACTGACAATTAGCAGTAAAGTAGATGGAAATTGGACAGATACATCGATCTGGTCGTGTGGATGCGTTCCAGGCCCGGGCGATGTTGTTGTGTTGAAGCATACGATAACCCTGCCCGCAAGCCTGACTGTTTCAGTTAAATACTTTACCTACAGCGGAGGAAGTCTGGTTTTTAGTAAGGAAGCTTTTTTACATCTCGACCCTTCTGTGATTAGGTCCGTTCAGGATAGTAGCAAAACAATATTTCTCGAAAATAGAGACAATGATTTATTGGCCATAAATGCAAAAGATGGAACGGTAAAATGGAAAATAAAAAATTTGTCCGGCTACAATTACATAGGCGTAATGGCCGATCAGCAAAATGTTTATGCTAGTGATTTTGGAGGTATAGTTTATGCCTTTGATATAGAAACGGGAGCCAAAAAATGGAGTGTTCCAGTGAATGGTCTATCCAGTGGGCAATCCAGGCCTGAATTAACAGGGGACTTAATTTATGCGGGCAGCACTCAAAAAAACATATATATACTCAATCGATCCGATGGAACTCAAAAATCAGTAATATCAACTCCCAGGGGGGTACAACCCAGTTTAGTTGTAGCTGATCAAGTTGTCTATGCAGGTACGGAAGATTATGATAACAAATTCTACGCTTTCGACGCTACCACCGGTCAACAGAATTGGGTATATCCAGTTAAAAAATCGTTCTTCAGCAAACCGACTGTGACGGAGGGTATTGTGTACATGGCTTGATTGTGAAGTGTTGGAACAAGCCGTTGTATACGTACCAAATAATGAATCTATCGATCCACTTTTAGCCTTTTACAACAGGTGACTTTTCTGCGAGTCATAGATAAATGTATCACCGGCGTCATTCTCGTTTCGCTCACTACCGAATAGTTTCGTCTTATGAAGGATGTAGTTGAGTTTATTCACTTCCTTAATAAACTCAATTTGCCGAATCAGATTCGTAACGTCCTTTTTTTGGTTTATCGATATTGGCAAATCCTTTGTGAATTATTCTAAGCAGAAGGATTCTGAGAAAACCCTCCCGCTTAAGAGGAGGAAACATTCCTGAACCGATCTCAATTAAATTTTTTGTGGGCCTCATTGCTAACCGGCGTGAAGGAGTTTACCAGATCATCATCAAGATCTCGAAGCAGCAAGAACCGGTTACCCCAGGGCATAGTCGTCGGCTTGTGAGCGATCATCCCGCTCAGGTTGCTCATTAGTCTTTTAAATCTATAGAATAATTATCATATTGTCAGTAAAACCTTGGTTGTAAGTCCTTTGGCGAGTAGTGACTCTGTCTGAATTCTCCACTCTTAGCCCAATTAGCTCTTAACATCCAAAAAAACCTCTACTCATCCCGTCTGCTTCGGGCAGACTTCACCCATCCCTTGAGGTCGGCAGCTGTGCTAAAGCTCCGACAGCGATGCGCTCCGTTTTCCTACATTCGGGTCCACCCGAGTCGTCAACCCCTGCACCGGTTAACAATCTTAAATCTATCTACCCCTTATCGCATGACACGCTTCGTTACCTTCTGCCCAAACTCCGTCTACATCGGACTGAGCCGACTCTTTAGCTTTTTAGCCTGCTGCTGCCTCAGTCTGCTCACGGGCTGGGCCCAGGTCAGTTACGTTACTCCAACGGGCGCCGGCCAGCAAACCGGCACCGACTGGGCCAATGCCCTGCCCGGTCCAGCCCTGCAGGCCCGTTTGGCCAGTGCGGCTCCGGGTGCCGTGTTTCGCCTGGGGGCTGGTCTCTACAAGCCCTCTCAAACCGGGGTGCGTGCTTTATCCTTCCTGATTCCTGCGGGTGTTCAGGTTTATGGAGGCTATCAGGGTAGTGGGCCCGCCCCGGATCAGCGTATTGACTTCGCCATCGCCGACCAACCCAGCAGCACCACCCTGTCTGGCGATATTGATAACAATAACCAACTTGACGAGGGCAACAGCGATCACGTCGTTGTCTTTTCGCTCGCTTCGGAGCAGACCCGTCTGGACGGTGTGGTCATTACGGGCGGCAACGCCAGTCAACCCTACCGCAATCCCTCTCAACTCAGTTCTCATATTGGCGGAGGGGGCATCTACAATGAGGCTTACGGGGGCGATAGCAGCCCCACCCTGGAGAACTGCCTGCTGGTGAACAACAAGACGAGCGGTAGTGGCGGAGCTTTATTTAATGATCTCCAAAACGGTTCCAGCCGACTCAAGCTAATCAATACCGACTTCATCAACAATTCGGCCGAGTTGGGGGGCGCCTGGTATCAATATGCCGATAACAGTGCTGGGCTGAGCAGTCTGGCCACAAACTGCCGGTTCCTCAACAACACGGCCCAGTCCGGGGGGGCGGTATACACGGCCGTCTCTTTCGAGTTTAGTTCAGGGGGCGGCTCCATTGCCCCACGCTATATAAATTGTAGTTTCAGTGCCAATACAGCTACCGATCGGGGGGGCGCTTTCTGCACGGCCTCCCGCGGCACGAACTCCTTTACCACCCAGATTACCTTGCTTAACTGTACCCTGAGCGAAAATGCCGCACCCAGGGGAGGGGCTGTGTACAACACGGCCATACCGCTGTTTGTGCGGTACCTGTTGGTCATCAGCAAGGTGGACCTGCTCAACTGCATTGTCTGGAACAATGGGGGCATCAATGCTCTGGTAAATGACGATTATGTTCAGCCCCCGGGGGTAACCAGCGGGGGGCAGGGCGTTACTATATCGACCAATGGGCTGCTGGAAGCGGGGGCCGTGCTGACTTCAGGAACGGATAACCGGTTCATCACCAGTTCACCCTTCGCCAGTGACCAGAGCCTGCAACTGGGCGCCTGCTCGCCGGCCATCAACACCGGCTCGACGGCGTTATACACGAGCCTGAACGGTCCTGCCATCGATTTGGCGGGCAATGCCCGAATCTTCCCCGGCGGGGGCCAGCTGGATCTGGGGGCTTATGAATTCCAGCAGGCCAGTGCCTGTCCTCCCGCTTTGCGGGTAACGCAGTTTTGGCTCATCAATGCGGATACCGATCAGCCTATCCGGGAGCTTACCCAGGGTGCTGTTGTAAATCTTGCCAGCCTGCCCACGCGTCATATCAACATCCAGGCGGTGACCGAACCGGCCACGACGGGTTCAGTGGTCTTTGCATTGAGCGGTCAGCAGACCAATCAAAATACGGAGACGGTAATGCCGTACGCCCTCTTTAGTGACAACCAGGGAGATTATCAAAGCTGGACTCCAGCCGCTGGGAGTTACAGCCTAACGGCTACCCCATACGCGGGGGCGGGGGGGACGGGTGCCATCGGAACGCCCTTAACGGTGTCCTTTTCGGTGTTAGATCCGCCCAGTGATCAGCAGCTGACCCAGTTTTGGCTTATCAATGCCGATACCGATCAGCCTATCCGGGAGCTAACCGATGGGCAGGAACTTGACCTGGACAAGTTACCGACTCGCCAACTCAATATCCGGGCGATGACCGAACCGGCAGACCAGGGCTCGGTGGTCTTTTCGTTGACTGGCCGACAGCAGTACCAGCAGGTTGAAAACGTAGCTCCCTTCGCTTTATTCACCGATAATGGCGGAGATTATGCCGGCTGGACACCAGAGTTGGGCGACTACAGCTTGACAGCAACACCCTACAGCGGTTTGGGCGGCAGCGGAGCAATGGGCATCCCTTTTACAGTGCATTTCAGGGTGATCAACTCAGGTGCTGCTCGCCTGGCGGCCGCTCGACCCGAGAACCCTCTGACCGAGGGCTGGCAGGTTCAGGTGCTAGGCAACCCGGTCATCGGTAACGAGGTAGAAGTTGTAGTGAGCGGGGCTCCGGGCGAGTCTCTACGCTATGAGCTTCTTGATGGGAGCGGGCGGGCAGTGCAGACCCATCACGTACAGCAGTCAGGCTCCTTGGAACGACAGCGGCTGAACATCGGCAGTCAGGGAGCTGGTTCGCTGCTTCTGCGGGTAAGCACCCCAACCCGCAGCCAAACGGTGAAGATTCTAAAGCAGTAAGCTCTTGTTCACGCCGTCGCCCGGGCTTAGGCGACGGCGTGAATTAGACTGAAATTGAAACGTGGGTATTGGGCAAAATACGCCCAGCCAGATACAATAAACAGATTATACTTCTGCTACTTGAAGCAGACAACTGATGAAATTGTGTATCAACCCGCTTTTTAGATATTACGATTGTTGCGCTTGTTTGTCTTTCCTAACCTTACTCTTATCGAATGATCTCTTCTTCTCCAATTTCTTCCTCAACTCTTCAGGACCTTCGCTCACCTAAGCCAGGTCGAGCGACCTGGCTTAGCCGGGGGTGGCTAGTCGCTTTATTATTGATCAGTCTCAGTCGTGGGGGCTGGGGGCAGTGTTTCAAGGCAACAACGGTTTCGCTCAGCCAAACGACACCGCCCGCTGCTGTGAACCCCTTTTCCGTCGCGGTGGGCGACTTTAATGGTGATGGCAAGCTCGATCTGGTCACGGCAAACGCCGGTTCTAACAACGTCTCCGTTCTACAGGGTAATGGCAGTGGGGGCTTTGGTACGGTGGGTAACTTTGCCGTTGGAGAAGGTCCTTTTTCCATCGCTCTGGGTGACTTTAACGGTGATGGTCGAGCTGACATCGCTACCGCAAACAGTCGTTCTCAAGATGTCTCAGTGCTGCTTAGCCAGGTCAGTGGGGGCTTTAGCATGGCGCCAAGTGTGCCCCTGGGTGGCAGTCCCAGTGCCGTTGCGGTGGGCGACTTCAACGGGGATGGCCGAACCGATCTGGCTGTAGCCAACTTTTCGTTTAATATTGTCTCGGTGTTGCTGGGCACTGGCCGAGGAGATTTTAGTAAAGCTCCGGATGCGCCCCTGGGTGGTAGCCCCCTTGCCCTTGCCGTGGGCGACTTCAACGGTGACGGCCGGGCCGACATCGCCACAACAAGCGGGCGGGCGGGCAATGTCTCGGTGTTGCTGGGTCTTGGCAACGGAGAATTTGAACCGGTGAGCAACTTTACCGTCGGTAATGGTCCTGAGTCCGTAGCTGTGGGCGACTTCAATGGCGATGGCCGCACCGATCTGGCCACTGCAAATGCCAATTCGAATACGGTTTCGGTGTTGCTGGGCACTGGCCGAGGAGACTTTAGTCAGGCTTTGAACGTGGCCGTTGATAATGTTCCCAAGTCGATAGCGGTGGGCGATTTCAACAGCGACGGCCGCACTGATCTGGTCACCGGAAACTCAGTTTCTAACAACGTCTCAGTGTTGCTGGGCCAGGGGAACGGAGACTTTAGCCGGGGTACGAGCGTGGCCGTCGGTGATGCGCCCAATTCAGTTGTAGTGGGTGACTTTAGTGGGGATGGTAAGCCTGACCTGGCTACTGCCAATTTTTCTTCCAACAACGTCTCTGTGCTGACTAGCTGTGCCACGCCAAGCCCACCCTTCAGTATCACTGGCGTGACAACAGTCAGCTGCGCAACGGTGACAGCTGGTGAGCGCAGGCTAACTTTCACACCCCAGTACGCGGGTCTCAACGGGCAACCCATCCGTTTCGCAGTAATTAACCAGTTGCCGTTTACTACCTCGCCGGGGCCTTACACGTTACAGGTATTCACTAGCTACCCCACTATCACCCTGAGCGCTCAGCAAGGAGGTACCATAGCTACCTACCGCTACAACTGGCTAGCGGGCTGCCAGGCGTCGGGCCGATTAGGAACCCCCGAAGCTGGTCCGGACTTACAGGTGCGGGTTTTGGGCAACCCCTTGACAGGGGAGGTTATCCAGGTCGAGGTGCGGGGCGCTGCTGACCAACCTCTGCGGTTGCAACTGAGCGACCCGGCCGGTCGTCCGGTGAGTGAGCGGTGGGTAGAGCAGGCTGGCGGGGTCGAGTCTCAAGGCTTACCCGTGGGCAGCCAACCGGCCGGTCTTCTCTTCCTGCGGGTGAGCACCTCAACTCAGAGCCAAACGCTGAAGGTGCTTAAACGCTAACCCGCCTTTGCGCGGAAAGTAAGCGGCCCCATCCAGTCAGGAGATGGGGCCGCTTCTTGCATGAATGCGACTAACTGGAGCCTACCGTTGGTGAAAGATCAGCTTCTCACCAGGGCTCCCCAATGAGGGTCAATACGAACCGGTACACGTTGAATCTGGAAGTTGCCTGCACTAGTCAACAAACGCCGATGACCTTACTAATTTTGTTGGAAATATTTGGTATATCGGTGGTCGAGCGATTGTTCCCGTGTGAGCCAGGGCGAACGCTCCTGTATGTGCTTCTCATAGGGGGTAGTAGGCATATAATATAGTCTTAACCACAAAGCCTTGTATCCTTTGATGCGGCTTTGTTAACGGTTGACGTCTA
The DNA here is from genome assembly GCF_054781875.1 of Spirosoma pulveris. Classification (NCBI taxonomy): domain Bacteria; kingdom Pseudomonadati; phylum Bacteroidota; class Cytophagia; order Cytophagales; family Cytophagaceae; genus Spirosoma; species Spirosoma pulveris. The sequence continues at coordinate 284,465 of NZ_BAAGTO010000001.1, forward strand.
AACACGTTCTTCATCACCCAAACAGCTATTCGTTCCACAAAAGGAACTGGCTTCATGAAGTAGGGCGACGGTCTGGGGGCTAGGCCGGTAAGTAGACACGGAACGTGGCCCCCTGCTGGCCGCTGATTCTATGTAATAACTAGTATTGGAAATGTATCTGAAAATGTGCCTACCCGGGATGGTAGCTGGTTGCATGGCCATAAACCGGCCATGTGTTGATCCAGTAAAATTAGATGGGGAAGCGGACTCAACCGAAGCCGCTCGTTCAGCAAGTGGCTGCCTGAAGCAAACAGCGCTAGCGAGCAGTCGGTAAGCTGTTGTTTGAAGAGTCTAACCTATAATGTTTCCTATTTCCTAGTCACATCGAATTAGTAAGATTTCAATTGCAGTCGCCCAAGAAGCCCGTTATTATTTTATAAGTCATCAGCCCAATCTATCCAAGGTTTAGGAAACACAAGAATTTGCTGTCCATACTGTTTGAATATTCGTATCACTACCTTCCAGGCTGTTTTTACCTCTTGAGGAATTACGTGGCTGTCAAGAATACTTTTAACGTGAGCAGCAAGTTCATCTGGCATTAAAGCCAGGTGCATAAATGACTCCGCAATAAACTCTTTTAGCGCATCTGACTGGTATTTCTGTCGGGATTCTGGACCACGAGGCCGAGCCCGACTTGCAAGCCCCTGATTTCTACCGTATTCTTGCTTTTGGTATTCACCCAGATCAACCCCGAAAAAGTAATTGCTATTTTGCTTAATGACGTTAAACGCTTCTTCAAGAGCTAGGCCTTCTTGCGTTTTAATTCCTGAATCGTCTACTTGTAGAAGTCTTTGTAATGAAGCGTGCCCTAGTTCATGAACGATTATGCGCATAAAAGAGGTTTTCTTTGCCTCCCCTGGGTTGATGCGAACCGTTCGTTTATTAAAATCAAAAACCCCTCCTCCATCACCTCTGCTATCTTCTAAAGAAATCTCTTTCAATAACCCGCCTAGAACGTTCCCCCTTTGAAATGCGTCAAGCAATCCAGGATGAGTTATAAAAAAATCCAATAACCCTTGCGCATTTTCTATACTTATTACGCTATCATTAGCATTTGAAAGTACTAAGTTCTTACTTTCCAAGAGCTTACATAGATTCAATAGAGGAACTGATTGCTGATCCCATGCATCCATACCGGTAAGATCAACTCCTCTGAAATCTAGCTGAAAAGGCAACTCTGTCTTTGCCGAATGTGATCCGCTTTCATCATCTATTAACAGCACTTTTTTAGCGCTATAACTTGCTCTAAGTTCATGAACATCCGGCTCTATTAATTGTAAAGGGACTATTGAGAGCGTATCCGATCCTTGCTCAAGCGATCTTTTCTCTTGATCAAGGATCGTGCGTAGGCCTTGAATCTGGTCTAGTTTTAAAGTGTCCCGCTTTTTAGATTTTTCGCCTTGTAGTCGTCTCTCCCAAGCCTCAAGAGCCAAATAAATAGTACGCAGGAGGGCTAATTTAGCTGGTTCTGAATGCAGTGCAGCCTTATTATATTTCTCAATGGCAGCATTGACTTTTGTTCGTCCGTCTTTTGAAAAGAGGCCTCCACTACTTTTTGTACTTCCATTTTTCTTTGTCAGAATTGGTATTTGCCTGGTTTGTTTTATCGGAAAATCCATAGACATAGTTGTTTAGTAGCTACGCTAAGATAGATAAAATGTAGATAATCAGCATCTTCACTCAAAAGATGTAACCGGCGAGCCTATGTTTAAGATAGATCTAACCCTTACCGTGTTCAATCTGGACCAAAGACGGTAAGTTGGCCAAACAGCTTGACGATGCCAGTGAGGGGTTACTAATTTTTGACTCGGAAATGGAAGCTATACTCAAACAAAGATTTTGACAGTTAGCCACTTACTTACGGATGGTGATGTAACGTAATGGGTATATAACCAATCTCTGGATATGTTCCTAAGTGGAACGAAGTAGTGATTGAGTAGTTAATTCTTTGAGCGGACGTTTTCTAGGACAAATTTCAGTATAGAAAGCGCCTGCTTTCTTTTAGTAACTGGTTATCCCCAGGCGCTTAATTGCACGAACCGGCTTGGATTCACTTATTCATTCTTATTGATGAAAACCCTTTTTTGGATGGGCATGGCTGCGCTTCTCATCAGCGCATGGATCGCTCGTGAACAGGCTGTCAGCCCCTCATCAGCCGCTGCCAGACCCAACGTTTTGTTCATCCTGACCGACGACCAGGGCTGGGGTGACCTGAGCTTACATGGGAATCGATTTGTTGAAACGCCCAATCTCGACCGACTGGCCCGCAGTGGAGCCCAGTTCGAACACTTTTTCGTCAGCCCGCTTTGTGCGCCCACCCGCGCCAGTCTGCTTACGGGCCGCTACCACCTCCGCACCGGAACGGTTTCGGTCAGTCAGGGATGGGAGCGAATGCGTGGCGCTGAGCTCACCCTGGCCGAGGTGTTCCGCCAGAACGGCTATGCCACCGGCTGTTTTGGCAAATGGCACAACGGTGAACATGCCCCAGAAGACCCCAATAGTCAGGGGTTCGATGAGTTTCTGGGCTTCTGTGCAGGCCACTGGAATAATTACTTTGATACTGACTTGCAGTGTAACGACCGGATGGTGTCCACCAAAGGATATATTACCGATGTGTTGACCGATGCCGCCCTGAACTTTATGCGTCAGCACAAAACCACCCCTTTTTTCTGTTATGTGCCGTTCAATGCCCCCCACAGCCCTCACCAGGTGGCGGACCGGTATTTTGATAAGTATAAAGCCAAAGGCCTCGACGATGAGCAAGCCAGTATCTACGGCATGGTTGAAAACATCGATGATAACGTGGCTCGGCTGTTAGCTGGACTGGACCAGCTGAATTTGGCCCAAAACACGATTGTTGTGTTTGCAACTGATAATGGTCCCAACGGCCACCGCTTCAATGGGGAGATGAAGGGCATCAAGGGGTCGGTCGATGAAGGGGGCGTGCGTGTGCCGCTCTTCGTGCGATGGCCGGGTAAGATACGGCCCCAGACCCGGATTCGGCCTAATACCGCCCACATCGACCTACTGCCGACACTGGTCGGCTTGTGTGGGTTGCGCTTTAGGCCTGCCAACCCCATCGATGGTCGCAGCCTAGCGGCTCTGTTGCTGGGACGGACTGATACACTGCCCGATCGCCTGCTGTTTACTCACGTTGCCGGCATGAGCGCGGGCCGCCTTGCGGCACAGCCAGGGGCAGTTCGCACAGCACAATACCGGTTGGTCCTGGAAAAGGAGCAGGTCCATTTGTACGATATGCTTAGCGATCCGTCGCAGTCGAGGAATCTGGCAACCGGGCAGCCTAAACAGGTGCAAACACTGCAAGCCGCCTACGAGCACTGGTTCCGGGACGTATCCCAAACGATAAATCTTTCCCGGCCTGTGCCGGTGGCGGGTCGACGGGTATTGCTACAGGCCCCGGAGGCTCATTTTTCGGGTAAGGTACACTACAAACAGGGCAACGGTTGGGCGAATGACTGGCTCATTAACTGGCAGTCACAAGCCGATTCAATTTGGTGGAATGTGGCCGTTGAGCGGCCCGGGGTATATCAATTGAGCCTGCAATATACCGCTCCGGCTGCCGCTCGTGGAACGCTGCTGACAATTACCGCTGGTAATCAGACACTACAACAAACGATACAAACCAGTTTCGACCCGCCCCTGATCCCCAGCCCGGACCGGATTCCTCGTAAAGAGGTTTACGAGAAGCCCTGGGCCTGGTTGGGGTTAGGGAAGCTTAAGCTGTCTGCTGGGCGTCACCGGATTTTGATGCAGGCAGGACCGGTCCCAAATGGGCAGGTGGCCGAAGTAAAAGCGCTCTTGCTTACCGCTTCAGACTAGTCTGCTTTCAAAATAAAATCACTCGTTTTTGTCGATATATTCCGACAATCAATTGTACTGCCTGTTTGATAAATAACCAAGTACTACCCATAACATACGCGTTTGGGGTGAACACCTCTGGCAGCGGGGCCAGAGGTTAACCAACCTCCTCCCATAGTTCGATGCTGTTCCCTTCAGGATCCTGGATATGAACAAATTTTCCATACTCAGAAACCGCAATTTCATCCAGGATAGTTACTCCCGCACTTTTTAGCTGCTCAACCAACTCGTCAAGCTGCTCCACCCGGTAATTGATCATAAATTCCTTTGAAGAGGGTCCAAAGTAAGTCGTGTCTTTGGCAAAGGTGGCCCAAATAGTGGTTTTTTCTTTGTTCGGCTCTTCAGCATCGCGCCATTTGAAAATGGTTCCGTACTCCGCCACCGGTAAACCCAGATGACGGGCATACCACTCATTCATGCGATGCGGGTCATCACATTTGAAAAAGATGCCACCTATTCCCGTTACTTTTTTCATGTTTAGTCGTTTCAGTTCGTGTTGCCAATACTAACACCGTCAAAACGTAATCTATTTCCGTTGTTACCCCATTTAGCGAGTTGAGGAGGGAAGACCAGGCAAATTGCCCAAAACTGAGGCCGTTAGCGGAATTGTATAAGCCGTCCAGTGATGTTAAAGGGTAGGTGTGTGAAACATATTCAACAAAGGCAGGTCAATCGGATTCGTCACCTCCCTAGTATATACTTTGCCTATCCGGGGTACTGCGCAGGACGAGCAGCAACGTCAGCTCAGTTATTTTGAACGAGTGTTGGTCAGCAATGCCATAACTTTATGTGTTTCTCCAGGCGATAAGCAACTTGTCAGAGTAAAGGCAGCGGTCTCCAAACAAAACGAAATTAGTCCGGGAGCAATGAATCACACGTTGATTATTAGAAGAGTATACCCGCAGGCGAAAATTTGAAGAAGGGTCGGTTACAATTTGTATGCGACTGATGGCGCTGACAGGCCATTCTACTGGTTAGGCTGCTTGACTGGGACGCTTAGCTATTCGTGTTGATCACTTCGTAACGGGCACGTACAAACATGAATATGCCGTAGCAAAACATGCCCAGAGCGACGGCACCCAGCATAAACGAGCCGTAACTGGCTTTCTCCAGAAAGGCAAACGCACGGCTACTGCCTCCGGCCTGGCTGGCATTTGCCTCCATGGCCGCTTTTATACATAAGTATCCGATCAGCCCCCAGACGATGCCCCGGGCTATATACCCAATCTTGCCGGACCGGATAATCATCTCCTTCATTTCGGTTTTGATAGAGGAGGTCCGGACATTCTTCAAGTATTTGCCCGACAAGGCGCGGTAAATCTGGTACACACCAATACCAATGATACACAGCCCAATGAAGCCGACAAGCCACTGTCCAACCGGTTTCTGCAGCACTTCCCGAAGGAGGGTCTGGCGCGAACTATCTCCGCCCTGATTACCCTGGCTACCCAGTACCATCCGGAAAGAACCATAAGCCAGGAACCCATAGACTACCCCGCTGAAAGCATAGCCAATTCGACGACCAATGCCCTTGGCATCGGTCCCTTTGTGCTCGTTATCGAGAAACGCCTGCGTTAGCCGCCAGAGGGCGTAGCAGACTAAACCGACAGCCACCAGTGCCAGCAAAACCTGTCCAAACGGTTGCTCCAGAATAAATCGAAAGACTCCCTGTTTGTTGAGATTTTGTTCCGAACGGCCGCCGATTTCAAACGCAGCCATAAAAGCCAGTATGCCCACCAGGCAGTAAACAACTCCTTTGGCAACCAGGCCAAGCTTGGCAAACCGCTTTACCCATTCAGGCTGGGTCGTGGGTAAGTGGGATGATAGGCTGGATAAGTTAGTCATCTAAATCAATTTATTCGGTCTTCTGTAATTGATAAAATTGATTTTAGCTACTAATTGTTTTAGGCTTGGCTGCGGTACAAGCTGGTGAGGGTTGAAGGAGGGTGATGTTAGCCAAGAGCGGGCTGATTCTCCAACAGATGGACTCACCGCCGACCTTTGCTGCATAGCGTATTTGACCTATTGATGATTATATGACTGTATTTATGACCATTGGCTAAACAACTGACCAACGGTGTTTTTAATACTGATTTATTCGTGGCAAGGACACAATTCGGATAATAAAATCCTGAACTGATATGCAACGAAATAGCTTTTTGAAAGCCTGCCTGGTAACAACTACCTTTTTAGCCTCTCCATTCGTATGGGCAGCCGACACCCTAAAGCGCTACCGGGTTGACAAAGGTTTTAAAGTCGATGCGGGCAATGACCGTTTCAACCATGCCATTTCCCTTTTTGATGGCGATACCTTTATGACGAAGGTATCCACCAAAGACACCAATGGGGATCTGTATGTTTATGAATCCACTCGTGTAAAAGAAGGTGGCCCCGCTCTGCACACCCACTTCGATCAGGATGAGATGTGGTACGTACTGGAAGGGGAATTTTTGATTAAGGTGGGTGAGGTTATTTATCAGGCCAAGGCTGGTGATAGCGTGTTTGGCCCGCGAAACGTGCCGCATTGCTTTGCCAAAATAGGCACCGGTAATGGCCGGTTATTGATGACCTTCCAGCCAGCGGGTAAAATGGAAACGTTTTTTCAAAAGGTAAGCGAAGGGGCATTAAAAACGATGAGTGAAGCAGACCAGGACAAATTCCGGGAGGAACATGGGTTTAAACGGGTAGGCCCTCCAATCAATCAGTTGAAAAAATAGCCCCTGCTTACTGATTCACTAGTTGCGTTTTCACGACGGACTGGTCGGCCAGATCCTCACTGGCGGTTTTCAGGATGATATCACCCGGCTTTAGATCACCAAAAATTTGTGTTTGACCTGACGAATCGTCGCCTTTTTGGACTGTTACCCGAACGGCTTTTCCATCAACCACTTTGAGGACAAACGTACGGTCGATGGTACTGATGATCGCCGATTTGGGGACGTACAGACTGCCTGCCCGGGAGGAACTGACGGGCAACCGAACCGAGGCAAACATGCCCGGTTTCAGTTTATTTCCCTTATTCTGAAAGTCGATCTCAACGAGTTCAGAGCGGGTTTCCGGTCGAACACTATTGGCAATGCGGTTAATACGCCCGGTAAACGATTCATTGGGGAAACTACGAACGGAAAATTGAACCGGAGACCCCCGGTGGATATCGCCCAGGTACGCTTCCGGAACGGCTATACGCAACCGAAGCCGGTCAAGCTGTTTGATCTTCAGCATGGGTACACCATTTTGGCCGCCGGGTCCGACGAATGCTCCCGGCGACAGCCGACGGTCGGTAATGACGCCGGTAAAGGGAGCCGTTATTTTCAAATAGCTGACCAACTGCTGTACGGAATTATAATGGGCATTGGCCGCTACAACGGCCAGACTATCCGAAATGGCTTTGGTACGGGACGCGTCCAGATCGACGGGCGAAATGGCCCCCAGCGTTCGGCTGGTTCGTAATACGCGCAGGAAAGTGCCTTTGCTGGCTCCGTAAACAGCTTCAGCCGCTTTTACTTTCGAATAGGCTTCGGTTAGGTTGGCCGTTAATTCGGGGGCTTCCAACTCGGCCAGTACCTGCCCTTTTTTTACCTGGTCCCCTATATCTACATGCAGCGCTTTTACGTAGCTGCTCACCCGTGGATACAGGTCGGTTTCATAGTAACTTTCCAGCTCGCCGGGTAAATTTAATTCCGAAGTTGGCCGCGAATTAGCCACCCGGATGGCTTCGTATCGGACGTCTTCTTCAATGGGAGCTTCTTCCATCCGGCTTTTTTCGGCCGAGGAGTTGCCGCACCGGCTGAACAGAAATCCTATCCCGATCAGTAAAGTCAGACGTAAACCGGGTCGGAGCACAGCATAGAATATCTCAGAATATAACTTCATGGTGTTGATCGTTTTTAATAGGTTAAACTGGTTTCGGACCGCTCGGTAAGGGCATCGGGTGTTCCATCATAGACGGTGCTGGTTGGGTCATCCGGGTCGAGTGAGGGCGAATCGAAGTCCGTTTTGCGCTGGATAGCGGCAAAAACGACGGGCAAAATCAGCAGGGCCGCAATCGTCGAAAAGAACAGACCACCAATTACCGCCCGTCCCAACGGAGCGGTTTGTTCGCCTGACTCCCCCAGTCCGCTCGCCATGGGGATCATCCCGGCAATCATAGCCAGGGCAGTCATTAAAATCGGTCGCAGACGAGCAGCTCCCGCTACCCGTGCGGCCGCCCGGGCATCCCGGTACCGTAGTCGCAGGGATTCTGCATTGGTCACCAGCAACAGGGCATTCGCAACCGATACCCCTACCGACATGATAATACCCATGTAGGATTGCAGATTCAGTGTCTGACCGGTTATAAGGAGTAAGATGAGGGAGCCTGCCAGTACAGCCGGTATGCTCACCAGAACAACGCTCGCTACTTTAAACGACTGGTAATTGGCCGCTAGCAGCAGGAAGATCACGACGATGGCCAGCCCCAGCCCAAACTGGAGACTACCGAGGGTTTCCTGAAGCAGTTGAGCCAGCCCCCTCAATTCGACCACCGATCCTTTGGGTGGATCTCCGGCCGAAGTAATGGCAGCCTGTACGTCGCGCGTGGCTGTACCCAAATCCATTTGGTTAATATTGGCGGAAACCGTAATGATGCGCCGGGGGCCGATGCGGTCGTACTGACCAGGAACGGTAGTTGGGATAATGGTGGCGATATCGCCCAATGTGGGCCGCAGCTGCCCTTTTACCAGTGGAATGGCCTGAATGTCGGCGACCGATTTCATCTGATCCTGCTCCAGTTGAATCTGCACCTGATAGGCAAACCCTTTGGACTGGTCGAGCCACAGGTTCTTGGCCGTAAATCGGCTCGACGAGGTAGCTGCTACCAATGACTTGGAAATCTCGTCGGTGCTGAGTCCCAGTTGAGCGGCCCGCTCGCGGTCGATCTTGATCGATACGGTCGGATAGCTGAGCGGCTGGTTGATTCGTAGGTCGCGCAGGTAGGGAATTTCCCGCAGCCGGGTCAGAAGTCGGTTGGCATAATGCTGTCCTTCGGTCAGGTCTTTACCTCCCACTAAAATCTCGATGGGGGTTTGTGCGCCCTGGCTCATGATTTTATCAGTCAGGTCGATGGGTTCGAACGACAGGCGTACGTTGGGCATTTTTCGACGCACCCGCTGGCGGATCTGCTCTTTCAGCGCGTCCATGGACTCGACCTTGTAGTCGTCTGACAGGTTAATCTGCAGCACGGCCTCATGCGGCCCGGCGTTAAAGACATACAGAGCGCTGGTACCATAGCTGGAGGGGGTCATTCCCACAAAGGCGGATGATATGGCGACATTTTTCTCACCTACAAGGTCATTGATCTGTTTGATCACACGTTTTGTCAGCGCTTCGGTCCGTTCGATACGCAGCCCCTGCGGCCCCACGATCCGCACCTGAAACTGGTGCGCATGGTTTTGCCGGGGCATCATATCCTGCCCGATCTGAGAAAACCCGATCCCGATCATCAGCCCGCAAACGATCACATATACCCCAATAACCAGGGTTCGATGAGCCATCAGCGTATCGAGCAGGCGGAGGTAACCCAGTTTAAATCGCTCGAAACCCGTCACCTTTTCGGGATGGGTGGCTTCGTAGTTCTCCTGCCTATTTTCGGGTTGATTGTTCAAGTCAGGCAGTATACTCAGGTCATGCGGGCTGGCGTGTTCATGGTTCTTCAGCCACCAGTTGGCAACCACCGGCACAAACACCTGGGAGAGCAGGTAAGAGACCATGATCGAAAAGCCGACCGAGAGCGATAAGGGCAGGAACATACCCCTGGGCACCCCGTTCATGAGAAAAGCCGGGGCAAAAACCGCCAGAATGCAAAGCGTAATGAGCAGAAGCGGAAACGACATTTCCTGGCAGGCATCCAGAATGGCGCGGGCTTTGGGTTTCCCCATCTCCAGGTGCTGGTGAATGTTCTCGATCACCACCGTTGCCTGATCGACCAGAATACCGATGGCCAGCGCCAGCCCCGAGAGGGTCATGATGTTGATGGTCTGACCCGTCAGGTTGAGCAGGAGAATGGCCGTCAGTATGGAAACTGGTATAGTCAAGATAACGATCAGCGAGCTACGCCAGTCGCCCAGAAACAACAGCACCATCAGGCCGGTCAGAATGGCCCCTAGTCCCCCTTCAACTGCCAGACTATGCACCGCCTGAGTCACGTATACCGACTGGTCAAATTCGTAGGTAAGCTGCACATCGTCGGGCAGCAGGGCTTTCATTTCGGGTAGTTTAGCCTTCAGTGCATTCACCACGCTCATCGTGGACGCGTCGGCACTTTTGGTCACGGGAATGTATACCGACCGCTTCCCGTTCACCAGCGCATACCCCACCGGAATGTCGGTGGCATCTTCCACGGTCGCTACGTCGCGCAGAAACACCGTTGGGCCGACCCCTTTTCGTAAGGGGATATTCATAAATTCACTCACCTTGTCGAGTACCGTATTGCTGGGCGTCATCACGGTATAGTCGCCCATCTGCACGCTGCCGGCGGGTGAAATCTGGTTGTTCTTCACCACCGACTGCACAATTTCGTCAGGTGTCAGCTCGTAGCTGCGCATCCGCTCGGGGTCGACTTTTACAACAACGGTTCGTTCGTTACCACCAAACGGAGGGGGGGCGGATGCACCGGGAATCTGGGAAAATAGGGGCCGGATTCGGGTGGAGGCCAGATCCTGCATCTCGCCCAGCGACGCCCGGCGGCTGCTGAACACCAACTGCCCCACGGGTAAGCTGGAAGCATCGAAACGCACGACCGTGGGGGGCACCGTGCCGGGCGGCAGGTAGTTCATAACCCGGCTAACCTGGTTGGCGACTTCGCCCGATACCTGCGCCATGTTGACGTCTTCGTAAAACGTACATTTAACCAGGCAAAGGCCCTGAATATTTTTTACCTCTACCGCTTTGATACCGGATACATACAGCAGCTGGTTCTGGTACCGGGTGGCAATAAAGCCTTCCATCTGGGCCGGGGTCATCCCGCCATAAGGTTGGGCAATGTAAATCGTGGGCAGGTTAAGCCGGGGAAAAATGTCGACCGGTATCTGGAGGAGGGCCAGCACCGCAAATAAAATGACACCCGCCATGGCAACGATGACCGTAATGGGTTTGGCTAGGGCTGATTTAATCATAATCGTTGCGTTAGCGGGGGAGTTGTAGGAGAAAACTATCGAGATCGCCGGCCGTAGCCGCGCGCAGGAGCAAAGCCCGCCAGACACTATTGGTTACCAGCGCCTGGTCGACTTCGGCCCGGTTGAGCAGCGCAGTCGTTTGGGTCAGCGCCAGAATATTGTCCAGGCCCGATTCGTAGCGGGCCTGTGCCTGTATATACGCCTGCTGGGCCGCATCCAGCTGAAGCGGTGCCTGCTGAGCCCGGGCCTGCGCCAGTTCAAGCTGTAATACCGCATTCTGACTGGCCGCCTGAATGGCTAATGACTGCTGATCGAACGATTCCTGGACGCTGTTGATGCGCTCTTTCTGAGCCGAAAGCTGGTATTTCGTACGAAACAGATCGGTTGGCCGCCAGATGGCCGTAACTCCCACAATGTAATTATAGGCGCGCAGGGGCAAACCGGCTCCCGGCGACGGGTCGATGCGGAAGCTGCCATCGGGCCGGGCCTGCTCGCCAATACCGGAGCCTCTTCCCTGAAGGGAGCCGAGGACCGAAATCGAAGGTAAAGCGCCAGCTTTGAGTAGGGTCTCGCCCGCTCTTCCCAGGTCGATGGCTTTCTGATAAGCCCGCAACTGGGGGTGAAGAGTCGATCCTGCCGGTGGGGCGACGGGCAGTTGGGGAATACGGTTATAAAACGCCAGCGAATCGAGCTGGACGTTCGGATTGGGCTGCCCCAGTAGTTCGGTTAGCCGGAGAACCTGCTGCTGAGCCAGCTGCTGACTTTCGAGCAACTGCAACCGGGCGCGGGCTACTTCGGCATTGGTGACCGAACTATCAATACCCGGCCGAAGTCCACCTTCGGTGCTGGCCCGGATGATGAGCTGAAGCGCTTGTGCCCGCCGAAGGTTAGCAGCTTGCAGAGCTACTGATTTGCGGGCGTTGAGGGCTAACAGATAGGCATCGCAAACCCGTACCTGGTGGGTAAACAATTCGCCTTCGTAGTCGGCCCGGGCTTGTTCAATGGCTACCCGCGCCTGATTTCGCCGAGCTTGCCGGCGCCCGAAGGTTACGGCCTCCCAGTCGACGACCAGCGAAGCACCGCTGCTCCAGCTCGCCTGGTTGTTGAACCCATCCGTACGAACACCTGAGATGGGTAGCAATAGCCCGCCGTTGGAAACGTAGGCCCCCCGAACCTGATTGGATGTCGCATTCAGGGCCTGTGCCTGCATACCCGCCTGGGGCAGCAACGACAGGTTCAGAACTTGTGCATCGGCTTCGGCCGCCCGGATCGTGGCCAGTTTACCCCGCAGAATCGGGTAGTTGGTGCGGGCTATGTCCAGCGCCTGCAACAAGGTAAGCTGGTTGGTTGCGGCAGGAGCCGTAGAGCCCGGTTGCGCGTTGGACTGGCCAGACCACAAACCGGCTACCAGCACCAGTACCCCTGCAAATTGTTTTTCTCCGCTGAGCATACACCTGATTCGATGAATAAGGGCAAAGCTACAGCCGCGATATTAGAGCCAGATTAGTGCCAGATTAGTTACTATTAGAGCCCCTCAAGCCGAACGAAGCGGCAGAGTGACATCCGTAATCGTCCCTCCGCCGGTGCGGGGCCGTAGCTGGAGTTGTCCCTGATGCAGGGTAATAATCCGGTGGGCCAGCGTTAACCCAATCCCGAATCCCTCCATCATCTGTACGTTGGAACCCCGCACCAGCGGCAGTAAAACCCGCTCTTCTTCGCCGGGTGCCAAACCAATGCCCCGGTCTTCGATGCGGATTCGGGCCCGCTGTTCGGTATCCATTTCCAAACATAATTCAACCGGTTGTCCACTCGAGTACTTTGCTGCGTTATCCAGCAGATTCAGCAGTGCGGTTTTAAGCAGGTGGGCATTACCCCAAACCATAACGGGCAATTGCTGTTCGATGATACCGTCACTGATTTGTACGGATAAGGCCTGCCCCGCCCGCTGTTTTCCCAGCGTATCGGCGGCTTCGAGCACAACTTCGACCAGCTCGATGGGCTGCCGGTCGAGTTGTGCATCGACCCCGTCAATCCGGGCCAGTTGCAGCAGGCCACTCGACAAGGCCGTTAGTTTATCGAGTTCTTTTACCGCCTGAGCCATACCTCGCCGGAGGCTGTCCAGATCGGTATCATATAACAGCGACGTTTCCAGCCATCCCTTCAGCGTCGTTAGGGGCGTTCGTAATTCATGAGAAGCCTGCGCGATAAACGACCGCTGGTTCTCTACCAGCTGTTCCTGCCGGACGAGTAAGTCATTGAACGCCTGAGCCAGCACGCCAACCTCATCGTGCGGATTATCGGCCTTCAGCCGGAACGGGACTGTGCTGGCCCCTGGCGCATTGATCTGAACAATCAGGTTGCTGAGCGGCTGGAGAGCCTGGCGTGAGAAAAAATACCCCAGCAGACTAACCAGCCCGATCGCCACCACATTACCCACGATAAACAGGTCGCGTAAATCATGCTGACGCTGATACCCGTCCTGATCGTAAGCAGTTGCAATGGCTACATATTCCCGCCCATCGGGAGACGGCGTAACCCCCGCGTAGGTGAGGGCAACGCCGTCTTTGGGGTAGAGGTGTCCCGGACTTTCGTAGGTGAACCTAACCAGCCTCTCCCGCCGGACGCGCTCCCGAAAGGCATTAGTCGATACAAAGTCGTTGGTTTGCTGGCTGGTGTAGATCAGGCTGTCGGATGGCGAATAAACGAACTCCACCTGCTCGAGCATGGACGTAATGACGCTGCCTGCCACCGATCCCCTGAGCGTGAGCAGTTGTTCCGTTACCCTGGCTTTCCGGGATAGCCGGTCTTCGATGGAGCGTTGCCGGAAGTTGGTATAGGTACTGTAGACGTACACCGAAAATATGAACAGAATGCTGGCTACCAGTAACGAAAACCAAAGAATAAGTTTGTGCTTGATTTGCATGCTCAACCTCGTAAAACATACCCCATTCCCACAATCGTGTGCAATAGTTTGGGGTTAAATTCCTTGTCAATTTTTTTTCGCAGGTAGTTGATATACACCTCGATCACGTTTGTCGTGGTATCGAAATGCAGATCCCATACTTTTTCGGCAATATCGACCCGGCTAACGGTGCGTCCCTGGTTGATCATCAGGTATTCCAGGAGGGCATATTCCCGGGCCGTCAGGTCAATGCGTTTTCCGGCACGGAATACCGAATGAGCCTCGGTGTCGAGTTCCAGATCGGCCACGCGCAACACGGTTTTCAATCCCGTTAAGTCGCTGTTTCGCCGGGCCAGCGCTTTGATCCGCAGCATCAGCTCCCGAAACGCGAAGGGTTTCACCAGATAGTCGTCGGCACCAGCGCCAAAGCCGTTTTCTTTGTCGGGCAGGCTGTCCAGCGCGGTGAGCAGCATAACCGATTGGCGGGGTAGTGCCTGCTTGATCCGCCGACATAAATCAAATCCGTTGATGTGCGGTAAATTGACATCCAGCACAATAACATCGTAGCTGTGGTTGTCGGCCAGACTTTGCCCCACCAACCCATCATATGCCAGATCAATTTCGTAGCCTTCGCTCTCGACGCCTTTGCGAATGAACGAGGCCAGGCTTACTTCGTCTTCAACGAGTAGTATTTTCATAGTGAGTGCAGGGGAGGGCAAGAGTCGCAGTTTAGGAATGCTTTTTCAGGAATTGTTTGATTCGCTCAACCCAGGCCCACAGTCGAATATCGGTCGGTTGTCTGGCTGCTGGCAGCTTGCCAATCGGGGTGCCCGGATCAGCCGAAAGGGCTGCCGACTTTGGCACCACCAGTTGCTGGGCTGCATAAAGACTCTGGTGGCCCGACATCAGAAAACTTATGACGCAGGACAAGGCGGCATACGGGGCAATTGACGCACCAAACAATTCAACCGCCAGCATACTGGTTGCAATGGGTGTATTGGTGGTTCCCGCCAGCAGACTTACAAAGCCGATAGCCGCAAAGGTGGATTGATCTGCCCCGACCAGATTGGCGAAGAAACTCCCGGCCGTTGCACCGATAAATAATATCGGCGTAATGACACTACCACTCCGGCTGATACTGAGTGTGATGACCGTAAACAAGGCTTTCAGCAGAAAGGCATACCCTTTCACCGGCATGCCGCGAATGCAGTCTTCCATCAAATTCAGGCCTAATCCTAAATAGTCTCTGGAGAACAAAAGGGTCAAACCGACCAGAATTACCCCGCCCAGCAGCCCCTTTAAGGGGCGCCAGAGGGGGATCGCCTGGGTAAAACGCGTACTGCTTTGGATGACTCGAATGAGGGCGTAGGCGCATACTCCAAAAAATAACCCACCCGCCAGTAGTTGCAGGAAAAAACCTTGCCCGAAAGCCGGAACAAATTTCAGGGGATAATAAAAGAACGTGACCCCAAGGGCCGAAGAAACCTGGTAGGCCGTTAGAGAGGCTACAAAGGCGGGCAGTAGTACATCATAAAAAATAACCCCAACGGCCAATACCTCTATGCCAAACAAAGCCCCCGCCATGGGCGCGCCAAAGACACAGGCAAACCCGGCACAAAAGCCACAAAGGACCATCTTTCGGCGATCAACGTCGTCTACCCGAAACAAATTGGCGCAGACGCTTCCGATACCTGCGCCAATCTGGGCGCAGGGGCTCTCTTTACCCGCTGAGCCACCCGTTGCCAGAATAAGTACCACATTAATGACTTTGGTTGGAATGAAGCCCCCTTCCAGCTTGCCGTAATTTGTATTGATGGCCTCAATCAGGGTGTCGGTTCCGAGATGACGCTTCAAAACAAACTGGCTGAGTAGATTGGCCAGAAAGAAGCTGAGTGGCAGCAGGTAAAAGATAGGCTGATAGGCGTTGCTCTGTTCAATAACGTAATGAAGAAAGCGGATGAATCCCGACGCAACAAAGCCCGCCAGACAGCCGATGAGACTGGCAATGATCAGCCATTTCAGCACTGAAAAGAATAAGATCACTTCCTCATTAATCCGCATTAGGATGTAAACTGTAGAAGTGTACACTCAGTTTATCCGGGCTGCTGGTTACTGCCGGCGGGTAAGCAATAGCTGAAAGGGACCAATAGGACTGGTTGCCCCGGTTAGCGCCCTTATTTACTGGCAACGACCTGCCCATCTCTGTATGCAAGAACGGCTGCCTTATAGCCAATACGCATGGCATTGACGTACAGCGTGTCGCCAGGGTCGAGGGGTATAACCGAGTCGGAATAGACATCCCAGACGGGTTGGGCAGGCACTTTTCCGCCCGTTTTCGCGCCCGTCATAATGACAAAATCCCAGCTCTCGACGGTGTGCATGTCCGTGACGTCCGGCTTGCCCGCTTTCACCACCCGGTACCCAATAGATGCCCCTTTGGTGGCACAGGCCAATGTTACCCCGCCGGAGGCCGGTTTCACCTGCGGTGAAGCGGTAGCCGGGGGCTCGTCCAGACCATTCCACATTTGCCGGAGCATTTCCCGTTCGGGGGTGGCGGCTCTATCGCCCACCTGCCTGATCCACTGTTGATACACGGCCTGTAGCTCGTTTAGCTTGCGCTTATGAGCAGGGTCCGTTGCCAGATTGTGCAGTTCGTAGGGGTCATTTTCCAGGTCGTAGAGCTCTTCCACGGGTTTGGTGGTAAACCAGCTCATCGGTATTGGACCAAGCTTCCCGGCATCCCGTAAGGCGATGATCTCCCGCATCATCGGTATGCTCATCCGGTACTGGATAGGCTGATAATAGGGCTTCTCGGGCATGTAGTTATAGAGATAGCGGTAACGCTTATCCCGCACCATACGAACCCGGTCATATTCCGTATCCATCCGGTCGCGGGCGGCAAACACATACCGGCGAGCGGATTTAGCTTTCTGTTTTCCCAGAAAGGCCTGCCCCTGCATGTAATTTGGAATGGGGATTCCGGCCAGTGAAAGGACCGTCGGGGCAAAGTCAACGGCACTGATCAAGTCGGCATTGACGGTACCGGCGCTGGAGGCTCCCGGAAACCGGATAATGAAAGGAATGTGCGTTCCCCGCTCCAGTATCTCCCGCTTCGTCCAGGGTAGATTACCGCCGTGATCACTATAGAAAAAGATAATCGTGTTGTCATACAGGCCATCCGCTTTCAGCATCCGAATAAGTTCGCCAACCTGGCTGTCCATCCGCTCAACGTTGGTCAGCATGCGGGCAATACCCTGACGAACCACTTTCGTGTCGGGGTAAAGGGGCGGCACGTTCACCTGGCTGCCATCAACCAGCAAACTATCTTTCCGGCTAAACAACTGGGATTCATGCGTAATCATGAAATTGAAAACGGCAAAGAAAGGCTTGTCTTTGGGTCGATTCCGAAAGGAGGCTGCCGGCCCATTTTCATCCCACACCGTTACAGGAGCCACAAATTGATAATCCTGCTTCTCGTTGTTGGTGCAGTAATAACCCGCTTTTCGCAGGTACTCCGGAAAGCATTTTACATTTTCAGGAATGACGGCCGAATACGGGGGAACCGGCTGGTACTTAGGGTCGCCACCGGTACGCATATGCTGCGTACCGATCGACTGCTGGTACATCCCCGTTATAATGGCCGATCGGCTGGGCGCGCAAACACCGGCGGTGGTGTAGACATGCGTATAGCGTACACCTTCCTTCGCCAGTTGATCGATGTTCGGGGTTTTCACCTCTTTATCCCCATAAGCCCCAATGTAGGGCGACGTATCTTCGCAGGTGATCCAGATAATGTTGGGTCGCCCTGCCGCTTGCCGGTTGACGACCTGTTGACCCGAAGCAGTGCCTACACCGGCCCAGACGAGCAGAACAAATACCAGGTGGGCAATCCGTTTCATGACAACAGAATATAGAAGGTTAGGTTATTGCGGACGGCTCTCAAAAATCGTTAAAGCTTCGGTATCCTTGTTTTTGACAATATGCGCCTTTAGCTGCGTTTTCAGGGTGGCCGTTATTGTCTCGTATCCTTTTTGACCGTACACGTTTTTCAGGTTGTGCGGGTCTTTTTGAATATCATATAGCTCCCAGAAATTCTCAGGTCCATAAAAGCGGGCAATGGTATAGCGATCCGTACGAAGACCGAAATGGGGTGACACGTGGTGCGGCTCCGGATATTCGTAATAGTGGTAATAGGCCTGATCCTGCCAGTTGGCTTTCTGTCCCGTCAGCACCGGTAAAAAGGATTTCCCCTGCAGCTCACCGGGAATAGCCGTACCCATAATATTTAACAAAGTCGGTGCCCAGTCGACATTCGACACGACACTGCGTACCTGGGTGCCGGGTTTAATAACGCCCGGATAACGAATAACGAACGGCGTTTTCAGGGATTCCTCGTAGATCCACCGCTTATCGAACCAGCCGTGCTCGCCCAGGTAAAAGCCCTGGTCGGAGGTATAAATAACGACCGTATTTTTGGCCAGACCTGTTTGGTCGAGGTAGGCGAGCAATTTACCAATGTTGCGGTCGAGGGAGTTGGCGGTCGCTAAATAATCCCGCATGTAGCGCTGGTACTTCCATTCCACCAGAGCTTTACCGCTGAGCTTCTGCGCGTCGAATTCGCGGCTGACACGATTATAATACGTCGAAAAGGCTTTCTTCTGCTCCGGGTCAAGCCGCTTGTAGGAACCATTGCGCACATAGTTTTCCAATTGCTTATCCCGCTCCGGAGTAATGGGCTGATTCCCGAAATAGGCTTCATTCAATTCCTTTTTCGCCTGATCCATCTTCGATTCATCCAGGTCATAATCCACGTGAATTTTCAGGTCTTCCTTGAGCCGCATCGTTTTATCGATGGTCATATCCTGCTTCTGAGCCGCCAGCCGCCCTTCGTATTGGTCGTAAAACGTGGGGGGTATCGGAAACGTGACCTTGTCATAAGCGCCCAAATCCTCAATGGCAGGCATCCACTCGCGGTGGGTTGCTTTATGGCCCACCACCAGAAAGAAGGGCTTGGACGTATCCCGCTTCTCCAGCCACTCGGTCGAAAGCTGTGTCACCACGTCGGTAACATAACCGGGATAGCGTTTGGTCTGGTTTTGCGAGTTGACAAAATCCGAGTTGTAGTAGCTGCCATGACCGGGCAGGATGTTGAGGTAATCGAAGCCGTGGGGCAGGCTACCCAGGTGCATTTTACCCACCCAGGCGGTTTGGTAGCCGTTTTTTTGTAACTCTTCCGGAAAAACGGGCTGGTTGATGTCGAATACTTTTTCGTTTAGTTTATAGCCGTTGGTATGGCTGAACTTACCCGTCAGCAACGTTGCCCGGCTGGGTCCACAAATCGAGTTGGAGATGATGTTATTGTAGAGGATGGCCCCTTCCCGTGCAATACGGTCGATATTGGGCGTTTTCGCCAGCTTGCTCCCGTAGGCACTGATTGCCTGTGAGGTGTGGTCGTCGGAGATAATAAAGATAACGTTGGGTTTCGATGGCGGTGCAGCGTTTTCCGTTTCGGGTGAAAAAGCCGGCACGATGACCACCAGCAGCCCTAGTAAAGTCACTCCGGTTAGCCAGTTGGGCAGGGATCGTAAAAACATACGCTGAGAATTTTATGGGTTAATCACTTACAAACCGGGAACGGGTAGTTGACAGAGCGGTATCGGGACTCGATTTTATAGAGATCGGTGAGCGATAACTGCTGCTTTTTGACTCATTGCAAAGAAAGAACTTGCCCTGCTCTACCCGTTTGGGAGTAGCTAACTCCTGAGTGCCGTAGCTCCGGGCAGGCCCGGCTGGTTCTTTGAGGTTTACTTAAATTTTCTGAAGAACTTATTCCTGGTGTAACGAGAATCATGGATGTACTCATACTTAAATATTTGAATATCAATAGCTCGTTTTTGTCATCCCGACGAAAGGAGGGATCTTGGGTAAGTTGGAGCACTTCACTATTACCCAAGATCCCTCCTTTCGTCGGGATGACAAAAACGAGCCTTGCTTAGTCGTTAAAATGTCCATTATTCACGGTAGGGTAAGGCAATTAGCAGTGACAAAAACCTGCAAACGTGCGCCAAACCAGGAATTACTTTTCATACGGGTTGAGTTCGCCCTCCTTAGGCCGGAAGGATCGATGGAACGGGTTCCGCAGAATGACATCGACCATAAAGGTAATCGTTGTATTAAATGGGCTCAGGGCGTCGCTTCGATAGGTTTGATATAATAATAAACCGACATCGATATCTAGTTTCAGGGGACCACTTGTTTGATGCCGGTAATAACCGGAACTTTTGTGAGCTTTAGCCGGCTTGCCTGATACCCATTCAGATCATGAGCAATAGCTGGATTACTTGAATTTCTTTTGTTGTTTAAGTGCAAAGTTGACTAACAGAATCAGCACGGGAACTTCGATCAACGGCCCGATCACGGCGGCAAAAGCAGCCCCGGAATTGATACCGAATACCGCGATGGCTACAGCAATACCCAACTCAAAATTGTTACCTGCGGCCGTGAAAGCCAGTGAGGTTGATTTGCCGTAATCGGCACCGGCCCGTTTGGACAGGTAGAAAGCCGAAAAGAACATGATAGCAAAATAGATCGATAGCGGAAGGGCGATGCGCAGCACGTCGAGCGGAATAGAAACAATGAGCTGTCCCTTCAGGCTAAACATGACCACAATCGTGAACAGTAACGCGTAGAGCGTTATTGGACTGATAGCAGGCAAAAACGTTTGTTCGTACCATGTCTGGCTAAACACTCGTGTGAGGAGCATCCGTGAGAGAAGACCCGCCAAAAAGGGAATGCCCAAATAAATGAAAACGCTTTTAGCTACTTCGCCAATGCCGATCGTTACGCTGTAGCCATGCAGCCCGAACAGGGGCGGCAATACGGTGATGAATAGCCAGGCATAGACGGAATAGAAAAACACCTGGAAGATGCTGTTGAAGGCCACCAGGCCAGCCGCGTATAGCCGGTCGCCACCTGCCAGATCGTTCCAGACAATCACCATCGCAATACAACGGGCTATGCCGATCATGATCAGACCCGTCATGTATTCGGGCTTATCAGGTAAAAACATAACCGCCAGACCGAACATTAGCAAAGGGCCAGCAATCCAGTTTTGCAGAAGCGAAAGTGCCAGGATTTTAGTGTTGGCAAACACCTTGGGCAGTTCTTCATACCTGACTTTTGCCAGCGGAGGATACATCATCAGAACCAGGCCAACGGCCAACGGCACATTTGTGGTGCCGGAAGTGAAACCATTGATGAAGCGCTCCGACTGCGGGAAAAAGTAACCGATGCCCACACCGATCAGCATCGCCAGGAATATCCACAGCGTCAGAAATCGGTCGAGAAACGATAAACGGGGGGTACTCATGATTGGGTGGTTTAAAGCGTGCGTTTCATCACGATTGCCGATGAGGGGCAAAGACCGCTGAACTGCCGGGTTTGCTGGATGACTTCGGGCACAGTATCCCGGCTCACAAAGGCAAAACCGCAGCGCGTAAAATACCCCTCGGCAGTAGTAGTAATCAGGTAGATTTCTTTCAACTGCATGGCTTCGGCGGTAACTGCCAGGCGGTCGATCAGTTGAGCCGCAATGCCTTTTCCCTGATGAGCGGGGTCGACGGCCACCGAACGCAGTAGGCCCACCGATCCGAAGGACTCAAGACCCGCTACGCCCACGGGAATTCCCTCGTCTTTGGCCAGGACGAAATGGGGGAGGCCCGCCGGTAAGTCCTCGGTGAGCAGATCGCCTTGTTCAAGCAAAGCCACAACGGCTTCTTTCTCGTCCGGCCGGGCTGTTTCAATAGAAATGTCCATGAATAGTGCAGGATGGGTTCACAGAATCAATTCTTAACAAACTTCATGTACGTTTCGAGTTGATTGATGATTGGGCAGTGTTGGGCGTGTTAGTTACAGCAATCCGGGCCGCAACAAGCACTGCCGGCTGGTTTTGTATCAGCGCTGCGGACAGGCTTCCGGGCAAAGACAGTCACACTGTAGATCCCTTTGTTCCGTTGGCGGTACTCCGCAATTTCGTCGGCAGACAAATAATTTTGCAGCACCGAATCGGGCAGGTTGATCTCACGTTCTTTTTGCACCTGAATATCCGTAAATCCGTTCTGTTTAACGAGTTGCAAATAAGCGTCCTTCTGGATAGCCCCCGAAACGCAGCCCACATACATTTCGGCATCCTGCTGTAACCCTGCGGGTAAGTCGCCCAGCAGCACAATATCGGATATGCTGAAATGGCCACCGGGCTTTAAAATACGGAAGGTTTCGGCAAAGGCTTTCGGCTTGTCGGGAACCAGATTCATCACGCAGTTACTCACCACCACATCCGCCAAATTGTCCGGTAAAGGCATGTCTTCGATATCGCCATACACAAACTCGACATTAGTAAATCCTAACGCTTTCGCATTCTTGCGGGCGCGGTCAATCATAGCCGGGGTCATATCCAGGCCGATCACGCGTCCCGTTTCGCCCGCTTCTGCACGAGCGACAAAGCAATCATTGCCAGCGCCCGAACCCAAATCCACCACTGTGTCGCCGGGTTTGATCCGGGCAAGTTGGGTTGGTAGTCCGCAGCCCAATCCCAAATCGGCATCGGCTACATAGCCAGTTAATTCCTGGTAATCCTGAGCCATGACAATGGGCACGTTGGCTTCTGGTTCAGATCCCGGCCGGGATTGGTCACAACATGAAGTAGGGCCACAGCAGCCAGCAGTATCGGCCGGACCGTTGTACGGTTGTTCAGCAATGGCGCCGTACTTCTGGCGTACGGTTTCTTTGATTTGCTCGGCAGTTTCCATGTAAATCTCTATCGTTTAAATGTAATATTACGATTGAAGCGGGTAAAAAAATAGCTGCGGCCTTAACAGCAAGTCGCCGTACCAACGACTGTGTCGAACAGCGAGCCAAAAGCTTGCCGTGCTTCTTCCCATACAGTCTCGTTGATGCAGTAGCAAACACGGGGCGGATTGATCTCTCCCTGAATGATGCCAATGCGCTTTAACTCTTTCAAATGCTGCGAAACGGTTGCCTGGGCCAACGGCAATTCATCCACCAGATCACCGCAAACGCAGGCTTTTTTCCGGGCCAGCATTTGCAGGATAGCCACCCGTGCCGGATGCGCGAAGGCTTTCGCCAAATCCGCAAGGCGATTCTGTTCGTCGGTGAATATTTCGGTTTTCGTCACTCCCATGGTGCAAAGGTAGCCTATAATTAATTCATTGTAATATTACGATAAGAGCTTTTTTGTTCTTTTTTTCGGCATTTTATTGGTCCACAGGCTGGTAGTAAATACCAGCGAGAGGAGCGCAGTACGTACAATACGCTGTCTTTCTGATGCATCTGCCGCTGGTAACCGGAAAGGGTCTGCTGGAGCTGTACGGTCTGATCAAACATATAAGCCTCCTTTTGTCGGGCTTCGTCAATTTGCTGATTCTGTTCATTAAGCTGGTACACATTCAGCAAAAGCGACCCCAACAGGACCAGCAGTAGTCCATAGGTGGCTGTGCCCTGAGGTACTGCACCCGGCAATTTCCCATCAACTAAATTCGATAACTTTTTCATGGCCATCTGCCCGAAAGGGCTTTATTGAACGAAAGTTCTGACAGCCGGATAAGAATGAAATGAGAATTAAATTATAAACTGTGCCGCCTGATAACCCAAATAGATTGTCAGGCGGGTAGGGGGGCACTGTCTTCTTCGGCTGCCGGCAATTGGATGCTAACCGTTGTGCCTGCATTGCCCGTGGAATCTTTTTCCGCATGCGTTGGCTCCAGGGTGATCTGTCCGTGATGGAGCTGGATAATCTGTTGGGCAATCGCCAGCCCAATGCCAAATCCGTTTACCTGACCAACATTACTGCCCCGTACCAAGGGTTTAAACACATGCGGTCGGTCGGCTGGAGCAATACCTCGTCCGTGGTCAATGACGCGAACCTCATAGGTTTTCGATTCATTCGGAGTCGGTTGCAGGATCACCTGCACGGGAGCCTGGGAGTACTTACAGGCGTTTTCGATGACATTGGTGAGGGCGGTGGTCAGGAGTGGAGCCGTGCCGGTAACGATAAAGAAACCATCCAGCCCGTCGTCAAAAGAAAGATCGATACCTCGATCCGGGTATTTACGCTGTACCTGGGTCACGGCCTCCAGCAGACAGGTATCCAGCCGAACCGCATCGGGTGCCAGTTGCTCACTGCCAATCTTGGCCAGATTCAGCAGGCTATTGGTCAGATGAATGACTTTTCGTACTTCGTCAATAGCCGACTCCATGCTGAGCCGGTACGCTTCGGCCTCCCGGTCGTAGGTAAGGGAGGTATCCAGCGTACCCAGCAGATTGGTTAGCGGAGTGCGTAACTCGTGCGATGCGTTAGCGACAAACTGCCGCTGGCTCTCAAAGGAGCGCTCCAGTTGCTCCAGCATGGTATTGAACGTGATGGCTAGTTGAGCAATCTCATCACGGCGGTTGCCTTCGTGCAGACGGGTATGAAGATGGGCTTCAGAAATGTGCCGTACTGTCTGTGTCAGGGTGCTGAGCGGTTGTAGAAATCTACCGGCAAAATACCAGCCCGCCAGCAGGATGAGCATCAGTCCACCCAGGTTGCCAATCAGCAGAAGCATCAGCAGGTTATACCGCTTGGAACGCCCCAACTGGTCGAGGCCGGCCACGAAAATATAGTAGGGTTGCCCCCGGTGCATAAACGTCGTTCCTATCCCTTCGACTTGCCCGATGGTAAAGCGCCGAATTGGCAGTTGGGTTGGCCGTTTTCCGTCGGTGAGTTGGCTTACCTGCCGTAACTGAGGCAGTAGCTTCTGTTCCTGCCTGTCGTATTCGGCATACTTATTATCGAAGAGCAGGGAAAAGCGATTATCGTAGATGCTCACCTGCTCGCTCGTGAGTGTAATTAAATCGCTGGCGGGCACGCGGGCATTTAGCAGGTGGGTTACATCCTGCCGCCCGATCAGCACCCGGCCGTACACCCTGGCTTTGGCCTGTAACTGACTGTAAAACTCCTGTCGGCGATACACCGAATAAAACGCGTAGATAAATACCGAGAAGGTAAGCTGGATCGCCAGCGCCAGACAGGTAAAAACAAGGGTAAGTTTGTTGCGGATCAGCATACGTTACTCTTCGCGAAGAATGTAGCCCATGCCCACTACGGTATGCAGCAGTTTAGGTACGAAATCACGATCGACTTTCTTTCGCAGATAGCCCATGTACACATCGATGACATTGGTATTCGTGGCCAGATTAACCTCCCAGACCCGCTCGGCGATATCGACTCGCGAGACAACCTGACCCTGGTTCCGCATCAGGTATTCCAGCAGGGCATACTCGTGGGAGGTCAGCGGTATATGTTTGCCAGCGCGAATGACCTGTCGGGCGTCGGGGTCCAGAACCAAATCGGCTACCTGCAAAACACGTTGCCGCTCCCGAAAATGCCGACGGGTCAGGGCCTGAACCCGCCAGAGTAATTCCCGAAACTCGAAAGGCTTACACAGGTAGTCGTCGGCTCCGCTGCCAAATCCTTCTGCCTTGTCATTGAGGCTGTCGAAGGCTGTGAGCAGCAGCACGGGTATCTCGTTGGTCTGCTTGCGGATGTAGCGACAAAGTTCAAAGCCATTCAGATACGGCAGGTTGACATCCAGAATAACGACATCGTATGAATTTTCCTGAAAGAGCCGCCAGCCAGCTTGCCCATCGGGGGCAAGCGTCACCTCAAAGGCTTCGGCTTCAAATCCCTTACTGATAAAGGTGGCAAGTTTCTGATCGTCTTCAACTACTAACAGTTTCATAAGTGAGTGGTGAATGGTCGTACCCGAACGGATACGGCTATAAAGTGCTGGCAATTGGATTAAAAGCAAATTAAAATAAAAGTGGATTATCCGCCCTATTTTTCTATTTAATTACGGGCGGGCCATTTAACAGCTTCTTAATTCGCTTCTCAATTCACTCTTAAGTTGCCGCCAGACCTTTGGGGCGTAAACCTCACGAAGGAGCTATTCATTCGCCCAGATACAAGGGCGAAGGTAATAAAAAGCCTCTTTGAGGCTCAGCAACGTCTGCATTACACCACCAACACCCGATTCGTCAAGCTCATGTCCATTATGTTCCGTTATCTGCTTATACTGGTGACCGGATGGTTCCTCACCGCCTGTGGTTCTAAACCTGAGACCAGCCAGGTTCCGACATCCCGAGCGGATTCAACCAGTAGCTACCTCACCGATTCCGTTCGGCGCATCAACCCCGAAAGTGAACTCACGCTCAATGGCACCGTTACCTTCGATCAGGATAACGTGGTGCGGGTATTCCCTCTGGTGAGCGGTAATGTCGAAAAGACGACCGTTACACTAGGCGCTTACGTACAGAAAGGGGCGGACCTGGCGCTGATTCGCTCTGGCGATATCTCCAACTATGTCAATGATTACAAGGGCGATCAGGCTGATCTGGAGGTGGCTCAGCAGAACCTGAAAACGGTCTCTGCTCAGTTTAAGGCCGGGTTTGCCTCCGAGACGGACTTTGTGACAGCCAGAAATAATCTCAAAAAAGCCGAAGATGAATTAGGCCGTTCCACCAACGTGCTGCGGGTTTATGGAGGGAGCAGCACGTCGGGCCAGCCCTATTTTACCGTAAAGGCCCCCATTTCGGGTTACATCGTCGAGAAAAATGTGAATACTGGCCAGGATCTACGCGCCGACAATACCAATCCCTTGTATACCATTTCGAGTCTGCAGCGCATCTGGGTGTTGGCAAACGTCTATGAAACGGATATCCCCGAAATCAAGCAGGGCCAGTTGGTCGATGTGCAGATATTGGCCTACCCGGATAAAGTCTTTAAAGGCAGAATTGATAACGTGAGTAGTGTACTGGACGAACAGGCTCGCGTGTTAAAGGTTCGGATTGTGCTCGAAAACAAAGAAGGATTACTGAAGCCGGATATGTTCGCCACCATTCACGTCCATTTGCCCTCGACAACCGACACGGGCAAATCACTTGCGGTACCCCAAAAAGCACTGGTCTTCGACCGGGACCACTATTATGTGGTGGTGCAGACCGGCCCGGATAAGTATGACGTGCGCGAAGTGAACGTGCTTCGCAACACAACCCGCTATGCTTTTGTAACGGGCGGGAATTTGAAGCCCGGCGATCAGGTGATTACCGAAGGCAGCCTGTTGCTGTACAATGATCTGACCAATTAAGCCAAACGAGTGACTATCCGCTGGTACTTCACTTATCGACCATTCGCCTTTTATGAATACCTTCATCCGAAGTCTGATTACGTTTTCGCTGACAAATCGATTTGTCGTTTTCTTTGGTATACTGCTCCTGGTGGTGGGTGGTGTCGTTAGCTTTTTAAATACACCGGTCGAAACCTTTCCCGATGTTACCAACACGAATGTTGTTGTGATTACCCAGTGGCCCGGTCGGTCGGCGGAGGAGATTGAACGGTTCGTAACCATCCCTCTCGAAACAGAACTGAACTCGGTGCCCCGTAAAACGACTCTACGGTCGGTTTCGCTGTTTGGACTTTCGGTCATCACCATGATTTTCGAAGACGGTGTCGATAATTTCACGGCGCAGACCAATGTAGCGAATCGCATGGCCAACGTAACGCTTCCTGATGGCGCCACTGCCGAAGTCGAGCCACCCTATGGCCCCACCGGCGAAATCTACCGGTTTACACTGGAAAGCAAAACAAAGGACGTTACCGAGCTGAAAACCCTACAGGACTGGGTCGTCGAACGCCAGATCAAATCCGTTCCCGGTATCGCCGATGTCGTAAGTTTCGGTGGGAAAGTTAAAACGATTAATGTCGATGTGAACCCAACGCTGCTGGCCAACTACGGTTTCACCGCCCTCGATGTCAGCCAGGCAATTCAGCAAAGTAACATTAATGTGGGGGGCGACGTGATCAAGCAGGGCAACCAGTCGCTGGTGGTACGGGGCATTGGCCTGCTGACAAAACCCGACGATGTGGCCGGGATTATTATTGACAACGTCAACGGGGTGCCCATTAAAGTGAAAGACGTAGCGGTTGTGCGGGAGGGCTTTCAACCCAGGCTGGGCATTGTTGGGCGCGATGCACAGGACGACGTGGTCGAATGTATCGTGGTGATGCGTAAAGGAGAAAATCCCAACGAGGTAATTCCCGCCCTGAAAGCCAAGATCGAGGAGTTGAACACGCAGGTGCTACCCCCCGATGTCAAGATCAAAACGTTTTACGACCGGACCACCCTGAACGACTATACCCTGCACACCGTGGGTGAGAACGTGCTGACCGGTATTTTTCTGGTTACGCTGATTCTGCTCATTTTCCTGGCCGATTGGCGCACCACGCTGACCGTGGCACTGGTGATACCGCTAGCACTGCTCTTTGCCTTTATCTGTCTGCGGGCGCGGGGCATGACCGCCAACCTGCTGAGCATTGGCGCCCTGGACTTTGGAATCATCATCGACGGGGGCGTGGTGATGGTCGAGGGGGTATTCGTCATGCTGGCGCACCGGGCCGAAAAAATAGGCATGCTGCGCTTTAACAACCGGGCCAAGCTGAGCTGGATTGTCTCAACGGCCACCGAGTTGGGTAAGTCGATCTTCACCTCGAAACTTATTATCATCACGGCCCTTTTGCCCATATTCGCCTTTCAAAAGGTTGAGGGAAAGCTCTTTAGCCCGCTGGCCTGGACTATTGGTTTTGCTCTGCTGGGGGCGATGATTGTGAGCCTGACGCTTATCCCGCTGCTGTGCGCGGTGTTACTCAAAAAGAACGTACGGGAACGTAACAATCCGATTGTGAATGGTCTGGAGCGAGGCTATACGCCCGCTCTGGCCTGGGCCATACGTAAGCCCCGCGTCATCATTGGTATCGGATTGGGTGCGCTGGCGTTTGCCATTTACATATTCCTGGCTCGTATCGGATCGGAGTTTTTGCCGCAGTTGAATGAAGGTTCCATCTATGTACGCGCATCGCTGCCCTATTCCGTGTCGCTGGACGAAAGTTACGCCTATACGCGTCGGTTCCGGGCCATTTTCAAGGAGTTTCCGGAAGTGCGGGGTGTTATTTCCCAAACCGGCCGCCCCAACGACGGAACCGACCCAACCGGATTTTTCAACAACGAATTCTTCGTGGATCTATACCCCAAAGAAGACTGGAGACGGGACATTAGCAAGGAAGAACTGATCCGGCAGATGCAGCAAAAGCTGGCCCGGTTCCGGGGTGTTGACTTTAACTTCTCGCAACCCATCTCCGACAATGTAGAAGAAGCGGTGTCGGGCGTAAAAGGCTCGATGGCGATTAAGATTGTCGGGCAGGATTTGAACATACTCGATCAGCAGGCCACAAAAGCATTAGCGGTAATGAAGCAGATCAAAGGGGTGGAGGACCTGGGGGTATTTCGCAACCTGGGGCAGCCCGAGTTTCGGATTACACTGGATCCGGCCCGGCTGGCACAGTATAATGTACCAACGGATGTGGTGCAGTCGGTCATTGAAACGGCTATTGGCGGTAAAACCGCTACGCAATATTATGAGGGCGAACGGCGCTTCGATATTAAAGTGCGCTACGACGAACGCTTCCGCTACTCCCCCGATCTGATTGCCAACCTGCTCGTACCGACCCGCTCGGGCTCAAAAATACCCCTCAAAGAACTGGCCGACATTGGCACCCGATCCGGCCCGGCTTTTGTGTACCGCGAAAACAACGCCCGCTTCATTGCCATTAAGTTCTCCGTCCGGGGGCGCGACCTGGGCAGTACAATTGCCGAAGCCCAGAAAAAAATGAGCCAGGCGATTAAATTGCCAGCCGGGTATCAGCTGCGCTGGGCGGGCGAGTTTGAGAACCAGACGCGGGCCGAAAAGACCCTGATGATCGTGGTGCCGATTTCCATTACCATCATTTTCCTGATCCTGCTGTTCACATTTGGCAGCCCGATTGATGCCACGCTGATTATTCTCAACGTGCCTTTCGCCCTGATCGGCGGCATTCTGGCGCTCTGGCTAACCGGTATCAACTTCAGCATTTCGGCGGGAGTAGGATTTATCTGTCTTTTTGGGGTGTCGGTACAGGATGGCGTTATTCTCATCAACCGATTCAAGGAAAACCTTAAGGAGAAAATGCCTATTCTGGAGGCCGTTCGGGAAGGAGCCCAGACCCGGGTTCGGCCCGTCGTCATGACCGCCCTGATGGCTTCGCTCGGGCTGTTGCCGGCCGCCCTGAGTACCGGTATCGGCTCCGAAACACAGAAGCCGCTGGCCACAGTCATGATCGGCGGTCTGATGACCTGTACCGTTCTGTCGTTGTTAATTCTGCCCGTTATGTATAATTTGATTCACGGCCGCCGGGCAGAAAAAATAGCTGACCGGAAAAAGCAGTCTGCCGTCAGTAAGTAATGATAACTTGCCGGAAGGTGATTGACTAAGAGAAAAAAGTAAGAAGGCCTCTGAAGTTGTACGAAACCCGTTGTTCGGCGTTGTGCAACTTCAGAGGTCTTTGCTTTCACTATCGGTACGGCTGATCAACCACTGGATTGACGTGAATAGTAGAGTTGAGCATTTGATTATCAAGCCTTCAAGTGCCGTAGGTACGACAAGTTTGTAGATGTGAGTAGCAATCATGTTTTTTTGAGGTGATGGGCTGAGATTTCTGTTTCAAACGCGTTACAGTTCCGATAAAGATTCGGAGAAAGTGGTCTCCCCGGATGGAATGATCAGCTTAGGTATTTCCCTGATTCGTTGGACGTTTAGCCCAGACACGGGAGTGTTGTTATGAGGTTTAAGGTACCATTTTAACCAAGAATAAACCCATTTTCAATCCCGTTTTTAGTACTGCATCAGATATTTACGGCTGGTGAAGCAGTGGATTGTCAGGGTCGAATTGCCGGACAATTGTCTCATTGGGATTCGTTTTACTGAAGCGAAATGAATGCAAAACATAGCCCGGGTTTCCATACCCCGTCGCGCCATTGGTGGCGCATGTTTACCAGCACGATCTGGCTCATCGGCTTGCTTGGTACCAGCACGGTGGGCGTTGTGGGCTGGAGTATTTATCAACGGCATAGGCCGGGTATGCCTGTCATGCTGGATAATAAATCCGAGTTTCGCACCCTGGTGTCAAACGATTCGATTACCCGGCACGACAGCCGCAATAAGGTACTGGCACGGGGCCAAAAGCTATCCGGTACGCCGGTAACGGTTCATTAAGTACTTGTGCAGTAGTAATCAGGCAAGTGGTAGATTTGTTAAGAATTGGATAGTCAATTAGTTAGGTACAGAAAACTCGTGAGCCGATTTCCTGTTTACAAATCATTTACTACATAACAAGACCAAACGTAAAAGGCAGTGGAAGGTTGGCGTTATGCCCCCACTGCCTTTTACGTTTGGTCTGCTGATCACGTCTGTAGACGAGCGCCCTGCGGTTCTTCTACTGCACGGCTTTTAACCCTTCTCAGCCTTTATAGGTAGTCATTCATGATTTTATAAATACCCTTCGCTACTTTCCGAATGGATATCCTACGCGCCGGATGGCAAATGATGAACAGGCTGGTAGGCTTATCAACTTCAGATTCTAAGCTTTCTAACCTGACGAAGAACTTTGCCGTTATCGTCAAGAAATACGTGTTTTCCTGCTTTGTCTTTCGCCAGTTCGACCCGGTACACAACCTTTGTCGTTTTTGGGTTTAGTGTAAAGCGCTCCTGGTTACCGAGTACCCGCCAGTCCGAAAACTGTTCGTTAAGCGTTTTCATGACGGATTCCGGCAAAGCAGCCTGATTAAGGGTTTCTTTGTAACTGAGCAGCTTACCTGTTCTGTCGTATGTGGCATCAAACTTCATGTTGTCACTTGAGGCCTGAACATTGTAAAAGCGAACGTCTGACGAGCCGCTGTTGTCCACTTCCTGAACGGCCCACTCCCGGTCTTGCAACGCCTTGGGCAAAAAAGAGATGTCCTTGACGATGACATCGGGGAAATCATTTTTCACCGCTGTCATAACCTCCTGCGGTTCCTCACCCTTTTTGACCCGGGTAATGGTAATGAATTTGTCCCCGGTGCCTTGCGCCAGGACGGCTTCTGATGTCAGACAGAACAGCACCAGTGTGAAATGAATGGTTTTCATGACTAATAGATTGGTTTATTGATTCGAAAGTGTAGTCTGGAATTCCCCTGTATGTAGCCACTGCTGAACTGCCTGGGCGACAGGCCAGCGGGCACTTTCAGCTCTGGTGGAGGAAAAACAGGGCTGCTCCGGCATCGATGGATTCTTCCTCGCCTTTAAGTTGGAAGTACGGATTCGTTTTCAGACTCTTCACAAATTCCTGATTATCGCTGTAGACCATCTCCAGATTGTGCTTGCTGATGGGGTAGAGATCCGAGTCGGCAGACCGGCTGAAGAAATACAGACTTGCGTAGCGATACGAATTCAGGTCAGGATGAACGATACGGTACACCAGCATATCATTTTCATTGATTATTTCATAGGTGAGGCCATCCACTATGCGGTAGTCTTTACCATGTTTGCGAAATCCCCACGTCTTTGATTCAGGAAATTTCTCCGTTACTCTGGGAGACTGCACACAGATATAGCCCCCTGGTGTATTTGCCCAAATGTGATCGCCGGGGGTGTTATCGGCAAAAGTTTCGACCAGGTTGCCGTTGGTAAAATCAGCGACACTCAGATACACCCCATTGTCGGCCAGCTTAACCGGATCTGAACCGGGAGTGGGGGCGTTGACTGCGTGGGGTAGCAGCACCGTGAGGGTGTACGCTTCATTATTGAACGAAGTTGGCTGGATTTGAGCATTGGCCGTAATACCGGCGAAAGCGACAAACGAGAGAACGAGGGAGTAGTTCATACGAAATAGTGTTGTTTATAAAGTTTAACTTTTTTCCGGATGGGTGTACAGTTACTGCATAGCTTTCAACGAATTTGTCATGATCGGGGCGGGCGTTGCAGTGCTAGGCCCCCGGTGCCTGATGGATAGAACAAACGTAGCGGGCCGGGTTAAGAAACGTTTGTGATTTATATTAAAAGACGCTTAACATACACCACGCTTGGCGCGATTCGACCGCGGTTGTATATAACAGTATCCCAATAAAACCGATAGATCAAACTAATTATGACTATCACTTAGGAAAGCTTTTTTCGAGGGGCCGCTAGTTAGGACCCTTATTTTAATACCCATTAAGAAGGTAAGTACCCTGTGCGCCTGAATGCATTTGACAAATAAGACTGGTTGGCCGATCAATATTTATCATCAATGAACGGAAAAAAAACAGAGAAGTGCTCCGTTTATCTGAGTAGATCAATCTGTATATATACCTACCTATCAGTAGGTTTAATGACTGATAGGCAGGCTTTACCTGATTCGATACTGTGAAATATACTTTACTTGTTTTACTCGTACTGGCAGGCTCGTCCCTGGCAGTGGCACAGCCCGTTAAACGGCTCTATATCGCCAACGATGATCATACCGATTACATGTGGACGGCCAACGAAGCTGCGTACGATTCGGCTTTCGTTCAGATGCTGGATTATTACCTGCACCAGATCGATTCGACCCGACATAGCCCGGCCGACTTTCAGGCTCGCTTCAACTGCGATGGCAGTTACTGGCTTCGGGCTTACCAGAAATACCGATCGCCCACGCAGTTCAACCGGCTGATAGCCGCTATTAAGTCGGGTCATATCAGCAGCCCGCTCAATACGCTGGTTAACACCTACGGCGCCCAACCGACTGAAGCCGTAATACGCGGTATGTACTACGCGGGTAGTCTGGAACGGGCGTATAAACTGCGGTTCCGGATGGCGCAGACGATGGAAAACAACACCATTCCGCTGGGATTAAGCTCGCTCTGGGCCGGATCGGGCGCCAAATATAGCTATAAGGGGATTGGCGGATATGGTAGCCAGATGACCTATGCATATCGGGATAATCGCCGGAACCAACTCTACCACTACACCGGTCTGGACGGATCGAGGGTGCTGATGAAATGGTACAATTACAACGAAAAAATAGCCGCTCCACTCGGTGGGTATGCCGAATGCCGGTTGTATCCGAAAAATAGGCCTGCAAATGTCAGCCAGACCGAAGAAATAAGCCGGGTTATTACCAAACTGGATGCGCTCTGCGATACGGTATCCGCTAAATCTAAGTATCCGTTTAACGTAGCCGGGGCGTTTGGCTATGGTTGGGATGATCTGGAAACGTATGTGTCGAACCCGTTCATACAGGCTGCCCGAAACGGCACCACAGCGAGCCGGCAAGTACGGGTTTCCAACGAAGAGGACTTTTTTGACGATGTGGCCCGCTCGTATCCCCGCCTGCCCTCGGAGTCGGTGAGCTACGGCAATGAATGGGATCTGTACTGCGCGTCGATGAACGAAACGACCGCCAGGGTTCGCCGGTCGACGGAGAAACTACGGACGGCCGAAGCGCTGGCATCGTTGGTGGCCCTGAAAACGCCCGACTTTGCCAATCGCCTGTCACCGGCCCGTAATCTGGCCTGGGAATCGTTCGGTATGTACTGGGAGCATAACTGGACTGCCGACGGCCCCGTGAAACAACCCGTGCGGGCCACCTGGCAAAACAAAATACAACGGCAGATCACGGGCTATGTCGACTCGTTGTACCGGCTTTCGGCCAGTGCCCTTGGCGCACAGATCAGAAAAGCCGCTAATCCACGTTTTTTTGTCTTCAACCCCCTCAGTTGGAACCGCAACGACATTGCTGATCTGGCGTATACGGGAACCACTCCCGTCTGTGTCGTCGATATTTCGACCGGCAAAGAAGTCGCCAGCCAGTTGATCACCAAAGGAGATGCGTCTTTTCTGCGCATCTACGCCGAGAACGTACCGTCGGTCGGGTATAAAGTATTTGAGGTAAGGACCGGAACGCCGTCGGCCAGACCCACAGCCGCTACCGTTTCGGGCGAGTACATCAGCAACGGTCGGTATCGTCTGCGACTCAGCCCGTCGGGAGCCATCACCGAACTATACGATGCAAAAGCCAGCAACAAGCAACTGGTGAAAGCTATCGACGGCAAATACGTGAATGATCTGGGCGTGCTGGACGTTAACGAAGGCCGCCCCGTCGTGGCCGAAAATGTGGGGCCGGTGTCGGTAACACTGAAAGCCGTTTCGCCGGTTCCGGTGCCGCACACGGTTCGGGTAACTCTGTTTGCCAATACTTCGCGCATTGAGGTTGAGGATCATATTCAGGCGAATTTCACCGACGTAAAAACGTGGTCGTTTTCCTTCAACCTCAACAAGCCAACCACCCGCCACGAAGAACTGGGAGCTATTCTGACTGCTAAAAAAGAAACGCGCGGTGGGCATTATGCCGCCCAGAACGCTCGGCTCGACTGGCAGACATTCAACCACTTTGCCGACATGAGCGAGGCCAGCTACGGCATTACCCTCTCCAATGTAGACTGTAGTTTTTTTAAGCTCGGCCAGAGTGCCGTGGATTCACTTTGGGAGCAATCGGCCCAGCTTCACGCACTGGCGGGTGGACAGGTCGATACCAAACGTGAAGACAAAGGCGTATTGGGAATACGCGGCCAACATGGAGAGACCAACTTTTTGTATCAGTTTGCGCTGATGACCCATGCCTCCGCTTTCGAGCCTTTAGCCGCCATGAAGTTCTCGCTGGAGCACCAGAATCCACTGACAACGGGCTGGGTCACCGGATCGATGGATACGTACCCATCGCCAGCGTTTTCGCTGCTGCACACCAGCGACCCTAACCTGCTGCTGTGGAGCCTGAAACCCAGCGAAGACGGTATCGGGCAAGGCCTGATGGTCCGGTTCTGGAACGTAGCCAACAAGCCCGCTACCCCGACCTTAACAACTACCTTACCCATTCGGCAAGCCTGGCAAGCAACGCATATCGAAACCAACGAGCAGCCGTTAAAACCCGCCGGGAAGCAGCTACAGGTCAGGTTTGCCCCAAATCAACTGAACACATACCGCCTTCAATTGGCTAATTGATAAGGATTTAAAAAAATTCGTTATCGGAATAGATCTTGAGGGGGACCAAAATCGGGCTGGTCAACTTGTGCAGCAGCCAGGCAGAAGCCATACATTTTGCGCCCACCGAAACCAAAGGCGGGGACCGTTTTTTGCGGCCTATCGCCGACGCGATCCGCCAGTTCAAGGCTAGAGCGACTGCTGAACAGGCCGTTCTGCTGGGGATTGGTTTTGGCGTACGGAGGTTTGTGTTTGCCGACGGAACCGTAGACCAATGAATTTAGAAGCGTCCCTGCAACAGAAACTGGTCGGTGCGGGCGAATAGGAGGGAGTAAAAGCTGAAGTCACTTTTGTTCGTATCGATCCGTTTTTCCAGTCGAAGCACCGGGCTTCCGAGGTTAATTTGAAGTTGACCGGCAATGGATTGATCGGCGGGCAGGGCCTGAATTTTCTGCTCGCCCCCTGTAACGACCAGACCATACTTTGTGCGCAGCAGATCGAAAAACGAGCGATTCGCCAGTCGCTGACGTGGCAAATTGGGCAGATACCGATTTGGTAAAATCAGCTTTTCGTAAAATACGGGCGTACCGTTGACCGCCCGAAGCCGGTCCAGACAATAGTACATCGCGTCCGGGGCTTCATCGGTCGGGTAAAACAACAGCTCTTTGGGGAAGGTACAAAGGTACGGTTTAGTGAGAATAGCCGTTGTGATTAACTCGGGCGAAAGCTCGGTCAATACCACCGTCTTCTCATCGACACCGACTGCGTGCGTTTTCAGGGACATGACGCCCAGTCCAATCGGAATGGCCTGTACAATACTGCCTTTCCCCTGGTGCTTCCGGATATACCCTTCCTGAACCAACAACGACAGCGCCTGCCGGATTGTAGGCTGGGTCAGCCGG
This sequence comes from Spirosoma pulveris, assembly GCF_054781875.1. Taxonomy (NCBI): domain Bacteria; kingdom Pseudomonadati; phylum Bacteroidota; class Cytophagia; order Cytophagales; family Cytophagaceae; genus Spirosoma; species Spirosoma pulveris. Next base: position 321,301 of record NZ_BAAGTO010000001.1, read on the forward strand.
TATTGCTGTTGGAGCACACTTTCGGAAGGTAATAGGTCTCCGGCTTTAAATACCCCCCGGATGATGTCCTGCCGGAGCGTTTCATATAAATACTGGTATTGAGGAACGCGGTTTAGCTGGTCAGTCATAGCGCTAATAAAGATAATAGATCGAGATTGAATCGAACCGTGTTGTCATCAAAACTTATTATGCTATATTAAAATAGATCATTAAAATGGACTTTAAATCAGTAAATTATGATATAAATTTTAAACTTATTATAATAAGTTATTTGAATTTGAGCCGATTGTTTATACCTTCGAACCAATAAAAAGGAAAGCTACAAAGTCAACGCAATGGGGCAGTGGTTAGCACAGAAACGAATTGTGATCATTGGCGGAACAACCGGCCTGGGATTATCGGCGGCTAAGTCGTTTGTCGACGAAGGGGCATCGGTGATCGTGGTCGGGCGGAATGCCGAAAGTGGTCAGCTGGCTGAAGCACAATTGCAGGGGAAAGGCATTGCCATCAGCGGTGACGCCACGGACCAGGCTACTGCCCGAATGGCTATCGAACGCTGCCAGCAGGAATTCGGAGGTTTCGATGGCCTATATCATGTGGCTGGGGGCAGCGGCCGGCGGTTTGGTGATGGCCCCCTGCATGAACTAACACTCGATGGGTGGAATTACACGGTTGCGCTGAATCTGACGTCGCTCATGTTATCTAATCAGGCCGCTGTGCAGGCATTTCTGGCGCAGGGAACCGGTGGTACGATTCTGAACATGGGCTCGGTGCTGGGCTCACGACCATCGCCGACCTATTTCGCGACTCACGCCTATGCCGCCACCAAATCGGCCGTTATTGGCTTTACTAAATCGATTGCGGCCTATTACGCACCGAATAATATTCGAATCAACGTATTGGCTCCGGCGCTGGTCGAAACGCCGATGGCGCAACGGGCCGCACAGGACGACACGATTCTGTCCTTTATCCACACCAAACAACCGCTGGACGGCGGGCGCATTGGCCAACCCGGCGACCTCGACGGCGCGGCCGTTTATTTTCTGTCCAACGCATCCCGGTTCACCACGGGGCAGGTGCTGTCCGTGGATGGCGGCTGGAGCGTTGTCTGAACCGCCAGACGGCCCGGCCCTGCGGGATTTCTACAAATTTTAATTGATTTTCAGGATTACTGAAAGTAACCAACAAAGCCTTTTTGCGCTATGCACTTTGCGAGTCCGGGATTTGAATGATTGTCTTGATTACTGAAGGAAATCCACTCGTTACCTAACAAGCTCTTTTTGAATGTGTCAATGCAATTACTAGTCATCAAGAAAGTATTCAAAATCATATGAAAATCCCGCAGGGCCGCCTGGCGGTTCAGACAATCGGCATTGATTTAGGCGGTACGCGTATCAAAGGGGTGCTGATCGACACCACCACAGGTGCCGTTCTCCATCAACTTGTTACCCCAACCGGCGACGGTGACAGCAGCAACTGGCAACAGGCCGTGGCAGATACCGTGCAGACGTTGAGCCAGCAGGCTACCGGGCCGGTGCTAGGTATAGGCTTGTCAGCACCGGGGTTGCCCACACCCGATAACACGGCCATTGCGTGTATGCCCGGCCGATTGCAGGGACTGGAAGGACTCAATTGGTCGGATTTTCTGGGCAAGCCGGTTCGGGTGCTCAACGATGCACATGCCGCCCTGATGGCCGAAGCCCGCTTTGGTGCGCTCAACGGGGTGCAACATGGCCTCATGCTCACGCTGGGTACGGGCGTGGGGGGCGGCCTGTTGCTGAACGGACAACTCTACCAGGGTTTTTTTCAAATGGCCGGTCACCTGGGGCATAGTACGGTGAATGCTGATAGTGTGCAGCCCGACATTACCAACATGCCCGGCAGTCTGGAAGATGCCATCGGCAACGTAACCGTCGGCAAACGCTCGTTCGGGCGCTACCAGACCACTCACGAGCTGGTCGATGGGTACCGGCAGGGTGAGCCGCTGGCTACGCAGGTCTGGCTTACCTCAATCCGGCAACTGGCCGTTGCACTGGCCTCGTTCGCCAATGCGTTCTCGCCCGAAATCATTGTGCTGGGTGGCGGAATCATGCAGGCCGATAAGGCCTTGCTCGATCCGCTCCAAACCTTTTTTGACCTGTTCGAGTGGCGACCGGCGGGTAAAAAAACCAATATTCGAAAAGCATACTTCGAGGATTGGGCCGGGGCTATTGGCGCAGCGGCTTTTCTAAATCAATAACCTAGTTCTTATGAATCTTACTACTGCGTATATCCAACGCTCCCGCGACATCTTAACCACGATCGAAGCACAGGCGCAGGCCATTCAACAGGCCGCCGAGTGGTTTAGCCAGACCATTCTGGCCGGACGCATGGTTCACCTCTTTGGTAGCGGCCACAGCCGGATCATGGTGGAGGAAATGTGGCCGCGCTACGGGTCGTTTCCAGGTTTTAACCCCATCGTTGAGTTGTCGCTTTCGTTTCATAACCTCGTAGTTGGGGCCAACGGACAGCGTCAGGCCATGTTTCTGGAAAACGTACCGGGTCTGGCCCAGCGTATCCTTCGTAATTATGATCTGTCAAGTCTGGACTCGGCCCTGGTCATTTCGTCCAGTGGCTGCAACGTGGTACCCATCGAAATGGCCGAACTATTTCAGCAGCACGGGGTCAAAGTGGTCGCGCTGGTTACGAAACAACATGCCGAAAAAAGCACCAGTAAACGACCCGACGGCAAAAAACTAAGCGATTTCGCCGATTTGATTCTGGATACGGGTGCCCCCGTAGGCGACGCCATGATTACTGTTCCGGGACTGGACACACCCGTTGCCCCCGGCTCAACGGTGGGTGGTGCTGTGCTGGTCAACTGCATCAAGGCCGAAACGGCCCGATTGCTCACCGAGGCCGGGCATCCGCCCAGGGTCTTGTCGGCGGCAAACGTGGTCGGTTCCGAACGAGCGGTTTCCCTCTTTGAAAGCGCCTATGACGAACACGCCCACCGGCTGGCCAAACTGTACCAAAACGTTGGTATACCGTCCTACGTGAGTGGCCAGGGAGTAACCCCAACGCCCCAACAGCCAGGATGAACTGTCCCGCTTCTTTAAATTTTTGCTTGTAAGATGGCGACCGTTTTAAATCATCTCCACCTGCCGCTACTGGCCGAACCCGACATTCTGGTGATCGGTGCCGGTTCGGCGGGTTGCGTGGCGGCCCTGTCGGCTGCGTCCCACGATCCAACCCTATCCGTGATGCTGGTCGAGCGGTATGGTTTTCCGGGGGGATCGTCTACCCAGATGCTCGATACGTTCTACGGCTTTTTTACGCCCGGCGCTACGTCCCGCAACGGCGGACCGCGCAAAATCGTGGGCGGCTGGCCCGACCGCATCGTCAACGAACTGGATAAAGTGGGCGCGGTGTTTCTTCGGCCCAATACATACGGGGCCGGCACCGGGGTGAACTACAACCCCGAACGACTGAAACTCGTCTGGGATCAACTGATTCAGCAGCAGGGCATTCGGTACTTGCTTCATTCTACGCTGATCGACGTAGCCATGGAAGGCGATCGTTATGTCTGTATTTTCTGGAATAAAGGCGGTATTCAGAAGGTGCTGGCCCGGCGGGTCATCGACGCATCGGGCGATGCCGATTTCTGTCATCTGGCGGGATTTGCCTACGAAACGGCTGGGCAGCAGGAACCCGCCCAAAGCCTGACGACGACCTTTCGCATGAGCAATGTGGAACTGGACGAGTACGAACGGGCGGGCGGAAAAAAGATGCTGGCTCTGAAAATGAACGAAGCCGTTACCAGCGGACGGCACCCGCTGCCCCGCAAAGAAGGGTCGGCCCACGAGATGAACGCCCGGAAGTGCATCTCTACCGTGGCCGTCAAAGTAGCCGGACTTTCGGCCCTGAATGCCGACGAACTTACCCAGGCGGAGGTGGAAGGACGACGGCAGGCATTCATTTACGAGGACTTTTTTCGGGACGATGTGCCCGGTTATCAGGATGCCAATATTATTGGACTTTCGCACCAGATTGGTGTTCGAGAGACCCGGCGGGTGTACGGCGAACACCGCCTGACAAAAGAGGAATGCCTGGCCGGGCTCCTGCCCGACGACCGTATTTTCCTTTGCGGAGCCCCCATCGAAGACCACCGGCACGATGCAGGCGGGGCCGATGAAACCTATTGGGAGTACATTCCCGGTTCGGGGGTGTATGGCGTCCCCTACGGCACGATTGTACCCAAAGGAAGCCGGACGGTCTGGGTCGTTGGTCGGTGTTTTTCGGCCACGCACGACGCCCATGCCTCGTGCCGGTCGATGGCGCAAACCATGTCGATGGGGCAGGCAGCCGGATTGGCAGCTGTACAATCCATCCAAAACGACGAAGCGGCTAATGCATTGAATGTGAGCCAGCTTCAGCAGAACCTGCGTAAGCTGGGGGCCATTCTGGACATCCCGGATGTCGTAGCTGATACGTCGCGAAACGGCTGGCAAAACAATAGGGTACCGCAGGCAGAAGTCAACGTTCAGCACTAACCTGATCTCCGTTATGTCCTTTATTCGAACCGTTTTGGGCGATATTCCGTCCGCGCAGGCGGGTATCACCTACGCCCATGAACACCTCATTATCGAGGAAAGCTTTCCAACGCTGGCCAACCCCGACTTTTTGCTGAACGATGTTGACAAGGTATCGGCCGAACTGACCGAAGTATATGCGGCTGGTGGTCGAACGATGGTCGATACCATGCCCGCCAACTGCGGCCGGAACGTGCTGAAACTGGCGGAGGTGTCGCGTCGAACGGGAATCCACATTGTGGTGCCAACGGGTATTCACCTCGAACAGTATTACCCGAAATCCCACTGGCGGTATCAGTATTCCGAAGATCAGTTGACGCGTCTGTTCATCGCCGATGTGGTCGACGGGATTGACCGGTACGATTACAATGGGCCGGTCGTCGCGCGAACACCACACAAAGCCGGTATGATCAAACTGGCCACCGGCGACGACCCCATCACGCCACATCAGGAACTGATTTTCCGGGCCGTTGTCAATACCCACCGCGAAACGGGCGTGCCGATTCTGACCCATACCAACGCGGGCCGTCATGCCCTGGCGCAGGCCGAACGCTTCGATAAACTCGGGGCTGATCTGCGTCACGTTGTCATCTCCCACGTTGATCGCTGCCAGGACGTTGTCTATCATCGTGAGGTGTTGAAAACGGGCGTTCGGGTTGAGTTCGACAGCGCTTTTCGGTGGAAAAAAGGAGAAGAAAACGGGACATACCGGCTGCTGGAACTGCTACTTCCCGATTTTCCGGACCAGATCACAGCCGGGATGGATGCTGCCCGAAACACCTATTGGCGCTCCTACGGCGGCTCTCCGGGTTTAACCTACCTGCTTATCACCTTCCGGGACGAACTCGACCGGCGCGGGTTGAGCGAGTACTGGAACCGACTGATGATTGATACGCCAGCGGCTTTGTATAGCTTTAGTGAAGCCTTATAGACCAATGCCATCCTAACCCGAATACGCACGAACTCAGGACAAAAATTTCTCCGTCAGCACAGTGACACTACCGCCCTGCCGGCGGGCGCCAACTGGGATTCTGTAAGCATGAAACTGAGTGAACCACCTGATCTGGCAACGAATGGCCCTGCAGTAGGGCAGCTTCATTGGCCGTAAGATACCCGATTAGGGACAACCTACTCTTTGATTGACTGATTGTAAACCCCTTTCCTGTATGACAACCCATTTGGTTGCTGGCGCATTTACGACCCTTTGCCTGCTCGTAGCCCAAAAGGACACGGTTCTTGTCCAGACGATTGATACGTCAAAAGACCGGGTGAAAACAGATTTTTCTATTTCCCTGCCCCGATTGGGCAGCGTGAAGCCCCGTTCTATCAAAGAGATCGAATCTTCCACCTGGCTCATCGACAGCGAGACGATGGATCGCGATTTTACCGATTATGACCAGTACAAAGAATATTCGTTCCGTTGGGGATCAAGCGGTTGCGGATGCAGTCGGGCAGTATCTACACCTTTACGGACATCCCTATTTACGACGGACCTATCCTGATTGCCGATAAAAGCCTGGTGATTTTTTTAGTGACAGTTTACGGATTGTTTATAATTAAATCGCTGACTATCAGTGTATGATTTGTCTATATGTAGTTTATCCTGCCTGTAACCTGCCCCGCCAGGACATCACTTGAGGGACTCGTGCGAATGTCAAACGGCTAATATATGCTGGCCATTTTCACCAATCCGTTGCCGCGTCTCTTCGGTAATGTAGCGGCTCTGGTCGATTTGTTGCGGCTGGTCACGGTGGCAGAAATAGCTGTGAATGCTTCGCCGGTCTTTATCGGTCAGGTTGGTGGTACCTCCGTGCCAAACGTGCGAGTTAAAGATAAAGACAGACCCTGCGGGCGCAATGATCCGGATTTCGTCGGGGTGTTTATCAATGGGGTCGGCCATGGCCTCGTCGGGTAAACGATTCAGTTTATGGGTTTTCGGTACAATACGCGTGGAGCCGTTGGACTCAGTAAAATCGTCCAGCAGCCAGATACTCTTGCAGACCTGGTACGCGCCATTGACAACCGTATTTTTCCAGTCGACATGGAGTTTTTGGTGCCCTTTACCTGGTTTGGCGGCCCGGTAGTTCAGAGATGACAGCTTGTATTGCTGACCCAGAACGGCTTCGATCCCCGCCAGCACGCGGGGATGGGTGTAAAAGACATCGAACACATTCCCCTTGTTGACCAGATCGGCCAGCCGGTCGGCCCCTTCTTCTTTAGGATGGCGGATGTATTTCGATTGTGCCAGTTCATGGCCGGCTTCTTCGCCTTCCAATGCCAGTAACTGGTATATCCGATCATTGACCCGATCCACCTGCTCGGGGGTTAACAGTTGCCCCAGGTTCAGGTAGCCGTAGGTGTCTAAAAATTTGATTTCCTCTTGGGTAAGCATGGTCAGCTGGTTTCGGCTAGACTAATTATAGGTAAAACTTACTGGACTTAAGCGTTGTCAATCTACCGCATAAATGATTTGACAAGTTGCACAAACGTTTCTGCATTTCGATAAACTGCAATATGCTCACCGGGCAGGCTTCCTGTTTTTGCCTTGGGGAATTCCTGAGCAAGTAGCTTGTCAACTTGCTTGTTCGGTGCAATGGTTGCCGTTCCGGTTAGTACAAGTACCGGCTTTTGAAAAGCATGCAGCTTGTTGAGATCAACGGTATAGTTTGGCGTGGCCGATAGGCCCCTCAGCCGGTCTTTTTGTTTTATCCATTGCGGCCACATGGGGTGCTGGCGGATATCTGAGTTAGTACAATCTGAAAGTTTGCATCGAAAGCTTTTTACCATATCTTCAGTTATGTTGGCATTGGGCGTAAAGTGGCTGGTCAATTCTTCGATGCCTTTCATTTCTTCCGTCAGTTGTCCTTTCTGCCTAGCCAGATCAAACAGGGGTGCTTCAATCAGCACAAGCGATCGAACCCGGTCAGGGTAATTCAGGGCGAAATCAAACGCGATGACGCCCCCGTAAGAATGCCCGACTACTATGACGGGTGCCATGATGTGAAGCGAATCAAGTGTTGTTCGTATGGCTTTACTTTCGGTTTTTACCGAATAATTACCGGGTAGCTTTCTGCCTTCGTTGGCATACTGAACGTTGAATTGTTGCAGTCGAATGACCAGGAACGAATCTGCCAATAGTTTTGAGTGAGGGGCATAAGCCGTCATATCGAAGGTACCCCCATTCAATAACACGATGGGCTGGCCATGGCCTTCCATAAGTAGCTGTTTGGTTTTTGGCTGAGCCTGAGTAACGAGCGGAGCGATGAGCAAAAGAAACAGTATTATTTTCATGGCAGAATGTTAGTTAAGGGTGGTAATTCATTCGTCAACAGGCGCTTATCTTGCGAGCAGTACTACGAATAAAGCGTCTAATTATGTACGTCTACTGACGCTTTGTGTGAACGGTAGTAATTCGTAAATCCGCTCTAATTGACGTAATCACTTACTAAGTGATTTTGCCAAATCACCGTTTACGGGCAACAATAACCCCACCAGATTCCCTTTTGAGGTTGCTGGTGGGGAGGAATGTATAATTAAATAGGTATCTTAATAAATTCTTACGTAAGCGGCTTATCGTTAGGTAGTGAAGACTTCCCGCATGGTGCCACCCCAGCCGTTTCCTACTTTAACTTTGGTGGTCCAGGTGGGCTCACCCGTGAGAAAACCATGATGACGCCACAAATAAAGGTCACCGCCATTCGTCGTTGTGCGCCCATAAAAAAAGCCATTTCCAACCGCCCAGATTTTATCGATATCCTGCCAGCCGCTGCCCACCCGCACGGGGCCGTGCCAGATGAAATATCCCTGATCGTAGCCGTAATGCCGGTACCAGAGCAAGGTGCCGTCGGGCAGCGTGGCGTAAAGGCACCCGTCAGGCCCGGCAGTCAGGGCCACTGCAGCGTTCCATCCGGTACCAACCTGGAAGGGCCCCTGCCAGCGAAAGGTTCCGTCTCGCCGACCCAGGTGTCGATACCACATCAGTCGGCCATCCGTCGTGACGGCATAGATGACGCCCCCGTCACCCGCAAATACCCGGGCGAAGGATGCCCAGCCAGTTCCAACTTCTTTCCCTCCCTGCCATTGAAACTGCCCCTGGTTGCGGCCATCGTGGAAGTACCACATCAGTTTGCCATCCGTAGTGATGGCGTAAATCACGCCGTCACCCCCACCGAAGACTGACTTAAAACTGTTCCAGCCGCTCCCAACGGCTTTTGGGCCTTCCCATTCCCGCGCCAGCCGGGCTCGTCCGGTGTTTCGGTACCAGTTAAGTGTGCCTTCCGGGGTTATGGTGTACAGGTTCTGCGCAAGGCGACCCTCTACGGGCCAATCCTTACCGCCCCAGGAAGTAACTCCCCCCATCAACCCGTCTTCTTGCGTATGGATCAGTAGTTGAAAATACTGATTGCGGTTGTCGCCCCCGAAATCGATATGCGTGTCGATGCGGTGAGCTGTCGTGCCGGGGTCAATCCAGGTTCGGCGCGTAACGGCGTCGGCCGCCTGTACATACGACGGATCAACGCCAATGCGCAGTTGACCACGCCATCCGTCGTGGACAGTGTCCCAGATGCCAATGGATTCGCTCCTGTCGAAGCCGGACCCCGCACCAACTGCCGTACCCCGCGACATGACGACCCCAAAAGGCAATTTGTTCCACCAGGTTCGGCCCCCGGCCCGGTAGGGGTCGCGGGTGTGCAGGTACAACTCAAACGGCTGACCGCCAATGTCGCAATGAAGCCCGCGTCCATCGTCGACAAAGTGGCCCACAACATCCAGGACCCGACCATCCTCCGCGTACCAGGTACCCAGACTGATCCGGCTGCCGGAGTCGGGCAGCCGACCATTGCCCCGGATATTGATGAACCGGCGGATAATCAATCTGCCCCGCCAGCCATCATGATCCGTTTCCCAGCGGCCCACCCACATGGCTGCCCATTGCGTCTGAACGGGTTGTACGGCGGTGATGAAATACATCGAACCGTACTGGATGGTAAAATGCGGATCGTTGGCATACAGCATTGTGGTGAAACCTGGCAGACTCTGAGAGTTTTTGATAGCGAAGGTCTGGGTATCGTCGTCGTAGCCATAAATTAACAGGACATGGCCCCCTCGGTTAAAATTGTCGTAAACATTCACCACCACATCATACCCGTCGGAAAGTGTCTGGCGTATGTCACCGTTGGTAAAATTGTCTTTTTTACCAAAGGACTTAACGCGGTATTGGGCAAACCAACGCCCCATCAGGGGGATGTTTCGCAGATCGAACTCAAACCAGTCGGCCTGTTCCCGGGTACCGCCCCCCGCCCCCGAGAGCGCCATTCCGGTGTTCGGAATGGAATTTGCCAGATTCTGGAGAGGTCCCTGGTCGATATAAGGTACATGGGCAGAAAGAGGTACGGCCCAGTAGGAGAGGTGATGAACAATATCGGCACTGCCCTGAAAACCCACCAGCGAATGAATACCCGGACCACCCACGTGATTTTCATGGGCTTTGGACAGATGAAACAAATACTGCTCGGAAAGATCAACATGCACCCCAATGCGGGCGTAAGCCGCTTCCAGTGCGGCAATGCCGGCGAACGCCCAGCAAGTGCCCCGTGAGCCCTGGCTTACGTTTAGTGTGGTTTGCCATTGGCGGTGCGAAACTTGCCGGGATAAGGCAGCAAGGGAAGATTTTAACGTAACGATGGGGCCGGACAGTTGCTTGATCCGTTCGAGTCGGGGCAGGAACGTATCGAGGGGCTCAACCAGGGTCTGTGGATCGACAGAATCCGCAACGGAATCCAGAAACGAAAAGTGCTGGGGAGCTTCCGGCGAAACGTCGGAGGAAATGGGCAGGGGAACTTGCAGGTCGACTAGGTTGCCGGACAATGTGGTAGTTTCCATATGAATTGTTTGGTTAAAGCTGGTATGAACAGACGGAGAGGTGCTGCTCCTGATCTTCATTGACACCGTTTGTTGTTGAGCAGAAAAGGGGATCGTATCGCCGTTTTCTGGATGCTGGCGGCATTGGTAAGCGCTACTTCCTTACCCCAGCCTTTCAGGGTGTTGAATTTACTATTGGTCTTCATGTCCATTACGACACACAGGGGATCGCCCCCGCCATCATTACCAGGACCCCATTCCCAAACCAACCACCCGATGTCGAGCCGCTGGGCTTCCGACAAAATAGTTTTATAGTCAACCTGTCCTTTGGGACCGCACATACTTTCTCCACCAGCGTAGGCGCCGTAAGCGGCAAATTCTCCCACAATAAAAGGCAGTCCGGCGTTGAAAGCGGCCGTAAATTGGTCTTTAATGAATTGGGGTGTCGCCCCAAACGCGATTGGCCAGTAGGTATGCACCGAGAAGAGAATGTTTTTGTCCGGGTCGGCCTGGATCACGCCCGGTCCGGTGCGGACCAACTGCTCGAGGTTTTTGCCATAGTCCGTTGCATCAATGACCAAAGGCGTGTGGATACCCGCCTGCCGAAGCTGCTGAACTGCGCTCGTATAGCCCTTCGTAAATTGGGTGTCGGTAACCTGATCGTCACCACACTCATTGGCAATATTGAGCAGCAGGTATTTCTCGTGTTTTCGAATAACGGTTACTATATCGGCCCGTTTCCAGAAGTTGACCATCTGGGCCAGCTTGCTCCAGTCGCCAGTGGCATCATGGGCTTCCACCATCGGAATCATGTTCTGAGCAACACAGGCAGTAATCAGTTTATCGAGATCGGCCGCTTTGGTAGGCTGGCCGTTGTCTTCCACGCTTTGCCAGACGATGCGGACGCAATTGGCACCGGATTGCGCAATTTCTGAAAATGAACTCCCCGTCCGGTCTGTCCAGATATTCATTTTGTTGACGCCCCTCAGCGTGATTTTGGTGCCGCATGGGTCGTATAAAAATCGGTCTTTAACGTAAAATCCCGGTTTGCCGGATGGAGCAGGAGTTGCCATAGTCGTCGAATCATTGGTTTGGCTGGTACAGGTTCTCAGCGTCATGCTGATCAGGAAAAATAAGCTGATGAGGAATGTATTCATGTCAATCGCGGAGAAGGTTAACGTCTGTAAAGGTCATTGGATCAGCACGGGTTGGCAATAACCCTTTACACCCATTGATTTAACGGGTTTCTCTCTTATTTTCACCACCGGTTTGCTACCTGATGGGGGCAGGTTGAGCCGTCATGCCTGAGAATACAGGTGTCTGCGATCAGAGCCGTTTGCCAACCGCTTCTTTATGCGCTATCCTTATGAGAAGTAAGCCATTGGTCATGGTGGTCACCATCCTACTACTTCTGAGCGGGCCGTTAGTCAAGCTGCATGCTCAGGCACCCAATGTAGTATTCAGCCATTTGGCGGATAAAAGTGCGTTTCCGAGTCTCACCGTGTACAGCATTGCCAAAGACAGGCAGGGATTCATTTGGTTTGGTACGCGCCGTTGCCCCGTTCGCTTTGATGGTCAGTCGTTTCGAAACTTCCTCTTTCCCGAATCGTATTTGATAACGGGAATGGCCGCCGACTCGGCCAACCGGATGTGGGTCGCCAGCGACAGGCGGGGTATCTGCCGCATAGACCCCACCACCCTCCAACTAACACCGGTTGCCAACACGCCCCCAACGACCGGCTATCTGTATAAAAGTTTCACCGGCGAAGGCTGGTTCAGCACAGTCAAGGGCATCGGACGAATCAATTTTCAGACGAACCGGATCGACCAGTACGCCCTGCGGCAAACGACGTATCAGGGTTTGAAGGCGAAAGGATTTTTGGAAGACCGGCAGCACCGGTTGTGGGTCATTGGCAGTGACAATGGATTGTTTCGGTTCGACCGCCGTACCAATCGCTTCGAGTGTGTCCTGGGACTCGATTGCCCTGATCCGAAGCGCAGGCAGCTGATATACTTCAGCCGGGGCTGCGTGGATGCCAACGGGATTTTCTGGATTGGTACGTACGGGCAAGGCCTTTTACGCGTCGACCCCAACACTGACCAGTTTGCGTTCTTCAGGGTTCCCAACGAGCCCAATCGCATGTCGTGCGTTGAAGAAGGTGTTGACGAGAATGGGAAGCGGATTCTCTGGGTTGGCGATGAAAACGGACTGCTGGCCTTCCGGCCCGACAAGCAGCAGTTCTTCCGGATGACAACCATTCAGTCGGCGCCGTTTCAGACGTATGTTCTGTATCGTGATCCGGGCAGCGGCATCGTATGGATTGGCACGTCCATTGGCGTGTTCAGCTATAACCCCCGGGATAACCTGATCCGAACCATTGCCCTGCCTACGTCATTGGTTCGTCGGCCAGTTGTGGTGAATGTAATTACCGCCGACAGACAGGATACGTCAGGTCAGACCTTTTGGCTGGGCTTATCGCATACCGGCATGCTGAAGTGGCATCGGCCTACGAATCGCTTTACCCTTATCCGGTATCCTCATGCCGAGTCAGAAGCCATGTGGTTTCAGCAAACGAATCAGCAGCTCTGGATAGGCCTTCGGGAGTGGAGTTATAAAGGTGACGGGGTTGTGGTTTACGATACCCGTGCCAACCGATTTGTAGATATTCCCGCAGCAAAACGGGCAGGAAAACTGTTTTCCGTCCCGTTTGTCGATCATGGCCTGATCGACAAACAGCAGAGGTTATGGGTGGGAAATAATGATGAGGGTGTCCGAGTACTTGATTTGCGAACGGGGGAGCCCCTGCGGTATTGGGCAGATTCCTGCCTGGCCGCTTTGCACCGCAACAATAACTTCCTGACAGGGCTGGCCCTCGACAGCACCAATCGAATATGGCTTTCTACCTACAAAGGACTGTATTACGTGGCCGAGCCGGGGCATCGCTTTATTTGGGCCGATGGCGCAATACCGGGGCAAAAACGGCCCGATGATCTCGCTACAAATGCCCTTATGATTGCCGGAAACGGCCATGTGTGGGCGGCCCGATGGGGTAGTATTACAGAGCAGACGGCAAACGGGCGCTTGAGTACCCTGTTGTCGGCCCGCAATGGGCTGTATGATCGTGAAAACCGTCGCCTGGTTGAAGACGGTGAAGGAACGATATGGATCGGGAACTTCGATGGTCTTTATAGGTACAGACCAGACACCAAACGATTCATGCGGTTAACAACCCGTGATGGGATAAGCCAGAATACCACCACGGCAGCGCTTTATGTGCATCGGGGAACGGAACTGTTTGTAGGTCAGCAGGATGGGATTAATCAATTTGATGTCATGCAGTTGCACCGCCGGACCAGCCTGCCGCCGGTTGTTATTACAGCCTTCCATGTGCATGAACAAGAGCGCCCGCTCGATCCTGCCCGCCCGGTTCAGCTGGTTCGGACGGATAATGCCTTTAGTGTCGATTTTACGACGTTGACCTATAGTCAACTGGCTAATATCCGGTACGCTTACTTCCTGGAAGGATTTGATAATCAGTGGCACCAGAGTGGCGCATCGCAGCGGGCATACTACACAAACCTGGGACCTGGGCAGTATAGGTTGCATTTACAGGCGACCGACTCGTTTGGTAACCTGAGCAGGAAACCCATTCAGTTGTCTATCGAGATTCTGCCCGCTTACTACGAAACCTGGTGGTTTCGGCTGTTGCTGGCAACGCTGGTCATTAGTCTATTATATGGGCTGTATAGGTACCGTATCAATCAACTGATGCACGTTTTGCAGATCCGCAACCGGATTTCGGCCGACTTACACGACGAGATTGGCTCGTCGCTGAGTAGTATTGGTATACTGGGTACCATGATCCGGCTAAATCTTCCGTCCCAGCATCCATCGGGGGCAATGGTTGAGCGGATCGTTACGGAAGCCCGGCAGGTAAGTAACTCCCTGGATGATATTGTGTGGAGCATCAATCCAAATAATGACGATCTAGGCAGTTTTATCGCCCGAATGAATCGGTATGCCGCTGAGCTATTCGAAGCGTCGGGTATTTCGTATCAAATTGCCATTCCTGATTCGGTCCAGCAACTGAATCTGCCAATGGAAAAGCGGCAGGACCTGTATCTTATCGCGAAAGAAGCGGTCAACAACTTGGTCAAACATGCCCAGGCGACGCAGGTCTCACTTAAGATCAACGTTGAATCGAATCGGCTTCATCTGGAAGTGTCCGACAATGGTGTGGGTTTCGACCCGCATGCCGAAACCCAGCGTAACGGTGTTCGAAATATGCTGACAAGGGCAAAGAAGCTGCACGGCGAACTGACAATAACGTCGGCCCCGGGACAGGGGACTTCCCTGAAACTAAGTTTCCCCATAGCACCCTGACCCGAAAGGGTTATTGACAAACCAGTGGCAAATCAGGTAATTTGAAGCGGAAATAGCGTTGCCCTAATCGGTGTGGAATGTCTTCCGTCTGCTTCTCTTTGTGCCTTCTCAGTTATTAACTCCTGCATTATGATAGCCGTATCCATATACGAAGACAATGACGAACTTCGGTCGCTGCTCAAGCTACTCATCGAGAGCAAAGAAGAATACACCGTTGTGGGAGCCTACAGCAATGGAATGCAGATTTTGGAACAGGCAGCCCGCGACAAACCCGATGTGGTATTGATGGATATCGATATGCCCGGGCGAGATGGTATTGCGTGTGTAGCTTTACTAAAAGAGTCCAATGTATCTATCCGGATATTGATGCACACCGTGTTTGACGATGACGAACGATTATTTACCTGCCTCAGTAAAGGAGCGGATGGATACTTATTGAAAAAAGATACCTCTACTCATCTTTTAAATGCCTTGGGAGAAGTGGTTGAAGGGGGTGGGCCCATGTCGCCCGGTATTGCACGGCGTGTCCTGAAAACATTCATGCAGGCACCCGCCCAAAAGAACCTGAAATACGGCATTTCGGAACGTGAACAGCAAATCCTTCAACTCCTGACAAAAGGGTATACCTATCGAATGATCGGCATCCAATGTTCCATTTCGGTAGAAACGGTAAGGCGGCACCTGAAAAATATCTATCAGAAATTACACGTACAATGTGGAACGGAGGCAGTTGCCAAAGCCCTCCGGGAACGAATTATTTGAGGTTAATCCGGGCGTATGCCGGGGAGCACATCGGATAATCGTTAAAATTGATCGTGCAATTAAAAAGCTGGAAATTTGTAGCGATTTGGCCACAAATTTCCAGATCTATATTGATCGAAACGATCAGGTCGCTTAAGAAGCAGCAGCACATCACCCGGTACGCTAACTTCCCGCCATCACTGACCTACTGAAACGATTGATCAAAACGGTTGTTGAGCTTCAGGAGCGCGGCTAATCGGGTTATGTATAGTCTGGAAAGAAAACCCAACGAAAGGCCTTGGTACGAAAAGGCTTTTTTCAGGTTGATGCTATCGAGCAGAAACCGGAAGATCCACATTCGTTGAATCTTACTACCGTATAAATTATAATCCTGCTTAGCCTTACTCTTATATTCTAACCCATCCAACTGATAGGCTTCTTTCGCATGCGCCAGTAACATCCGTTTAATATAGTCAAAGGATAACCGTTTGGCATCGATATAATGGACAAAAGTTAATCGTTCATCATACCATATCTTATACCCGTTGAGGAGTATAAAATAACACAGCTCAATGTCTCCCCCGGAGGATAAGCTGGATCCTTTCCGGTCAGAACTGATGAAGTCATAGTTGCTCAGACTGGTTAAGGCCTCCCGTCTGATAAAGCATCCGGCCCCGTACACCCAACCCCGGCACCTGGACAGGTCACCGGACGTGGGTGCCTGCTTGCCAACGGCATAATACATGGCATATTGATCAAACCACTCTGGTTTGGGGCCGCCATATTCAGCAATACCCAACCCCCCTAATCCGCCGATCGATCTGTTATTTTCGAGAATCGAATAGCCAGTGCTTAAATAATTGGGATTTAGCCAGTTATCGTCATCGCAGAACAGTAGATAATCGTATTTGGCTTCACCTATTCCCTTCTGCCGGGCAAAGCTCAATCCGGGTTGACTTTCATAGACTACTCTAAACGTTAAGCGGGTCGAACTGTACTTGGCCCACTCTGTCTGAGCCACCTCCACGGTATTGTCGGTGGAAGCATTGTTGACCAGAATGATCTCACAATGGAGCGAAGCGGGAATTGTCTGCGCAGCTAAATGCCGAATTGTTTGCGGTAATTGTGACGAAGAGTTATAACAACAGATGATAACACTAATGCCATTCATAGAAGATAACGTCGTTAAAATTCGTTTGAGGTTGTATTTAAAAGTTAATCACAACCCACACGCAGGCCATTAATGGCCGCTGACGGGTTCTTAAATTTGTCAGTTAGTCAAGCTATCCCTGAGGGCTTGCCCTAAAGAACTGTTCAACGAATACTCGCGAAGAGTTGCCAGGCATAGGTTGCCGGCATTAGTGGATAGAACAGGGTACGTACTACATCGACGGGTCGGGTAGCGTCCGTATTCAAGAAGGTGTGGTTTACCCCTAAGTGGCCAGGTGTGGAGTTGGCTGAGTTAGGAAATAAAAGTTAGGCTTCTGGGCAGGTAAGGCCTACAAAAGGGTTAAGAGAGAGTAATCATAAGCTAATGAACACGTCGGTGTGGATCAGTGTAGGCTTACCCTATTGCAAAGTAAAGATGTATATCCATCGATGAAGCGTCATGACTGTTAATAAACAAAAAAAATGATGCTATGGCCCTTAATGTTTATTTTAAATATATGATACTACTTTGCTGTTTGTCAAATTGAAGAATAAGATACGTGCGTGATAACTATACGACCTGAAACAAAAAATGTAACAAATTGTCGTGATAAGGGATTTGACCGTAATTGTCCTGTTTAAAATGACCTAACTCCGGCTCGCTGGTTCATTCAGGGGAAGCTTATTCTTTAGGAACTAGTACAAGCGATTGACCACAGTAATGCGGTCAATTGCCCCCTGAAAGGTCATGTGCGTTGCGTAGAACATAATATTGATCGAGGGTAGTTACTGGCCCTGTAAAAGATCGACATCATCGATTGGCTTAGGGGCATCACTTCGCTGGAAGGGACGGAAGCTATGGAAATGGATTGGCAGGACTACAGTTAGCTTTATTACTTAATAGTAACCGAAAAATGGGTAAATCGGGCACTTCATCGAAATGAGTTCTCATTAATGAGGTTGTTGAAACAAATTTGTGTCGTTACATCAAAAACGAAAATCTTTTGTTTAAATAAACTCATTCGCTACTAAACGATGAAACTCAACGACGAAGAATTAATCCGCCAGCATTTCACAACAAATCCCGCTGTTTGCTTCGAAATACTTTACAACCGCTATGTAGAGAAAGTCTACAAACGGTGTCTATCGCTGACTAAAGACACGGAGAAAGCTCAGGATTACACCCATGATATTTTTATCCGCACCTTCGACCGGCTGGACCGTTTTGAAGGAAAATCTACTTTTTCCACCTGGCTCTACTCGATCTCGTTCAACTATTGCATGGACCAGTTTAAGGTCACCAAGCGATTACCGATGATGAGTTTGGAAGACCATGAGACACATCAGCTAGCGGATAGTGAAGACGAAACGCCCCTGGAAGAACGTTTGCAGCTACTCAATCAGGCGCTGGGTCAGCTTTCTTCCAAAGAAGCGGGTATCCTGCAGATGAAGTACCAGCAGGGTCTGCAAACCCACCAGATTGCCAACCAACTGGGTTTGCAGGAAAGTGCGGTTAAGATGCGCCTGAGACGTTCCCGTCAGAAAGCGTACCAATATTATAAATTGGTGGCCAATCAATAGGGGGTGGGCAAACCTGCGTTTCGCCCCGTTTGTTAATCCACCAACACTTTGTAGAGTAGGTTTGCCTAAACTACGCTTACTGTAGAAACACTGATCTTTACCAGAGCAATCTGCTATGAACAGAAAACGCAAATCCTTCTTGCCGATTCTACAGCTTGTCGTTTTGTCCGCGTTCCAATTAGGTGGCCTTACCGCTTTTGCCCAGGGGCCGGGACCGGGTCAACGAATACCGCTTCCGCCTATACCCATAAAAGGGGATACGACCCATACCCTTTCCAGATACTTCACGCTGGCGTCTGCTGCCAAAAAAGCACCGGACGACAAGGGCTTTATTCAGCGTTGGCTTGTGCTGGAACCGGTAAAGAAAGATATTGTCAGGAATAATATATTCACCGACAACTACCTTAGATCCACGTTTTCGACCGATAATTTTTCAGGCGATTTCACCGTCGTTCCCCGAAATGGCGAAACGGTAAACGTAGGAAACCAGTCACTGAAATGGTATGCGTTGGACAGTAAGGCCTTTAACGTTAACTTATACCATTTTACCTATGCCATCAACAAGCCAAAATACGGGATACTTGTCTGGCTTGTTACGGTCATCGACTGCCCCCAGGAAATCCAGAATGTGCGGATGGCTGCCGGGTGTAATTCGGGTAGTATGTGGTGGCTGAATGGGCAGGAAGCCTTACTGCTCTCTGGCGACAGGGACATGATTGCCGATAATGGAACGTCTGCCCGTTTAACGCTCAAAAAGGGACGGAACATTATCCGTGGGGCTGTCATAAACGGACCGGGTATGGCAAATTTCTGCGTTCGTTTTTTGGATGAAAGTGGATCGCCCGTGAAAAACCTCCGTATTAGTTACGAGTAAGTAACCTGACAAGACCTGTAAGGCCGTAGAGACCTTACAGGTCTATATGCATAAAACCACTCACTTCATGAGAAGCCTGAAAATACCTTTCCTAACCACCCTGTTCGCCCTGATATTCACCCAAAGCGTAGTGGCACAGGTCGGAAGACCTTTTATCCATGATCCCTCGACCATCGCTGAATGCGACGGCAAGTATTACACATTCGGGACGGGTGGTGGCGGATTAATTTCCGATGATGGATGGACCTGGCATGGGGGCGGGGTGAGACCGGGTGGTGGAGCGGCCCCGGATGTCATCAAAATTGGCGATCGTTACCTTGTCATTTATGGTGCAACCGGGGGGTCGCCCAGCCACAAAGGGGCCATCCTGACCATGTGGAACAAGACACTGGACCCTAAATCCCCTGATTTTAAGTACTCAGAGCCGGTAGTCGTGGCCACCTCAGATGGCTATGAAGAGAACGACGCGATTGATCCAGGTGTCATGCTGGATCCGACAACCGGACGCCTTTGGCTGAGTTACGGCACTTATTTTGGCTTCACCCGCCTGATCGAACTGGACCCCAAAACCGGGAAGCTCAAGGCCGGGAATAAACCCGTCGATGTAGCTATCGTGTGTGAAGCCAGCACGCCGGTCTACCGCGACGGCTGGTATTATCTGCTGGCCACGCATGGCAGCTGCTGCGATGGAGCCAACTCTACTTACAATGTGGTCGTGGGTCGATCCAGAAAAGTAACCGGCCCTTACCTTGATAATGTAGGTAGAAGCATGTTGGAAGGGGGAGGCAAGATGGTGGTGGCTACCCGGGGAGGGTTAATCGGACCAGGGCATTTTGGACACATCGTGCTGGAGAATGGCGTTGAAAAAATGTCGCTCCATTATGAAGCCGATTTAGAGCAGGGTGGCCGGAGCGTATTAGGCATACTTCCGGTGGTTTGGAAAGATGGATGGCCTGTTGCCGGCGAGAAATTTAAAGAAGGCACCTATGAAATCGAATCTGTACGAAGAGGCTATGGCTTGGAGCTGGCCGTTGATTTTACCAGAATGGCCGTTGGCCCACGAGGATTTGGTCAGCCCAATACCGATCCAATAAAGCCCGTTCCGGCTCAGCAGTTAGCCGATGTGATGAAAAACTGGCCAACCGGGACAATTAATGTTAGAATTGGCGATTACATGGCCCGCCCCCATCAAAAATGGACGATTACCGATGCACCTGATTCCACGGGGTATTTGGGTGGTCCTTACTATAAAATTGTATTGGCAGGAACTGAGCGGGCCTTAGTGGCAACCGCGAACGCCGAAGTACAAACCGTACCGTCATTTACCGGCGCACCCGAACAGTTATGGCGAATCGATCAACTGACGGATGGTTCCTACCGGATAATGCCCAAGGTTGTACCCAATTCAGGAAAGAAGTTGGTGCTGGTATCTTCTGGTGACAGCACACCGACATTGGCCGAATTTGATTTTAACAGCGATAATTCCAAATGGAATTTCAAAGCTCACTAACGAATTTCTAGTGTTTTACTCACTTTATCGTTCTGTTCGCTGCCAACTTAACGGCAACGAACAGAACGAGTTTTTTTATGCACGTTTAGCGTAAGGGCTGCAGGGCTGACTTAATTTGGCTTACTCATTTGTGAACTGAATAATAAAACCGCCTTTGGGCGATAATGCGTATTGCCAGGTAGACGTGACCGGATGAGTTTCTGTTTTAAACGTCATTAATGGATCGTCGCCTTCCGAAATGATTCTAAATTTTGAAAAGCCCTTTGCATACTTGGACAAATTTAGGCTGACAGGTATTGATTTATTCGTCCCGTTGATACCCACAATGTAAGAAAGACGGTCTTTCTGACGGGAAATGATGATCTGCTCCCCCGGCTCAGCCACAATGCTTTCTGTTTTGTCCCAACTGGCAGGCATGTCTTTCAATAGCTGTCGAACCGATACAGGAAGTGATTCAAACGTCTCTTTTGAATCCGCAAAATTGATAACTCCCGACGTATAGATCATCGCCGTAGCCAGTTCATGAACTGCGGTGTTCAAGCGGGGATATTTCCGGATGGTGAGGGCAAATGGGGTGTAATCCGTAGGACCGGCTACATTTCTGGTGAAGGGTATTACGGTATTCTGCTCGGCAGCTAAGGCCGGATACCTGGCTTCATAAAAATAATGTTCTGTTCCTAAAACCGATTCGGCGGTCATGAAATTGGGCCAGGTCCGATGCCAGCCCCTGGGAACGGTCGTGCCATGAAGATTGACCAGTAAATGCTCTTTCGCGGCATCCTCAAAAAGAGATTGAAAACAGGCCATCACCTCTTGCCGGTCCGAGCACCAGAAGTCAATTTTAATCCCTTTGACACCCATGGCCGCCAATTCTTTAAATTTCTGTCTTCTCTTTTCCGGATCGAAATACGCAGCCGAATAGGCCCATACCATGGGTTTGATTCCGCTGGCAGTCGCCTTGGCAATGATTCCCCCTTCGGCATTGGCTTTCTCCCAGCCAGCATCAAACAGCGTATAGCCGAAACCGAACGAGGCCGCCAGGTCCGTGAATGCGTTATACGTTGCAGGCGAATGATCCTCGGGGTGTGACCACCAGGACCAGGTAGCTTTGCCCGGTTCGATCCAGGACGTATCGTCCAGTTTAGAGGCAGGTGCCAGATCTGTAATCAGGCTGGACAGCAGGATGTCCCCGGCCTGATCACCAATGATGATGACCCGCCAGGGCATCGTCCAGGGAAGGCTGTAGGTTGGACGATTGTCGTTGCCCAGGGGAAGGTTATATTTTTCATCTTTTTCAGCAAACGCAATTTGGTACAATCCACCCGCTGAGTTGGGGGCCAAATGACAACCGGGAAACGACCCATCCGTTCCCGACTCAGCCAGCAACACCCAGTTTTTCTTACCATTTACCTGAAAAAGAGCAGGCATACACCACCCCACAGACGGGTTACGGGGATTACTGATCGAGTCGCCGGGGTGTATATTTACGTAAAAATCTTCGTAGCCCGGGGTAACCTTACCCGCTTTATTATACGGCTGTAACCAGCCTTTGGCTTCTTTTTCGATCTGAAATCCGGTAATCTCACGATTGATCACCCGTATTTTTTTATCCTGATCCGGAAACCGGTAGCGGAAAGCAACGCCCTCTTTTCCGGTTACTAAATCAATGATCAGCTGCGCTCCCGACTTATTTTTAAACGTAATACTCTTAGTTTCAAAGGCATGATCTATCGATTTGACGTTCCCCACTTTCAAATCGTATTTCTCACGTCTTACGTTAATGGGTGAAACGTTAACGACGGAGAGTCCGGTCGTAAAATTCTGGTCATCACAGTCAAGGCCAAGCGGAGAATCGGAAATAATAATTTTATTCTGGCGCGTCACCCGGTACTTCAATTCCCCTTTTTTAGTCAACGACAGTGTAATTTTATTTGGTCCAACCTTCGAACTCAGGTCCATCGATTGGCTTGCTGCTTTAAAGCCACTAAAAAGAAAAAGTACGAAGGCGAAAAGGGTAAAGGTTCTGTAAATCAACGTAGTTCTCATTCTGCAAATTCGGTTTGTTTTTGGCAACCAGGGGCGGTTTATAACTGAAGGCACCAGTTCTCCCTAAAGAGAGGAATCTGTTCGCTTCGTGTTTTAAATAAAGACGTCGGAACGCTTTATTTCTACCCGGCAGTCCATCCGTACAGCTAAACAATTGAGTTTATGGCTGACTAAAAACAAGCGTTGGCTGCTTGATTGAGGACCGTGTAGATTTACTTCCTTTTAAAACTTATACAAGTGAAAAGATCGTGGTGATAATGCTTATATTTCCATCCATTCTTCAAAAGTCTACCTTCTATGAATCGTAAAATTTTGATCGTTACCGGCGATGGTGGCGAAAGTTACGAAACCCTATACGCCGTTCACCGTTTTCAGGAAGAGGGCGACTCAACCCTGATTGCCGCCCCTGCCAAACGGCGGCTTAACCTGGTTATGCACGATTTTGAACCGGGTTGGGATACCTACATTGAGCGACCCGGCTATTGCTTGGCCGCTGACCTGACCATTCAGGAAGTAGTCGTAGATGACTACGATGCAATCTTATTACTGGGCGGCCGCGCCCCCGAATACCTGCGTAACCATGCCCAACTGCTGGAGGTCGTCCGCGAATTTGACCGGCAGGGGAAATGGGTATTTGCCATCTGTCATGGAATTCAGATTCTGGTGACTGCCGGCTTAGCCAACAACCGAACGCTTACGGCTTATGAACATGTACGAACAGAAATTGAGATGGGAGGTGGAACGTATTCTACCGAACAAGCCGTGCGTGACCGAAACATAGTTACGGGGCAAACCTGGCAATCGCACCCGGAGTTTTATCGGGAAGTATTTGCCTGCCTCCACGAACTGGAACGGGTGTAGAAGTGAAGGGAAATATACGTGATCGCTGTCTGGTGTAAAACGGGCGTTTCCTTTTTATCGGTTGGTACGATTGACTTTCATTCCTGTTTCCTTTGCACATTTGTTAAATTATCATCAAGGCAATACAGCTTATGACCAGTATCAAAAACGCTCATTACGCCTATAAAATCCTTTTTTTAGGCCTTGCAGGACTATTCATTACAACTCTTTCGCTAGGGCAAACGACTGGTACGGCCGTTACGCTGGGCGGTAAAACAATTCACACCGTTGGTAAACTACCCGCAGTGGGAACACCCGTTAAAGAATTCACATTGACCGGTGTTGATCTTTCTGATAAAACGCTGGCCGATTACAAGGGCAAATATGTGATCATGAATATCTTCCCAAGTGTGAACACAGGCGTTTGTTCCAAATCGGTGCGGAAGTTTAATGAGGATGCGGCTGGACTAAAAAACACGACTGTGCTCTGTATCTCCAAAGATTTGCCATTTGCCCAGAAAGCGTTTTGTGGTGCGGAAGGAATTAAAAATGTCGTGATGCTTTCTGATTTCAGAACTGATTTTGGCAATTCTTACGGCGTTCAAATTGCCGACGGTCCCATGAAAGGTCTGTTAAGTCGTGCGGTGATCGTCGTGAATCCCGAAGGAAAAATCGTCTACGAACAGCAGGTGCCGGAAATAGGGCAAGAGCCTGATTACGCTGCCGCCATAGCGGCCATTAAATAGGGGCCGGACAAGGCAGTTTGGTATAAAGACCTAACCTTTTATCTCCGTGACACAACAAAACAGGCAGGCCATGTGGTCTGCCTGTTTTGTTGTGTCCAGGGGTAGCAAATAGACCTCGTAAGCAGGACGTTATGATGGTTTGCGACAACGTATTCTGTACACACTGCAGGGTGCTGCTAATCCGGAGGTGTGCCACTTGACTATCAGGTAAAATCCGATAGTTTTGAGTTGATTTAGCTTAATATATCCTCATCATGAAGTCCCTGAATTATTCCCGCTATGATTGGCTACTGCAACTGATAGTTTTACCACTTTATATCGGTCTGCTCAACTACATCATGATCGGCGATGCGTATTGGCACAACAGGGCTACATTCGGGTTGGCAACGGGAATAACGTTTATTGAGTCCTATGCTAACTGGTTAATTAATAATCAGATATCCTTGTATATAAGTCGGGTTTACAACGATCCTAAACGGTTCTTCCGACGCTCCCTGATTCGGTTTGCAACCACGGGAATGTCGTCGACAGTCAATGCTCTCCTGCTATACGGTTTCTTCTGGCTCATCGCGTTACCCGGATTTGAGTTCAATCTTGCCCGACTGGGTTTTGCCGTGCTGTATACCCTGATTATCGTGATGATCGTGGTGATCACCTACGAAGGCATGGATACATTTTCGTACTGGCAGCAATCGCGTACGGAAATTGATACGCTCAGCAAAGCCCAGCTACAGGCCCAGCTCGATGCTCTTCGTCAACAAGTCAACCCTCATTTCCTCTTCAATAGCCTCAACGCGCTCATTTCGCTCATCGACGAAGACCCCCGACAAGCCGGGGCTTATGCCGAAGAACTCAGTTCGGTGTATCGTTACCTGTTGCGCGCCAACGAGTCACCCTTAGTGCAGCTGTCCAGTGAACTCGACTTTGTCGATTCCTATTACCATCTCCTGAAGACCCGACACGGCGATTCGCTCACGCTGGTGAGGCAAATTCTGCCGGGTACGGAGGCCCGCCAGATTCCCCCGCTTACGCTGCAACTGCTGATCGAAAATGCCGTGAAGCACAATATAATCCTGCCCGAACAACCGCTTACCATCGCATTGAAAACCGATGAGCAGCACCGGCTGATCGTGTGCAACAACCTTCAGCGCAAACCCAGCCGGGCGTTGAGCAACGGTGTGGGGTTGAGCAACATCCTGAGCAAGTACCAGATGCTGGGCCAGCCCGCGCCCCTGATCGAAGATGACGGGCGCGAGTTTCGGGTCATTCTGCCGCTGGTGTGAACGTCACGTTTAGGCTTGCAGGGTGGTAGCCCTTGGTACTTGGCCGATTCTTTCGACGGCTGTTGTGTTCCCGCAACATAGCCTGTCAATTGCCCAAATTATGGATCAACAAGCAATCGGCCGGGGGATAACGGCTTTCGATGTGTAGATAAATTCCCGTTCATATCCTTATTATTCCGGTTCAGTCCGTGCTTCCGGCAACTGACGCGGAACGCCGATGGCTTTCGAAAATGGTACTCCCAACTTTGTTCTGGTTAACGCAGCAAATTGTCGTAAACCAGACATCGAACAGTAAACAACAAATCGCCTTTTCGGCACGAACCGCTAATGAAAAATTTATTTCCACTTCTAGCGCTGGCAGTTTTGCCCTTTAGCCTGTCGGCTCAAACAAAATCGGCCACCCGCAAACCAGCCTCGTCGGCCCATCAGCCCGTTATCCGCTCGTCGGCCAGCCGCCTGAGTACTCGTCCCGCTTCAACCAACGGCCCACAACGGGCAAAACAAGACGAGGCAACGTCCGCGGCACAATCCGCCCCATCCAAGCCAGCCGCGGAGCCCGTGGTGTCGGCGGGGGCTCCCGTTTCCGTGCCCGCGTCTGCCCCGACTCAACAGCCCGCCGTTGCAGCCTCAACCAAGTCCGTTGCACCAGCTCGCACAACAAAACCGGCACCAGAGTCGCGTGAGCAGGCTTTAGCAGGACGCAGCAACCAAAGCCGTTTTCGGGTTGGCTTACGACTGGGAGCCAATGGATCAACGGCCTCTAGCATCGACGTGTCTGATTTTGGTAATGCAAGCGTTGAGCCGGTAACGGGCTTTCATGCAGGGATGGTGTTCAGTATTGGTAAACGTGCGTTCACAATTCAGCCGGAAGTGATGTACTCACAATACGGCTTCAAAATCGCATCGGGTTCAGATTATCTTCAGCTAAAAACAAACACGATCGAAGTGCCTGTTCTGCTTAAATACAGCTTTGGACAAGGCTCTGCGCGCTTTTTCGTCAACGCCGGACCAACGGCAACGTATCTGCTGGGCGGCAAGCTCTCCTACAAAGAAGATGGCGAATCGGGCGAAACCGATATGGAGGTAGGTGCCAATGACGGGCGGCTTAACTTCGGCGGTTCACTGGGGCTGGGCCTTTCGCTAAAGGTCGGGACGGGGAGTTTCAACATCGAAGCACGGGGCACGTATCTGACGACCAATACGCCCGACGTCGCGATCCAGAACGGTAAACTTTCGGTAGCGTACCTGATCCCATTGGGTGGCCGGTAAACAACAAACAACAGGCTTAATCCTGACAGCCACCCCCGCATTTCCAAATCGGAATGCGGGGGTGGCTTTTGCCGTTTACCAGCTTCAACTCTCGTTGCTGGTTTACCGGTGAAGAATTAGTCCTGGAGCAGGCATTTGTCGACGCATTCAGTTGAACGTGTCGGTATCAGCACCTGAGCAACGTCAGGCTGACGCGCTTTACCGATAGCCTGCTCAATGGAGTCCCCGGCGAATGCTCCCATGATACCCAATCGTGATTGGATACTGTACCATAAACCCACCCACGTCTTGTACAACGGGGTGGGTTCGAGTAAATGGAGAGTTGCGAGCGGTAATTACTTGTCGGCCAGTTGCCGTTCGGCAGTTTTTTGGGCGATGTTGTTGTTGTGCTTCGACACCGTTTTCAAGTACTCATAGATGGCACCCACCTCGCGCTCCGACAAGGCCAGTTTAGGAAGCATCGGATAGCGCAGGACACTGCCGTCAGGCCGGACGCCCATCCGCACGGCTTGGACAAACTGTTCCTTCGTGTACTTGCGGGCAATGCCGGTTTGCTCGTCAAACGTCAGGTTGGGCGTCAGGATAGGCTTGCCCTGTTCGTCTTTCAATTCGATGCCACCGCCGTAATATCCTTCAGTCAGGGGCGTATTGACATGATCCTGCTTTATCATATCGGCCGAGTGGCAAACGTAGCAATCTCCAAACGCGTCGGCGGTATATTTACCCAGCGCAACCAGGTTGTTCGAATCGGGTTTGGCAATGAAGTGCTGCGGATAAGGCAGCGGCTTCATCACCGTATGCGTCAGAAGTTTTGAGAACAGCGACAATTCGGTTGCAGGGGGCTCTTTCTTCGAAGGTTGCACCGGGAACCGATCCGATTTAAGATAGGCCACTACCGATAGTAAATCTTCATCGGCCAGGTTAGGATACTGCGGCATGACTGGCGCGTAGGAGCCGTTTTTTCGAATGCCCGTTCGGAGAAAATAGAGCAGTTCTCCGTCGGTCCAGTTGCCGATGCCTTTCTCTTTATCCTGCGTGATGTTCTTCGAATAAATGGCGCCGAAAAGATCAGGCACGTCTTTCATTCGCTTGCCGGTCAGGCGATTGTCGTTGTCGCCGTGGCACTCCATGCATTGGATGCTGGCGATGACTTCGCCCCGGGCCACGCGGGCGGGCGTTGCCTCAACGGTGATTTTCGGGAGGCTGGGCGGGTCGTAGGCAGGTACGCCGGTGGCAGCAACGTACCCAACAAAAGCGGCAATTAAGAGCAATAACGTACCCAGCACTAGGCCGGTGATTTTTAGTACTTTTTTCATTGTAGTGATTGTTGTTTGGAAATGGATCATTCATTCTCTCCGCTACTAGCCGCATCACCAACCGGCTGTCGTGCCGGTTCGGCTTTGGCAATCGAATCGTTCGGAACAGCTGGTTGGAAGTTACCGCTTGGAGCCTGCGATGTAAAGGTTACATCCACCGCTTCGATCTCATAGCCCGATGTGGATGAACTGGCAAAAGCTGCGGGTGAAACGGATTCTTTTGAGGTTCGCAGTGTGTCTTGCGCCACCTTGAATGACTGCGGTGAAGCCCCTTCAGGCCAATGCCCCGACAACCCGATTGCGGGTGACGTACGAACGGCGTTTCAACGACCGTTTTCGCGGGTTCATGCAAGTGTGATGGCGGTTCACCGGCAAGATAAATGGCCTGCTGGGGCAACAGTGCCAATTTTGGGCTGTCGAACAACGAAACGTTCCCAACAAAAGCCATCTTCTTTTAACAACAAATCCAATGACACAGTCACGCACACACCGCCAGCGCGCGGCCCTTTCCCCCATGAAAAAGATTTCTACAATACCCCTGTTGCTGGTTACTGCCTGCCTGCTGCTCCTGGCAGGATGCAAAAAAGAAACCGAAACTGAGCCTGTTCCAGTTGGGGCGGTAATAGCCAATGCCGGTCCTGACCAAGCCATTCAGGTAGGTCAAATCAGTACGCTCGATGGCTCGAAGTCGTCCGACAGCCAGAGCAAGCCGCTAACCTATGCCTGGACTATGGTTCGTAAGCCCGCCAAAAGCACAGCCACGCTGGTCGATGCCAACACGTTCAAGCCGACATTCAAAGCCGATGAGGTTGGCGAGTATGAAATTGAACTGACCGTGAGCAGCCCCAACGGCAGGGCCACCGACCGCGTCGTGGTCGCTGCATCTGCCGCCGAACCGCTGGCGATTACTAGTAGCATCACGGTTAAAACGAACTTATTGGACCGTGTTCTGAATCCCGACCTGCCGGACTATATCGTTACCAAAAGCATTGATGTAACGGCAGAACTGACCATCAACCCCGGTGTGGTTATCGCCTTTGAGCGGGATGTGCGGATGAACGTGAACGACAACGGCGGCTTGCTGATCGCCAGGGGTACCGCCGAACAGAAAATAAAATTTGTGGGCGTGCAGCGTACGAAAGGGTACTGGGTAGGCATTTCGCACTATTCAGGTAGCAATGCTAACCTAATGGAGTATGTCGAGGTGCAAAACGCCGGCAGCCGCCCTATCTACAGCGTTACCAAGGCTGCATTGTACCTGTCGGGGGGGAGCCGGGCGCAGATGGCACTCAAAAACACACTGTTTGCTCAAAACGACGGCTATGGCCTTTATGTGTATGAGGGAGGTATTTTGCGTGAGTTTGCTCAAAATGCATTTAGCAGCAATACGGAGGCCGGCATCCTGCTCGACGCCAATAACGTAGCCAAACTCGACCCGGCCTCCACCTTTAAAGGTGGCAACGGACGCGATGTGGTGGAGGTTACTCCATCTGGCCTGACGGGCAGCGGAGAAACGGTGTGGGCGGGCTTCGCCGACAAAACGCCTTACCGGCTCACTGGTGACCTCACGGTTGGCTCGGGTTTTCGGCTCGAACCGGGCGTAACGATGGAGATGAACCGTGATGTTACCATTCGCATCAACAGCGAAGCGTATCTGACTGCCAAAGGGACCGATACGGAAAAAGTAATCTTCACAGGTGCCAACCGCACAGCGGGCTTCTGGCGGGGTCTCATCTGCTATTCGCCCAGTGCGAAGAACGTCCTGGAAAACGTGGAGGTAAATAATGCCGGTAGTATTGCCATTGTGTCAGGCAAGAAAGCCAACGTGGCTGTGTACGGAACCAAATCCGCTCTATCTATCACCAAATCACGGATCATGGGCAGCGGAGGATATGGTGTTTATGTTGGCTATGGCTCATCGGCCAACGCCGACCTGCCAACGGCCAATACCTTCAGCAGCAACGCCGATGTAAACGTGCTGATTGAAAAGTAGTGGGGCAGTACCAATGGTTCTTGGTCATAACACCACGATCAAGCGCCATTCATTAGCAGACTGACGTAGTAACGTCCCCGGTAGCCCAGTTTGCTGCCGGGGACGTTACCGTTTCATCCCATCTTTGTACCGTTTCAGCCCTGGTATTCGACGGGCCAAGCCAAATGCTGATTTACTACGGTCGATAAATTGTTACTTTTTTGAGACGGCTACGGTATGTGCACTTATGAGAAACTTGTTAACTTCCGGTACGTTTGTAACACGTTTGCTTACTCAATCTGCTAATCCGTTGATACGCCCGAACGACAAATGGATTCGACTGGTTGGTATTCCGCTGCTTATACTGGGTGTCAATCTGTTGTTTCTGCAAGAACTTCAGTACCAGTGGAAATCCTACCTGATCTGGACGGTGGTGGGTATTGCCTTCACCCTGTTGCTGTGGGAGGCCGATATGCGATGGCTGCTGTATACCCGGCAGCGGTATGCTTCTATTGAACAAACGGACCGGCGGGTGATAATGACATTTGCAGGATATCTCGTGATTACGGCAATTCTGGAGTCGATGTTTATCGGCCTGTCGAATCTATTGACCCGCACCAATGCTTATTCCGTCGGTATAGAAACTTACCTGAAATGGATCGGCATTTGGTTTATCGGGGTTCTGCTGATCGGGACCGTATTTGAGGTAACCTACTATTTGCAGAAGTACCGCGAGACTGTTCAGGAGTCGGAAGCAATGAAAAAGGCGGGGCTACAGAGCCAGTACGACAGCCTTAAAAATCAGGTTAATCCGCATTTTCTGTTCAACGCGCTCAACTCACTCTCGGCACTCATCAGCGAAGACCGCGAGCGGGCAGGGATGTTTCTGGACGAACTGAGCAGCGTGTACCGCTACCTGTTGCAGGCTGGTCAACGCCCGCTCGTGACACTGGCCGAGGAAATGAATTTTCTATATGCCTACCGCTACCTGCTCGACGTGCGGTTTGGACCGGCCCTGTGCTGGAACATCAACGTGGACGATCAATGGCTCGACCTGATGCTGCCCCCGCTCACGCTGCAAACGTTACTCGAAAACGCTCTGCGACTGAATACCCTGCTAGCCGAAAGACCGCTGACGCTCACCGTTGCCACGCAACCCGGCAGTATACTACTGGTCGGCAACACCCTGCAACGCAAAAAAGCCCCCGTACTGGCTCCCCAGGGTGGCCTAACGTTGCTGGCTGCCCGTTATGAATCGTTGCACCTTCCCGCCCCGGTTATTGAAGACGACGGGCAGCAGTTCTGCATTCGATTGCCGCTTATCCGTAAAGAGGATGTGTTTTCTCAGGAACCTGCCCCAAACGTACCGGCTTAATGGAAACGCGCTATTCCAATCAGGATGAGTTGATGCAGGCGCTGGTCTTACCCGTGTTCATCGGCACTATGAACAGCATCCTGCTCGGTTCGTACTATTGGACCGACTGGCACGTGTTTGTGCTGGCAACAGCAACGCTGGGCCTGCTCTCGTTTGGCGTGTGGCAGTTGAACAACGCCATGGGCCTATACGTGAACCGGCTGTTTCCGCATGTTCACCAGACACTTATCCGGTCGTTGGTTTTGTTAGCTGGGTGCCTGGTGGATGGATTTACCGTCATCTTCATGGTTTTCTTACTCTTCCAGTGGATTGATGGCCATTGGTTTCCTATGCCGCCCGGTCGGCTACTCTGGGCGTTGCTGGCAGAGTTTGTGACTGTAACGCTGGTGATTGCGCTTTACGAAGGCATCCGGGCATTTGAACGCTGGGAGCGTGCCCTGCGTGAAACGGAAGAATTGAAAAAGGCCAGTCTGCAGAACCAGTTTGAAAGTCTGAAAAGTCAGATCAACCCGCACTTTCTGTTCAACAGCCTCAACACCCTGTCGTCTCTAATCGAGGAAGACCCCGTGCAGGCAGAAGTATTTGTGGAGGAAATGGCGAGCGTGTACCGATATCTGCTTCGTGCCAACGAAATGCCTATGGTCTCATTAGCCGACGAACTGGCTTTTGCACAGTCATATTTCCACCTGTTGCGGACCCGCTACGGAGCCAACATTCAGCTGAAACAGGCTATAGATGAGCAATTCATACACCATCTCTTGCCGCCACTGACGCTCCAGTTGCTGTTGGAGAACGCCGTCAAACACAATATCGTCCTGCCCGAACAGCCCCTCCGCATCAGCATCAGCACAAGTAGTGAAGGCCTGCTGGTGGTACAAAACAACCTCCAGCGAAAAAATACGCGGGTGTTTAGCCATCAGGTGGGGCTGGCCAACATCGCCACGCAATTCCGCCTGTTGGGGGAAGGTGCCCTTCGTGTCGATGACGACGACAAGTATTTCACGGTCACGCTGCCGCTGATCCGGCCCTAAGGAGTTATTTACCCATCCAGCGTTTGAAATCGGTGGCTCGTTCGCGACTCACAAGTACTTCCTCGTCAGGGGTGGGCCTGAGCGTCAGTTTAAGTTTGTTGTTGAAATACGGGTGAATCTGCTGCACCGTGTCGATGGCGACGATAAACTGCCGATTGGCCCGAAAGAACTGCGCCGGGTCGAGCATCGCTTCAAGCTCGTCGAGCGTATAATCGAGTGAAAACTTCTGGTTTGTTCGCGTTCGGAACAGACTCACGCCGTCTTCGGAATAGAAATAGGCAATCTCGCTTACCTCAATTGGCACCCACTGTTGCAGGTGCTTCACCAGGAACCGACGGCGGTAGTCGACCGGCTGCACCTGTTGCCGCAGCTGTTGTACCAGCGCGTCGATGTTTACCTGTCCCAGTCCGTTGGCTGGACCGGGAGGAGTATCGCCGTTAGTGGTGTTGGTTCGTGTCTGGCGGTATTTAGCTAAACTCGCTTCCAGCTCATGCCGTTTGATGGGCTTTAGCAAATAATCGATGCTGTTAACCTTGAAGGCTTTTAGCGCGTATTCGTCGTAAGAAGTGGTAAAAATAACGGGTGCACCAACGTTCGTTTGCTCAAAAATCTCGAAACTCTGCCCGTCGGCCAGCTCAATGTCCATCATAATCAGGTCGGGGGAGTTGAGTTGACCAGGTACATTGGCATTTAGC
Source organism: Spirosoma pulveris (assembly GCF_054781875.1). NCBI lineage: Bacteria > Pseudomonadati > Bacteroidota > Cytophagia > Cytophagales > Cytophagaceae > Spirosoma > Spirosoma pulveris. Next base: position 354,546 of record NZ_BAAGTO010000001.1, read on the forward strand.
CACGCTACAGACGCCCGCACACTCGCTGCCGTCCCAACGATCTGAATACTATTATCCACATCCTGCAAGAGCTTTGTGAGCTTGCGGACGGCCAACTCTTCATCTTCAATAATCAGGACATTCATGGCAGGCGCTTTTTTTTTCAAATCAACGAGGACTAGGATCAAAAATCAATGCCTGTCGGCTGAGCTAGCATTTAAGGCGGCTGGACCGGAAAAATTACCGGATCAGTTGTATTCGCACCAATCTCCTCAACAGGCTACCGCTAACGAAAATGAATCGATCACCGGTTTTGAATCCTCGTATTTTCACCGGCAATCAATAGATGCGAACCTCTTAAGCCTCCTTAATCAATTACTTATCATGAAAAAAGCCTTTGATTACATTGTCATTGGGAGCGGCCATAATGCCCTGATCGCAGCGGCTTATCTGACAAAAGCGGGACGACGTGTGCTGGTTTTAGAAAAGAATGACCGACCCGGTGGACTCGTGCGCACCGACGAATTGACACTGCCTGGTTTTAAGCATGATACGTATTCAGCCGCTCATCCGCTCTTTACCACGAGTGCTGTTTACGCCGAGTTGGAGCCCGAGTTGTCTCGTCGGGGCCTGCGCTATGTAAACACCGATTTGCCAACCGGTGTGTCTATGGCGGATGGGTCGACGGCTGTTGTGCCCCGAACAGCGGAAGCACTCATCGCAGAAGCCGAACGGCTCCATGCAGGTGATGGAGCTGCCCTGGGCGAAATGCTCCATGCGTTTACCCCCTACGTTGGCCCGGTATTTAGCCTGTTTGAACAGGATCTGGCTTCCCCGCAAGCCCGGGAGACGCTCGCTAAACTGATCCAGGACCCCGCCTTTAGCTACTTTGCGTTTGGTACCGCCCGGCAACTGATCAGCACCCTTCAGTCTGAAACCCTGAAGGCTATGCTGGCCCCCTGGGTCATGCACCTTGGTCGCACACCCGACGAAGCAGGCAGTGCTATCTGGTTGCCGTTAGTCGTACTGGCCCTGATGGGGGGCGGGATGCCCATCCCGGAAGGGGGGAGCGAGATGCTGGCCAAAGCGCTGGCCGCGCTGGTTACCGACTGGGGCGGCAGCATTCGGTGTGACTGTTCCGTTGAGCAGATTCTGGTGAAAAACAAGAAAGCCGTTGGCGTACGAACGGCGCATGGTGAAACGTTTGAGGCAGGTCAGGGGGTCATTGCTTCGGTCAATCCAGATCAGTTGTACCTCCGCTTGTTATCCGAAACGGCAGTCGATACGGTTCTCAAGGGGCAAGCCGCACGGTTTCACTACGGGAGAGGGTGCGTGCAAATCAGTCTGGCCTTGAACGAAGCTCCCCGCTGGCGTGACGAGCGGTTTCATCAAATCGGGCAGCCGCATCTTTCCAGCGGACTGGACAATTGTACGCTGGCCATTGCCCAGGCTATGTCTGGTCTATTGCCGGTCGACCCCACGTTTACTGTCGATTGTTCGTCCAATCTGGACCCTGGCCGCGCTCCGGTTGGTAAAGCGGTTATGCGCGTACAGGTGCTGGAGGTGCCCACTCAACCCAGGGGCGATGCAGCCAACCAGATCAAGCTTGGATCGAATCAGTGGGATGATTCCCTGAAAGAGCGATTCGCTGACCGTATCCTGGACATTGTTGAGCAGCACATCCCCAATGTGAAAAGCGCCTTGTTGGCCCGCCATATCCTGAGCCCTGCCGAGTTAACCCAATTTAGCCCAAACCAGGGGCCGGGCGACCCGTACGGCGGATCCCATGATTTATCCCAGAGCTATATTTATCGGCCCTTACCGAATCAGCCCAGCCATCGGACGGCCATTTCAAATGTCTTCATGGTGGGAGCGGCCACCTGGCCTGGTCACGGGATTAATGGTGGGTCAGGTCGTATTGTCGCCCAGGAAATTTTGAGGTCAACTGTACATACTGTTTACTAATGCCGATCGGTCAGCCGGGTGCTTACAATGGCTAGTATACCCTTATTTCATTTGGTGATGTAAACGTATGTCATTAAATGAAATAGGGGATGGGTAGAAATGGGAAGTGCGCTTATTTGTTACTCGTTTGAGAAATTCAAAAAGAGATCTTTGCTGGTTTCCTGTCCCCTCAACCTACTGATGAAACGTGTCACTTACCCCGCCATCCTGCTGACCCTCGGCCTGCTCAGCCTGACCGGAAAACCCACTACCACCGACTGGCCAGAATACAATGGCGGGCCGGATCGAAACCATTTTTCCCCGCTCACCCAGCTTAATCCCGGCAACGTGGCGGGTTTAAAAGTTGCATGGGAGTATGCATCGGGGGGTGTCGATACCCTCAAAAATAACACCCAGATTCAGTGTAATCCGCTCATTATCGACGGTGTGCTCTATGGAGTTTCGGCGGGCTCGCAGGCTTTTGCCCTCGACGCGGCCACGGGCCGGGAGCTTTGGAAAACGGCCTTCAACGACGATACCTTTGCCATGAACAGCCGGGGCGTTACCTACTGGACCGATGGACGGGAGGCTCGGATCTTCTTCGCCTACGGCTCGCTGCTTTACGCCCTCGACGCCCGAACGGGAAAGCCGGTGACCAGTTTTGGGAAAGGCGGCAAAATAAATTTAAAAGAAGGCCTTGCCCGTCCCGGAGCCGACGAATACGTGGTGAGTAATACACCGGGCGTCGTGTATAAAAATCTACTTATCATGGGCCATCGGGTGTCGGAGATTGCACCGGCACTGCCCGGCGATGTGCGCGCCTATGATTTGCGTACGGGGCGACTCGTCTGGACGTTCCACACCATTCCTCACCCCGGCGAATATGGTGCCGAAACCTGGCCTAAAGACGGCTACCGTAACTTCGGCGGAGCCAATAACTGGATGGGTATGGCCATCGACCGGCAGCGCGGCATTGTGTATGTGCCCACGGGGACTGCGGCATTCGATTTATACGGGAGTGACCGGCCCGGTAAGAATCTGTTCGGCAACAGCCTGATAGCTCTCGATGCAGGCACGGGGAAACGGCTCTGGCATTTTCAGACGATCCATCACGACATCTGGGACCGCGATATTCCGGCTCCTCCCAACTTATTCAGCGTCGTGCAGGGGGGCAAAAAGGTGGATGCCGTTTCGGTTTTATCCAAACAAGGCTTCCTGTTCGTCTTCGACCGGGTTACGGGTAAGCCGCTGTTCCCGATTGAAGAACGACCGATGCCCGCTTCCACCGTTCCGGGGGAGAAGGCCTGGCCCACCCAGCCGATTCCCCTTAAACCCGCGCCGTTTACCCGGCAATCGTTTTCTGAAAGCGATATCAACGACTTTGTAACCGACCGAGACACCGTGCTGGCTCAGCTCCGGCGCTGGCAATCGGGTAAAGAGTTCATTCCCCTTCCATTGAGCCCCAACCGCACCGTGTTTTTCCCCGGTACCGACGGTGGTGCCCAGTGGGGTGGGGCAGCGGTGGACGAAGCCGGTATCATGTATGTTCCCGCCAAGCAAATACCGGTTACCATGGGACTGGTTCCAACCCCCGTCGGCTCTTCGTCTGCCCCGGCCGTTGACCGCACGGGTAGCCAACTTTACCAAACCCACTGTGCTTCATGCCACGGCCAAAACCGCGAAGGTAGTCACGACGGCAGCTATCCGGCTCTAACAAGCATTTCACAAAAACGCGACCAGGCGTCCGTTGGGCAGGTTCTGGCTAAAGGGCAGGGTATGATGCCTGCCTTCACCCATTTAAAGGAAGCCGAGCGGAAAGCTATTGTGGACTTCTTGTTCGGTAAAACCACGACGGTCGCCAGTAAGGCGAGCCTGAACACGGCGCCTTATCACCATACTGGGTTTACCCGCTGGTACGACCGGGCCGGGTACCCTGTGAGCCGGCCGCCCTGGGGTACGCTGACGGCGATCGACATGAACACGGGCGAGCATCGTTGGCAGGTCCCGCTGGGCGAGTACCCCGAATTGGTGGCGAAGGGTCTGCCGCCAACGGGCACCGACAACTATGGGGCTCCGGCCGTTACTGCGGGCGGTTTACTTTTTATCGCTTCCTCCCGCGATGAGCTGATTCGGGCTTTTGACCGAAAGACGGGCCGTGAACTCTGGCGCGCCAAACTGCCCGCTGCCGGGTATGCTTCGCCGAGTACTTACGCAGTCAATGGCAAGCAGTACGTGGTGATTGCCTGCGGGGGTGGTAAACTCAAAACCAAATCTGGAGATCGGTATGTGGCATTTGCCTTGCCGTAATTTGCCCGCCACTCAGTTAATCGTTTCCTGCCGCCCGATCGTACCCGTTGTGATGACGGGTACGATCGGGCGGTAATTCCATATAGCCTCACTACCAGTTACCCGGAAAACAATATCTTCTTTCTGAAGGCACTGATACTGGAAAAGCAACTAAGTTTGTTAGCGCAACCTGATTGCTGCTCAGGCCTGGCCGTTACCTGATGCCTTGGGTTCACGGTCCCTGGTTTCATAAAAAAGTAAGGCGAATGATCTCGAAAACAAGTGGTTATGCGATTCGGGGATTAGTGTATCTGGCGCTGAAAAGTTCAGAAGTACACAAGATTGGTATCCATGAACTGGCTGCTGAACTGAATGTACCCCAGCCATTTCTGGGTAAAATCATGCAGGGCCTGGTTAAGCGCGACATTATCAGCTCGACAAAAGGTCCTAATGGCGGGTTTTACATCAACGACCGGACGCTGACGACAACCCTGATCGACGTCGTCGACGCCATAGACGGGTTGGGGCTCTTTCGTAAATGCTTCCTGGGACTTCCTGAGTGCGACAGCGACAAGCCCTGTCCGCTGCATCATCATGTAATTGGCATTCGGGATTCATTACAGCACACCCTGCAAACCTTGCGGGTTCATACCCTGGTGGATGACCTGGAAGGCGGCTTATCCGTACTGACCCGAATACCCAGGCACGCTGACAATATGTAGCCATCCCTCATTCCCCTAATTCATTAAGTTCTAAGTAATACTTAAACTGGCTATCTACTGTGAAGCGGGAGACTTGCGATACCGTTCCCGGCACGCTGTTACAGATAATCAGCGGGGAGTTGTCTTCCAAAACGGCTGATTAGGGTACATGCGAGCCTGCAAACTGAGTAAACGGTTGAAAATATGTCGCTTTTCTGCAATGATAACTAGTTCAGTACCTGTACATTTGTCTTGTCAACGACACTATTCTTTAACAAGAAACCACATCAATCATCATGAACACGAGTTACCAGGAATTTAACCTTGTTTCCGCTCTCCCCTCCATCGTAGTACGTTACTTTCTGCATGCCTTTTGGGGTGCAGGAACAGATTCTTCACCCGGACGATTATTACGTCTACGCCTTGTTTAATGATTACCGGCATACGTTACCCAGAAGCGTTTTCGTGGCTCTCTACCGATATACCGTCCACTATAAAGCGGTAGGTATCGGCAGCAAGCTCAGCATTCGGCTTAAGCTCTAATGCCTGCTCATGGCGTTAAAGGTACCGGCAGCGTCGCTGTTCAATCATGTTTGTTAATGCAGCGGTTTTGGCCGTTACAGGGCTGGTTTGTGCCTTTTTCAGTCATCCCGATGCTTCTAAATAGAAAGACAATCTACCTTCTGTTCAAAAAGTATGATAAACGATACTATGAAGGCGATGTTCACCTACCAAAAATTGCCTAAAACCGTCACGAATGTCTTTTCGGCACTCATGACGCCACTGTTTTAGTCTTTACCATTTCCTCTTTCAATTAATACCAATTTACTCAATAATTAAAACGTATATGATTTACCGAACACGTGTATTAAGCGTATTACTAGCCGCAGCGCTGGGCTTTAGCTGCCAGGATCACCGGGACCTTTCTACCATTACACCTACCGCTACTACATTTGCCACAGGCCTGGTAGCGCCGATTGGCGTCGAAACGGATGCTTCCGGGCGTGTGTTCGTCAGCGAGCAGGGAACCGGTAAAAACGACGGCCGGGTCTCCGAAATAACGCCCGACGGCCAGGTCCATCCCCTCATTACCGATTTGTATTCCTTCAAACGTCCCGATAACGAACTGGACGCCACGGACCATCTGCTCATTGCGAATGGTATTCTTTATGTGCTGAATGCGAAAGGGCTCTACCAGTTAAATCTGGCTACACAGAAGACGGGCGATCCGGCAGTTTCGGCCGCCAGCCTGACGCCGGAACCCATTCAGAAGTTTGTAATCGATCAGGCCCTGAAAAACGATACCGGCGAATCACACCTATATAACATGGTTCTTGGGCCAGATGGGGCGCTATACTTCGCCGATGCTGCGGCCAATGCCATCGTTCGTCGCTCGTCGGCTGGCCAGTATAGCATTGTTACCGAAGTTCCGGGTATTCAAAATCCAAACCCGGCCGGTCCGCCACCGGGCCCGCCCGTCATCCAGTCTGTGCCTACGGGCATCACCTACGATGGGAAGCAGTTTGCCATCAGTACGTTGCTGGGTTTTCCATTTCCGGCGGGTAAAGCTTTGCTCTATCGGATGGATCTGGCCGGAAATCTCAGTGTGTTTCAGCAGACGTTCAACAGTCTGGTCGATGTGGAGAATGACGGCAACGGTAACTACCTCGTGCTGGAACATGCCGTTTTCGGCCCAACCGGTTTTGCGCCCCAAACAGGCCGATTACTACGGGCTAAAGGCACCTCCAGCGAAGTATTACTCGACAAGTTGAACCTGCCAACCGATCTGAAAATACTGGATAACCATACCGCTTATTTGACCAGCCTTGGAGACGGTGCGCTCTTAAAAGTTACGTTTTAACTAATTTCTAAATGGGTGAGGCTCTACATTCTGGTTTCAACGCGACCCGATAAAGCCTCACCCATTAAACAAAATAGGACTGCTGATGCAAATGGTTGATTATTAATTTCAACAACCATTCATCTAACGGTTAACCCATCTTAAATCAAACTCCTTTTTACGAGATGTTTTGTCTTCATCCGTTACTATTCGTCCGTTTAAACCGATCTGGCTCTACATGGTAGAGTTAAATTGAGTTAACTGTTCATGCACTTCAGGGTTCAGGCAGGCTGCGGAACCGGTTCGATACTGTTTACAATAGCCCAGCCGAGACTAATAGCCAGAGCATCTTCGGCCAGTGCCACAACCGGGTCTGGCAAGTTCAGTTCATGGTCCAGCCACTGCCGTAAATGGTAAAATGCTACTGTGCCCACTACTGTTCCGAGGCCCCCTGCAACAACGCCCGCCGGGATGTAAGCGCCTTCTGCCTGACTCAGGAATCCTCCGCAAGTTGCCCCCGAAGCTACCCGTGCGGCAAACGCAGCAGGCATGGTGCGATCTGGCACATTGGGCACTTTATCCCCGATAATTTCGCCACCGGCCAGTGCTTTAAGGCCCAGCGATACGGAGGGCATCGCCAGGTAATGAATGGGTTGGCTCGGCTGTTTGGTCGGGTAGGTCCGAACCAGTTTATGACTAAGCAGGGCTGGGGCGATCAGGGAACGCATACCTGCAACGATGCCAAGGCCAAAAGCCTTCAAATAGGACTGATTCATTGATAAAATAAAGTTTGGTGAAAAGGCCAACCTGCCGGGCGTACCACGGGCTACCTGCGCGGGTTAGCCATTGATTACTGTTCGTCTTTAAGTGATTGCATGTCGATCACAAACCGGAACCGAATGTCGTTGTCCATCATCCGGGTAAAGGCGTTGTTGATGTCCTTCATGGCAATAACTTCTACCTCGGGCATAATTGAATGCTCGGCGCAGAAATTCAGTACTTCCTGCGTTTCGGCAATGCTGCCTATGATCGAGCCTGCTACACTGCGTCTGTGCATGGCCACTTCCATGTTGTTGAGCGGACTTTTATACTTGCCCAATAATCCTACCGTAACCAGCGAGCCATTCTTTTTCAGCAGGTTCACATACTGGCTGACATCGAAGGGATCCGGAATGGTGATGAGCAGCATATCGAACGTCAGTTCGTGGGCAGTCATCGCTTTTTTGTCGCTCTCGATGAGCACGTCATGCGCGCCCAACGCCTGGGCCGCTTCTTGTTTGTCTTCACTGTGGGTGATGGCCGTCACCTGGGCACCCAGTGCTTTTGCCAGCTGAATGGCCATGTGTCCGAGCCCGCCTATCCCCACAATGCCCACCTTATCGCCCTCTTTGACGTTCCAGTGCCGCAAAGGCGAATAGGTCGTAACGCCTGCACACAAAATGGGTGCTGCTCTGCTCATATCGAGGGCGTCGGGAATACGCAGCACAAACGACTCTTTGACGACGATACTGGTTGAATAGCCACCAAAGGTATTGTAACCGCTGCCGTCGGGCTTCATGTAGCCATTGTAGGTCGCCGTCCAGCTAACAGGCCCTTCGCAATAGTTCTCCTCGCCTTCCCGACAGGAATCGCATGTGCCGCAGGAATCGATCATACAGCCAACGCCTACATTGTCGCCAATTTGAAACTTTGTGACGGCGCTGCCAGCCTGCACAACCTTACCCACAATTTCGTGGCCGGGTATGCACGGATATACCGTGTTGGCCCAGTCATTGCGCACCTGATGCAGGTCAGAGTGGCAGACGCCACAATAGAGAATATCGATCAGTACTTCGTCGTCTTTTGGCGCGTTGCGCTCAATATCCATACGGGATAAAGTACTGAACCGATCAATCAGCGATGCTTTGGCACCGTAGGCTTTTACATTTAAGGATTCCATGCACGTGTACGTGATAAAAGGTTGTAAGCTGTTACAGACATCGGCTACTACACCTGTTTTGTTGCCGATAGCAGCAGCTCATGTAGGTGATTCAGTCGCTGTTAACAGCGACGGTTACGTTACCCTCATAGGTGTGCTGCTACCTACGGCGCTGATGTGCGTATTTGAGCACTCGTGCGCTGTTGTCAGTTAAGCAAACTCCACCCGTAGTAGTTAGTCAACCCGTGTTATAAAAAATAGTTATGGGTTCGAAAGCAGTTGTTAGTCATCGGCGCTGGGTAGCGTTATGCCAGGGCAGCATGATGGACTACAGTGCTGATTGGACCGGGCCGTTAGTGAGGTATGTAGACGCCATACAGCGGTGCAAACTGGAGTCAGACAGAAATTTGTATCGGAAATGCTTACCTCTTATACTAGTGGCTTTATTGGAGGCAGTTTCATTGCAGAAAAGCGTTAAATAGGATTTAAATAAACTGATGAAACGTTTTTGCTTACCCTGTAGTTAATACAATCCTTCTCCGTGTCAGATTTTGTTGACTGGCTGATAACGAAGTCTTTGCACTCCTTGGAGAAGGATTTCCTTAAATCATAAGTGAGTACGTTTTACGCCCACTGCTTTTTTTAGACTATAAATGGAAGAAACTAAAGAGAATGTTCATCGCTCTGAAACGCAGAGTACTGAACGCATTACCAATGATTTACCCAAGCGTGACGAGTTACTCCTGACACCTGACGAACAGCGCATTAAAGATGCCTTTCAGGACCACGACTGGAATGAGATAAAAACCGCCGATTCGTGGGTCATTTTTAAAGTGATGGCCGAATTTGTTGAAGGATTTGACAAATTGGCCAAGATTGGGCCTTGCGTGTCAATTTTTGGCTCTGCCCGTACCAAACCCGATAGCCCGTATTATAAGATGACCGAAGAAATTGCAGCCAAACTGGTTCGGCATGGCTACGGTGTCATTACGGGTGGAGGACCCGGTATTATGGAGGCTGGGAACAAAGGTGCCTTCGAACAGGGAGGAAAATCCGTTGGTCTGAATATCAAACTGCCGTTTGAACAGCACAGCAACATTTACATTGACCCCGACAAGAGCATTAACTTCGATTTTTTCTTTGTCCGGAAGGTTATGTTCGTCAAATACGCACAGGGTTTTGTAGTGATGCCAGGTGGAATGGGTACGCTCGACGAATTGTTTGAAGCGTTAACACTCATTCAGACCCGAAAAATTGCCCGTTTCCCGATTGTGCTGGTTGGTAGAACCTATTGGCAGGGGCTGATTGACTGGATTACGGATGTGATGCTCGGCGAGCAGCACAATATTAATCCGGAAGATATGAAGCTCATCAGTATTGTTGACACACCCACCGAGGCCGTCAAAGTGATTGATGAGTTCTACAATAAGTATTTATTGAAGCCTAACTTCTGAGTAATACCGGGCCTCCGGCCGGAGGCCCGGTGCTATTTAAAATGGGGTTTCCTGACTGGGGTCGGCATTGCCGAAGTTCGACATGGTGTTCGCCTTGCTTTTAAAGACGCTTCCTGCCGAAGGTTGGGGGCTGTCGAAGCTGCTCAACCCGTTTACTTCGGGCGCAAATCCCTGGGCCTGCACCGGTTCGAAATACGAATCGAGATCGCAGAATTTAGTGAACTTATTGATAAACCGAAGTTGAATCGTATCGAGCGAGCCGCTTCGGTTTTTGGCTATGATCACCTCGCCAATACCCGCTGTTGAGTTGCCGTTTTCATCGGCCGTGATGTTGTAATATTCCGGGCGGTAGAGGAAGCAAACCATGTCGGCATCCTGCTCAATAGATCCCGATTCACGAAGGTCGGACAGTTGTGGTTTTTTGTCGCCACCGCGGGTCTCTACGGCCCGGCTCAACTGCGAGAGGGCGATGACCGGCACATTCAATTCCTTGGCCAGATTCTTAAGTGCCCGCGAAATCGACGCAATTTCCTGTTCGCGGTTACCACCCCGTCCGGCGGAGGTATCACCGGACATCAGCTGCAGGTAGTCAATAACGACCATCTGAATGTCGTGCTGGGCTTTAAGACGTCGGCATTTGGCCCTTAATTCCAGAATGGATAAGGCTGGGGTGTCGTCAATGAAAATGGGCGCTTCGGTCAGCCGCTGAATTTTGTGGTGTAACTGGGTCCACTCATGCGGGGCCAGCGTACCTTTCCTGATTTTCTCTGCGTCAATTTCCGCTTCGGCGGAGATCAGACGATTGACAAGCTGAACGGCCGACATCTCCAGTGAGAAAATGGCAACGGGTTTTCCGTGGTCGACAGCGGCATTCCGGAGGGCACTTACCACAAAAGCGGTTTTACCCATGGCTGGCCGTGCCGCCAGGATAATTAATTCAGTTGGCTGCCAGCCCGATGTCACACGATCCAGATTCGTAAATCCGGAAGGAACACCGGTTAAGCCTTCCTGATTTTTCTTGGTTTCAAGTTCATTGAGCGCCATCCGAACAATGGTGCTCATGTCGGCGTAGTTCTTCTTGATGTTCGATTCCGAAATCTTGAAGAGCGACTGTTCCGTGCGGTCGAGGAGTTCAAAAACGTCGGTTGTATCCTCGTAGGCATCGCGCAGAATCGTCGACGACATGGCAATCAGCGCCCGTTTCAGCGCCTGCTCCGACACAATCCGCGCGTGGTATTCAATGTTAGCCGCCGAGTTGACCCGAAAGGTCAGCTCGGAGACAAACCCACCTCCACCGACCAGTTCAATCTCCCCCGTTTTGCGTAGCTGCTGTGTAACGGTTAGCAGGTCAATGGGATCGGAGTTACCAAACAGCGTCAGGATCGCCTGATAAATTCGTTGGTGAGCTTCCTTGTAGAACGTTTCGGGTTTAAGGATATCGACAACAGATGAAAGAGCATCTTTTTCGATCATCAGTGCACCAAGTACGGCTTCTTCCAGATCCAGCGCCTGGGGAGGCAGCTTTCCAAGGCCTGTATCGAGCCAATGATTTCCGGCTTGCTGACGACCTCCGGCGAAAGCCGAGGGTTTACGAAGGTGTTGATTGGGGCGGGCGTTATTCTCCATCTGTTAATGCAAGTTTACGCAATCTTCTCCCCATAAGGCAAGCCCAGCATAGGCAACGTATAGGCTAATCATGCACCAAAACGTTCGTAACATTCTGGTAATGTTGATGCTACCGCCTGAAAAAAAAACCAAATAATTTAAGCAACGAATGTGGGGTTGGTTCGCGTACATGATACTGGTAACGGACAGAGGTCTGTACGTCAGCAAGATAACTATTTTTTAACATAAAAAACCCGATTTATTCAAAATAAAACCATCGAATAAGAAACGGTAGTGGATGAATAATTTTTCGGGAAAACGTGTTGTAGAAGGAAAGAAAACGCTTACTTTCGAAATCACACTTTAACGTTATTCATCGTTTGGTCGAAAAAGTCATCACCCTCGACAATGTATCGCTCATCGACTTTCTGGGCGTAGAGAACCACAATATCAAAGAAGTGGCGGCTGCGTTTCCCATGAGCAAAATTATCTCGCGTGGCAACGAGATACGGATCAAAGGTACAACTCCGGAAATAAGCCGTATCAGTGATATTCTGGACTCGCTGATGGAACACTATCAGAAGTACGGTAAAATCACGCATGAAAATATTCAGAATTACATCAGCCACAGCGGTCAGCCAACAAATGGCTCGGGGATCGTCCCGCCTGTGCCGCCCGATGATGATGAAGTGCTGGTGTATGGAACGCGTGGTGTTGTAGTACGGGCAAAAACGGATAACCAGAAACGCCTGGTCGAAGCCGCCGAGAAACACGATTTAGTGTTTGCCGTGGGGCCGGCCGGTACCGGTAAAACGTACACAGCCGTGGCTATTGCCGTGCGCGCATTGAAGAACAAAGAAGTTAAAAAGATCATTATTACGCGTCCGGCCGTTGAAGCAGGGGAAAACCTTGGTTTTTTGCCGGGTGATCTGAAAGAAAAGATCGACCCATACCTGCGTCCAATTTACGATGCACTCGATGACATGATTCCGGCAGAAAAACTAAAATTCTATACCGAGAATCGAATTATTGAAATTGCCCCGTTGGCCTATATGCGTGGGCGTACACTGAATAATGCATTTATTCTGCTCGATGAAGCGCAGAACACGACATCTATGCAGATGAAGATGTTTTTAACGCGGATGGGGCCGACTTCAAAAGCAATTATTACCGGCGACCGGTCGCAAATCGACTTACCAAACAAGCAGAAATCGGGTTTGGTTGAGTCGGTCGACATTTTAAAAAATATCAAAGGAATCGCTTTTGTTGAGCTTGATGGACGGGATGTGGTTCGTCACCGGCTCGTTCGCGAAATTATTACAGCGTATGATAAAGCAGGTCAGTAATAACCTGATGAATAGTTATCGAACCGGCTGGCATTGGCTGGCCGGTTCGTTTTTGTGTTTGCTAACCACGGTCGCCTGGTCGCAGGCTGTCGACGAATCCCTGCTGAACCGCTGTGGCGTTGTTGAACACGAACGGATTCTGCAGCATCGAAACCCTAACCGACTGCAGCAAATCAACGAATTGAACCAACTCATCGATAAAGCGCAAATCGATGGTAAGTCGCTTCGGCAAGCTGCTGATGAAACGGTATACCGGATTCCGGTGGTTGTTCACGTGGTGCATAACAATGCGTCACTGGCCGTTGGCGGAGCTAATAACGGTAATATTTCGGACGAGCAGATACAGTCTCAAATTCAAGTACTTAACGAAGATTACCGGCGAAAAGAGGGAACGAATGGGTTCAATACCAGCCCTATTGGTGCCGACGCTCGTATTGAGTTCTACCTCGCGACAACCGACCCCAGTGGGAAACCGTCTAACGGTATAACCCGACATTATTATGCCCAGAAGTCGTCATTTGACGTTTTTAATGACGACCTATTGCTCTCTCAGATTGCCTACTGGCCCAGTAACCGGTATCTGAATATCTGGGTAACTCGAATCGATAGTTACATTGGTTATACGCAGTTCCCGTCTGCAGCTGACACGCTTAAAGGATTGCCTGCCAGTTCCAATGAGTTAACTGACGGTACAATTATTGACTATCGGTATTTTGGAAAGCGGACAGGAACCGTTAGCAGTTCATCGCTGTATGCCCTTGGCCGTACGGCAACGCACGAAATTGGGCATTGGCTGGGACTGATCCACACCTGGGGCGATGGCAATGGCTGTGCCGAAGATTATGTGGCGGATACTCCGCTTACGGAAGATCGTTCCAATGTGTCCGTTTTAACAAATTGTCGGCAAACCTACTCGAGTTGTGTGAGCGGTATTCAAACGCGTGACCTGATCGAAAATTACATGAACTACTGGCCCGATGCCTGTATGAATATGTTTACAGCAGGTCAGGTTGCCCGTATGCGGCTGGTCATGACGCTCAGTCCACGCCGGGCACAGCTCCTAAAGTCGGTTCTTTCGCCACTCACCGAAACCGATGCACTTACGGTGAGTGTTTGGCCAAACCCAATTACCACGACAGAGTCCTCCATTGATGTGCAGCTGAAAGGATCTCAAACCTTTGACGTTGATTTATTCGATGCTGCCGGTCGACAGTTGAGAAGTTATACCTATACCAATTCGCCCAGCACGCGGGTAACCATACCCGTAATTGGGTTGGCAACCGGGGTGTATATTGTGCGGGTCAAAACCGGCAGTGAGATGGTAAGTAAGCGCCTGCTGGTTCAGTAAAAACTAAAAAGCCACTTTATGATTCGTGTTTTACCTATTTCAAACCCGTCGGACCTTGAATCGGCTTTTGCCATTCGCCGGCAGGTTTTCGTTGAAGAACAGCATGTTTCAGCTCGTGAAGAATACGATGAGTTTGAAGACACAAGTACCCACTTTCTGGCCCGGTTCGATGACACCCCCTGCGGTACTGCCCGCTGGCGACGAACATCTAACGGTGTTAAGTTAGAACGATTTGCTGTTTTAGCCGCTTTTCGTGGCAAGGGCGTTGGTAAAGCATTGGTTAAAACGGTTCTGGACGATGTGTTTAATCAGCAACCCGAACCTATCGAACGTATTTACCTGCATGCACAGGTGACTGCTATGCCCTTGTACGCAGGTTTTGGCTTCGTTGCCGTTGGCCCGATGTTCGAGGAAGCAGGCATCCAGCATTATAAAATGGTACTGCCCGGCTCTGCGTTCAACAGAGAATGAAAGGAAACCCGTTTGTTCGGTACGCGGCTGCGCTGATTAGTGGTATTCTCCTGTACGTGTACCATCCCAACCGGACAGTTGTTCCGCAGGTGGCACTTCTGCTGGGGCTTGGATTGCTTTTTTGGGGAATTCGTCAGACGAGGGATAAACTCGTCAAGCCGATCCAGACGGCATCCGGCCTGGGCGGTCTATTGGTTTTAATGACCTTGGGCTGGGGTATCTCGTATCAGCATACGGCCAGCAATCAAGCTGATAACCTGATTCACCTTACCGATACGCTTCGTGCCTATGAAGGAGTGATCGCGGCTCAGCCGGAAGAACGGGCCAAAACATTTCGGGTAGAGCTGGCCGTTCGGCGGGGAAAATGGACGAGCCGGCAAGAGGAGCCATGGAAACCGTTAAGTGGCAAAGTTATCGTCTATCTGGATAAGGTGGGCCAATCCATGCCACATTATGGCGAGGTCTGGCTGGTAGCGGGTTCTCCCAGACCGATTGATCCACCCCTCAATCCCGGTGAGTTCGACTACAAGCAGTACCTCAGCTACCGGAACATCTACCACCAGCAGTATCTGCGGCCCTACGAACGAACGGTATTAGCCCTTGACCCACCCAATCGTATTACAGACATCGCCACCCGTGTGTACCGCTGGGCCGACAGTGTTTTTGCCCATCAGGTTGGAAATCGGGCGGAAATCGGGATTGTCAACGCCATGATTTTAGGGGTAAGAGATGATCTGGATACGGACTTGTACCGGGCGTACAGCGCAGCGGGGGCCGTGCATGTGCTTTCGGTATCGGGGCTTCATGTGGGCATTCTGTTCCTTGTTTTAACGTTTCTGCTTAGTTTTTTGATTAAACGCCCTCGGGGTAAACTCCTGATGGCGTTTCTACAACTAACTATTCTGTGGTTCTATGCCTTAGTTACCGGGTTTTCGCCCCCAGTGTTGCGCTCGGCGGCCATGTTCTCCTTGTTTATCATAGCGAATGCATCCGGTCGTCAGCAACAGTTTATCAATTCTTTGGCAGCTTCTGCCTTTTTTATCCTGTGTTTCGATCCGTACGCCTTGTTTTCGGCGGGGTTTCAGTTGTCGTATCTGGCCGTTGGGGGAATTGGTGCGTGGCAGTCTCCTCTATATCAGTCGATAACCTTTCGGTCCAAACAGATTGACAAACTATGGAAGTTGACCGCGGTAGCGCTGATTGCTCAACTGATCACCTTCCCGTTAGGTGTTTACTACTTTCATCAATTTCCTACGTATTTCCTGCTGGCCAACCCGATTGTGATTGTCATGTCGAACATACTGTTGCCGCTGGCCATGGCAACCCTGGCTTTTAGCTGGGTGCCTTATCTAAATGACCTGCTCGGTTGTTTATTGGAAAAAACGGCCTGGGTGCTTAATTCCGCCGTTATGCACACGGGTGCGCTGCCCGGGGCCGCCTGGGATGGTCTTTGGATTACCCTACCGGCTATGGGGTTAATTTATGTGGTTATCTTCTGTGGTGCAGCGTTACTGATCACACGTAACAGAGCCTATTTGTGGGCAACCAGCCTGGCAGCCCTGTTCGTCGCCGGTCTAACCATATGGGACGATTTCGAGCAGGCCAATCAAAAACGGTTGGCCGTGCATTTTCTGCCGCATCGCACGGCGGTCAGCCTAACCGATGGGCATCAGAGTGTGCTGTTGACCGATGTGGATACCAGCGATACCCGCTCTTTCGACTTTTACCTGAAAAATACCTTTGGCCAGTGGGGTGTTTCGAACCTGGCGATCATCAAAACCAGCCAGATTAGCCCGATAGCGGCTGCAATCCCGAAACGTCTCCCGTGTTATCAGACTCGTGCGTACACCCTCTGGGTATGGCGGGGTAAAACGCTGTTGCTGGTCAATCAATTAAGCGGGCCAAATCATTGGCGATTACCGGCTGTCGTCGATTTCCTCGTTATCCGTCGAAATGCCCTGCGTGAGTGGAAACAACTCAATGGCAGGGTGGTGGCCCGGCATATTATTTTCGATGATTCGAACAGAACGCCCCTCACGGATAAGTTGCTGGCCGATGCGAACAAGTTGGGTATTGCTTGTTATTCGGTACGCCAGATGGGGGCTTACATCGCTGATCTGGAATAATGGCTGATGTCCTTCACTTAAAGTTATTCTTTACTTAAATCAACTTTCGATCTACAGAAAGGCGGCTAAGTGAAAATAAGCTATTTCACTTAACCGCCTTTATTTTATTGATAAAGAGACTGCCTATCGGGTGTACAGTGCCCCTTTGGCAATAGTTGATTCGTATTCGTAATTGATGGTTTCCAGAAACTTACCCGTTACCCAGCCAACATCTGCATTGCGGACAAAAACGAAACGTCTGGGCGTTGAAGGCGTTGAATAGGCTTTCATAATGGACTCAAGCCAAAGCGCTCCCACCACGATTTGTTTTTCATTGAGTAGATTCTGAACGGTCGAAATATTTTGCTCGGCCTGTGCCCGAAGGGTGGGGTTGGCAATGTTGCTCAAATCAGGCTTTATCAGTTCACGATAATCGGATAAGGCCAGTTTTTTGAATCGTTCAACATCATCCGGGGTGATGGCAACGGCGGTAACACCCGCTTTTTCGGGATGCAAATAACTAATGAGTGCCCATACCAGATCCCCGCCAATGCCAACGGTTCTCCGTTGCTGCAATCCACGGTTTTCGGTATTGACCCGTTTGGCTAACTCCGCATCGGCAACGGATTTAACGACCCGCTGGGCTTCGCGTTTAAACGCATCCAGGTTGAGGGCGCGCTTGCCGTCGATTTGTGCCACCAGAGAATTGATGCCTACTGGTATATTGAAGCCATGAAAGGTTTTGGCACCCATCGGCGTAACCTGATCAAAATAGCCCCCCAGTGTACTGTTGCTGCCAATATCAAGTGCCGAAGTCGTTGGCCACACTTTACGGGGAATGGCGCCAATGGTGAATAACTCAGCTTCGCGGCTGGCTGTCATCGACGTGTCTATCTTCAGATTGCTGTTCGGCAATACACGCGACAACTGATCGTAAAGTTTACGCTGGCTGGCCGGATTTTTGGCAAGCTCTTCCCGAACATCGTTGCTCAGCACAATAAAAACCCGTTCGTTAGGAATGTTGTACCGCTGTACAGAATCCAAACAGACCTTCAGCGCGTCCTGCTCCGGTTTATACGAGGCCGATGCATCGGCAAAGAGCGTAACCGCCGGATTGGCAATGTCAACCGTTGTTTTAATGTCTTTCTCGTAAAAGTCGGTTTCGTACCGCGTTTTGAGAATGGCGAGTTTGATCGTAGACGTACCAATCTGGATACCGGCGTACAGGTTTTTGTTCGATAAATTACGGACGATCTCATTCACACCCCAGGCGCTGGCTACATATTTCAGTTTAAGATACTGGCTTCGTGCCCGCTCCAGATACTGTAATGCTGTCGTCGTATCGCGCAAATCGCTGTACGAAAGGCCCAGCGATTCATTGGTAACTGCTTCCCAGTAAAAACTAGAGGTGCGCACCGCCGGAAGAGCGCGCTTCAGTAAATTGATCGACTCGTCGGGTTTGTCGACGGCCCGGAGCGTGCTGGATAGTTTAATATATCGAATGGCCTGGGTAAGATTTTGCGCGGGCTGAGCAAAAACCAGTGTCGACAGGAAGCTAAAGACCAGGAAAAGAGATGTAAATCGTTTCATAAGCAGGGCAACTACAATTAGGGTATTGCCGCACTTACGTAGAAAATCAGGATTTAGACTTATAGGCTAGGTGGAAAATGAGTTTACGGCCCAAAAGACGCTGGAAAGGGCTATTATTTAAACAAAATAATCGATTTTAGGGTTGGCTGGGCGCTTTGCTCAGCGAGTCTTTTTTGGGCGCTGCCGGACGCCAGCCGCCAATCTCTTTTTGCATGGCTTCCTTTTTAGACTGATACATCGTCCATTGTTCGGGGGTAAGGATGGGCTTAAGTTTCTCTTCCTTTTCTTCGTTAAACATCATCATCACATCCCTGACCTGCTTGATGGCTTCGGGCGAAGGTCGGCCGCCACCCGTTCCAATGATGTCTTTGATGGCATCCTGCTGCTGGCTGGCATACTCATTGTTCAGTTGTTTGACCGCTTTAGCCTGGTCTTTGCTCAGGTCCAGATTTTCTTTCAGCCATTTCGTTTCTTTCATGGCCATATCGCCGGCAATATTCGGTACTGAGGCACGTGGTGGGCTGCTCGGCATATTCTGACTCATGCCGCCCATCCGGCCGCCATACCCGCCGTACCCACCACCATAGCCACCATATTGGCTAAACGCGTGGAGACTGATAAACAGGAAAAGGATACAAAAAAGCGATGTTAGTTTAATCATGACAGTTACAGGAAATAAATGAGTTGCCGTCTGGCTTCTGATTTGGATATACAGCGTTTATAACACAAAAATACAGGAAGTTATTGGGCTTTCAGATGCAGTAAATCACTAAACTTTTTTACTAAACCTGCCGTTGTCAACTTGTATGGAAATGCTCGAAAAAATCCGCAAAGCGTACACCGAGTACGTATTGGAAAACGGTAAACAACCCACCTCAGTCTTTCAGTTTGCCAAAAAATTAAAACTTACTGAAGCTGATTTCTACACCCACTATACATCCTTCGACGCCATCGAAGCGGATGTCTGGCTCGCTTTCTTCAGCGATGCCAAAGCGACTGTCGATGCCGATGAAACGTACCAAAGCTATTCGGTTCGGGAGAAGCTACTGGCGTTTTACTACACCTGGATCGAGTTGCTGAAAGCCCAGCGCAGTTTCGTTGTGTATAGCTATGGCCGTCTGCGCGCCGGGAGCAAAGGCCAGGGCCTTCGGGGAATGACACCCAAAGCACCGGTTTTGAACGCGTTTAAGGACGAATTCTTTGATTTCGCCCGCGATCTGCTGGCCGAAGGCCGGGAAAGTAAAGAGGTAGAACCCCGCCCGTTCATTACCGACCGCTACCCGAATGCACTCTGGGGCCAAACCCTGTATCTACTCGATTTCTGGGTGCGGGATGTGAGTAAGAACTTCGAGAAAACGGATTCTGCCATCGAAAAGTCCGTCAACACTACCTTCGACCTGATCGGCCGGTCGCCGTTGGATACCCTTTTTGACTTCGCCAAGTTCATGTACCAGAATAAATGAGCGAAAGCATGAAAGAGGGTACGAGTGTAAGTTAAATAAGCACTCGTACCCTCTTTCATGCTTTCGCTCTTTCACCCTTTCGTTCATCACAAATGAAAATCCAAACATCCGTTCCGACAGGTAAAGTTGCGCGTGCCAGCCAATTTATGAAAGCTGGGGTAAAGGTTGGCGGTAACTATATCAAGCACTATAGTAAGAAGCTGATGGACCCCAGTTTGTCGAAAGATGAACTACATCAGGACAATGCGGCCGATATTTACGAAGCCCTCAGTGAGCTGAAAGGATCTGCCCTCAAAATGGCGCAGATGCTGAGTATGGACCGGGGGCTGTTGCCAGTCGCGTATTCCGACAAGTTTACGATGGCCCAATACTCGGCTCCGCCTTTGTCAGGACCTCTGGTGGTGAAAACCTTTAAAACGTACTTTGGAAAAACACCCGCTCAGTTGTTCGATAAGTTCAGTATCGAAGCGGTGAATGCCGCCAGCATTGGACAAGTGCATCAGGCCTGGAAAGATGGTAAGAAACTGGCCGTCAAAGTGCAGTATCCCGGTGTCGCCGATGCGGTTAGCTCCGACCTGAAAATCGCTAAACCGTTGGCTGTTCGCTTGTTGAACCTAAATGAACGGGATATTGACCGGTACATGGGTGAAGTAGAATCCAAACTGCTGGAAGAAACTGACTATGAACTCGAATTGAAGCGGTCTATTGAGATTTCGGAAGCCTGCGCCCACATACCCGGTCTGGTTTTCCCAAAGTACTATCCGGAGTTATCGTCCAAGCGGATTCTGACGATGGATTGGCTCGATGGCTTCCATCTGAAGGAGTTCATGAAAACGAACCCGTCTCAGGATGTGCGGGATCGAATCGGGCAGGCGCTGTGGGATTTTTATGATTTTCAGATACACACCCTGCGGCAGGTTCATGCCGACCCGCATCCGGGCAATTTCCTGATGCGTGCCAACGGCACTATGGGTGTGATTGACTTCGGCTGTGTGAAAGTCATCCCCGATTTTTATTACGACAACTACTTTCGGCTCGTCAATCCCGATACCCTGGAGGATGCGGCTCTGACGGAAGAGATTTTTGAGAATCTGGAATTCATCACCGATGCTGATTCACCGAAAGAGCGGCAGTTCTTCTCCGACCTGTTTAAAGACATGACCCGGATGCTGGCTGAGCCATTCGCCGTTGATACGTTCGACTTTGGTGACGACGCTTACTTTACCAAAGTGTATGCCTTTGCCGAAGGGTTGGCCAACGTTCAGGAGTTGAAGAACTCAAAAGTGGCCCGCGGCTCGCAGGATGGCCTATACGTGAACCGTACTTATTACGGACTCTACGCCATGCTGAACGAGCTGAAAGCCAAAATTGTGACGACGAAACCTGAATGGCTTCGGTCGTTAAAAGAAGTTGCCTGATAGTTTATAAAACACCATGGCCATTTATAGCCCACGGCTCAAACCGTGGGCTAATGCATTTTGATAGATTTAACTTGCAGCCGACTGGTAAATACGCTCGACGATTTCCTGCAAAATAACACCTTGTTCGGCCGTACATACGTTCGACGGTTTACCATGGCAGGCATCCAGAAAAGCGGCTGTGTTTTTTAGCTGGATATCAACTTCCTCCAAGTAGGGGAATTGAATATCCGCCAGCTCACCCGCTATTTCGGTGTGCATGGCGAAGGGGAACAGCTTCACCCCGCCTTTGCTACCGAAAATCTCCAGATTTCGGTCTTTATCGGTCTGCGTATTCAGCGCAAACGACGCCGAGAGCATAATCGACGCCTTATTGGGAAACAAGAGGTAAGCCGTAGCGGCATCTTCGACCTCGAACGTTTGCGGGTCCCAATTGCCCATAAGCCCTTTGCCACCCGATTTTCCAATCAAGTCATAGGTGTTGCCCAATACCTGATCGGGGGTGGGGTAGCCTAGGGCGCAAAGGGCTAGATCGAGCACGTGGACGCCTAAATCCATGAGTGCGCCACCGCCCTGCATGGCCTTATTGGTAAAATAACCCCAGCCCGGTATGCCCCGCCGACGCAGGAAATGGGCTTTTATGTGGTAAATATCACCCAGCAGGCCATCCGTTTGGCAGCGCGTTAGCAAGGCCCATTCGCTCGTTTGACGAAGCTGGAAATTATAGGCCAGTACCCGCCCCTTCGCAGCCGCCAGCATGGCCATATCGCGGGCATTCTGAGCCGAAATGGCGGGTGGTTTCTCACAGAAAACGTGGCAGTTGTGTTCCAGCGCTTCCATCGTTTGCGGATAATGCAGGTTATTGGGTGTGCAGATCACCACCACATCAGGCGAGCACTGGCGGTAGAGCTCATCCGTGTTATCGAACGCATGCTCAATAGTATGTTTATCGGCAAGGGCGCGGGCTTTGATGAGATCGCGGCTGCAAACGGCCACTAACTCGACTTGTTCAGTTAGCTGTTTTAGCGCCGGAATGTGATTTTTATCGGCAATATTGCCTCCGCCAACAACAGCGGCTCGTAAGCGGGTCATATATAATGGGTAAGGAGTAAATCAATTCGACACCCAACTTACTCACTTAGCGAGTATACACAATAACGCCACATGAAGATTTTACTGGCTCCTGATAAATTCAAAGGTTCCTTAACGGCGTCTGCCGTTTGTGTCGCTATGGCTGAGGGCATCCGGCTGGTGGTGCCAACGGCCGAAGTAATATCGGTGCCCATGGCCGATGGCGGAGAGGGCACCGCCGAAGTACTGACGGAGGGTACCGCCGGAAGCTGGCATACATTAACCGTGCAGGACCCGCTCGGGCGCCCCGTTGAAGCAGGGTACGGCATTTCCGGTGATGGTACAACGGCTTTTATCGAAATGGCCCAGGCATCGGGGCTTCGGTTGTTAAAAATGGCGGAATATGATCCATTTCAAGCCAACACGTACGGAACGGGCGAGCTATTGGCTGAAGCCATGAAGCGGGGTGTGACGCGGATCGTACTGGGTATTGGCGGAAGTGCCACCAACGATGCGGGCACGGGGATGGCGTCGGCCCTGGGCTGGCGTTTTCTGGATAAAACGGGGCATCAACTCCGTCCTTGTGGCGGCAATCTGGCTCAAATTGTTAAAATTATCCCACCAGAATCAGCCTGGACCGGCTCTGTTGATGTGGCCTGCGATGTGACGAACCCACTCGTTGGGCCGCAGGGCGCTACCTACATCTATGGGCCGCAAAAAGGGGCCAAACCCGATGATTTGCCCATTCTGGATGCCGGAATGAGACATCTCGCGAACCTGCTTCACCAGCAGTTCGGGGTCGATTTATCCACGATGCCGGGCGCGGGAGCCGCTGGTGGCCTGGGCGCGGGAGCCGTTTTGTTTCTCAAAGGCCAACTGATTGAAGGCGTTAACTTATTGATGCAGCAGACAAACTTAGCTACGATAATGGTGGGTGCCGATCTGATCCTCACCGGCGAGGGCCGGATCGATCACCAGACTTTACAAGGTAAACTGATCGCGGGCATCACCCGGTTGGCCAGTGAACAGCACATTCCGGTAATCGCCCTGTGTGGTACTCTGCAACTCGACCCGATGGAACTGGATGCGTTGGGGCTAGCCAGTGCTTTTTCCATCGTTCCAGGGCCGGTTAGTTTGGACGATGCCCTGACTCATGCAGCTGTCTATCTAAAACGAACTACAGCTCAGGTAATGCGGTTGATGGTATAGGATTGGCCGGCTATGCGTTCCATTTAGCCGGTCCGCTCCGTATCTTTACTGAATGTTACCAACCACCGATACACCTGTTTTGACTACTGAAGTCAGTAAGGCTCCCACTGCCAGCGGTACGTCTGCCAAACCGCGCTTCGATGATATTTTCATGGATTTGGCCGTTAACCTCGCTAAACGGTCGCATTGCATCAAGGCGCAGGTAGGGGCGGTGCTCACCCGCGATACCCGAATCATCTCGATTGGCTATAATGGTCCCCCGGCGGGTACGCACAACTGCGACGAAGAGTTCCCCGGTGTTGGTTGTCCGCGTGATTCAAAAGGGTCCTGCTCACTGGCCCTTCATGCCGAGCAGAATGCCATTCTCTATGCGGCCAAAAATGGTTCTGAGATCGAAGGGTCCACGATTTACGTAACCTTATCGCCCTGCATTGCCTGCGCTCGGATTATCTACAGTATGAAGATCGCCCGCGTCGTTTTTCTGAACTCGTACGCCGAATACAAGGGAATACCTTCCGACGAAGGTGTCGATTTTCTGCGCCGGTTTGGTGTGACGGTCGAGCGGTACGTGACCAGTTCAGGGGTCAATATCGGCGCTGATTTACCTATTACCGAACCAATGCCATGAATATTCTGGCGCATGGGTATCTATCCGGACCTCGCTCATCAAACCAGTATACGGGTTTGCTCGTGGGTAATTTCATTGGTGATTTCATCAAAGGCGACCCCGCAAAACCTCGGCATAACCTGCTGGCCGACGAGATTACGGGCGTTCGGATTCACCGCGCCATCGATTCATTTACTGACGCGCATCCCGACGTGGCCGCCGTCCGTGATTTACTCCATCCGCGCTGCCATAAGTATGCCGGCGCGGCTGTCGACATCTTTTTCGACCATTTTCTGGCTATTAATTTTACGCAGCTCACCGGCGAATCGCTGCCTGAGTTTATCGGTAGTTTTTATCAGACCATAGAGGAGAATGCAGCTCGTCTGCCAACGGGGGCAGCCCGCATGGCCGAGTACATGATCCGGCAGGATTGGCTCACCAACTACCAGTATGCGGAGGGACTCGATCGCTCGCTGAAGGGCGTATCCCGCCGAACGGCCTTCCCGTCGGGCCTGGATACGGCGATCGAGGATTTAGAGCGCTACTACGAACGGATTGCCCGACATTTCAGTTATTTTTGGCCAGCCTTAGTCAGTCACATTCAACAGGTGCGTACAACATTGACCACTTACTCATGACTCAAAAACGAATTATTTCATCAATCCTGGGAATCGTTCTTATCCTTGGCCTCGTCATAGCCCAGACGGGTTGGAACAAAGCCGAACCCTGGCGCCCCGATCAGCTACTCGAACCCGCCGATCTGGCCGAAACGATTAACACACCCGGTGCAGCCAAGCCGCTCATTATCAGCGTTGGGCCGGCCGCCACGATCAAGTCATCTGTTGGCGTTGGCCCCGGCAGTGAAGCCGATAATCTGGCGAAGCTGGAAAAGCTGCTGAGCAAAGAGCCCAAAAATCGGGAGATCGTGATCTACTGCGGGTGCTGCCCCTTCAAGAACTGCCCCAACGTGCGCCCGGCCTTTACAAAACTGAATGAAATGGGATTTAAAAACCATAAACTCCTGAATCTGGCCAAAAATCTTAAAACCGATTGGCTCGATAAAGGGTATCCGGCGGTGGAGTAGATCACAAGTCCATCCTACGATCAGTAAAATTAGGGATCCGGTGAAGTATCATAAACGCTGATACTTCACCGGATTTTTAGTTAAGTTATCCCCTAACCGGAGAATATAGTTAAACTAGTGTGACAGTCCGAGGAGGTAACACAAAGCGCACAGAGGTCAAAAGGCAGCAAGGTACCATATGTTATTCCTTTACCTACTGAAGCCCGAAGCAATCTTGGTGGTGGACCGGATGGGCACAATCACAGAATATCCCTACGCACAGTCACTTGACAAAAATAAGTTTTGCCAAAAGAAAAATGCTCAATGAACATTGACCGTGTCAACCGGGTCCGACTCGACTATGGGCGGTTGGGATCGCCAGTACCAATAGAATGGTAATCCGGTGGCGATCAGGCCGAGGCCGGTCAGAGCTTCTCGGGGTTGATTTATGAGGGTCATGATGACCAGCAGGGTACAGCACGCCAGAAAAAGCAGCGGTACGACAGGATACCCGATAACCCGATAGGGCCTTTCCAAATGAGGCTGCTTGAACCGAAGCAGGACAACGCCCAGCGCCGTGGAACCATAAAAAATAAAGGAGGAAAAGACCAACGTATCGGTCAACTGGTCGAAGCTCCCCGACCAAACCAGCACAATGGACCATGCCCCCTGCAGCAGGATAGCAACGGATGGCGTTTTAAATCGGGGGTGGATAACCGCGACGGACTTGAAGAACAAGCCATCCCGTGCCATCGCGTAGAAAAGGCGGGCGGGCATTAAAATGGATGCGTTGGTCGCATTGGTAGTCGTCACCAGAATCAGGACCGAAATAAACACGGCTCCAATCCCGCCAGCTGCTTGTCGTACCACCTCGACAGCCGCAATTTTATCGGGTGTATCGGCAAATTTTGCCAGCGCATCAATGGGGAGTACGTACAAATAGACCACATTCAGTAACACATAAATACTGACCACGATGCTGGTGCCTATACCCAGGGAGATGGGTAAGTTTCGCTGCGGATGTTTAATCTCCTCGCCGATATACCCAATCTGATTCCAGCCTTCGTACCCCCAAAAGGCACCCAACGATGCCATAACCAGCGAGCCAAGCAGGGTATGGTGCTCGTTAGGTACAAAATTTGGTATGGCCTGTGTGATGTGGTCTACCCGACCGGATATAGCCTGAAAGCCCAGAATAGCAATGATGAGCACGGCCAGAAACGTCAGGTAGATAAGCCCCCGGCTAAGGCCTTCGGCAAAAGATACGCCCCGGAAATTCAGGAAGCTCAGAAAACGATCAGTGCACTGGCAATGCACTTGACAACCCCTTCGGGTGAATGCTCGGCTGCTCCGGTGAACGTGATCAGTGACTGACTAAAAACGTGTGCCAGAGCCGCTATCGTCGCTGTTCGCATAACGGTAAAGGCACCCCAGCCATACAGAAAGGCGAATAGACGCCCGTATACCTTCTTGAAATAAACGTATTCGCCCCCCGACTGTGGGAACATGCCCGCCATTTCAGCATAAGTCAGTGCCCCGGCCAGACTGATCATTCCGGCAATAATCCAGCAACCGATTACCAGCAGAGGAGAGCCCAATTCGGCGGCCATCGGCGCTACTTTCTTGAACACACCGGAACCGATAATGCTGCTCACTACCAATAAAATAGCGGAACGTAGATCAAGAGAACGGGCGAGTTTTGTCATGTGTTTTTTGTCGGTTGTTACCGTCAGATCGGTAAGCGTTTAGGATTGACAACAGGCTAAATAAGTCAGTAGCGCAGGCATAAAGGGCGTCATGCCCTTATAGTCCAGCATGGCCCTGGGCGTCGTTTTGAAGACGTTTGCCAACCGAGCGGCAGCATCCGGCCGCTCGCTTATTTCGTCCGAAAGCCGGTTCTGGTACGTATGGATGCCGAATAGAATGGCCCCCGAACGCGGCAATCGGGTGAGGGATTGCCGTTCAATACGGACATGCAGGTTTTCGCCGATAATGTCAGGGGTTAAGTCGGGTGCTCGTTCGGCCAGGAGTTTGTCCAGAGCAGGCGTGTGGCGACTCGTCATGTCCAGTTGATCGGAAATCTTTACGCTCCAGTTCAATCGCCAGACCGGGCGGCCAGCGGGCAGGCGCTCCATCAGTTTCTGGGCCGACCGGATCATGGGTTCCACGATGGGGATAATGGGTTCGTGAATTTGCCAGAAAGGCAATCCAATCTTTTCATCAAGGCACCAGCCGTTGCCAAAACATAGCTGCCCGGCAACCAGCGAGGCTTCCGGCCCCGCCAGTAAAAGCAGGTCTTCCTGCACCTGGCGTCCTACCCAATCGAGCGGCTCCATAGCCAGCGAATTGGCGTCGCCAAAGGTGAAGGTCGTTTGGTCGTTCAATAACTCATTGGACCAATGCCAGCGGCTACCTTCTTTAAGAAGGGAAAACTGGTGTGGCTCGAGCTGACTTAGTGTCGTCAAAATAGCTTCCAAAACTTCCCATTGAGCCAGTTCATTCCCTGGCAGTGCCTGATAGTAGTACGCCGGTAATTCGGTGAGAAGTTGTTTTTTTAGTGCCGTTTCTGTTGCATAATTACTATCCAGCTCTACAAGAGACTCGTTTTCGGACAGGGAAAGTGTGCCCATCTTGTCGTTAAACTGTTGTCCGAAAGGAAAGTAGGAGAGCATTGACGCTTTATGAAATTTTGGTTTGAAAGCTACTCGTTATTGGAAATAGAGCGCAGCAATAATGAAATGGTAGAATTCGGGCCTCTGTGCTTAACCAAAATGTTTTACAGTCGGGTGAGACCCAGACCAGGGCCACCGGTGGGCCGCATGTAGCCATCTTCGAGAATGAAACCGCCTGATACGACGTCTTCTGCCAGATCGAAACTCCCGTCGAGGTCGATGTAGCGTGTGTTTGGACAAGCGAAGGCTGCATGGAGAGCGGCCGTTATGCTGATGCGACTTTCGTCATTACATCCCCAGAAAAGCGCAATATCGGCCGGTCGGGCAATGTTCGCGATCTGGATAGCCGATCGGATACCGCCACACTTCATCAATTTGATATTGAAGATGCCAAAAGGCCGGGGCCGCTGGGAGAGTTTAATGGCAGCTTCCGGATCTTTTAAGGACTCATCGGCCGCCAGCAGGCAACGGGTATCATCCGGCAAGACAAGCAATTCATGCTCCAGACCAACCGGCAGCGGCTGCTCGATCAGTTCGATGTTCATGGATTTCGTATGCGCCAGAAACCGATTGAGATTCGTTAATGTATAACCCTGATTGGCATCGACGCGAATGATCAGCGATGGGCCGAAGGTTTCGCGGAGTTTTACAACGCGCTCGATGTCTTCGTCAACCTCCACGCCCGTCTTCACTTTGAGCACCCGGAAGCCTTGCTGCACATAAACAGCCGCTTCGGTCAGGGTATCGGCCGGATTCATGATGCCGATGGTCACGGACGTGGGCAACGTGCGGATGGTCCGGCCGTAAAACTGAACTACAGGAATCCCTAAAAATTGAGCAAAAGCGTCATGAATGGCAATGTCCAGCGCAGCCAGGGTGCCGGGCGCCTGGGGAAACTGAATTCGGGCGTCGTCGATCAGTTCATGCAGGGAGCGGATATCCCGGCCAATCAGGCTTGATATCCAGTCACTTTGCAGATTGAGAAGCGTTTGTTCCGGCGTTTCACCGACCACATCGGGGTCGGGGTTGGCCGCGCCGAGACCAACCAGCCCATTTTCCAGTTCCAGTTCAACAAAAACGTTTTCTACTGCCGATGTTGTCTGATACGCAATGGTATAGGGTTTGGTGAGGGCCAGATCCCGACAATAGGTACGGATGGAGTTAATGCGCATGGGCCAGGGACAGTAAGGCTTGAATACCGGGTATTATTGAGTCTACGCCTTCTTCCAACGGCAACAGTACCGGAATCCCCAGCCGCCCGGCATATTCCTGCTGAAAGGCGAAAGCTTCCTCGTGCGAGCAGCCTTCCGTGTTCAGGGCAAGCGCAATGACCGTTGAGCCATAACACCCAATTAGGGCAATTTCTGACTCGACAGACGGAATTTCGCCCCAGGCGGGCAAATGATCGTAATACCTGCGTTTGGGCGCATGAACCAAAACGACATGCCGGGCATTGCCGGAAACCAGAAATTCCGAGCCGCAGGGGCCACTCGGATTACGAAGCGAAGCCTGTCCCTCAATAAGCAGTACATCGGCTCCCGTTTCGCGCCAGCATGAGACCAGCGCATGTTCCAGTTCACCCGATACGAAATCATTGAGGGTCGAATCGAAGATGAATCCGTACCGGACGCCCTGCAGCCAGCCGGTTTGCCCCGTATAAATCATCTGGGCATTAATCTGTTGTCGTTCGCAGGCTTCCCGAATCAGCCGGGTGGTGGTGCGTTTACCTAACGCACAGTCAGTACCCATAATGGCTATGATGGGGGCCGTTACCTGATTGATCTCACCCGTCCAGAAATGCAGTTCATGTCGAGCTTTGGGTCGCCGAACGTCGATTAATTGGGCTCCTGACTGCTGCGCCAGCGCCACCAGGTCAGGCTTATCGTTCAGAAATTCATGGAGTCCGTTAACAACCGAAAGGCCCTGCTGAAGACAAAGCTTGATGTCGGCCAGCATGTTCGCCGGTAAAATACCGCCATTGGTTGCCACCGCAACGATGGCGTAGGAAACATCGGAAAGCTGGGTAAGTGCTTCGGTAACCGAAGCAAAAATGGGAATGTTTCGATTCGTGCCGTCGAGTACGCTTCCCGCATCCTGTCCGGCCGTGGGCGCATCGACTACCGCCACAACCGTGTACCGATCGGTGCCCCGGATCAGGCCGTGAGCTGTTTTAGCATCGGTTGTTGTCAAAAGGCCATCGGTAAGCAGTATAGCTTGATTGGTCATGTAAGGTTAGGAGATTTACTGGTTAAAAGTAAATTTTTATTCTTAAAATTGATTTGTTTGCCAAACGATACAGGATGATTTTCTGAAAAATGAAATAATATTCTTATCCTGTGTCTAATTAACTACGCCCGACATGCCGTTTTATACCCGATGCTTACTGCAAATAAGCAGTCTCATTTACTTGTCCCTTTTCACCCTTCAGGCACAGCCCGCCGACCGGCTGTTACCTGGTCGGTTGAAAACACTTGACTCAGCACTGACTTACCTGCATGAGCGTGCGCTGTTCAACGGGGTCGTGCTGGTCGCAGAAAAAGGGGGGGTGCGTTACCGGAAGGCCTTCGGAACGGCTAATATGGCTACCAACGAACCGCTGACAATGCGTTCAGCGTTTAATCTGGCGTCAATCTCGAAACAATTCGTTGCCCTGATGGTCATGCAGTTGCAGGAGAAAGGGAAGCTCCGGTACGACGAGACCGTTCGGACTTATCTGCCCGATTTTCCATATGACACGATCACGGTTCGGCATTTGCTGACGCATACTTCCGGCCTGCCCGAATACGATGGGCTAATGCAACGGTATGCCGGACCGCTGGACACACTGACAAACGCGGGCATGCTGCAACTGTTGCGTCAGTACAAACCACCACTTTTGTTCAAGCCGGGTACGCAGTGGTCGTACTCCAATACCGGCTATGTCTTGCTGGGGTCAATCATTGCGACGCTGGCAGGAATGCCGGTGGAACAGTTCCTTGATCAGCAAATCGTGAAACCTTTAAAGCTGAAAAACACCTATGCCTATTATTATACGAGCCAGACCAAACCTCACAATCGGGTATATGGATTCGGGCGGGAGAATGGTAAAACCGTTTCCAATGACCTTATTCGGCTGGACGGTGTCATCGGCGACGGGAATATCTATTCGTCGGCTGAGGATCTGCTGACATGGGAACAAGCGCTGGCGACGGAAAAGCTGGTCAGGCAACAGACAATGCGGGAAGCCTTCAAGCCAGTTGAGCTGATCGGGAAACGCACCTATCCGTACGGATTTGGCTGGTTTATTGAAGATGGCGGCAAGACCCTGGCGCATACTGGCAGCTGGGTTGGCTTCCTGAACGTCATGGTCCGGTACGTCGAAAAGCAGCAAACGCTGATCGTGCTCAGCAACAGTAGCGAGGGAACGGCCCGGCGGGTGGCCCGTGACATTCTGGAAGGCAAACCGTTTACGTTGCCCCAAACGAAACTCATCACGAACGTTCGGCTTGTTGATGGAACCGGTACCCCGGCCCGGCTGTCGGCGGTTCGGCTTCGAAACGACCGGATCTGGGAAACCGGTGCTCTGACGGCTTTCCCGGACGAGCCCGCCACCGACGGACATGGCCTGGTACTGGCACCGGGATTTATTGACAGCCATAGCCACCATGTGTCGGGGTTGAGTCGCCAGCCCGATGCGCCCGCCCTTGTCAATCAGGGGATAACAACCATCGTGTCGGGGCAGGATGGCGGAAGCTGGGCGATGGATACTTTACAGGCTCAATTCAGGCGGCAACCCGTGGCGGTAAATGTGGCAAGTTACACGGGGCAGGCTACGTTACGGCAGCAGGTGATGGGCGCAAATGGCTTATACCGAACGGCAAAACCCGACGAAGTGGCTCGCATGAAAGATCTGTTGCGAGCCGAGTTGGCCAACGGGTCGTTGGGATTGTCGACCGGTCTGGAGTATGAATCCGCCTTTTTTTCGAGCCGTGACGAGGTCATACAACTGGCTCAGGTAGCCGCCGATTCGGGGGGGCGGTACATGAGCCACATCCGCAGTGAGGATATTTCGCTCGACGATGCCCTGGATGAGATCATTCAGATTGGGCGAATGACAAAGATGCCCGTCCTGATCTCCCACCTTAAAATTGCTCTGCGGGATAAATGGGGGCAGTCGGCCCGAATTCTGGCCCAACTGGAGCGCGCCCGTGCTGAGGGCATTAACATCTCTGCCGATTGCTATCCGTATGATTACTGGAATTCAACGCTGCGGGTACTCTTCCCAAAGCGGGATTACACAAACGCAGCCAGCGCCGAATTTGCCGTCAACCAGCTCTTCGATCCCATGCAATCGGTATTGGTTCGCTTTGCCCCAAACGCGGGGTATGCCGGGAAAACGGTTGGGGAGGTAGCGGCTCTGCGTCAGGAAAAACCGGCACAAACGCTGATGGCGCTAATCGGGCAAGCGTCGGCCTACGCAAAAAATAACCCAGAAGCCGAGGGTATTGAAGCGATTATGGGAAAGTCGATGGATGAACCCGATGTCGCTAACTTTCTGGCCTGGCCCCATACCAATATCTGTTCAGATGGGTCGAATGAGGGTCATCCACGTGGCTATGGTGCGTTTACCCGCGTATTAGGGCGCTATGTTCGCGAACAGAACATTATGCCGCTCGAAACTGCCATTCGGAAAATGACCAGTCTGACGGCTGAACACCTCGGCCTGACGGATAGAGGGCTGATTGCCCCCGGCTATTACGCTGATCTGGTATTGCTGAATCCGGATACCGTGCAGGATAATGCCCGGATCGGGAGCAACAAAGCGTTGTCCAGCGGCATTGAAGCCGTATGGGTAGCCGGGCAACTTGTGTATCAGGGACAAAAAACAACCGGTGCACATCCGGGCGTTTTAATTCGGCGGAAGTGACCGGAGATCGTTAATTTTGTCCGCAAAACGAAGTACCGTAAACCGAATACCCATTTTGATCCCTGCAGTTGACGCCCTGTTAAAAGACATCCGAAATAAACGGATTGCACCTGTTTACCTGATTCATGGGGATGAACCCTATTACCTCGACCGAATTGCCGAAGAACTGGAGAAAGTAGCGGTGCCCGTAGCCGAGCGCGGTTTCAATCAGTTTGTTCTCTTCGGTAAAGAGACGGATGCCGGAGCCGTACTGAACTATGCCCGGCGTTATCCATTCATGGCGGAGCGCCAGCTGGTGCTCGTTAAAGAAGCCCAGCAACTAAACGGCATCAACGACAAGTCGACCCAAACGCTATTTGAAGATTACGCCCTCAACCCACTCCCGAGCACGATTCTGATGCTGTGCTACGTAAAGGAAGACGGCAAGCCGGGTCTCGACGAGCGAAAAGCCTGGGTAAAAGCCTTCGGCGCGAAGGGGAAACTGCTGGGCGTTAAGAAACTGTACGACAATAAAATCCCAGATTGGGTGGGGGAGTACTGCCGGGAACAGGGTGCTAAAGTTAGCCCGAAAGCCTGTCAGCTTCTGGCCGATCATATCGGGAACGATCTTAAACGGTTGGCGGGAGAAATTGATAAAATTCTGATCAACCTCCACGTGGGTGAGGAAATCTCCGCTGCCACTGTAGAGCGACTGGTGGGTATCAGTAAAGAGTATAATGTCTTCGAACTTCAGAAAGCCCTTGTGCAACGCGATGTGGTGAAGGCCAATCAAATCGTCGATTATTTTGGCCGTAATCCCAAAGACAATCCATTGGTGGTTATTTTGTCGCAGTTATTCGGGTATTTCAGCAAAGTAATACTGGTACAGGCGTCAAAAGATCAGACGGATAAAGGACTGGCTCCGCTGTTGGGCGTCAACCCCTTTTTCGTTAAAGATTACCTCTCGGCCGCCCGCACATTTCCGCTCCCCAAAGTGGCCGCCATTATCAGCGCCATCCGCCGGGCCGACGCCCGTAGTAAAGGCATAGATTCGCCGACTATGAACGAAAGTGATATTCTTCGCGAACTGGTATTTGAGGTGTTGCATTAACTACCGGTGTACAGGATAGCAAGATGCTGGCCAGCCGCTAGGCTGGAAGGATTGTATAGCTCATCCACTTTTTTCTCCTCTATCCATCTAATATTCTTGGTATCCCCAAGTCAAATTCGCTCCTAGACAATAAGCCCGCTAGGTACTCTCAGCCATTTTGTCTAATATTGCAACATTGTTGCATTAATGAAGTTTAGTGATCAGGATAACTTGATTACAACCTGGCAAATGGGTGGTTTAACTAAAATAGGTTTACTAATAGGGTTGTGGGTAGTTACAGAAGCAGGTTGTTGGGCGCAAACCAACGCGTGTACCAATGTGCTAAAAGGACAGATAGTGGGGCAGGACAACCGACAGCCGCTCGTTGGGGCGACCCTCTATGTTCGGGAGTTGAAGACGGGTGCTGTTGCTGATTCAACGGGTTATTTTCAACTCGGTCAGCTTTGTCCCGGAAAATATACTGTTGATTTTCAGTTTGTTGGTTATAAAACCATAACACAATCAATCGTTATCAGGCAGGTACCGCTGGTTAACCTGAATTCGGTAATGTTGGTGCCTGATAATCAAACCTTGCAGGAGGTTGTTGTAACCGAACACCGGTCGGAAGCGCAGCAACTGCTTCAGACGCAGGTAAGCCTGTCGGGGGCGGCTCTCGACCAGACGAGGGGGCAGTCCCTGGGCGAGAGTTTGAAGGCACTTACCGGGTTATACTCCATTCAAACCGGCCCCAGCATCTCCAAACCGGTCATTCATGGCCTCTACAGCAATCGAATTATTGTGCTTAATAACGGCATCCGGCAGGAGGACCAGCAGTGGGGAACGGAGCACGCGCCCCAAGTCGACCAGTTTCTGGCGTCCCGGCTAACAGTAATCAAAGGAGCGGCCAGTATTCGCTACGGCTCCGACGCCATAGGGGGCGTCATCCTGGTAGAGCCCAGCGCCATGCCTACTCAGCCTGGTGTTCGGGCGGAGTTGAATCTAGTTGGGGCGACGAACGGGCGGATGGGCGTAGCTTCGGGTTTGGTAGAAGGGGCCTTTGGCCGGAAACTTACCGGATTGAGCTGGCGACTGCAGGGAACCCTGAAACGGTCAGGATACGTCAAAACCCCTGCTTATTACCTCGAAAATACCAGCTATCACGAAACTAACTTCTCCGGCGATCTGCATTACGATCACAAGAATTTTGGTGTTGAATTGTTTTACAGTCAGTTCGATACAAAGGTCGGTCTTTTCACCGGGGCACAAGTGGGTAGTTTGGCCGATTTGTACTCGGCCATTAGTCGGTCGGAGCCGCTGGTGAAGCCGGCCTTTTCTTATGCGCTGGACCGACCGTATCAGGCGGTTCAGCATGATCTGTTTAAAGGGCGCGCCCATCTTCACCTGCCCAGGGGAGGCACCTTAACCGCTACAGTGGCCCGGCAGCAAAATACCCGCCGGGAGTATGATTATGTGTCGTTCAGTGGAATAACGACGCCCGAACTGTACCTGAAACTAGTTACCCATACCACCGATCTGGTTTGGGAGCATGCACCGATCAGGACCCGGTCGGGTGGCCAGGCGGGGCAATGGTCCGGTAGTGTGGGTGTCAACGGCATCACACAGGGCAATGTGCGGCAATACCTGTTCCTGATTCCTAATTTTCGCAATTATGGAGCCGGAGTATTCGCCATTGAGCGCTATGCGGTGGGGCGTTTGACGCTGGAGGGCGGGTTGCGTTACGACTACCGATGGTTACGGGCCTACTTCCTCGATGAAGTAACGAAGCAGACGTATTATACGACTCATAACTGGCAAAACGCCAACGGGTCGCTGGGTATTGCCTACCAGCTCCGTTCCGATCTAACCCTTACCGGCAATCTAAGCACCGCCTGGCGAGCGCCCAATGTGGCTGATTTGTATTCAAACGGACTGCATCAGAGTGCTGTTGCCTACGAGCGGGGGAATCCCAATTTACAGCCGGAACAGGCTTTGAACAGTAACCTGGTGCTGGCCTATGCCGGCAAACGGCTAAGTGGCGAGATTGGCGTTTACGCTAACCGGATCGATAATTACATTTACCTCAAGCCAGATTCGGTACCCATCATCCGCCAGCGTGGCGCTTTCCCTTCTTACACCTATAATCAGGTACGCGCTTCGTTTCGCGGTGTCGATGCGACGCTAACGTACACCTTTACGGATCGGCTGTCATTGACAACGAAAAATTCGCTGCTGTTTGCTTACAACCAGACGGATCAGGACTATCTCGTTTTCATCCCCGCCAATCGGTCCGATAACACATTGCGTTACGATTGGGCTCGGTTGGGAAAACTCACTAAACCGTACGTGTCGGTAACCGGCTTGTACGTATCCCGGCAAAACCGAGCCCCCTCCGTAACAACCAGACAGGAGAACGGAGCCGTAATTTTCACCGGTGATTTTGCACCGCCACCACCTGCCTATTTTCTGTTGGGAGCTGAGGTTGGTTTCCAGACTCAACTTGGAAAGCAGTCTCTTCATGTCATCCTGAGCGGTACAAACCTTGCCAATATAGCTTACCGCGACTACCTGAACCGATTCCGGTATTTTGCTGATGAGCCCGGCCGTAACCTAATGCTCAAAGTAAAACTCCCCCTGGAGTTTTCCAAGAGGCCTTAACACCTTACCATTTTTTATCAACAACCTGTTTCACAATTAATCTCAACAACCATGTCGTACATCCAGAAGCCGATTCTATTTATCGCTTTCCTGACGCTTTTCGCTGGAGCCTGCAAGAATGACGAAACGAATGTAGCCCCAACAGATGATAATGAAGCGATTACCACGGCTACCTTAACGCTGACCAATAAAGCGGTGCCCACCGACATCATCACCGCCACAATCGACAACCTCAACACCACGGCTGACTTTAGTAAAGCAACATTGAATTTGAAAGCCAATACCAGCTACACAGGTGTAATCTCACTACTAGATAAAACAAAGACTCCAGTGCTCGATGCAACGGCGGAGATCAGGGAGAAAGCAAATGAGCACCTGTTTGTCTATACCCCCAGCACAGGCGTAAATCTGACCGTTACATTAACCGATAAAGACACAAACCCCGCACCGGGTCCCTATCCCATTGGCCTGATCACCGAAATGAAGACCGGTGCAGCTAGTTCCGGTAAACTAAAACTTGTCTTACGCCACCAGCCAGATACAAAGAACGGCTCGGCCACGCCCGGCACGTCGGATCTGGACACCGATTTCACAGTAGTGATTCAATAGGCATGCTACACCAGTTTGCCAAAAAGAGTTGAGATGATATGACACGTCAAAGATTATTATAAAAAACAGGAAATTTTTCCCAGACACTTTTCCTGTTTTTTATAATAATCTTTGACGTGTTTTTAGATATGCTTCCTTATAAAAAAGAATATATTATAACTCATACTCAATAGGTAGAATAGCTATATTTCACTGTCTGTCCACTAATTCAAGCTGAATCTTTTTTTTGTTTGCTGGGTGTATTTCAAGAATAAGCTCATACATTGAAATTTTTACAATCTCTATATAAATTGCCTAAGTTATTAAATGTATAAGCCGTACCGATTAAACTAATTTCCATAGCTTTTTTGTATAGTGAATCAGCTAAAGCAACGTTGCCTTATTATCCTAAAAAATGAGTATGTATTGGCTGCTTTTATATTTTTAATTATAAGCGGAAATATATGATTTTTTTTGCAGCCTGGATTAAGCCTAAATCTCTATTCATGTGTCCTGAATTGTTGTGTGCAAAGGCTGGCTAAGTAGGGTTTATCTTTCTTGATTTATTGAATAATTCTATTGCATCCTTTATGAAGCCTTGATCCTTTTTTGAAAGCCCTAGAAAGTTGTAAACGTAATGGTCTTTGGGTGCAAGTTGATTCGCTTTAAAAAACAGGTTATAGGTTTTATAGGCTTCTTTGAAACGGCCCTGATCTCGTCTAAGCAGCCCTAAATCGTTATAGGCTTCAATTTGCGTAGAATCTATTCCGATTGCTTGCAAGTACAAATTTTCAGCCGCTTTGAAATCTCCCTGTTCATTTTTGATTGCCCCTAATTTAATGTACGTATATGCGTATTTGGGGTTAATATATATTGCTTGCTTATACAAACTTTCTGCTTCTGGAATTAATCTCTGGTTTCTTTTGAGTAGCCCTGAATTTACATAAGCTTCCATCTGTTTAGGATTAACCTCAATCGCTTTCAGATAAAATCGTTCAGCGTCTAGAAATTTACCTTGATCTCACTTTAAATTCGCCAGCGTGTTGTACGCGTATACTTGATTCGGGTTAATTGTTGCTGCCTGAAGATAAAAATTTTCAGCAATCAGTGTATCTTCTCTGTTCTTTTTTATTAATTTTAATAAACCTGGATTAATATAAGCGTTAGTGCTTTTAGGGTTGACTTCAATTGATTTTTAAATAACTTCTCAGCCATATTATCATATCCTTGATTTCTTTAAAAAGATTGAAGTTATTATAAGCAGAGGCATTCAAGCTGTTTTCCTGAATTGATAATTTAAAATAGTTGGCCGTTTTTGACGTATCTCAGGCTAATACATGTTTTCTATTAAGGCTAAGATCAAATAGGCGTCAGACTTATCCGATATAGTTAAAGTGGGTAATTTATTGATTAAAAAAAGCTTGTCCTCGTTTAGCTTACTTTTTTCATAATGATAATTTGCTACCGTGATGGGCCGGATCTTTTTTAATTTACTCGCTTCTATTTTTGAAATTTATTTTGATATACAGTTAATACGTACGTTTGTTTTAGGCATCCGAGAGGAACGATGTTCAAGAAATGACCACGGGCTTCAACTGTATTATCCTGGAAACAAATATTTATTGGGATGAACGAGACCTTTTATTCGTTGTTGTCTGATAATCAACAGGCGTAGCTTCGGTATTATATAGCTTAACCGGCTTGGAGTCTTTCAGTTACAGTACATCGCTGGTTTGCTATTTAGTGTGGCTGGTTGAGGGACGTTTGGAGAACACATGGGATGGTTAAGCCTGTTTTAGCGTCTTCGCCTGATAGTTGGATAAGAGGATTATTGATTGCTCCGGCAGTCCGGTTTAAAATACGTTTCGTTTACAGCCAGCTTAATGAGTTGTACAGGTGGCTAAGCAATGGGGAGCATATTTGGTTTGCCAGCGCGGGACTATTGCAATTAAAAGAAAAACTCCTTAATCAGTTGATAGACAACCAATTAAGGAGTTCATTTTGGTAGCGGGGAGCAGGATCGAACTGCCGACCTTAGGGTTATGAATCCTACGCTCTAACCATCTGAGCTACCCCGCCGTTTCGTTTCACAAAAGTAAGAAAAATTCGTCTCAGCGCAAATAAAGCCGTTGACTTTCGCAAAAAAAATCGTTTACCTTTGCCAAGTACCCCTTATTTTAAGGCACATACAATATGGAGAAATTTAAGTTTATCACCGAATACGAACTTCGGGCATCTCCCAAAATGCTGTTTCCCTACATCAGCACGGCTTCCGGTCTGTCGCAATGGTTTGCCAGTAAGGTAAATACCATGCCGGAGCAGCGGTTTGATTTTCAGTGGGACAACGAAAGTCACATAGCACGGCAGGTTTCTATGCGGCAGAACAAAGGGGTACGGTTCGAGTTCCTGGATACCGATGAAGAAGGCACCGATAATAATTATGTAGATTTTCGGGTCGACCAGAGCGAACTGACGCAATCTACTTTTCTTCGGGTAATTGATTATTCCAATACGACCGATCAAGAAGAGCTTCAGGACCTGTGGGACGGGCTTATGGATAAATTGAAAGAGATAGTGGGTAGTTAAAAATAGTTAAGGAGGGCTGATGATGGAACCGCAAAGGTGTTCCCGTACGTATATATAGGTAGCCAGTACCCTAAATCGTCGGGGCCATTCCTTCGGTACAGCAGGATGAAGAAAATAGATAAATTAGTACTTGGCTCTTTTTGGGGGCCGTTTTTTTTAACCCTGGGCGTCGTCATCTTTATTTTCCTGATGCGACTCCTAATGTTTTATATCGACGAGTTCGTTTCCAAAGATCTCGATCTGGCCACGTTTGGTCGTCTGCTCTTTTACTTTTCCCTGTTGACAATCCCAACGGCCCTGCCGCTGGCTGTCCTCTTGTCTTCATTAATGACGTTTGGCAATCTGGGCGAATTTTTTGAACTCACTGCCCTGAAAAGCGCCGGTATTTCCCTTACCCGGGCCATGCGTCCGTTGCTCATCGTTGCCATTGGCATCAGTGCATTTTCGTTCTGGTTCAACAACTCGGTAGCTCCCTGGGCTAATCTGAAGGGATACAGCCTGCTCTACGATATTAAGACGGCCAAAGCCACGTTGAATCTGAAGGAGGGTATCTTCTACAATGACCTGCCAGGATACAGCATTAAGGTTGACCGTAAATTAAAAGCCGAAAAGGGAAGCACCACCGGCGATCTCCTCAAAGGACTGGTTATCTACAAACACCCGATTAGTGGTCTGGAAACAGGTAACCGCGAGATCATCCTGGCCGATTCCGGTCGTATGTATACGGATAAAGACCGGACTTACCTTGTTTTTCAGCTTTTCAACGGCAACGATTATCAAGAATACTCAGACAATAGTATCAGTTACGCCAGCAGCGGGCCAACAGCCCAGGGCGCACAGTTTATGCGGAATGGGTTTAAGGATTATAAACTCGTAATTAGTCTGGAGTCGTTCGGGATTAAACGAACCGATGAGAACCAGTTCGAATACCACGAATACATGAAAGACCTGAAGCAGCTTTCTGCCCTGACTGATTCGCTGCGGAAAGATTACAAAAATACCAGCCTGAGCGTAGCCGGAAACTCCCGACAATATTATAATTACCAGTTCAAATCCGATGCAATCCTGAAACAGAAAGTCCTGAAGGATGGGAAATGGGTCGATTCTCTATTAGCTGCCCATAAAATACCCCAGCATGAACTGGCTCAAATCGCCCTGAACCAGGCTCAGAATATTTTGTCGTACTCCACCTCGAACGTAACCTACCTTACCGAAAAAGAAAAAAATGTCTGGCGCTATCAGCTGGAGAGCCATCACAAGTTTACACAAGCCATCTCTGTCTTTGTCATGTTCCTGATTGGTGCGTCGATGGGGGCCATTATCAAGAAAGGTGGTTTTGGTTTACCGGTGCTTATTGCCATCGTCT
Source organism: Spirosoma pulveris (assembly GCF_054781875.1). Taxonomy (NCBI): domain Bacteria; kingdom Pseudomonadati; phylum Bacteroidota; class Cytophagia; order Cytophagales; family Cytophagaceae; genus Spirosoma; species Spirosoma pulveris. Next base: position 395,806 of record NZ_BAAGTO010000001.1, read on the forward strand.
TTTTTATTTTCCTGTATATACTGACCATCGCGGGGGATAAGTATGCCAAAGACGGTCTGCTCTGGGTGCCCATTGGGGCTTGGCTGGCGAATATCGTCCTGTTTCCTTTTGGCCTGTTGCTGATGCAGCGTGCCCGGCACGATTCCCGCCTGTTCGATAAAGATGTGTACGTTATTGCCTGGGAGCGGTTCCGAAAGCGATTTGACAAAAGGAATACGCTAGTAAAGAGTGAGGAGTGAGGAGGTTTGCTTTGATAGATACCACTTAATAAATTGCCACATACTTCTATTCACCGATATATTTCACTACCTTTGCACCCGAATTCAATTTATTAATCAAATTAGCTGTCTGAAGATGTATCTAACGACCGAAAAAAAACAGGAGATATTCTCCACCTCGGGCCACGCCAAAAGTGCAACGGACACCGGGTCGGCCGAATCCCAGATCGCGCTGTTCACTTACCGGATCAGTCATTTAACTGAGCACCTGAAAGTTCACAAGCACGATTACGGCACACAACTGGGTTTGTTGAAATTAGTTGGTAAGCGTCGTCGCCTTCTGAACTACCTACTTAAGAAGGATATCACGCGGTACCGGGCCATCCTGGCTGCGCTGGGACTCCGGAAGTAATTGGGTCACCCCAAAAAAGGGAATCTACCACACAGTAGATTCCCTCATTTTTGTTGTTTCTACTTGGACTAGACGTGGTGCAAACCCTTGCTGGACACAACGAGTAAACCGGTTTTCGAACCGGCGCGGTTTAAAGCTGTAAGAAGACGTATTCAAAATCTGTTGTATGTTTGAAATCACCACGCAATCCGTTGCGCTGCCCGACGGGCGGGAAATTACCATCGAAACCGGCAAACTGGCCCGACAGGCCGACGGCGCGGTGGTTGTACGGTTAGGCGACACCATGCTGTTGGCCACCGTCGTATCAAGTAAAGACGCCAAAGAGGGCGTTGACTTTCTTCCTCTATCCGTTGATTACCAAGAGAAATTCGCATCGGCTGGCCGTATTCCGGGTAGCTTTCAACGGCGCGAAGGTCGTTTGGGCGATCACGAAATCCTGATAAGCCGTTTAGTAGACCGTGCCCTGCGGCCTATCTTCCCCGATAATTACCATGCCGACACGCAGGTAATGATCACGTTGATCTCTGCGGACCCTGAAGTTCAGCCCGATGCTCTGGCGGCTTTGGCAGCTTCTTCGGCGCTGGCCGTATCGGATATTCCGTTTAACGGACCTATTTCTGAAGTACGTGTTGCCAAAATCGACGGGCAGTACAAGATAAATCCAAAAACGTCTGAGCTTGAGCGTGCAACTATCGATCTGATTGTAGCCGCTACGGAAAAAGACATTTGTATGGTAGAAGGCGAAATGGACGAATGTTCAGAAGCCGAAGTTGTCGAAGCACTTAAAGTTGCTCACGACGCCATCAAAGTACAATGCCAGGCGCAGAAAGAACTCGAAGCCAAAGTGGGTAAGACCGCCAAGCGGGAATATAACCACGAAACGCACGACGAAGACCTTCGGGCCGCTGTCCGCGCTGCTACCTACGACAAAATCTATGAAGTAGCCCGCCGGCAGAATCCAAGTAAAAAAGGCCGTTCGGAAGGCTTTAAAGCTGTTCGTGATGAATATTTAGCGTCTTTCCCGGAAGGAGCAGAGGTAAATGTGGGTTTGATCAAAACCTATTTCCACGACCTCGAATGGGAGGCCTCCCGTCGGTTAGTACTCGATGAGCGGACTCGTCTGGATGGTCGGAAGTTAGATCAGATTCGTCAAATCTCGGCTGAAGTTGGGTACCTGCCCGGCCCCCACGGTTCGGCGTTGTTCACACGGGGTGAAACCCAGTCGCTGACAACCGTAACGCTCGGTACCAAGACGGACGAGCAGATTGTGGATCAGACGATGTTCCAGGGCTACAGTAAATTCCTGTTGCATTACAACTTTCCCGGTTTCTCAACCGGTGAAGTGAAGCCCAACCGGGGAGCCGGCCGTCGTGAAATTGGTCACGGAAACCTGGCTCACCGTTCGTTGAAAAAAGTGCTGCCGCCTGCCGAAGAGAACCCATATACCATCCGGATCGTATCCGACATTCTTGAATCGAACGGCTCGTCGTCTATGGCAACCGTTTGCGCCGGTACGCTGGCCCTGATGGATGCCGGGATCAAGATCAAGGCTCCCGTTGCCGGTATTGCCATGGGCCTGATTTCGGATGGCGATAAATACGCCGTTCTATCCGACATCCTGGGCGATGAAGATCACCTGGGCGATATGGACTTTAAAGTTACGGGAACCGAAAAAGGGATCGTAGCTTGCCAGATGGACCTGAAAGTGGATGGTCTGTCCTATGAAGTGTTGGCTCAGGCTCTCGAACAGGCCCGTTTAGGCCGTTTGCATATCCTCGGGGAGATGAAGAAAGGCCTCGCTGATGTACGTGCTGACCTGAAACCGCATGCACCCCGTGCAATGGTTATCAAAATCGATACTAACCAGATTGGTGCCGTTATCGGACCCGGCGGTAAAGTAGTTCAGGATATCCAGAAAGATTCCGGAGCCGTTGTGAACATCGACGAGCATGACAATGCGGGCTGGGTTAGCATTTTTGCTACCAGCAAGGAAAGCATGGATAAAGCCATTTCCCGCGTGAAAGGAATCGTTGCGGTTCCCGAAGTAGGCGAAACCTATGTTGGCAAAGTAAAGACAATCCAGCCTTTCGGGGCCTTCGTTGAATTCATGCCGGGTAAAGATGGTCTTTTGCACATTTCCGAGATCAAGTGGGAGCGTCTGGAGACCATGGATGGCGTCCTGCAGGTCGGTGAAGAGGTGACGGTGAAGTTGATTGACGTGGATAAAAAGACCGGAAAGTATCGTTTATCGCGTAAAGTTTTGCTGCCGAAGCCAGAGAACAAAAATGCGTAAGTCATTGTTACTTTTTCGTGTAACGCATCGTCATACGTTTGCGTTATATAGTCACTCCACCGGGGACAACGGATTATGAGACAGCTAAAAATTTCAAAACAGATAACCAATCGCGAGAGCCAGTCGTTAGACAAGTACTTGCAGGAGATTGGTAAGGTGGACCTACTTACGCCCGATGAGGAAGTAACGCTGGCCCAGAAAATTCGTGAAGGAGACCAATTGTCGCTGGAGCGGTTGACGAAGGCAAACCTGCGTTTCGTTGTATCGGTTGCCAAACAGTATCAGAATCAGGGTTTATCGTTAGGTGACCTGATCAATGAAGGGAATCTTGGATTGATCAAGGCTGCCCAGCGCTTCGATGAAACCCGCGGATTCAAATTTATCTCGTATGCCGTCTGGTGGATTCGCCAGTCTATTCTTCAGGCTCTGGCTGAACAGTCCCGAATCGTTCGTTTGCCGCTCAACCGGGTTGGCTCACTGAACAAAATTTCGAAGACGTTCTCCGATCTGGAGCAAAAATTTGAGCGGGAGCCGTCGCCGGAAGAACTGGCCGCCGTACTTGAGATATCAGCTGCCGAAGTAGTTGATACCCTGAAGATTTCGGGTCGTCACGTATCTATGGATGCGCCCTTCGTACAAGGGGAAGAAAACAGTTTGCTCGATGTACTTGAAAATGATGGCGAGGACAAACCCGATTCGGGTCTGATCAACGATTCGCTACGAAAAGAAGTACAGCGGGCACTCTCGACGCTCACCCAACGAGAAGCAGATGTAATTACGCTTTACTTCGGTTTGAACGGCGAACATGCCATGACACTCGAAGAAATTGGTGAAAAATTCAATCTAACCCGCGAGCGGGTTCGGCAGATAAAAGAAAAAGCCATTCGTCGCCTGCGCCATACCTCACGGTCGAAAGCGTTGAAGACCTATCTGGGCTAAGATTCCTGTTTGCTTGTGAAAACGGCTCCTGCGAAAGTGGGCGCCGTTTTTTTGTTGAGTCAACTAAACAACCGTTTACGAAAAACTCCATTCGTTGCTCAACTAGCCATTCTATTTTTAACTGGATACATACACATCCCGCTAAGAAATCCCCGATGTTACGCACACTTATCACCATCCTGGGTCGCCTGTACACCTTACTGGTATCGATTGTAGTTGCGCTGATTCTAGGGGTGGCAACCTGGGGAATGTGGCAATACTACCGCGACATACGCCTGTTAGATGAATTTTCTCAAAAGGGGAGACTCATGACGGTGCCGGTTACCCAAGCTGCGCAAGAACAGCGTTCCTGGCAGGATGTATTCAGTAACAGCATATACTTAACCGTCGAGTATCGGGGGAAGGCCTATCCCTGTCGCTTTATTATGGAAAGTGGTTATGTAGGGAGCGGGGATCGGGTGAAGCTGCTTTATCACCCTGATTATGATCGTTTTCGCCAACCACGACCCATCCTGAAATATGATGAATCGAACCGAAAATCCCGATTGATCGGGTGGTCCTCTATTCGGGATATTACCCCGTTAAATCGACTGCTGCTGTTGTGTCTACTGTTGTCATCGGCATCGTTCTTTTTTATTTCTGGAATTATCGTCAGTATACTTCCTATCCCATTTTTACAAGGTATCGCTCGTTTCGTGTTAGTTTTGGCCCTTGGGTGTGCTGCTATCTTTTTTACGTACGACACCATTTCTTATTTTAACTATTATCAGCTTCTGAAAAAAGAAGGCCAGGTTGTTTCCGTTCCGATTCTTTCTACAAATAAAACGGCTCACGGGCGTAAATACAGTTGGTACACTTATGAGGCAACGATTTGGCATCAGCGTCGGGAGCGGGTTGTGCCCATTAGTGAGGATGACTTTGATAACCATACAGCATCGCCCCGCCGTTTTATGCAAGTGCGCTACGCTGCGGCTGTTGACGATCTGATGTCTGACGATTTTACGCCAGATTACTGGATCATTGTCATGCCACTGTTTTTCGGCCTGCTTGTTTTCTTGGTCGTACGGCCTGGTCGGCTTACGGCAGATCGTGTTGATTAGTGCTGGTGTCGTTTTGTGATTGTGGAGGTAACCAGCAGTATACCATCTTCAAACCGATTGGCTGTAATCTGGTGCCATTCGGGTTGCTGTGCTCGTTCGTTTGGTAGTTCAATTTGTAATGGTTCACCGGTTTCGACTACCTGGACATACTTTGTGAATAATGAGATTTGTTCAGTGTCGTTATATAAGGCTTTGAAACTGGTTTTGTACAGTTCCACAACCGAGGGATTGGTTCGCTGTCCTAATTCATTGACAAGCGGTACCAACTGAAAATCAACGATTGTGTTTCGTTCGTTCCGGACAGATTTGAACAGCTGAATACTTACGGGGGCGTGCGTCAGTATACTCTGAAGAAAGACCAGCAGTCGCTGCACCTGCGAGTGATCGGTAATGTCTTCGATGGCAAGTAGAATTGCCGCCTGACCCTGTAACCGAACGACCTTGCGGGCATTCAGGCGCAGGACCTTCTCACCTAAATCCTGAAAGTGGTGGGTCATCTCATAGGCTTGAATCGGAGTGTTATGGTTAATAACCTTATCGAGTAACGACCGTAAGGCGGGGATATCCCATTGTCGGTTGCCCAATTCATACAAAAGGCGACCAATCGAATCGTCGGCTTCTACCCGGAAAGTTTTGAAAAAGGCCCGATTGGCACTGCGTACCCGCAAATCTTTGTCGAGTACGAGTACCGTTTCCCGAATCGTTCCAAAAATAGCATCCGAGTAATCATAGGCTTCCAATAATTGATCATTACTCAGCTGTAGTTCCTGATTGATGGTTTGTAATTCCTCGTTGTTGGATTGTATCTCTTCTTTGCTGGTCTCCAGTTCTTCGTTGATACTCTGCAATTCTTCATTGCTGCTGATAATTTCCTCATTGGCAGATTGAAGCTCCTCTCGTCCGGCTTCCTGTTCTTCCAGCATCGACCGCATCTCATCGCGCAGAGTAGCCAGCTCATCTTCCAACTGTTTGATCCGCCGGTTCCGGAGTTGAGTTGGGGCGGTGGGAGGCAGAACCGCCGGGGCTACTTCGTTGAAAATTACCAGCACCAGCGGCTCTTGGTTCTGTGATAAAAAAGGAACCGCAGTAATCGTTATGTGGTAGGTTTCCTCCCGGACCCGAATCAGTATCCCGGTTTTAGAGGCTGGCTGTCCTAATTTATGGGCTTTGCCGATGGCGGCCCGCAAATCAAAGACAAGTTCAGGGCGGGCCATTTTCAGGAGATTAAAATTAGCCCGGCCCGGGGCGGGCTCCAGAAACAGGCTGGTTGAACCCTGAAATCGGATGATCTCCATATCTTTATTGATAACGACGGACGCCGGTGTATACTGGCTAAGCAGCCCGTTCACGCGTTGGTCCAAATCGTCGGGCTGGCCAGGTTTATACTGCATAGACATGAGTTGAATCGCTTTTTTATTCCGCGCATCTGATGTATATCCGGTAGACAGAGAAGCAGACAGATTAAGAGGAGGGGAGATATTGGCTCTCTCCTGTTGCTCATCACGAGCAGGAGAGGTTTCAATGATTGATCGTTGATGTAATAAGTCCCCAAACGGGAATACCGATCGAGTTGCAGTCGTTTTACGGGCGTAAACTTTAAACGTCTTGGCTACCTGCGTAAACAGCCTGGTATACGATCCAACTGTTTCTGCCTTTCCAAGTATTAAGTAGCCCGTTGGGTTCAGTGCATAATGAAATGTGGCAATTGCTTTTCGCTGGAGGGTAGTGTCCGTATAGATCAGTAAGTTACGACAGCTAATCAGATCGAGATGGGAAAAGGGCGGGTCGACAAATAAATTATGGGTCGCAAAAACGCACACATCCCGGATTAGTTTACTGACGCAGTACCCATCCTGATCCTTCGTGAAAAAACGACTCAGGCGCTTTGGGGAAACATTTGTCAGTTGGCTGGCTGAAAAACGACCCATCCGGGCGCGGGCAATGACCCGCTCGCTAAGATCAGTAGCAAAAATTTGAGTAGGTACCGACTTATCGAGGTGGTCCTGTGCTTCCAGTAGCAGGATAGCCAGTGAGTAGACCTCTTCGCCCGTCGAGCAGGCTGGAATCCATAGTCGGAAAGGTTCGTTCTCGGGCTTGCCAGCGAGAAGCTGGGGGAAAAGCACCTTCCCCAGGTACTCCATGGTATCGGGGTCTCTGAAAAAGCTGGTTACGTTAATAAGTAGATCATTATAGAGTAAACCGGCTTCTGTGGGGTGCTGCCGCAGATAATCCATGTAGTCCGTTAACAACCGAAGTTTATAAAGGGCCATTCGCCGAAGGACCCGTCGTCGAATGGTCGCCGTCTTGTAATGCGTAAAGTCGACTCCAACGAATTTTCTTAATAACTGAAGAAGCGCCAGTAACTCTCCATTATCAGGCTCTGGTAGCTGGGACTGGCCATTTTCTTCCTGCGATTCAATCTCGGCTGTATCCTGAATGAAATTCTGCTGATGGCTTAACCAATCTAGTTCACGAGCAATTTCACGGACGGGTAATACTTTGTCGACGACCCCCTCAGCCTGAGCCGATACGGACATTCCCTGGAACTTCGCCGTACCATCCTGGGCAAAAGTGATCCCGTTGGCGGCTTTAATGGCTTTTAACCCCAGGGTACCATCCGCCGATATGCCCGATAGCAGCACACCGATGGAAGTGGCTCCCTGTTGTTCGGCGAGGGAGATAAAGAACTGATCGATGGGCAGATGAGCGGGTACCAGGGGGCGTTCCTTAACTGTAAATTGACCATTCACTATATACACCTCTGCATGAACCGGGATTATGTAAACGTGGTTAGCGTTAATGTGCATGCGGTCCATAGCATTCAGAATTGGCATTTGGGTAAACGCTGCCAACCGTTCCGAAAGCTGACCCGGCTCATCCGTAGACTGGATGTATGTAAAAGCCCACCCGCTGGAGGGCGATAAATGTACCAGCAGTTCAGAAATCGCTTCCGGCCCACCCATCGACGCCCCAATGGCCACAATGGGAATGGTCTGGATGAGTGATGTTGGCTGAGGGCCAATAGTATGATCAGACAAACTCATGTCGGGTAAGTGGCAGGTAGGTAACGTTAACAAGTTGAACTTGTGAGCAGATCATTCACCGGGTACGTCAAAAAGCATCATTGCGCTCGCCGGTAGCCTGCCAATCGGCATCCATGTCCAGAAATCGTTGTTCAACCCTGTTCAGAAATGGTTCGTCGAGCAGATTGGGTACTGCATCGCGGTTAGTGATGTCCATTTCACTGATTTTATATGTCTGTTCGTACGGACCTGCTTCGATTTTGACGATATATTTGCCATTCCAGGCATAAAGGCCTATGCGAAAACGGGCGTGGGGAATATCCTGAACAAAACGCATCTTGTTATTGACGATTAATACGAATGACTAATTTTCTATTAAATGTGTGCCGATTGGCAAAGGTAACCAACGTAATGTCCCGGTTAATCATCCGGATAAGTATGCTCCGTCATTTAGTCAACCTTCTTTTGGTTACTTTCTTATTTTCCAGCTGTTCCAACAGCATTACCGATGAAGCCGCTCAGTTTTTCTTAAAGGGCAATGTTCAGCTACAGAAACGTGAGTTTAAAGAAGCCATCCGGTATTATTCAGAAGCTATTTCGAAAAAATCTGATTTTGCCGACGCGTACAACAATCGGGGATTAGCCAAATTCAGGAACGATGACCGGGAAGGCGCCCTGGCCGATTATACCCGGGCCATTGAACTGGACCCCGATTTCAGCACAGCTTATTTTAATCGGGCCGAGGTGCTTCTGGAAACGGGCGATGTTGCGGGTAGTGTAGCCGATCTGCAACGGATTGAGAAACAGTACCGTGATTCTACATTTTACCAGACTCGTCTGGGCGATGGTTATGTACGATTGGCTAAAACATCCCAGGCGCAGGCAGCGTATGACCGGGCGCTCCAACTCAAGCCTGATAATGTGGAAGCCTTGACCAACCGGGCGGCTTTGTACTATAGCCAAAAAGCGTATGAACAGGCTGGTGAGGATATTCAGCGTGCCCTCCAGCTCAATCCGAAACAGGATGCCGCGCTTAATAACCAGAGTTTGCTGCTTGCTCGTTCCGGGAAGTTCGCCGAAGCACTCACCTTTGTGGAGCGTGCTCTGTCGGTACAGCCCCGCCAGCCTTATTATCTGAACAATAAGGCGTATTTACTCCTGAAACTAAACCGGCCTGCTGAAGCACTCCCGTTGGTGGAGGAGTCACTCCAACGCGATAATCAGAATGCATGGGCACATCAGACCCTTGGCCTCTATTATATGAGTCAGCAGCAAATGCCCCAGGCACTAGCTGCATTCCGGCAGGCTGAAAAACTGGACGCATCCGTTGACCAACTGTATTATTATATCGGTAAGGCCGAACAATCCCTGAAGCATCAACAGGCAGCCTGCGAAGCCTGGCGTTTGGGTGAAGCTGCGGGGGATGATCAGTCCCGACAAATACGTGCAAAGGAATGTAAGTGACCTATTAAATGGGGTGAGTAAATCGAGATCTGTACGCTTACAGTTTTCCACATACAACTATACCTGTAGTTATAGTTGTATGTGGTGCGATTTTAAAGTGCGTTTCCTTTAACTTGGTTAGTGGGATTGAAATACGTTTACTGAAGCTTTGTAGGCCTGGAATTGATCCTGATTGGCTTGTTTGTCCGTTTTCAATTCGAGGAGTTTAGCCGTACTGGCAGGTTTAAAGAAATCGGGTAGGGTGGTTTGCAGAGAGTCCAGTGATTCGCAGGGAATATACGTAAGCCCGGCATCTTGTGCCGTGTTGCGGGCAGTGTAGCCGTGTGGAGTTTCAAAATAAGTTTCCAGTTCAGGTTGACGACTCGGGCCGTCGATCATTCTGAAAATATGCCCGCTATCATTGTTCAATAAAATGATTCGAAGGTTAGGCGGTACCGGAGCTGACCAGAGGGCGTTTCGGTCATAGAAAAATGCTACGTCGCCAATCAGCAGAGTTATAAGCCTGTCCGTCATCAGGGCGGCTCCAACGGCTGTACTTAAACACCCGTCAATACCGCTAACCCCCCGATTGGCAAAGACATTAACTTGCCGTTGTTCGTCTATTCCACACAGGTTTGCGTAACGGACGGGCATACTATTGGCCAGGTGCAGAATTGACATGGCCGGTAATTGGTCGAGGATATGTAATACGGCCGACCAGTCGGTGAGCGTGTTGGTTGGGGTGGCAAGGTTTTTTTCGACCAGGCGTGTTGCCTCACGATCCATCTGTCGCCACTGGTTTAGAAATTCATGTCTCTCCTCCTCCTCCTCATCGCCCTGGAGGAATCGCTGGAAGTCGAGATCGGCAAAAAGTTTTTCCAGGAAGACGAGTGGGGTTGCCGGGATCAGGGTGGTCAGGCTCTGGAACGAGTCATTGATGTGGTCGATGGTTGGTTGTATGTGCCAGTGACGACGGGCGGGATATTGCCGTAAAAACGTTTTTAGGTTCCGGGTCAGGAAGGAATTTCCAATGGTCAGGAGCAGATCCGGCTGAAGGGAACGCGCTACTGGCTCTCTGATTCCGGCCAGGAATGTATCCGTTCGGGTTATAAATAGTTCATTTCGGGGGATGTTCCCAACGATTTCGCCAACAACGACAACGCTGGTTTCTTCACTCAGTTTTCGTAAAACTGCTAACAGTGCCGGATTGTAGGGTAACTGGCCCACGGCGATGATCGTCCGTTCACTCTGTTCCCATTCGGTCAGGAGCCTGTGCCAGGTATCGGTTGCCAGGGTAGGTTGGGCACGGCATACGTCAATGGTTCGTACCGGTTCATACGTAAATGTTTCCTCGGCGCCTGGGTAGAACGGTTCCCGAAGTGGCACATTAACATGAACGGGTCCTGCCGGTTCGAGTTGGGTGAGTGTGATCGCTTCGTTTAATGTTCGTTCGATGTACCAACGGGCATCGTGGTGTGAGTAGTCGGCTGGCAAATCATAACTTCGTTTTACGTGATCACCAAAAATACCCACCTGGTTAATGGTCTGCCCGTCCTGCTGATGCAGCCACTCATGCGGTCGGTCGGCGGTTAACAGCAGGAGGGGAGCCTGGCCAAAGTAGGCTTCGGAAACGGCGGGGGCCAGGTTATAAACGGCACTGCCCGAAGTACAGATAACGCCCACCGTTTTTTGGGATTGTAAGGCCATTCCCAGGGCGACGAAACAGGCGGATCGTTCATCGGCCATCACCCGAACGCGCAGATGTGGGTGCCGGGCAACGGCCAGTGTAAGAGGAGCCGAGCGTGAACCCGGTGAAACAACAATATCCGTTAAACCTTTTTGATGAAGAAGTTCGGCAATATTGACAATGGGTTGAAGAACGGGCATAGGGTAATCTAACAGTGTTAGGAGAAATAGGTATCGACCAATTCGTTGATCATGGCCTGTGTCAGGGGTTTTGTTCGATACGAATTTATTTCCGGTAATGAACTAGCCCGCTGTTTATCAATGGTACTGATCGAGGTTGTCAGCATAACAACCACAACATGGCCTTTTAGTTGGGGATCGAGTCGCTGGTATTCAGCCAGGAACTCGAATCCATTCATACCCGGCATATTGATATCGACAAAAACGACATCGGGCCGGATGTACTTCGGATGATCGGTTTGATTTAAATAAGCAAGAGCCTCCATACCGCTGCCCACAATGCGAACGACATCGCACTGGTTCGATTCGTCAATGATGAGCTGGTGTAAAAAATTATCGTCGGGATCGTCGTCAATTAACAGGATACAGTGAATGGGTCTGTGCATAGTGCTGACTTGTCTTGATAACTTTTGGAATTACTACATAAAAAGTGGAGCCAACGCCAACGGTACTGGTGAGACCGATCTGACCGCCGTAAATGTCGATTACTTTTTTACAGGTAGCTAATCCAATGCCGGTTCCCGGATACTCATTGCGGCCGTGTAGTCGCTGGAATATCTGGAAGACCCGGTCAAAATAGTTGGCGTCGATCCCAATGCCGTTATCACTTACCGTAAACCGATACTGATTCCCCTCATCCATTGCCCGTATCTTTATGCTGGGTACAGCGTCCGGGCGACGGTATTTCAAGCCATTGGTCACCAGATTCTGAAATACCTGTTTCAAATCTGTCCGGTGGGCTCTGATCGTCGGAAGAGGGCCTATATCAAAGGTAGCCCCGGTCGATAGAATATCAGTTTGTTGTTCCTCAAGGATTTCGGCCATCACCTCATTGAGGTCAACGTTCTCAAAATCTATATCTGTACCCACACGGGAGAAGTCGAGCAGGTCATTGATTAACGTCCGCATCCGTTCGGCGGCAGCGGTCGACACATTGATTAATTTAAGCGCATCGGTATCAAGTTTCTCCCCGTGTTTACTTTCCAGTAACGTAAGGTAGTTAACGATTGTCTTAAGCGGGGACTGTAAATCATGGGAGGCAATATAGGCAAACTGTTGGAGTTCCTGATTTGAACGGGTAAGTTCCTGCATGGCCTGCTGGCGGAAAGACAATTCACGGTCATATTCCTTTGATGTACGCAGGCCAACGGCTTCATCGAAATACCGGATCAAGGCCAGCACGGTAGCGACGGAGACACCGGCGGTTAAGAATCGAATCAAGGCATTGATTCGGTAGGCAGGCCACCAGAACATGACCGCATCGAACAGGTGGGTAAGGCCGCAAAGAAGAATAAAGGCTCCAAATAAGACAAAAACGCCCGATAGTGGAACACCTTTTTTGACGAGTATAAACCTGATCAAAATGAGTGGGATTGCCATATAGGCGAGCCAGATTGTTAAGTCAGACACTATATAGAGCCACCCATGAAAATCTGTCCATCGACCACAGTACCAGCGGGGGGGCCAATCGTTAACATTTGCGAGTTGCTGAAAAAACTCGATAACTTCGTTCATAAATTATTGATGGTGAGTATTTTATGTGGGGATGCCAGCGGTAATTTAATGAGAAGGTATCCTTAATTATTAGTCAAAGATACGGGTGTACCTTATGTTCTCCTATTCTCTATGTAGAGCTAAGATGTATACGTTGTCAGTCATATCGTTAAATAACTTAGTTAAACTAATGTTTTTTTCGATTTAATACAACTGATAGAAAGAGCAGCTGGTCAATTTTTCTGTTACTTTGTTTGGTTAGTCAGGCTACAATTGTACCTCATAACAAACGAAGTAGACACTGACAGCGTTATTAACCGGAAAACGATCACCTGCATGAACCGTATTACCTTTGAGAATGAGGACGAAATCCGGGTAAAATCCCTGGCTGGGGCTATTATTATCAACGTAATTTTAATAGCCTTACTGTTGCTGGTCAACTTATCCCAAACCGTACCAAATCCGCCACCTATTGAATTTGTGGAGGTGAACTTTGGCACCGACGCGCGTGGCAGTGGGCGAATTCAAACTTACAACAAAGCGTCTGACTCACCTAACCCGGTGGATGTCAAAGCAGCAGAAAATCGCCCAAATCCTAAGGTAAACACTACCCCCCGATTAGAAAAGACACGCGCAACTCCATCGCCGAAGGTAGAGGATGTTAAACCGGCTAAAACCGCAACGGAGAAACCAATCATTGCTACTAAAGCGGAGAGTCCCGTTACCACGCCCGAGCGTCCTGAACCTAAGCGAGTAGAATCGCCTAAAGCAACGGCCCCCGTAGAACGTCCGGCTCCTCCCGCGCCCCAGAAAAAAGTGGAAACGGTTAATAATGATGCTGTTTTTAAAAAATCGTCAGGTGGCGGTGGTTCGAACGGGACGGTTGGAAAAGCCTCCGGAACGGGCGGTAATAATAACGGTGACGATGCCAGTGGGGTAGGTGATAAAGGAAATCCTAACGGGAAGATAGATGCTAAAGAGTTTTATGGCACCCCCGGAGGGTCTTCTTCCGGCGTTGCTTTCGACGTTTCTGGCTGGTCTTTGGCGAGTCGGCCGAGTATAAATGACGATTCCGATGAAACGGGTAAGATTGTTTTTAAGATAACCGTCGATGGAGAAGGCGAAATTATTCGGGTTCAAACCCAGCAGACAACGGTTAGTCCCTCTGTAGTGGAGGTGTATCGTAAAGCAGTTCAGCGCCTGCGTCTCCGGCCCAAAGGCGGAGCCACCCCACCAACGGCAAGCGGCACCATTACATTTATCATAAAGTCTAAAGATTAATGCAGTATACGGAAGCAATCGACTATCTATACAGTCGGCTCCCAGTCTTTCATCGAATTGGTCCTAAAGCCCTGAAACCAGGATTAAAAAATACCCTGTTACTTTGCGAAGGACTTGGGAATCCCCAACAGCAGTTTACGAGCATCCATGTTGCCGGAACAAACGGGAAGGGAAGTACATCCCATATGCTCTCATCCGTTTACCAGTCCGCAGGGTATCGTGTCGGTTTATACACGTCACCCCATCTTAAATCCTTTACGGAACGGATTCGACTCAATGGTCAGCCTATCTCCGAAGATGAGGTTGCCCGGTTTGTGCAGGAACATCAGAGCTTAATCGAGTCGATAGAGCCATCTTTTTTTGAAGTAACCGTTGCGATGGCTTTCGACTTTTTTGCCCGTAAAGCCGTTGATGTAGCCATCATTGAAGTTGGATTGGGGGGACGTCTCGATTCGACAAATGTAATCACACCTGTTGCATCCGTAATTACTAATATTGGCTACGACCACACCGACATACTGGGGGATACACTCCCGTTAATTGCCGCTGAAAAAGCGGGGATTATTAAAATGGAGATCCCGGTTATTATTGGTGAGTCACATGCCGAAACCAAGGGGGTGTTTACATCTGTCGCGACAGCCCTTCATGCACCCATTACATTTGCTGACCAGTACTTTCGGATGGAAAATCTCGGTTTAGTTAACGGGCTGCGACAGGTGCAAGTGTTCAGTGGTGATGCTATTGAGCAATCTGTGCAATCGATTCAACTTGATTTACAGGGAAATTATCAACTAAAGAACTTACCGGCTGTATTGGCTACTGTAAAACAGTTACAGCATCAGTTTCCTGTAACCTGGGCCGAACAGCAGGAGGGACTGGCTGCGGTCAGTTCGAAAACAGGACTAAAGGGCCGTTTTCAGACCCTGCATTCACAACCCAGGGTAATTGCTGATACAGCTCATAATAAACCCGGTCTGGAAGCGCTTTTCGAAACAATACAGACAATAGCATACAAAAGACTGCGTATTGTTCTCGGGCTTGTGGCCGATAAAGATCGTTCCCAGGTGTTGTCTGTATTTCCCTCAACTGCCATTTTTTATTTTTGCCAGGCACAGACCCCTCGCTCATTGCCCGCCCTTTTACTTCAGGAAGAAGCGATTGGTATTGGACTCACAGGAGATGCATTTACTGATGTAAACTCCGCTTTATCGGCAGCTTTTGCACAAGCTGATCCGGAAGACCTAATCCTAATAACCGGTAGTAATTACACGATTGCTGAATTAATTAATTTATAACTGTGACGCGTAGAAAAACACACCGTTTCCTGCAAAATGCAGAAAGCATTAATGTTATTGAATCTGGTAAACCGATTTACAAAACTATTCGCGGTCGCTGGCGGCCTGATTATTTTAACAACGAAAATCCCATTGTTCTTGAGCTGGCCTGTGGTAAAGGAGAGTATACTGTGGGTTTAGCTCAGGCATTTCCGAATGTAAATTTTATCGGCGTCGATATAAAGGGGGATCGAATTGCCCGTGGTTCAAAAGCGGCCCAAACTTTGGGTCTAACGAATGTCGCGTTCTTGCGGACGGACATTAACTTCTTGACTGAATTCTTCAGTATAGGTGAAGTCAATGAAATCTGGATTACATTTCCTGACCCACAGCCCAGACCAAAACAGGAAAAACATCGGTTAACCCATCCCCGCTTTTTAGAGACGTACCAGAAATTACTTGTTCCGGGGGGGACGCTTCATTTAAAGACGGATAATCCAGAACTATTTACCTATAGTCTGGAGCAGATTCAGGCGGCTAAAGGTGCTAATTTACAATTTACAACAGATCTTTATAACTCTCCCCTCAACGCAATTCATCTGGGAATTAAAACCAAATACGAACAGATCTTTTTCGAAAAGGGATTTACAATAAATTATTTACAATGCAAAATGGGTGTGATTTAACAAAATCACACCCATTTGTAAACTAGTAACTCTTAATTATGTAAATTGAATAGTTTAAATAATATTTAACTTAAAATTTTTACACTATTCAATTTACAATATACATTATTAAAATAGTTTCCCTATTAAATCAGCAACCCGGCTTGAATAACCAAATTCGTTATCGTACCAGCCCACAACTTTAACCAGTGTACCATTTGCTGCTGTTAATTTTGAGTCGAAAATGCAGGAGTGGGAGTTGCCAACGATGTCAATTGACACGATTTCATCCGTGCAGTACTCAAGAATGCCTTTCAATGATGTTTCTGAGGCTTGCTTGATTGCATCGTTGATCTCCTGAATTGATGCTTCCCGCTTCAGAACAACCGTTAAGTCGGTCAGGGAACCGTCTGGTGTAGGTACTCGCATGGCGTTCCCATCGAGTTTCCCTTTGAGTTGAGGTAAAACAAGGCCTACTGCTTTTGCAGCACCTGTTGAGGTTGGTACAATTGATAAGGCAGCGGCCCGAGCCCGACGAAGGTCAGAGTGGGGAGCATCCTGTAAGTTCTGATCGGCAGTGTAGGCGTGAATGGTTGTCATGTACCCTTTTTCGATGCCAAAAACGTCATCAAGTACTTTTGCCATTGGTGCCAGACAGTTGGTCGTGCACGAAGCATTTGAAATGATGGTTTCTCCGCCAGTCAGGGTGTCATCATTTACACCTAATACGACAGTTGGGATGTTTCCTTTTGCGGGAGCAGAGATAACGACCTTTTTAGCACCGGCCTGTAAGTGCATACCTGCACCAGCCTCGTCAACGAACCGTCCGGTAGATTCCAGAACAACATCAATCTTTAAATCACTCCAGGGTAGATTTTTCGGATCACGTTCAGCATATGCATTAATTCTGATACCATTTACGGTTAGGCTATCGCCATCAGAGGCAACTGTCCCGGAGAATTTGCCGTGAACAGAATCGTATTTAAGCAAATGCGCTAATGTCGCATTATCGGTTAGGTCATTGATCGCAACTACTTCGATGTTTTCTTTTTCTAGTAGTTGTCTGAACGATAACCGCCCAATACGGCCAAAGCCGTTAATAGCAACGCGTATTTTTTCCATGTACAGAGAAAATTGGTTTGTTTTCGGGGTCAAATATACGGATTAATAAGGCTTGTTAGGCAATTAAACAATATACTAAAACAGAGAGAACAGATCATAAGCAGAAGGTTTAGTAAAAAAGAGAGAGGATATTTAGCAAATTCAATGCTAATTGCTAATAATAGTAGTATTTTTAGTATTTTTTACTAATATATTTAGTATTTTCGTTAGTATTTACTAATTTTTCTGCTAAATGCTAATTGTAATTGTTTTTTTTACTAAAATAAGCTTTTATTAGCAAATGCTGTTTATATAATTGAATTAGTATTTATGCTTAGATGAATTTATAGCAATAGGGTAGACGTTATTATCTCCTCATAGCTCATTAGTTAGGTTTATCTTATTGCATTCTAATTGATTAACAAACGTTTCTTAACCATCTAGGAGCTTAATTAATTTGACAGTGATTAGATATTCAGGCAGAACACTAATAAATCTAATCTTATTTCATTATCCTGTACGCAGTATACGACCACTTAGTGTTTTTCAATGGTTTTGATGGTTTAGCAGGATGTTTTATATTTTTCAACCGTTATGCAATTCACCTGTGTTATCATTCATGGCTTAATTTTTTGCTACTCAACCTCACAAGGCTACCTATAGTAGGCGGAGTAAAAATTGGTACGATATGTGCACCTCAATGAGGAGTAGAATCAATCTATGACAAGAATTGACCTTATGTTCTACATAACACTCCATATTAATTTTTAAATAAACATGATATCCTGCCATAGCGATCGAATAAGCTGTAACGGTATAATGACATCGGTATCGAAATGAGCGAGCCACTGTCCCTTGTAAATCCCGGCATAGGTCCAGCCTCTACCGACAATAGGGGTCGACAGTCTCAGTACCGTTTACAAAGCAGTTTAGAGAACTTCCTGCACACCCAGCTCGTTCGGCTATCTCTTGTCTAACCTGCTTGAGTCATCCGGGTTCTCCTTAAAAGGCAAATTATGCAACGAAAGCGCTTTTGAACACCCAATGATTCCTTAATCGATAATAATGGATAAGGTTAATTATACAATTGCGGCAACTTAATCAATACTTACCCAATAGTTAGGATTGCCTGGTTGTCGGGAATCAAATTATTTAAGGCATATATTTCAACTATACAGGTGTTAGTGTTACCTTTGAAAAAACAAAAAGAGATATCTATATAATATTGTTATATAACAATAGAAAATTCTGACTAAAAAAAAATAGTGATGATATTCAGATAGTTATGTCCTTATCTATAAACCTTTACTTTAATTAAATGATTAACGAAATCGAAGAAATCTGGTCTAATCGTGAGTTATTAACTAAGACAGAATCAATCAGCCTGATCAAAGACGTAATAAATCAATTAGATAGGGGGGAGCTCCGGGTTGCTACACCACCCACTGATGAGGAGGGAAGCTGGACCGTTAATGAATGGGTAAAAAAAGCAATCTTACTGTACTTTGTCAGTCAACAAATGAAAGCTGAGGAGGTGGGGATCTTCACATTTAACGACAAAATTCCTTTAAAATCGAATTTTGCCAATGCCAAAGTCAGAGCAGTGCCACCCGCCGTAGCTCGTTTTGGTTCGTACCAGGCCCCCGGCGTTATACTAATGCCATCTTATGTCAACATTGGTGCCTATGTTGATGAACGAACAATGGTTGACACCTGGGCTACGGTTGGAAGTTGCGCTCAAATTGGCAAAGATGTTCACTTAAGTGGTGGTGTTGGTATTGGCGGAGTGTTGGAGCCGCCCCAGGCAGCTCCTGTAATTATTGAGGATGGGGCTTTTATTGGTTCCCGCTGCATTGTGGTAGAAGGTGCACACATTGGGAAACGAGCTGTACTAGGTGCTGGTGTTACCATTACCGGTTCATCAAAAATTATTGATGTTACAGGAGAGAATCCTGTCGAATACAAAGGCTTTGTTCCTGCTAACTCTGTCGTTATACCTGGTAGTTATGCTAAACAGTTCCCGGCTGGAGAGTACCACGTCCCTTGTGCAATAATTATTGGCCAGCGTAAACCATCTACAGATTTAAAAACTTCCTTAAACGACGCACTCCGGGAAAATAACGTATCTGTTTAATAATGTAATCCAGTAGCCAACTTAAAGCTATTTACATTCCATTAGTTACATTGTTATATAATTTACATAGCCACATTTTACAGATGTGGCTATTTTTATTTTGTAAATAATCTATTTACAAAACACTAACTATTAATTAATTATTTATATTTGTAACACATAGCCATTTAATTAATAAAGGACTTGATCATGCTGACGATTAATGACAAGATTAAACAGATATTAATCGATAAGAATCTAACACCTTCTTATTTCGCCGATGAAATAGGTGTACAACGATCCAGTATATCTCATATTTTATCTGGCCGTAACAGACCCAGCTTTGATATTATTCAAAAGATAATCCGTCGCTTTCCTGAACTAGGCTATGAATGGATCATGGAAGAAGAAGGACAAAGTAGTAATCAGGTGGCAATCTCAGCAGGAGCAGGGTTCGCAACAAATCGCTCTGTGGGTAGACCTCCCTCTGTTGAACGAGCGGATCGATTTGTTAATACGGGAGCGTCTTCCTTTCAACCTCAATCGCCGGGTGTTCGTAGCCAGCGTACAGAAATACCCCCGGTAAGTCTACCCGTACAACCAGAAACCAGCTCTTTGGACGCTCAACCCGCCGGAATTCTTAACTCTGATAAGACGGAGAAAAAGGTAGAGCGGATACTTATATTTTATACAGATGGGTCGTTTCGTGAGTACACACCAACCGCTTAATCGCGTCGATATCGAATCAAAGGATTTGTAGTTGGTCCGCTTTGTACGAGACTTTCTTTGCTTTCCTTTAAGCAAGTTGGACCACAATCCTTCAGTGAGAGCAATCATTTACGAAGGGGTGTCCGCTCAAAACCTGGATGCCTTTTCTTAGTTAGCACAAAGCCTGGAGTTTGTTACTGTATCTATTTTGGTTCTTACTCAAACAATTTGAGCCAGCAGCATGATCGGGAGTTAAATGAAAAGATCAGTTGCACCAATAGTCTGAAAAATGTCTCATGGTTAGATAAGATAAACGGTAATAGCTTAGGCTATAAGTTGTCTTGGGAGAAATTATCTGGTAGAGGTAGAACCAATATTTTTAACCAATAAGTTGATTAAACTCCCAACGGTCACAGTTTTAAATTATCACCATTTATAGGTCATGCAGCATTGATTTGGCGCGCCATTTATAAAGTGTTTTCTACGCAAATCTGCTCCTTATACCTTTATGTATTTATCTGAAAATGGCTCTTTAAAGCACAATAAGGCCATTTTTGCTATAATTATTACCTAACTCCCTGTAAAGCAATACTTTAGTGTTCCACGTGGATAACGTGTTAATAAGTCTGTGGATTACCCTATCTTATTTGTTATATAATTTATATTATGTTAAGTAAA
This sequence comes from Spirosoma pulveris, assembly GCF_054781875.1. Taxonomy (NCBI): domain Bacteria; kingdom Pseudomonadati; phylum Bacteroidota; class Cytophagia; order Cytophagales; family Cytophagaceae; genus Spirosoma; species Spirosoma pulveris. The sequence continues at coordinate 416,474 of NZ_BAAGTO010000001.1, forward strand.
GTGTTTATTAAATAGGGTCGGCACCTTTCGATACCGACCCTATCCTCTTACGATTACCGCTGGTTCTATTTAGCAGGCTCGATGCAGGTAATCTTCTTCTCTTCGTACTGCTTCAGGATATTCTGAAGGTTGGTCAGGTTTTCATTCACGTCAGCCTCATCTTTAATTGATTTAGCTTTTGTGAAGTACGGTAACGACTGCTTGAATTTACCGCAAACTTTACCGTCCAACTCCTTACCATTTTTGTTGTACTCCGCCATATCCATCCGGTCAACTCCACGCTTCATCTCAACAGCTTCGTTGAACAGGTAAACGGCCGTATTGAAGTTAGCATCATAGTTGTTCGGGTCAATGGCCAGCGCCTTGTCCAGATACAGCTTTTCCTGGTTCTTATTCTCTTGCTGCGCCTGTTTCAACTCGGCTAACCGCTTCGCTCCGTCTGCTGCTGCACTAGCGCTTGCGGCAGCTTCTTTAGCCTCAGCTTCCAGTTTGGCCACTTCTGTCTTTTGCTCTGCTAAGCGCTTCTGCACATCTGTTAGCTGACGTTTCAACTCCGGCTTGGGCGACTTCTTGATCGACGCTTGTAGACGGGCTATTTCGCCGTTATAGGCGTCGATGATGCTTTTCGCATCGGCTAACTGCTTAGCGGTATTACCACCCTTTTTGCTATCTCCTTCCAGTTTCCGAATTTCCTCAGAAGACTTGTTGGCGATGTTATTATACACAATTGAGAGGTTGACCAGATTCTGTACGTTGTTAGGATCTTTTTCAACCATCGCTTTCATCCCACTGATGGCTTCGTCCATCCGGTTCGTAGACAGCATAATATTGATCTTTTCATTAGCCAGATCTTTATTAGCCGGTGCCAGGGCAATCCCTTTGTCCAAAGCAGTCAATGCCTTGTCAATCTCATTATCGGCGCGGTACAGCATCGCCAGCGAACCATAAATGGTTGCATCCTTACCTCCACTGCTGATGTATTTTTCCAGTTGGGTTTTAGCCGTTGCATTATCCCGGATCTGCTGCGCAGCGATAGCCGTGTACAAGGGTGCCAGTGTATCCTTGGGATTGATATCGCCGGCGATCGACATGGACTTCATGGCATCCGCATAGTTCTTGGCCTGGAACTTGGCAACACCCTGCTGCATAAAAGCAGTAGCCATAAGCGGGGCCTTTAACGCTTCCTCTGCCTCTTTTGCCAATTTGCCCGGACCACCTTTTTTGTCCTTGTCTAACTCAACAACCTTTTTGAAAGCATCATAGGCAATCGTAGCGGCTGCAGAATCAATTTTCATCTGTCCCTGAGAAGCGATATTCTGGTACGTTTTAGCCCGATCCATCCAGGTGCTGGCTTTAGCAGCCGCTTTGGCATCGGTAATATCCTTATCACTTTTCTCCTTCTCTTTTTTAAATGCTTCCATAGCAAGCGCGTCTCCGGCTGCCTGCTGGGCGCGTACACCTAGTGAGAGGAGACACGCGACGGCGATTACAAAAACTTGTTTCATGGGTAAACTGGGGTTGTGTTTTCTTTTAAAGAACGAAATTACGGATTCTGTCTGTATAAGCATGACCTATCTGAAATTGTTTGAGCCGCCTGACTGATTATCCAATCAGCACAGGCGGCTCAAAACAACGCATCAATACAGACTATTCTTCCACGGCGGCTTCGGGTTCAACAGGAGCTATCTCCTCGCCCTCCTCCCGCTTGATTTTTGTCACCGATGAGATTTCATCGCCTTCATTGAGCTTGATTAATCGTACACCCTGTGTGTTACGACCAATCACATTGATGGCATCAACGGGTGTCCGGATAGCAATACCCGATTTATTAATAATCATTAAATCGTCGTTATCGGCTACGTCAAGTACCGCGACCAGCCGACCTACTTTCTCGGTCACTTTCAAGGTACCAACGCCTTTAGCACCCCGATTCGTAATGCGGTACCCATCGATATCCGACCGTTTGCCGTATCCATTTTGGGAAACAACCAGTAATTGAGCGTCCTGAGACGAAATACACACCATTCCGATGACATGATCGGTGGCGTCCTCCTCGTCCAGGGAGATACCCCGCACACCAGCAGCCGTACGACCCATAGGACGCACCCGGCTTTCGTGAAAACGAACCGCTTTGCCCGCACTCGACGCAATGACAATGTCGTTGTCGCCGTTGGTCATGCAAACGCCCAGCAGTTGATCATCCTCATCAATTGTAATGGCAATGATTCCGTTCTGGCGAGGGCGGGAGTAGGCCTCCAGCATCGTTTTCTTGATAGTGCCTTTCCGCGTACACATCACAATGTAATTATTGTTGATGTAGTCCTCGTTTTTAAGGTCGGTCACGTTGATGACGGCCCTGACTTTATCGTCTGACTCGATGTTAATAAAATTAGCCAGTGGCCGACCTTTCGATATCCGTGACCCTTCGGGAAGTTCGTAAACCGGCAGCCAGTACATCCGTCCCTTCTGGGTAAACGCCAGCAGGGTGTTGTGCATGGTAGCGGTAAAGAGGTGTTCGGTGAAGTCTTCTTCTTTCGTGGAAGCCGCCTTCGCCCCTACTCCTCCCCGACCCTGCGACCGGTACTCCGTCGTTGGTGTTCGTTTGATATAACCTTCGTGCGAAATGGTGATGACCATATCCTCATCGGCAATCAGGGAAAGATCACTGATGTTACCATCACCAAGGGGATTGATTTCAGTCCGGCGCTCATCCCCGTAACGGGCACGAATATCAGTCAGTTCTTCTTTGATAACCTGGCGTTTTCGCTCCTCGCTGGCCAAAATCTCTTTCAGATCAGCAATTTCAGTCATCAGTTCATCGTACTCGGCCTGTAACTTATCCCGCTCCAGACCGGTCAGCCGTTGCAGACGCATTTCCAGAATCGCTTTCGCCTGAAGATCGCTCAGACTAAAGCGCTCCATCAGCCCCGTACGAGCCACTTCCGGATCACGTGACGAGCGGATCAGTTCGATAACCGCATCGATATTATCCAGCGCAATTAACAGCCCTTCCAGAATATGCGCGCGTTTCTCGGCTTCGCGAAGTTCGTACTGCGTCCGACGGGTAATTACTTCGAACCGGTGCTCGACGTAATACTTCATCATATCCTTCAGATTCAGCATCATTGGACGTCCCTTCACCAGGGCGACGTTGTTGATACTGAATGACGATTGAAGCGCGGTATGCTTGTACAGGTTATTCAGAACGACATTAGGGATGGCATCCTTCCGGAGATCATACACCACACGCAGGCCGTCGCGGTCAGACTCGTCCCGGAAGGCCATAATGCCTTCGATCTTCTTATCGTTGATCAGTTCGGCCGTTTTTTCGAGCATTACCGCTTTATTGACCATGTACGGAACGTCCGTGACGATGATCTGGGTTTTGCCCCGGTTCTCTTCAATCGTGGCGTGAGCCCGCATAACAACGCGTCCACGGCCGGTCTTGAAAGCCGACTTAACACCTTCCATCCCGTAGATAGTCGCGCCGGTCGGGAAATCAGGCGCTTTGACAAACTGCATCAGTTCCTCAATGCTGATCTCACTGTTTTCCAGGTAAGCCAGAATACCATCTACAACTTCCGTCAGGTTGTGCGGAGCCATATTGGTGGCCATACCAACGGCAATACCCGACGACCCATTCAATAACAGGTTCGGCAGTTTGGCCGGCATGACGGTTGGCTCCTGTAGAGAATCATCGAAGTTTCCCTGAAAATCAACCGTCTCCTTGTAAATATCGGTCAGCAGTTCGTCGGCTATTCGTTTCAGACGCGCTTCGGTGTAACGCATGGCAGCGGGTGAGTCGCCATCGATTGAGCCAAAGTTTCCCTGTCCATCAACAAGCGGATAGCGTAATGACCAGTCCTGGGCCATTCGGACCATGGTATCATACACCGATGAATCGCCGTGCGGGTGGTATTTACCCAACACTTCACCAACGATACGGGCGGATTTCTTATGTGGTTTGTTGTAATTGACCCCCAGTTCAGCCATTCCGAACAATACCCGGCGGTGCACAGGCTTTAGACCGTCACGCACATCGGGCAAGGCACGAGAAATGATAACCGACATTGAATAATCAATGTAGGCACCACGCATCTCGTCTTCAATGTTGATAGGAATGATATTACTGGGAGATTCGAGGTCGGGAGTTTCGTCCGCCATGTGCCAAAGGAGTTTCGCAGAAAATTACTATTCCGGCTCACACACTACGCGTGAACCGCTCTATAGACAAATATACAAAATTTTCAGGAGAAAAGAGAAGTAAACCCGTAAAAACGCGCCTAAGCGGCCTGAAATACCCGATATAATCCTAGTATCAAGAACGTAAAATGAACCCCTCAACCGGCACAATCATCTAAATGAAATACAATTCTATTTCAACTAAAACACAAGCTATAATCATACCCGCACTTACTACTCCAGTAGAGTACTATAGCTGTCAGGATTTTAGGCGTGGGTCAAAGGAAAATGGCTCGGTACTCACTAAGGTGATACGGGAAAAATCAGGATGTGCCGGGTTTAGAAGGTAGTTCGACTCGTCGGGAATAATTGCAGAGGGGACACGCAGAACAGCGGCCTGTCTTTTTTCGAGCCACTCCCCTCCCAGTTGCTGACAAACGCCATATTGCCAGTAATCAGACCAGTTCTCGGGCAACAGTTTCCTATCCACTGTATCCATAGACAGGTTGTCCGGTACGTTGATGACCATTACCCGGAAGTTGTCCATGAGGCCTTCGCTGGAGCGGTGAACGACGTTCTCAAGGCAGGCCAGCGCCCGGGTTCCAGCGGTATAGATAACAAACTGGCCGCGGCTATTCCAGCGTGCGGCTCCGCCCGATGCAACCAGGCGATCCGCGTAAACAGCTTTCGTAATTCGGTAAACAAGCATCAAACAGGAAATCCGTTAGTACAATCAGGCCAGGTCGCCGTATTCAATCCGGGTGACCTCATCCATTACCAAGTCGATTCCCCCGGAGGTGTGCAGTAAATCGAATGGGACCTGGTTACCTAAGCCATAGGCGGGTTTGTCCATCCAGCGCCGAAAGGAATCGGCAGAACCAAAAACGGATTCGCCGGTCTGGAACAGGGCCATGATTTTAAGCACTTTCTCGCTGTCCTGCGGATTAAGACTTTTTTTTTCGCGTTCGTACCGCTGAAAAGTTTTGAGCGATGTATCGAAGACTTCCGCCAACTGCTCTCGCTTATAACCCGTTAGTTCAGCAATTTCAAAGAAACGCGTGGCGGGAACCCCCTTTAGAGCAGAAAATACAAGCGCTATACGATCTGGAATTACCATGTAACAAACATAAGAAATATGTCCGATAAACTAAGAATTTTGTCCAAAAGTTCGCCTTCATTTACATACCTTAAAACCTAACGGGCTTAAAAACGTTTGTAGTACTAGTTCATTACTTAACAATAACGTTATGAAAAAGATAAGCCTGGTTGTACTACTCGCGATCAGCACCCTGAGTTTTCAGGCATGCAGCGACAAGAAAAAAGAAAGTGAAGACAGCGTTGAGAACGCAGAAAACGCCAACGATGCCAAAGAAGATGCGGGAACCGGTCAGACCGAAGAAAGCAACGAGTTTGCCGTAAAAGCCGCGAATGGTGGCATGATGGAGGTTGAACTGGGTCGTCTGGCACAAGAAAAAGCCCAGAGCCAGGATGTGAAGGAGTTTGGTGCTATGATGGTAGCCGACCACTCGAAAGCAAATGACGAGTTAAAAACTATCGCGGCTACGCAAAACATCACATTGCCCACTACCTTGGGTGAAGACGAACAGAAGCATGTAAATGACCTCGCCAAACTGACCGGCGCAGAGTTCGACAAAAAGTACGTAAGCATGATGGTTGATGACCACAAAGAGGACATCGATCTGTTTAAAAAAGCCGCCGACGACGAAAAGACGAACCCGGCGGTTAAGGAGTTTGCCACAAAGACTCTGCCTACGCTGCAAAAGCATATGGATCGCATCAACGCCATCGATAAGAAAATTGATTAAGCAATCGTAAGCTTCCGTACCGGCCTTGTCATAAGGCCGGTACGGAACAACACAAACGACCTCAACCTATGAAAACGACAGTCTCAACCATTGCGCTGCTTGCATTTCTTAGCGTCGCCATAACCAGCCAGGCGCAGTCAACAACGGGTGGGCGCAGTGGGGGCTCAACGGCTTCTACCGGAACGGGTTACCTGACGGAAGGCAAACGAACAACGGCATCTGATCCAGCCAGCATGACAATTGCCGACGAAGGTGCTTCCCGGGCATACATGTACGTCCCCCCCACAACAGCGAAAAACCGGTCAACATCACCGGATGGGTCGGGTGGACGCACGAAAACGTCGACAAAAACACCCGCTGACACGGGTAAAAAAGCATCGGCGAAGAAGGTGAATTAACCCAGAGTCCTCTCCTACCTTAAAACCACTTTTCGGACTGGTTATCGACAAGGCTGGTATTTTCCTTACTTTTGGACACCCGGACCAAAAGCGTAGGGTAGCTGCGTTACAATGAAAAAATACCTGGCCTTTGGCCTGACCCTTGAAACCGGGCTTGATTTCACGGACGTTCTGCAAGAGTCAACCGCAAAAACCGACGTTCGATTAACCGAAGCAATAATCCCCGATAAAGCCGATCGACCAACCCGTGTGCACCGCCGGGGTATACGAGCTGGATTCGGTAAAACAGCAACAAGTCTGCTTCTGAACTGGCCCGGCATTGCCAAATTCAAGGTCTCCGCCGGAAACGAAATTATCTATCAGAATCTAGGCGCCGATGAAGGCACGCTGCGGCTATTTATGCTGAGTGAAGTTGTTGGCTTACTCCTCTACCAGCGGGGCCTGTTTCTGCTCCATGGGAGTGCCGTACAAGTGGGCGCAACAGCATCAGTATTTGTGGGCGTACCCGGCGCGGGTAAATCAACGACAGCTGCTGCCTTTGGGAGAGCCGGTCATACTGTGCTGACAGATGATCTGGTCGCCATTCAACTACTCGATAACAGGCCGTTTGTCATCCCGGCATTTGCCCAGTACAAAATCTGGAAGAATACGGTGGATGGGCTGAACATCGATGAGTCAAAGCTGGAGCCGTCCTTTGAAGGAGCTACCAAATTTCTGGTAACGCAGCCTTTAGCCGATTTTCCCCGAAACCCTGTCCCCCTAGACCGCATTACGCTCCTGTATCCGCCGAATGCTCGCCGACCGAATGAGCCGATCAAACCCCTTAGGGCACCGGTCGAACTGCTCAAACATTTTCCACTCCCGGTTCAACTTCTGACGGGTCAGTTTTTACAGACGCATTTCCGGGATTCGCTGTCAATTGCTCAGCATGCCAGCATCTACCAATTAAAAAGGCCCAACGGATTTGACGCGCTGGACCTTTTCATTCAATCGTTTGCGGCCTGATCCTTACCGGACTCGTTGCAGCAAGTCCTCCTTATTGACCTTGACCTGTTCGCCCGTCACCATATTTTTGAGTGTCAGCATACCCGTCTGCACTTCTTCCGAGCCAATTAGCACAACAAAAGGAATATTTTTTGCATTGGCGTAATCGAGCATCTTCTTCACTTTCGATAGATCAGGATACATCTCGGCGGCAATTGTGGCTGTCCGAAGTTGCTTCAACAAGGGCAACGCTACCGAACGGGCATCTTTATCGAAGGGCACGATCAGCACCTGCGTTCCCTGACCGGCATCGGCCGGGAAAAGAGTCAACTCCTCCATCACATCGTAAATCCGGTCTACGCCAAACGAGATCCCTACACCCGACAAACCCGGCATGCCAAAAGCACCGGTTAAATTATCATACCGGCCTCCCCCGCTCACACTACCAATGGAAACCCCATTGGCTTTCACTTCAAAGATGGCACCCGTGTAATACGACAGTCCACGCGCCAGTGTCGGATCAATTTCCACCCCGGAATCAGGCAATCCATATTGATCGGCTAAAAGAAGCATTTCTTCCAGTTCAGCAATGCCCTGACGAGCGGTATGGGAAGCCGAAAGCCAATCTTTTAACTGATCGAGCAGCTGTCCAGGGGTAACAGAGCCGAATTGAAACAATGGCTCCAGACTCACGATGGTCTCTTCCGCAAATCCCCGCTCCCGGAGTTCATCCAGCACTTTCTCTTTTCCGATCTTATCCAGTTTATCGATGGCCACGCTTAAAGTACTTTCCTGACCCGGCGCCCCAATAACCTCAGCAATGCCTGCCAGAATTTTCCGGTTGTTGACTTTTAGCGTAAAGTCCTGAATGTTCAGATTTCTGAATACCTCATGAATCATCAGCACGATTTCGGCTTCACAAAGAAGCGAATCCGTACCCACCACATCGGCATCACACTGGTAAAATTCACGGTAGCGTCCTTTTTGCGGGCGATCGGCCCGCCAAACGGGCTGCATCTGGTAACGTTTAAAGGGCAACGTCAGCGAATTACGATTCATCACTACATACCGGGCAAAAGGTACGGTAAGGTCGTAGCGCAGTCCCTTCTCGGCAATTTTAGGGGTTAGTTTTTTCGATCCGGTGGCCAGATCGAGTTCAGTAATTCCCGCAGCAAAATCGCCGGAATTCAGTATTTTAAAGAGGAGTTGATCACCTTCATCCCCGTACTTACCCGTCAGGGTCGACAGGTTTTCCATAGAAGGGGTCTCTATAGGATGAAATCCAAATCGTTGAAATGTCTGACGAATCGTATCAAAAATAAAAAGCCGTTTACGCATCTGCTCCGGCCCAAAGTCACGGGTGCCTTTCGGCAAGGTTGGTTTTTGCATAGTGCAAAAATAATAGACAGGACTACAGGATTGCAGGAAATTGTTAGAACACATCCTGCAATCCTGTCGATAGACGCTTGTCAGGATCACGGAAATCCCAAAGTACGGTCGGCAAAAGACGACAGGTAGACGACAAAAAAAGCGCACAATTGTATAATTCTCTCTAAAAAAAGCGTACTTTTGCGGTCTGATTTTGAACTGACACGTAAAAAGATACAATCATGGGAGTAACAGAATTAAAGCGGAAGGCTCGCCGGAACCGCGCTATCGCCAATAACAAGACCAACGCGATCAAACAACTGCTGCGTAAGCCAACCATCAAAAACGTAGACGTAGAAGCCATCAAGGCATCGTTTGCTGAGAAAAAAGCAGCCTAACGAATACAAAGTCGGTTAAAACCAGACAATCCTTATTTAGTAGCCTCGCCCTTACCCGGTGAGGCTTTTCTTTTGGGGCGAAAGCGCTCCCAGTCGCGATCACGCTTTTTAAGTTCGCGACGCACAAACCGACGATAATCCAGCTGTGCACGGTAACGAATAGCCTGCCCGAACAGCAGTAATCCCCCATTGATCAACACCAGGCTGTAGGCCCCCCATAAAAACCATTGCCGAAAGGGAGCCCCCCCGTGTTTTGCCTCCGCAGCTTCACTTAATACACACAGGCCCACGCTAAGCAGAAGCAGACCCAGGGGGGCCACTATCAGGCCTTTGGTTCGGGTACTCATGCGTTTTACCAATCGTTGACCAGGTGGCTTAGCGAGTTTTGCCATAGACTATAGAGTGACAGAGGGGTTTAAGTAAGTAACGTTCCGGCGGTTAATTTCGTTGATTCCGGGTATATAATTGCACTAAAAACGCGGCTCAGGATGGATATTCGAGGGTAGCTCCCGTTTCGCGGAATTCTTTGGGCTCTTTCCATCGTTTCCAGCCTTCGCTCAAAAAACCGGTTCCGTAGCCGATCAGCTGAACAAAAGCGGCTACAATACTCAACAGACCTACCTTCAGGCTTTTTTCCTTACGGGTAGCATCCACAAAAATCAGGACCGAAAACAGGACCAATATACCCACTGCCAGCGAAAAGAGTACTGAACTGAGAAATGCCCAGATGGGTACGGAGTAAACGAACAGCGTAAAGAGCGCCGGAAAGGCATGAACGAGCTTTAACTCGGCCGGATAATACCGGGATATATTGATGCGGGCGCGACCAAAGAACCGTAACTGGCGAAAAAACTGTCCAAAATTGGTTCGGCGCTTGTGATAAATGAACGCATTGGGAATCAGACCGGTGCGAAAGCCATTTTCAATAATCCGAATAGCAAATTCAATATCCTCCCCCATCCGGCTTAGTTTATAGCCGCCATTGGTTTCCCAAACGGTTCGGGAAAGCCCCATGTTGAAGCTGCGGGGATGGTAGGTTCCGCCCAGGTTCTTTTTGCTGCCCCGAATTCCTCCCGTCGTGAAAGGCGACGTCATGGAGTAACTGATGGCTTTCTGAATGGGTGTGAAGTCGGGGTGAGCCGCGTCCGGGCCACCGTAAGCGTCGAGCCAATCCGATGTCAACTGCTGATCAACTACCGAAAAATAGTGCGGGGGAACAAGGGCGTCCGAGTCGAAGATAACGAAGTAATCCCCCCTGGCCCGTTCAAAACCATAATTCCGGGTAAATCCCTGGCCGGAGTTTTCTTTAAAAAAATAACGGATAGCCAACTGGTCGGCGAAGTCAGCTACGACCCCGTCCGACCTGTTGGTTGATCCATCTTCAATAACCAGCACCTCAAAATTTTTATACGTCTGTTTGGTCAAGCTTACGAGTAGTTCACGCAGCTCACCCGGACGGTTAAAAATAGGGATGATAATGGAATAGTACATTGACTTTACTCGTTCATCATTTCCAGCAAACTTTCTTCATTGGCCTGGATAACCTGATCGACCAGTTCATCGGTGAGAGCAACGGATAGAAACAGGCTCTCGAACTGGGACGGAGCCAGGTATACACCTCGCTTTAGCATCGCATGGAAATAACGACCAAAAAGAGCAACGTCACACGTTTTGGCATCTGTAAAGTTGCTTACCGAACGATCGGTCATGAACAGCGTAAACATAGACCCAATGTGATTGATGGTATACGACAGGCCCGCCTTTTGCAATCCGGCCCGGAAACCATCAGTCAGCTTTTTACCAATCTCTTCCAAACGGCTGTACACATCAGGGTGCTCATTCAGGTGATGAAGCATGGCCAGCCCCGCCGACATGGCAATCGGATTGCCGGATAACGTGCCCGCCTGGTATACCGGACCCGCCGGGGCAACCATATCCATTATATCCGCCCGCCCGCCATAGGCACCAACGGGCATACCGCCACCAATAATTTTCCCCATAGTGGTAAGGTCGGGTGTGATGCCGAAGCGTTCCTGAGCGCCCCCTTTGGCAAGCCGGAAACCGGTCATCACTTCGTCGAAGATCAGGACAACGCCATGTTTATCGCATAACGAGCGTATTCCTTCCAGAAAACCCGGTTCGGGTAATACACAGCCCATATTCCCAACCACCGGCTCCAGAATGATAGCGGCTACCTGGTTGTGATTATTATCCAGCAACGCTTCAACGGCCGCCAGGTCATTGTACGGCGCGGTCAGGGTATCGGCAGCCGTTGCTTTGGTCACGCCCGGACTATCGGGAATACCCATGGTCATGGCACCGCTTCCGGCAGCGATCAAAAACGAATCGCCGTGCCCGTGGTAGCACCCTTCAAACTTGATTAGTTTCTCCCGGCCGGTAAATCCACGCGCCACGCGGATAGCCGCCATGGTAGCTTCGGTACCGGAATTAACCATCCTGACCTTTTGTACCGAGGGCACCATAGCCGTGATCAACTCGGCCATTTCGACTTCTTTTCGGGTGGGAGCTCCAAACGAAAATGAATTCTGAATGGCGTCGCGAACGGCTTTCTCGACGGGCTCAAAAGCGTGGCCCAAGATCATGGGGCCCCAGGAATTAATCAGTTCAATATACTGCCGGCCATCCTCATCCACGATGTAAGGTCCCTTAGCCGACTTGATAAAAATGGGTGACCCACCCACAGACCGAAACGCCCGGACGGGTGAGTTTACCCCACCGGGAATCAGCGTCTTCGCTTTCTCAAACAGTTGTTCGCTCGTTGTCATTTTGTTGCAAGACCGAATAAGCTTCATTCCTCCGCTTACTCACTCATTAATTTTCACAAACCGCCCGTCTTCGTATTTTACGATGGGTACAATTTGATTGTCATTACTTTGTGTATAATCAAACCCTGAGAGCAGGTAATCGTCGGTATCGGAGATCAGCGTACTTCGATCCCGGAGTTGAAGGCCGTTCTTCGCCAGTTGACGACCAAAGAACAGCATCATGTCATACCCTTCACAGGCATAAACCGATGGAATTGTATTCCGTTTGGCTAAGTACTCTTCCTGAAAATCCAGGACGGACTCCCGACTTTTGTCCATAAAATCGGGGTATAACAAATACAGTTCCCGCCGGGTAAAGGTCGAGACAGGAACTTTATACAAATCGAAAGCGGAGGCCGTTGAAATTAAAGGAGCACTTACTCGTCGGCGACTCAATGCGTCTAGCATCCGAACACCATCATCCTCATTAGAACTGGAAAAGAACACATGCTCAACGGACGAACTGGAAAACGGTGAAGTAATTGGATTAGTGGAACGCGTTGCCGTCGTCGCACCGGAAAACTGCATGGCGTCGGCCATTTGCTGCGCAGAACCTTTCAGTTTACGAAAATCAACGACCTGATAATTCTGCCGCTTGAGTTCAGCCTGATACGCAGCCGCCAGCAAAGAGTCCTTACGCGTTGCGCCAAAATAAATGGCGGCCCGGCGAGCCGTATTTAAAGTACGCACCAGATCAGCTACTTTACGCGCCTGCTGATTCATGGAAGGCTGCGCCAGAAAAGACATCGGCTGGTCTGTGATCAACTCGCTACTGGTCGCTATTGGATTCAGTAACAAAATATTATGCTGATTAGCGTATGCCAACGCAATCCGGTTGGGTTCCAGATAGAGGGGACCAATAATCAGATCTGTTTGCGCAAAGGCCGGACTATTGACTAACTCAAGCGCTTTATTGGCATCATTATCCAGGTCATAGGCAAACAGGTTGATGCTGATTCCCTCTTCCTGCAATCGGGCTTTTGCCAGCTTAATGCCATTATACAGCTCATAAACGTACTGATTGGCTCTTGCCCGTTTATCGGCATTAAACTCATCGACCCGAAAGGGGAACATCACCGCCACATTATAATATCCCTTCGGACGGGTGTTTCGTCCATTCGGCGAAATAGGTGTAACCGGACGCGAGCCGCCCCCCTGAATCGTCGTTGCCGTTGGCTGGGTAGCCGTTACGACCGGAACCCCAAACCGGTTTGTTAATCGGTCGGATAGTTCAAGATCATCCTTATCCGTGGCCGTTCGCTGAATCAGGTCAATTAAGGCCAGACCAATAAAACGGTCAGCAGGAAAAGACTGATTCAGGGCCTTCAGCCGGGTCAGATCGGTAATACGCGGGATAAAATTCTGTTCAAGTTTGGTAACGTCAGAGCGGAGTTCAGCGTCATTGATGGCCTGTAAAGCTGTCATTGCCTCTTCATACTGGCCAAGTTCCATGCAATTGGCCGCCAGAAGGTAGTTGGCATCATCCATCTTCTGCCAATCCGGATATTGCTCTATCAACTGCCTGAGCATAGCACGGGACTGCGGAAACTTTCGCTGCCGGAACGCGGCAATCGCATAATGATAGGAGGCATAGGGAGCCAACGGTCCACGCTGCTGAATCAATACATTCAAGTCGGATTTGGCGCGTTCATAGTCGCCGGTCCGTACCAGTTCCAGTGCCGCTTTATACCGTTTCTGCGCATCGGCTGGCAGTTGTGCCCAAGCCGCCCGGGAGCAGATTACCCCACAGAACACAACAACCAGCTTTATCAGGAAAAGAAACCTGCCATTCATAGTTAATTGGGTTAATGCACAAAAGCAACGCGAAGGCGTTGCTTTTGTCAATGAAGGATGATAAATAGAAGCAGTAATCACCGTTTATTCATCACTTACTTCTTAGACTTCGCTCGGCGCTGGGCTTCATCGGCCTGCTTACGGGCCTCTTCGGCAGCGGCAAGCTGTTTCTGGAGCAACGCCTGGAAACCGCCGGGCTTTTTACCCTCTCCGGCTGCGTTTTTACGTCGGTTCTCATCAAGAACAGCTTTAATCTTATCTTCATCAACAAACCGACGGATCAGTTGTTGCTGGGCAATCGTGACAACGTTCGATACAAAGTAATAAAACGTCAGACCAGCCGGGTAGGAATTCAATACGAACATGAACATGAGCGGGAATACGTAGCTCATGGCTTTCATGTTTACTGGTCCTGGTTGCGTTGGGGTCGTCTGGTTATTATAATACGCATAGGCAATCGACGAAATTGTCATCAGTACCGTAAACAGACTGAGGTGACTGCCAATAAAGGGTATCGTCGGGAAGGTAATGAACGCATCGTAGGTTGAAAGATCATTGGCCCATAAGAACGATTTCTGACGCAGCTCAATCAAATTTGGAAAGAGCATGAACAGCGAGAAAAGAATTGGCATGGTTGCCAATACCGGAACACAACCACTCAGCGGACTCACACCCACTTCCTGATACAATTTCATTTGCTCAGACTGTTGCTTCGCCATGTCGTCACCAACGCGTTCCTTCATTTCATTCAATTCTGGCTGAAGGACCCGCATTTTGGCCATACTGATGTACGACTTGTAGGTTAACGGTGTTAGGATTAATTTCACAAACACCACCAGCGCAATGATCAGCAAGCCGTAGTTAGCGATAAACTTCTCCAGGAAGTTGAACACCGGCACAAAGAAGTACTTGTTAATTGGCTTCAGGACAGAATACCCCAGGTACACATTCTGGTCGAATTCCGGGGCAACACTTCCCAGTAGTTGGAAGTCATTAGGTCCGTAATAGAACTTGTACTGCCCTTTTCCTGCTTTTACATCAGCAAGGGGCAGGGTTACGTCAGCGATGGCCGTTTTCACCACACTGCTGTCGGCGGGATCAACCAGTGCTTTGAAATTCGCCTTTGTGAGCGGACTATTCTTTGCGACAAAACCCGACAAAAAATATTTATGCTTGATGGTAAACCACTGCACAGGCTCTTCGGCAGTGGCCTCCTGATTGCTTTCGCCTTCGGTCAGCTTCTCGAAATCTTCATCGGCCGTCAGGTAATTGATGGTAGCCGCCCGGCGGTTGTTAGCCAGATCGTTTTCGTACTGACGCATTTTATCTTCCCAGAAAAACCGGATATCGCCACTGCCAACCGTATTCGACAGGCCATTCAGCTTGAGATCATAGTCGAGCACATATCCCTCAGCCGGGATGGTATACACCTGCTCTACGGACTGACCCGGCGCGACTTCGGCCCGGAAGACAAGCTGTTGTGGCTGACCACCCACCGTACTATTCTGGGCCGTTGTCTGGTAATATAACTTGTGTAGATCTACTTTACCCCGATTGGTCGGGAGTTCAAGGAGAGTTGTGCTGCTTTTCTCATCAATCAAAACGAGAGGCTTTTGATCGAAGGTTTTGTACTTCTTCAATACAACCTCTTTCACGCGCCCGCCCTGGGTAGTAAAAGTTACTTTGATGTCGTTATTTTCAATGACAATATCGCGCGCCTGACCGGTGGCAACGGTGGCAAAATCACCAAATTGAGCTGTTAACGCAGCAGAGTCAGGAGCTTGCTGACGCGTGCTATCCGTGCCTTTATCAAGGGCAGCAACCCCGGAGGCCGTTGTTGGATTTGTTGTTTGTGTTTGTTGAGCCGCCTGTTTTTCGGGCGCAGGTTTCGGTACCAGCAGCTGGTAGCCGACCAGCATCGCCAGAATCAGGACAATGCCAATAAGTTGATTACGATCCATTTTATAAGTTAGTAAGTCGGTAAGTCAGCAAGTCGGACAGTCAGTAGGTGACTGACGCATGTATTATCCTGGCGTGAGTCATGTACTGACTATCCGACCTGCTGACTTACTAACTATTTTGCGCAAAAATACGTCAATCCGGCTGCTTAATCAACCACATCGGCGGTTTCTACACGGGCGGTCATTACATCGGATGTAGAATCTGCCGTACGTTTTTTCTGAGTGTACGCAAGCGCAGCCTTTACGAACTGAACAAACAGCGGATGAGGGTTCATGACGGTGCTTTTCAGCTCCGGGTGGAACTGAACGCCTACAAACCAGGGGTGCCCTTTTAATTCAACGATTTCGACCAGGCCGGTATCCGGATTGATACCCGTTGGGCGAAGTCCCGCTTTTTCGAAGGCTTCCTGAAAGTCGCTGTTGAATTCGTAGCGGTGCCGGTGGCGTTCGCTGATCTGCATTTTCCCATAAATCTGATGGGCTAATGAATCCCGCTTGAGCTTACAGGCATAGGCCCCCAACCGCATGGTTCCCCCTTTGTCTGTAATCGTTTTCTGCTCTTCCATCATGCTGATGACCGGGTTTGGCGTATGCGGCTCCATCTCTGTAGAATGAGCATCGGGAATACCCATTACGTTACGGGCATACTCGATCACGGCCATTTGCATACCCAAGCAGATACCCAGGAACGGAATACCCCGCTCCCGAACAAACCGAACGGCGTTGATTTTACCGTCTATGCCCCGCTCCCCAAAACCGGGCGCTACCAATACCCCATCCAAGCCACTCAGTACCTCAGCACAGTGGTGTTCATCGACCAGTGTTTCGGATTGAATCCACTCCAGCTGAACTTTACATTCATTGGTAGCTCCGGCATGAATGAACGCTTCGGCAATGGACTTATATGCGTCGTGCAATTCAACATATTTCCCGACAAGACCAATCCGGACGGTGTCACCCGGATTCTTCAGACGCCCCAGAAAGCCTTTCCAGGCATCCAGGTCGGCATCTTTATCGTTGTATAGATCGAGCATATAGAGCGCCCGCTGATCGAGCCGTTCCTTTTGCATCAGCAGGGGAACATCATAGATCGTTTCGGCATCGAGGGCTTCGATAACGGAGCTAACCTGAACGTTACAGAACTGAGCTATTTTTCGCCGAATATCCTGGGGCAACGGATGTTCGGTACGGCAGGCAATAATATCCGGCTGAACGCCATTTTCAAGCAGCATCCGGACGGAGTGCTGGGTTGGTTTGGTCTTAAGCTCCCCGGCCGATTGCAGGTAAGGCACCAGTGTAAGGTGAACAACAAGGGTATCTTTTTCACCAAGTTCAAACTTCAACTGGCGTACAGCTTCCACAAAAGGCAACGACTCAATGTCGCCCACACAGCCACCAATTTCGGTAATGACAATGTCGTAATCGCCCGTTTCGCCCAGAAGCTTAATATTTCGTTTGATCTCGTCGGTGATGTGCGGTACGACCTGTACGGTTTTCCCCAAAAAATCGCCCCGTCGCTCGCGGGTGATGACATTGTTATAAATGCGTCCCGTGGTAATGTTATTCGCCTGTGAAGTTGGCCGGTTCAGAAACCGCTCGTAATGCCCAAGGTCGAGGTCTGTTTCAGCCCCATCGTCTGTTACATAGCATTCGCCATGTTCATAAGGATTGAGTGTACCGGGGTCGATGTTAATATACGGATCGAATTTTTGAATCGTAACCGTGAGCCCCCGTGATTGAAGCAGTTTGGCAAGTGAAGAGGCTATAATGCCTTTGCCCAGTGATGAAGTTACTCCGCCAGTAACAAAAATATATTTCGCGGATTTTGGTCCCGTAGCCGCCATGATTGAAACCTGTTTAGGTCGTTACGGGATGTAAAGGTACAGGAAAAATGGCGGAATGGGCGAACAGAATTCATAAAAAGTTAATCTAATTTACTTAATCAATTGGTCATCAGGCCGCTCTAGCGAAAACTTTTCTTTTGTAACCTAAAGTAAAGTTAAACTTTACATATAAATGTATTTTAGGGGTAATTAATAAGTGTATTATACCGCGCCCGGACGGGGCTATCCGGCGATCATCGGGCATGACTTCACCATCAACTTCTGGCTATCCATAAGAATAGATAGATTGATTTTCAACACCTTATACATAAATCATTGCTATCGTTTCTATTCAATTCATGTTTGCATAAACAACAAAAGCGCCCTTATGTAAAACATAAGAGCGCCTAAGCTTAAATCTATACTTTATTTACCCTGGGTTAACTCGCGCTCTTCGTAGGCAAGTCCGTATTGCTTCAGAACATCGGCGGGTACGCCATCCCATTGGTTCGGTACGTTACCAACATACCCAATGTCTTTTATGCCCATCTGACTAGTGTAAAAACCGGTAGCCGTCATGTTACGCATGAAGCTAAAGAACGAGGCTCCCTGCGTCATATCGGGCTTTGCTTTCGATGGATAGGCGATCTGCTCGACCATATCGATTTGCTGAGCCTTGGTGCACTGGACAAAGGGTTTGCCGTATCGTTTGGTACAGGTATTATCCAGCCACTTGATGCCACCCCGCATAGGCGTCTGGTTTTTCGGCTGGTCTTTCATCATGAACTCGATAAATGCCGGAACACCCGCCTGCGACGCACTTCCCGACCGTTCGTCGGCCGGAATAATGATGTCCGACAGGACGGTCACCGTCTGTAGTTCGTGAGGGGTAAAGAATTTTTCGGCGTTCAGGCGCGCATCCCGCTCGGCTTCAAACTTTTGGCGGCCACCGGGAATCTTAAGCGGCTTAACATCTGGTGGCGCGGGAACGGCCGCTTCAACGGGGTTGACTGCCAGGCCAAAACCCGTGAGCGACAGGGCTTTTAGGGAATCTCTGCGTTTCATTGGTTTTCGGGTTAAAGGTTATATGTTTTTCTGTTTTACCTGATCGATTAAATACTCACTGGTACGCATGGAACTGGCCAGAATGGTCCATGTGACGTTCTTATCGCCCTGCGATGGGAAAGGAGCGGCATCCACGACAAACAGGTTTTTCACATCATGGGCCTGCTGGTATTTATTGAGCACCGAGTTTTTCGGGTCATTACCCATACGGGCGGTACCCACTTCGTGGATTATTTGACCCGGAGCGGCCAAGCCATAATTATTAGCAGCATTGGGTTTATCGCCCAGGGCAATTCCGCCCATCGAGTGAATAATCTCTTCGAAGGTTTCCTGCATGTGCTTGGCCTGCTTCACTTCATAGTCCGACCATTTGTAGTTGAAGCGCAGCACCGGGATACCGTATTTATCAACCACATTGGGGTCAATTTCGCAATAATTACTCTCCAGGGGTACCGGCTCTCCCCGACCGGCCATACCCACATAGGCCCCGTAGAATCGGCGATAGTCGTCTTTCAGGCTGGCGCCGTATCCGCCACCAGGATGCATTTTCCCATCGCGACCCGGAATCATGCCGTTCATCGCTTCGATACCCCAGCCAAATCCGTAGGCTGGCATACCCATGCCGCCCCAGTATTCGATGTGGTACCCCCGCGGGAAGTCCAGCTTTTTGTTATCGAGCCACCAAGGCGTAAAGACGTGCATGCCGCCAACACCATCTTCATTGTACCGTTTGCGGTCCATCAGGGCCGGAACAAACGCCGAACGACTGGCACCCGTAGAGTCATTGATGTATTTACCAACTACATTACTGGAGTTGGCCAGCCCGGTCGGGAAACGGCTCGACTTGGAGTTGAGTAACAAGCGGGCGGTTTCGCCCGCACTGGCCGCCAGAACAACCGATTTAGCCTTCACCGTAACCTCCTGCAAGGTCTGCGTGTCGACGTAACTGACACCCGTACAAAGACCGGTGGCCGGGTCTGTAATGACTTCTCGAACCATGGCTCCGTTAATAAGGGTAACGTTGCCGGTTTTCATGGCGGGTTTTACCAGTACCGACGACGACGAAAAGTCGGCATACGCCTGGCAGCCACGGCCACACTGGCTACAATAAAAACAGGAGCCACGCTCGTTATTAACCGGTTTTGTCAGGATAGACAACCGGGACGGAATAACCGGAATACCAATACTACGAGCTCCTTTCCGAATCATCAATTCGTGTAACCGGGGCTTGGGCGCCGGCAGGAAAATACCATCCGGCTCGGAAGGCATGTTTTCGACGGAACCAAAAACGCCGATCATCCGGTCGATTCGGTCGTAGAAGGGCTTGATGTCGTCGTAACCGATTGGCCAGTCTTCACCAACCCCCGTCATGCTTTTACGCCGGAAATCGTCCGGAGCAAAACGAAGTGAAATACGCCCCCAGTGGTTCGTTCGACCTCCCAGCATCCTTGACCTGAACCACTGAAAATCGGACCCTTTTGCGTTCGTATACGGTTCGCCTTCAATATCCCATCCACCCCAGGCTGCATCGAAATCGCCAAAGGCTCGCGTTGTACCAGCACCACGCCGGGGCGATTCCCAGGGCCATTTCAGTTGAGTAATGTATTTTGGATCGGCTGGATCGAAGTAGCCACCTGCTTCCAGCAAGACGACTTTCGCACCGGCTTTCGCCAGCATATAAGCCGCCATGCCTCCTCCGGCTCCTGAGCCGACAATCGCTACGTCGTATTGGACGGGAGCTTTTTGAATCTGAAATGGATCCATGCAAAAAAAGTAGGTTAATTAATTAATCGAAATAAATCCCAACAGTATTTTAAAATAATTTAAAAAGCAAAAAACAACGTTATTTACTTCTCTGTCGGGTCGGCAAAAGCTACCAATCAATACTAATACATTGACTTATAATGACTTAGTCAATCACTAATATCCTTGCACCCTTATAACCTATACTTAAACAGAATAAGCAGGAAACAGTCATCTCTTACCTGTTATCAGTAAAAATCAATCGAACAGATACCAATCGACGCCAAAGGCAAAACCACGTCGCATCGGCAGAAAGTCGGGGGCAACGTAATAACCCGGTGTAAGTATGCCCTGGTTGGCATGGGTTAACTTAATGAATAGCCGGGTGCGATTTATACGCAGGTTTGCATAGAGATCGGCCAACACATAGCCTTCTACCTTTTGCCGATCCTGGATGTGATATTGCTGTGTAAGGGGCATGTATGCATCTCCGTAGTAAGGCGATTTATAATGCAGGTCAATGCCGGTTTGGATGTAGAGCACTTTAGCATACAGAAACTCATACTGTATACGGGTGTTCATGAAGAACGGTGGCATACGTATAACGTCTGGCCCTTCTTTGGCAGTATAATACGCCTGTCCGGCTACAAGAAACTTGCCCAGTTGCAAATGATACCCCAAGCCCGGCCTTATGATGCTAATGGGCGACTTCTCCTGCTGAACAACTCCGGCTGTATCGAAATAAACATAATTTTTAACCAGATAATAATCCAGACTCGGTTGAATACGCAGCTTTTTATAGCCAACGTTTAACTTCCCAAAAGCATATAGATAGTTTCGTTTGGACAGTGGCGCGAGCCCCCGCGATGCATCGGGCCAAAGGTAAACTTTACTTTGGAACCGCTCCTGAAGTAAGGTTGGCTCGACATTTACGTAAGACCCGCCCGCCGTTAAAAATTTACTCTCCACCTGTCCCTGAATCCGGTAGCTACCGCCTGCCCCCAGTTCAGCCTCGGCCGTCAGCCGCGACAGGCTGTCCGGAAAATAATAACCAAGCCATCCCCCCACGAACGTTTCGGTTCGGGTAGTTCCATATTCATTATAGTTGGTTCGTGACGTGTTGTATAAGCTCGTTTGCCGGTAATTCCGGATACGCAGGTAGGCCCGGTAGTTGAACGAAGCCCCTTTATATTGTGAGATGCCTTTAATACCAAACTGATTTTCAAAAAGCCGGAAACGGGCATGCTGCTCCAGCCGGGAGGTATCACCCAGAACAGTCGGGTAAAATTGCCTAACATCCGTGGTCAGGCTGGCATCATTCAGATTCAGCCGCAGGGTATCGTCCTGATAGAAGTTTTTCTGAATCTGGTAGTCCAGTTTATGGTAGAGTTGAAACCCTTTATCGAGAATATACTGGTGGTAGATGTGTGAGTTGTTCCGAATCTCCCAGCCGTGGGGTCCCTGCACCGCTGTACTACCGCTTCGCAAACGGGCATCACCGGTATAATTGTAGAGAATAGGGACACCACTGGCTGTTTCGCCCGGCAACACGCCACCCTGCTCATCGAGGCTGTGGTTCATGTTGATGAAGTGAGCCAGCAGGGTATATTTATCATTTTTTGAACGGTAGTTCGTATGTAGTTGTACACCCCAGTTCTGCGCTAACAGCTTGTAAGGGTCCGTATTCCCACTGGTGCCAAACTGTTTTTGCGATGTAAACCGCTGTACATCGAAGCCGACGTTCCAGCGGGGGTTGATATTCTGCGCCATATCAAAGCGCAGTATGTTCTGGTTATTTCCGCCCAGCGCAATATACATATCCGTAAAGGGCGACTTGGTATCGTAATACCGGACGTCCATTGTTTGATAGGCATAGGGTGAAAAAACGTAGTATCCCGACTGCGCCCCTAATTGCTGGGGAACCTGAAGGAAAACTGACCGCATGGGCGTACCCAGAGCCCCTAAATCCTGGTAGGTATTCTGGCTCCGTTGCACATACGTAAACCGGTGTACATCGTCCATGGTCGTATCGAGGGTATAGAGTTTCCGTCGATTATTGAAGACATCATCTTCCAGCACGTATCGTGTTGATTTGGGACCGTAGATCACCTTCGTTGAATCATCAATACCATTGGTACCCGTGGTTGATGTTGGCATGCTCTGGCGTCCGCCAAAACCACCCGGAACCTGCGTACCTCCCGGGAACTGCTGCGCCCAAGCCGGTATGGCTACGCTTAAACTAATCAGTAAGGCAATAAAACTACGCTTCATCAGATCAAAAGTACACCAAAACGCCGGACACCTGTTCGTTAGCGCCATTCAGTTAAGGATTTTTAAGCCGGGCGGCAGCCAGAAACCGGATAAATGCCGCTTCCTGGCTGCCCAGAAACTGCATGGCAACGGGTAGATAAGCGAAAGGCAAATCATTGCGCTCTTCATCGGTTAACAAAAGATCCAGTTTTACCCAATCCTTTTCCGTGGTGAGCACAAGGGCGTCGGCCGGTAATTTTGCCAGCACGGCATCAATGTCGGCGCGCTGATACGCGTGATGATCCGCAAACCGGACATGATAAAGGAGCGTATACGTATTGCGTACGTACTGTTCCAGTGGTCCCGGATTAGCCAGCCCCGACACCAGCACAACTTGTCGAACCTCAGCAACTACCGGCTTGCTGGCAAAGGAAACGGGCTGTCCATACTGTAACCCGGCAAAGAAAATCGGGGTTTTAACACCCGCATAAGGGCGAATGTTGGCTTCGATCTGTAGTTGCTGGTCAGTTTCTAAATTATTCGGGCACTTGGTAACGACGATAACATCAGCCCGCCGGGCTCCTCTGCGTCGCTCCCGCAATCGACCGGCGGGGAACGGGTAGTCCAGATAAAATGGCCGGTTGTAATCCATCAGTAAGATAGCCAGGTGGGGCTGCACAGCCCGGTGCTGAAATGCATCGTCCAGTAAAACCTCCTTTGTGTCGGGATTAAGATACATCAACGACTGCAATGCCGGAGCCCGACGCTCACCAACGCTTACCCGAATCAGCGGGCTGAATTTTCGATACAGTAGCAGGGGTTCATCGCCAACGGTCGACGCGGTATCTACCTCCGATACAACCCGAAAGCCAGTCGTCTGTCGACCATAGCCCCGGCTCAGGGTTGCGGTGTCGCCAGCGGTATAAGCTTGCTCAAAAACTGACCGTTTAATCAAAAATTCGACCATTGGTGTCTTTCCCGTTCCGCCTACTGTCAAATTACCAACGCCAATTGTGTATACCGCAGGCTGATATGACATTAATAAGTGACTGTTAAATAGCCAATTACGGATGTCCGTAATTATCCCATAAAGTCCACTGAATGGCAAGAGTATACATTTAATTATAAACCGTTTCATTAATAATTTCGTAATATTGCCATCTTGAGCAGTCAAAATTAGTACTTTTAGGACTGGGAACTCCCGTCCTCACCGTTTAGTACAATGAGTTTAAAAGCCGACTACCTGAAATACACGTTGCATTTTCGCTTCGAAGCGGGTACGTCACGCGGCACCCTCACCGAAAAAACGTCATATATAATCCGGCTGTTTGACGACGAAAATCCAACTGTTATTGGGTATGGCGAATGCGGGCCTTTGAAAGGCCTCAGCTACGACGACCGTCCCGATTTTGAAGTATGTCTGCGTCAGTATTGCGATGAATTTACGGCGATGGACCTCCAGCTTTTTAGCTGGAACGTCCCAATCGTTCTTAACCAAGTCATCAGCCCACAGTTTCCAAGCATTTTGTTTGGCTTCGAAACGGCCATGCTCGATTTCCTGACGGGTGGTAAACGCATCATTCGCCCCTCGGATTTTATCAGTGGGCAGCGCAGCCTACCCATCAACGGGCTTATCTGGATGGGTACGCAGTCCTTTATGCGGCATCAGATCGAGGAAAAACTACTGGCGGGATATACAACCCTGAAATTAAAAATCGGCGCCATCGACTTTGAGCAGGAATGCGACCTGCTGTCGATGATTCGGGAGCGTTTCCCGGCCGATCAGATAACCCTTCGGGTCGATGCCAATGGCGCATTTAATCCCGACGAAGCCATGAAAAAGCTCGAACGGCTCGCGGCTTTTGATCTTCACTCCATTGAGCAACCCATTCGAAAAGGGCAGCCGGATCTATTGGCTGATTTGTGCAAGCACTCGCCCCTGCCCATTGCCCTTGACGAAGAGCTCATCGGGCAAATGGAGTACGTCCATAAATTTCGGTTACTGAAAAAAATTCAGCCTCAATACATTGTCCTGAAGCCGACGCTGCTGGGCGGCCTCCGTCACTGCGATGAATGGATTGAACTGGCCGGCCGATTAAACATTGGCTGGTGGCTTACCTCAGCACTGGAATCGAATATTGGCCTGAATGCGGTAGCCCAGTATACAGCTCAGTTTAAAAACTTGCTGCCCCAGGGCTTAGGCACGGGCCAACTATACCACAACAATGTCGACAGTCCACTCGTTGTCGAACAGGGTCAGCTTCGCTACGACCTTAGCCGGACCTGGAATTTAGGGCCTCTTTTTACGGATGCCACTCACTAAGCAACCACTTACTCATTGAACCTACCCGCCGACCATATTCGCC
Source organism: Spirosoma pulveris (assembly GCF_054781875.1). Lineage (NCBI taxonomy): Bacteria > Pseudomonadati > Bacteroidota > Cytophagia > Cytophagales > Cytophagaceae > Spirosoma > Spirosoma pulveris. The sequence goes on from NZ_BAAGTO010000001.1 coordinate 441,457, forward strand.
TGCTGTTTGGCTTGAAACTGCGACAGCTAAGACTAGACAAAGGCCTGTCGGTCAGCGAGCTGGCTCAACGAGCAAGTTTGTCTGTTTCCTATGTTACCGAAATTGAGAAGGGGCGTAAATACCCGAAAGCTGATAAGATCTCAGCGCTGGCCAACGCCATGCAGGTGGATTATGATACGCTGGTTTCCTTAAAATTAAGTAAAAAGCTAGAGCCGATCTCGGACCTGCTTCGGTCCAAGTTTCTTACTGAAATCCCGCTTGAACTCTTTGGTATCGACCCATCGGATCTGCTCGAACTACTAGCCGAGGCTCCGGCTAAAGTCAGTGCCATGATCCGAACATTCATGGATATTGCCCTCAGCTACAACATGAGTGTTGAACGGCTATACTTAACTATGCTGCGGTCGTATCAGGAAATGCACGACAATTATTTTCCGGATATCGAAGCCGATGCTGACCGTTTTTTAGCTGAATTTGCTGCGGGGACCAATCAGCCGGTTACTGAGCTTATCCTGAAAAACCTCCTCAAAACGAGGTACGATGTTCGTCTGCAACAGTTTGACCCATTGATGCAGCCGGAGCTGACCGCCCTTCGATCAGTATATCGGCCGGAACAGCATACATTGCACCTCAATGCCGGATTAACGCCCGAACAACGATTGTTTATTCTGGCCAGGGAGGTAGGGTTTCAGTTTATGGGCTTGAAGAATCGACCCTACAGTTATTCCTGGGTCGAAGCTGAATCGTTCGAGCAGATTCTAAATAATTACAAGGCGTCTTATTTTGCCGGGGCTATTCTGATTCGACGTGCCGTTCTTGTGGAGAAGTTAAGTGCCCTGTTTGCCCGGGATACCTGGAACAACGACAATTTCCTGCAACTCATTCATGAGTTTGGAGCAACGCCCGAGCAGTTCTTTTACCGGTTGAGTGCTATCCTGCCAAGTCAGTTCGGCATTGATCAGCTTTTCTTTTACCGGTTCAATCACACACCCGGTCAAACGACCTTTCAGTTAACCAAGGAAATGCACCTTTCTCGTCAGCAGGGCCCGAGGGGCATCGTTGATGAACATTTCTGTCGGCGCTGGATCGCCTGGACCATACTTCAGGAACTCCAGTTTCTGCAACAGAACAAAGGGTTCGACGGCGCGCTTTGCCGGGCCCAGATTTCGGAATACTTTGATTCGAAGCAGCAATACCTGATCATCTCGGTAGCGCATCCATTTCAGGCCACCAGTCATCAAAACATTAGTTTATCTATGTGTTTTGCGGTCAATGACGCGCTGCGCAGTAAGATGAAATTTCTTTCGGGTTCGTCCCAGTCGAATCCGGCCAGTGAAGTATCGATGCGCGTCGTTAATGAAGCCTGCGAACGCTGCGGCATATTTGATTGCCGGGAGCGGGTAGCCGCTCCGACCGTCCTTCAAAAGAAACGGCAGTTTGCTGCTATGAAAAAAGCCATGGAAGGATTGAAATAATAGGGGCTGATTGAGTATGCTTTTCAAACGAATCACGGAGCCACATCCCTATTTGGTGTCAATTCAAGAGTGGTATGAAGCCTCCTTTCCCGCCGATGAGCGCCGTAAGTTTGACGACCTGCGTCAGCTGCTTCACTGCCCCGATATGCATTTGTGCGCCCTGACGGAAGAGGAACAACTTGTTGGCTTTCTGATCTACTGGCAATGGCCAGGCGTGGTTTTCCTTGAACATTTTGCCATCGACCCAAACCTGCGGGGTAACCGGTTGGGCCATCGCGCACTCATCCGCTTGCTGCAACTCGATAGTCCGTGTTTTCTTCTGGAAGTAGAGCGACCAACGGATGACTTAAGCCGTCGACGGATTCAGTTTTATGAACGACAGGGCTTTTTAGTTAACCCCTTTGACTATGCCCAGCCACCGTATCAACGTGGTGATCCGCCCATACCCATGTACCTCATGTCGAGCCCGTTACTGTTAAGTCAGAAGGATTTTGACGGCTACAGTCAATTGATCTACGAACGGGTTTACGAGCGCTTCTATACAAAAAATTAAAAAGTATTAGCAGAGGCAGCCCGTCCTCTACGCTTAAGTTACCATAAACTTGCCTAAAGGATGAAACTCTGATCTCAATTTATAGAGAAGTCTTACAAAAAAAGAAGCCGATTGTCTTTCGACAATCGGCTTCTTTTTTGTAGAAACACGAATAATCTACGCGTTCTGCTTCATCCGGATGATGTTCAGCGCGGCACCCGCTTTGAACCACTCAATCTGACCTTCGTTGTAGGTATGATTAACCGGGAAAGCATCCGTTGAACCGTCGGCATGATGCAGTACAACCTCAAGCGGGCGACCCGGAGCAAATTCCGTTAAGCCATTGATTTCGATCGAGTCGTCCTCCTGAATTTTGTCATAATCGGCAGCATTGGCGAACGTCAACGCCAGCATTCCCTGCTTTTTCAGGTTGGTTTCATGGATACGGGCAAATGACCGCACCAGAATGGCCCGAACACCCAGGAAACGAGGCTCCATGGCTGCGTGCTCCCGGGAAGAACCTTCACCGTAGTTTTCGTCGCCCACCACGATTGACCCGATACCAGCCGCTTTGTAAGCCCGCTGAACAGCCGGTACTTCGCCGTACTCGCCCGTTAACTGGTTTTTTACGCTGTTGGTCTTCTCATTGTAGAAGTTGACCGCGCCAATCAGCATGTTGTTGGAAATGTTATCCAGGTGACCACGGTATTTCAACCAGGGACCCGCCATTGAAATATGGTCGGTGGTACATTTGCCTTTTGCTTTGATCAGCAGTTTCAATCCTTTCAGGTCGGTGCCTTCCCAGGCCGGGAACGGAGCCAACAATTGCAGACGATCCGATGTTGGACTAACCAGCACCTGAACACCCGAACCATCTTCGGCTGGAGCCTGGTAACCGGCGTCATCAACTGCATAGCCGTTGATCGGCTGCTCGATACCCTGTGGCTCATCGAGTTTAACCTGCTCACCGTCTTCGTTGGTCAACGTGTCGGTCATGGGGTTGAACGTCAGGTCACCGGCGATGGCAAATGCCGTTACGATTTCGGGCGAAGCGACGAAAGCGTGGGTGCTGGCGTTACCATCGTTCCGCTTGGCGAAGTTCCGGTTGAAGGAGGTGATGATCGAGTTTTGACGGCTTGGATCGTCCATATGACGTGCCCACTGCCCGATACAGGGACCACAGGCATTGGCCAGTACAACCCCTCCGATTTCTTCGAACGTATCCAGCAGTCCATCACGCTCGGCCGTAAACCGAACCAGTTCAGAACCTGGCGTTACCGTAAATTCAGCTTTGGTCTTCAGTTTTTTCGCCGTTGCCTGAGCCGCTACCGAAGCCGAACGGGTCATGTCTTCGTAGCTGGAGTTGGTGCACGAGCCAATCAGACCCACTTCAAGTTTGGCGGGCCAATTATTTTCTTTCACCGCTTTGGCAAAGTTCGACAGCGGCCAGGCCAAATCGGGCGTGAATGGTCCGTTAATGTGCGGCTCCAGTTCAGACAGGTTGATTTCAATTAGTTGATCGTAGTACGATGCCGGATCAGCATAGACCTCGTCATCAGCCCGTAGATCGGCTTTAACGGCCGAAGCCGCATCAGCGATATCAGCGCGGCTGGTTGCCCGCAGGTAGTCGCCCATCTTTTCGTCGTACGCGAAGATCGAGGTCGTCGCACCAATCTCAGCACCCATGTTACAGATGGTTCCTTTACCGGCCGCCGACAGTGTTTCGGCACCTTCGCCGAAGTACTCAACGATGCAGCCCGTTCCGCCTTTTACAGTCAGGATACCAGCTACCCGCAGGATGACGTCTTTCGCCGACGACCAGCCACTCAGCTTGCCCGTCAGTTTAACTCCGATCAGTTTCGGCATTTTCAATTCCCAGGCCAGACCCGCCATTACGTCGCAGGCATCGGCACCACCCACACCGATAGCGATCATACCCAATCCGCCCGCCATTGGCGTATGCGAATCCGTACCGATCATCATACCGCCGGGAAACGCGTAATTTTCCAGGACAACCTGGTGAATAATGCCCCCACCGGGTTTCCAGAAGCCAATACCATACTTATCCGAAACCGAAGCCAGGAAGTCGTATACTTCTTTATTTTTATTTTTGGCAATGTCCAGATCCTTCACAGCGCCTACTTCGGCCTGAATAAGGTGGTCGCAGTGAACAGTTGACGGAACAGCCACTTTTGGACGACCAGCCTGCATAAATTGCAGCAGGGCCATTTGGGCCGTTGCATCCTGCATAGCCACTCGGTCGGGTGCAAAATCTACGTAATCTTTCCCCCGCTCAAGGGCTTGTGTGGGAGTACCCGCAAAGAGGTGACTGTATAAAATCTTCTCCGACAGGGTCAGCGGTTTGCCCACTGCCTTCCGGGCGGCTTCGACGCGTTCGCCGAGGTTAGCGTAAACGCGCTGAATCATGTCTAAATCAAAAGCCATAGCAAAAAAGGGGATAATAAAACAGGTTACTAAAAGGGATGTTCTCTTTAGAAGAACCAACAAATCCGGAAAATGGATTCTGGTTAGCGGCTCAAAATTAGAAGATTCTGAATCGTTTTGGAAATATTAGCAGGAATGGATTGTAAACAACTGAAAAGAAGTGCCCGAAAAGCCCATTTCCGGGTATTTTGTGCCCTAAATGCAGAACTAAATAGATAAACAACTTATCTTGGCAGTCAAATCAGGTCGGTACGTGCCCTAATCCCAACAAACACCACTGACGTATCGATCCATAGATGCTGAACAGCTATGAACAAAAAATCTGTACTCTTTTCGGTGTCCACGCTTCTGGCACTGGCGTTCTCTCTTTCCTCATGCCTTGATGAAGAGAACCCAACAGTTACTTCAACCATCACACAGCTTTCGGCGACACTAACAGGTCCCGGTGAAAAACCCACCCCTGTTCCATCCACAGCAACCGGAACGTTTACGGGAAAACTGAATACGGTAAGCCGGGTTCTTAGCTACACAGTAACCTATCAGGGGCTGAATCCAACGGGAGGCCATCTGCACAAGATTGTGAACGCCGATGGCACAGGCCCGGTCGATATCCCGTTCCCAAGCCTGACCTCTCCGATCATTGCCACCACTGCCGCCCTGCGCCAAACGCAGGTGGATAGTTTGCTGGCTGGCCTCTACTACGCCAACCTTCACACAGCCGCTTACCGGGGGGGAGAAATCCGTGGAGAAGTCAGAAAAAAATAGTTGATTTTTCGATACCCATCCCGCAAAAAAAGCCCCTGCTGATTATGGCAGGGGCTTTTTTTGTACTCCCGAATTCATTTAGTTTACACTGATCGTTTGGGCCGGTTTATTTGTAGCCGGGTTCTTCGGCAAAATCACCTTCAGAATCCCATCGGCATAGCTCGCCGATATATTTTCTGTAATGACTTTATCATTTAGCTGAAACGAGCGTTCGAAAGAGCGGTTTCCATACTCCTGATATGTGTAGTTGCCAGTCGTGGCTTGCTCCTCCATTGCCGATGCGTCCGATCCTTCGTAGGAAATGGTGAGCACGTCATTTTTTACGGAAAGCTTTACATTTTCCTTGATCAGGCCTGCCGCAAACAGCGAAATGATATAGTCAGCATCGGTCTCCTGAATGTTAACCGGTGCCTGAAACAGACTGCCATCGTGACGGCCCCAGAATCCACCGAATTTACCCCGCCCCCACTTGCTGCCAAATCCTCCGCGGCCCATTTGTCCGCAACCTCCTTTATAACCTGATTGAAATGCCTGTTTGTTATACATGGTTGTGTGTTTCTAGTATTGTGTTTACTGATTGTGTTCCTGAATGTTGTTGTTCATACCCTTAGTTGATGGGGATAATCCGGGCGTAGCTTGCCTGGTTTACCGGCGCCCGATAGGCTGGATTGTCGATCGATATAATGGTCGACGACTGCCAGCCGCCGTCTCTAACTCGTCCAAATGCCCGGCCACCCGCCAAACGGCTCCCGACAATCCGCGCCAGCAGGGCAATGCCCAGTGCTACTAAAAGTACTTTTAACAGGAGTGATACCAGAAAGAGTACCAAACCGGCCGCCAGGGCTAGGCCAGCGATTCGCCAAATGATGTTCATGATGCTTGTTCGTTAATTGGTTGCGAAAGCCCTACGATAGCAGAAAGTCAATGACTACGAAAAGTGACGGCCGATTTTTTCGTGTTGTGTTATTCCGCTGTAAGCCTTTGGTAAGGATGACGGGCAAGCCCGGCGTTTTACTTTAATGAATCGCAAAGTTTTCTCTAAAAAAATAGAACGAACAACGAATTTCCGGAAAAGGCCAGAAGTATCGGCAAGACATATCGCTACTAATCAATGATATAGGATTAAATAGTTAGCAGATCCGGCAGATTGAGAAAGAAAAAAAATTCTAAAAATAAAGAGTCGACATATAAGCTAGCCCAGACTATCGGGCTGAACTATGTTAATGCAAGCCCTGTCATACCAGGCTAGTCAAGCTTAATCTTCATTCCCTCGTGAGTGGCAACTAAACCTTGTGATTCATAAAATCGAATGGTATCGGGTCTTCGTTTGTCCGTTGTAAGCTGCAGTAAATGACAACCCTTTTCTTTGGCTCGCTGAATGGAGTAGTCAATTATTTTCTTTCCGATACCCCGACCACGGTAGGCCGAATGGGTTCTTACCGCTTCAATCTGTGCTCTTCGCCCGCCCTGATAGGTAAGGTACTGGATGAACGTCAACTGAAACGTCGCTACAATCTCACCGTTCAGTTCTGCCACGGTTAATTCCTGATTTGGATCTAAACGAATGGCGTCAAATGCTTTTGTATAGCATTCAAATTCGGTCGTTCCGGGGTTTTCCCGTAACGCACCGAGTGTATCGTCTAAAAGCATTTGGACAATAGGCGGAAGGTCACTTAGGGTGGCCAGTCTGAAGGTAAGTTTTAGGTTTGTATCCATGGGTGAAATATGGTATAGCCATTCCGTATCCTCACAAATGTCCATTCATAACGAGCAATCAGGGATGCGCTGAAGTTAGGCAGCTAATGAATTATCATCAATAAATCGAACTATCAACTAAGTCAATTAACCAATCAACGGTATGAAAAAAGCACTCATTGGGACAATGATCATTGCCCTTGGCTTATTGGGGTACGCCTGCAAAGACGACGACGAAAACCCCATTGCCACAACCAACAATCCGGTTCAGTTAACGGCGACGCTTAATGGCGCATCGGGTGGTTCGACGACCACAACAGGAACCGGTTCATTTACGGGGAGTCTAAATCAGGGAACAACATCAGGTTCAACGCAATCTTCCAGCGTTTTGAGCTATACGGTTAACTACTCAGGCATTACGGCTACAGCCATCACGCTTGATCCTGTCGGCACATCGACTTCGGCTGCTACGGGTACATCATATGCCAACAGCATTCTGCTGGCTGGCATATTCCCGTCAACAACGACCACACCAGGCAGCGGCACCAGCACTGTACCCGGTAGTGGTACATCTACAACACCAGGCAGCGGTACAACGACCACACCCGGTAGTGGTACATCCACAACGCCAGGTAGCGGTACCAGCACAACGCCGGGAAGTGGTACATCCACAACACCGGGCAGCGGGACCAGTACAACGCCGGGAAGTGGTACCAGCACAACACCGGGCAGCGGCACCAGTACAACGCCGGGCAGCGGGACAGCGGTAGCGTTAACCTCGCCTATCAGCGGCACTGTTTCTGTTTCACAAAGTCGCGCCGATAGTATTTCCAGAGGTTTATACCAACTAAATATTCGGTCGGCGAACTATCCAAATGGCGAAATAGGAGGAGCCGTTCGGGTTCGGTAAACGAATTTTGCCTGAAGCTTAAACAAATCTGATTAACAATGGCTTCGTCAACACGGCGAAGTCATTGTTCGTTTAAATGAGGATTATACTGCCTCCCTTCCCGGCGAATTAAGGTACTTTAACTTGTTATATAGTACCGTCGGCTCAACCGTTTGTAACCTTGATCGAATAAATAACTGAACTATGGAGTGCCACACAGACCGAAGGGACCTTAAGGATCAAAAAATATTTATTGACAATTCGCGCTGTTCATCGGGTTACTGAATGACCATAGTCTGGACCATAAATAGTAGGTAAAATCGCGCTTATCTGTTCATTTTAAGGGATTTTATGCAATAGATACGAACTGGTAGTGACTATGTGTTGTTAGGCATGTATACCCCATCCTGCGACACTAAAATCCCCTGACTTATTTTGGCGTATGTATCCTGACTTGCATAAGTCAGGTCTTTTGCGTCTATATTTGGCCTGATTCGAGGGGGAGAAGAGCGGAGAGAATATCAACCTGACCATTAATTATGTCGAAAAACTTAGTCATTGTGGAGTCGCCGGCAAAGGCAAAAACCATAGAAGGCTATCTTGGAAAAGACTTTACAGTGAAGTCCAGCTTCGGTCACGTCCGCGATTTACCCAAAGATGGGTTGGCCGTTGACGTCACCAATGGCTTCCGGCCCTCTTACGAAATCTCGCCAGATAAGAAGAAGTTAGTCACTGAACTTAAGTCACTGGCGAAGGCGGCAGAGGAAGTATGGCTGGCAACTGATGATGACCGCGAAGGGGAAGCGATTTCGTGGCACCTCAAAGAAGCCCTCGGTCTGCGCGACAATACCAAACGAATCGTGTTTCGCGAAATCACTAAGAATGCGATTTTAAACGCTATCAAATCGCCCCGCACCATTGATGTTGACTTAGTAAACGCCCAGCAGGCCCGTCGGGTACTCGATCGACTGGTTGGCTATGAACTCTCACCGGTATTGTGGCGCAAAATCAAAGGAGGCAGTACGGGTTTATCGGCTGGTCGTGTGCAGTCTGTTGCCTTACGACTCGTGGTGGAACGCGAACGGGAAATTGATAAGCACTCGGCTAAATCGTCGTTTAAAGTGACCGCGCAGTTTATCGTTGACGGTAACAAAGTGCTCAACGCCGAACTGCCAAAGAACTTTGCCACCGCTGTCGAAGCACGCGCTTTTCTGGAAGCCTGCGTCGGGGCAACGTTTACCATCAAAAATCTGGAAACACGCCCCGCTAAGAAATCACCGGCTCCCCCCTTTACAACCTCTACCTTACAACAGGAATCGTCGCGCAAGCTGAGCTATTCAGTTGACCGCACCATGCGTATAGCGCAGAACCTGTACGAAGCCGGTAAAATCTCTTACATGCGTACCGACTCAACCAACCTCTCGCAGGAAGCCATTGAAAAGGCTGTAGCGGAAATTGGCACTGAGTTTGGCGAGAAATACATTCAGACCCGTCAGTTCAAGACCAAGAACGAATCGGCACAGGAAGCCCACGAAGCCATTCGCCCGACGAACTTCAACGACCGCAATGCCGGGGGCGACCGCGACCAGAAGCGTTTGTACGAGCTGATCTGGAAACGGGCTATTGCCTCACAGATGGCTGATGCCCAGCTTGAACGGACCACCGTAACCATTGGCATACGCTTTGCCAACGGCGTTACCACCACGTTTCAAACGAATGTGGACGATAGCCCGTTTGTCGAAACGCCCAAAAACGAGAACCGGGCATTCCCGAACGAACTCGTAGCACAGGGCGAGGTTATCAAATTCGACGGCTTTCTGCGCGTCTATCTGGAATCGAAAGATGATGAAGACGATGAAGATGCGAAAGGCATGCTGCCACCGCTCAACATCGGGCAAGGGCTGAATCTGGGGCAAATGAAAGCTACGGAGAAGTTCACCCGACCGCAGCCCCGTTATGCCGAAGCATCGCTGGTGAAAAAACTCGAAGAAATGGGTATAGGTCGACCCTCAACCTATGCGCCAACGATTTCGACGATTATTAACCGGGGTTATGTTACCAAACAGGACAAGCCTGGCCTGGAACGAAAATATACCGAATACACCCTGCAACGGGATCAGATCAGCGAAACCAGCGGCAAAGAAACCTATGGCTCAGAAAAAGCCAAGCTCTTTCCAACCAACACCGGTATTGTGGTGAATGATTTCCTGGTCGAATACTTCCCAGACATTGTGGACTACAAATTCACGGCTAGTGTTGAGAAGGAATTCGATGAAATTGCCGATGGACGGATGAACTGGCAAACCATGCTTCAGGACTTCTACGGTGACTTCCATAAAAACATTGAGGACATCCAGGGTTCTTCGGTAGTCGCGTTTAAAACCGGCGCCCGCGATTTGGGTATCGACCCCCGTACAGGCAAGAAAATATCGGCCCGGCTGGGTAAATACGGAGCATACGCCCAAATTGGTGAATCGACCGACGACGAGAAACCCCAGTACGCCAACCTGCGCGATGGTCAATTAATTGAAACGATTACCTTGCAGGAGGCCCTCGACCTGTTCACTCTGCCACGCGAAGTTGGTTTCTTCGAGGATAAACCGATGACCATCGGTATCGGTAAATTCGGGCCATATGTAAAGCATGACGATAAATACGTGTCGTTGACGAAAGAGGACGACCCGTACACGATTGACGAAAGCCGGGCTATTCAGCTCATCCAGCAAAAACGGGCCGAAGCGGTCAGCGAAGCTTTGGGCGAGTTTGAGGGGAAGATGGTTTCGACGGGTAAAGGGCGGTTTGGGCCGTATGTGAAGTTTGAAGATAAGTACATTTCGATCCCCCGCAACGAATCGCTCGCTGGTTTGACGCTGGAGCGGGCCATTGAGCTGATTCAGGCTAAGCGCGTCGTTGAAGCGAACAAATACATCAAGGAATTTCCGGAGAATCCGGCCGTGAAAGTCATTAACGGTCAGTATGGACCATATCTGGCCATTGGCAAACGGAACGTCAAAATTCCAAAGGATGTTGACCCAGCATCGCTGACCCTGGAAGATTGCCTGAAGCTGGGTGGTGACGAACCCGCTTCCAAGACCCCGGCGAAAAAGGCGGCTACAACAAAAGCAACAGCTACCAAAACTGCTGCAAAGCCAAAAGCAACAGCTACTGCAGCCAAAAAGCCTGCAGCCACCGCCAAAAAAGCAACGACAAAAAAATAAGCCCCTTTTGCTTTATATGACGTTATCAAAAACCTTCCACTCGGAAGGTTTTTGATTTTTAACCCCTTTCCGCAAAATCATCGTTATTTTGCCAGCTAAACCATCACCCGGTCGCGGTCACGTTCGCATGAAACCTCTGATTTTTCTGCTCTTTTTATCCAGTAGTGTACTTGCCCAATCTGATAACGAATACAATCTCATTCCCTTTCCAGCCCGATTTTCGGGGCAAAACGGTCAGTTTACCCTCACTGCAACCACTCGGATTGTGGTATCCCCGGCAACGGACGCAACGCTCAAATCCCTTGCTCAGACATTTTCCAGTCAGGTTAAAACGGCAACGGGAATTACCCTTCCTGTTGTGCCAGTCAACCCGGCACTTGCCAAAGGCGCCCATATTTTCCTTACGCTGAACAAAAAACTGAACCTGGGCGATGAGGGCTATAAACTCACCGTTACCCCTACCCGTGTTCAGGCCGAAGCGTCAACCCAAAAGGGATTATTTTATGCGGCCCAAACAATGCGTCAGTTGCTGCCCGTCACTACATCGGCCCCGGCCACTATGCCCGCCTGCGCTATTACTGACAAACCCCGCTTTGGGTACAGGGGCTTAATGCTGGATGTAGGGCGTCATTTCATGCCGGTCTCCTTCGTCAAAAAGTTTATTGACCTGATGGCGATGCACAAACAAAATACCTTTCACTGGCATTTGACGGACGATCAAGGCTGGCGGATCGAAATCAAAAAATATCCCAGACTAACGCAGGTTGGCAGTAAAAGAGCCGAATCCATCGTAGGGCAGTATTACCAGAATTACCCCCAGCAGTTTGACGGCAAACCTGTTTCTGGCTTTTATACACAGGAGCAAATCAAAGATGTGGTGCGGTATGCCCAAAGCCGGTTTGTGACAATCATACCGGAAATTGAAATGCCCGGGCACGCGCAGGCCGCCCTGGCCGCTTATCCCGAACTCGGCTGCGACCCCGCCAAAGGCTATCAGGTGTTTACGAAATGGGGTGTTTCGGAAGACGTTTACTGCCCGTCGGAAAAAACGTTTGCCTTCTTACAGGATGTGCTAACTGAGGTCATTCCTCTATTTCCGGGAAAATACATTCACATTGGGGGAGACGAATGCCCCAAAACGGCCTGGAAACAAAGTGCTTTCTGCCAGGAGTTGATAAAAAAGAATAACCTGAAGGATGAGCATGAACTTCAAAGTTATTTTATCCGGCGCATCGAGAAATTCATCAATAGCAAAGGCCGGTCGATCATTGGCTGGGATGAGATTCTGGAAGGCGGTCTGGCTCCCAACGCTACAGTCATGAGCTGGCGCGGTACCGAAGGCGGTATTGCCGCTGCCAAACAGAAGCACAATGTAATCATGACGCCCGGCGGCACCTGCTATCTCGATAAGTATCAGGGCAATCCGGCCACTGAGCCACTTGCGATTGGCGGCTACCTCCCCCTCGACAAAGTGTATGGGTACGAACCCATGCCAACCGAACTGACGGCCGCCGAGCAGAATTATGTGCTGGGTGTACAGGGAAATATCTGGACGGAGTACATGCCTACGTCGGAGTCTGTAGAGTACATGGCGTTTCCCCGAGCAATTGCCCTGGCCGAAATTGCCTGGATGCAGCCGGGAACGCACAATTTTGAGGATTTTAGCCAGCGACTAAAAAATCACCTCCCCCGGCTTAAGAACGTGAACTACGCAAAACGGCTGTTCGACATCACCGCCAGTACACAAGCCAACGAGCAGGGTCAGATTCAGGTCGTTCTAAAGAAACTGGACAGTGACAGCCGAATATTCTACACAACCAATGGAAAAGAACCGAACGAGCAAAGTGCTGAATACATTGGCCCCATTACGCTGACCAAAACAACCACCATCCGGGCGATGACCCGGACTGGAGGGTCCCCGACTGGAGGGTCCCCGACTGGAGGGTCCCCGACTGGAGGAGCGCCAACCGGCGGTCAGCTTACCCAGACATTTGTGCTGCATAAAGGAAAAAATAAGCCCTATACCTATGCAGTATCTCCAGGTCAGAACAGTGATCCGGCAGCGACGAAGTTAACGGATGGTGTTCGGGGTGAAACGCCCCGGAGTCGACAGGAATGGGTAAACGTGTACGGTACCGACATGGACGTTACCCTCGACCTCGGCAGCGTGACAAGTGTCACTAAAGTATCCCTAAACTTCCTCAAAGTCATTCTGGAGAAAGGATTCCCGCCGAAATCGGTTGAAATTGCCTTGTCGAAAGATGGCAGCGACTTTAAAGAGGCCATTGCCCAACCCGTAGAGTATGAGCTGAACGGCCCCTGGGACATTTTACCGGTGGTTGCCGACTTCAAAACGGCCAGAGCCCGTTATGTACGAGTCCGGGCAAAAAATGCCGGCCTTTGTCCGGCAGGACATCCGGATGCCGGTCAGAAAACCTGGTTTTCCACCGATGAAATTGTGGTAGAATAGTAGTATATTTAGAAGAAGGAAGGGTGCAATCCTTCCCGAAATCATATGCTTAATTGTAAAAAAATAGTAGTTCTTTCCGGCGCGGGTATTAGTGCTGAAAGTGGTATTCCAACGTTTCGTGCATCGGATGGGCTTTGGGAAAACCACCGGATCGAAGACGTCGCCACCCCCGAAGCCTGGCAGCGCAATCCGACGCTGGTGCAGAATTTTTATAACCAGCGTCGTAAGCAGGCACTGAGTGTTCAGCCCAATACAGGTCATCGGGCACTGGTTAAACTGGAAGAGAAATTCGACGTTACGGTCATTACCCAGAACGTTGATAACCTGCACGAAAAAGCCGGTTCGTCGAAAGTAATTCATCTACACGGCGAGTTGTTCAAATCCCGATCCACAGTCGATGAGTCGTTGATTTACCCCATTGAGGGCTGGGAGATAAAGGAAGGCGACCTGTGCGCAAAAGGCTCACAGCTCCGGCCCCACATTGTCTGGTTTGGCGAAGCCGTACCGATGATGGACATTGCCCTGGACATCACCGAAGAAGCCGACATTTTTATTGTGGTGGGAACATCGCTCAACGTTTATCCGGCTGCCGGACTGGTGTACGCCGTCCGGAACGGTGTGCCGGTGTATGTCGTTGACCCAATTATTCCCGACATGCACAAAAAAAACAACGTCACGTTCATTGCCGAACCGGCTACCGTTGGATTAACCCGGCTGGCGGATCAACTCATCGCCGAAGTGGAAAACAAGTAAAGGCATGTGAGCTAACCGATGAACAGGTCTCCTTAGTGATTTAAACGGTGCGTGACTCACGTCAATTTACAGGAAAAGCCGCTTCCAATGGTCCAGGGAGCGGCTTTTCCTATAACGTAAGGCGATTGTTTCTTAAAACAAATCGGGCTCTACTAACTGGTAGTCACTTATTAATTTGACACAACCTTTGCCCGCATCGAATTTATTCGTCTGCTGGACGGGCTTAACAACCCAGGCGAGAAATACGATTTCCGTAACAGCACCTGTTGGATACAGGTTTCCAACTCTTTCAGATCACAGTCACAGGATAATAATCCTTTCACACAGTCTGGCAACGAGTCTGAAATCGGGAGGGCTTGGGTAAGCAGCCAGATCTGACGCCCATAAGCGGGCCTGAACGCAGGCCTCGGGAGTTTATCCGTTAACAAAATGGTGGATGGCCAATCCGCCGGACGTATTGTTTCACGGGTTTCAATCCGAAGCCCCCTGCTCTGTAGAAAGTAGGTTAGAAGACTTTGCTGTAGCCGTTGGCTCATATCAAGTACTAGCATATCGGTGAATCGGTAGGTAAAACGGATGACTGACAGTTTTTCACCTATAGACGCGGTCTGCTTCTTTTCGCCACAAGCATTTAGAAAAATAAACGCCTTCAAGAACGCAAATCGGGCCATCAGCCAACTTTATATTGATTAGTGCACCGATTTATAATGATTCCGATCCAAATTTGTAACCCCATCACCTATCGAACTAACGGAAACTGAGCGATACGAAGCGTAGTGCAACCATACGGTATCAACGTAATTTCCTCCAGCTTTTCTGTTTCCAGGCCATTTGTCAGGCTGTAAGGAATTGGCCCGGTCATGTCGTTATAAAGTTGCCAGGAAGGTATTCGCCGAGCTTTTACCCGAATTTCAGAGGGGGCATTTGCCAAGTTCCATGGGAAGGCAGACACCGTTCCCTTTTTTATTACCTTTACGGCCTGCTCTATTTTCCCTTCAGGGATAGTTACCAGACCAAAATTCCAGGGCGACGACGATCGGACTTCGGTATAGTCATTACCGTAATTAATCGGATCCCTGTCATTCTTTACCGTTCTCGCTTCCTCTTCCATTTTTAGCGCGTACGTCAATGGGCCGCGCTCGATGGATACCGAATTTTCGTACCAGGTGTTTTGTATGACGTGCATCGGGAGCTGTAATTCAACCACATCGCCCGACTTCCAACTGCGGTTCACCGTCACAATCTGATCTCCGGAAACTTCTTTCCATACCTTTCCATTCAGGGTTATGCTCGCTTTTTTACACCAGGCCGGAATGCGCAAATGGAACGGGAAAGCCAGTGATTGAGCGCGCTTATCCGTCTTCAGTGTAAATCTGATCGTCTCGTCGAAGGGATAGTTCGTTTCTTCGGTAAACGTGACAAGGGTGCCACCCGCCACGTAGGCGCTTACCTCACTCGGCGAGAAAATCAATGCCGCCAATCCTTTATCGGGGGTGGCATACCACAGGTTCTGAGTGAATTTGGGCCATCCCTGGTGCATATTCGATGTACAGCAGGGATAACCAGTCAACAGTCCCATGCACACATCGGTACCCCCATGATTTTGGTCAAAATTGCGAATGTGCCGAGAAAGCATCACCTGATTGGCCTGCTGAAAGTACTGCCTGCTCATAAAATCGTCGGAGACCTGCGCTGGTAAGGCGTTAAACGCAATTTTCTCCAGTTGATCAGCGTAGGCCACCCGACCCGTAATGTTCAGCATACTTTCCAGACTGAACATCATCTCGACAGCGCTACACAATTCGGAACCCTGCGTTGGGTTGTTTCCGTGCAGCGCTTCATCGCCCCCATACAGACCATGCGCCATACCGTTGAAATGATGCAGGTCGGTGAGTCCTTTATCGACCGCCTTCGGATAGTTTGGGTCCGGGTGCTGCTGGTAATAAATCAGGGGCTCTTTAAAACCCTGCGCCAGATTGACACAGTGGATACTCCCCTGCTGACTCAGCAGATTGGTGTTTAAAAAACTGTTGGTATAATCGAACGTTTGTTTGTGCAGTAAATCGGCCAGTTGGAGCAAAAAGGCATCGCCGGTATGGTTATAAAGCCAGTAAACGACCATCAGGTTGTCCCCGCCCCGATACCGCGCCCAGAATGTCCAGTGATCGAGCGGATGCTTCGGCAGTTCCTTCAACTGGTACTTGAAGTAATTGGTCATTAGCTTAATAACCCGTTGATCCCGGGTTGCCGAGTAATACTGCTTCAGGATTTTGAGCATCACCATTTTGGGCCACCAGTCCTGGCAATTATCCCGCTGCACGCCCGCTTCCTGCGGATAATCGGTTATGGGACCGAAATACCCATTGGGTTGCTGGCTGTTAATGGCCCACTCAACCCACGGTTTCACTTTGGCAATCAACTCCGGATCGTTCAGGATATACGCCAGCGGCAAAAGCCCGTCGATCCAGTAGGGGCCCCGCTCCCACTGATCACCGTCGCCCCCGAGCCAGCCATTTCGTTTGCCCATAACAAGGGGATACAATTCATCCAATCGGCCCGACGCCCCCGTTTTTTGACGGAGAAGCATTTCTTTTAGCCAACCCTGCGGCCTGATGGCTCCCAATGGCAATTCCAGGTACGGGTTTGGCCTCAGCGGGCGCCGGTTAGCAGTATAACCCGTAAAAGAAGTTGAATTATTACGGCCTTTAGGTTGGGCAAGGGTGTGATTTTGTAATCCCAGACAGAGCAATAGGACAATAGATATACGAAACATGGAGGCAAGGGAACAGCGAATGAGTTAAGGCATGAAAAATACAGTTTCGGCAATCAACATTCGACTCCTTTAGAGTTTCAACCGTACGCCCAGCTTATTCAGGCGCCCCGTAATCCAGACGCAGAGCAGCGCAAACAGCACAGATTTCAATAACCCTACACCGCCGGTCAGCAACACGTCGGGCAGATGCAGATCCAATAAGGTGGTGAATGCATACGCGAAATAGGGTATCAGATAACAAAGCAGGGTATCCGTTCCGGCGGGTTTTATAAAGTTGAGTTTTTGGACGTTCCCTGCCCGGTCAATCAGCCAGTAGATCACCATAAACGCAAGCATTGTAAAGGCACTGCACAAAAACAGCCAGGCGGGAGTAGCTGCCAGCTTACTAAGCCCCCAGAACATTCGGGTGTAAACGGACAAGCCAATTAATGCGATAGCTGTAAACAGGGAAACGAATAGCATACGCTTATAATCAGTCTTTTGCCGGAAGAAGTTAAAGAGCGTAGACACTACGACGCCCCCCATCGAAAGTCCCACTAAGGTACCTCCGCGAATAGCACTGGGGATGAACGATAGGAATTCGGGCAGTAGATCAGCAGCAGAGACTATGCTCAGGATGCTAAAACCAACCCAGGCGGTCAGTAAAATACTTATTCGATTTCGGGCTGCTATCGTCACCAGGGCCGCGGCCAGATACGACCAGCCAATCAGGCCCAGAATGCCCCACCAATGTGTGGCAAATCGTTTTTCCTCCTCCCCTCTGTAAACGAAGGCCAGCCCGATGAGCGTGGCGAAGCCTACGACTTTAGCAACCGACACAACCCAGTTACTCAATGTTCTGGGGTAAGCATTCCAGATCAGGATGAACGAACAGCACGACAGCACATTCCACACGAGCCGGTTTATGCCCGTTGCTTTCTCGTCGATAGACTCACCATTAACCAGAAAGACGCCCATGACCAGCAACGCAATTGAACGCATGATGACGTGACCAACGAGAACGCTGTCACTGTCGCCTTTTTGTCGTCGGGCATTGATAGCAAACGGCAGCGACATGCCCACAATAAATAGAAACGCAGGAAAGACGACATCCGCCAGGCCAATCCCGTCAACGCCACCCGGCACGTGTTCCAGCCATTCGGGTATAACGGTGAGCGACCAAAGGTCATTAACGAAAATCATCAGAATCATGGTGATGGCCCGGAGAATATCAATGGCATCAACCCGCAAGGAAAGGGCAGCTAATCGGGAAGCCTGTGGATTGGCGGTTTCTGGCTGGATCATGGATGTTTAGTTACAATGCGGGGAATACATAAAAACGAGTTAGGCCCGATAATCTACCGGGCCTAACTCGTTTTTATGTGGTGCTACTTTGTTTATTAGTTAATGTACAACCATTTGTTGTACAACGCTTTTTGGGCAGCGGTCTGACTGCTCAAAGGCTCGATACGGTAACTGGCCAGTGGGTTCTGGGTGAGGGTAACGGGTATTTCGCGAAGTTGACCCGCCCGATTGACAAGCACAACCAGCTTATCGCCCACCCGACGGCCACTAACAAACCGCAGCAGATCATCGCCAACCCGGAATCCGTCTACCGATATGACTTCATCACCTACATTCAGGCCATCGCGGTAAGCCGCCGAGCCACGCCTAACGGACGAAATGGTTGCCTTTCCGTTCGCAACCGTCGTGGCAGCGCCCAGAAATCCATCCTGCGTTCTGGCTGCTACATTGATCAGTTGCATACCCACCAGTTCAAAATAGGCATTGTAATTTATGGGCTCGGCCGTATTGACCCCGATGTTAAAAAAATCATCAAGTTTACGACCGGCGACCTGCTCAGCTGCCTTCCGAAATTCATCGTCAGTGAAGCCACGTTTCAGCTTTTTGTAATATTCGTTATAGAGAAGCCGCATCAGGTCGTCCATATTACGTTCCCCGTTGCTTGCGCCAATTATAGCCAGATTCAGCAATGTTCCCAGCACGCTGCCTTTGCTGTAGTATGAAATGGTGGTGTTGCTGGAATTTTCGTTGGGCCGGTATCCTTTGATCCAGGCATCCCAACTCGACTCAGCCGCCGACTGCACCCGGGTACCTGGCTGATTCTCAATATCCGTTATACTGCTGGCTACCAAGTTAAGGTAGGCATCCGGTGAATGAAAACCCGCCCTCCGCAGGATGTACTCCTGATAGAATGACGTGCAGCCTTCCGACAGCCACAGCATATGCGTGTAGTTCTCGTTCTCGTAATCGAACGGTCCTAGTGCAACGGGTCGAATACGCTTTACATTCCAGAGGTGAAAGTACTCGTGGGCTACCAGCGACAGAAACCGCTTGTAGTTCGCTTCGGTCGAATAGGCGTTACGGGTTGTTTCGAGGGTCGTGGAGTTTAAGTGCTCAAGACCGCCACCACCCGGCGGAATGTGATGCACAATAAAGGTATAGTGCTTGCAGGGATGCTCACCAACGACGGTTGCCGCAGCTTCACAAACGCGCTTGTAATCGTCGGCCAACCGTTTTTCATTGTAACTTACATCGCCGAACATAGCAACCGAGTGAGGAACATTCGACGCCGTGAAGGTAAACGTAGAATGATTCCCGATCTCAATGGGCGAATCGACCAGAATATCAAAGTCAGCAGCTTCGTAGGTATAGGGCTGCCCGGAAACGGGTTCGAGACCGGTGGCTACGTTTTTCCAGTCTTTGTAAGGCTGCACCACCACGCGTAACGGGATATTTTTCAGTGCATCATGGTACATGAACATACCGGCGGGTGTTACGTAGCCATGGTCGGCATCGACAAAGCTTGTCCGAACGGTCAACTCGTTGGCATATACCCGGTACTTGACGGTCAGGTTATCATCGGTCGTTTGGACACGCCAGGCATTCTTGCGGATTTTTTCGCTGGGAACCGTTTTGCCACCGGCCGATGCCGTAAAAGCTTCCACATTTTTAGCGTATTCGCGAATCAGGTAGGACCCCGGTGTCCAGACCGGCATTTTGATGTCTACATAGCCATTTTTCTTCGCGTTGGTGGCAGCGGCCACGTTCTTCAATTGCATTTCCACCTCAAAATAGTGCGTTTGTGGCTCAGGCATCGAGAGCACATACGTTACGGTGGGTGTGGGTGCCGGTGGATTTTCTTCGGCGGCACGTGTTGGGGTAGCAGTTGATGAAAATGGAGAGAAAAATGTCCAGACAGTAAGTAAATACAGAAGCCGGGCGTTTTTTTTCATACGGAAACAGGAATACCTTCGTTTTTTGTCCAGATTTGACGTGATATTTGTCAATTTGTCGGCGAAACTACGACTCAATTCAGACAAAAAGTAGTTTCAGGGCCATTGTTTCAGGTTTGATTGGGGCTACCCAACGGTTTGCTGTTTTAAGCCGTACGTCAAATTTGTCACACCAACCCGGAAACGTTGAACCAATTTTTGCTCTATGCCCTATTCAACCACCCAAACGGGTCACTACCAATTTTCCAGCATGGTCTTTAATCGGTTGCTGTTCACGCTGACCCTTGGGCTGCTTACTACCCTATCAGCTTTGGCCCAGCGAACCCAGAGTAATGTTGAACCCGACTACCACTACCGAAATGGACTTGAACTCTTCGAGAAAGCCAATTATGCGGCTGCCCGCTATGAATTTCGGCAATACCTGGAGCCCCGGCGGGGCGACGGTGCCAAATCTCTGCTGAATACCAGTGACCAGAACGCAGTAGAAGCAGAATACTACATCGCCCTGACGAGCCTTTATATCGATGAGCCGGGGGCCGAACTTCTGGTTGACCGTTTCGTTAAAAATAACAGCCAGCACCCGAAAGCCGGGCAGCTTTACGGCGATCTGGGTACTTATTATTACAACCGCCAGGATTATACCAAAGCCATCGACTTCCTGGAAAAAGCCGTCCGACAGGGAGGCAGTTCGGTGCAGCAATCGGGTTATAAATACCAGTTAGCTCTCTCCTATTATAATACGCAGAACCTGCAAAAAGCGCTGCCCCTGCTGAATGAAATTAAAGTTGACCCCAACTCGCCCGATGCCCCAGCCGCATCGTACTATGCCGGAACAATAAACTTTCGGAACAAGAACTTTAATGAAGCCGTCGCCGATTTTCGCCGGATCGAGAACAACCCGACCTACCAAAACCAGGTACCAAACTGGATTGCCCAGTCGCTTTACCGGCAGCGTCGGTACGACGATCTACTGGCGTATACCGAGCCTCTGCTCAAACGAAACAATGGTGCGGGTATGAGCGAGGTGGCACTGTTTACGGCAGAAGTGTTTTATCAGCAAAACCAGTTTGCCAAAGCCATTCCTTACTATAAATCGTATATCAACACGGCGGGCGCCAAAGCACCCGGAGCCGTTAAGTTTCGTTACGGGCAGTCGCTCTTCCGCACGGGTGCTTACAATGACGCCATCACCCAGCTTAAAACATTGGCGGGTGGCAAAGATACAACGGCCCAGTATGCAGCGTATACGCTAGGTGTCAGCTACTTACAAACCCAGAACCCGACGTACGCCCTGAATGCCTTCGATCAGGCCGGCCGCTTATCATTTAACCGTGAAATCCAGGAAGAAGCGCGTTTTAACCATGCCAAACTGCAGCTCGACCAGAACAACGGAGCTGATGCGGTAAAAGAACTGACGGCATTTCTGAAGCAATACCCCGACAGTAAGTTTGAGAATGAAGCGAACGAACTGGTTGGCGAAGCGTATTTTGCTTCCAACAATTACCCGGCTGCTATCGCTTACATAGAAGGGCTGAAACGCCGGACCCCGAAAATTAACGCCACCTACCAGCGGCTTACCTACAATCAGGGCATAAACGATTTCAATGCCGAACGGTACCAGCAGGCAGTGGCCAACTTCGATAAGTCGCTGAAATACCCAACTGATACCGGTTTACAGCAGGCCGCCCAGTTCTGGAAGGCGGAATCTTATTCCGCCGGTAAGCAGTACGACACGGCGATTCCCCTCTACGCCAGCCTATCCAAGTCAGGCGGGTCGGATAACTACGCGAACAAGAGCTTGTACGGCCTCGGCTACGCCTATTTCAACAAAAAAGATTATGCCCGTGCTATGCCCTACTTTCGGGATTTTGTGAGTCGTAGTACCGATGCGGAGGACAAAGCCCAGCTTCAGGATGCTACCATCCGGCTTGCCGATACCTACTTTGCGACGAAGCAATACGAAAATGCGCTCCGTTCGTATGATCAGGCCATCACGCAGAACGCCCCAGACAAAGATTATGCCTCGTACCAGAAAGCGGTAATCCTGAGCTATGTTGGTCGGGATGCAGAAGCAAAAGCCCAATTCGACCAGGTTCAGCGCCAATACCCAACTTCACGCTTCGTCGATGAATCCCTTTTCCAGAAAGCGAATGTCGACTTTGAGAAAGGATCGTACCAGGTAGCCATTCAGGGTTTCACGAAATTGATTCAGGATAAGCCAAATAGTGCTTTAATTCCGGCGGCTCTGCTGAAACGGGCCATTGCCTACGGAAACCTGCAACAGTATGATCAGGCGGTGGCCGATTACAAACGTATTCTGGATAACTACGGCGAGTCTGACCAGGCGCAGAGCGCCCTGCTTGGTATTCAAAACACGCTCAACGATGCCGGCAGACCGGAGGAGTTTTCGCAAGTGCTGGGTCAGTATAAAAAGGGTAATCCGGGCAGCACGGATGTAGAGCGGGTACAGTTTGACAATGCCAGGAATATTTATGCCAGTGGTAAATACGAGCAGGCGATCCAGTCGTTCCTCACGTTTATGCAGGAATACCCCGCCAGTCCGAATTTGAATCAGGCTCGGTATTACGTAGCTGAGTCGTATCGTCAGACCAACGATGTAGCAAATGCCCTTCGGTACTACAACATGGTAGTTGCCGATAACAAGTCGGATTATCTGGTTCGAGCCGCTACCCGCGCTGCAGAGCTGGAAGTAAAACAGAAAAACTATGGCCGGGCGGTTCGCAATTACCAACTTATCCAAAGCCGGGCTGGCAGCAAAGCTGAACAGGTTACGGCTCAACTGGGGTTAATGGATACGTATTTTGTATACCCTAAACTGGATTCTGCAGCGGTCATTGCCCGGGAGATCGCGGCTGGCGGCAATGTGGTTCCGGGTGCTCAGAACCGGGCTCAGTTAATGCTTGGAAAAATAGCCCTAAGCCGAAATGACTACAAAACCGCTCAGGCCGATTTTGACAAAACGATTTCCCTCGCCAAAGATGTGTATGGTGCCGAAGCGCAATATTACCTCGGTGAAATTCTGTATCGCCAGAAAAAATACAAAGAGTCGGTAGCGACGCTGTTAAAATTTAACGAGCAGTTCAGCGATTTTGAGTACTGGAAGGGCAAAGCCTTCATTCTGGTCTCGGACAACAACGTCGCTTTGGACGAAATTGCCCAGGCCAAAGCCGTCCTGAACTCCATTATCGAAAATTCATCCGACGAAGCCATCGTTACCGAAGCCAAACAGAAGCTGGCAACGCTGGAGTCAAAAAATTAATGAAAAACGAAGAATGAAATGTGAAGAATTAACCAGTCGTTTTGAAAGGCCTAATTTTTCACGTTTCATTCTCCTTTTTTCACTCAACACGCATCACTTTCCACTATGATCGTACGCCCCCTACTCATCCTCACCCTGCTTGCCGCATCGGCAACGGTTTTTGCCCAGCAACAGCCCAAACGCCCAGTTAAGGAAGGAGAGGTTGACAACCAGGAAATTACCGTTGAAAAGAGCCGAAAGATTGAGCTGCCACCGGCCAATCGAATTTTCAATAAAATTCCATCCAGTAAACCCTCCGTCGAACAACGGAAACTGACCTACGAATTTGAAGACCGGAAACTGACTGTTGGCGACCCTCGGATCACGCCCGGAATTCTGGCACCTACCCTCGGTCAGGCAGATGATACGCCAGCATACAACAACTACCTTAAGCTGGGTGCCGGGAATTACAGCTCGTTTCTGGGAGAAGGTTTTTTCGGGATCAACAACCAATCAAATCTGGCGCTAGAAGGATCGGCCCGGCATTTATCCTCAGCCCTGGGTCCGGTCGATGGCAAGAACTCCGCCCAGAGCGACACCCGCATACGGGTTACCGGGAAGTATCTGGCGGAAGCCTTTAAACTACAGGCCGACCTCGGTTACGACCGCAATGCCTACAATTTTTATGGGTACAGCCGCGAATATGCTGCCCAACCCGCTTTCGATGCCGATCTGATCAAACAACGGCTCAATACGATAAACTTTAAACTGGGCATTGAAAATACGAACTCGGATAATGCCATTGATTATTCCCTGCGAACAGGCGTCACCTCGTTAAAGGATCGCTTTAACGCATCGGAGACGGATTGGGGTACGAATCTGAATGCCTCCGTAGGGATTTCGGATAACTTCTTTGCGCTGCTGGCAGCCGATGCATTCGTTACACAACGGTCTGATGGCTCCATTGTCGATAACCGAAATCTGTTTCGGGTGAAGCCCACCTTTAAGTATACCTCGTCGTTGTTTACGATCACTGCCGGTATCAATGCCGTTAACCAAACGGACCAGCGGCAGGGCATCAACGAAACACGTGCCTTTCCGGTCATTGATGTAGATGTCGTTCCGATTGGTAACGTCCATATTTTCGCCGGTGTCGACGGAGATATCAATCGTAACACCCTTCGCTCGTTGCTCGGTGAGAATAAGTGGCTTTCTCCACAAGTATTGCTGGTTAACACTGTTAAGTCATGGGATATTTACGCCGGTTCAAAGGGAAATCTGGGGGGTGGCTTCTCGTACGAAGGAAAAGCATCGTATGCCCGTTATCGGAACTTCTCGACCTTCAACAACACCAAACCGGACACAACAAAGTTCTTTGTGTTGTACGACGGAGGTGTATCCAACGTGTTAACTTTTTCGGGGCAGCTGGGTTATGCACAGAAAGACAAGTTCCGTTCGACCTTCAAAGCTGATTACTTTAACTACAGTCTCGATAGATTAGAAGCCGCCTGGGGACGCCCTCAAGTAGCCGCAACCTGGAGCAACTCATACATTTTGAACAAAAAATTATTCGTCACCGCAGATTTGTATTTTTATCAGGGAATTAAAAATAAGAATTTCACGTCTGGGACCGTCTACACGTTAAAACCCATTTATGACGCCAATCTGAAAATTGACTATTTCTTAGGAAAACAGATTTCTGCTTTCGTAGCATTAAATAACATATTTGGCCAGAACTACGAGCGGTATTTGTATTATCAGACGCAAGGGCTTAACTTTCTGGGAGGAATTAGTTATTCTTTTTGATAATCCCGAAAAACACTATGGCCGCCGTTAATGAGTACCTCAAGAAGTTGCTGTATCAATACGACTGTGTTGTGGTTCCTGAGCTTGGAGCGTTTCTGACTCATTACCAGCCAGCAGCTTTTACGGAAGCCAGTGGTTTATACCTTCCACCCCGCAAACGGATTGCCTTTAACGAAGCACTACGTTTCGATGACGGTATTCTTGCCAATTACATCATGCTGCATGAACCCCTAACCCGCGAGGGGGCCCAGCGGCATATCAGCCAGTTCGTTTCTGAACTGCGTAAAGAAGTAGAAACGGCAGGTCGGTTTGAGATTGAAAGTATCGGTACATTTACTTATAATGACGAAAACCGTCTGCAATTCGACCCGAGTTTCCGGCATAATTTCTTCGGCGAAGCCTACGGTATGAGTGCGGTGTCAACGCAACTGGTAAACCGTAAGCCTCAATTAGAACCAGCTCTGGAAGCCGTTCCAGTTACAACACTCGGACCGGTTCTGGTTCGAGAGGACGACACTACGCTGACACCCTACCGCCCCGCCCGTACCTACTGGCGTGCAGCCGCAATTGCCTTACTGGTTGGCTCGTTAGGAGCGTTTAGTTATTTCTCGGTTATAAATCCGGGACAGCCTTTCCAAAGTAGTTTGAGTCCGGCTAACCTCATCCAGATCCCAGCGTCGCTGCTTGACCGGTTTACAACAAAAAAAGCTACGGATAAACCAGCAGCCGCTGAAGAAGTAAAGTCTGAAACTGCTGATTTGAATGAGCCTTCACCAGCGGCAACTGTTGCGGTCGTGCCTGAAACGCCGGCTCAGCCCGTTACCGGTACACCCTCTGAAACTGTTGCTATTGCTAAGGAAACTACACTGGCTGAAAAAACAGCTACCAAAGAGGTTGTGGTAGCAGCCAAACCCATTCGTACGGAACCTTACTATACGATCATTGCCGGTAGTTTCACCAGCAAACGAAATGCATTGCGGCTGAAGCGTCGACTCCGTAAAGCAGGTTATGCCGATGCATTTGTGATTGCGCCAGCCCGGAAAGGGCAGCTTTATAAAGTAGCGGCTGCCGGTTCAGCCGATCGGAATGAAGCCATTACCAGCATGGCCGCTATTGACCAACTGGCGGGTGTCGAATCCTGGATTTATAAGAACTAGTCAAAAGCCATTTCATTGTTAGCCTAGTTATAGTAAAAAAGACCGCCTGGACAAGGTGGTCTTTTTTACTTTCGGGAAATAGGTGAACTCCCTTTCCAGAAAGCTTTCCAGCCTTAGGAAAGCACATTCATGAGAATAATAGCGATATGAACGAATGTACTTAGTGCAAAGGCGGGAAAGATATATTTTACGGGCATAGCCGATAAGACAGGAACCAGGATGGCCAAAAAGCCAAACATACTAACCAGAAATTGCCAGTCTCCGCCACCAAAATATGCCATCGTTAGCAGAAGAACCGGCGACAGGATACAACCTTGAATAGCCATAGCGGTAATGGCCCATCCGATTCGGTTGAATTCGGCTTTTTGTACGTAACTGTTGTAAAGCGAGAGCCAGTTTGTTTCGGTTGAACTGGTATACGAGGTTGTTGAATGCGAGAGCGTTGCCATGATTAATTGCGTCTGAATTACATCACAAAGTAAAGACATATGTGCCCGGCGTTGCCTGAAGCAGGTCAGGCAGGGACGTGATTATCATCAGAAAATCGACTGACAAAAAACGAGGAAGCTGCCTGAGTAGCAGCTTCCCCAACTCACTTCGATTTATAGAAACAAACCAACTTTTCAGCAGTCAACTACACGACACCTTCTTTAATTTCTTCCACTACGGCCGGATCGAGCAGGGTTGACGTATCGCCCAGATTACCAAGTTCGCCCTCGGCTATTTTACGCAGAATCCGTCGCATGATCTTTCCGGAACGCGTCTTGGGCAGTCCACCCACAAACTGAATTTTATCCGGTTTGGCAATAGGGCCGATGATCCGGCTCACAGTAGCCAGAATATCCCGCTTCATCAGATCGCTGTCATTGTCAACCGGGGCCTGATCGATGATGACATAAGCGTAAATACCCTGTCCTTTGATATCGTGCGGATAGCCCACCACCGCGCTTTCAACCACACCCGTATGCATATTGATGGCATTTTCTACTTCGGCAGTACCAATTCGGTGCCCGGAAACGTTCAGCACATCGTCCACGCGGCCCGTAATCCGGTAATAGCCGTCCTCATCGCGCAGGCAGCCGTCGCCGGTGAAATATAATCCCGGGTAAGTAGCGAAATACGTTTGTTTGCAGCGTTCGTGGTCGCCGTAGGTTGTTCGCAGCATACCGGGCCAGGGGAACTTGATGCACAGATTTCCGCTCACCCCATTACCCTCAATTTCTTTCCCGTTCTCGTCCACCAGAATAGGCTGAACACCGGGTAATGGCAAAGTGGCGTAAGCTGGCTTGAGCGGTGTGACGTTGGCGATGGGCGAAATCATCAGGCCGCCGGTTTCCGTTTGCCACCAGGTATCGACAATTGGGCATCGGTTTTTACCAATATTATCATCATACCAATGCCAGGCCTCCTCGTTAATAGGCTCACCGACGGAGCCA
This sequence comes from Spirosoma pulveris, assembly GCF_054781875.1. Classification (NCBI taxonomy): domain Bacteria; kingdom Pseudomonadati; phylum Bacteroidota; class Cytophagia; order Cytophagales; family Cytophagaceae; genus Spirosoma; species Spirosoma pulveris. The sequence goes on from NZ_BAAGTO010000001.1 coordinate 469,366, forward strand.
AGTACTTCCAAACTGCTCAGATCATGTTTATTAACCACATCGAGTCCAAAGCTCATCAGCGATCGGATGGCTGTGGGTGCCGTATAGAGGATATTGACCTTATGTTTGTCGACAATGTCCCAGAAACGACCGGCATCAGGCCAGGTGGGTACGCCTTCGAACAACAGGGAGGTGGCTCCACAGGCTAATGGTCCATAAACTATATAGCTGTGTCCGGTAATCCAGCCGATGTCGGCTGTGCAGAAATGCACCTGCGGACCCGTCCGACCGTCCTCTTTGTACTGGAATACATTCTGAAATGTGTAAGCGGCATAAACCATGTAGCCGCCAATGGTGTGCACAACACCTTTTGGCTTTCCGGTTGAGCCGGAGGTGTATAAGATAAAGAGGATATCTTCGGCGTCCATCTCTTCGGCCGGGCAGTGGGCCGTCACCTGCTTTAACTCCTGCTCCATCCACACATCGCGGCCTTTGAACATAGCAATGGGCGTACGTGTCCGGGTCATGACAATTACCCGCTGCACACTGGGACAACCAAGCAAGGCATCATCTACCGTTCCTTTTAGCGTGATTTCCTTGTTTCCCCGGTAAGCTCCATCGGCAGTAATGACCAGTTTGCATTGCGCGTCGTTGATCCGGTCGGCGATGGACTGGGCGGAGAACCCGCCAAACACGACGGAATGTATGGCACCAATACGGGCACAGGCCAAAACAGATATGGCCAGTTCGGGAACCATAGGCAGGTAAATACAAACACGGTCCCCTTTCTGAACGCCATTGCGTTTCAGCACATTAGCCATCCGGCATACCTGATCATGCAGCATGCGGTAAGTGAGGGTAATACTGGCTTCGTGCGGATCGTTTGGCTCCCAGATGATAGCTGGCTGGTCGCCACGGGTAGCTAGATGTCGATCCAGGCAGTTTTCAGTGATGTTCAGTTTTCCGCCAACGAACCACTTTATATTAGGTTCGGTAAAATTCCATTGCAACGTTTTCTTCCAGGGTTTACGCCAATGAAATTCCTGAGCAATTTCGGCCCAGAAGGATTCAGGATCGTCGACGCTATGTTTGTAAGCCGTCTGGTACTCGTCAAAAGTTTTAATGATCATGGGTAGTGAATGTATTGTTACTGACTAGTAAACTGGTGTAAGGTGGTTCTATGGTTTAGTCGGTCTCGAACAACTGACCGATTCGGCGTCTGGTCAACTCAGCGTTTAGTTCGTCAAGAATCAATGGATCGTCGATCGTGGCCGGGGTTGTGTAGGATTCGCCATCTGCTATGTGCCGTATGATCTTCCGTAGAATTTTGCCAGACCGGGTCTTGGGTAACCGTTTCACCACCAGTGTATTCCGAAAATAGGCGACCGCGCCAATCTGATCGCGAATAAGTGTTACCAGTTCCGCTTCAAGGATGGTTTCATGGGTCTGTACGCCGTCTTTCAGCACAATAAAGCCCACCGGGCGCTGGCCCCGTAGTGGACAGGCAATGCCTACCACGGCGCATTCGGCAACGGCGGGGTGGCTACTGAGGATTTCTTCCATTTCGCCGGTCGACAACCGGTGGCCCGCCACATTTATGACATCATCCACGCGCCCCATAATGAAGACATACCCCTCTTCATCCACATACCCCCCATCGCCCGACAGGTAATAACCGGGGAAGCGGCTCAGGTAAGAAGCGCGAAACCGTTCGTCGTCCTGCCAGAGGGAAGGCAAACAACCGGGAGGCAGGGGAAGCTTTAGACAAACCAGTCCCATTTCATTCGAGCCGAGCCGCTGCCCATCCTCATCCAGTATCTGTAAATCATAGCCACATACGGGCTTAGTAGCGGAACCGGGCTTTACTGGCAGGAACTCTATCCCCAATGCATCAGCGACCATCGGCCAGCCCGACTCGGTTTGCCACCAGTGGTCAATAACCGGCACCTGCACAATCGATTCCAGCCAGTGAAGTGTTGGCGGATCGCACCGTTCTCCGGCAACAAACACACTTTGGAGCGACGAAAGATTGTACTGACGACTCAATACGGCCTCAGGATCTTCTTTTTTGATAGCCCGGAAAGCGGTCGGCGCGGTAAATAATACATGGACCCCATAGGTCTGCACCACCCGCCAGAACGTGCCGGCATCGGGCGTCCGAACGGGCTTACCTTCGAGAATAACCGATGTACAGCCCTGAAGTAGTGGCCCATAAACCGAATAGCTATGCCCAACGGCCCAGCCAAAATCAGACGCGGTAAACATCACCTGTCCGGGTTGTAAATTATACACCGCCTGCATGCTGTACTTAATAGCAACCGCATGTCCGCCATTATCGCGCACGATTCCTTTTGGCTTGCCGGTAGTGCCCGATGTATACAAAATATAGAGCGGATCGGTCGCTTTGACGGGCACACAGTCGGCAGGTTGCGCCTGGCTGACCAGCGAATGCCAGTCGTGGTCCCGACCCTGCTCAAGCTTGGCAACACATTGCATGCGCTGCAAAATCAGGCAATGCTCAGGCTGGAAGCTGGCCCTCCGGAGGGCTTCATTTAACAGGGGTTTGTAGGGAATAATCGTCGTAAACTCGATACCGCAGGATGCCGACAGAATGACTTTGGGTTGGGCATCTTCGATGCGAAGGGCCAGTTCGTGAGGTGCAAATCCGCCAAAGACAACCGAGTGAATAGCTCCCAGTCGGGCGCAGGCCAGCATGGCAAAGGCCGTTTCGGGAATCATTGGCATGTAAATCACGACAGTATCGCCTTTGGTAACGCCCAGCGCCTGCAAAGCTCCCGCCAGTAGAGCAACTTCATCGCGCAGTTCCCGGAAGGTAAACTGCCGAATGGTATTTGTTACGGGTGAATCATGGATGAGGGCTAACTGATCGGCCCGGCCATTCTCAACGTGGTAATCAACGGCGGCATAACAGGTATTGAGCCACCCATCCGCAAACCAACGCGTCAATTCATATTCATCGGTCGAAAGAATTTGCGTGGGAGGAGTGAACCAGGGAATGCTTTTGGCTCGCTCTGCCCAGAACTCCTCCGGATGATTCAGGCTAAACTGATGCCAGTCGGTATACGTGAGAGGAAGGGTCATGAGTGGAAGTCTCCGTTTTTCGGGTTCAGAAATGCTCACTGTCTGTGTGGACCAGCGAATGGCTTATACCTTGGGTTTTATGTTTAATTCGTTGACTTTAGCGATTAGCTCGCGGGTAGAGAACGGTTTGGGGATGTACAGATCAGCCCCCAGATCGAGTCCTTTCTGTATGTCTTTATCCTTACTTTTGGCACTTAGGAAAACAACTTTACAGTGTTGATAATCGGGCGATTGCTTAACAAAGCGGCATACTTCATACCCATCTACCCGAGGCATCATCACATCAAGGAGCAATAAATCAGGCACTTCCTGACGAATAATATCGAAGGCTTCGGCCCCGTCACGGGCAATAAAAACGCGATACCCTTCTTTTTTCATCAAAAACTCCAGCGAGAGCAGAATACTCGGCTCATCATCGACAATCAGCACTTTCATAATGACTTGAAATGATTTTGGCTAATGTAAAGTTTTTATTGACTTTATCTTAACCTAAGCGCCTGCTACCATTAAAACCAGCCTTTAGCATTTGGCAGGCAACGAACAGGTAAACTGCGCACCTTGTCCCGGCACACTGCTAACGGTAATTTGCCCCCTGTGTAATTCAATGATCTTTTTTGAGATAGCCAGCCCCAGACCACTTCCCTTGGGTTTTCGTAGCGTCTGGTTATTCGCCTGATAAAATTTCTCAAAAATCAGTTGCTGCACGTCCGGTTCAATACCAACACCGTTATCGCGGACAGTTAACTCGATCTGCTCATCGTTCAGCATTAAACAAATCGAAACCTGACCCGTACCGGAGGGTGAAAATTTAATAGCGTTGGAAAGCAAATTGATCAGTACCTGCATCAGTCGGTCCCGGTCACCATCTACATAGGCTTGCGTTGGTAAGGGGCAAATTTCCAGCGTTACCGCTTTATCGCGCGCTAATTGCGCCATATTCTCAACAGCCTCCACAATTAAATCTACCATCGAAATTCGCTCGGTAACCAGATTATAGCGCCCTGAATCATACCGTTCCAGATCGAGGACCTGATTGATGAGTCGCGAAAGTCGCTCCGTTTCCCGAATAACCCGGCTTAGAAACTCCTGCCGCGTGGACTCGTCCATATCCGCCTGATCATGAAGGATTTCAGACAGCGCTCGGATCGACGTCAGGGGCGTCCTTATTTCGTGCGTGACGGTCGAGACAAAATCATCTTTCTGCTCATCCGATTGCTTGAGCCGCTCATTGGCCTGACTGAGTTGCAGCGTCATCTGCTGAAGTTCCGCCGATTTCCGCGTCAACTTCTTATTGACCGTCATTAACTCCTGCGAGGCTTTCAGAATATGAATTACCTCGTCTACGGAAAGCGGTTCTTCGTTCGTTACCGATGCCACCAGGATACGGGCCGATGCCGTTCCGATAGCGCCTGCCAGCCACTTTTCGGCATAAGCAACCATTCGCGGGTCGGCGTAGGCACTTTTCGAATCCAGCTGATTCCGCTGACTATACCGGTCGAGCGCCCGCCGGGTGGCTTCTTCCCCAAAGAAAGTGGTCAGCAACGACCGCAAATCGGTGGTTAGGGCCTGTCCATTCCAGGGCGTCGTTTGCTCGGTCGTCCGTGAAAATTGAAATACGTCGACAAAGAGTGTGGCTTGCGACTGATCAAGCACACGCTGCGACCAGTTAAGCGAACCCCAAACGTACGCGCCGATATTGACAAACATCGACCAGAATAACGCGTGCGAGATTGGGTCCAGCCCCGTGAGGCCAAGTAATGCATAGGGTTTCAGGAAGTTCAGTCCCAGAGGGCCTTCGTTCACAAAGGAGTCGGGCAGTAGACCGGCCGTCACCAGGGAGGGTAATATCAGGGTGTATACCCAAATCAGCGCTCCTGCGAGCAACCCGATCTTAGCGCCATAACGGCCACCCCGTTTCCAGAATAACCCACCAATCATTGCCGGCGTAAACTGGGCTACCGCTACGAACGAAACAACCCCCACCGATACCAATGAAAAATGATTACTCACATAATGGTAATAGACATAGGCCAGCAACAGTAAACTGACAATGGTTACCCGGCGGATATTGATGACCAAACCACTTCGCGAAGGTGTGCCGGACGCTGGATCAAATCGTTCCAGCCAGCCGGGCCGACTCACCAGAAGCGGCATGACCACGTTGTTACTGATCATAACGCTAAGGGCAATCGTCTCCACGATAATCATACTCGTTGCCGCCGAAAAACCTCCGATATAGGCCAGTAGCGCCAGATTCGTTTGCCCAAACTGCAGCGGTAGAGATAACACATAGTTATCGGCATCGATTGCCGGACCAAGCATCAGTTTACCGGCAAACATCAGCGGCAGCACAAACAGGTTTATTAAAAACAGGTACAACGGGAAGAGCCACATGGCTTTGTTCAGGTGCTTTTCATCCACATTTTCAACAACGCCAACCTGAAACTGCCGGGGCAAAAATAGTACGGCCATCATGGATAAACAGGAGTACCAAAACCAGTTGGTCGTTGAGGCCGTTGAACTGAAGGTAAACAGCCGCGCCAGCGAGGGCACAGCAGCCGCTCGTTCGAACAGGTCGACGGGTCCGTTGAACAGTACAAACGTGACAAACACCCCAATGGATAAAAAGGCGACGAGTTTAATTACCGATTCAAACGCAATAGCTGTCACCAACCCTTCGTGCCGCTCGGTAGCCTCCAGTTTTCGCGTCCCAAACAAAATGGTGAATAATGCCAGCACCAGACTAATTACCAGTGCCTGGCTGCTTAAGAAAGAAGCCGACGTTCCCGGTACCGACTTCCCGGACATCACGGCAAAACTGTTCGTCACGGCCTTGAGCTGAATGGATATGTACGGAATGGCTCCAAGCACACAAAGTACCGTTGCCATTACGCCAAGGAGTCGGCTTTTTCCGTAGCGCGACGAAATAAAATCGGCAATGCTGGTAATTCGCTGCGTTTTGCAGATTCGAATAATCTTCCGCTGAATCGTCCACCACAGGGGGGCGCCAATGGTTGGGCCGATGTAAGCCGTCAGGTACTCAATACCATCGGAAGCAGCCCGCCCAACACTCCCGTAAAATGTCCAGGCAGTACAATATACGGAGATCGACAGGGCATACAGGTAAGGATTGTTGACCAGACTCCGGCCCGTTTGTGGTCGATGTTCAGCCCAGTAGGCTACCCCAAACAACAAACACAGGTACAACAAAGAGCAAACGACCAGCGTAACACTATTCATTGGGCGTAGTCGATTCGTCAGAGTGAGCCCGGTGGATTAACCACCCGATACCCCCAATTAAGCTGGCCCAAACAGTAAACACGTATAAGTAAAGAACCGGGATACCCAATACTCGCTCAGGTCGGTTCGCGATGGCGAGAATCGGACTATTCAGCAGCAGCAGGAACAAAACGCTGATTAACAAAAGTCGACTTTCTTTCATGGTCTTATGGTGGGCAGAAGGGTTGGGGCATTGGGCGTGGGCAGAGGGCAAGGGGCTTGGAGTTAAGGAAGAGTTTGCTATCGAGATTTTACCACCTCCATACCCGCGCCCCTGCCTATACCCATTGCCCCAACCCCGCTGCCCTTACCTATTTATTCTTCGTCGTAATCGCCGGCGAGTGCGTACCGGCCAAAGGTGATCAAACCACCGACCACAATGGGTACCAATACCAGTAATACCACCCAGCCGAATACATTATCTTCCAGTTTTTCGCTGGCTATTTTGACTAAACTGTCCAGGATTCGGTCGTAGGCTACGAGCAGACCCAATAGAATCCAGACAACCCCCATGTATTTCTTGATTGATTTCATGTGTCTTATAGTTCGGGAAGAAGCCCGCAGTTGCCAGCCTCTGTTCAAGTGAGAATTGTTTAACTTCAGGCAGAGGCAATTGAGGCTGCCTGGCCTTTTGCTTATTTTTAGCGTTGGCTGATCAGGTTCCGTTGTTAGTCGCGCTCGACGGCTTTGGCGCTGTTACTCAGGTAAAGCAAGCCAATCACAAAGGACACACTCGCCACAATGATCGGGTACCAGAGTCCTTCCAGATAAGCTTTGGGAACAACGGGAGCCGCACCAGCCGCTGCCGCAGTTTCATTCGCCTTCGTAGCCGTTGCCACCAGTGCCGTTGCAATAAATGGGACCAGCCCACCAAAAACACCGTTACCAATATGGTAGGGCAACGACATCGAGGTGTAGCGAATACGAGTCGGGAACAGCTCAACCAAAAAGGCAGCTATTGGCCCGTATACCATCGTTACATACAATACCTGAAGTAATACGAGGAAAATCATCACCATTAGATCGCCCGTCGACATCGTCACCGATTTGACTACCTCGGGCTTTGGCTTTTCTACCGATGCATTAGCCGGAACAGTCTGCTTCGACACTTCTTTATAAGCGGTACCATCGGCATAGGCTTTGGTTGTCGTTGTGGTGATCAGCGAATCGGCAGTGTTCGCTACCAACGCTTTTATAACGTCTACCTTCGTCTGTTCAGTCAGCTCCTGTTTCGTCTTCAGATCCGTCAGGCTGTACATTTTCTCGTAGATGGGCCGATACGTCAGAATGCCCAGGGCCATACCGGCCAGCATGATTCCTTTACGACCAATTTTGTCTGACAAACCCCCAAATATGACGAAGAATGGTGTGGCAATCAGCAGAGCCACCGCCACGATAATATTGGACTGAACAAACTCGACATTACAGGCTTTTTGTATAAATGACAGTGCGTAAAACTGTCCGGTGTACCAGATAACGCCCTGTCCCATGGTAGCACCGAACAAAGCCAGTAATACCATTTTCAAATTTTCACGCTTGCCAAAGCTTTCAGCCAGTGGATTTTTAGACGTTTTCCCTTCTGATTTCAGCTTGGTAAATACCGGCGACTCCGACATCTTCAGGCGGATGTAAATAGAAACGCCTACCAGCAAAGCAGATAAGACAAAGGGTACCCGCCAGCCCCATTTGGCAAAATCTTCGACGCCAACCAACTGCCGGGTGGCCACAATCACGCCCAGCGACACGAACAATCCTAAGGTTGCCGTTGTCTGAATAAAGCTGGTGTAATAACCGCGACGGCCTTCGGGAGCATATTCTGCTACATAAGTAGCCGCTCCACCGTATTCACCTCCCAGGGCCAGCCCCTGAATCAGGCGCAGTAATAAGACGAGTAACGGAGCCCAGAAACCGATGGTCTCGTAACCCGGAATCAAGCCGATAAAAAAAGTTGATCCGCCCATCAGCACCAGCGTCACCAGAAACGTATATTTTCGGCCAACGAGATCGCCTAGCCGACCAAACACTAAGGCTCCAAACGGACGCACAATGAAACCGGCGGCAAATGTTGCCAGCGTGGATAGCAAGGCAGCCGTTGGGTTATCTTTTGGAAAAAATTGGGTCGATAGAATAGCCGCCAGACTACCAAAGATGTAAAAATCGTACCATTCAATGAGGGTTCCCAGCGAAGAGGCACCAATTACGCTTAGTAACGTTTTGGTACCGGCTACGGATTTGGGGGTTTGTTCTACAATCATTTTTATTGAGGTATTGAGGGTTTGGAATTCACGTACTAAATAGAGTTTTTAGAAAGAATATACTGTTGTGATCAGCAAACGTGTGTTCGTAATCTGATCCGCCCCGGTCACTTTAGCATCCGTCGATGAGGTGCCATAGCCAGCCGTTGTTAGTTCCAGCTCGGTTCCAACGCGAAACCGGCCCGAAACAACTTCCAGTCGGGGTGCTACCCGAAACAAATTATCGATACCGCCCCGTCCGCCAATGCCGATACCACGTCCGTAAGCAGCAACCGCATTGGAATCATTACCCGTATTTTTTGAATAGCCGACAAATATGGCCGGTATTACAGTTTTACCATTGCCCGTCAATTCAGCCCATACCGATGTAATACCCGTTGGCTTATAGACCGTTTCCAGGGCGGGCGTTGTACCTGTTGCTGCCGTACCATAGGCTAGAAAGCCGCCCAGCATTACATGATCGGTCATGTTCGAGCCTTTGAGGGCTTCAACCTTCAACGTAGTGGTTCGGCCAACTACCTTCAAATACGCCATAATGGCCGAACTACCCACCGTGGCCTTACTCACTACTAAAGAAGTTCCGCTACCCGTCGAAAGTCGGGGCCGAATAACTTTATAATCGAAAGCCAGACCAGCCACTACCCTATCCTGCTTCAGTTGCAGTTGCGCATGCAGATTAGGAACCGCCGAATTCCGAATGTATTCGGACGATCCTCCGTTTATACCAATACTGGTGAAATCGCGTTGCGCGATCACGGCCACTATAAGGCTGACATGTTTTCCCAAGTGTTCGGTAAGCCGAATTTGCGGGCTTCGATTAAACGGCTGAAATGGAATGCCGGTGTTGAAGTTTACCACACCCGGAAATACCTCAGGCACAAACAGAGGATGCCAAAACTGCCCAAACCCCAGTTGCCGCTTTGCCCAATCAAGTTTGGCCCAGGCGTGCCGTAACCGAACCCCGCCCACGGCGGCATCCGACGGCCCAAACCATTCCATTTCCAGCAATCCCGACGTTTTAGCACCAAAGGCATCAGGACCGGTAAATACGGCGCCAAGCCGACTATTAATGGCTAGCATATTGAAATTTGCAACCGCATTGACATCCTGACCATTTATATCAAGCTGTTTATCCCGTGGGTACAAATCCACCGAAGCTTCACGCAGGTTAATTGTCTGGCGGGTATCTAACGAAAAATCGTTTCGTACAAAGCCGGTAAATTTCAGGTTGATGGCCGACGTTTCGGCAGGTTTGTTTGTACCGACAGCCTGTCCGGCATTGGATGGTGGTATCGAATTCAGCGTGGTTACAGGGGTAGTCAGTGTCAACACCTGGGGAGCTGTCGACTGCGACCAGGCAACTTCTCCCAGGAGCAGTCCGATACTCGTAAGCGTAAGCGAATGAGACAGTTTCATGAATCGTAGGCAGGGTTTTGAGAAGTCGTTTGACGATTCAAAACACCCACAAAGCCAGCTAACTGTCAACTGATTGGCATAGATACGGTCAATTGCTATAGATAGCTTTATTTAGCTCTGGTTTTCGTTACCAGACATTTTCCTGAAATTGCCTTCCCTACACTTTTGACTATCTTTTTACTGCCAAGTAGGTATTCATTCCTTGAACCGCTCCCATTTGATAAGCATGAATTTATCACCCAATTCTGTTACGATCATACCGGCTCCCTCTGTATTTTTTCGATCCGAATAAAATTCTACCAACTCTCTGTGGTTAAGTATTTTATAGGTTGGATGATAGGTGTTATTCTCTGGAATCTTGATTTGATACTTCTTCACCCAATTCATGACCGACACATGACTAATACCCAGTAACCGTTCGATCTCGCGAAAGCTAACGCCCTCAATATAAAGCTGTAAGGCTTTGATAACGTAATAAGAGCTGATCCCTTTCCCAACTTTCCCAACCGTAAAGTTATAGCGGCATTTCTTACACCGAAACCGTTGACGCTGGTTTACAACACCATTTCGGACTGCATCCACTGCATCACATTTCGGACATTTTAGCGTTGCCATCTCACCCGTATGGTTATCTATACATATTTAGCAAATATATAGCAAATTAGCAGAATGAGTCATTTTTTTCTGGAAAAAGTCAAATTCATCCGTAAGCTCATCTTCTCTCAATCAGTTGAAACTCATGTTAAAACTTGTATTCCCATTTGAAATCGGAAGCGGTTACTTTACCATTGATGAAAACACTCTCTCGTAAATAATTCGCGGTATAGTCATTTGCTGGTAGGTAACTTGAATTGACTATATGTCTGCCATTAAGGACTCCATCTGTTCATGTTTTGCTTTCATGAACTTTGCTTGTTTGAAACCACGAATGAATTACACATGTTACCCTATGGAATCCCTGTAAGTGGTTCTCTACCATAACCGTAGTTTATCGTCCATAACTACAAGTTGGGCAACACATGAACTAAAAAAGGGGTTTAATCAATTATACTTGCAAAGAAGTCAACGCCGGAGTTTGCCGGCGTTTCGTTTTAATAGATTAGTTGATTAAATCTATAGACTATATACTTTTCCTATGTCTATCCTATTGACCGATAACGTTAGCCCGGCAGCCAGACGCGACATTCTGGATCTTGAGCAAAAAATCAGTTCGTTCCGCTCGGGCGATATAGCCGATGAAGCTTTCCGTAAGTTCCGCCTAACGCGCGGTGTATATGGTCAGCGACAGCCCGGTGTGCAGATGATCCGTATCAAATTGCCTCATGGACGGATCACATCCGATCAACTTGTTCGCATTGCCGACTTGTCGGATAAATATGCAACGGGGAATCTCCATGCCACCACCCGGCAGGATATTCAGTTGCACTTCGTAAAACTGGCCGATTCTCCTCAGTTGTGGGCCGAGCTGGAAGATGCCGGTATTACCCTGAAAGAAGCTTGTGGCAATACCGTCCGTAATGTGACAGGATCGGCCCGCGCCGGGATTGACCCGCTGGAGCCATTCGATATTACGCCCTACGCTTATAAAGTATTCGATTATTTCCTGCGTAACCCAATCTGCCAGGATATGGGTCGTAAGTTCAAGATTTCACTTTCATCGAGTGAAAAAGATTCAGCTTACGGCTACATGCATGATGTGGGGTTGGTAGCACGGATTCAGGATGGCAAGCGGGGCTTTAAGGTTATGCTGGGTGGTGGCCTTGGCGCACAGCCTTTCTCCGCGCAAACGGCCTTCGAATTTCTGGAAGAGGACCGCATTATTCCATTTATTGAAGGCGTAATTCGTGTATTTGATCGCTATGGCGAACGCCAGAAGCGCCACAAAGCCCGCATGAAATACCTCCTCAATGACATCGGTCTGGAGGAGTTGTTACGCCGGATAGAGGAGGAAACGCCTGCCTTGAAAAACAAACTGTTCTCGGTTGACAGTACACCGTCTGTGTCTGAACAGTACGCCGATCGCCCGGAAGTGAGCGGCTATACATTCGAAACCGAGAATCAAAAGCTGAATACCTGGTTCAAAACAAACGTTTTTGAGCAGAAACAGGCCGGTTGGTATGCCGTTCAGCTACGGGTGCTGCTCGGCGATATGCATTCCGACACTGCCAGAGCACTGGCGCAGATCGTGAAGCAGTTTGCCGCCGATGACATTCGGGTAACGGTCAATCAGGGGTATCTGCTACGGTTTATCCGTCCGGAAGACCTACCCGCTGTATTTGATGCGCTTGATGCCCTAGGTCTGGCAGAACCGGGTTTTGATACGACGGCCGACATTACCACCTGCCCCGGTACCGATACCTGTAATCTGGCTATTTCCAGCAGCTACGGAATTACCCGGGCACTGGAACGGATGATGCACGATGAATTCCCGGACCTTGTTTTCAACGATGATATCAAGATCAAGATATCGGGCTGTATGAACGGCTGCGGCCAACACTCCGTTGCGAATATTGGCTATCACGGTTCTTCGTTAAAAAACGGTGCCTATGTACTGCCTGCCCTGCAAGTATTGCTGGGTGGTGGTTTCAACGGTAGAGGTGAAGGATTAATTGCCGACAAAGTCATTAAAATCCCGGCAAAACGCGGTCCGGAATCCCTCCGCTCGCTCCTGCGCGATTTTGAAGCCAACGCTTTCGATGGTGAATACTACAGCGATTACTACGCCCGGCAGGGAAAGAATTACTTCTACCAGTTGCTCAAACCCATCGCGGACTTGAAAACACTGGTTGACAGTGACTACATCGATTGGGACCATACGGAACAGTACGTGACAGAAGTGGGTATTGGCGAGTGCGCCAGTGTACTCATCGATCTCGTGGCTACTACGCTCACCGAAGCCAGCGAAAAGCTGGGCTGGGCGCAGGAAGCCCTTGGTGAAAGCCGCTGGGCCGATGCGTTGTACCATGCGTATAATGTGTTTATCACTGGCGCACGGGCCGCGCTCATGAGCCGCGATATTCCAACCAATACGCAGCACGGCATTGTCAGCGATTTCGACAAAACGTTTGCGGCTGGATCGTCGCAGGGCAATGGAATTAGCTTCCATGAATCAGAAGGCGACTTTAAAGCACTGGTATTCAGTATCAATAAGCAGGAGCCTTCCGAAGAATTTGCCCGTCAGTTCATCGCTAAGGCAGAAACATTTTTGCAAGCCGTTCAAGTCTACCGCAATCAGCAAATTGAGCAGGAAGGCGCACCCGAGTTGCAGGAATTGACTCAAGCACAGGATAGTTAATTGTGTGTATGATATATGCTATAGGGTGTATGCCAAAAACGTAGCATAACCTGCCATATACCATACATCCTACATCATATAGTAAAATGAAACTGACTCTCGTCGGAGCCGGACCAGGCGATCCGGACTTAATAACGGTAAAGGGAATTAAGGCATTGCAACAAGCCGATGTGGTCATGTACGATGCCCTGGTTCACCCCGACTTATTGGAGTACTGCCGCCCCGACACGCTGAAAGTGTATGTGGGGAAACGGCGGGGTGCTTACTCGTGCATGCAGGAGGACATTAATCCCCTCATCGTCCATTATGCTCAACAATACGGGCATGTGGTGCGGTTAAAAGGTGGCGACTCCTTCGTATTTGGCCGTGGGTTTGAAGAAATTGAGTTTGCCCGTCAGCACGGCATCGAGACACAGGTAATACCAGGCTTGTCGAGCAGCTATTCGGTACCGGCAGCAGCTAATATTCCGCTAACTACGCGGGGTATATCTGAAAGCTTTTGGGTGGTAACGGGCACGACGAAGGCGGGTCAGCTTTCCAACGACCTGAGCCTGGCAGCCCAGTCGACTGCTACCGTCGTCATTTTAATGGGCATGCATAAACTGGCTGACATCATGGGGGTTTTTGCACAATATGGCAAAAGCGATACCCCTGTCGCCATTATTCAGAACGGCACCCTCCCCGACCAGCAAATGGTTGTTGGGCGTGTTCAGGATATTATCGAAAAAGTGAACGAATCGGGCGTTGGTAACCCGGCCATCATCGTTATAGGCGAAGTGGCAGGGCTTACATTGTCAGAGATTCGGACTCTGGAAACAGCGCATAAGGCATAGGAAAGCAGTAAATAAAGTGCGCTAAACCAGGACGCCCTTACCAATTTGGTAAGGGCGTCCTGGTTTAGCGCAACCTGACAGCAAAAACAATTAATTTGTAAATGTTTATTCACTTTCTATTGACGACTACCTTAAGCCTTTATCCCTCAACATCTGACTGATTCTATTTGTGAGATCGATGGAAGCTTCAATCTCGGCTTTCCGAATGGCAACACTCTCAACATTAAAGCCAAACGGAATCAAACGTTCAACACAATGAGTGGTAAGCGCTGCTGCAATCTCAAAGCACAACTCTACCGATTTTTCGAGAATATCTTCCGATGTTTTCAACTCCTCTTTCAATTCATCCGGCACGTGAATTCCCAGCCATTCCATAAAATGAAGCGTTTTTACTGAACCACAGGCTGTAATGGTAAAAATGATTGTTGGAGGAGAAATCTGATGCCGGTTGCAACAAAGGTATAGGTCATCGATAAGTTGTTTGGCATAGTTAAGATTGAACACACATTGAGAAATGAAGTATGATACCCCGCATCTAACCTTATCCAATATTCTGACATCCTCATCATTTAGGAGATTATGTCTTTCAGGAATCGTTACTGCACCAATTACGGACGTGTCCCGGTGCTTGCTCCAAATCTTATAGGCTTCCTGGAGACTGGTTTTAACCGGAAAATCAGGGGCTGGCACGCCAACAAAAACAGGATAGAAGTTGTGATCATGAAGTTTCTCCAGCCAAACAACCAACTCCTGAACAGAAAATTTACCGGCGGGTCGATAGATTATTTTGGGGACCGTTAAGGCATCCAGATAGCCGGAAGCAAAAACAAGCGGATCAAGCGCTGTGATAAAGGGAAAGGGCCTTTCTTCTGTAGTGCGCGCTAACTCATCCTGTACATCATAGACTACAAGGGCATCAATATCCAGGTCAGTGATTCGTTCAACGGTTTTTTTGGCAATTTCAGCAACTCGTTCAGGTTGAGTATTAGCTTTTGGTGGTGTAATCCCATAAAGCAAAACGCCTGATGAAGCAGATTTAATCTTCTCTAGAAACATTATTAGAATTTAACTTTAGTTTGCTTAGGTCAGCAACAATTGATGGAAGCCGTTATGACTCCTTTTGTTCCCTGGGCAAAAGTACTTATATACTGAACTTTAACTTGACATCAGATCAATTTAAGCGAAGGCTTGTTTTAAGAGATGGCATCTATTGCCTGAAAAGCCAATAACCGATTAACTGCAAACCGCTTTGTAGCGCATAGGGTCATCTATTGGCTGTTCGCTCACCATGTATTAATCTCACCCATTAACCGAATACAAAAAGCCCTCCCCGTTGCCGGAAAGGGCTTTTAGAATTTACATTAATTAAAACCTCGGTTCAGATTACTTCACTTCTTCGTAAGGCACGTCCGAAACATTGTCCCCGGCGGGTTGGCCCTGGCCGTTGGCTGAGCCGTTGCTACCATCACCACCGAAACCGGCACCATCCATTGGATTAGCCCCTTCGCCATTAGTGGCGCTGTACATTTCGGTAGAAGCCGTAGTCCAGGCTGCGTTCAATCCTTCCAGGGCTTTATCGATAGCCGCTGCGTCACGGGCACCATGTGCGGTGCGGAGTTCAGCAAGAGCCGCTTCAATAGCCGACTTGTTACCTTCCGACAGTTTGTCGCCGTATTCTTTCAACTGCTTTTCGGTCTGGAAAATCATCGAGTCAGCCGCGTTGACTTTCTCAACAGCTTCACGCTCCGCTTTGTCGGCGGCTTCGTTGGCTTTGGCCTCTTCGCGCATCCGGTTGATTTCCGCTTCGGTCAAACCGCTCGACGCTTCGATCCGGATTTTCTGCTCTTTACCGGTGCCTTTATCTTTTGCCGTTACGTGCAGAATACCGTTGGCGTCAACGTCGAAAGTTACTTCGATTTGTGGAACACCGCGGGGTGCTGGTGGAATATCCGACAGAATAAACCGGCCGAGTTGACGGTTCTGAGCGGCCATTGGACGCTCACCCTGCAGAATGTTGATTTCTACACTTGGCTGATTGTCCGATGCCGTCGAGTATACTTCAACTTTCTTGCTCGGAATTGTTGTGTTGGCATCCACCATTTTCGTGAATACACCACCCATCGTTTCGATACCCAGCGAAAGCGGGATAACGTCGAGTAGCAGAACATCTTTCACTTCACCCGTTAACACACCGCCCTGAATGGCAGCACCAATGGCTACGGCTTCGTCGGGGTTAACAGCTTTGGATGGCTTCCGGCCGAACAATTTTTCAACTTCTTCCTGAACTTTAGGAATCCGGGTCGACCCCCCTACCAGAATCACTTCGTCAATCTGGCTGGCCGACAAGCTCGCATTTTTCAACGCACGACGGCAGGGCTCCAGACTACGCTGAATCAGCGAATCGGCTAATTGCTCAAATTTCGCGCGGCTCAGCGTCCGAACCAGGTGTTTGGGGATACCATTCACCGGCATAATGTACGGCAGATTAATTTCGGTCGAGTTCGAGCTCGACAATTCAACTTTCGCTTTTTCGGCGGCTTCTTTAAGACGTTGCAGGGCCATTGGGTCCTGGCGAAGATCGATCGCTTCGTCCTTCTTGAATTCGTCGGCAAGCCAGTCGATGATTACCTGGTCGAAGTCGTCACCACCCAGGTGCGTATCTCCATCGGTCGATTTAACTTCGAATACGCCATCACCTAACTCCAGAATCGAAATATCGAATGTACCGCCACCAAGGTCGAATACGGCAATTTTCTGATCATGATTCGTTTTATCCAGACCGTAGGCAAGCGCTGCGGCTGTTGGCTCGTTGATAATCCGTTTTACGTCCAGACCGGCAATAGCACCAGCTTCTTTAGTCGCCTGACGTTCGGCATCGTTAAAGTAAGCAGGGACCGTGATAACGGCTTCCGTTACGGTCTGGCCAAGGTAATCCTCCGCTGTCTGCTTCATTTTCTGCAGAATCAGGGCCGAAAGCTCCTGTGGCGTATATTGACGATCACCGATACGGACGCGGGGCGTATTATTCGGGCCGTTCTCAACGTCGTATGCGACGTTTTTAATTTCGTTTGTTACTTCGCCGTAGCGCTTACCCATGAAACGCTTAATCGACGAGATCGTATTTTTGGGGTTGGTGATGGCCTGGCGTTTGGCGGGAGCGCCTACTTTGCGTTCGCCGTTGCCGTTGTCCATAAACGCGACTACCGAGGGTGTGGTCCGGGCTCCTTCGGAGTTAGGGATTACGACCGGCTCGTTGCCTTCCATCACGGCCACGCACGAGTTCGTGGTGCCTAAGTCAATACCAATAATTTTTCCCATGACTGGATTTAGTTTCTGTAAAATGCTGTGGTTGTAAACTGACAGACACAACCTATCTATCAATACAAATGCCAGCCCGGAAAAATGTTCGATTTGCTGTCAGATTGGCAGAATAATACAATTAACTGGGCCATCTTGACGGGATATAGGCATATTCATTTAAATTTATGGCAGTCTTTTATGCCTGCTAATCGCCTGAGCCCTCGTTTGTCGAGATGCCCCGAAGCTCCGTTTTTCACAACACATTTTCACCTTGATTATGTATGCAGCTTGTTAAAGCTCTCCATCAACTGATCGCCTTTCTGCTCGAGATAGCCATGCTTATCACGTTAAGCATGTGGGGATTTCACGGCGTTAAATCAACTGTGGCGAAGTGGTTGCCCGGCTTAGGACTACCCATTCTGGCTGCCATATTATGGGGTATTTTAGCCGCTCCTAAATCCAGTTACCGATTAGACCTACCCTATAGATTACTCTTCAGCTTTACCCTCTTCGGAATTACCTCCTTCCTGTTGTATCGGCTGGGGCATACGACGCTGGCTATTCTGTTTATTGTGTTAGCCGTTTTAAGCACCCTCCTCGAACTGGTCTTCGACTAGCAGGCGTTCGAACCAAATCATTTACCATCCAACAAAACAAATACAGGTTGATAATGGATCGAAAAAAAAAGGCAGGCCTGCTGGGCCTACCTTAGTCAATTGCTTACCCATAAAAGTATAAGACGAATTCTATACCTAAACAGTGGTAAGCTCTTTATCCAGCCAATTTGATAGCAGATACTGTTTATTTACCTCCAAACAGACCACCCAGCATTCCACCGAGTCCTCCGCCACCACTGTTACCTCCCTGAGCAACCCGCATAAGATCACTCATATCCAGTTTACCATCAGCCATTGCCGATCCGGCCATGCCCATCCAGTCAATTCCCTGCTTGCCTGTAGCTGCGCCCAAGATTGAGTTTGTATCAACACTGGAATCGTTCGGATCAGCGGCTTTGTTCGCCAGTTTACTCAATACCATTGGGACAACTGCGCTGGCCACCGACATGGCTACCTGTGGCGAAATTCCTAATTTTTCCATCAAGTTCTGCTCAACATGCTGCTGAACACCCTGGGTTACGGGGCTTTGCTGGAGGTTTCCGCCACCATTGGTGAACATACCCAGGAGACCTCCTAATCCCCCCCCCTGAGCCTGCTGACCAAGACCGCTCATAATGCTGCCGGCAACCGTTTGCATTACGCTATCATTTTGACTGTTAGGTATAGCCGGGTTATTGATAACGGCCTGGCCCGACTGCTGCTGAACCAAATTCATTAAGGTCTCTAACATGATTTCTTTGATTTAGAAAAAAGTAAACAGGATTAGGTGGTGAGAATATCCCATCAAAAAATATAGACTCAACAGTATACATCAACCATAAACGGTTAATTTTAGTCTTGAATCTCACTCCTCCTATGACGAACGAAAACCCGAAAAGTAGCGATGATGTTTCTAGAAATGTACTTTTTAATGAATTGGTGAGTCCACTAGTCACTGATTTACTGTATCCGAGCGAATCGGATGAGGCTATAGCTGTGGTCACCTGTTACCTTAAACAGCCAGATCCGCTTACCGTCTCTCAGATCAAAGATTGGCTGACGCTGCCCCCTTCCGTATATGTTGAGGAGATGAAAGAGGCTGACTTCTGGGAACCAGTCATAACCGATCAGGACTGGTATGAAGAAGAGGAGAAAGAGCGGACCACCAGATTTCAGAATCTGAAGCAAGTACTGGAAAGCACCTTAACTGTCCGGCAGGTATTTTGGGTAGGCGAAACAGAAATAGATGTGTATCTGATAGGCCTTCAGGCAGGTGGAGATCGGAGTGGAATTAAAACAAAAATTGTACAAACCTGATAGTAAAAGTGGGAAGTGAGTAAAAGAAGTTAAAGACTCCTATTACTCACTCCCCACTCCTATTACTTATCTCTGTTTACTTCACCTGTGCAACAACGGCAGCAAATGCTTCCGGGTGATTCATGGCCAGATCGGCCAGTACTTTTCGGTTAAGTTCGATACCCGACTTGCTTAGGGCACCCATGAATGCCGAATACGACATACCATGAATACGTGCGCCGGCATTGATACGCTGAATCCAGAGTGACCGGAAATCGCGTTTCTTGGCACGACGGTCGCGGTAAGAATAACCAAGACCTTTTTCGACAGCGTTCTTAGCAACTGTCCAAACATTTTTACGCCGACCAAAATAACCTTTGGCCAGCTTCATTACTTTCTTCCTGCGTGCCCGTGAGGCTACGTGATTGACGGAACGTGGCATTTTTTGTTAAATGTTTTTTGATGATCGGCGGAATCAGAAATAAAAAATGTGGAATGAACAGTAAAAAATTATTCCTCTTCATTCAGGATTTTTCATTTTTCATTCACTTCAAAGCCGGGCATCGGGTGAAACGTGAACCAGACGCAACCGCGTCTTTCTTAATCCTAGACGTTCAGCAACGCTTTGATACGACGCTCGTCTGGACCATCAACTAAAGCCGCGTGTACTAAATTACGCTTCTGCTTAGTCGTCTTTTTCGTCAGGATATGACTGTGGAAGGCGTGCTTCCGCTTGATCTTTCCGGTGCCGGTCAGCTTGAAACGCTTTTTGGCAGCCGAGTTTGTTTTTACTTTTGGCATTGCAGTAACCCGCTTTGTACGGAAATTTAAGTAAACAGGCCGCAAAGATACGAAAAAATCAGCAGACTGTGTGAATGGAGGTAAGTTTTGTAAAGTCTATCCAACAATACGACAAATTCCCTTTAGGAAGCACTGTTAGTTTGCTTCCTAAAGGGAATTTGTCGTAACTATTAACAATCAACAAATAGATTTGAGCCGAGTGTAAGTCATCTCATGCAAAAAATCTGGATCGATTATTTTTTAGGGGTCGCTACTTTAGGCGACAGGAACATGCTCATCCGCTTGCCTTCAAGCTTGGGTTCGGCTTCAATTTTGCCGTATTCTTCCAACCCTTTGGAGAACCGCTCCAGGAGTTGGAAACCCCGATCTTTAAAGACAATGGCCCGGCCAACAAACTGTACGTAGGCTTTTACCTTCGCTCCTTCTTTCAGGAAGTTAATGGCGTGCTTCAGTTTGAATTCAAAGTCGTGGTCATCGGTATTGGGGCCGAATCGTATTTCTTTAATAACGACTTTGGTGGCATTTGCCTTAATTTCTTTCTGCTTCTTCTTCTGCTCGTATTTGAACTTGGAATAGTCAACGATACGGCAGACGGGTGGCACCGCATTGGGTGACACCTCCACAAGGTCTAGGTTTTGCGCTTTGGCCATAGCCTGCGCTTTATTGGTCTCGTAGATTCCCTGCTCTACATTTTCGCCGACTACCCGCACTTCGCGAGCCAGAATGCGCTCATTAACTTTGTAGGGTTCTTCAACCACACGACGGGGTGGTCTCCGCTGGGGTAATGCCATAAATTGTGTTTAGTGTGCTATTTTACTTCGTTTGGAAAACGTACTGTGGCTCAAAAAGTTCGGGAATCTATCGAAAATACTCGTCCGTTGCAAGTTTGATTTGTAAAGTGGTGAAATGGTGAAGTGGTAGAGTGGTTAAACGATAAAATAGTCAGTTGGTCGATCGGCCCAACTTTAGTATTTACAACTACGCCACTCCACCACTCAACCACGCTATACTTTCACCTCAGCTTGAAAAGTCCTGATGAAGTCCGCAATGGGCATACTGCCAAGATCGCCCTGGCCTTTCCGCCGTACGGAAACTGTACCTTCGGCTGACTCTTTATCCCCAACGATCAACATATAGGGTACTTTATTAACTTCGGCATCCCGTATTTTACGACCAATTTTCTCATCGCGTAAGTCGACGAAGCCCCGGATGTCGTTCTCCTGCAAAGTAAAGAACAGATCGTTTGCGTAGTCTTCGTACTTTTCAGAAATGGGCAAGATCGCAATCTGATCTGGCGATAGCCAAAGCGGGAAGTTACCGCCCGAATTTTCGATAAGAATAGCGATAAACCGCTCCATCGATCCAAACGGTGCCCGGTGAATCATAACCGGCCGGTGCTTCTGGTTATCGGCACCAATGTATTCCAGTTCGAATCGATTCGGCAGGTTGTAATCTACCTGAATGGTTCCTAACTGCCATTTCCGCCCAATAGCGTCCCGCACCATGAAATCAAGCTTAGGGCCGTAAAAAGCCGCTTCGCCCAACTCCGTTACGGTTGGCAACCCTTTTTCGGCAGCGGCTTCGATAATAGCCGATTCTGCTTTTTCCCAAAGGTCGTCGGAGCCGATGTATTTGGTTTTATTTTCAGGATCGCGCAGTGAGATCTGGGCACTGTAATCCGAGAACCCAAGCGTATTAAACACGTACAGCACCAGGTCGATTACCTTCATAAACTCTTCCTTCACCTGATCGGGGCGGCAAAAGATGTGGGCATCATCCTGCGTAAAACCCCGTACCCGTGTCAGTCCATGCAGCTCACCCGACTGTTCGTACCGGTACACCGTGCCGAATTCGGCCAAACGCAGGGGCAGATCGCGATACGAACGGGGCTTAGTTTTATAAATTTCGCAGTGATGCGGGCAGTTCATAGGTTTCAGCAAGAACTCCTCGTTCGGGTCGGGAGTTTTAATAGGCTGGAATGAATCCTCACCATATTTTTCCCAGTGACCCGACGTTACATACAACTGCTTACTGCCAATGTGGGGAGTTACCACGGGAGAATATCCCGCCCGGACCTGTGCTTTTCGTAAGAAATTCTCCAGACGTTCGCGCAGCACCGTTCCCTTCGGAAGCCACAAGGGTAAACCCGCGCCAACTTTTTCTGAAAAGGCGAATAATTCAAGTTCCTTTCCTAGTTTGCGGTGATCCCGTTTTTTAGCCTCTTCCAGTAAAAACAGGTACTCATCGAGTTCTTTCTGCTTCGGGTAGGTTACTGCGTAGATGCGGGTCAACTGTTTATTCTTTTCATTTCCGCGCCAGTACGCTCCGGCCACGTTCATAAGCTTAGCGGCTTTAATGAACCCGGTATTCGGGATATGCGGTCCCCGGCACAGGTCGGTAAAATCGCCCTGTGAATAAAACGTAATCGTTCCATCGGCCAGTCCTTCCAATAAATCGAGCTTGTAAGGATCCCCTTTTTCTTCAAAATAAGCAATCGCGTCGGCTTTGCTCATTGGCTTACGGATGTATGCCTGTTTCTGGCGGGCCAGTTCCAGCATTTTATCCTCAACCTTCTTAAAGTCTTCCTGCGAAAAAGGCTGTCCTCCCAAGTCGACATCGTAGTAGAATCCCGTTTCGATGGCTGGTCCGATACCAAACTTTACACCCGGATACAACGATTCGAGGGCTTCGGCCAGTAAGTGTGCCGACGAATGCCAAAAGGTAGCTTTCCCTTCCGAATCATTCCAGGTCAACAACTGAATGTTCGCATCTTCGTTTATGGGCAGAGTAGCGTCCTGCACTACCCCGTTCACTTTGGCAGCCAGCACGTTACGTGCCAAACCTTCACTAATTTTCGTGGCAATATCCAGGCCTGTACTTCCTTTGGGATATTCCCGAACGCTACCGTCTGGCAGCGTCACGCGGATTTGTTCGTCCTGCGCAATCATACGTGTATACTCATTTATTTGTGGGTACCCGCGGCCTACCTACAACTGTAAGCCACTTAATTGTCATGTATACTATTGGCTGTTCGTTCTATAACAGCGGTGATTTCTCTTACGGTTCCTGTTCTGTTAACCTATATCAATTGATCGGTTTAACAGTTCGCTGGAGCGAATCACCAGCCTGAGTTGTCACACGTGCTTTCGGCTGAATGGTTGAAATGCGTACCCGTGTCGTATCAATTTCGGTTCGGTTTCGGCTTTGCCTAGACGCTTTAGCGGCTGTATCCGACAAAAATAAGGAGTTATACGAGTTTTGTGCGTACTGCCTTCGTTGAGAGCGCCATAAACCGGCCGCGGCTTGTCTGTCAGCAGCATTTTGCAGGGTTGCTTTACTGTAGGCGGCTATGGCCAAGTCATACTGCCCCATTTGTTCATGACAGTAACCAATGTACGTATCAATGCGCGGGAACTGTGACCGCAATTGTTGCACTCGCTGATAGTTGTTCAGCGCTGCGTAATAATTTCTATATTTCTGATTGATCAGTCCCATCTGAAAATAGGCCTGATAATAGGCAGGTTGCCTCTTAATCGTTTGTTGATAGTACACCATGGCACTATCGAGTCTTCCTTCCGTATGGTAAATAAGCCCACGTCCATAATACAGCCTTGGATTATGCGGAAAGTACCGTAAAGCCTGACCGTTGTAAACTAAAGCCGAGTTCAAATCTCCCGTTGTTCGGTAGATGGAAGCCAGTTGGTTATAGGTTTCCGGGAAGCGGGGTTTTAAACGAAGGGACTGCTGGTATAAATTCAGTGCTTGAGCAGTATCACCCTGACGAGCCGCCATCAGCGCATTATAAAAATAAGCTTCACCGTCATAAGGAGCCATTTGTAGCGCTTTGGCGACGTACAACTTCGCTTTGTCGAACTGATTCTGTTGTTGTAATAAATCCCCCTGCAGCGTGTAGAGTTCCGGGGTATCGACGCCAAGAATTTCTGCCCTTTGAGCGTTTTGTAAGGCCTTGGCCGGTTGCTGTAAGGCCCGCAGCACCTGAGCACGCGTTAGGTAATAGGCTCCGGAGTTATCATTCCGGCTTATAGCCTCGTCAATGTCGGCCAGGGCTTCGTTCAACCTGCCCATAGCGAGCAGAATAACGGCCCGCTTGGCATACGCTGAGGCTGGCGACGATTGGTTGATCGCCAGCGTAAGTGCCCGCAACGCACCTTCAACCCGGCTGCTATCGCCCGGTTTTGGAAAGTCTGGAATGCGGGCTGACTGTCGATCGTCACTACTACAGGCAAATAAAGAGATTGATACAGCCAGTGGTAAGAAGAAAGAGCGAAAAAGGGGAAGAATGAACGTGTGCGTTCCAGTCAGCGTAAAACGCACGTTCACTTTCCCCCTCGTTCGCTCCTGACTATTTTTCATGATGAAAATCGATAAAATACCCCTAATGGAAGCCGTTTCTGGTAGTTATCCTGCATATAAAGCTCTCCCCATTCCGGGTTGGGCACCTCACCAAAAACCTGATCCATCAGGTTGTCCAGAATAAGCGATGAAAACCCCAGCGAGTACAAATTGATAATAAAGAAAAAGTCATCTCGCTCCAGTAGATCTGCGCAGGATTTAAGAAGGTCATTAAGGTGTTCTTCAAGTACCCACTTTTCTCCGTCCGGCCCGCGGCCATAGGCAGGTGGATCAAGAATGATGCCGTTATAACGATTACCCCGACGAACCTCCCGACGAACAAATTTTACGGCATCTTCCACTACCCAGCGGATATTGTCCAGCTCACTGTGGTCCATATTTTCGCGAGCCCAGCTAATAACCGGCTTCACTGCGTCGACGTGGGTAACATCGGCGCCGGCTTGTCGGGCAGCCAGTGAGGCACCACCGGTGTAAGCAAACAGATTCAGAAATTTAGGTCGGGGAACGTTTGCTGAGATCGACTTTATTTTGTCGTGAATGTATAACCAATTGTCAGCCTGTTCGGGAAAAAGCCCAACATGTTTAAAGGTTGTCAGCGCCAGTTTAAATTTAAGCTTAAGCCCTCCCTGTTGAAATGACACATACCATGGGTCGTGCATATCAGGCGAAGTCTGCCAGTCGCCCCGTTCGGGTGATTGACGGTCCCGCCGAAAAACGGCGTGTGCCCGACGCTCCCAGTCGGCATCACTCATCGATTTATCCCAGATTGCCTGAGGCTCGGGCCGGGCTAAAACATAAGCTCCAAATCGTTCGAGTTTTTGAAAATCTCCTGAATCAATAAGCTCATAATCTGCCCAGGGTGAAGGAGTAATTATTTGAATATCAGCCATAATAGTAGTCCGGTAAAGAATGAAGAGATTAGTTTGCCTTATTTTTCAGCATTCATGCTTACTTCTTCACTCATTACCTGACCCATTTTAAGTATCAGCTCAAACTCGTCGGCCCGAACAGGCATAACCGACAGGCGGGATTGTTTAATGAGGCTTATGGTTGACAACATCGGCTCGGCTTTTATCTGAGCCAGGGTAACGGCTTTTTCGAACGCCATAACCGGTTCCAGTTCAACGGCTACCCAGCGTGCGTCATCCGGTACGGTCGGGTCCTGAAAGTAGTCCCGTACTACCGTAGCCAGACCAACAACGGCCGGATTGGTAACACTGTGATAAAACAGAACCTGATCGCCGATAGCCATTGATTTCAGGTTATTGCGAGCCTGGTAATTTCGAACGCCATCCCAGGTAGCACGGCCTTGTTCAATAAAATGATGCCACCCGTATGTATCGGGTTCAGACTTAACGAGCCAGTAGTTCATGTAGTAAAGTAGGTGATAGTAATGGAATGAGTAGAATTGAAGATGTAATCCGTTGGTTAAAACTCATTCCACAAATTTCACTCACTCCACTCTTACACTACCTGTCAATAATAATCGTCGTGTTCGTGGCTGCTGCCAAAAGGGGAACCATACTCGTCGATATCGTCATCTTCATACCGGGAGCCGCCCACTTTGTAACTCAGGGCTTTCTGGATGATCATGATTTGCCCGGTATGGTACATATCATGGTTAATGACTCCATGCAGCATATCGTAATATGTATAATCCCGACCAGGTACGATATCTTCCAAAAACTCATCGTCATCCCGTTTATCAAGTTCGTTGATAAGCTCTTCCTGACTCAGGCTAAGCTCCATTTCGAGAGCTTCCCATTCAAAATCATCAATTTTATCCGGTAACGCCCCAAAGTTTTTATCGGGCGTTTTAATATCAAATGTTTCATCGCCCTGCATTTTTTTAACGCAGAAAATACGCCAGCTGGTCATGTGGAAAACCAGTTCGGCAATGCTGTGGGTGTTTGGTGCAATTCGTCGCCCGGCCATGTCGGGCGTTACACCTCGAAGGACATCAACTACTGAAGGACCATGCCAGGCTTCTTCACCTTCGTACGTCGTATTCAATAAGTCGATGATACGGATCAATTCATCGTTAGGTATCATAATCAATTTGTCATAGAGTCTCCTGATTGTCAAGACACCTATTCGTCTTTATTTTCAGCAACGTCTATTGTATAACGTCAATTCAATACAAGCTTTTTGAAAATATTTATTCTGACCAAACAATAGACTGATCCATTCTTCCTTAAGACGGGTCGGTCTGTTCAGGCAAACAAAACACAAAGGTAAGGCAATATCAATGGTCTTGCGAAAAACAGACAACACTTTTACCAAGCGTATGTTGCCAGAGCTTTCTCATAATTCAATTTCGTATACGTGAAGAGTGGCATGTTTTATGTTCTATGTTAATCCAGGCCGATCAACGCCCACAAGAATTACACGATCGTACAGAAAGGCAAAGCAGGTAATGGCACACACTCGTTTACGCTTATTTTTTATTTTTTATGTACTGGCATTCCAGGGCTTTAGTCAGGTTCGCAAGCCCGTGCGCTATCGAACCGAACTTGGGAGTTATGTAGCCACATCGGGAGAAACTCCATTCTGGCTCCTGGCGAATCAGTACGGAATTGTGCCTAAGGAAGCGGCTTTGATGACCCTCCGGCAAGCGGTTCGGGTAGATTATCATGACGCACCACAAACTAAACTGGATAGTTTACGGGCTGTTAACCGGCAAATCGACTGGGGCTGGGGTGCGGAGGCAGTCCTTAACGCCGGATATACCTACAAGCTGCTTATTCCGGAAGCCTACGTAAAGGTTAAATTTGGTAAAGCGCTGGAAGCCTGGGCAGGAAGGCGACGTGAACTGGTGGGCCTTGTCGATTCAACACTTACTTCCGGCTCCTATGCCTGGTCGGGAAATGCCCTGCCCATGCTAAAAATCCAGTTGGCTATTCCCGACTATTTACCCCGCCATGCGTTGATTAGCTTTAAAGGTTTTTTTGCTCACGGCTGGTTTGAAGAAGACCGTTTTATTAAAAATGTTATGCTTCACCAGAAGGCAATATACGGCCGATTTGGAAAACCGGGCTGGCGACTCAAACTCTATGGAGGAATAAACCATCAGGTTATGTGGGGCGGAAATACGGAACGCCTGCCGGGATCAGTTATAAAAAATAACCAGTTACCTAACCGTTTCATTGATTACATCGACGTGATTACCGCCAGTTCGCTCGGCAACCGCACCAATGTCGATACGAATCGTGTAAGTTCGTTTGACCGGGAAAACCGAATAGGCAATCACCTGGGTACCGTGGATATTGGCTTTGAGTACGTAGCCCGTCAATTTTCCATTTTCGCTTACCGCCAGAGTATCTATGAAGATGGTTCTCTTTTCCATCTGACCAATTTAAAGGATGGACTGCACGGGCTTCGATTCCGAAATCGGCGGCCTGCGAAGCCTACCGGCTTACGGATTGACCAGTTACTGCTGGAGTATTTGTTTACGCAAAATCAGGGCGGGCCCCTATTCCTGGAAAATGACGCCCAGCGGGGACGCGACAACTATTTCAATCATTCGCAGTATCAGGATGGATGGTCCCGCTTTGGTTTAACCATGGGAACGCCCTTTATTACCCCAACCCAGGACAGTCGAAGCGAGTTGCCTCAATACGGATTTACCAATAATAACCGGGTCGCTGTCATGCACATTGGCCTTTCCGGCAAGGCTTATGACTTTTTAACTTTTCAGGCGAAAGCATCTTACAGCGAGAACCTGGGTACCTACGAAATACCCTTCCTACAACCGATTCGTCAATTTTCATCCGTTTTAAGTCTTTCAGCCCCTGTTTCCAGTTTACACGGACTAACAGCTAACGCATCTGTCGCTACAGATATTGGTGATCTTTATACCAATAACATTGGCTTTTATGTAGGGATTCGAAAAGAAGGGCGAAGCCGGAAATGAGCGCGGAGCAGACCGTTCAGGAATTACGTTTCCGCTCCCAATTGCCTTTCTCAGGTTGGGGACGAAGTAGATACACATCAAGCAGCGCATACGGGCGAGCTAGGTATTCCCGAATCAGGGTGCGCAATGAATATCCATCGGGAACATCCTGGGCGGCAAAGGCAATGGCTTCGATTCCCTCATGATTACCAATATAGAGGGCGCGTGCGTTGTGGAAGTTCTGAGAGATAATCGTAATCTTTTCCTGGTTGAATACGTCTTTACAGCGCACTACTGAATCGAAGGTTCGATAGCCGGCATAATCGAGTGTCATGACTGATGCGGGAATGCCCAGTTTCACCAACGCCCGCTGCATATCGACGGGTTCGTTATAGTATTCAGAATCGTTGTTACCACTCAGAATCAGGTATTTCACTTTGCCTTCTTTCCAAAGCCGGGCGGTGGCTTCCATTCGATACCGGAAAAACAGGTTTTCTTTGCCTGTCCGAACAAATTTGCTGGTTCCCAGAACCAGCCCTACGTCATTGACCGGTAACTCGTGAATATCAAAGTAAATCTGGTTACGTGTGTTATAGACTACCCACCAGTTACTAACCAGCACGACAGTAGCGCCAATAAACCCTAAAGCAATGAGCAACTTAATGACACGCTTGACCGCACGGACTCCAGCCGCTTCACGGGGCATGTCGTTACTGTAGTCCGTTGCCAAGGTCGTATTCATTTAAAGAAGGCTTAAATGGGTATCCTTACCATACCTATATACGCTTTGTTGTAGGCCATTGGATGGCCTACAACTTAAAGTACGTCAATTTTTTAAGAGAACAAGCCCAACTGAATCGACTCTTTCTCTTCTACTTCCGGAGCGGCAACCGTATCGGAATCCACCACAAGTTCCGGAGCAACAGATTCTTTTACAAGTTTTGGTGCCAGCAGTTTTACATCCTTTACTTTGGCAAAAGGCAATTTGTTTCCAAGCGCCTTCCATCCACGAATATCAATAAAGCCTTCCGGCTCCAGAACCATCTTTTCCAGCGGCCCCCGATCTTTCACCTGATGAGTGATTTCAATTCGGGGATAACGGTCGGCGGTAACGGACAGGTTCTTAGACCCTTTTGCATCACCAATGAAGCTAAATTTCTTGTCGATCGTGGTTGTTTCAACTTTAAAGCGCTTCACATACCAGGCCTTCTGATTAGCTTCATAATACACAGCAGACAATACTGTGTCGGGTTCGAATTTAACCAGAATAGCTACCTCATTAGGCTCGTATCGATTGGTCAGGTCGAAACTCGTCAGCTCATACTGCCCTTCCTTATAAACGACGAGTATACAGTCTTTCGCATCGAAGTTACCTAACAGTCTACCGCGCTCATCCCGGTTAAGCCGCCCGAGGTGCTCATCGTACCAGATATCCACACCACCCAGCGTTGAGACGCCACCCGATTTCTGAGTTATTTTACGCACGGGGTATTTGGTTAAAATATTCCCCTGTGCAGACCTGTTTTTGATGCCAACAGAAGCAAAATCAAAGTCAAATTGCTTGATCTTAGCCGTACACTGGGCCGTCAGATTAATCGTAATGACTTCAGCCTCTCCATTATCGTTGGCACTAAAATAGGTCAATTTAGATTTCGGATTACCCATAGTCAGGTCGTATTCCCGATCACGCGTAACGCCCGTTACCGGAAACCGCTTGGTCATCGAAATGCCGGATTTCCCGTCCAGATAAACCAGGTTGTAAATCTTGCGCTCATCGTTCTTCTTGAATACCGAAACATATACAATATCCTTGCCGACAAACACTTTCTCCGCAACTTTAACGACCATACATTTTCCATCACGCCGAAAAATGATGATGTCGTCAATATCCGAACAGTCACTAACGTATTCATCTTTCTTCAACCCATAGCCAATAAAGCCCCCTTCGCGATCGACATACAGCTTTTGGTTGGCAGCGGCCACGATACTGGCGGCAATGGTGTTGAACGCCCGGATTTCCGTTTTGCGCTCGCGGCCTTTGCCGTATTTCTTTTGCAATTCTTTGTAATAGGCGATGGCAAAGCGCGTGATGTTGGCCAGGTTATCTTCGGTTTCGGCTAGTTCCTGCTCCAGCCGACGCATCAACTCTTCCGCCTTGAAGCCGTCGTATTTGGAAATTCGTTTAATTTTAATTTCCGTTAACCGGATCAGGTCATCTTGGGTAATGACTCGATAAAACAGCTTTTTGTGCGGCTTGAGCGCCTTATCGATCGCTTCGAGAACAGCCTCAAAGGTTTCGCATTCCTCAATTTTACGGTAAATCCGGTTCTCGATGAATATCTTTTCCAGCGAACTGTACAGCAGTCGCTCCATCAATTCACTACGCCGGATCTCTAGCTCGCGTTGCAGCAGGTGCACCGTTTGATGCGTGTTCACCCGAAGAATATCGGTTACACTAACAAAATGCGGCTTATCGCCAATGATAACGCAGGCATTGGGCGAAATGGATACTTCACAATCGGTAAAAGCATACAAGGCGTCGATGGTCACATCGGGCGAAACGCCGGGTTGCAGATGAACCAGAATCTCGACGTCTTTAGCCGTGTTATCGACTACTGCTGCTACGTTGCGACTGGGTGCCTTGATCCGGATTTTTCCTAATTCAGCCGCCTTGACAATAGAATCGATCAGTTGTGAGGTTGTCACTCCATACGGAACATCGCGAATGGCCAGAATCTTCTTGTCGACTTCTTCAATTTTGGCCCGCACCCGGACTTTACCACCCCGATGTCCGTCGTTATAATTACTTACATCGATCAAGCCGCCCGTTTGAAAATCAGGAAAAAGCGATACGGGTTTATCCTTAAGAATATTTATTGAGGCTTCAATGAGTTCATTGAAGTTATGGGGCAAAATCTTCGTCGACAGGCCAACGGCGATCCCTTCAACGCCCTGCGCCAGCAGCAGCGGGAACTTGACCGGGAGGGTTACCGGCTCCCGTTTACGACCATCGTAAGACAGTTGCCACTCGGTAGTTTTGTCATTATAAATGGCATCCTGCGCAAACTTGGACAGCCGTACCTCGATATAGCGCGGGGCAGCGGCACCGTCGCCGGTACGCACATCACCCCAGCTTCCCTGCGTATCGAAAAGAAGTTCTTTCTGGCCAATGTTGACCAGCGCTTCCCCAATAGACGCATCGCCGTGGGGGTGAAACTGCATCGTTTGCCCGATCACGTTAGCCACTTTGTTGAAGCGGCCATCATCCATCTCTTTCAGGGCATGAAGAATCCGGCGCTGAACGGGTTTCAAACCATCTTCAACAGCGGGGACCGCCCGCTCAAGAATAACGTAGGAAGCGTAATCGAGAAAGTAATTTTCGTATAAGCCCGACACAACCGTCTGGTCATGCAGCACTTCAGTGGTTGTCTTAATTGGTTGCTCTTCCGGTGCAAGGTCATCAGTCAGATCGGTGCCTTCGGCAGATGGGTTTGCCTCTGGCTGCTGATTGTCGTCCTCTAGCGGTTGTTCATTTTCTTCGTTTATCATTGACTTGCTTCAGGAACTATTCCACAGGATAAGTACGCAGATTTATCAAACAGTGTAATACATGTTGACTCCTTAAATATACAAAAAAAAGTTGAAAAACGGGCATAATTCAGCCAAAACGGGCAATTCACCCCAACTTATACTTAATAGCCCCGGCCTAGTTCGACGGCATTCTGCAAGGACTCCCCCGCCAGGAAGCGTGTTAGGTTTTCGAGAAACAGAATAACTTTACCCGCGTCTTCGTCTGGCTGTCCACCGCCCGTGTGCTGCGTTAATACCACGTTTGGCATCGTCCACAACGGGCTTGCTGTCGGCAACGGCTCCGTATCGGTTACATCCAAAACCGCCCCACCCAGATGCCCGGATTGCAGAGCACTGATTAAAGCTGGTTCGTCGGTTGTGGTTCCCCGACCCACGTTGGCGTATAAACTACCGGGACGCATGGCCCTGATTACGGCTTCAGAAACAAATCCTTTGGCTGTGCCGGGTAGGCAGTTGATGACAATATCCGTTTGGGGTAATTCGTCGATCAGTTCAACGGCTGAATGCAGGTCGGCTGTGTGGTCGGTGCGGGCCAGCATTTTGACAACGCACGAAAACCCGGTAAGCATTTGCCGGACTGCCTGCCCGATGGTTCCCGTTCCCAAAATAATGACCCGTTTATGTGACAACAGGTTAGTATGGGAACGAATGGGAGCCCCAACCCACTCCGACCGGTATTGAAGCAAAGTTAACTCGGGAATGCAGCGGTAAAATGCCAGAATACCTGCCAGCATGGTTTCTGCACAGGGGCGGGCAAAGTAGTCGCCCATGTTGGCAATTGCGGTCTGTATCTGGACATTTTTGTAGCCGTCGAATCCGGCCGAGTCGAGCTGCCAGAACTTCAGAGCGGGCATCTTTTCTGAAAACCAGGCGGCCGGGGGATTGCCCAGGATAAAATCGGCTGACCGGAAAGCCACCTGTTGTTCTTCTTCAGGAATATCCTGCTTAAAGACAGCGTTTATACCAGCCGGAAGTTGTTGCAGAAGGCTGGCTTTAAGGGTATCGTTGAGGGCGGGGTTGACGAAGAGTTGCATACTATATGTACAGAAAATCGGTTATTTTGGTTGCGTTCATCTGTCACACGGCTGAAAAGTCACGCAGAGAAAACCGGCAAGTCCTCCATGACGCATCTTTTCAGCCGTATGTCGCTGTTATTTCAAGCCTTTCAATTGACCAAGCAGCCAATTGGTCATTTTTTCGGTCTGTTCCGGATAGGTCCAGTGGCCCGTATCCAGCGATGATGCGGTGTCCAGCATCTTAGGGCCGGGGATCACGTTGTAAGCCGCGTACATGGAGGTAGGCGGGCAGGTCTCATCATTGAACCCCCAGGAGTAGTAGCCCGGCACGTTTACCTGTCGGGCGAAATTGACCACATCATAATAACCAACCGTTTTGATCCGGTCGGGCTTATTGTTATAGGCCAGATTATCGCCAGCGAACAAATGAGGCCAGCCACCGGCGCGTCCGTTGAGGTAACCTGTCATATCACTCAAAGCCGGATAATAGGCCCCTACCCACTTGATTCTGGAATCCAGACCAGCCGTAACGATACTGAGCGCTCCCCCCTGGCTGCCACCTGTAACAGCCATATTCTGTCCGTCGTACTGCGGCATACTCGCCAGGAAATCCACTGCCCGCACACAACCCAGGTAAACCCGTTTGTAGTAATACCGGTCCTTATCGTCGAGATTAGCGGCTTGGTAGCCATTTAAAGGGCCTCGGCTCAGGTTGTCATACACGATGGGGTCCATCGTTACGGGTACGCCATGAATGCCCACTTCGAGCGTAATAAATCCCTTTTCAGCCTCAGCGATCATCCCCCCGTAGGGACGAACACCAGCGCCCGGAACACGCAATATGGCCGGATACTTACCTTCCTTTTTTGGAATGCACAAGATCCCGTAGAAGCGCGAATTATTGATATTCTGTAAATTGAGTTGATACACATTGGTTAACTCCGTACACCGTTCGGGCAGCAACGTCATGCGGGCATCCATTGGCACTTTGGCCAGATCGGCTTTCGCCTTATCCCAGAAAGCTTTAAAATCGGGGGGATTGGCTACCGTTGGTTTAATGGTTAAAGGCTCGAAGCCAGCCGTCGTTAGCCCCCGGTATTCTTTCCCATCGAGTTCAACGGTGGCAATGCAACGCAGGAAACCGGCGGTTTTCATCGTGCCGCCCTCCAGGGCAAGAGTCCCCTCTTTTAATGTAACGGTTTCTCTCTTGGTCGGCTCCATCTTCTCCGGTCCGATTTCGTACCGAAGTTTAGCCCCACGAAGCAGTACGTTGCTTCGGTAAACCGAAATATTGAATTTGACCGGTTCGCCGGTCTTATAGAGCCAGTCGGCGTGGTCGGGCGTAACGATGACCTTAACGAGCCGTTCGACGGGCTGAGCCAGCCCCATCTGAACCCATATCAGGAGCAGACCGGGCAGTAGTAGTTTTTTCATGGATGATCGATTGCGGGTTTGTTCTTTCATCCGGATAAAGCACCTGCCTCCCCATTTATAACCAGATGCTCATCAGGCCACCCGCATGGGCGTTTGCTGGCCCTGACGCACAGGCTGCATATTCACAAGGCACCGGACAAGCAGTGTTAACGGGAAAACGATGTCGACGCCCCCCGGAATTTTTGACAGAAACATACTCAGCACAAGCAGCAACGCGGTAATTCCGAAATACATCGTCCGGCGTTTGGCGGTAGCTGTTGAACTGGTTGCCCAGTAAATTAGCGGTAGGTGCAGTGGCATCAGAAACAACAGGGTTGGATTCCAGCCCGTAACGCCATCGTCCCGGATTGCCCAGAGCAGCACCAGGAACCAGCCCATAAAGCCACAGATGCTGAATAAAAACCGGTCGAACCAGCGGTCAACCCTCCCGTAGGTTACGTATCGGCGGATCGTGAATACCGCGATAATGATTCCCAGAATGGTAAACACAACGTCGGGATCGAAAAAGATGGGGACTTGCTGCCGAAAGGTTTTTTGCGCGGCATATATCGTCTGGTCATTCTGCACGAATGGGATCAACTGCCCATTTGCCTGACGCACCGTCGCTTTATTGAATTGGTCGTGCACCTGATCGGGCAGGTACATGGCCCGCCAGCCGTCGGTCTGTTCGTTTGCGGGCCAGCCAATGGCCAGATTCATTCCTAACTGATACCAGGGCCGTTCGTTGAGGTAGTCGTTCATCCAATCGCGGTACGACTTGCCCGTCATTCGGTCGCGGGATGGAATGATCAGACTATCTCCACACGCTTCAACGATCATGTCGCGAGGCCGGGTGGCGCAGTTATCGTAGTAGAACTTGTACCGATACTCCCGGTTTTCGGGTTGGTAATTCTTTTGCAAGGCGTCGAAGAGCCGCTGACGCTGGGTGGGTGACAGGTTCAGTTGCTGCTCCCGAATGCTCCGGTTCGTTTGCTGGTAATAGTATGCGACCTGGAATAAATTATGAACGGACACAAAATAAGGAAGCGTACCCCGCAGGAATTTGAGAATAAAATAGTCGGCGCGGTAGTCAAATCCTCCATAGCTATAATCCTGGTCCATGCCCAACGCAGGATCGACAAACCGTATTTCGGTATGTCCAAAGGCCGACGAAATGTCATCATCACCCGGTCCGTATGTTATCAGGCTAACCCGCGCCGAAGGGGATAGCGTCTGGCTAAATGACGACTGATGCAGGCTGAGCGATACGATCAGCGCCATCAGTAGCTTATACATCAGCTTTCCAGTCACCAGGCTCTCAGCTCCCGGCCAACTACTCATCTTCCTCGTCATTTTCGGTATTCTCAAGTTCAGTATCATATACTCGTTTAGCCTTGCCACGGCTTGGTTCTTTGCCCTGTACACAAACGACGAGTTCGCCTTTAATGGTTTTCTGAGCAAAATAAGTAATTAGTTCGGACAACGACCCACGCTGATTTTCTTCAAAGAGCTTGGTGAGCTCCCGCGACACACTGGCCGGACGGTCATGGCCGAACACATCGGCAAACTGCTGAAGGGTTTTTAACAGGCGGTGGGGTGATTCATAAAAAACCATCGTCCGCTCCTCGCCTGCCAGTTCGGCCAGCCGGGTCTGTCTTCCTTTTTTGTGTGGCAAAAAGCCTTCGAAGGTAAACCGGTCATTGGGCAGGCCGGAGTTGACGAGGGCCGGAACAAAGGCGGTAGGTCCGGGCAGACACTCGACCGTTATTTCATTTTTGATGCATTCACGAACGAGCAGGAAGCCCGGATCTGATATACCCGGCGTACCCGCATCAGAAACCAGGGCCAGCGTTTTGCCTTCTTTTAACTGATTGACCAACCGCTGAACGGTTTGGTGTTCATTGAAGATATGATAGCTGTGCAGAGGTTTACTAATATTCAAATGGCGCAGCAGAACACCCGACGTGCGGGTGTCTTCGGCCAGAATGGAATCGACACTTTGCAGGACTTTAATAGCTCGCAGTGTTATATCATCAAGGTTACCGATGGGCGTCGGTACGAGGTACAATTTCATGCTGCAAGATAGTCGATAGTCGGCAGTCAACAGCCGTTTATGGTCTTATTACCGTCTGCACTGGAAACTCCTGACTAACCGACCAGTGCATCAATCGCTCCGGCCATCGTGCGATCTTTTTCGGTTACGACATTACCTGCATCGTGGGTCGACAGTTTGATGGTGACCTGGTTGTATACATTCGACCACCAGGGATGGTGATCCATTTTCTCGGCAATGAGTGCCACGCGGGTCATGAACGCAAATGCCTCACTGAAATCAGTAAATTGAAAATTACGACTAAGCTGGTTATCCTGTTCCTGCCACATAAACGTTAGTTTTTTAGAATGTTCGTTCAATTGACTCCACAAATATGAAAATACTTTAGTATAAACTAGTAGCCATTCTTGGTACTAGTAGCTAATCCAACGTTTGCCATAAATAAACTAAAATATTTTTTTTTAAATTTATGGTTACCATATAATCATTTTTTGTTAACTTTTCAGAGCTATTTTAAATATGTTGTTCTAGTTGCTAGTTAATTCTGAAGGACCAGGATTAGGTAGATCCCACAACTTCAACAAAAAGAGTGCTAGTGGGAGAATGTGGTAGATGAGAGAAAGGTATCAGGGCCAGTGTCTTACGCTGGCCCTGCCTATTTTAGGCGCTTTATAAAAATTCACAAAAAAAGTCTGCAAGAATTACTTGCAGACTTCAACTCAGAGAGGAAGATACGCCAATAGGGCTATAGTATTTCAACTCCTTAATGAAAAACTTACTTTACGTAGCCGTAAAGCCCTAAGTAACCGGGTTGAATTGAAAGGAGTATGTAATTACTACTACTATCGTTGCAACTCACTTGCAACCAAGCCCCTCCTATGTCAGCCTCCGTCAAGGTCATCCTGCACACAAAAAAGTACACGGATGGAACCCAGCCTGTCATGCTCCAGTGCATTGTTAAGTCATTAACGGGTACGATCTGAAAGCGCAGAATCCTCTGCCGGGTGAAACCTCAGCAATTCGACGCCACTGACGGACGTGTCATTAAGCACCCGAATGTACTGGTTTTGAATGCAACCATCATCGATGCATTCAATAAAGAAAAAAAATTGAACATGGCCCTGATGAAAGGGAAGCCCATTGACCCGGCCGATATCATTGCAACTACGGTTGCAACTCTAAATCAGGATGCTTATTTGCTCTTCCACGGCAATCGCTACGTGGAGCGTTGTAGGCAGAAGGGACAGTTTCACACGGCAGAGAAATACGGAGGTCATCTCACCAAACTGGCCGAATACCTCGGTATGAATGCACTGGGTGTGCAGAATGAAATCCATATGGATATCGTCGATGAAGACTTGCTATTGAAGTGGGCTAATTGGCTACGGGTGAATGGTACCAAATCGGTCTATACCCTGCACCGCCGGATTGCCTTTATCACAACCCTTTACAATGATGCCCGCAAGCGCAGGCTGACCACTGGTAATCCAACGGCCTTTCTGGAATTCAAAGAGCAGAAGGTACGCAAGCTCAAGCTCACGCCGGAACAACTGGCAGCACTGGAATCGGTGCCGTTGACGGGGCGGCTCGATGATGCCCGCAATACCTTTCTGATGCAGTTCTTCGCGTACGGTACCCGCATCAGCGATGCCCTTAACTGGCGAAAGGAAAACATCCGTAAGGAAGGCAACACCTGGTATCTGGAGTACACCAGCATGAAGTCCGGCGATCTGATCGATGTCCGTCTCAACCCGAAAGCAAAGGAGATTGTGAGCCGATATTTGGAGAAGGTACCGGGGCTGTTCCTGTTACCCTGGCTGTCGGGCTACGAGGAAGTACCGAAACTCACAGACCAGCAAAACCGGGAGCGGCTCATCCAGCAGATTGAGAGTAAGACAGGGATGGTCAACGTGGCCCTAAAGGAAGTTGCCATTCTTGCTGAAATACCGGTAAATCTCACCACCCACGTGGCCCGGCATACCTTCGCGACGCTAGCTGATAGTAAGATATCGGGCAAACGGAAAATCAGTGCGGCCCTGGGTCATTCAAAGTTAGCAACCACCGAGGTGTACTTGTCGGAATTGCATCAGAGTGATGTCAATGATGCGATAGAGGACGTGTGGAAGTGATTATAATTTCAAGTCAATTTTGTTTAATTTCAAAGTTTTATCAATTGAGTTATGTATAGATTTATAATCATTTTTATTTCTCATTAATAACCATTTAGATTCTAAAAGGTCAACTTCGACATCTTTAAGATATGGTTTAACAATCGTTATTGCATTATGAAATCTTATATTTTCAATTGCGATAGAGAAGTAAAATGCCCCGATTATAAAGTAAAAAAAGCTATTAACGAGAAATAGTGTCAAAATGATTTTTTCAAACAATCTAACACCTTCTTTATTCACAGATAAAGGTTGTCGCTCACGTATCTCTTTGATAGCAAATTTTAAATCATCCTCTAATAATAGTTTATCTTTATCGTCTATTGAAGGAAGATTAATTAGCCCTACAATTTGCAAGACCCTATTATCATAGCGATGTTGTTTTCTATATATGCCATTAAACATAAAAATTGCATAGACCAATATCGCACAGAATATTAATATAAAAATAGTAACAGCGGACAAATCCAATAACGTCCCTTTACTCATTTTCGAATAATATAAATTCGAGAACCTAACACTTACATTTGTCAGGATACCAATTATATAAGGTCCAATATTATTTAGAAATATGTCAATAAAATAGAACACAAAACTACATAGTAAACTAATTAATATAGCTTCTTTATTTCTTTTTAATATTCCCATCACTATATCTTTAAATTGAGTTTTTTGGAGAAATCATTTTACAATCTTTACAACATATTCAGTGGATTCAGGAAGTTCCCTGACTTCCACAGTAGCTGCAAATCTTTCTGCCTTACTAGTTTCATAGGTCCTCGGGCAAACATGAGCCAGTCTGGATCACAATCGATCTCCATGAGTAAGTAAACCATTCGAATCGTCACATCTACTTTCCCCACCTAAATAGCCGAAACAGTTGTCTGATCAATGCTTGGCTTTTCGTCAAACTGGGACTGTGATAAGCCCAGGTGCTTTCTGAACTGACGAAACCGGGTGGTCATGGTGGCGTAGTGCGGGTTGGTGATCGTTGCCATAGGGCACGAAGTTTTGTCGTAGTTTTATTTCCCATATAAAGTGCAGCTCTTTAATATGGGAAATATTCGATTGAATTGTTAAAAAATGAACTGGTTTAACAACGAATTAAAATGAGTCTGTATGGCTTAACGATTCCACTTAAATCCGGCCGTATTAAACTCAATCTGCCTTGTGCCTTCGCTGTAAAACTCAACTTCAATAACCATCTTTTTTGATTTCTTTAGTTTAGAAATCAATGAGCTGGTAGCGTTGAAGAATATTATATCAGAACTATAATCGGCCGCTCCTGATGTTGAATACGTTACAGGCTTACCATCGTCAAATCGAATTCTGGCTGAGCCATCTTCAGCTGAATTGGAAATGAATTGCCCCTTACTAACCTTCAAATAAATATCAGTTTCACCTTTCTTTTTTCGAACAGTAAAGGAGGCTATTGATCCACCATTATAAGGAAAATCAAACTCAAGTGGCTCTTTTGCATCGATTGATGCAATGTGATACTTACTACCCATCTTGTCTGTATCACTGTAGTAACTCCAAGAATTTGTCGGCTCAGAAGGCTCTACGGGAACGGGGGTTGTCGAACTTAGGCTTGTATCAATATCAGTCAGGTTAGTTGTCGTTGTATTTCCTAAATCCTGCTTATTACCTGGTAGTAAAAGTGAGAGCAGCAGTAAGCCAATAAAAATACCCGCTAACCATTTCCAGGCGCTCTTATTGCTCTCCTTAACAGTTACCTGGCTATGAGCGGGGGTGACAGTGGTTGATTGGGCAACGTTTTTAGAAGCGTATGTTTTACTTTCCTGTATCTCCTCCTCAACTTTTTCTTCAGCTTGCAGAATAGCCGCTTTCTGCATGTTAAACTCGGCATCGGTAAGAACTCCCTGCTCTTTTAGCTTAGCCAGTCTTTCTAATTTACTTAATGAGTCTTCGTTCATTTGGTGTGGTTAGTTTAGGTATAGATTATGGATTCAGTAATTTCTTCTTCTGGGCATCGTATTCCTCTCTGGTCAATGCCCCGGCATCGAGAAGTGACTTCAACTTGAGTAGCTCATCGGCTACACTGGCCACGGTAGTTAATGAAGAAGATTTACGAAGAGCGGGCGGGGGAAGAATCTCCCCGGCTTCGATGGCGTTTTCTATTTCGACCTGGTAACGAATCAGCGTACCAGCTCCCACGATTGCAGCCATCGAAAAGCCGGTGCGTTTAAAACCGACCATGTTCAGCTCCTTAATGACCAACCGATTCCCTGTATACTGACTGGGCAGGTAATTTTTTACCAGCTGTCCGGCCCGGTAGACGGCTGACATCGAAGAAGGATTATGATAAGCAAAGGCAAAAGATTTATCGGGCAGGGTGCCCCGTCCCATTTGAAGGGTATCGCCCACCTTGACAATCCATCCGTGAATGGAAGTTTGGTACCCGGCATCAAAGTCTCTTCCAAAGAGTCGTTTGGTGCCTTTCATATCAGCATCGGTTACGGGTGTTTTACGGCTAGATTGCTGGTAATTGTCTTGGGCGCTACTGAAAAACGGAATTAATAGAAGAAAAGCGAAGAATAGTTTCATGGGTTAGTTACGGTTGAGATTGATCATTGAAAGTATATTTACATTAATGACGGCTGTGCTCTTTTCTGTAACATATAAATGTATTTCTATAATTAATATACCCTTAATAGTTAAAGTCATATGGCTTCGCACTATTGAATCTGTTTTCGATTCGAAAACGTTTCATGACTGCAAAGTCTGGATGCGATTTACAAAAAAATGTCACCAAAATTACCAATTATCTATCTTATTTCATTGATGTGATTATCTAGCGAGCAACTGAAAGCCATCACTACCATAGATCTAAAGAGAGTACCTATCTTCTGCAAGACTACTCGGCTTAAAATTCTTTAAGAAGCGGGTATTTAATAAAATAAAGGCTGTTGAGTAGTTAAATAGGTCAATTCAAGACCGTAAAGCATGCGAAATACAGGGAAACAACGCGAGTAATAAACGCATGTAAGCCAATTTCACCATCTGATCATTTCAATAGTTCTTTTATTTATTACCAAGTATTCAAAATCGAACCAAGCGACCTTGAACCTTATTTAAAAGACTACTAATCTAAACGAAAGAATCCCATAACCAGCTAAAAAACAGCTCATTATGGGATTCAATGCAGAGAGGAAGAGATTCGAACTCTCGATACGGTTGCCCGCATACACACTTTCCAGGCGTGCTCCTTCAACCACTCGGACACCTCTCTAAAAACGAAGTCAGCAAGTTGGTTTGCTGACTTCCGGCAGAGAGCGAGGGATTCGAACCCCCGGTACCCTTGCGAGTACTTCTGATTTCGAATCAGACCCATTCGACCACTCTGGCAGCTCTCTTTGTCCTTTTGGGAGTGCAAAGATGCATGTTTGACTGTAAAAACGCAATAGCTAATTTATAAAAAAAGTGATTATTCACTCATTTCGCCACTAATTGGCTGAGCAAGAAGTAAGCGCAGTTTCCCCGCATCCTGTTCCTGGCCAAGCAAAACCATCAGTTTTGTAACAGCGGCTTCGGTGGTTATATCGGCCCCACTAACGACCCCAATTTGCAGCAACTGCTTACTGGTTTGGTATTGGCCCTGGGTTACGCGGCCCCCTTCACATTGCGACACATTGAAAAACACAACGCCCCGGTCAATGGCTCGCTTAATGGTATCCAGAAACCAGCCATCGGTAGGCGCATTCCCAGCACCAAACGTTTCCAGAACCACCGCCCGAAGATTGGGAATGTTCACGATCGACTCGACAACCGGTTGTGTGATTCCAGGAAAGAGCTTCAGAATGGTTATGTTAGAGTCCAGTACAGTGCGAAGGCTCAATCGCAGGCCGGGCTGGTAAGGGCGGATGAACAAGCGATTGTAGTCAATACTCACCCCCGCCGTGGCCAGATGCGGGTAATTTTCGGAGGCAAAGGCATTGAACTGAACACTTTCCTGTTTAGTAGATCGGTTGCCCCGCAACAGCAGCGAATTGAAGTACACACACACTTCCGGTACAATAGGAATACCTTTATGTGTTGCTGATTCGCTACCGTCATAAATCGCGGCCGCAGAGTCCACGGCGGCCGCGATTTCGAGGGCGGTGATGAAATTTTCACGGGCATCGCTGCGGGCCACACCGATTGGCAGTTGAGCCCCGGTGAGAATAACCGGCTTATTCAGCCCAACCAGCATAAAACTCAACGCCGATGCCGTGTATGACATGGTGTCTGTGCCATGAAGAATGACAAAACTGTCATATTCATCGTAGGAGTCCTGGATAATCTGTGCCAATTCGACCCAGATAGCAGGCTTCATATTCGATGAGTCGATGACTTCCTGCAGGGTGAGTATCGTAATATCGAAGTCGAGTCGATTTAACTCTGGTACGCGATCAAGCACCCGATCAAAATCAAACGGAATGAGACCGCTGGCTTTGGGGTCATAGACCATTCCAAAAGTGCCACCGGTATAAATTACCAGCACCGACGCCCTCGATTGTCGGGGCGAAACGGGGCTTATATGAACTGTCTTGTAAGGCATTAGTAATGCTACTATTAATACAAAAAAACGGACAACAGCCGCCCTCTGTGCGCAATTACGCTCTAACCCGGCAATAAATTAGCGTATAAAGCAGGAAGCAACGAAAGCGCGTTGGTCGTTGTGTGCCGGGCTACATCATCAATATTAATTTGCTTAAGGTCGGCTACGCGCTGGGCCACCAGCCGGATGTAAGCCGGTTCGTTGCGCTTGCCCCGATAAGGCACCGGTGCCAGATAAGGAGCATCGGTTTCCAGGACAAGGTGCTCCAGACCGATGTGTGGGAGCACTTTGTCCAGTCCGCCGTTTTTAAACGTGGCTACCCCGCCAATGCCAAGTTTGAAGCCAAGATCAACAGCCCGGTTCGCTTCGTCCAACGTCCCGACAAAGCAATGAAAGATGCCCGTCAGTCCGGATAGAGCCAATTTCTCGATCAGATCAGCCGCTTCGGCGAACGCATTTCGGTCATGACCTGAACGAGTATGCATGGATACCGGCAAGTGCTGTTCTGCGGCCCAGCGAAGCTGCGTCTCAAAAGCGGCAAACTGTTGATCGACGTAGGTCATGTCCCAATAAAAATCCAGTCCGATTTCGCCCACGGCCATGAAAGCATTTCGGTTGAGGGCATCCTCTACTACCGCCAGTTCTTCGTCTACGGTGTCGTTGACATAGGCCGGATGCAATCCCATCATGGGCAGACAACGGTCGGGGTACTGCTCGGCCAGCGCCATCATACCGGG
Organism: Spirosoma pulveris; assembly: GCF_054781875.1. Taxonomy (NCBI): domain Bacteria; kingdom Pseudomonadati; phylum Bacteroidota; class Cytophagia; order Cytophagales; family Cytophagaceae; genus Spirosoma; species Spirosoma pulveris. The sequence continues at coordinate 513,323 of NZ_BAAGTO010000001.1, forward strand.
AATGGTCTCTCGGGCGCAGTTCGGCATCCAGATCTGGCTAATCTGCTCTTTCTCAGCTTGGTGGAGCATAGCTTCCCGGTCTTCCTCAAACTGGGAATCGTAAATATGGGCGTGGGTGTCAATTAAAATCATTATCCGTCAGTTGATAAGTGGCAAGTCAGTGATACACCCTTCCTTTCCACTCAATTTTCGTTGGCATCAGGTAGAAAACTACCGCCAGAGGGCCAATGATGAGTTGGTAAATTTCAAATAGCAACGCGTAAGGCCATAAGTTGGTTTGCCTCAACCGGCTCAACCCGAACGAAATGATCATCGTTTGCATGAGTAGCCTGGCGACATACACTCCCACAGCCAATACCGGCGAGAACCAGCCCAACAGGAGAAACAAAGGTGCCGCCAGATACTGAACATAGAGCGAGCTAACCATCCAGATTGGCAACTGGCTGGCTCCGCGCATCCACCGTTTGCGCTGATGCAGAAAGGCAGTCAGAGTGTCAACCGCTTTCGTCCGGGCTAAAACGTCTTCGTTCAGCAAGTTTTTGAAACCGTAGCCTTTGGCTATAATGGCCCGAAAAAGTGTATAATCCTCAACGACCGAAAATTCCAGCGACTCATAGCCGCCGATAGCCTTATATCCTTCCCGACTTACCGCCATGTTGTTTCCCATAGCAGTAACCGGCAACCCCATGCTACTCACCAGGTGCGTAAGTGTCAGGTTATACAGCCAGTCGATGGTTTGAAGCTTATGGAAAATTTGGGAACCTTCGGGAAGGGTAACACCCGTGACAATACCGGTCTGCTTTTGAAATGATTGACCCATACAAGTCAGCCAGTTGGTCGGGACCTGGGTATCGGCGTCGGTAAAAAAAAGCAGTTGGCCGCGAGCCTGAATAGCGAGTTGAGCCAGCACATTGGCCTTGCCCTGCAAACCCACGGCTGATTCGCCGATGTGAACCAGTCGGTAAGCGCGTTTATTTTGAATGAATTTGCTTATGACCAATGCAGTCTGGTCGGTTGATTGGTCATCTCCAATAAGCACCTCCAGCTCATCAATTGGATAGTTGAGGTGACTAATTGCCTCAAGACAGGCAAGAATGGTGTTTTCTTCATTGCGGGCCGCAATCAAAATACTAACACGGGGACTATCCGGCTGAGACGAATCTGACGAGTTAGTAACCGGCATAAACGGGTTGTGGCACAGAGCGGAACGAATATCCACGGGCGGCAAAATAAGCCAGCATCCGGGGCAGAACGTAGCGCATCGTAGGCCAGGCCTTTACACTATCGTGAAACACAACGATAGAACCCGGCCGCGTGTATTTAATAGTTTTCCGCAGGCAGACATCAGCGGGCAGGCTACGGTCAAAATCACCCGTGAGCACATCCCACATTACAATGGAATAATTTTCGAGCACTTCGGCCACCTGCGTTTTTTTTATGCGTCCGTAAGGGGGGCGAAAAAGGGAGGTTTCAACATTTAGCAACGACTGGCATTTTTGGATATTTTCCAGATAGACGGCATCTTCCGTTTTCCAGCCATTCAGGTGATTGAACGTATGATTCCCGACCATATGCCCGGCTTCCAGTACCTTATATAGAATGTCACGATGCTTGCGAACATTGTCACCAATGCAGAAAAAGGTAGCCTGAGCAGCAAAACGGTCCAATTGCTCCAGCACAAACTCAGTCACATCAGGAATTGGCCCGTCATCGAAGGTCAGATAGATCGTTGGTTCAGTCTCCTGATCGATCCTCCACCAGAACTCAGGGTATACCGTCCGGAGTAAAAAATTAGATTTATGCAGAAAGAATGACAAATTAATGTTGATTTAGGATACATGATGCCAGATTTAGTGCCCATGATGCGTTATTATCACACCATTCAGCACCTATCGTTCATCACACATCAAGTAAGATTTCTTCCTTTCCAATGGTACCCCTTTCCCTGAGCGGCCAGACCAAAGAAAATCACATAAAATGGGTATACAAACTGTGTTAGCGGAATGACGTTCACAGACGATTTTTTTTGTAAAAAAACAAGAATCTGCCGTAAAAACAAAAATTCAGGTACAAGCTTTAAACCAATAACGAGTAGTGTTACATTTCCGTTTAAATAATTGAGCCACCAGCCCAAAACAGCGACAATAGGGACAACATTACACAGAAATATAAATACTGCCAGCAACGATGGCAGATAGCTGTCGTAGGCTCGCCATTTACTCGCCCATCGCTTCCGCTGGTTGTAAAATCCCCGCCACGTCTGGTGGGTTCCCGTCCGAACAATAGCCTCCGGACTTTTCAGAAAACGAACACCATCTGAATAGCGCGCCGAAATCTTATGCATCAAAAACTCATCGTCGCCGGAGGCCAGGTGATCGAAACCGGCAAAGCCGCCCACCTCGGCAAACACATCCTTTACGTAACATAGGTTAGCTCCGTTGCACATGGTGGGTACACCAAGCTGCATCGTACACGCACCGGAACCGATAAGACTCGAAAACTCAACTGTTTGCAGGGCATCGAAAACAGTACGCCCGTCGGTGAACGTTACCGGCCCCGATAGCAGTCGGGCACCTGTTTGACGCTGAAATGCAGCAAATGAAGCCAGCCAGTTGGGGCCAACCCGGCAGTCACCATCGGTCGTCAGGATCAACTCGCCGGTGGCCATAGCGATGCTTTGGGTGATGGCCCGTTTTTTTGGCGACGCCGTCCGCTCGTTGGTCAACGGCAATGGGCGGACCGTGAACGAGGCCGATTGTGCATACTCCCGGACAATGGCCAGCGTAGCATCTGTCGACGAATCATCGGCAATAATGACCTCAAAAGAAGCATATGTCTGGCGACTCAGGTCGTCCAGCAGGTTCAGTATATTATCGGCCTCGTTACGAACGGGGATCACGACGGTAATAAGCGGACCACCAGTCGTTTGAGCCGATGGATGAATCGTTGGGATGCGTAACCAGGCAATCCAGAGTACGAAGGTAAACAGCGCATAGAGACCACTGATTACCAGAAGGATGATTGTCATTCAGCGGTTAATTTGAGTTTCCAGACCCAGATCAGGCCTGCCAGTACGGGCGTCAGTACGTTAGCGACCCAAAGCGTTAGGGTGACCGTTATCAGTACAGATGCCGAAAGGCCAAAGGGTGCGAACACCCATAACGAAGCAGCTTCCCGAACGCCCAGATCGCTCAGTAAGTTGAACGCGGGCGTAATGGTTTTTGCCAGAAAGACCAGCCCAATACCGGATGCGGCCATAGCGGGGGGTAGCATCAGCCCAACCAGCCGCATGGCGAAGTAAAACTGGGCGGAGAAAATCAGATACCGTAACCCAGCTACCGCGAGTGCAAGTGCGATTTCCCGGTCCGAATACTGAATAGCCACCTGCCAGTAGTCGGCGAAGCGGTTCAGGCCCGAACGGCCAGCCAGCTGCGATATCATTGACCGACGAACAACTCCGAACAACACCCCACCCAGCGACAAGAGCGTAAGTAACGCCAGCAGCCATTGACCTGTTTGGTTGTTTCGCTCGGGAACAAGGCTAAGGTGCTGCGCCCAGGCAACCGTACCAAACACAATAGCGACGTAGAATTGCATGCCGCCCGACACCAGGGATGCCCCAATGGCACCCGCCCGGTTGGTACGCAGCGACAAAACCCGGCCGGCCGTATCGCCCAGTTGAGCCGGTAAAGTGAAGCCTAGAGAAACCCCGGCCAATACCCCCTGGTACGCCTGCCAGAATCCGGTAGGCACCACCCGACGGAGCAGAATCTGCCATTTAAGGGCCTCAAGCCCCCAGTTGACCGGCGTGAGTAGTACCAGACAAACTGCCCAGCGTTCCGGGTGCTGAACCCCCTTTACTTGTGCCTTGACAACCGCCCAATTGAACGGCTGCTGCCTTAAAACATGGGCGATGTAACCGATGAGGGCTAAAAACACGGCAATTTTTGCCCAAAAGATGATTTTTTTACCCGGTTTCAGCGACAAAATAGAGGAGAACACGTTACTTTGTAATAGAGCCAACACCCAATCATGATTATTAAACCTACTTCATCGATCATTCAGCCAGTCGTTACACCCGAGAAAGTGATTTTGGGGGTCGATCCGGGCACCATGATTGCCGGCTACGGCATTATTTCGGTGAAGGGAGGTACAATGAGCATGATTCAGTACGGCGTGGTTCAGTTGAGCAAATATACAACCTACCAGCTGAAGCTGCAGAAACTCTACGAAACCATCCTCCGGTTAATCGCCGAATACCACCCCGACGAAATGGCGATCGAAGACCCGTTCTTCGGCAAAAACGTGCAAGCCATGCTCAAACTGGGCCGAGCGCAGGGTGTGGTCATGGCGGCTGCGTTATCGCGCAATATCCCCATCGTCGAATACGCACCGCGCCGGATCAAACAATCGGTTACCGGCAATGGAAATGCGTCTAAAGATCAGGTATCTCAAATGGTCGGGCATTTGCTTAAGGAGGACCTCGACCCTAAATTCTTCGACGCTACCGATGCGCTGGCGATTGCCGTTTGTCATCATTTTCACGAAAACGCGCTGCCCGTAGCTCCCGGCAAAAAGAACAAAAAAGGTGCCTGGGGCGCTTTCGTCAGCGAAAACTCCGACCGGATCCTTTAAACCGTTTGGGGTATTCACCGACACATTCCGGCTATAAACCCTCAATTGGGTTAGCCCGTTTCTCTTTTCGGCGAATTCCGAACTAATTTTCCGGTATGAATAACCGGCTCTCGCAGATCGCAATTCACCTGCTGGGGTGCTTAACTTTTCTGGCCCTGCCTTATGTCTTTTCCGACGAAGGCTTTTCCAGACTGGCCGAGTTGCAGCACAACCCGCACGAACAGCGCACACAGGTATCGTACCTGCTGACGATTGCCTTTTTTTACATAAACTTCTACGTACTCATTCCGAGACTCTATTTTGCCAGAAGGTATATCCTGTATGCGCTTGCCTCACTGGGCTGTTTTTTACTGATCGAAAGTACGCTGGCTACCATCAATCGACGGGGCATTAGTCCCTCCGCCAGCCCAACCTCTGCACCTCCACCCTCTCCGGAAAGACCCCGGTACCCCGGAAGTCCGGACGACTTTCCTCCGCCATTTCCGGCCGATCGGTTGCCCCAATCCGGACCACGGCAGCCGGGCCTTCCCTCAGAGCTGACACAAACCTTTTTCCTGACACTGGCCGGGTTTCTAATGGCGCTGGCATTGCGCATCAACAGCCGCTGGCGGGAGACCGAACAGGAAAAAATACAGACGGAACTTTCGTACTTAAAAGCTCAGATCAATCCTCATTTTCTGTTCAATACGCTGAACAGCATCTATTCACTCGCCATTGTTGAGTCGCCCCAAACCGCGGCCGCCTTGGTCGAACTGTCCTCATTTCTTCGGTATGTCATTCAGGATTCGCAGAAAAACCGGGTTTCAGTACACAACGAGCTGGATTATATTCGACAGTACATAGCCTTGCAACGACTGCGGCTGGGCGATACGGCCGAAATAGCGTTTACGATTGAGGGCAATCCCACCCACCAGCAGATTGCTCCCCTCCTGCTGATCTCTTTCATTGAAAATGCGTTTAAATACGGCGTCAGTCCTGAAGAACCCTCACCTATTCAAATTAGTATTAGCCTCGATGGTCAGTCCATTCATTGCCACATAGTCAACAAAAAGGTTAGGGTGTTTCAGCCCACTGCTGTTGCAAGCGGGATTGGGCTAGCCAACACAAAAGCGCGTTTACAACTTTTATATCCGAATAAGCACCAGCTGCGTGTCAGCGATCAGGCAGATCGCTTTACTGTTGATTTATCCATTACACTGTCATGATTCGAGCCATTGCCGTTGACGACGAGCCCCCCGCCCTGCGGATACTCACCCATTTCTGCCAGCAGGCCGGTTTAATAGATTTACGCAAAACATTTACCCGAACCGACGAAGCTTTACAGTATATCGGGCAGTTCCCGGTCGATCTGCTGTTTCTGGACATAAACATGCCGTCTATGTCGGGCATCGATTTTTACCGGGCTATTACGCGCATTAATCCGGCTGATAACCAACCGATGATGGTTATTTTCACAACCGCCTACGGAGAATATGCGGTTGAAGGTTTTACCCTCAATGCCGTCGATTATTTGCTCAAACCATTTACGTTCGAGCGTTTTGTACAAGCGGCCAATAAAGCCGCTGACTTTTACCGCTGGCAACAGCAAGCCGATACGACGAATGAGGCTTATGTGTTTATTCGCGCCGACTATACCCTGCATAAAATAGCACTGGCAGATATTTTATACATCGAAGGGCTGGATGACTACCTCAAAATCCACCTCCGGTCCGAGCAGGCAAGTACAACCAAGGCTGGTGCGCCAAAGCCTATCGTGGCCCGAATGACGATGAAATCCATACTCGAACGGCTGCCAGCCACCAATTTTGTTCGGGTGCATCGGTCCTTTATCGTTCCCCTAAGCCGTATCGAAGCCGTCCGAAACAAGACCATCTCCGTTGATAGCCGTGAAATACCCATCGGAGCCAGCTACGAAGTCGACTTCCTGAAACGTTTCGGTCGTTGAGATAAACCCTAACGTTTACCGACACAATGTTGCCATTTACCTATATCTAGTTAGCCAGTGCAACGAAACAGCCCCTTCCTGCGCTACTGGGAGAAAGCGAATTTAATTCGACTGAAATAAAAACTCACTCTATTTTTCAACGTATTCGGACGAGTTAACTCCATCTTCTGTCTTATGGAACGTAAAGAATTTTTAAAACGTGGTTTTGTCAGTTTGCTGGGCATCACAGCAGTAGCACCGCTCATAGGGGCCTGCTCTTCATCGACGATTAGCCCGGACAGTACGTCCACCACAGGCATTACTACGTCAACGGGGTCTACAAACGGCAACTCATCCAGTAACTGCACCGTTACTCCCTCGGAAACGGAAGGGCCTTTCCCCACCAAAGTACCGTCCAGCCTCGTAACAAAGGATATCCGCTCCGACCGAACCGGGGTTGCCTTCACCATGAATATCACCATCAAAAATGCCAACGCCAGTTGTGCAGCACTGGCCGGTGCGCTCGTTGATGTGTGGCATTGTGACAAAGACGGCTACTACTCAGAATATGGCGGCACCGGCATGCAGAGTGCCGATTTTACGAAAGTAGACTTCCTGAGAGGCCGACAGACTACAGACGTCAATGGGTTGGTTTCATTTACATCAATCTTCCCGGGATGGTACTCGGGTCGGGCACCCCACATTCACGTCCACATCTACAACTCGGCAGGTAAGTCGCTGCTGGTCACGCAAATTGCCTTCCCGTACGATGTTAGTAACACGGTCTACACAACGGCCCAGTCGTACGGCTACACGAAAGGAAAACAGGATACCCTTAACGAACGGGATAATGTTTTTTCGGATGGATTCACCAATGAATTAGCTACGGTTTCAGGGAGTATAGCGGGTGGGTACACGCTCACCCATACAATTGTTGTCAATGCCTGATGAAACCAGGTCAACCTGACGGAATGAAGCACCGGTCTATAGCGCTCGGCATAGTTTATAACTATGTTGGAGCGTTATCCGGTCTCTGACCGGAGTTCAATAGCTAGCCTAAGTATACCGGTGAGAGACCGGATAACACCCGGACATAGTCATAGACTATGCCTGACGTACACCCGCTTATTAGCAATGATCGACCGTACAACGCAGGCTCAACTGTATGTAGCCGACCAACGAGGCTGCTCACAAAGTCGTTTTTTTCGGAGTTATCACACGTTTAACTTCGGGCAGTACGCAAATGCCTGCCGGACTCCTTTTGGCGGGTTACAGGTATTAAATGATGACACCCTTAGTCCGGGAAATCGGTTGTCGGTAACGGTCGATGCCGACACTGCCGTTGTACTGATTCCATTGGTGGGTGGCCTGGAATTCAGCAGCCCGTTTGCCAACAGCTTTTTGGAAGCAGGGCAGATTCAAACGGTTTGGCTAACAAAAGGAATGGCGTACGAGGTCATCAATCCGTATGAAACGGAATTGATCAATTTTGTTCAGCTCTGGTTTTCCGGCAATCCCGAATCGGCTTCCGTCAGCCAATCGGTTATTGACTTGACAACCACAAATCAACTTCTGCCCGCCTTCACCCTAAATCCGCTCAATGACGACACGCAAACCGCAGGTTTAGGCTTTATCGGTAGATTTGACGGACGGTCAGAGGGGGTTTACACACTTAATAATCCCAAGAACGGCGTTTTTGCCTTTGTATTAAGTGGTGTTTTTGAGGTTCAGAACCGATTACTCCATGAACGTGATGGCTTATCGCTGATGACGATCCAAGGTGCTGAGGTAGACTTTGAAGCCTTATCCAACAACGCCCTACTTCTTCTTCTGGAAGTTCCCATGCATGGTTAATGTGTATATGCCGTTACAAACGATAGTATATACTGTACTGAAGGCTTCCGTAAACACGAAAAACGGTTAATACGCAGGTCGATGCGGTAGCCTTGCCATCGTTAAAGGCAGGTTTCCAATTTAGCTTTTCGGGCGTCCACTCGGGCATGTTCCGAATCACCTGCTGCACGTAGGAGACGGCTTCGGGCATTTTCGTATTTTCGGACACGTTCGTATTCAACAATACGCCAATGCCCGTCACCTGCCCGATTTCATTGATGGCAAGTGTAGCGGTAACCCGCCGGATACGTTCGCCATCCACCAGCGGCCCGAGTTTTTGCTTCATATAGGCCGAAAGATCATTGGGTTTCCCCAGAAACTGAGCTGACTGGTAGAAGGGCTCGCACGCTTCCCTGACCCCATCCATTGTAAAGCAACTACTCTGTGTCATACGGCCGTTGCGGTAGTACTCTTTTCGCTTGATAGACCCATCTTCATAAAAGACCATGAACGGGCCGTGGAGTACATCATCTTTGTATTCGCAGGTAATATAAGGCTTCCCGGTGAGGTACATGATTTTCGTAGGGCCATACCGGAATATACGGCTAAGGCTATCCAACCGAAAGCCGTTTGGCAACGTTTGGGGCAAGATTTGATAGGAATCCTGGCGAAATAAAGACCCGTTTTTCAACAGTGTCCGAACTGTAAAGTATTGGTTGCGTTTACCGAAATAGAGAATTTCTTCGTCGTACTCTGCATGTATACGACGCACAGTCTGGCTGTTTTTAGCCAGATCGGGTTGCGCCTGAGCGGGAAGGCAGAACAACAGGCCAAGTAACAGTATGTAAACAGCATTCATAAACCAAACGATCTGTCTATTTTTCGCGCATTTCGCAGTGAGCAATTGCTCAACAATAGGCACAACAGACTTACTACTAATATAGTTATTATCAATTTATGTTTTAATCCTCTTCTGTTTTTTCGGCTATGGCCATTCTCCAGCACACGTTTCAGCTTCCTGCTTATCCACGCGGTTTTCACCTGATCACCAGTACAATAGAACGGGAGTTTGTCGATCTTCGGCGCATCAAGACTGGCTTACTGCAGGTATTTATTCAGCATACATCGGCCAGCCTGACCATCAATGAAAACGCGGACCCAACCGTCCGGGGCGATTTCGAGCGATTCTTCAACCGGACCGTCCGCGAAAATGAACCTTATTACGAGCATGACTATGAGGGTTCAGACGATATGCCCGCCCACCTAAAAGCGGCTCTGCTGGGGCACTCCGTCACCATCCCCATCACAAACGGACGGCTGAACCTCGGCATCTGGCAGGGTATTTATCTGGGTGAGCACCGCAACAACGGCGGTCGACGCACACTTGTTTTAACTGCCTGGGGAGAATAAGCTGCGGTAAGCATTGCCTTAGTGAACTAAATCCCTTACCTCGCCTACGCTCGTTACCGGCAACTGACAAGCCCGGTTATAGCAAACATAAATCGCCGTTTGTCCATCAACCAGACCCCGGTGTTGCAAAAGGGGTAGTCCATCCGGGCCTGTTTCCTGTAAATCGCTCGTGCCGCATAACACCCTGTTCGGGTAATAATCGGCATCCAGCTCGGCCCGAAATGGCTCGGCTTCCGGCCCAACAATGGCAATCTCAGCCGTGGGCCGGGCTCGCAGGGCGAATTGGGCAGCCCAGTTGGTCAGGTAATCGGCGTTTTGCTCCACCAGTGGCTGTACCCGCCCCAGCATTTGATCGGTACGTTCGGCGTAGGCAGGTCGGTCAAGCAGTAAACTCAGGATGTACAAATTTTCGGCCATCATTGAATTGGATGATGGTATAACGTTGTCGAACAGCTCCTTCCGACGGGCAATCAGTTCTTCGCTGTTCTTATCGGTGAAGAACAGGAGCGGCTCCGGACCGGTGAGTTCATCAACGGATGAATCCGCAAAGTTCGTCAGTACATACTGCATAAGCTGATCCGCTTCGGTTAGCCAGCTACGGGTAAACGTGGCCTGGTACAATGCCAGAAGACCGTCGATCACGGCGGCATAATCGTCGAGGAAACCCGCCTGCCGCGCTCGTCCGGTACCGCCTTCGGTCACTTTATAGGTATGCCAGAGTCGACCATTCCGGCTATCGCGTATTTTTTTGAGCAGAAAATATGCCAGTCGCAGGGCGAGCGTCAGAAACTCCGGCTCACCAAAAACGCGGTAAGCCGTAACGAGTCCTTTCAGCATGAGTCCATTCCAGGAACAGAGAATCTTGTCGTCGAGTCCAGGCCGGATGCGTTCGTTACGCACCCGCAGCAGCCGCGTATGGGTGGCATCCAGACGAACATTCAGATCGGCAGCCGACCAGCCCATTCGAGCCGCAAACTCTTCATCGGATTCTATTCGGTGAAGGATGTTTCGTCCATGCTCCCAGTTACCGGCTTCACTAATGGAATAAAGGTCAGCAAACCAGTCGAAATCAGCACCCAGGATTTCTCTCAGTTCGGGGGTAGTAAACGTATAAAATTTGCCCTCTACCCCTTCGCTATCGGCATCAAGGGCCGAATAAAAGCCACCTTCCGGGCTCAGTAATTCTCGCTGGGCAAAGGCAATTGTCTGGTAAACGACATGCTTGTACAGCTTATCTTTCGTCAGGCTGTAGGCTTCTGAATATAGGGTAAGCAGTTGGGCATTGTCGTACAGCATTTTTTCGAAGTGCGGAGCAAACCAGTCGGCGTCCGTCGAATAGCGGGCAAATCCGCCCCCCAACTGATCGTAAATACCGCCCAGCGCCATGCGATCCAGCGTGATACGGACCAGTCCCAGTGCCTGTGCCGCCGTTTCGATGGAATCGGCTGGTTGCCGGGACGAAGTGGCTGCGGCCACGGCCTGGTAGCGAAGCAGGAATCGCCAAACACTGGGCATTGGAAACTTGGGGGCCCGACGCATTCCACCCTTCTCATCGTCAGCTTTTACGGCTACTTTACGGTAAAGTACATCCAGCATTTCGGGGGCAAAAAGCGGGTCGTTCTGCGTCAGACCGTAGCGTTCGGCATCGGATAGGTTCAGTTCGCGAGCAAACCCCTCCGCCGACTGAGCCAGGTCAGCGCGGTGTTCGTTAAACGCATTGTCGATACTTTCCAGCAGGTTCACCCAGTTTTTGGGTGGCAGATAGGTAACCCCATAGAACGGCTTGGCGTCGGGCATGAGGAACACGTTGAGCGGCCAGCCGCCCTGCACACCCATTGCCTGCACGGCATCCATATAAATGGCATCGACATCGGGGCGCTCCTCCCGGTCGACTTTAATGCACACAAAATGCTCGTTCATTACCCGCGCTACGGCTTCCTTCTCGAACGACTCCCGCTCCATAACGTGGCACCAGTGACAGGCCGAGTACCCAATGCTGACAATGATGGGCTTGTCTTCGTCAATGGCTCTGGTCAGGGCTTCGTCGCCCCACGGATACCAGTTTACTGGATTTTCCGCATGCTGAAGAAGGTATGGGCTGGTTTCGTATTGAAGTTGATTAGGCATAAGCTGGAATGGGCATGACGGCACGGGGGGGTGCAACCCACTGATCACAATCCCTGAATAACTATTTTTTTTGACTGAATCTGGTCGCCACTTTGTACCCGGAGAAAATAAATGCCCGCTGGCAAATGCGCTATGTTCAGACGCTCCTCAAGGGTGCTGACCTCCCGTCTAACCACGGGCTGACCACTTGTGTTCAACAATGTGAGGCTGGCGGACGAAGCAGGTAATCTACTGAACTTGACGGTGAGCAGGGTCTGAGCCGGGTTCGGGAACACGATCATCTCGGCCAATAAAGGCTCGTTTGCCGTCACGACGCCCATATCGAATTGGCACAGATACACTTCACGCCCGATGAGTTCGATGGTTTGCTGCCAGGTTTTGTACCGGACCGTCAGTGTAGTTTTAGCGCCTTCTTCGGCATAGGGGTTTTGAGCCGCAACCAGGATTTTATTGCCTTTGGCTACCCCCCGCCAAACGGGAAGTTCTTTATCCAGTAGATCGCGGGCGGGCGTTTCGATGACCAGCTCGTAGGTTCCCTGAAACATATCGGCAAAGCGCGACAGTCGAAACAGTCCATGCGTAAAATGCTCATAAGCCGCGTAGATATCGGTTCGAGTTGGGGCCAGTGTGGGATTTTCCCAGAGCCACAAACCGGCCGCTCCCGAAAAGAACGGGAAAATAGCCGTGGCTTCTGCCATAAACCGCTGAATGAAATTCGGGTAACTGGTCGAACTGTCGTGATAGCGCAGCCAGACCCAGGGTACTACGGGTTTGTTGCTCCAGGCCCGATTGACTTCGACCTGAAACAGCAAATAGGCCAGATACTGTCTGGCAAATGGATTCGGGTAATCGTAGAAATAATAAGCGGATGGGGATAGCGAATTCAGTTGTTCGTAATACGAGCCGCCGATGCTTCGACCCGTCGAATCCTGAACCAGGTAATTCGTCCGGGCGAGATTGGTTGACCAGTCGGCCCAGGAGAATGTTGAAACGTTCATATACGTATTCAGAACGGGCGAGTCGGCGTAACTGGTCAGGCTGATGTTGGTCAGGTCGGCATGTTGGCGCATATACCGGGCGGCTTCGGCATACAGATTCCGCATATCCCGCTTGTAAGCGGCAATGAAGCTGGCGTCGGACAGGCTACGATAGCTTGCCGGGACACGGGTATCGGTTTTAATCCTTAAGATACGGGTATCTGTTTCCAAAATCCGCTCAATATCGAGCGCCAGCCGACTAATGGGCAGTACATACAAACCCGCCGAATTTTTCTGACCACCCGCCAGACCCGACAGGAAACGATCCCAATTGGCGCGGTAAGCGTTCAGATCATTCGCCCACGGACTTTCGATGGTTTCCCAAGGCTGGCCCAGTCCGGTAGCCACGCCATAATACACCACAGCCCGTTGGGCAGGTTTCACGAAAGAACCAAACTCATTATCTTTAACATCGACCAGGTGGCTGAAACCGTGCCGGAGTGGACTCGCCTGTGTATCGGTAAAACGGGGGCCACCGTAAATGATCGGGAAAGGCAGCGAAAATTCAGGAAATTTACTCCACTCAATTTGATTCGGCTGTGTAACCGGGGTAAAGCTTAGTCGCTCGGCACATTGCAACTGAGCCGTGGCCATGGGCATTAGCCCCAGCCAAAATCCAGCAAAACAGAGAAAGAAAAAGCCAAATGAAACGCGCATTGCTTGAAGTTTCGGTAAAACTACGGAATTTTAGGAGCCCAATAAGCGGGTAGCGTTATCCTTTCGGATCAAGTCGATAACGCTGACTCGTTCTAAAGCTGTCCACTCGGTAAACGAATTGGTCAACCTTGCTCGTTACTCTTCTGCGTATGAAACGAAATCAACAACTCCATTCACTTATGTATCCCGTTCGAATTCTTCTTTTCTGTACTGTGCTGTTCAGCATCCTGACCGGTTGCTCGACGGATAACGGCACCGACCCGAATCCAGTCGGAACCTCTCAGTCAGAATTGCTCGTGGCCAACAACTGGGTAACCAATCGGGTATCCACACCCGACGGGCAGGAAATCAATAGAAGCCGCTTAAACCTATCAACCCAGGTGCTGTATGACCTCAATATGCAGTTCCGAAACAACGGAACAGTTCGGGCGCTCGACCCCAAACAGTCCAACTCAGTCGTTAACCAGGGAACCTGGGTGCTGGCGTCCGACAGTAAATCCATCGACGTGGATGTGCAGGGATTTAAAGGCAATTTCCCGATAATTCAACTCACGAAGAACAAGCTCATCCTCCGCCAACGCGCCCCGGTCGACGGGAAAGATGCAGATATTAATCTGGAGTTTATACCAAGCTTGTAAGTGGTGCAGTTGAGAAGTGGTGCAATGGTGTCGGCTCCGGGAACGCCAGCCCGGTCAGACCCAACACCACTGCACAATTTCACCGACTCCACCCACTCCACTATGAAATTTGAAACTGAGCCGGGCTTTTTTATTTATGCCGATGCCTGGGGTGAGCCGGCAAATCCGCCCGTTTTGCTGTTGCACGGGGGCGGCCAAACGCGGCATTCCTGGAGTGATACGGCAAGCGTGCTGGCAGAAGCAGGCTGGTACGCCGTGGCCCTCGATGCCCGTGGTCATGGTGACAGCGACTGGTCGGTGGAGGCCCACTACAGTATTGACTACCTGGCCAGCGACCTCCGAAAAATCTGTGCTACCTTCGACCAGAAACCTGCGCTTGTGGGCGCATCCATGGGTGGTATGACAGCCCTTGTTGCGGAAGGTGAACGAGATCCGGCCTACCCAGCCTCCATTTGCTCGGCCATTGTGCTGGTCGACATAGCCCCGCGTAGTGAGCAGAAAGGCATAGAACGCATTTTCGCTTTTATGAGTCGGAATCTGGACGGCTTTGTCAGCCTCGACGAAGCCGCCGAAGCAGTAGCCGCCTATCTGCCCAATAGACCGCGCCCCTCAGACACCAGTCGTCTGGAAAAGAACCTGCGTCTTCGGCAAGGGCCCGACGGCGGTATGCGTTACTATTGGCATTGGGACCCAAACATGCTGAACATCTGGCGAAACAGCACCGGTCCTGACAAACAGACGAGCAACGAAAATCGATTATACCAGGCCGCTCATTCGCTCACCGTACCAACGCTTATTGTTCGCGGGGGCATCAGTGATGTTGTAAGCGAAAAAGTTATGGCCGAATTTCTGGACGCGGTACCCCATGTGCAAAGTATCAGCGTTGCCGACGCCGGACATATGGTTGCAGGCGATTCGAATCACGCCTTTACCAACGCCGTTATTGATTTTTTAAGTGGCGTTAATGTGGTAAGTAAATAGTGTAGTAAACAAATAGTGTAGCAAGTGATGTAAGTTTGCCAGCCCTTAACCAATAACTTACTTCACCGGCTCCACTTACTTCACCATTTTTAATGAAAAACTCCCCCCGTACATTAACCGCCTGGACGTATTATGACTGGGCTAACTCGGTTCACTCCCTGGTGATTGTATCGAGTATCTTCCCGGTTTATTTCTCCGCCACAGCCCTCAACGATGCCGGTGGTCCGATCATTAACTTTTTGGGATTCTCCGTCAAGAACTCAGTCCTTTTTTCGTACACTATTTCGGCGGCTTTTCTATTTACCGCCCTGCTTTCCCCCATCTGCACGGCCATCGCCGATTACAGTGGCCACAAGAAAGCTTTTATGAAGTTCTTCTGCTATCTTGGGGCCATCAGTTGCAGTCTGCTTTACTTTTTTACGAAGGAAACGACCACAATTTCGGTAATCTGCTTCTGGCTAAGTCTCATTGGCTGGAGCGGCAGCATTGTCTTTTACAACTCTTACCTGCCCGATATCGCTACCGAAGACCAATACGACCGAGTGAGCGCCCGTGGCTTTTCGATGGGGTACATCGGTAGTGTGTTGCTCATGATCATCAACCTGGTCGTTATTCTGAAGCGGGAGTGGTTCGGTAACATCTCCGAAGGCTTAGCCTCCCGAATTGCCTTTCTGACCGTGGGTCTGTGGTGGTTCGGGTTCGCCCAAATCCCCTTTAGCCGACTGCCGGATGGCGAAAAAAAGAATACGGCTGAGGGTCAGGAAGGCAATTATCTGCTGAATGGCTTCAAGGAGCTGCGACAGGTGTGGGCAAGTTTGCAGCAACAACCGCTGGCTAAGCGATTCCTGGTTTCCTTTTTTGTCTACAACATGGCGGTGCAAACGGTCATGTATGTGGCTACCATTTTTGGAAGCGACGAACTAAAACTTCCGGGGCAGAGTCTGATCATTACCGTTCTTCTGATTCAGCTCGTGGCCATACCAGGCGCTTACGGTTTTTCGCGGCTTTCCGAATGGCTCGGCAATACGCATGCGCTGATGGTGGCCGTTGTTATCTGGATCGGTATCTGCGCCGGAGCGTACTATGTACAAACACAATCGCAGTTTTTTGTGCTGGCGGCTATCGTCGGTCTGGTTATGGGCGGTATTCAATCGCTCTCCCGATCCACTTACTCCAAACTTATCCCTGTCACAACCGACACCGCATCTTTTTTTAGCTTCTACGACGTGACCGAGAAGCTCTCTATCGTTTTGGGGACGCTCGTTTATGGCTTGATCGAACAAATTACGGGGAGTATGCGCAATTCGGTACTCGCTCTGTTACTGCTGTTTGTGATTGGTTTTATGCTTTTGTGGCGAATTCCTTCACAAAAAGTTTACCGCACCCATTTGCAGAACGCAGAAGTTTTGTAAGTTTGCAACCCGATCAACGAACATTGACCGGGCTCAAAGGAGGTTAGCTCAGTTGGTTCAGAGCGCTGCTTTGACAGAGCAGAGGTCAGCGGTTCGAGCCCGCTACTTCCTACCAGGACGTGTAGTCCGAAATTTAAAAACCGCGAAAACTGTCTGTTTTTGCGGTTTTTTTATGCCTATCTATACCTTCAGGAAAGGGGTTGAACATAGAATCTTCCGCTACAAGTCAAATCCGTCCGTTCAATACCCAGCATACGTTTTGATTGACAGGCATGACTAAAAAATGGAATGCCCCATAAAACTGCCGCTATGAATCGATCAAAAGCGCTAGTTTTCACATTAGTAACCGGATCAGGTTAGCGGCCTCACTAGGCCCGTCCAGTCTGGTCAAGCGGTTGTAAGCGTCCTTCCGACTCTCAACGGACGAATCATCGAAGCGTTTGTAGGTTGCCCAGTCGACATAGGCAGTGTTTTGATCCACATCGAGAATACCTCCTCCGCCAACGGCCATCCCGTCCAGTTCCGGTTTATAAACGACGGTTAGTGTGATCGCGGCTTCGCCTTTCGGGTAAAAAGTCCAGGAGAGTTTCATTTTTGCGCTTAAGATACTATAGCGTGGTCCCGCTACCGTTTAATTTATTAGTTAAAACTTACTTAGTCGACTAGCAGTTAATATAAGCAGGTATTTCTTTTACGTTTATCCTGTTACCAGTAGTTCATTTGAAACCCATTACAGCATACGATTTTCAACAGGCACAAGCGGATCATCTACGTTTAAATAATCAGTTAAAAGCTAGTTTGTCTAACGAAGCAGCTGATCAGCCCATTCACATCCTGTCTCAATACGCCTGCCCCCTTGGTCGATGGCTCTACAACCATGCCTTGATCGACCACGAAGAGATTGACGAGGTTCGCGAACTGGAGCAGGTTCACGCCTTCCTGCATACCAATAGCCGGGAGTTAGCCGGGGCGTTCAAAGCAGGGCAGATCGAAGAAGCCCGTCAGGGACTACCGGATTTTGAGAAAGCCACAGATCGGCTCGTTGACTTATTACGTATCCTTGACCGTAAACTGCATACCAAAAAACAGAAGAGTGTAGTACTGCCTGCACAGGAGATACTGCACGATCTTTTTATGCAGGCTCCTGCTATTCAATGCATCCTCACCGGCCCCACGCATATTTACACCTTTGTCAACTCAGCTTACGAAGAATTAATTGGCGGACGTAAGTTGCTGGGATTGCCCGTTCGGGAAGCGCTGCCGGAACTGGCTAATCAGAATTTTTTCGAGATACTGGATAGCGTTTATGCACACTCGAAACCCTTCGTGGGTAAGGAGATGTTGACTTTGCTGGATAATGGTCAGGGGTCGATCAGGCATGCTTACTTTGACTTTATTTATCAGCCCATTAAAAATGCCCTCGGGCAATCGGAAGGTATATTGGTTTCGGCTTATGAGGTCACGGAGCAGGTGTCTGCCCGAAAAAAAGTTGAAGAGAGTGAGACCCGTTTCCGCGCCATTATCGAAGAAGCGCCTGTTGCCACCTGTCTCTTTGTCGGGCCCGATATGCGGGTTGACGTTGTCAACGATTTAATGCTTCAGTACTGGGGCAAAGACCGTTCTGTACTGGGCAAACCACTTGCCGATAGTGTTCCCGAAATAGTGGGGCAACCCTTTCTGGATATTCTCGACAGCGTATTTAAAACCGGGAAAACCTACCAGGATAAAGCTGCCCGTGCTGAACTTAGACTGGACGGTGTTTTAGGCACCTACTATTTTGACTTTACCTATAAGCCCCTGTTAGATAAAGATGGGCAGGTATACGCTATTATCGATACCGCCGTTGATGTGACCAATCAGGTACTGGCACAACAACAGCAGCTACAGTTAGCGGCTATTGTCCAGAAAGTGCCCATTTGTGTGATAATTACCGAACTGGATGGCAGTTTTCGGTATGTAAATCCCTTTGGTAAACAGTTACTTGGCCTCACCCCGGACGAAGTAGAGACGAAGCACCTGAACGACTTTATTGTCGAGGAAGATATGAATATGCTGCTCAACGAAGCCGTACCCGCTTTACTGAGCAGTCATCATTGGGAAGGTAAACTTCTAATGCGCCATTTTCAAACCGGGGAGCTAATACCGGTCGATACAACCTCTCTTGCCCTGACCGATCCGGCTACGGGTCACCTGGACGCGTTGGTTGCCGTTAACCGCGACTTACGGCCCGAACTTCAGGCTCTGGAACAACAGAGGCAAATTATGCAGGAACTTCGGGCCAGCGAAGAACGCTATCGGCACTTATCTTCGGAACTGGAAGCACAGGTCAACCTACGCACCGCCGAACTGGCTGCTATAAACGAAGAGCTGGCCGTTACTAACGAAGAACTGGCATCGGCCAACGAAGAATTTGCCGCTACCAATGAAGAACTGGAAGAAGCAAACCAGCTTTTCAGTCGTTCCAACCAAAACCTCGAACGATTTGCGTATATAGCCAGTCACGATTTACAGGAACCCCTTCGTAAAGTCCAGCAATTTGGCGATCTATTAAGCGCTCAATATGGCGCTCAACTAGGTGAAGGGATCAACTACCTCGAACGCATGCAGGCAGCCGCATCGCGCATGTCGACCCTGATTCGGGACTTGCTCAGCTTC
This sequence comes from Spirosoma pulveris, assembly GCF_054781875.1. Classification (NCBI taxonomy): domain Bacteria; kingdom Pseudomonadati; phylum Bacteroidota; class Cytophagia; order Cytophagales; family Cytophagaceae; genus Spirosoma; species Spirosoma pulveris. The sequence goes on from NZ_BAAGTO010000001.1 coordinate 532,632, forward strand.
TCCCGCATTTCCACATGGCAAAACGTTACGGCGCTGGTTTCGCTGAACAACGCCATAGAAACCGTTCTCAGTGATCTGGAATTGCGTATTCAGGAGACCGGGGCCATTATCGAGGTAGCGCTCCTGCCCAACATTCAGGGGGATCGTTCCCAGTTGGAACAGCTTTTTCAGAATTTGCTCAGCAATGCCCTGAAATTCAGCAAACCGAATCAGGCCCCTCACATTCATGTCCACTACGACATCCTCACCGCAGGAAACTTGCCCGTACTGGTTAAACCTACCCGACAGGCGCGGGCATACTACCGGATACAGGTGTCGGATAATGGAATTGGTTTCGACGAAAAATACGCTGACCGGATATTTCAGATCTTTCAGCGGCTGCACGGCAAAAGTGAGTTTGCCGGAACAGGTATCGGTTTGGCTATCTGCGAGAAGGTAGTTGCCAACCACGGTGGAGCCATCATCGCCAACAGCCAGCCAGGTGAAGGGGCCACGTTCAGTATTTATTTTCCGATCCAGAACTAGGGGGCAGCGACCACATTACCGGATCAAAGGTAAGACAGTCGGGTACGGCAGCCCGATCGCTTTGGCCCTTCTTCGTCTGCCCGTCATAGCCGCACTTTGTGTGCAGGCGAAAATCGTGTACCTTGGGTAATCCTAGTCGATACTCTTTGTTAGCACACCGCCCTATGACTGTCCGCTCAACTTACACACTCCTGCTGATTGTATGTGCGTTGGCACAGGCAGGTGAATCCATCGCACAAGCTAACTGGCTTCCGGCATCTATGGAAAATGCCCCCGATTCTGCCAGGGTATGGGCACTTGGGCAGGTTGGCGATTCGCTGGTCAGCGGTGGACAGCTCAAAAATGCACGTCAGGCCTATCAGCAGGCGCTTCAGCTAGCCCAGCGGCTGGGCAACCCCGCATCGATCGGCCTGGCCTATCGGGGGGTGGGGTACTGGTACGAACACGTGAGCGACTACACTCAGGCCATAGCGTACTACCAGCGGGCCTTGAGTGCGTTCAAAAAAACGAATGACGTCCGCAATATTGCCAGCACTCTGTATTTCATAAGTTTTAGTTATGATCGGCTCCATGATGATAAACAGGCCTTTCACTACGCAGAACTAGGAATGAAACTGGCCAAACAGGCCGGGATCAACGAAGTGTTGGTGCAGTTTTATGAACAAATGGCTCATCTCCTGAGTCACCGAAAAGACGAAAAGCAGGCGGACGCCTACATGCAAAAAGCATTGGCCTACTATAAACAAAAGGGTGATTCGTTAACCTACTATACAGCTTTGTTCAATTCGGCACTGATGGACAAAAACTGGCAGCTATATACCCGCGCCGAGGACAAATTCCGCCAGGCCGAACGGTTTGCCACCAGGGAGAAGGATGGGTATTTTCTTGGGTTTATCTGGGCCAGTATGCCCTACGCACTCATTCCGCAGAACAAACTGGATGAAGCTGAAAAATACTGTAAGCAAGCACTAAAATGGGTTCAGGAAACGGGTACAAATAAGTACAGCGTACTCGCCGACATCAATGACCACCTGAGCCATATTGCGGAAAGAAAGGGCAATTACCAACAGGCCTTGGCTTACTATAAACAACAGGTAATTAACCGGGACAGCATCGTCAATGAAACAAAAAACCGCCAGTTGGCCGAACTGGAAACCCGGTACCAAACGCAGCAGAAAGAGGCCGAGATCAATCAGCTCCTGAAGACCAATGCCTTGCAGGAACGCCAGATCTGGACAGGTATTGCCGGGCTGATAGTACTTACGCTATTACTCGGAACACTTTTTTGGCTTTACAGGCGTGTGCAGCACAGCCGTTTAAAGATCCAGCAGCAGTCCGACCAGATGGCACTGCTAATGAAGGAGTTACACCACCGCGTGAAAAATAATCTGGCCATTGTGTCCAGCCTGCTGAAGCTCCAGTCCAATCGGCTCAGCGACGAAAAGGCGGTGCAAGCCGTTCGGGAGGGGCAGCAGCGGGTCGAAGCTATGGCTATGATTCACCAGCGATTGTACCAGACAGAACAGGTAACGACGGTGGATATGCGGGAATACCTGACCGACCTCTCGGCCAGCCTGATGCGGGCGTATGGACACCAGGCCGACGAATTTGATTTGCTGTTGACGGTCGAGCAACCCAAACTTGATGTAGACGTTGCCATGCCCCTGGGTCTTATCGTTAATGAATTAGCCACGAATGCCTTCAAGTATGCCTACCAAAGTCAGCATAGGCCCTTTCTTCGCATTGCGCTACTGAATCAGGCGTCGGAATCGGGCATTACGCTGGAGGTGCAGGATAATGGACCGGGCATCGATGTAGCCGCCTGGCAACTGACATCGGCTCCATCGTCGTTCGGTAAACGGCTGATCGCTTCCCTCAGCGAACAACTGGAAGGTGAGTTTAAATTTCATCGACAGGATGGCACCCTGTTTCGCCTGTTTGTGCCCGAGGTTCGTCTCCAGGCCTGATGCCTACCCCATTTCGCCAGAGTAAGCGACGCAACTTCCCCGCTTTTTTCGTTGACCTTTTGTATTCCTTTACCTATGATAACTGCTAAAAAACCAGAACCTGCTCACGCAAAGCCCCAAGCATTTACTCATAAAATCCGCATTGTCACTTCGGCCTCGTTATTCGATGGCCACGACGCAGCTATTAACCTGATGCGTCGGCTGATGCAGGCATCCGGGGCTGAGGTTATTCACCTGGGTCACAACCGTTCTGTGGCCGAGATTGTGGATTGCGCCATTCAGGAAGATGTTCAGGGCATTGCCGTGACCAGTTACCAGGGCGGCCACCTGGAATTTTTTAAATACATGTACGACCTGCTCAACGAACGCGGGGCTGGTCATATTAAACTCTTTGGCGGTGGAGGTGGCACGATTCTCCCCTCCGAAATTGACGAACTTCATGCCTATGGAATCGCCCGTATCTACTCACCGGACGATGGCCGGGCCATGGGATTGCAGGGGATGATTGATGATTTATTGACGCAATGTGACTTTGATACCCCCACCCCAACTCAAAACGATACGCCCACCCAAACAGATGCTCAGCAAATTGCCCGGCTGATTAGCCAGGCCGAAAATCACCCGGATCACTTCCTCAAACAGCGGCTCCTTCCCGACTCTACCCGGTATGCTCCCGTATTGGGCATCACCGGCACGGGCGGAGCGGGAAAATCCTCCCTCGTCGATGAACTGGTGCTTCGTTTTTTACGCACCTATCCTGACCGGACCCTAGCCATCATTTCCGTCGATCCGTCCAAACGCAAATCGGGGGGGGCATTGCTCGGCGACCGGATTCGGATGAACGCCATCCACTCCCCTCGCGTGTACATGCGATCGCTGGCCACCCGCCAGTCCAATCTGGCGCTGAGCCGCCATGTTCAGGATGCAATCGACGTATGTAGGACAGCTCAATTCGACCTGATCATCGTGGAAACATCGGGTATTGGGCAGTCCGATACGGAAATCACGGAACATGCCGATAAAACGCTGTATGTGATGACGGCCGAATATGGAGCAGCCACGCAGTTGGAAAAAATCGACATGCTTGACTTCGCAGACGTCATTGCCATTAACAAATTCGACAAACGCGGCTCACTCGATGCCCTGCGCGATGTTCGGAAGCAATACCGGCGAAACCACAATAGCTGGGACATTCCGGATGATGACCTTCCAATTCTGGGTACGATTGCCTCGCAGTTCAACGATGCGGGCATGAACCGGCTTTTCGACCGGCTGATGCGGCTGTTGGGTATGCAACAGCCACCCGCGGAAACGGTCAATCTACACAATACCATCCACCCTACGCCTAAGGCGATTATCCCCACCGATCGGGTTCGCTACCTGGCCGAAATTGTGGAAGAAAGCCGACGTTATGCCGATTTCGTGAACGAACAAACGACGCTGGCCCGACAGCTTTATCAGTTATCAGGTGCTATCGGGCTGCTACCCGACGGCGCCGGGAAAGAAGAACTTCAGCGTTTGTTTGCCGAGCGGGAAGGACGTCTCGATCCAGACTGCCGCCAACTCCTGCAGCAGTGGCCTGCCATGCAGAAACGGTATACGAACGAGTTCTACGAATTCACCGTGCGGGATAAAGTAATTCGTCAGCCGCTTTATACCGAGACGCTTTCTCACCTGAAAATACCCAAGGTCAGTCTGCCCAAATACAGTGATTCAGGGGATGTGCTGCGCTGGCTTTTAACCGAAAATGTGCCGGGCGAATTTCCGTTTACGGCGGGCGTATTCCCCCTGAAGCGGGAAGGCGAAGACCCTACCCGGATGTTTGCCGGCGAGGGTGGCCCGGAACGCACCAACCGGCGGTTTCACTACGTATCGAAAGGCTTACCGGCAAAACGACTCTCCACTGCCTTCGACTCCGTCACCCTCTACGGCGAAGATCCGGCCATGCGACCCGACATTTTCGGCAAAATCGGTAACTCAGGTGTGAGCATCTGTACCCTGGACGACGCCAAGAAACTCTACTCCGGCTTCGACCTCTGCAACCCATCCACATCAGTGTCGATGACCATTAACGGACCTGCCCCTATCCTGCTGGGCTTTTTCCTGAACGCGGCCATCGATCAGCAGTGCGAAAAATGGTTACGGGCCGAAGGGAGGTCCTATACCCGCAAAGCCACTGACCCCATCTACCAGGGAGAACTTCCGGAGGGAAATGACGGGCTGGGCCTGCTGCTTCTTGGCACTACCGGCGATCAGGTGTTGCCGCCTGAGGTGTATGAACAACTCAAAGCCGACACCCTCCGAAAGGTTCGCGGGACGGTTCAGGCCGATATTCTGAAGGAAGATCAGGCCCAGAATACCTGTATATTCTCGACTGAATTCGCGCTGAAGATGATGGGCGATATTCAGCAGTATTTCACGGATAACCGGGTACAGAATTTTTATTCCGTTTCCATATCGGGCTATCATATTGCCGAAGCCGGGGCCAATCCCATTTCGCAGCTGGCCTTCACACTTTCCAATGGGTTCACGTTTGTTGAGTACTACTTGAGCCGGGGGATGCACATCGATGCTTTTGCACCCAACCTATCGTTCTTTTTCTCGAATGGCATGGATCCGGAATACACTGTATTAGGCCGGGTTGCCCGACGAATTTGGGCTAAGGCCATGCGGCATAAATACAAGGGGAACGACCGTTCTCAGAAACTGAAATACCACATTCAAACGTCGGGGCGGAGTTTGCACGCGCAGGAAATTGCCTTTAACGACATTCGCACTACCTTACAGGCGCTGCTGGCCATATACGACAACTGTAACTCTCTGCATACCAACGCTTATGATGAAGCTATTACTACCCCTACCGAAGAATCAGTTCGGCGGGCAATGGCGATTCAGTTGATTATAAACCGGGAATTTGGCCTGACGACAAACGAAAATCCTTTGCAGGGAGCGTTTATCGTCGACGAGTTGACGGAGCTGGTCGAAGAAGCCGTTTATCAGGAATTTCTGGCCATCAACGAACGGGGTGGCGTATTAGGCGCCATGGAGCGGATGTACCAGCGCATTAAGATTCAGGAAGAGTCGATGTATTACGAGACGCTGAAACACAATGGCGACCTGCCGATAGTCGGCGTCAATACCTTCCTCGACCCGGCGGGCTCGCCTACTGTTGTACCTGCCGAAGTCATTCGCTCCACCGATGATGAAAAGCGGTATGCTGTCGACTCCTGCCGGGCTTTTCAGGAACACCATCGGGCTAAAGCCGGGCAGGCACTGCGTGAGCTGCAAACCGCTGCCCTGACTAACGGGAATATTTTTGAGAGCCTGATGGAAGCCACAAAGGTGTGTTCGCTGGGGCAGCTAACCAATGCACTCTATTCGGTAGGCGGAAAGTACCGTCGAAATATGTAAGCAATTTACCATCCTGACTTCCGACAATGACGAACTGATTCGCATCAACCCTCTCTATGTTTACTACTTTTTATATTTTCATTAAAATTCGATTTAATTCTTTATAATTCTGCACTGTAAGTAACTTAAGGCTACCCCATAAAGGCGGTTAAAACGTGCTTATTTCCTTAAAAAGGGCTTGCCGGAGGGCTAGATGATTTACCTCACCGAATCCGCTGACATTCATCAGTGGCCAAGCTGACAAACCACTATACTTTTGAATGAACGTAACGATTAACCTTCATGCTATTATTATTCACAACCCAGGACCAAAACGCCAGCCAACGCAATTTTTCATGGTGGTTTGCCACTATCGAAACGGCTTTAGACGCACTTAGCAGTATTGCATCGCGAGGGGATCAGCTTATGAAAGCAGAGATCATTGACGAAGATCACCGGATTTCCTTACCTGTTGAAGCCTTTGATGGCAGATTCTTATCACCTGTAATCAATGAGCTTGAATCTGAGTGGCAGTATCTGCTAAATGAACCTGTCAGACGCCGGTAGTACCTGATTAGAATGAGGTTAATAATACGCCAATCAAGCATGGACTGATACCCACCGTTTACTTTACTTCACCTCCCGTAACGAAACTGATTAAAAATACCTGGTACCGTAACTTGTAAATACCTGCCGTAACTTGTACATAAACCGTAACTGTTAACTAGTGCCGTAACGCGTAAATACACTGTAATCTGTAAATACTACCGTAACAAAAAACCATGAAAGGCTGAAAAGTCCGGGATTGGGTTATCAAAGGCCCAATCCTGATTAGAGTGATTTCGACTACCGTACCATACCGTTGCTATTACTTATAGTATTTATCCATAGTAGTTATTCAAAAATTCGCTTTAAAACCCGTCTTGAGGGCTAGAAGAGAAACAAGAGTCAGCAGACAGGTACTAAAGTCTCTCCCGAATGGCACGTTAGCCATTCGGGAGAGTTCGTTTACAGTCATCCTGTTTTAGTCTGACCAAACCGCCCAGTAGAAACAGTCATCAACGTCTGTTTTGCTGTTCATTTCTATGCGAACTTTGTAAAGGGTGGTTGCACATAGAAACCCATATCCTTCCTCATGAATACTAACTATGCCAAACGACTCGTCCTGTTGCGCAATCCGGCCGTACAACGGGAACTGGCGCGTCTCGATCCTGTTCGCGACAACCAGCGCATGGTGCATTTACTGACGGCCTATGAATTCCCTTTCGACATTACCCGGTCGCTGGAACTGGCCCTGTTCCACACCTATGCCAGCCCGCGCATATCGGGTTTACTGGCCCGCACCGGCGAATTTGAACGACATGGTCAAAAGCGGTACGACGATACCAGTCGGCTGATTTCTGAGTTTCTGGAGTCGGGCTACGACAGCGAAAAGGGTATGCGGGCCATCACCCACATGAACCACATCCATAATTACTACAAAATCGACAATGCCGATTATCTGTTTGTGCTGGCTACGTTTGTCTTTTACCCCATTGACTGGATACGCCGGTACGGATGGCGGCAACTGACGACAGCCGAAGAACAGGCATTTTTTTATTTCTTCCGGGAGGTGGGCCGACGCATGAACCTGCACGACCTGCCGGATACCATGGCTGATTTTCGGGAAGCTACGGCTGCGTATGAGAAGAGGCACTTTCGGTTTACCGAGAGCAACCGCAAGATTGCGGATGCCACCGTTCGAATTGTTCAGGGCTGGTTTCCCCGCTTTCTGCATCCGGTGGTGCAGCCCGCTTTCTCGGCGCTCATCAGCGATCAACTTCGAACCGCATTCGGGTACCCGAAACCGCCGGGCTGGTTTCTGGGCCTGACATCAGCCGCCTTATGGCTTCGTAAATGGCCTCTTCGCTGGATTACGTTCAAGCCTTACCCTGCCCTCATTGAGAATACAAGCTTCCGCAATTATCCGGATGGACCACCCGCTATCGAAGCTGTTGGCCCGGAAAATATAGTTCGGGAGCTTCGGAAAAACTGATAAGCATCAGTCAGTTTTTCGGGCGGTACGCACCGGCAGAAAGACGTTAACGGCCGGATGCATGGTAAACAGCCGAAATCCAGAACCGTCATTGACCAGAATCCCACTCGACCGATTACCGCCCACAATCGGGTTACCGCAGTATTTTGTCCAGTGAATCAGGTCTTTCGACACCGCTACGTTCGTGGACCACTCGCGCCAATCAGCAAAAGCCGAAGCGTGATAATAGGCATAATAGGCTCCTTTGTAGCGAATAACCTGATTCATGGCCACCGCATGGCGATCGTAATCGGCCGGTCCTTTTGTGAGTACCGGCTCATCCTGCACATTTGTCCAGACGGTTAGGTCTTTGGAAGTTGCGAGCCAGACAGCGGCATCCTTTCGTTCGTAAAAAAGGTACCAGGTACCTTTTTCCTGCCAAATGGTGGGAGTACCGTATGGCCCTGCACTCAGCGGCTGGTGGTTGGTGTAGCGGATGTCAATCGGGCCGCGTTCCAGCCAGTGGATTCGGTCGGTGGACGTAAGCAGGTGTGCCACATCATTCTGCCCTTCCGCAAACATGTAATAGGTAGTACCATATTTCACCACCGACATATCTTCTACCCAGGAGGAAGCATGGATTGGATTCCCCTTGTAACGAGTCCAGGTGAGTCCATCCGGCGAGGTGGCATACCCCAGGGAGCGGGTTTGATTGGTCCCCTCCCGGTAACCCGTATACCACAGGTGGTACAGTCCATCTTCGTACAGAATGTACCCGCGCTCACGAATTTTCTGATCCCAGGTATCGGCACCGGTACCGGTAAAAACCGGGTTGGCCGGGCTTGCCGAGAAGGTAGTCAACTCAGCGGGGAAAGCCGGTGCCGCCGGGTTGTTCAACGGATCGACCGACACAAATGACAAACCAGCCGCCACAAGAACCAAGGCTGGCAGGATAAGATAGCTGGCGATTCTGCCTGGGTTATGCATATGTTTTACGGACAGCAAAGCCTGTCGATAATTTGTCAACGATTTATTCCCGTTACCAGACCAGAGTTGCGACAGCACCACCGGCCAGAGTAGCCTGGGTATATCTATTCTGACTGATAATACGGATTCGCTGCGTGGATGGGCTATCGTTCAGTAGAATCATGACCGTTTTTCCATCAGGTGTCTTAAACGCAACGTTGGGCAGGGACTTAGGCAGGTCTGAATCGATACGCACCGAACCCGGCCGGACAAATTTTGCCGCCAGTGCCACAATGTAATAGGCGGGATTCCGCTTTACGGTATTGTCCCGGATCGTTAACGCTCCCAGACATTGATCACATCCGCCGGGCGTGTGCGGCTTTTGGTCGGGGTCAGCGGCCAGATTCCACTCCAGCACCGTGCGGCTCCAGTTGCGGGTAGCCCCGATAATCAATTCCCGAACATGCCAGTTCAAGTCCCCTTTCAGATTGCCGGGCGCCCCAATCCACTGTTCGGTAAAATAGATATTCTTGTCAGGAAACGCCTGGTGAACCTCCGAAAGCGCGCTGATCGGGCCAGCGTACAGGTGGAACGCCGAACCATCCACGTATTTACGCACTTCAGGATCGGCCAACACCGACAGCGGATAGTCCGGCCGGTCGGCATTGTGATCGTACAGAATAATTTTGGTTTTAATCCCGGCTTTTTTAAAGGCCGGGCCCAGACTTTTCCGGATGAAAAGCGCCTGTTCGGCGGGGAGCATCAGCATACTGGGGTTGTTGCCCGGATGCAAGGGTTCATTCTGAATGGTTATCGCATCGATCGGAATACCTGCTTTCTTCATGCCCTGAATGTACCGGACGAAATACCGGGCATACACATCGTAGTACTCCAGTTTCAGGCTTCCACCTTTTGAATTTCCGTTGGACTTCATCCATACAGGTGGCGACCAGGGTGACCCTAAAATTTTGAGGTTAGGGTTGATTGATAGGATCTGTTTCAGAACGGGAATCAGATGCGGCTCATCCGGGGCCAGACTGAATTTAACCAGGTTCGGGTCCGTTGCCCCCGCTGGCAGATCATCATACGAAAATACCCGTTCATCTAAATCCGATGCGCCAATGCTAACCCGCAGGTAGCTAACACCAATGCCCTTACCTGAAGTCGAAAAGAGTTCGGTGAGGAGGGACATCCGGGCAGTGGGCTCCATTTGGTTTATGAGCAGGGCACTCCCCCCCGTTAACGTGTACCCGAAGCCATCAATAGTTTGATAGGTTTTGGCCGGGTCTACCCGGATAGTTGCCGGTGAGTCAGTCACGTTTTTACTTTCGCGTGATACCAGCGGAGCTTGTTTTTTAAACAAAACCGCATGTACTGGATCGGTCAGCCAGAATTCGACTTGCCCGGAGGTACCCGATTTTAACGGCGACTGGGCCGATACAGGGTGTAAAATGGAATAAATAAGGCTGAGAGAAAGCCAGCAAAGTGGTTTAGATTGGCACATGTGCGAGTTGACGTCGAGCTACAATCCAGGCTCTTGTCCGATCGAAAAGGCAGTTACTCCGGCGTCTCTACTGAATAGAACCGGAAACCGGCAACTTGCTCACCAGTATTACCCTACCCTCGCGTGTTCGGTTGAGCTGGTTCTAAACTACTTTTTCCAACTCGTACCGGATATCGCCTTGATTAACCCAGGCAGCAACTGAATTAAACCATACAGAACTACAGCCACAAGAAATGCCTGATAAGCGCCTATTTTTGTTGTGGCATTGGCTACAATGACGAACAGACCGGCTGGAAAATTATGGCGAAAAAGCCTGACTTATAGTGCCTGAGCGTTTGGGTCGGCTTAACAAGTTCCTTACGTTGGAAGTATTAATTTGATTAGCCGGTCTGCAACGCTCACACGTCAGTATAGGTTACACGGTAGAAGAAGGAGACGAAAAAATAAAAGATTACTTATTGTGATTACGCTTTCTATACCTGAACGCACCTACATACAAACTCACCTGACCGACAATGTCAGCGCTTTACTGCTAAAAGCGGCACCGCCTGGTCTGGATATCAGGAAACTGGCCGCTCAGATAGCTGCCCGGCAAAAAGCGAAAGATAAACTACCCACCTGGTACGCAAATGACGCCCTGGTGTTTCCACCGGGCCTTTCGGTTGAACAGGCATCGTCTGAGGAGACCGCTCAGTATAAAGCTTCGCTCGTGAGTGGGAATCGGTTGCTGGACCTTACCGGCGGCATGGGGGTTGACACCTGGGCTTTTTCCCAACGTATGAAACAGGTTATCTACGTAGAGCGAAACCCGGAACTTGCCAGTCTGGCTGCTTATAACCTGCCGCACCTGGGAACGGCTAACGTAATTATCCATACGGCTGATGGTCTGTCCATCGTAAGGACGTCAGCCGAAGCTCCTGCCGACTGGCTATACCTGGACCCACATCGGCGAGATGAGACGGGGGGGAAAGTTGTTCTGCTTCAGGATTGCGAACCGGACATTACCCAGCCCGAAACGTTGATGGCCTTGCAGGAAGGGTCGAAGCGAATTTTACTGAAAGCCTCCCCCTTGCTCGACATTGATCTGGCGGTTCGACAGTTAGGAAAAACCGTCGAATCCATTCATGTCGTTGCCGTACAAGGCGAAGTGAAGGAAGTCTTATTTGTACTTGGCAGTCAGCCAATTGACTCAAAAAGTATTCAGGTTAACAGTGTTAACCTGATCAATGGACAAGCCTTAACCTTTTGTTTCAAACAAGATGATGAACGATTGGCAGAGGTACCGTTTGGAGACCCGCAGACCTACCTGTATGAGCCCAATGCGGCCGTTATGAAAGCCGGTGTTTTTCGATTGGTCGGTGCCCGATTCGGGTTGACAAAGCTAGCGCCCAACAGCCATTTATATACCAGTACAGAACTTCGCAAAGACTTTCCGGGGCGTGTTTTCAGATTCAATCAGTTGATCAGACCTGATGCAAAAACGGTTAAACTGGCCATCCCTGACTTAAAGGCTAATCTAACCGTTCGAAACTTCCCGCAATCTGTAGCCGAATTAAGGAAAAAATTATCTTTACGCGAGGGCGGAGATATTTACATCTTTGCAACCACCCTTCTCAACGGCGATAAACGTTTGTTAATAACCAAAAAAGTTGCCTGACAGGTTGTTATTTTTTTCACCTCTCCCGGCTAACGACCGGACTTACTCACTATACTCATGAAAATTATTTTACGTTACTGCCTGACCTATTGCCTTTTAACCTATTCTTATTCAACCATTGCTCAAACTATTTATGCGGGCGAAACCACGGTTGAGAAGGCCAAATTACCTGGCTTGTATTTAACCCTTCAGGGCGACGGCAAACAGATTGAAAAAGATTGGGAAACCAAACTTCAAACATTTGGGCGCACTGCGTCGTCCAGAGGGACGTATCGGGTAACTAATGCTAACATCCCCTCCATATCACCAGAGCCAATCAATCTGGTCAGTACGGTCAAAACAACGCGTACCTCGGCAACTATTTTTGCTTCTTTCGATCTTGGCAACGGCAATTTTGTAACGACTGGCGGAACGGGTTATGCTGCTGCTGAGGCACTCTTAAAAGAGTTTTCAACGAATTCATTATACGGTCAGGAGGTTCGACTGGCCGAAAGCAGTTTCGACGAAGCCCAGAAGAATCACCAGAAGCTTGTTCGAAACGGAGAGCGCCTGCAGCGTGAAATCGAACAGAATGCTAAAGAAAAAGAACGGCTGTTAAAACGTATTGACGAGAATGCCAAACAGCTTGAGCAGTTGAACAAAGACATCACGACCAACAAAACCGAGCAGGAAACCGCACTTGTGGAGTTGGATAACCGAAAAAAGAATGTGGAAGCCGTAAAAGCCAAAAAGATCAATTAATAGGCTCCATGTTTAGCTCCCCTTCTACTGTCATGTTTGTAATGCAAACAGATACAAAGTAGGTAGTTTATAAAATATTTTAAATTTAACGCCAAATTTAACCCCCTTTTGCCAACAATCTGTCCACACAAGTCGTTGGAGTACATTAGAGGGCAGGTGACTGCCTTCTTAGGGGTTGCTCAAGTAACTAATTTGAGTGGTTCCTAGGTGTGGATAGATAGCGGAAAGCCCGGTTACTTTGTGGCCGGGCTTTTTTTTCAGTATTCTTCAAAAGGCAATAAAGCCTTAAAATCACCATGCAAGTAGTTTTAAACGCCAACAGCCTTCTTACCCTATTATTATAAATGGTATAGGGAATCAACCGCCCAGCTGCAATGTGGCTGGGCGGTCTTGTTACCAGTGAAACCGGTTTGCATGCACACGCTTAGCGCTACACTCATTTTTTGTAGAACACCGGTTCAGGCCGTTCAGCCTGTCGCTAAATAACCTTATCTTCGCTTTGTCAGCTTCTTTCAGTCAGTTGTCAATTGAACAAATTCGTATGAAGATTTTCAGTTTTGCATTTGCGCTGTTTATTACCCTTTCCAACCTGGCTTCTGCACAGAAAAAGCCGGTCGAAAACGAAAAGTTTGTGCTCCTGAATAACGGAGCCACCATCGGTATGATCATCAAGTCGGTAATGAAGGCCGATAAGCAACGGCTTAAGCTGAGCGAGCAGCAAGTCCCAAAAGCCAAAGAAATTATTACAACTGCCGTCGTCAACTTTAATGACGGGGTGAAAAAATTAAAGGCCTCCGGAATGACAAATAAAAAATTACGGGCGCTGGCTGTTACTGTAGAAACGAATAAAGTCCTTGCATATAAAGCGATACTAACGCCCGCTCAATACGCTATTTTGGCTGCCGGACATAAAAAAACATTTCCGGAAAGTAATGTCTAACGGTACACTGCCTCAATCCTTCACACAAACGATGCGTAGCTATGAACACGACAGTCTTACTCATTGGCTTGACATTGCTTATCGCCTGGTATATCAGGGATAGATTCCTGGAGAAAAACAGTAAATCTCCTGCACCGGGCGACTATCGGGGAGTTGTCCTGAAACGCCCAGGCAGCACAGTAGAGGACAAGCAGTTGATTAATAACAACCCCGAACTAGCTGCCAACCCCACAAATGAGCCTATGGTAGGTCGAGTCTATTATGGGATTCCGGGACAGAGTTATAAAGGGTACATCTGGAAAGGCCGCATCTTTACCGAGAGAAGGTGAACCACAATCAAGCTTTTTCTTAGATCTGGTGACCCCTTCTCAGACCGGTCCAATGACCGGTCCCCCCTTAGTTTCCTTCCTTAAAAAACACCCGTTTGACCCGCTCACTGACGCCGGTCAGAATTTCGTACGGGATGGTGCCGATGCGCCGGGCCAGCTCTGTGATGGGCAGTTCAGGGCCAAAGACAATCACCTCGTCACCTTCACTGACCGACGCTGCTGTTACATCGATCATCGTCATGTCCATACAAATGTTCCCAACGGTTGGGCAGCAGGTTCCGTTTACCCAAACTTCGCCAACACCATTGCCCAGTCGGCGGTCATAGCCATCGGCATAGCCAATCGCCAGGGTGGCAATCCGGGCCTGGTGGTCAAGTACCCCCCGGCGGCTGTACCCAACCGATTCTCCGGCCTCAACCGTTTTGATCTGGCTGACAACGGTCCGTAGAGTACCCACGGTTTGCAGGGCCGTCTGCTCGGTACCGGTTGCTTCGACACCATACAAACCAATCCCTAGCCGAACCATATCGAGCTTGTAATCAGGGAAACGCACAATACCGGCGGAGTTAAGCAGATGACGCGTGGGCAGGTAGCCCAATTCCGTCTCCAGATATGTGGTGCATCGCAGGAAGGTTTCGTACTGCTGTTTGGAGAACGGATTGAACTGCGCATCGTCGGCTCCCACCAGATGACTGAAAACCGTGGCAATGTGCAAATCCGGGTACCGCTTGAGAAAGTCGGTTACGATCATCAACTCACGCTCAAGAAATCCCAACCGGTGCATTCCGGTATCTATTTTCAGGTGGATCGGGTACGGTTTAGAATCATTATTCGCCATACGCTGTCGTTCTCCAGCCAAAAATTCACCCCATTCCCGCAACAGACGCAGGCTATAAATTTCGGGCTCCAGTTGGTGTTCCAGCAAGGTGGCAAAGGTTTCCGGAGCCGGATTCATGACCATAATGGGTAAGTCGACACCATTCTGCCGGAGAGATACGCCCTCGTCGGCATAGGCTACGGCCAGGTAGTCGACCCGGTGAAATTGAAGCAGTTGCGCTACTTCGGCACTACCACTGCCGTAGGCAAATGCTTTGACCATCACCATGATCTTCGTTTCTGATGGTCCATCGCTTCGACTGATCCGTTCGCGGTAGTAGTTCAGGTTGTGGGTCAGCGCATCGAGGTTAATCTCCAGAATGGTTCCGTGTACTTTCCGCTCCAGGCGATGTACGATGCGTTCGAACGAAAAAGGTCTTGCGCCTTTCACCAGAACCGAACTATCCCGAAGGTCGCTAAATGAAAACTGAGTCAGAAAATCGTCCGTCGTAGCGAAAAACTGGCTATTCTCCTTAAAAAATAACTTATTCCGACTCACAACCGGACCGATCCCGATGAACTGCCCCACCTCATTGGCCCGCATCAGATTACTCACCTGCTCGTATAACTCGGCTTCGGGCTGTCCCGTCTGCAACACATCGGACAGTATTACCACGCGTCGACTGCGGGTGCCCTGCTGGTTCAAAAACCGCAGGGCGAGTTGCAGACCCACCATGTCATTATTGTAGGAATCGTCGATTAGCTCGCAGTTGTTGATGCCTTCTTTCTGCTCCAGCCGCATGGAAACGGGCCGTAAGCGGTTCAGCCGGATTTGCAGTTCCGCAGCCGTCCAGGTTCGCAGCGACAGCATCGTAACCAGGCAATGCATAAGGTTTTCGACGGATGCCGGGTCTGTGAATGGCAGAATCAGTGGCTGGTCAATCGTGACGTTTCGGCCGGTCAGGCTTAATTTGTCGCCCTGCACATGGCCCTGATACAACGCATTACGCCCGGTAAGCGACCAGGTAATAAACCGCATGTCCGGGTTTACAGCTCTCAGGAGCATGTTCACCTCTTCATCAATATCTGCGTAATCGGTGCAGTAAACAAGGGCCCCGGCGTGAATAAAGAGCCTTAGCTTTTCGGCAACTTTCTGCTTTCGGGTCCGGAAGCCTTCATCATGGGCGGTGCCTATGTTTGTAAAAATGCCGAGGGTTGGTCGAATGATGGCTTCCAGCGCCTGCATTTCCTGCGCCTTGGAAATCCCGGCCTCAAAAATACCCATCGTGTGGCTTTCGGTCAGTTGGTGTACCGATAGCGGCACACCTAACTGCGAGTTATAGCTTTTGGGACTTCTGGCAATGACATAGTCATCGGCCAGCAGTTGCGCCAGCCATTCTTTTACTATCGTTTTTCCATTACTCCCCGTAATGCCAATGACCGGGATGCGAAACTGCCGACGATGATCGGCGGCCAGCACCTGAAGTGTTTGCAGGCTGCTGTCGACCTCTATAAATTGGGCATCGGCATAGGCGAGCAGTTCTTCACGTCGTTCGGGGGTGAGTGCCGACCGCTCCACGACAAACTGTCGAATACCCTTCCGGTACAGATCGCCAATGAACGCGTGCCCGTCGTGGTGCTCGCCCTGAATTGCGAAGAAAACCGCATCGGTAGCCAACGTATCCGATGCGTGGCCGGTCACCTGCCTCGAATCGGTAAACCAGTGTTGGTTCGTCAATTGAAATTCTTTTGTTAACATAAACAGGTGTCAGCCATCCGGCCTTGACGCAATGCTAGTGCCGAACGGCTCCGGTAATCACATCCATCCGCGTCGTTTGAAATAAATGATTTCGCCAAGGGCAATACACCCCATAACAATCAAGGTCCAAAAATAACCCCAAGGCGACCTTAATTCAGGCATGTTACTAAAATTCATGCCGTAAATACCTGCAATAAAGGTTAGCGGGATGAAAATGGCCGATACGATCGTCAGCGTTTTCATGACCGAGTTCATCCGGTTATTCACGATGGAATAATAAACGTCCATCAAACCGGCTATCATTTCACGATAGGAATCCAGTGTTTCAATGACCTGATTGACATGGTCGGACAGATCGCGCAGGTACGGAATTGTGCTGTGCTGGATCATGTCTGACTCGCCCCGCAGCAGCGTACCCACAATATCCCGGAGCGGGTTGATTGTCCGACGAATGAAGGCGAGTTCTCGTTTAAGTTTGTACAGATTAGACAGCGTCTGCTGGCTGGCCCTTTCCTCCACGATCTCCTCTTCCAGCTCATCCATCTTCTCGCCGATCCGTTCGGTGATCAACAAATAGTGGTCAACCATTACATCCATCAACGCATACAATAAATAGTCGGCCCCATTGCGACGCGTCTTCCCCGAGGAGGCTTTTATCCGGTCGATCACGGGTTCAAAAATATCCTGAGACCGTTCTTCCTGAAACGAGATCAGGTAGTTCTTCCCCAGCACCAGACTCACGTGCTCCACATCGATCTCCTGCCGTTTGCGGCTATGATGCAGGTATTTGAGCGTTATGAATACGACCGTGTCGTCGTACAGATCGAGCTTCGGTTTCTGTTCGGTATTGACCACATCTTCGAGTAGCAGCGGATGCAGATGATACTGCTGACCAATGGCGGATACCACATTGGGTTCGTGAATACCATCTACATCAACCCAGCTTACGAAAGGGGCTTCGGCGGCCGGTATCTTACAGACACTCAGTCTACTGCTATCATCAATGGAGTAGTCTGTAGCGTTGTAATCAATTCGTTTGATTTTTGTGGCGTGTTCGATCTCCTGACCTACGTAGGTGAGCGTACCGGGTGATGTACCAAGCAATTTCTCGGCTGAACGATTGTGTCGGCGTCTCGACATAAAATACCAGATAATCCGTCTACCAGACGGGTGTAAGCAGCTTTTGGAGTTAATCGCTAACGCAAACAGCGGCTAAAGTGTTGCAAAGATAAACCAACTACACGGCTCGTTAGGGAATGTTCAGAAAATGATGTTTTAGCGATCTTACCCTCTTTTCAAACAGCATGTCCTCCTTACCTTTGCCCATCAGCCCAAAGGCTGATTTACGACGCTATACTTCCTATGAAAAAATCGCTCTCCATTGCTGTCCTTTTCCTGACGGTGTTCGGACAAAACCTGCTGGCTCAATCGTCAAAATCTCATCCGTATGTCGTGATCGGTTACGTAACCGGCAGCGGCTGGACCAAAGACCAGATAGAAGCTCAGAAACTGACCCACATCAATTATGCGTTCGGTGTGCCTGACGAAAAAGGCGAAATTGCCCCCCTAACGGCCAAAGATGGCGAGAACCTGGCAAAACTGACCTCCTTGCGAGCCAGTAACAAAGACCTTAAAATTTTACTCTCCATTGGTGGCTGGGGCGGCTGTAAATACTTTTCCGATGCGGCTCTGAACGATGCCTCCCGCCAGAAATTCACAAACAGCGCGGTAGCCATTTTGAAAAAACACCGGCTCGACGGTATCGATATCGACTGGGAATACCCCGACCAGATTGGCGCAGGCAATATTTACCGTCCGGCCGACAAGAAAAACTTTACCCTTTTTCTGAAATCCCTGCGGGATGGGCTGGATAAACAGGGAAAGCTGGATAAACGCACGGGTGCGAATCATTACCTGCTCACTGCCGCCACCGGGGGCGATACAGCCTTTGTGAACCATACCGAACTTGGCAAAGCCCAGAAATTCCTCGACTATGTCAACATCATGACGTACGACCTGTATCACGGTAATGACAAAGTGACAGGGCACCACAGCCCGCTATACCAATCGGCCAAAGGCGACCACGCCCGTAACAGCAGTGCCGACGCCGTCGATGGCCATATTCGGGCGGGCGTGCCGGCCAGCAAAATTGTCCTGGGCCTTCCCTTCTACGGACGCGGCTGGTCTGAAACCCGCGACCAGGATAACGGGCTCTTCCAACCGGCAACGGGCAAACACTACTTTATCAGCTATGACGAACTGATGGCCAAATACATCAATAAAGAGGGGTACACCCGCTACTGGGATGAAGAGGCCAAAGCGCCTTATTTATGGAATCCAACGTCGCGTACGTTTATCTCCTACGCCGACCCGGAGTCGTTCATCTACAAAGTAGCGTATGTAAAGTCGAAGAAACTGGCCGGGGTCATGTTCTGGGAATACATCTACGACCTTCAGCAGAAAAGCATCCTGCTCAATACGCTGGTACAGGAATTAAACAAGCCGAAGTAAAATAGATATACTGAACACCTGGTAGTTTACTTTTTTGGAGATGACGGAAATTAACTCCCCTGCCCTGACGCATCTGGCTCAAGACCCGGTTATGGCTCGCATCATGGCGGAGACGCCCGCGCCTAAGATATTCAACGATTACGCCAGTGATGTTTATCTGGCGCTGCTCGAAAGCATAGTGTCGCAGCAGATTTCGGTAAAAGCAGCCGATGCGATCTTCGCCCGGTTTAGGGCGCTGTTCCCGGAGAACTACCCTCAGGCGAATGAGCTGCTGCTGAAAACAACCGACGAACTACGCAGCGCGGGCTTATCGTTTCAGAAAATCAAATACCTCCAAAGTGTTGCGGAGTTCTCACTGGATAATCCCATCGACCGGGCTCATCTGGATGGTATGACAGACGAAGAGATTGTGCAGTACCTTATTCCAATTAAAGGAGTTGGGCGGTGGACTGTTGAGATGCTGCTCATGTTTGTACTGGATAGACCCGATATTTTCCCCATCGACGATCTGGTTATCCGGCAACGGATGCTTCGGGCCTATCCCGTCCAGACCGAAGGGCTTACCGGAAAAACCCTGTACAAAAAGCTGCATGAGATAGCCGAACCCTGGCGACCTTACCGTACCACTGCCAGCCGTTACCTCTGGCGGTGGCAGGCCAAATAAACAGGTAGCCGCTGGACAATCAAAACCGCTTGACCTTAACGGCTACTTTCGATTGCACTTTGATCAACACCTGAATCCCGTCGGGCCGGACTACGATGCGTTGGGGTACCAATCGGAAAGTATCAATGTTCAACGCTGTTTTCTGCCCCACTTTAGCATTTGCAAATGCGGTTTCAATCTTGTTGGGGATGGATGATATTTGCTGGCGCAGTGGAATGACCATGGCTGCCTGAATGGTATCGCGGAGGTGGTCGTGCAGGAGCCAGTCGGCCGTAGCGAACAGCCGCTCTTTGGTATCGACATCAAAGTCGACCTCGTTCATGCGCAGCGTGTTGGTGAGTGTATCGTACTCGGGATCTCCGTGAAAGAACAGCGACCCTTTCACTTTGCCGCCCACATCGGCCTTTAGAATAAGCTTACGACCACTTCCGTAAACCGACGCACTTTTGATGGTTATGTTGCCACCGGCCAGATTAAGCTTTTGCTTGGCCAGCGTTTGGGCAAGTACCGAATTAACATCCGTATAGGGAATAAAAGCCAGCACCTCAATACGGGCCGAATCGGGCAGACTATTTCTGCGCAACAATCGGGGCAGCATAATTAAGCTGTCGACCATCGGCTTTGGTCCAAGATGCGTTTTCACCCGAAAGGCAATCTGAATGGGTACAGTTATCTGCTTTGCGTTGCCGTAAACGGGTGCCACCGCAATGCTGAACGGTCGGGGAAGCAGCCAGAAATTTTCGGGCACCTTGGCAATGCGCAACGGGTTTTGCATGTCCCGCCAGACTTTACTCACCTCCCGGTCAAGACGCAGTCCGTCGTACACAGCTTTGTCGATGGCCTTCTCAATGTCTGCTTTGCGCTTATCGAGTATTTTCTCGGCAATACCTTTTACATTGACTTTTATGCCTAAAAGCTGCACTTTAGGCTCCTGGAGCCATTGGTAGTTTTCAAACCTGGACCTGGTGGCCAGCCGCCACTGTGTGCCCACGCCAACGGGACTGTTAAACGTTACAGAAAGTGCACAGAGTGTTCGACTTTTGCGTTTCGCACTTTTGCGCAGACCAATCGGATTTGTGTACCAGACTTCAAGCGGGGCCGAGAAATAGACTTTCCGATTGGCGTACCGAATCCGAACGGGACCGGTACGCTCCACCCGAAACCGCCAGGCTTCGCCTTTATGCCCTTCAAAGGTCTCTTCGGGCACCAGTGTTTTCTTCAACGACTTGTTGATCTTCGCTTCTAAATCCCGGATATTGAAGGTTAGATTCCCCGCCATGTAGGACACAGGCTCGGTGACCGCCGGTTCAAATTCTTCCTGAACAGGCGCGTCCGGACGAACGTGTTTGCACGCTTCCAGACCAAAAACAAAAAGGAGTATAGTGAAAAATACGGTTGTTCGTTGAGTATTCATTTGCTCAACAAACAACCGTATTTTAAAAATGTTATACGGAAAATCCAATATTCATTTTTCGGCAGTCTTAACCGACACACTGGTGTCGGTCGCGCAGCCGCAGCCTTTGCCACAGCCTGCTTTTTTAGCCGAAAAGCTCTGGTATGCCCTATTGCCCAAGTAACCGACTGCAACGGCAAAAATCAGAAAAATGATGAGTTCCTGCATTGGCGTAAAAAGATGTAGGGTGTATGATATAAGGCGTCTGATATCACATCATATAGCATACATCTTTTTACACCCATCCGTTCCGTTGGGCCAGTCGGAAAGCGTGCTGGTAATGGTGTTCACCGTGCCACGCATACATAGCGATGACCTCCTGCATAGTGAATGTACGCTGACTGCCCGGATGAAAATAAGTACGGGTCAGTTCGGTTTCGGTGAGTGATTCCAGTACCGTTACCCAGCGATGATGCAGGTTGCGGAGTATGACCAGCGACGGCGCAATATCCAGTTTCGAATCGGGTAATCTGGCCCACTCCCCTTCCTCATAGGGCGAGATGGTCGGGTTCGACTCCGTAAGGGCAAGTTTAGTACGAACGTACGCGTTGATGTGGCTGTCGGCCACATGATGCACAAGTTGGCGAATCGTCCAACCCTCCGGCCGGTAGGGTGTATCGAGCCGGTCATCGCCCCACTTTCCAACCAGCTCCGTTAGTTTGAAAGGCATCTGATCGATTTCCCGGATGTGTTGTTTTGTTTCTTCGGCAGAAAACGACTGGCCATAAGTAAAATCACCAATCGGATATTTGAGGATTTGTAAATCGTCCATAAGACTGATCATGCTTTACTAAATAACGATGTAGAAAGAGATGCAGACTTAACTTAACTTCACTTCACTTCACTGACAGCCAGAGTCTGTCAGTGAAGTTCTTGTTCAACTTTGTTCAAATGTCTTTTCCGCATCACTCAGACGGCTAAAGGCTGTCTGGCAATCAGGACCAAAACTCCTGAATTACCCTGAGTAACTCCGGGTGAACGCCACTGCCGGCAATTACATCCCCACGGAACAGGAAGGCGTCGCCCCCTTCAAAATCAGTGACCCGTCCACCCGCTTCACGAACCAGCAGAACGCCGGCGGCCATATCCCAGGAATTAAGGTTGTATTCGTAAAATGCATCGAAACGGCCGCAGGCTACATACGCCAGATCGATAGCAGCCGACCCCATCCGGCGCAGGCCGTGGGTTTGCTGCATCAGCGACTCCAGAATGTGGAGATACGGCTGCATTTTGTCGAACGTATAATACGGGAAGCCGGTAGCAATAAGGCTCTCACCCAGTTGGGTAGCGGGCGACACAGAAATAGGGCTCTCGTTGCAAAAAGCCCCACCACCCTGCCAGGCGGAAAAACACTCGTTTCGATTGGGATCATAGATCACACCGGCAATGGGTGTGTTCCCCTGCGCCAGGCCAATGCTCACCGAAAAAACGGGCAGATCATGGATAAAATTAGCGGTCCCGTCGAGTGGGTCAATAATCCAGTTCAGGGCCGACTGGTCGGCTTCCTGGCCGGTGGTTCCTTCTTCTGTAATGAATCCGGCTTCGGGCAGCAGCTTGCTTAGTTTCTCGACCAGTTGCTTTTCGGTTTCTTTATCGACGTAGGATACCAGATTGTTCAGGCCTTTGTACTCGATGGCGTCGCGTTGGAAACGGCTGCGCTCCTGTAACAAAAAAGCACCCGCATCCGTAGCGATGGTACTAATCTCGCGGGTAACCGCGGCTAAATCAATTGCCATGTTAAACTTCTTAATTGATCAAAGACATGCTCTTTAGGCGCTGGCGCGCGCATTTGCCCGTGCCAGCGCCCTGCTCAAACACCTTACGCCATTATTTTGCCTAAGGCGTTATTGTATAAATCGTTGGCTTCGGCCAGCGTCATCACCGTTGTGTTATCGACGACAAACGCAGGAGATGTGCCCGTTACCGTTCCCAACAGCATAAAGGGCATGATCGTATCGTGCAGATAACCTTCAACAGTTTTCTGATGTTCGGGCGAGACCGTTACCACAACGCGGCTCTGGCTTTCGCCAAACAGGAACGAATCCAACCGGTGGCGGTCGTCCGATACAATTTCGAAACCTTTATTACCCGCCATCGCCGACTCAGCCAGCGTAACGAACAAACCACCGTCCGATATGTCGTGTGCCGACAGAATCCAGCCGTTTCGGTTCATGGTTTTGATACCTTCCTGAACGTGCCATTCATCGTCGAACTCAAAATAAGGAGCGGGCGACGCTTTGATGTCGAGGTACGAATACAAATACTCTGAGGAGGCAATGTCGTTGGTCGACTGCCCGATGAGGTAGATCAGATCTCCTTCATGTTTAAAGTCGAGCGTCAGTTGGTGAGCCGGATTTTCCATCAGACCGAGCATACCAATGGTTGGGGTCGGGAATACCGGTCCATCGTCGGAACTCTGGTTGTAGAAGCTCACGTTGCCGCCCGTTACGGGGGTACTGAACCGACGGCAGGCTTCGCCCATTCCCTGAACAGCCTCCACGAAATGCCAGTAGACTTCGGGCACGTACGGATTCCCGAAGTTCAGGTTGTTGGTCACGGCCAGCGGCTCGCCCCCGCTGCAAACGATGTTGCGGCAAGCTTCGGCAACGGCGATCATCGCCCCCTGGCGCGGGTTCGCGTTCACGTACCGACTGTTGCAGTCGACCGTAATCACGATGGACTTATCGGTTGCCGGAATGCCGGGGCCTTTCACGCGCACCACGGCCGCATCAGACGGCGCATTTGTGCTTCGGTTGCCTGTACCCACCATAGAATCGTACTGTTCATACACCCACTTGCGCGAACAGATATTGGGATGCGAAAGCAGATGCTCGGCAATTTCCCGGATATCTTCCCGCTCAATATCATCCACATCGTCGATGTCGAACTTGGCGAATTCCTTTATATATGCGGGTTCCTTGTACTCCCGGTGGTATACCGGCGCACCGCCACCCAGCACGAGGTCGTAAGCTGGTACATCGGCCACAAGTTCGCCGTGGCGGTAGAAATGCAGACGGCCGAGGTCGTTCTCCCCTTTGGCCGTCACCTCGCCAATTTGGGCGCAGTTAAGGTCCCATTTGTCGAAGATCCCCTGGATAATGTGCTCTTTGCCTTTCTCAATAACCACCAGCATCCGCTCCTGCGACTCCGACAGCAGAATCTCGAATGGAGCCATATTGGGCTGACGGGTAGGTACTTTATCGAGGTCGATAATCATACCATGTTCCCCTTTGGCGCTCATTTCGGACGTTGAGCAGATGATGCCGGCAGCACCCATATCCTGAATACCGATCACGTAACCCGTTTCAATAATTTCCAGGCTGGCTTCGAGCAGGAGCTTCTCCATGAACGGATCGCCCACCTGAACGGCCGGAAGCTTATCGGTCGATGCGGCCGAAATATCTTCCGAGGCAAACGTAGCGCCGTGAATACCGTCTTTACCCGTTGCCGAACCGACGATGAATACGGGGTTACCAACGCCAAAACTGGTTGCTTTGGCCGATTTGCCTACCTCAACGATACCCGCCGAGAATGCATTGACAAGTGGGTTGGTGTTATAGCACTCATCGAAATACAGCTCCCCGCCAACGGTTGGGATACCGAAGGCATTACCATAGTCGCCGATGCCTTTCACCACACCGCGCAGCAGCCGCCGGGTTTTGGGCAGCGTCAGGTCGCCAAAACGGAGGGAGTTCAGTTGAGCAATGGGTCGTGCACCCATCGTAAAAATATCGCGGTTGATGCCACCCACACCCGTTGCTGCTCCCTGGTAGGGTTCCAGTGCCGACGGGTGGTTGTGCGACTCAATCTTAAACGAACAGGCCAGTCCATCTCCAATGTCGACCAGACCCGCGTTTTCTTCCCCGGCTTTAGCCAGCATCCGGTCGGAGTCGCGGGGCAGCGTTTTGAGCCAGACGATGGAGTTTTTGTAGGAGCAGTGTTCAGACCACATTACCGAGAAGATACTCAATTCAGTGAAATTTGGCCGACGCCCTAAGATTTCGGCAATACGGTCAAATTCTTCGGGCAGCAGGCCCAGTTTCCGGGCGGTCTCAAGCGAGGGTAGCGATTCGAGGGTATCCATTATAGAGAGCGAAAGAGTGAACGAGTGAAAGAGCTGATAGTGAAGACGTTTACATTCGCACGTTCACTTCTGCGCTCTTTCGTTCTTTTAATCGTTGCCCAAAATTACGGTTTTTGAGCGAATTGGGGCCTTAAAGGTTGACAAATCTCAAAACGTTCGTATATTTGCACCCAAGAAAGAGAGATGGCAGAGTGGTCGATTGCGGTGGTCTTGAAAACCACTGACTGTAACAGGTCCGGGGGTTCGAATCCCTCTCTCTCTGCAAAAGTCCCGTTTACATTGTAAACGGGACTTTTTTTATGTTGTAAATAACAATCAGACCCAGTACTTCTCCTGATCGTCTTCCATGAAACCGAAATAAGTTAGTTGTAAAAAAATAAAAATACTGAAGAAGTAACGAGTCACACTTCTCTCTTGCCGTTTTTTTGAATGCCCCATCTCCCGGATCCATTCCTTCATAAATGAGATGACAGCCTCATCCGACTTTTCTGATTGCCCTGTTAGTAGCTGGTAAATCAAGTGAATACACTGCTTTTACCTTTTTGTTAACTAACTCTTTGGATTGTGTACCCATACGCTTTACTGATCGGCAATGGCATCAATAATATTGTCCCTAATAACAGCTGGGCCGATTTGCTGGAAGACATGGTTCAGTTTTGTAAGGTCGGGAATTTAATGAACCATCAGGCTACCAAGCCGTTTCCGCTGCTTTATGAAGAGATTTTCCTTAGATCACTCCAGGTAACCCGGCGTAGGGAAATTGATTTAAAAACGTTCATCGCCCGGAAAGTCGCACAAATTGAGCCCAACGAAATTCATGAGCGTATCCGGGAGTTTGGCACGGATGATATCATCACGACCAATTACGAATTCTCTCTGGAAGGGCAGTTGCCGTTAAAAAACAGCGGGGTGATCGATGAGAAAGTGTACAGCGTGTTCCGCCACTACGAAGTGAATGCAAAACGGTACTGGCATATTCATGGCGACTGTCGGGTACCCAACAGCATTAATTTAGGATTTGAGCATTACGGAGGGCAACTCCAACAGATGCGGAATTATGTGGTAAGCGGCACTCATTACAAAAGTACAGCCTTGCCGAAACACCCCTTTATTAAACGATTGAAAACAAGAGAATCGATGGGTCTATCCTGGATTGACTTGTTCTTCACGACCGATATTTACATTCTCGGCTTGAGCCTTGACTTTGTCGAATCTGACTTATGGTGGTTACTGACTTATCGCGCCCGCCAGCTATATTATCGTAGCCGAGCCGACATCAACAACAAGATCGTATACTTTCTGCCCAGCGAATACGTAGCCAACGCACAGAATAAACTTGATTTTTTTGCGGCCAACGGGGTACAGGTTATCGACACATTATCCGGTGTCGATAAAGTACAGTATTACCATCAGGTACTCGACTATATCGAGCGGGACACTCACTGAAAACGATTAAGGTCAGTAGTTATACGACTTCTTCGGTTTAACACACTTAATCCCGATTGAACTGTTTAAATTTAACCGCATCTTTTGCTTTAGTGGACTATCAGCCACGAATTGAGCAATTATTAATTACCGTCAACCCATGTTTAAAATTTCACTAAGCTTCCTTTCCGCGTTCCTGTTTAGTTTTGGATTAGATGGAAACCTGGGGCAACTCAAAAAACCAGACGTTACCCGAACCGTAGTCCATGCACCGGATTACCCGCCCGATTTGCAGGTAACGAACTTCACGGGTCCTGATCTGACACCCAGCCCCGCCTGTCTGGCGGTGGCACCAACCGGCGAGGTATTTGTTGGCGTCGATAAACAGGGGTCGCTTGGTAAAAAGCCGGACATGGGGGCCATTGTGCGGCTGGTAGATGAAAATAATGACGGCAAAGTAGACCGGCATACAACCTTTGCCAAGGTGAATAACCCACGGGGTATTATTGCCCTGGGCGATCAGGTGTTCGTGCTGCACGCTGTCTTCTCGGCCGAAACCGGCAAAGCAACCGGGATGGATCTGGTGGTCTTCGACGACAAAAACGGCGATGGTGTGGCCGATGGCCCTTCCAAACCACTGGTCGAACACATCAGCAACGTTAAATTCATTCAGGAGCGGGGTGTCGACCATGCGACAAACGGTATCCGGATGGGTATTGACGGCTGGATCTATATTGCCGTGGGCGACTTCGGGTTCCACAATGCCGTAGACCGTTCGGGGAACAAGCTAACCATGCTTGGCGGTGGGATTGTACGGGTACGGCCCGATGGTACAGAAATGGAGGTCTTCTCGCATGGAACACGCAACATCTATGATGTGGCCATTGACCCCTACATGAACATTTTCACCCGCGACAACACCAACGACGGCGGAGGCTGGAACATCCGCTTCAGCCACCAGCTGCAATCGGCCGAGTACGGCTACCCGGTATTGTTTAAGCATTTTACCGACGAGATCTTACCTGCCCTGGTCGACGTAGGGGGTGGTTCGGGCACAGGGGCTTTGTTCATGGATGAGCCTACCTGGCCACAGAAATACAACCAGGTACCCATGATGGCCGACTGGGGGCGGAATCAGCTGTACATCCACCGCGTAACACCTGATAAAGGTACCTTCACCCAACAGGAAGAAGCGTTTATTAAACTTCCGCAGATTACCGATGTAGACGTGGACGGATCGGGTCGGCTGTATCTGGCGGCCTGGAATGGAGCAGGTTACTCGGGCAATCCCGATAAAGGCTACGTCGTACGGGCGGTACCACAAAACTGGACCTATGAGGCTTTCCCGAATCTCAAAAAAGCGTCGGTAAAAAAACTGGGTGCTTTACTTGCCTCGAAGAGTGCCGTGGCGCGTTTGTATGCTTCACAGGAGTTGCTGAATCGGTCCGGAAAACAAGCAGCCAACACTGCCTGGAAGGTAGCGTCGGATCAGAAATTGCCGCTTGCGAACCGGGTGGCTGGTATCTTTACCTACGCCCAGGCCACCGGCGAGCAGGGGATCGACAAGCTGGTACAGTTAACGCAGGATGCGGCCGTGCGGGAGTTTGCCCTCCGTGCGCTGGCCGACCGAAAACCATTGGTCAAAAAAGTCCCCCTGGAGCCTTTTGTGCAGGGTGTGAAAGACCCATCGGATCGGGTGCAGGTGGCTGCGCTGATCGGCCTGGGTCGTCTGGATCGTCAGGAAGCAGCCGCTACCTTACTGCAGGTTAGTGTCCCTAATTCATTTGTTGCACCGGGTAAAGATGTAGAAGGCCCGCACGCTACCCCCAATGCTTCATTGGTACCGGCCCATCTAGCGGTTCGATCACTGGTGAAGCTAAATGCCGTAACGGCCTGTTTACAGGCAATCAACTCCCCCAACGCTACCCTGGCGCTGTGGGCGCTGCGGTACATGCCTACACCGGAAGCTGTCAATGGGCTCATCAGTGCTTACCGGCTGGCTAAAGACGTTACCCTCAAAACCCAAATCCTAACTACCCTTGGCCGTTTGTATAAGCAGGAAGCTCCTTACGATGCATCCTGGTGGTGGAGCACCCGTCCGGATACGCACGGTCCCTTCTATAAATCAGTTGTTTGGGAATCCTCTCCAGCCGTCAAAGACCTCCTGCTAACCGAGTGGAAGCAGACCGCAGATAAGCAGTTTTTCACCGATATGAACAGTCGACTCAGGCTGGACATTCCCGAGTTTGGCGTAGAAGAGCCGGTTGCAGTGCAGCAGGAGAATAAAGTAGACCTGGATAAGATCCGGAGTAAAAAAGGGCAGGTTGGCGAAGCATCCATTGAAGATGTCATGCTGGCGATGGCCAAACTACCGGGCGATGCAGCCGTGGGCAAAACCCTGTTTACCCAGCAAGGCTGCGTAGCCTGCCATAGCCTCTCGAAAAGCGAGACGATGAAAGGTCCGTTTATGGGACAAATCGGATCGATCATGAACCGGGAGCAGATTGCCGAATCCATTCTAAAACCAAATGCATCCATTTCGCAGGGGTTTGCTTCGGTATCGGTTACGGCGAAAGGAAACAAAAGCTATACCGGCTTCATCACGGAAGAATCCGCTACCCGACTGGTTATGCGGGACATCACCGGCCAAGTCTACACTATCAAAAAGGCTGACGTGCTGACTCGTAAGGAACTGGACTCGTCCATGATGCCAACGGGCTTAGCCAATGCACTGTCTTATGACGAGTTTGCGTCGCTGATTACCTTTTTGTCGCAGCAGAAATAGCCCTGACGTATACAAACCGGACGCTCCAAGACCAGTTATTCGCCTGGTTTTGGAGCGTCCGGTTTTATGCATACTATACGGCTGTACATTAAAAATTTCATGCCTGATATTAAATCTACAATCGGTATATACTACAAGCCCACTTACCCGTGTTATTAGTCTTTATAATGACGATATCGGTTTATAAGCGAAACTACTCAAGAAAAAAATTAGACTAACGGAAGAAATTATTGATTTATAGGGAGTCAATATTCCAATTTATTTCTTCTGGATTCTGGCATGATGCCTATGTCTTAACATCCTTGTTATAAGTCACTTAATCTATTCACATTTATTCTTTTACTAAGATTGATCAATTGTCTATTTATATAATTTTTGCATAACTAGTAAACAAAAGAGCGCGATTCTTTTTAACAATTAGATATAAACTGTAAACAACCGTTTATATTTACTAATTGGTTATTCCAATTTCGTAACTTTGCATTTACTTTGTACTACCGTCATAACTAGTTAGCCTTATGAACATTAAGAAGAAATCACTGCTACTGCTACCCGGTCCCTGGACTTTGATAGTTGTTATCTCAGTTTATGTGTTCTATCTATTACTATCGGCTGTTCTGAGTTAATCTTGTAGGCTTATACTTCTTCGCCCAGATTCACACACCAGCCCGGTTCTGTTTGAGAACAGACCGATATATAGTTGCGTCCGAGTCCTTGAAGAATCCTATTTATAGTAAGTGCTTCTACTCAATCTTGTGAGCTAAGATGCTGTTGGGCCTAACGTTCAGGTTTATTTGTAGATTGTATCCGGCTCTGTCGTAGGTACGTTGTTAAAACACTTTTACTTGTTTGCTTTATATTGACTCAGGTCAACCTTGTCTGCTAGTGCTTTATTTTCAGCATTAGGACAGTCCGGTTAATGTACTTACAGCGACAGATGATACCTCAAGCGGCTAATTACCTGCTTTCTCAGTAGAGCACTTCCTCTCCTACCTTTTGTAGTTATTACCCCTTGGCTTGTTAGTTGGCAAGCCCGATTTACGAGCGGCACTTAACGTATATGGAAAAAGTCATTGCAAAATCCCGTTGGTACCGGCTTCTCCCAATTGCTTTTATCACCTATAGTCTGGCTTATTTAGATCGGGCAAATTTCGGATTTGGTGCAGCCAGTGGCATGGCAAAAGATCTGGAGATTACCCCGGCTATGTCATCACTGCTGGGTTCACTATTCTTTTTAGGCTACTTTTTCTTTCAGGTACCGGGAGCAGTTTATGCCGAGAAGAAAAGTGCGAAATCCCTGATTTTCTGGTCCTTGATCCTATGGGGGGGGCTGGCTATGGCAACCGGTTTTATCAGCAATGTCAATCTATTGATTATCATCCGCTTTATGCTGGGCGTAGTCGAAAGTGCAGTAATGCCCTCGATGCTCCTTTTCTTAAGTCGGTGGTTTACTAAAGCAGAACGCTCTCAGGCCAACACATTTTTGATTCTGGGTAATCCAGCTACCATTCTCTGGATGTCCATACTATCAGGTTATCTGGTACAGGCTGTTGGCTGGCGGTGGATGTTTATACTTGAAGGTTTACCGGCTATTATATGGGCATTTTTCTGGTGGCGACTGGTTGATAATAAGCCTGAAGATGCGAAGTGGCTAACCTCCGCCGAGAAAGAAGCCCTTATCGATCAGCTTCAACGGGAACAACAGGGTATTAAACCTGTAAAAAACTATGCAGAGGCTTTCAAGTCCAGGATTGTCATATTGCTTAGTCTGCAATATGCTTTGTGGAGTATCGGCGTTTACGGCTTTGTCATGTGGCTGCCATCTATTCTGAATGCAGCCCCTAACATGACGATCGTTAAAACAGGCTGGCTATCCTCAATACCTTACGTGTTAGCCATCATTGGCATGTTAAGCGCATCCTATTTCTCAGATAAAACGCAGAACCGCAAAACATTTGTCTGGCCTTTTTTATTGATAGGCGCTATTGCCTTTTATGGTTCTTATTTAATCGGTGCCGATAACTTCTGGATTTCATTTACCCTGCTCATTGTGGCTGGTGGGGCTATGTATGCGCCTTACGGTCCATTTTTTGCAATTATCCCTGAATTACTGCCCAAGAACGTAGCAGGAGGAGCTATGGCCCTCATCAATAGCTTTGGTGCCCTGGGTTCCTTTATAGGCTCCTATATAGTTGGCTATTTAAACGGCTCTACCGGTAGCTTTGGCTCCTCCTATCTATTCATGGCAGGCTCTCTTTTGCTCTCCGCTGTTATAACGCTGATTGCACTGAACAAACCAGTCACTATGCCGCAAGATAAACCGGTAACCATTGACTAAGTCCATTTTATCGTCTTGTGAATGGTTACTACCGTCTAATTATTCCTGACCTTGCCTCAGTTAATACCCACGAGATCAATCTCAAAAACGAGTATAGAATTTGCCGGAATATCATTCTGCTCCTGCGCGCCGTAAGCCAGACTTGGCGGCAAAAAGAGTACTATTTTACCACCGGGAGCAATTAATGGAATCCCCTCCTGCCAGCCCACAATAAGCTGGTTCAGGTTAAAGCTTATGCCTTCGGCACTGTCGAATACCTTACCATTTGTCAGTCTCCCCGAGTAGTTAACGGTCACATTAGAACATACGGTAGGCTTTGTACCTACTCCCGCCGACTGTATGGTATAGTAAAAACCCCGACTGTCTGCTTTGGCTTTAATTCCGCTTGTTTCTATGAACAGCTGTAGCGCCTTGATCTCTTCACTTGGCGCTTTAGTCGTAACGGCGGACTCCGTACACGGTCCCCGTTCCGCCTGCTGGCATCCACTGACAAGCACTGACCAGACAACCAGTACGAACCATTTTTTTTTCATCATGCACACCATCTCTAAAAGTATAAACTTTACTGTTTGTCAGGCTTAGACCGACTAAGCCGTTTAGGTTGTCTCACTGCTTACCTGCATTTACTCATGTAAAACTAAACAAACCGATATTTACTACGAGTTTTATTTTTTCGTGGTTAGAAACATGATGTATTTATGATCTGCCAGGAGTCAGTAAAAATCTTTGTACTCTATATGCTTAGTTTCACTAAAGGATAGTTAACGTCAAAAATCAATTCCTTTTCGGGCAATAGCCTGTAAATGATTGACTAAACGGTAAAGATTCAGTTATTGGTGGTTATCTGGTAGGATATCAGTAGGGTTAAACAACCTAAGTTGAATTTCACTACCTGCCCTTAAAATCTTGAAATTAAATTATAGGCACACTAATGCATAAAAATCCTAACATAAATTACTTGAAAATCAAAAAGTTCAAAGAATAAGTCAAATAATAGAGCTCAATTAGCACTCAATACTAACCTACTTAAACTATATATTTATAATAATCAAGATAATAATTCTTCAAAATGAATGTTTATTAAAAATACTAAGTTTAATTTTTTATGATTTCATAATATTTAAAAATAAAGTTATTCATATAATGATTTACGTTAATAAAAAAGTTATTATTGTCTGTCCGTAACCTCAAGATTGCTTTATGCTGTTCACGTTCTCTACAATAAACGCAGACACACAGATACGAAATTATTCGTGGTGGTTTAATAACCTTGAATTTGCATTCGACGCAGTAAGTCTTCTCACGTTAAAAGGCTGCCAAATTATTACTATTGAACTCCATGATGATGAACAACGCATTCAGCTGGCAGCTGAAGCGTTTGATGGAAACCTTATTTCCGACCATATAAAGGCCCTTGAAAATGAGTGGATTGAACTGTTAAACGAGTCAATAAATATGCGTTGATACGTTTCTGGTTAGCTGGGCTAGTACAAGACAATAATGTTCCTATAGCTAATTTGAAAAAGTTTTGGGACGGTTGGGTTAGCCTAAACTATTGTTCAAATATTGACTACATGTAGTTAAATGTCAATTCCTCCGCAGGCTCTATTTAACGTCAAATAGAGCCTGCGGAGGAATTGACATTTAAAGTTCTCTTGTGTTACAGGCCGATCGTTATTCTAGCGTAACATTCTTCAAAAAAGTCCTCCGGGAAGTCCTTTTCTGAGCCCGCTAATTGATGTAAGTACACCAAAGGATATTGACTAGACGGTACTTTTCTATAGACACCGTATGCCGATTCAGATTGATCCGGAAAAATTAGGAGTTAATTATTTGACTCGATAACAAGGTTTATTTTGAAGGAGGATGCCTATTATTCCATTACTAAGAGTTTGATTTATTTTCATCAAAGGAAGTAATATTGAAATTTTCGAAAAGTATCATTTTGATATGAGACCAATCACTCGTTTTTGGTGATTTTATAAAGTTTGCCTATAAATCGCTGATTAAATACCTCATAACGTTTTCTCATATTGTTGTTCTTACACCCAGTTTTTTCCTTTACCCAGCAGCTTCTGCGTTTTCTCTTCCAGGCTTCCGGGCTCGACCCTAAAATCATAAACCCAATTTGCCTGTGGGGGCATACTCATTAGTATAGACTCGGTACGACCATTGGTTTCAAGGCCAAACTTTGTCCCTCTATCCCAGACAAGATTGAATTCGACATAACGGCCACGGCGCAGTAACTGCCAGGCTTTTTCCTGCTCACCGTACGTCAACGCACGATTTTGATGCATAAAATGGGTGTAGATGGGGGCAAACGCTTTTCCAACATCCTGTACGAAATCGAACAATTGCTTTTTACTGCAACTGTCAGTCGGTTTAAGGTAATCAAAGAAAATACCGCCAATTCCTCGCGTTTCCTGCCGATGTGGAATATAAAAGTAATCGTCTGCCCAAGGTTTAAACTTCGTATAATAGGTTGGGTCATGACGGTCGCAAACCTGTTTGAGCGATTGATGAAACCACCGGGCATCCTCTTCTACTATATAATGAGGGGTTAAATCAATACCGCCACCAAACCAATTATGGCCTGTACTCATTTCGAAATAGCGGACATTCATATGTATTATTGGCACGAGTGGACTGTGCGGATGTAAAACGATGGATACACCTGTTGCGTAAAATTCTGCCGGCTCATTGAGGTTCAGCGTACGGAGGGTTGCCTCAGTCGCTTCGCCATGTACGGCTGAGAATCCGACTCCTCCTTTTTCAATGACAGTTCCGTTGGTCATAATTCGTGAACGGCCTCCCCCGCCACCCGGCCGCTGCCAGGAATCCTCCCGAAATTTCCCTCTTCCATCGGCCTGCTCCAGCGATTGACAGATTTGATCCTGAAGTTCTTTAAAGAAGTCCGTAATTTGTTCTTTTGTGATTGTGTCTGTCTCTGTTACCATACTTACAAAGATACTACAAGGATTACTCTGCCAGTTTAAGCGCGTACCGTACCGGGCGAGGTTTATCTATTAAAATAAGCAAACCTCGTTCTGCCAGTTGCCGCAGCAATTTACCTGCTCTATACTCAGATATATTAATAAGTTTCCCAAACTTGTCAGGCGTGATGAATTCGTTCTTTCGAAGGTACTGAATCAGCGTACGTGCCATTGGCGATTTAAGTAGTTCACGATCCGCCATCTGGGGTGTTATGATCAATTTGCTGGTCGGTACTGACTTATCTTTCATTCGAACGTAAATGGTACGTTTACCAGACTCATCCATCACATAGTGTGGTTTATCATCACTTTCGAGTATAGAGATAATTAAAACGATCCGACCATCGGGGGCCATGGTTTCATAGGTTATTGACAAGGCTGGTTCAACCAAACGGTCAGTCGCTTCTTCAATTTTCTGCATCTCTCGAAACTCGGATGTCACACCTACTATCTTTCCATTATCTGCGACACCAATCAAGAGTGTCCCTCCAGATGTGTTGGCCAAAGCAGCCAATGTTCGGGCTATACGATAGGCAGACGAAAGGGTACGTTTAAATTCCAGGCGGGAGTGTTCACCCTGTTCAATTAGATCATTAAGTTGGTTTCGGGTCATATATCAAAATTGTTACCACCTCTACTTTTACCTTTAACAAGAGTATAATTTAGCCAAACCAATATCAGGCATAAAGGACAAATTTTTTATACACATTACCATTTAAAAGAATGACACTACTCCTTTAACAATAGTCAGGACGATCTTTCATAAAATGGAATATATATTTTCATAACTTTTATTAAAATCATACTTTCATATAAATAAACCCTTAACACATATGGCATATATAAATTAATAAGTTAACCATATTTGCCTTCCAGTTAACTTTATTATTTGTGTCTGATATCAGTAAATTAACGAATTTTTCATCAATATATAAACACATATATATGCATTTGTCACAAAGAAATAATTTAATTTTATCGTTTGTACTTGCAGGTTTAAAGAACTCTCATTCCGATCTGTTAATTAATACTTCGATTTATAGGTTCACTGTAACGGTTAAATGCTCTGGTATGTTATAAGCTTTCTCTTTATCACATCCCACTCCCAATTAGACAACATTGTTATAGATGGCTTATCAAGCACGTTAAGTTACTGGGGCTAGTATTTTGATCACCCCTTAATTAATACGTACAAATCAAGCCGCCAGACAGCCAGAATAGGACTTTCCCATTCTACCTATCTGACGGCTTGATTAGATGAATTCAGAATTTGTTCAGCAAAAAAAGAGACTATTCTGCTGAGGCATTTAGTTTCTTACGACCTCGAGGCTTTCCTGTATACTCAGGCTTTGGGTTTTCATTCGTAAATTTCAGCTCATAACCAGTTACACCGTCTTCATAGTCAAATGGTTTTACCACGAAGTTGTATTTCGTCTCTGCGAAATCTATACCTCCCTTCTGTAGTATAATAGGAAGTGAAATGGCATAACTTTTTGCTCCCTGAGCCAGTTCAAACGTTTGCTCTTCGCCTTCGCTTCCTGGGATCAGATATAAAGATTTTATTTTCCGTTTCCCATCCTGCGTACCTACCTTAAACCGGTTGTTGCTAGGATCAAGTCCTAATTGTGAGATCGCTTTTGACGGGAAAACCAATTTACCCGTTGATGAAATATAGCCAGTAACAGGTGATGTCTTGGCAACAGGCTTTTCATCCTTTTTCTTAGCTTCGCTATTCTCATCAGGCGAGAAGAACCGTATTTGCTTCGCTTTCATTCGACAGTGTATTAATTAAAATTGACTAACAGGTTTTGCAAATATAGGTAGTCTTATTTTCAAAAAAGAAAATCTAATCGATAGAATATTTTATAACTGACTTCTTTCCCCAGAATGTAAATTGTTATCGGATAAAAACCACTGTTTATATAATTCTTTTAAAGATAAGCCTGGGATACGCAAAAATGAGAGGTGCAAACTGCCTATTACTTAATAAATCCTATAGTCAATTATCATCAAACCAGTTTTTATCGATCAAAAAAAAACTCAATACAATTAGATGTATTGAGTTTTTTTCCAGTGGAGACGGAGAGATTCGAACTCTCGTCCAGTCAAGGAACCCGTCGTGCCTTCTACATGCTTAGGTACTCTTAGAATTGTCGGGAATCGGCCCGGTGTGTACCAAACCAAGCTTCATCCGTAGGTGCTTGTGTCTTACTCGGCCGTTAACACCATAAACCGAGCCAGCGCTGCGAGTCGATGCCTCCTGATCCAGCCAGCAGCACGTAGGCCGGGGAGACAATGGCTATTGCTTAATCCTCCGGATTAGGCAGCCATGGCGTAGTTATATTCGCCAGTTATTGTTTTGACGATTTGTTTGGGCGGGAAATACCGTCAACTCCCGACATGCTTACACGCGACCTCAGCAAGCTGTCAATTCCGGTCGTCCCCAAATTGTCATGCATACACGAGTGTGCATTTTATGAACTTGAAACTTGGTGTTTTGGTTCAGTTTGCCCGTGATAAAACAACTTAGTTTTATCAAAACAAGTAGAACTAATTTGTATTGAACGAGTTATATTCGTTCATGTTAACCGTTTATCTGCCGTTTTGTCGATACGCATATGACGTTTACGTCTTTTGAAATAACACTTTATCAACAGTTAACGCCTTTTTTTGAGCGGCAGGGATTCGTTTTATTACCTGATAAAAAACAATATCGAAGAACAACCTCAACGGGGTTCCAAACTGTAATGCTCTTGTTTAGTAGTTTTAATGAGGAAATAATACTAGGCGTTACGCTTGGATGTCGTAATGAACAGGTTGAACAAATTGCTCAGCAATTTTTGAGTAATCAAGTTATGAGTCATCAGGATTCAATTACGCTTTCTGTGCCAATCAATCAATTCCGTGACTTCCAATTCGCCCGATTCAAAATTCATAATGACGAAGAGCTGATAGATGCCTGTTGGCAAATCGAGCTTTTCTTCCAAACTACTGGTTTTGCTTTTTTTACATCCTCATGTACTTTGCCAGTATTAGACCGTCTGCTGAATGAACACGCGGCTTATCCCTGCCAGTATGTATTTAACCAATTACACCGTTATTATAAGGGGCTGGTAGCCGCACATCTCGCGCACAACGCGCAGTTCGATAATTTAATTGAGCACTATAGAAACATGCTGGGTAAACAGACGCATAACCCTCATGAACAAATTCAATTTGAACGACTGATCACCTATCTGCATCACTACTATCCGAATTAAATGCGATCGATTCTGCACTGCTAATCTGCGTAAAGGTGTATTGATGACTGGCTTTCAATTACTTCTTCACGAACTTTTCAATACTATCGACGAGTCCTGGTGTAAGTGTTAATGTAGGGTCAGAATAGGTTTTAATATTTTCAGTACGGTTGAGGGGTGCGTTTTTTAAGATATGGCTCATTTGGTCCATTAAAATTAATTCCGCGTCGGGTCGGGCAGCTTTCAGTATTTCAGCCTCTTTCGTAGACACCTGTAGATCATGTTTACCGTTTATAATTAAAACCGGCCCTGAAAATTGCTTTATCACGGTTGCCGGATCATATACCATCCATGAGATCAATCCGGGTTGATTACCTGGATTAAAAAGTCCCATTAAAAACGGATTTATGCGCTTCACGGGATGGCCAGCCTTTAACGAATCCAGTAGAATGTTGGCTACCGCACTGAGTGTGTCGGGGGCACCGGCTTTCACCTGATCCTTTAGTATATCGGCAATATTTCGACCAGCTCCGGCCAGTGAAATGAACTTATCAGCTTTTGTTTTTTCTGCTGCCAGCATACCAACTAACGACCCTTCTGAATGGCCGGCAACAATGACCTTTGAAAAGCGTCTATCTGCCTTTAATTGATCAATAAATCCAATGGCATCGCTTACAAAGAATTCAAAACGATGTTCTGCCGGTTTAATCGTTTTCATGGCCGCCTGAAGATTTGTACCCGATCCACGTTTATCATATCTGGCCACGGCAACGCCTTTATTAACTAAACTGTCGGCCAGCATTTTATAGGTGTTAGGTTTCATTCCATACGGGTTATTGCCATTTCGATCGGTTGGACCGGAGCCGGCAATGATCAACACAACCGGTATTGCCTTTTTAGGATTGGCAGGAATGGCCAATGTTCCTTCCAGCGTTAAGTCGGCGCCAGTTGGCACGGTTATTTTATAGTGAAGAGCCTCTTCAGTTTGGGCCAATGCGTGCAGTGAAAATAATAGCAGAAGTATTAAAATAGAAATATTAAAACGATTCATGATTTGTCGGTTTTAGCGGTTGATAATAGTACTTAGTTGCGTCAGTGTGCTTTTTCCTGCTGAAAATAGATGTATGAGTAGACGGCCGGTACCAGGGTGACAAGCAGAATGAGACCGACGATAACGCCCACTTTGTAAGGCATTGGCAGGAATAGAGCAAGTAGTAGGCTTACCATGCCCCCCGCTACCATTAGCCGACCGCCCATCCGGTGGGTTTTTCGCCAGACAACCTCATTCCCAATCGTCCAGGGGGTGCGGATACCTATAAACCAGTTTGGTTTGATAGTTATCATGTAATTACCAACACCCACAAACGAGAGACTGACGATTATCATCAAAATCGTCATGAAGCTATTGTTGGAAACAGCGTGACCGGCCATATAAAAGACCCAGATCATTATGGCCGATAACATGAGTGTCAACACCACACGCAACTTTTGATAATTTGTCGTTTGCAACTGACCTCCCGAATGAATTCGGGGCAAAAAGCGCAATACCACGTAGAGCAGTAGTGAAATACCGACTGTGAACAGGCAGGCCTGTTCTTTGGCCATCCATCCGTTTGCTTTACCGGATAAATCGTAATGCGTGGTAATCTCAGCGGGAAGTTGATTCCAGCTCATGCCGAAGTAGATCAGGGGGGCCATCAGAAGACCAATGATCAGGACTTCAATGAAAGTAGTATTCGTTTTCATGATTGACAGGGTGTTAACGGATCAGGATGCCTTTTGGGATGTAGTCGATTCTATGGTAGATGTGTCGGTTTTTTGAAAGCTCAGTAGCCAGGCCAGCAATTCATCGAGGACGGTGGTATTGAGGGTATAATTGATAAATTGTCCCTGTTTGGTGGCTTCGACCAGGCCCGACTGCCGTAATAAATCGAGGTGATGTGAAATACTGGGCTTGGACATATCAAATCGCTCGGCAATTTCGCCGGCGTTCATGTCGCCCCCGCGCAGCAGGTCCAGTATCTGCCGACGGGTTGGGTCATTCAAGGCTTTAAATAAGTTGTTCATCAGCGTAGACTTAAACGTTTAGACAAATATCTAATTATTAATTTAGACAACTATCTAAATAGTAGCGAGCGGTAATTATTATGGATAGGCGGTAAAACTCCCTGGCAACCACCAGTCGTAGTCTAAGTGGTAGGTTTCTGGTTAAATGACTTAACCAAAGCAGCCGAATCGGGCTTTGCCATGTCTGTTAATGGAGTTACCTTTGCAGATGTATAGTCAGAGTATTGGCCCTGATGTCAGTGCTTTGGCCTGTTCTACGCTGAGTTACTAGTACACAGGCCTTTTTTAACTGTTGATTTTATTATGAAGCCGCTTCAGATTCGCTTAACCACGCTTACCATTATTGTTCTGGCAACAGCCTTGTTCAGATTAGTGCCGCATTGGTATAATTTCACGCCCATTGCGGCCCTTGCCTTATTTGGAGCTTCCCGATTCGAGCGTAAGTGGCTAGGGCTGGCCGTACCAATGGCTGCTATGCTGCTGAGCGATAGTTTGATTGGATTTCACGGAAATATGGGCTCTGTTTATTTAAGCTTCGGCCTTACCTGGCTTCTCGGACTCTGGGCCTTGAAGCAACCAACAGCCGGGCGTATTGCTGCCGCTTCGGTGGCGTCATCCCTCCTGTTCTTTTTGGTAACGAACTTTTCGGTTTGGTATGGCAGCACGTTTTACTCACAAACGGCTTCTGGTCTATTAACCTGTTACACCGCAGGACTGGCGTTTTATAACGGTACATCGTTCTTTCTAAACGGTATCCTGGGCGACCTATTCTTTAGTGCCATTTTATTTGGGTCATATTACCTGCTCCAGCAGCGATACTCCGTACTGAAACCAGCCAGAAGCTAGTTTTTAATACATACACTTACACTCTTCAATCGATTCCCGCCGATTCAGATTCGCTCTGACTCTCGGCGGGAATCGTTGCATTCGGGCCCCTTGTGTCATTGAATAGGGATTCACTCGATTCCTTGCAAACACTTTCCCCTCAGCCTCACTCCTACCGAAGACTGCCATATTTCCGGTTGATCAGTTCCGCAACTAAACCTGTCCAGCCTGTCTGGTGACTGGCTCCCACCCCCCGGCCATTATCGCCGTCGAAGTATTCGTAAAAGAGTACATAATTCCGAAAATGGGGGTCTTTATATTTTGAATGCTTCCCAAAAGAGGGCCGTTCGCCATGATCATCTTGTGTAAATAAGCTGATAAGTCGGTTGTTCAGCTCTCTGGCCACCTCCCGCAGGGTTATCTGCTGACCGGAACCTATTGGGAACTCGACCGTGAAGCTATCCCCGAAATAGTGGTGGAAGCGTTCGAGGCTTTCGACCATCAGGTAATTCGTTGGCATCCATACCGGGCCACGCCAGTTACTGTTGCCCCCAAACATGCCGCTATCGCTCTCGGCGGGGGTGTAGGTCAATCGAAAGGTGGTATGATCCAGCGTAAATTCATAGGGATTTTCCTGGTATACTTTCGATACAGCCCTTACACCGTGCGGACTTAAAAACTCCTTTTCGTCCAGTACTCTAGCGAGCAGCGCTTTCAGACGGAACCCCCTCAACAGGCTGAGCAGTCGTTTTTCATCAACCCCTTTTTCAGCGTACCGCGACACCTGGTGGTATAAGTCGGGGCGGTGGCCCTGGAACCAGACCATTCGTCCGACAAACTCCGGATTTGCCTGTAAGAGCTCAGCATCCAGCACTTCCACCGCAAACATGGGAATGAGTCCTACTAGTGTACGGACCTTCATCCGGTATATTGTGCCGTCTTCCATACGCAGCTGATCGTAGAAAAACGCGTCTTCTTCATCCCATAAGCCAACGTTTGTATTACCGATATGCGTGATGGCCCCAGCGATATACAGGAAGTGGTCGAAAAATTTTGTAGCCATTTCGTCATAAACCGGGTCATGGCGGGCCAGTTCGAGGGCGATACGCATCATATTCAGCGCATACATGGCCATCCAACTCGTTCCGTCGGCCTGTTCCAGATGACTTCCGTCCGGAAATGCCGTGTTCCGGTCAAACACACCGATGTTGTCCAGGCCAAGAAACCCTCCCTCAAAAATGTTGTTCCCCGACTGATCTTTCCGATTCACCCACCAGGTGAAGTTAAGCATGAGTTTATGGAAGATAGCGCGCAAAAACGTCAGGTCCTGCTCGCCCGGTGGCTTACGCTCCAGTTCGAGGTGGTAGATCCGCCACGCAGCCCAGGCCTGAACGGGTGGATTTACATCCGAAAAATTCCATTCGTAGGCAGGCAATTGCCCATTTGGGTGCATAAACCACTCATTGGTAAGCAGCATTAATTGCTGCTTGGCCAAATCCGGGTCAATGATGGAGAGTGTTATACAGTGAAAAGCCCAGTCCCAGGCAGCATACCATGGGTACTCCCACTTATCGGGCATAGAAATCACCCCCGCATTGATGAGTTGTAGCCAGGTGTGGTTGCGTCCATGCAGGCGCTCGGGGGGCGGAGGTGGACTGTTGGCATCGCCAGCCAGCCACCGGGAAACATCATAGTAATAATACTGCTTGTTCCAAAGCATACCGGCATAAGCCTGTCGCTGAACCAGTTTCTCATCGTCAGTAGCGTTTACCGGCTGAACTTGCGCATAAAATTCATCCGCTTCGTACTTTCGGTTGGCTAACAACGCATTGAACGTGGCGAAAGGTTTTTCAAGACCCACTCCAACCGGTCCGGTCGCTTCGAGCCGAAGGCGAACAACGGTCGAACCACCGGCTGGAATCGTGAGCAGGTAATGCGCTGCGGTTTTCGTTCCTTTTTTCGCTGGATTAACCGTATCGCTACCGTGCAACAGATAGTCATTGATGCCATCTTTAGGATAAGCGGAACCCGAATGTGTGTCATAAAGCCGTACCAGGTTCGACTCATTCTCACAGAACAACCAATCGGGTTGTCCTTCGGCATGAAGGATGTATCGACCCAAGGCTGAATCCTCCACCGACACCGTTCCATCGGGTTGCAATATTAATGACGGATGATAGTTGGGTACGCCATCGGTATCATCACCGAAGATCCACGTATTCCGAAACCAGAGCGTTGGCAGTACATGTAACATAGCCATTTCCGCCCCCCGGTTATGAATGGTAATGGCCATCAGAATATCCTGAGGTCCCGCTTTGGCGTACTCGACAAACACATCGAAATACCGATCCTGATCGAACAGGCCAGTATCCAGTAATTCAAATTCCGGGTCAAGCCGCCCCCGTCGACCGTTTTCTGCGATCAGCCACTCGTAGGGATAAGCCGCCTGCGGGTATTTATACAGCATCCGCTGATATGAATGGGAGGGCGTATTGTCGAGGTAGTAATAAAGTTCTTTCACATCTTCACCATGATTACCCTCGGCATTACTGAGGCCAAAATAACGCTCTTTTAGGATAGGATCCTGCCCATTCCAAAGCACTAACGCGAGGCACAGCTGCTGCTTGTCATCGCAAAAGCCCGCAATGCCATCTTCTCCCCAGCGATAGGTATAGCTACGGGCTTTGTCGTGGGTCACAAAGTTCCAGGCATCTCCATTGGCGCTGTAATCTTCGCGCACGGTTCCCCATTGCCGGTCGGAGACATAGGGGCCCCATTGCCGCCAGGCCGGATCATTCAGACGATTGTGTTCGGTGGTCAACTGCTTACGTGTATGTATGATGCAGGGTATAAAGTATACGGTGTATGTCGCAATATTATACGGTATACTATACCCTACTTCCTATAGCATACGTAGTACGACACACAGCTTCAACTTACCCATTATCAGCGAAACTTTCAAAAACGGTCATGCCGCCGTCGATGAAGATGCTGGCTCCTGTAATATAATCAGATTGATCGGAAGCAAGAAATACAGCCAGATTACCGATATCCGATGGCTGACCGATACGGTTATAGGGAATCAGTGTCATCAGGCTGTTCAGCGCTTGTGGCGTTTCCCAGGCAGACTTATTAATGGGAGTCTGGATGGCGCCGGGGCAAATACTGTTAACCCGAATGCCTTGGGGGCCATATTCCTGGGCCAGCGATTGCATCATTAATTTGATACCCCCTTTAGAAGATGCGTAATTGACATGTCCGGCCCAGGGAATTACTTCGTGTACCGAACTCATACAGATAATTTTACCGGTTGCAGACGAAACTTCTGGTCGTGGTCCACGGCGTAAGAACTCCCGGATGGCTTCCCGGGCGCACAAAAACTGTCCTGTCAGGTTCACCTTGATCACGGTGTTCCACTCCTCAAGAGTCATTTCATGAAATTTAGCATCGCGCTGCAAACCTGCATTATTGATCAAAATGTCAATTGTACCATACTTAGCCACAATATCAGCAAAAAGCTTGGCCACCTCCCCTTCTTCGCTTACGTCGCACTGAATGACTGTTCCGGAGCCACCCGCGTCGGTGATTTCTTTAAGCACCGCATCGGCCGATGACTTACTCTTATCGGAGGAGTGGTTGATAACTACCGTTGCACCCGCTTCTGCCAATGATTTAGCCACACCCGCGCCAATACCACTGCTCGACCCGGTGATTAAGGCAATCTGTCCCTGAAGTACTTTTTCCATACGATTTTATACTTGTTTATACAGTAAGACGAATCAACTGCCTTTGGTTTTGCGGAAACGTTTTGGTTAGCCAGATTTTAATGTCTGTACTTGGATAGTGCGCAACGAATGT
Organism: Spirosoma pulveris; assembly: GCF_054781875.1. NCBI lineage: Bacteria > Pseudomonadati > Bacteroidota > Cytophagia > Cytophagales > Cytophagaceae > Spirosoma > Spirosoma pulveris. The sequence continues at coordinate 577,482 of NZ_BAAGTO010000001.1, forward strand.
GCGGTTGGGGCACGAAAAACGGACCGAGTTTCCGAACTAAAGTGTATCCGAATTAGAGTAAGCGCTCCTCCCGGTTTGCCCTTAAAGTCGGAATAGTTTCGGTCAGTTATTGTGAAAAACGAGCGCTATGATTTAGCCACAAGCACTAACTCTAAATTTATCATTTTCCAGAAATAGGATTATTAGGCACAAAATTAGGTGTACAAACGTATAGAGTACAAAAATTTAAAATTATTAGAAAAATACAATCTATAAGTGAAAAATAGGGACTTGTTGCACTTTTCCAATAAACGTCCTAATTTGCTCAGAAGGAATATAATTAAAATATGAAGTTTTCTTAAATAGCTGGTTATCAGTCGTCGGCCTATTGCGCTGAACTGCCTTTGTCGCACACCTTTGTCACGGTAAAACAAAAAAATTTCAAGCCAATGAAAAAATTCCGTGTAACAATCGCTGTAGTTCTGTCAGTCATGAGTTTAGCCAGTTTCCAGGGTGCCAAAGCTGACACAGGATCAGGAATGAGTGGTGTGAAAGTAGAAAAGTCCGAACAAAAGAAAGTACGTATTTATACACAACCGGGGACACCCGTTGACGTGGCACTGATCGATGCCGACGGCAACGTTCTCTACCGGGGCACCATCTCGAAAAAAGTCAAACAAACTACCTCGTTAAACCTGAACAATCTGCCCGACGGTCAGTATTTTTTGACAGCCAGCAATGATGCCTGGTGGATGTCGCAGGGGTTGACAATCAAAGGAAACGCGGTTAATGTCGACGAGCGGGGATTACAACAACTGACAGAGCCAACTGTAACGGCTTATGAGAAAAACAAGATCGAGCTGACATTACCTGCTAAGAACATCAACGAAGCCAGCGTGGCTATTTACGATGCGCAAAATGTGTTAGTTCAACTTGATTCGTTTAAAGGTTCAGTTCGTCGCTTTGATCTATCGGCTCTCCCCGATGGTGCTTATACCTTCGTTGTAGGTCCAAACGAGAAGAAATTCACGACCCGGGTAGACATCCAGCACTAAGCTGACCATTTATTCTGATAGCCCTCGGGCCATTCATTACTACACCTCATCTTACGAGTGGCCTGTCTTTTCGGACATGACAGGCCGCCACTCCATTCCCGCCCGCTGCTTTCTAACGAACGCAGCGGGCTTTTTTTATGCCAGCTGGCCCCGCAATTTTAAGATGGACAACTCTTTCATCTTCGACTCGAATACAATATCGACCTCCTTCCCATACGTATTCACGGCAGAGTAGAGCCAGTCGGCATGCGCTTCCTTACGGGCTTTGGGGTCTTCATGCTCCTGCCGCGAATCGGAAAAATGAAAAACAGGCCGTACGTCCCAGGTAGCATAGGCCGTTAGGAAAGCTTCCTGCTCGGTCTGCTGACCGGGGTTTAACGAGTGATGGAAATAATCGAAAACGATTGGCGTACCAATGGTGTCGTATAAATACAGTAGATCCTGTACCGTATACAAACTCGGCCGGTCGTCGTTTTCCACCGTCAGGCGGGCGCGTAGATTTTCGGAAAGTAGACCGAAATTTTTAGCAAACCGGGTCAGAGTGGCCCCTTTATCGCCATAGGTCCCGCCCGCGTGGATATTTATTTTGTTCCAGTGTGAGGGCACTAGCCTCATTAGATCGAACAACTCCGACTGGTATTCCAGATCCGTGATGGTGTTGTCCAAGACTTTACCTTGCCCGGCAAGGTGATTGAACGGACCGGGGTGAGTGGTTAACCGAATAGGCCGACTTCCGATTTCCTCAAGGGTTTCCCGAATATCGGCATAGTCGGGCAACGAACTGATTTTATACTCAGAGGCCCATGGAAACAAGTCGGATGAGATCCGAAATAGTTTAAACCCGTGCTCCAGATTCCAGTCGACAATTTTCAGCAAGTCCTGTACGTTTTTCAGGGCTAGTTCCGATGCATAGGCAATTCCTTTCTCGTAGAATGTCTTTTTAATCATTCCCCGATTTGTCGTGATTTTTTCTGCCTGTAAACTCAAATTTATGCAGGCATAGCCAACATTGAGCGGTGTTGATTCCATACGGGGATAACTAAAATGTCCATCTTCCAGTTTTAAGATAATGACCGTTCGTTCAAAAGTCGAGTTAGAAAGTCGGTAGTCATCGACAAGCGACTTATCTTCCCAAAAGAAGTCACACACTGGTTCAAAACATTTTCTGTCAGAAACTCTCCGAGATGAAAGACTTTACACACGACCAGATAAATGATATTGCCATTGCCTATTGCGATATGGCGCGTTCGCTAACTGAATTCCAGGTTTTGCACTGGCCAGAGCTTACCCATGAACAACAATTGGATTTGAATGCTTATCAGAATAGCTTACTGACCAGGGCGCATGATATACAGAATCGAACAACCCGGCCCGCTTTCCCAAATCCCTCTCAGATAGCAACCTGTATCAGGCTGGCTACAGAGAAGGCGCAGAAGAGCCTTCAACGAATTAATAATTTACCGGTTGCCCTAAATGTTGGCGCTATAACTGTGGCTATTGCCTCATATGCTGCCAGGGCTAATGCACAGGGTATCGACGTTTTACTGCGTGAACTGGAGGATTTGGAAAATTACCAGGCAGGCAATTAATCTTTATTGGTTAGCCTGTCAGGATTCTATTGGGAAACGTTTCACCAAAAAACGGTCAGGGCCATAATCTTTAAAAGATTATGGCCCTGACCGTTTCTGAACTAGTTTCTACTTATAGAATCAAACCCGAGGGTGATTTTACACCAACCAGCTCAATGTCAAACGTTAAATCCTGCCCGGCCAATGGATGATTGGCATCCAGCGTCACGTTCGTATCAGTCAACGTACGAACAATAACCGGGATAGGTCTTGGATTTCCATCTTCATGCATATTCAGGGTCATGCCTACCTCAAGTGGTATATCTGCTGGAATATCAGAGCGCTCCAGAGTAAAAATCATTTCTTCATTGGCTGGTCCGTAGGCGTCCTGAACGGGTATGTTAATCGTTTTCTTTTCGCCCTGGTTCATGCCCGTTACACCATCATCGAACCCTTTAATAACCTGCCCACTGCCAACAGTGAACTCCAGTGGTGTACGACCTTCTGATGAATCGAAGATCGTTCCATCACTTAGTGTTCCGGTATAATGTACCTGAACGGTATCGCCAGATTTTGCTTGTGCCATATTGCTATGTTGTTTTCGTAAAAAAGTTAACGTAAAAGTACCGGAACTTCCGGCAAAAGAATGGGCTATACGCTAACTTTTGACCAACTACCTACCGGGTCCAAAAGTTCACGGCTCAGCGAAGCAGTACCATTACGTTTCTATTTGCAACTACTTAATAGGCTGCTTTATAGGCAAAATAAAATTTATACTTAAAAAATTCATCATTTCGCGCTATATATCGGATTCTTTTATATATATTTACTAACAGCAAGTCAAACTAATTGAATTGAAGCCTATGGAACCATCAGGAAACGAGTTTTTGAGAGGTACGCTCAAAACGATCGTACTGAAACTTTTAGCCGAACCAGGACCGGGCAGGATGTATGGCTATGAAATTACACAGGCAGTAAAAGAGCGCACTCAGGGGCAGATTGCGCTTTCGTTTGGGGCATTATACCCTGTTTTGCATAAGCTGGAACAGGAGGGGCTGTTATTAACGGAAACCGAAGAAGTGGAAGGCAGGCTCAGAAAGTACTACTCATTAACCCCTCGTGGCAATGAAGTTGCCGTTCAAAAAGTCTCTGACTTTGAGCGATTTATGGAAGTCATGCGTCAACTCCTGCAATTACCCGTCCAGTTAGCACCAAGTCATTAACCAGTTACTTTCTTCACGGTTTAAACTGAACTATCGTCATGGAAAAACTCAACCCTCAACAACTGGCGACGTTACACAACCATTTGATTCAATCCGGCTCAACAGATGTGCTGATTGAAGAACTTCTCGACCACCTCGCGTGCGAGGTCGAACAGTATCTTTGGCTTGGTCTTTCTTTCGACTCGGCACTTAGCAACGTCCTCGAGCAAGCTAATATTAAAGCCGTCCGGCACCTGCGCGAAACGTACCAGATTGAACTGGCCATGACTGATGAGCAACTGGAGCATGCCAGTTTGGACGATATTGTCTTCGAGTTTCGCAATAAAGCCTATGGCGCCTATGATTTACGACGGGCATACCCGATCAATCTGCGAAATGCCTTTATCATGACTCTTAGCCTGTTCATGATGGGTATGGCTATGATGGATAGACTTGGTCGGCCTACATGGTCGTATTTAAGCCTGAGTGGCGCAGTTTGGCTCCTTGGCCTGTGCGGTGTCACATTTGCAGTTGTTAGCTGGTACCTCCAGCACCTACGTCAACAGCAGCTCTACATGCGGTAAAGGTGGTTCGTGGTAGTTAATAATTGGTAGCTATCCTACACCATTAAGCACCTACGTAGCCTTGAACTGTATTTTCTTAACCACACAGGCACAAAGTGTACAGCGTTCGATTTGGTAAAAGAACGCTGTACACTTTGTGCCTGTGTGGCTATTTAATTTTCAGAAACTTAAGCCTCAATCTATACCTCAATAAGCGCGGGCAAACACAACGCGCCCTGTCGATGGTTTACCCGATAGAATATCGACACCCTCTTCGGCCTCCTGATCAAATGGTATACAGCGGATTGTTGCCTTTGTAGCTTCTTTAATAGCCTCTTCCGTTTCGCTGGTACCATCCCAGTGAGCAAGGATAAACCCGCCTTTATCAAGCTGTGCCTGAAACTCGTCAAACGTATCTACTTTGAAAGTGTTCTCCTGGCGGAAGGTTTTTGCTTTAGTATAGATTGTCTCCTGGATGTTCTCGAGCAGATTCTTAATGTGTTCAGTCAATCCTTCGAACGGGACGGTTTCTTTGGTTTTCAGATCTCTACGGGCAATTTCTACTGTTCCGTTTTCAAGGTCACGACCACCCATAGCCAATCGGACGGGCACACCGCGCAGTTCGTACTCGGCAAATTTCCAGCCGGGCTTGTTGGCGTCAGAATCGTCGTACTTAACCGAAATACCCGCTTTCTTCAACTCCTGAACCAAAGGCTTTATCTTAGCCGATAGCAATTCCAGTTGCTCTTCGGAGCGGTAAATCGGTACGATGACAACCTGAATGGGTGCCAGCTTTGGGGGCAATACCAAACCATCATCATCCGAGTGGGCCATGATCAGGGCACCCATCAGACGGGTAGATACTCCCCAGGATGTACCCCACACATAATCAAGTTGATTCTGTTTGTTCAGAAACTGAACATCAAACGCTTTGGCAAAATTTTGTCCCAGGAAATGTGAGGTTCCGGCCTGTAAAGCTTTCCCATCCTGCATCATGGCTTCAATACACAATGTATCGTCTGCACCGGCAAATCGTTCGTTAGCGGTTTTTGTCCCTTTCACGACCGGTAAGGCCATCCACTCCTCAGCAAACTGTGCGTAGATGTCGAGCATCTGTCGCGTTTCGAATTTTGCTTCTTCGGCTGTAGCGTGGGCTGTATGGCCTTCCTGCCAGAGAAATTCGGCCGTGCGCAGGAAAATTCGGGTACGCATTTCCCACCGAACCACATTGGCCCACTGGTTTATGAGTAACGGCAAATCACGGTACGACTGAATCCAGTTTTTATATGTACTCCAGATAACCGTCTCGGATGTTGGGCGAACGATGAGTTCCTCTTCGAGCTTAGCCTCCGGGTCAACGATAACCCCCGAACCATCTTCTGCGTTTTTCAGGCGGTAGTGCGTTACAACGGCGCACTCCTTGGCAAACCCTTCAACGTGCGAGGCCTCTTTGCTTAGAAACGATTTGGGAATAAACAGCGGAAAGTAAGCGTTCTGGTGACCCGTTTCCTTAAACATGTCATCCAATGCACGTTGCATTTTCTCCCAGATTGCAAACCCGTAAGGTTTGATAACCATACAGCCCCGAACCGCCGAATTCTCGGCGAGATCGGCTCGTTTAATTAACTCATTATACCACTCGGAGTAGTTTTCACTACGGGACGGAATCGCTTTAGCCATGCGTTATTTTAGTCAGTTGCGGTCGAAAATTGCCAGCTTGTTGTCTATATCCTCACCGGGTTCAGCCTGTTTGAAACCAGATGAGGTTACTGTATACCAGCGGATGATTCCGGACCAAAAATTAACTTTTTTTAAGTTGGTTTAAACCTTTTGTATCAAATTGGAATCTAACATGTAGATAACTTGCAAAGATAGGTTTTTACTCTATTTTTGTAATCAAACAGGTCATTCCTGTGTTATATATTGAAGAAGTTCTCTACATGAGCCTTTGTTACTCTAATATCCTGGCCAAATGAAAACGCAACCCTTATATCGCTTCCTGTCACTGGCGGCTTTGTTGGGTATCTGGAGTTGTACCTCCAGTCACCAAACAGCGCAAAACGCGGGTGAAATGGATGATTTGTATGGTAACTCCGGCAATGCGCCCGTGTATGCCAGCAATTCATCAGACTACTCTTCGGTTGCCCCGCTAAACGGTCGGCAGCAACGGCAGCGGTCATCTCGTAACGCTAATCCCGATTATAATGATGATCAGCAATACGGTACAAACGGTGGTACAAATTCAGATGAGTATTACACTGAGTTAAGCGCCCGTAAGTTGAACCGTGGTCTTTCGCCCGATCCGGGTTGGAATGAGACGGATTCCTATAACTCCGGTTTTGTAAACGGCTATAATGCCGCGTCGACCTCTGCTTATAGCTGGAACCGCTGGGGCTTTAACAACACCGGCTTCTACAGTGGGCTGGGACTTGGCCTTGGCCTGGGTGGATTTGGCGGGTACAACCGGTTTGGCTTCGGCTTCGGTAGTCCCTTCTATTCGCCCTATTATGGCAGCGCCTTTGGCTATTCGCCCTTCGGGTACGGCTATGATCCATTTTACAGCTCTTATGCTTACGGTGGATTTGGCGGTATGTACAGCCCATACTACTCACCCTTCGGCTATGGATACGGCAGCTATGGCGGGTATTATGGCAATCCGGTTTATGTAAACAACGTTTATGTATCTGGTGCTGACCCTTACCGAAACAGAACCTATAACAGAACTACAGATCGGACGTCAGGCCGGTACAATGCTGCTTTTGACAACACGGCTCGTACCTACAATCCGAATGGGGGCCGTAGCGCCAATACCGGGTCTGCTTCGTCAAGCAACCGGGGTAACAGCGATGGGTATTATGCCCGTCCGAGCAATGGCAGCAGCCGGGGTTCTTATTACTACGACAACAGCGCGGGTTCCAGCAGCAATGGCCGTTCGGGCAATGCCGTAACGAACGCGCCTTCGTACAACAGTAACTCAGGCGGTGAATATTATGCCCGCCCACGGGAAAGCAGCCGGGGTAGCTATACGCCTTCGAGCGGCAGCGGTCGTAGTGGAAGTGGCTTCTCACAATCACAGCAAAGCTACCAGCAGCCATCTTACCAAAGCCAGAGCCGCAGTTACCAGCAACCAAGTTACCAGCAGCCAAGCTATAGCGCACCGAGTCGTACCTATAGTGCCCCAAGTGCTCCCAGCTATGGTGGTGGTGGAGGGGTTTCCTCCGGTGGCGGAGGTGGCCATTCAAGTGGTGGCGGACGTGGCCCACGATAGTTTTAAAAATTAATGTAAAAAAATCCCCGCTGATCAGGACAATTGGCGGGGATTTTCGTTTTGTAAGTGTTGCGATGACTACGCATTTTATGAAGCCCGATTAAACATTCATTTGATTAATCAGTCTAAGCCCTACAACGTAGTACACGCCACCAATCGCTTTATACACATGAACAAGCAGTTCTATTTTTCGATGGCCCTGGTGCTATCATCTTCGTTGGCATTTGGCCAGGGAGCCGCCTTCGACTACGCAGATGATGCCTTTCGTTTCTCCGATTTTACGCAGAACGGTACTGCCCGTTTCCGGGCACTCGGTGGTAACCATGCTTCCCTTGGTGGCGATGCCAGTAACCTCTTTGGAAATGTCGCCGGGCTGGCCTTCTACAACCGTTCCGAACTAAGCATCAGCCCGAATTTTACGTCGGTCAGCAACCAAAACTCGTTTTTGGGCCAGCAGACAACCAGTACGGGCAGCAAAGTAAACGTAGGCCAGTTTGGTCTTGTACTCGCGGGAAAATCCACGGGAAGCAGCCGTTGGCGACGGACGGCCTTTGGCATTACGTATTCCCAGTCGGCTAACTTCTTTGACTACACGGATGCCAGGGGACTAAATAACAACCCAAACTCATCTATTGCTCAAACGTATATCAATGCGGCCAACAGTGCTCAGTACAGCGAAAAGGAGCTTAGCGATTCGTTCCTTCCAGGAAGCCGGAGTGCAGATTTCAGGGAAGCCGCTGCTTACGGTCTCTATTTGATCAATCCTACCGAATATAGCCCTACTAGTGCTGGTCCGCCTTATACTCGCTTCGATGCTACCCGGCAAAAAGACCAGCGGGCAACCCTTAGCCGTTCAGGTGCTCACTCGCAATGGTCTATTGCGTACGCGGGCAACCTGGATGATAAGCTTTATATCGGTGGCTCCATTGCGTTGACCCATCTACGGTATTCCTCAGAGTACACGTTCCTGGAAATACCCGTCAATGGAACCGTATTTAATAATTACGGACAAGTGAACAGTTTCAGTGTAAAGGGAAACGGGATCAATGCTACCCTCGGCTTAATTTATAAACTTAGCCCTCAGCTTCAGGTTGGTGCCAATCTGATAACCCCTACGTTCAGCAGTGCCAACGAAGTGTTTTCTCAGACCTTAACCGCTGTTGTCAAAAGCCCAAATCCCGAAAATATTACGCTGAAAACGAATAGTGTTGACGTGGTGGACCCATCGAATAACTTCGAGTATTCCTTACAGACTCCTTTACGGGCATCGGGTGGCGCTACGTATTTCCTTGGCAATAACAAAATCGGTTTCATTACCGCTACGGCTGAATATGTAGGCTATCAAGGAATGCGGGTACGGACATCGGCATTTTCAAATCAGCAGGATAACACCGATTTCAAAAATGACGTAAAACGCTTTGTACAGGAAACCTATCAGAACGTGGTCAACGTACGGGCTGGTGCCGAGATCCGGGCAGGTCTGTTGCGGATTCGTGGCGGAGTAGCCTATTTGCCCAGCGCCTATAAGCTAGACCTCGATCGGGTAGCGAAAACTGATCGGGATAAGATTTTGCTATCGGCAGGACTGGGCGTCCGAAATGAACGATTTTTTGCCGATATAGCCGGCTCTTACCTGACCTACAAATCGGGCTTTACAGCCTTCGAACTTCCTAATGCCGTCGATACGCCCACGCTTTCAACTAATAACCGGAACACAAATCTGATGCTTACGGTAGGGGTATTTTTCTGAGCCCAAGTATTTATAATGACAAAAGCGACCCTAAGGGTCGCTTTTGTCATTATAAATACTTCCCAACACGTTGCAGTATTTCTTCTTCCGTTGTTTCGCCTGAAATAATAATGTGGGCCTGTGTGTAAATTGGAAGCCGACTGGTGTGGCGGGCCTTTAAGACCTCCGTCAGTTTTGGATCTGCTGCGTTATTGAGTGGCCTGTCTTCCTGCGCATGCGCCGTTATTCGTTGTACCAGCACATCGACGGGTACATCCAGAAATACTGAAACGCCCGTTGAGTTTATATAGGCCATGTTGTCGTGAAAGCAGGGCATCCCACCTCCTGTTGAAACAACCATATTACCTCCGGGCCGTATTGTGCGCAACACCCGACGCTCGGCCTCTCGAAAATACGCTTCGCCCGATTCGGCAAAAATTTCGGCAATGGTCCGACCTTCCTCTCGTATAATTAGTTTATCGGTATCGACAAATCGATAGTGCAGGGTTTCAGCCACTCGCTTACCCAGTGTACTCTTGCCAGATGATGGCATGCCAATTAAGAAGATATTTTTCAAGGTTAGAAGTCAGGAGTTAGGAGCGAGAAGGGAGAAGTGTGAGTAAGGAGTCATTTTATGACATTTATGATGCGTCAGCAACTCCTCACTCCTCGTTCCTAACTCCTATTTACTTAAAGAAATTACCTCTGCTGCGTCGGGTGTTGAATTAAAGTGCCACTTCCCTTTCACAACGCCATTATCTAATAGCCAGGTACCAGGATTTGACCGCATGATGGTCTTCAGAACGGTGGCATCCGCCTTATAATACGGCACTGTTTCAAGCTGAAATTCTTTACGGAATGCCTTTATCTCGTCATCGCTGGTGGAGGTCAGTATATAGGCTGTCACAGCCGAACCCTTTAGCCCTTCTACCAGAGCCCGGATCGCGGGCAAACTGCCGGCATCAATATCCGCCGTGTTTTTAACAATAATAAACAGTTTTTTTCCCTCGAATGTCTGCTGAGTGAAGTCGCCTTCGTCGTTCCAGATGCGGTAGTCGGTGATTTTGGGTTTGGCATTCGGGTTTACCAGCACCATTTCCTTGAATTTGTAGCTCTGATCGGTCGGGTACTGCTCAAACTCCGCGGTCTTGCCCTCTTTCTCCATCACGTACTTGTACCGCATCGGTTCGGAAGGCTTCATGCCGCCTGGAATGCTTTTGCCAACGGCATAGGGCAACATATCAATTGGCGGCAGAAACTGAACCGCGTATATACCCAGACCAAGCGTGAGCACGATTGTGATACCAACCAGCCAGCCCGTATTCCGGGAACGCAGCCGATTGCGGTGGCCTATGATGAATAAGATGAGCACCATCAGGACGATGTCTTTCGTAAAGGATGTCCAGGGCTTTAATTTTATGGCATCGCCAAAACAACCGCAGTCGGTTACCCGGTCGAAGTATGCGGAGTAAAAAGTCAGGAATGTGAAAAAGGTAATCAGAAAGAACAACAGCCAAACGGTAACTTTGGGTTTGTACGAAGCCAGTAAGGCAACACCAAGAATCACTTCGGCAGCACAGAACAGCACGGACATAGCCAGAGTGAATGGCACCAATGCCATGAAAAAATTGTGCATGAACGGCAGATCTTGCGCAAAAACTTCAAAATATTCCTCAAACTTAATCTGCGTACCTACCGGATCATTCAGTTTGATCAGCCCGGAAAAAATAAAAACGATACCGACCAGAATACGGGCGATACGGGCGGCAATCAACATGGGTGGCGTGCCGGTTTTAACTTTAGGTTGCGCTGTCGGTGTATTCATATTTACAATTACGAATGAAGAGCTATCAATGAAGAACAAGAGAAGATAAGGCTACCTTGTTCTTTACTACGAACTTTTCATTCTTCATTCAATAGTCAATTTGATTAAACAAAAAACGGCGTAATTGATCATATCCATATAATTGGCATCAACCCCTTCCGAAACCAGTGTATTACCCTGATTATCCTCGATCTGCTTGGTACGCAGCAACTTCATCAGGATAATGTCGGTCATTGAACTTACACGCATCTCGCGCCAGGCTTCCCCGTAATCGTGGTTCTTGGCAAAAAGCAGCTCAATAACCTGGCCAACTTCATGATCATACAGCGTTTCGAGTTCGTCGGTGGGAATTTCAGTGCGCTTATCATCTGCTAACCGCAACTGGATCAGAGCCATAACGCTATAATTAATAATCCCAACAAACTCAGGCTCTATTCCCTCACCCACGCGGCTCACGCCCGTTTCCTGCAACGTTCGAATGCGCTGGGCTTTAATATAAATCTGATCGGTGATACTTGGCAGGCGTAATATCCGCCAGGCGGTTCCATAATCCTTGTTTTTTTTAAGGAACAAATCTTTGCAGCGTTGGATAACCTGCCGATATTCGGATTCGGTATTGTGCACGGTTTTCAGTTTACGGTCTTCAGTTCAGCATTGATTTAAGGCTCGTTTACCGTAACCCGCAACCCGCAAACCAAAAACTAATTTCATGCCGAAAGTTACAAAAAAAACGCTGAACTGCCGGGGGCGGCTCTTCGATTTAGGCCAACCGGCCGTCATGGGCATCCTAAATATAACCCCCGATTCATTCTTTGCCGGAAGCCGCGTTTCCCTGGATGAAACCCTTTCCCGAGCTAGCCAAATGATGACAGACGGGGCCTCTTTTTTGGATATTGGCGGGTACTCTACCCGGCCGGGTGCCGCAGAAGTAAGCCCATTGCAGGAAGCGGACCGGGTCCTTCCGGTCATTGAATCAATTTTGAGCAACTTCCCTGAAGCCCTGATCTCCATCGACACTTTTCGCGCTTCGGTAGCCCGGCAGGCTGTCCATGCCGGGGCCTGTCTTATTAATGATGTATCCGGAGGAACACTTGACTCGGCCATGTTCGAAACGATTGGCAACTTGGCCCGTTCGGGGCGGGGCGTTCCCTATGTTTTGATGCACATGCGGGGAACTCCGCAGACCATGCAATCCATGACCACCTATCGACAATTAACGGTTGATGTGATCGATGAACTCGCCATCCAGTTGGCCAGGCTGCGTAGCCTGGGAGCAATCGACATAATTTTAGATCCCGGATTTGGCTTCGCCAAGACGCCCGCACAAAATTTTGAGCTGTTAAGTAAGCTGGACGAATTCCATGTATTCGAGGAACCCCTCCTGGTTGGTTTGTCGCGTAAAACGACCATCTGGAAAACCCTGAATATCAAACCGGAACAAGCGCTGAATGGAACGACAGTACTTAACACGGCAGCCTTGTTGAAAGGGGCATCTATTTTGCGCGTTCATGACGTTCAGGAGGCCGTTGAGGCCGTAAAACTCACTCAAAAAATTAATTTTCTTTGAGTGGGGTATTGCGTTTACCAAAACAATTGCCTACTTTTGCATTCCCAAACGACGAACACCCCCTGTTAGTTAAACGGGAAACGATCTGGTAGCTCAGCTGGTAGAGCAATACACTTTTAATGTATGGGTCCTGGGTTCGAATCCCAGCCGGATCACAAAACTTCAAAAGCCGCTCATTGAGCGGCTTTTTTTATGTCTTCGCCTTAATCCAGCCCCCTTTAGTTTTTTAAGTTTCAGCGTTACATGCTACGCTTGGTAACGACCCCTTCTCTATTCTTTTTCAGCGTTACAAGGACTACGGATACAGGCTCACACCCTAGCTTATACGCTTTTCTCTTAGCTGACTGGCTTGATTTTCCTGCTTCTTTTTTTAGAGTCTGAACCTATTCTTTGAAAAGGCAAAAAATGACAACTATAAGCTACTATTTTAGAGCAAAGTAGACCCATGCTGGTTTACAAATTGTTATTTGCCAAGAAGAATTATAATCAAAATCACAATAAATACCGCCAACTATAAAATTCTGACAAAGGCAGTTTTTGCCAAATTTTTTTAGTAGTATATTGCGTGACTTTGTCACAAACGCCCGTCAGCCCGGTTGTATCTTCTGCTTTAGTTTAACACCAGGCTACCCTGTTAATTTAGATTTTCTTAATTTTCGCCCTAGTTCTTTGCGATTTTGGCAATCAAAGTCAGGATGAACAACGGCCTTACCCAACACTGTTACGACCATGTCTGATCAGGTTGACCAATTGGCGGGGCTCTACCGCCCCGAGTTTGAACACGACAACTGTGGTATCGGCTTTGTGGCCCATATCAAAGGCCGCAAGTCCCACAAGATTGTTTCGGATGCTCTCCAGATGCTTCGGCGTATGGAGCACCGGGGTGCAGTAGGTTCCGAGCCAAATTCTGGCGATGGTGCCGGTCTGCTCATCCAGATTCCGCACGAATTCTTTGTGGATGAAACCCGTAAGCTGGGCGTTCACCTCCCTCCTGCACTCGAATATGGTGTAGGTATGGTCTATTTTCCAAAAGATGTTTGGCTTCGCGAAGAATGCCGGGCCGTGCTTAACCGAAAAATGAAGATGCTCAATCTTGAGCTTCTTTGCTACCGTGTTGTGCCGGTAAACAACAACGACTTGGGGAATGGCTCAAAGTCTGCCGAGCCGCAGATGGAACAGGTGTTTATTAAACGCCCGGCCGACGTAACCAATGCAGACGATTTTGAGCGTAAACTTTACATTCTTCGGAACTATAGTACCCGCATCATCAACGAGACAATTGCGGGCGTAGATACGTTCTACTTCTCGTCGCTCTCGTGCCGGACAATTACCTACAAAGGGCAATTGACGACGCTTCAGTTGGAACCTTATTTCCCGGATCTTCAGAATGAAGAAGTAGTATCGGCACTGGGCGTGGTTCACTCGCGCTTCTCGACCAATACTTTCCCATCTTGGAAACTGGCCCAACCGTTTCGGTACATTGCTCACAATGGGGAGATCAATACGGTTCGCGGAAACGTAAACTGGATGAAGGCGGCCGAAGGTCTGCTGGAATCGTCGAAGTTTACGAAAGACGAAATGGACATGCTGCTGCCCATCTGCGACCAGCGCCAGTCCGATTCGGCTAACCTCGACAATGCCATTGAATTGCTGGTCATGAGCGGGCGGTCCTTGCCGCACGTGATGATGATGCTCGTTCCGGAAGCCTGGGACGGCAACGAACATATGGACCCCATGCGGAAGGCGTTCTACGAATTCCACGCAGCTCTGATTGAGCCCTGGGATGGTCCCGCATCGATTTCCTTTACCGACGGCCGTATCGTTGGCGCTACGCTCGACCGGAACGGTCTTCGTCCGTCGCGATTCTGGGTGACGAATGAGGATGTCGTTATTATGGCGTCTGAAGTAGGTGTACTCGACATTGACCCCGCTACGGTGGTATCGAAAGGCCGTTTACAGCCCGGCAAGATGTTCCTGGTCGATATGGAGCAGGGACGGATTGTGGCCGACGAAGAAATTAAAGCTGAAATGGCCGGTCGTCAGCCGTATCAGAAATGGCTTGACGAAAACAAAGTCCGGATTCAGGATCTGGAAGCGCCCATTCGGCAGTACAGCAATTACGAACCAGCCAAGCTTCTCCGGATGCAGCAGGCTTTTGGCTTCACGTCCGAAGACTTGCGCATGATTCTGGCACCGATGGTCGAAACGGGGAAAGAAGCCCTTGGTTCCATGGGTACCGACGTGCCCCTGGCGATCCTGTCGGAGCAGAGTCAGCACATGAGCCACTACTTTAAGCAGTTGTTTGCGCAGGTGACCAACCCGCCCATCGACTCCATTCGGGAACGGTCGATCATGTCGCTGATCTCATTCGTAGGCGCTACCTACAACCTGCTGAGCGAGTCGCCCAAGCACTGCCGCCAGGTAGAGCTCGACCAGCCGGTACTGACGACCAAAGAGTTTGACAAGCTCCGGTTTATCGACAAGCCAAACTTCCAGGCCAAAACTATCAACTGTCTGTTCACGGCCGATGGTCAGGGTAAATCCCTGGAGCGGGCACTTGACCGGATTTGCCGCTATGCCGAAGATGCCATTCAGGACGGATACTCCATTCTGGTGCTGTCCGATCGGGCCATCGACTCCAGCCACGCGCCCATTCCGTCGCTGTTATCGACCTCGGCCATTCACCACTACCTGATACGTCAGGGATTGCGAGGTAAAGTTGGTATTGTGGTTGAAGCGGGCGATGTGTGGGAAACGCACCACGTCGCTACGCTTATTGGCTATGGCGCATCCGGGGTGAACCCGTACATGGCGTTCGAGACCATCGCTAATATGAAAGAGAAAGGCTTGCTGGCCGTGGATTACGACCTCGACAAGCTCTTCAAAAACTACATCAAAGCGGTTAACGGCGAGTTGCTCAAAATCTTCTCGAAGATGGGCATCTCCACGCTTCAATCGTACCAGGGTGCTATGATCTTCGAGTGCCTGGGGCTGAACGAAGAGGTCGTTAGTCGTTATTTCACCGGCACCGTTTCGCGCATTGGCGGCATGGGTCTGGACGAAATAGCCCGCGAAATTCTGGTGCGTCACTGCGTGGCGTTCCCGGATATGCCCGTGTCGGCACCACGCCTGGAAGTGGGTGGTATCTATCAATGGAAACAGCGGGGCGAAAAGCACATTTTCAACCCGGATACGATTCACCTGCTGCAACAGTCGACCAAGAAGAACGATTACTCGATCTTCAAAAAGTACTCCAAACTGATCGACGACCAGACTCAGAAAGCCATTACGTTGCGGGGTCTGTTGAAATTCAAGAAAGGGGCATCTGTCCCCATCGAAGAAGTAGAACCCATCGAAAGCATCTTCAAGCGCTTTGCGACGGGTGCTATGTCGTTCGGGTCGATTTCGTGGGAAGCCCACACCACCCTCGCTATTGCGATGAACCGCATCGGCGGCAAGAGCAACTCCGGCGAAGGTGGCGAAGATGAACTGCGCTATACCCCGCTTGAAAACGGCGACAGCATGAACTCGGGTATTAAGCAGGTAGCATCGGGCCGTTTTGGTGTCACGAGTTATTACCTGACTAACGCCCGCGAGCTTCAGATCAAAATGGCGCAAGGTGCCAAGCCCGGCGAAGGTGGTCAGCTGCCCGGCTTTAAAGTAGACGACTGGATCGGTCGGACGCGTCACTCAACCCCTGGTGTGGGTCTGATTTCGCCCCCTCCTCACCACGACATTTACTCGATTGAGGATCTGGCCCAGCTGATCTCTGACTTGAAAAACGCCAACCGGGCTGCCCGCATTAGTGTGAAGCTCGTGTCGGAGGCCGGTGTCGGTACTATTGCCGCCGGTGTTGCCAAAGCCCACGCCGACCACATCCTGATTTCCGGACACGATGGCGGTACGGGAGCCTCTCCCCTGTCGTCGATCCGGCACGCGGGTCTGCCATGGGAGCTGGGATTGGCCGAAGCGCACCAGACGCTGGTTCGCAACAAATTGCGCGGCCGCGTAACGGTACAGGCCGATGGTCAGATGCGTACCGGTCGGGATCTGGCGATTGCCGCCCTGCTCGGCGCTGAAGAATTCGGTGTAGCCACGGCCGCACTGGTAGCTACGGGTTGTATCATGATGCGGAAGTGTCACCTGAACACCTGCCCGGTGGGCGTGGCGACGCAGAACAAAGAGCTTCGTGCCCTGTTTACCGGCAAGCCCGAGCATGTCGTGAATATGTTCACCTTCCTGGCAATGGAGCTGCGCGAGATCATGGCTGAACTCGGTTTCCGCACCATCAACGAAATGGTTGGCCAGGCTCAGATGCTCGAACTGCGTGACAATTTGCCGCACTGGAAATACAAGAAGGTTAACCTGAACGCTCTGCTGTATAAAGAGCCCACCAATCTCGATGTGGCACTTTACAAGCAGGAAGAGCAAAATCACTACCTGGATGACGTCCTCGATCGGAAACTGATCGAACTGGCGCAACCGGCGCTGGCAACAGCAGAAGCCGTGTATGGCGAGTTCTCCGTTCAGAACATCGACCGGAGCATAGGCACCATGTTATCCAACGAAATCTCCAAAGTGTACGGTGGTCCGGGTCTTCCCGACAGCACCATCCATATTAAGCTGCGGGGTACGGCAGGACAGAGCTTTGGCGCCTTTGCTACGGCGGGTATCAAACTGGAGCTGGAAGGCGACGCAAATGACTACTTTGGTAAAGGCCTTTGCGGGGCTCAGCTGATCGTCTATCCAGACCGCGCTGCTCAGTTCAAACCGGAAGAGAACAGCATCGTTGGTAACGTATCGTTCTATGGCGCTACCTCGGGTGAAGCCTTCATCCGCGGCATGGCCGGTGAGCGTTTCTGCGTGCGTAACTCGGGAGCCAAAGTCGTGGTCGAAGGCGTGGGCGACCACGGTCTCGAATACATGACAGGTGGTTTAGCCATTATTCTGGGTCAAACGGGGCGCAACTTCGCGGCTGGTATGTCGGGTGGTGTGGCGTACGTGTTCGATAAGGACGGCACCTTTGCCTCTAAAGTTAACCCCGAAATGGTGAACTTGGAATCACTCACCGACGAAGACCAGGGCATTATCCGGGAGTATGTGGAGAAGCATTTCCAGTACACGACAAGTAATCTGGCACTGGCACTTCTTGAAAACTGGAATGAGCAGATCGGCCAATTTGTGAAAGTGATGCCGACCGACTTTAAGAAGGCTCTGGCCGGGCGGGGCATCTCGCTGGCCGATCAGATTCGCGACAAAAACATTGTTTATCAGGACATAACCGTAGATGTGACGCACGGGTAATTGCGAAGTAAGAATATGGGAAAACCTACCGGATTTTTAGAATTTACGCGCGAACTACCGAAAAAGCGCGACCCGCAGGAGCGGATTCACGACTACAAAGAAATTGAAGTTCAGTTTTCTGAACAGGACTCCCAGCGGCAGGCTGCCCGTTGTATGGACTGCGGGACGCCGTTTTGCCACAGCGGTTGTCCCCTCGGGAACATCATACCAGAGTTCAACGACGCGGTCTATGAACAGAACTGGGCTTATGCTTACGAGATTCTGTCAACGACCAACAATTTTCCGGAGTTTACGGGTCGCATTTGCCCGGCTCCCTGCGAAGCATCGTGCGTATTAGGCATCAACAAACCACCCGTTGCTATTGAGTTCATCGAAAAATCAATAGCCGAGGTCGCTTTCGAGCGTGGGTACGTTACGCCTAAACAGCCTAAAGAACGTACCGGCAAACAGGTTGCTGTCGTTGGTTCGGGTCCTGCCGGTCTGGCAGCGGCTGCCCAACTAAATAAAGCCGGACACACGGTAACTGTTTTCGAACGGGCCGACCAGATTGGTGGACTCCTACGCTACGGTATTCCCGATTTCAAACTCGAAAAGTGGACCATAGACCGGCGTCTGGCGGTAATGGAAGCAGAAGGCATTACCTTTAAAACGGGCGTAAATGTGGGCGTTGACATTAAAGCCAATGCGTTGCTGGACCAGTTTGACCTGATCATGCTAACGGGCGGTTCTACTGTTCCCCGCGATCTACCCATTCCGGGCCGGAATCTGAAAGGCATTTACCCGGCGATGGAATTCTTAAGTCAGCAGAACAAACGCAATGCAAATCTGCCGGTGGAAGTTGATCACCAGGGTGCCAAATACGGTGATGGTGAACTGTGGGCTACGAACAAAAATGTGGTGGTCATTGGTGGTGGAGATACCGGTTCTGACTGCGTAGGTACTTCCAACCGACACGGAGCATCCAGTGTGACGCAAATCGAACTGATGCCGATGCCACCGAAAGACCGGGCCGAGAATACACCCTGGCCCAACTGGCCCATGATGCTCCGCACCAGCACCTCACACGAGGAAGGCTGCGACCGGCACTGGTCCATCAACACCAAAGAATTTATCGGCGATGAAAACGGCAATCTGAAAGCCCTGCGTATTGTTGACCTGACCTGGAAAAACGAGAACGGTCGTATGCAGATGGTGGAACTGCCCGGATCGGAGCGCGACATTCCCTGCGAACTGGCGTTGCTGGCTGCGGGTTTTCTACACCCACAACATAACGGCCTGCTGGACGATCTGGGCGTCGAGTACGACGAGCGCGGCAACGTAAAAGCAACCAACTACCAGTCGACGGTGAACCCGAAGGTATTTGCCGCTGGCGACATGCGCCGGGGCCAATCGCTGGTCGTTTGGGCGATTTCGGAAGGCCGCGAAGCCGCCCGTGCCGCAGACTGTTACCTCATGGGTGAAACCAGGCTGGAAGCAAAGGCCGTTTCGATGATTGCAGTGGAGTAGTCAATAACTTTATATTGACAAAAAAAAGCCCGGCGTCAGATGATTCCGGGCTTTTTTATTAAGTTATATTTTCAGTTGTCAGCGAATCTAACATGCACGAATACGCTACCTGTAGCTTAAAAATGACAGACTTCCTGTGGGCCTTTCACACATTAGATTCTATCCGATCATTTACTCGTTCAGCATTAGTTAGACAAAAAACAGCCGGCCAAAATGGCCGGCCGTTTACTCCTCTCCCTTCTTTAAATTAATATCCAAAAGGTCTGTTCCCTGACCCACGATTGTTGCCATACCCTCCGTTGCCATAACCCCGGCCCCGATCAGCCATACGCTCGTAAGGCCGCATCCGCTCAATAACCCGGTCGCGCTGTTCCGGTCCGAGAACGGCCATCATATCGATAAATTCGCGCTGTCTGGCTTGACGGAAGAAGTCGCGCTGGCGTGGATCTCGGGCATTGATATTTTGCGTTTGCTGGCTGAACCGCTCGCGGATTCTGCGTATTTCACGCTCCTGCCGACGAGTCAGGTTCAACTCCCGATCCCACCATTCCAGATGACGTTCAAACTGGTAATCGTCATAGTCGTAATTGTAATTCTGCTGGCCATAACCCGGATAGTTCCTGTTCTGGTTATAGTCTGGTTGCTGGTTGTACCCCGGCTGTGATGGGTAGTTGGAGTTGGGCGAAGGGTAGCCATAGCGCTGTGCCCAGGCGCCAGTAGAAAGTAAGGCAACGAATGTGGCGGCAGTGATCAGTACTTTTTTCATGGTAGTGAATTGTTTCAGGTTGTATTTGTCCTTTTGAACAACTCTCCTACAAATGGTTTAATTAATTCTAAAAATTAATCTAAAAAATGCCCGCTTAAGCGATAAACTACATATTCACCTTCTGATGATTGACTGATTTGTATCTTAGTTACCCATCCGTTTGGTTAAGGGCCCTTATTCACTTACTCTCGTTTAATTGTGGTTATTTATAATGCTAAAGACTGGCTGGGTGCGCTTCGGCATTTTCATACCAGTTATGTTATCCGGGTCCTTCTGCGCCGGGTTCTTCTGGTTGGTGCTTATGGGACACTCATTACCTTCATTGACCAGCACAGAATCAATATCGATTTACCGATTGACGGTACCTTCTTTTCATTACTGGGAATTCTACTGAGTTTACTCCTGGTGTTCCGGACCAACACCGCTTACGATCGATTTTGGGAGGGTCGTCGGCAATGGGGCATGCTGGTCAATTACAGCCGCAATTTTGCGGTATTAATGGATGCCCTTCTCCCCGAGACAGACCGCGAAAACCGGCAGTTCTTTGCCAGGGCGCTATCCAACTTTGCCGTGGCACTCAAAGGGCATTTACGAACCGGTGTCAACATAACGGAGTTGGAAGAAACCGGTGGCAACGACCGGAAAATGCTGGCTCAGTCCAGGCATGTCCCCAGCCGTATTGCTGCCTTGCTGATGCGTCGATTGCAGAAACTGAAACAACAGCGGGTTCTCACTGATGGTGACATGATTACCATCCGTACCTATCATCAGGCTTTTCTGGACATTACCGGCTCCTGCGAACGGATAAAAAATACGCCTATACCCTTTTCGTACAGCTTTTTTATAAAGATGTTTATCACCTTGTACCTGCTCATTATGCCGCTGGTGCTGGTTGAAACGTATGCATATTTCACCATATTAGCGACTACGTTTGCTGCCTATGCCTTGCTCGGCGTTGAGATGATTGGTGATGAAATTGAAGAACCGTTCGGACTGGACTGTAATGACTTACCCCTCAACCAGATCTCCCAGACAATCCGGCGGAACATGCACGAAATCCTGACGGGAGAAATTCCTGTTGCCCAACTAACCCAGTTGGAAGGTGATTACCAGAAGGTTAATTAATGATTGGTGTAGTGGTTGATTCGTGCTGTGAGTGGAGTAGGTAATACCTATTCAACCATTTAACTCACGTCACGAATCAACTAATACTTGTACTCCTCCAAGGGAGCTTCATTTTCCCGTTTCAATACGCGCTCATATCGCGACCGGTCGAATTCACCTTCGTTATTGGCGATGAAGATTGTGGCGACTGTGTTGCCGATGATATTGGTAATCGATCGCGCTTCCGACATAAATCGATCTACACCCAGCAACAAGGCTAAGCCTTCGACGGGTATTACTTTGATAGCCGTGAGTGTACTGGCCAAAACGATGAAACCACTGCCTGTTACCCCAGCCGCCCCTTTTGACGTGACCATCAGGATACCAATTATCGTTAACTCCTGCCCGATTGTCAGGTCGACACCAAATACCTGCGCCAGAAAGATAGTGGCCATGACCAAATAAATCGTCGTGCCATCCAGATTGAACGAATAGCCCGCTGGAACGACCAGCCCCACGACCGAGCGCGAACAGCCCAGACTTTCCAGCTTGTCCATGATCTGTGGCAGCGCCGACTCCGACGATGAGGTACCCAGCACGATCAGCAATTCTTCTTTTATAAATTTCAGGACTGCCCACAGGCTGATTTTATAATAACGAAGGATCAGGTTCAGCACGACAAAGATGAACAGAATCATGGTGGCATAAACCGTTCCCATAAGTTTGGCCAGGGGTAGTAGCGTACTCAGGCCGTATTTACCAATGGTAAACGCCATTCCGCCAAAAGCGCCCAGCGGAGCCAGTACCATTACCACCGCCAGGATATTGAAAAATACTTTTGACAGGCGCTCAAATGTCAAAATAAGTGGTTTGCCGGTTTCGCCCATGCGGGTAAGACCAACGCCGAAAAGAACTGAGAAAACCAGTACCTGCAATATCTCTCCTTCGGCAAACGCCTTGATGGCATTACTGGGAACGATATGAATGAAAAATTCGGTCCAGTCCATACCGGCCCCCTGCTCTGTGTATTTGCTGATGTCGCCCCCTTTCACGGCCGCTGTTTGAACGCCATCGCCCGGCCGAATAAGGTTGGCCAGCACTAACCCAATAGCCAGTGCTCCGGTCGTAACGACCTCAAAATAAAGGAGCGCTTTACCGCCTACCCGCCCTACCTTTTTCAGATCGCCCATATTACTGATCCCCAGCACAATGGTCAGGAATATTATGGGGGCAATGACCATCTTGATCAGATTGATAAAGAGGTCGCCGAGGGGTTTGAGCTTGGCGGCTGTTTCAGGAAAGAAATACCCGGTCAGGATACCCAGCGTAATGGCAATCAGTACGCGAACGGTGAGGTTATTGAGAAGTTTCATTGGGTGAAAGATACTGTAAAATGGATAATGAAGAATGAATATTTGTTTGATATCCACACTAAGAGGTTATTCATTCTTCATTATCCATTTTACATTCTTTATTACACAGCATGTGCTTTCACCACTTGCTGTTTGATTTCATGAATGCGTTCGTTGAAGTTCATACTCAAAAAGTCCAGATTTGGTACCAGGATCGTTTCCAGTAACTCTTTCACCGCTGCATCGTGCGGAATGCGTTTTCCGGTAGCCACACTAACATATTTTGAGGTAACCCATAGTACATTTTTGAGATGGGTCTTGCCATCGTCGGTCATAATGTACTCCGTAACCGTCGTGTCTTCGTTGACATAAATCAACCTGGACAAAATACGCACCCACTCACTCACCCGCGCCGGCCGAACATAGGCAATCTGATGCTGATAAACCACCCAACTGGTTTTCAACTCCTGAAATAGCTGGCCGGGATTGAAATCATATAACTTGGCAACCTGATCTTCACGGGCATTAAAGTAATAATCGAAATACTTCGCGTTGTTCAGATGTTGCAGGGGGTCGCAGTCCTGAAAGCGGATGATAACGCGCGATTCGGTTTCGGTTGGGTAGCTGCGTTGAGGGTCACGTTTGAACATATCTTTTGGCGGGCAATCCCGTCTGAATTTATGGTAGTGTAAAGATTTACTCAGTTGATTAACTCGGTAGGTCGCTCGTGCGCCTTATTCGATATTAATGAATTAGAATACATAAAAATCAACCGAAACATTTCAATCGACAGAAGAATGTCCCTACGCTATCGAGTATCCAGCAGGCATCAAATTGTCATATAAGCCTATCTTTTGGGGCGGGAAACAGCCCAATCAATTGAATCCCAACAATCCAGGTTCAGACAATTTTATGCAATATTTGCGTTAGTACAACAAATTCGTCGTTTTCTATCAATTCATTAACATCCATGAAATCAATACGTTTTTTACTCCCCCTGTTCGTGTTCCTGTTCGCTCTCACTGGTTTCACACCCGTTGACGACTCCGAAGGGGTAGTTGGCACCTGGCTTAATGGCACCAAAAAGGGGCATATACAAATTTACAAACAAGGTGGTACCTATTTTGGCAAGCTGGTCTGGCTAGGTCAACCGGTAGACCCCGCAACGGGCAAGCCCAGAACCGACGAAAAAAACGCCGATGTTTCCAAACGTGCACGGCCGCTGATGAACATGCTTCTGCTGTATAACTTCAAGTACGATGGCGGTAATGTCTGGAGCGATGGAAAGATCTACAACCCGGAAGATGGCAAGGAATATAATTGTAAGATGACCCTCAAAGACCCCAATACACTTGATGTTCGTGGCTATGTGGGTATTTCTCTCCTGGGCAAGACGCAAACCTGGACAAGAATCAAATAAGCACTCGTTCGTAAAACGTTTGTCGGTATGCATACCCTCATCATTGGCGCGGGCCCGGCAGGATTGGCAATAGCCGGTCAACTGGCGCACCGGAACTTACCCTTTACGGTGCTGGAAGCCAGTGAACACATTGGTGTAGCCTGGCGTAATCATTACGATCGGCTACACCTTCATACCGTTAAAGAGTACTCAGCTTTACCCCACTTCCCTTTCCCCACCGACTATCCCACGTACGTACCCCGGCTTGAGTTCGTAGACTACCTCGAACGCTATGCCGAGCATTTTGGTATCAAGCCGGTTTTCAACCAGAAGGTAATCGGCATCCGGCAAAACAAAACGAATAAAAAATGGGAAGTCCAGACCGAAAGCGACCGGTTCACCTCCGAACGCGTTGTGGTGGCTACGGGCTACAATCGGATTCCTAATCTACCGGAATTACCCGGTTTGAGGGACTTCCGGGGGATTGTGTGGCATAGTGTTGACTATCGGAACGGGTCACCTTTTCGGGCTGAGAATGTCCTGATCGTGGGGATGGGAAATACCGGAGCCGAATTGGCGCTGGATTTACTAGAACACGGGGCAAAGCCATTTATATCCGTTCGGGGCCCGGTCAATATCGTCAGGCGGGATACGTTTGGGAAGCCGGCCCAGCCCACGGCTATTTTTCTAAGCAAATTTCCGAACTGGTTTTACGACTTCATGGCGGGTTTGTCCCAGCGACTGAGCGTGGGCGATGTGTCGGCCTATGGCTTAGGCAAACCAAGCCATCCGCCTTCCTACGATACCCGACGGGGTAAGATTGCCGTCATTGATGTGGGTACGCTCGATCAAATAAAAGCGGGTAATATTACGGTTTTGCCGGGAATTGAGCGGATCAACCGGAAATCCGTAACCTTTACCGACGGCCGAGAATTTCCTTTCGACGCCATCATTCTGGCCACTGGTTACCGACCAGGGCTATCGGCTGTGCTTGGGGATACCGTATCAGAGAAAGTCCTGAATGAACGCGGATACCCTAAAAAGCTATGGTTCAATGAACCGGATTTGAAAGGGCTGCACTTTTTGGGCTTTTCAATCCCCATAACCGGGGTTCTTTATCACCTCAACCTGGATTCAGAAAAACTGGCGAAACACATCGCTGAAAACAATTTCGTCACCACTTAGTTCTATTATTGTAATCACGGTGATTACGTAATATCATTCAACGTTATAAACACTACGATCATGAACGAGACAACCCTAAAAGGAGGCTGGAACGAATTGAAAGGTAAAATCAAACAAGCCTATGGCGACCTAACCGACGACGATCTAACCTACCAAGATGGCCAGGAAGACGAAATGTGGGGTAAAATCCAGCAGAAAACCGGCAAGACCAAGGATGAGATCAACAAAGCGATTGCCGATCTATAATATAATTAGTTAGTTCGAGTGAAGAAGCCGAAGCCTTTAGGGAGTCGGCTTCTTTCTTTTTGAGGACTTTCCAACCAACCGGCAACAAAATAGCCAGCTGACAAAGGCAGCTGGCTATTTACTCTCACACCAGAAAAGGCGCTTTTCCAACTAAAAGACACAATGAAACTTACTGCTTCGTTGCGTAAAAACCCATTGAACAATGCTACGCACTGACGTAACAAATGTCATTGTTTATGGAAGACGAATAGCGCTGAAACGATTAGAAAAACATTAGAAATCCGCCCTCGATCTACCATAGGCAGTCCTTTGTTTTTTAATTTTTAAAGGTGTGTCTTAGGCGAAAAGATTTTTTTACCCCTTGATGTGAATTGATAACGGGTAGTTGTCCTGTTGAACTCAGGCAGCATTGTTAAAGGCCCGTGGAAGTTTCACGGTAAACGTACTGCCGTTGGCTAGTTGACTAACCACAGTTATGCTTCCCTGATGAAGCGCAATTATGCGCTGACAAATCGAAAGTCCAATGCCAAACCCATCGTATTTCAGCGCATTACTGGCACGAAAAAATGGTTCGAAAATTCGGGTTATGTCCGCTTCGTTCATACCAATACCAACATCCTGCACCGTAAACCAGCATGAACCCTTATCGGCCCCGATGTAAACCAGCGCTTCGTGATTTGAAGAGTATTTACAAGCATTATCCAGTAGATTCAGTACGACACGCCGAAGCAAATCTTCATTTCCCTGAACTTGCAGCTCTGTTTCGGGCATCATGTCATAATCAACCAGAATCCGGAATGTGGATTGGGTGGCGAGCAACTCGTCCTGAGCCGAAAAGATTATCTCATCGAGCCGGACTGTCGTCAGCTGTACACGAGACAGATTCTCCAGCGTTCGGGCCAGGGATAGCAGGCTGTTGGATAAGGCAATAAGCCGATCGGTATCAGCCAGCAAATTTTGCAGAATGGCTTCGTACTCCTCAGGACTTAGGCGTTGGAGAAGACCGAGCTGAATTTCTGACTTCAAGGCCGTTAATGGTGTTCTCAATTCATGGGAGGCATGAGAAACGAAACTCCGCTGCTGGTCGAAGGCCTGTTCCAGGCGGACCAGCACGTGATTGAAGTTAATCGCCAACTGATCGATCTCGTCCTGCCGTTTTCCTTCATTCAATCGCTGCTGCAGGTTGTTGGCGGTAATGGTCTGCACCTGTTGATTGATCCGGGATATAGGTTGCAGCGACTGACCGGCAAAAAAGAAGCCGAGTGCCAGCGTTAAACCGATCCCCCCCAATAAGCTCCAGATTAGCGTATGTTGCAGGTTGCTGAGTTTGGCTTTCCCAAATTGGTCATAGGCCGATGCCAGCACTACCAGCGACTGTCCATTCTCCTGATACAGCAGGCCAACAACTTCGTTCTCTCCGTCGGTTAGTTCAAGCTGTCGATCCTGACGCACCCGATTAAGCAAGCTCGGCCGGTAATGAATAATCTTATCGTCGATGCTGGCATATATGAGTTTGTCCTGAGAATTAAATATCAATATTTTCTCATCTATAAGCGCAGACAGTGAATTTCGGTCGATGATTTTGAGTAGGTTATGATCAATTTCTTTCACTTCTACCAGAAACCGCATAGTTGTCCGGGCTTTTCGTTTCAGCCGTTCATAAAATTCCTCCTTCCGGTAATGCGCCGACGTGGCGTAAACGACAACCGAAAACAAAAGCAGAATGGAAGCTACAATGAATGAAAATTGCAGTGATATACGGTTTCGGATCGTCATGGACGATTAGTCAGCTTTAAGGGTGTATCCTAATCCGGGACGTGTCTGTATAAGTTTTACGTCAAACTCTTTATCTATCTTTTTGCGGAGGTAGTTGATATATACCTCTACCACGTTAGTACCCGGATCGAAGTTAAAATTCCAGACTTTTTCGGCCAAATCTATCTTGGAAACTACCTTTCCTTGGTGCCGCATAAGGTATTCCAGCAAGGAAAACTCCTTGGGGGTCAACTCAATGAGCGTGTTCTGCCGCCGGACAATCTTTGACGTAACATTCAAGGTCAGGTCAGCTATTTGCAGACTTTCCTCACTCGTTGAACTGACCAGTAAATCGGACCGTCGAAAGCAGGTGGCTACCCGGGCGCTTAGTTCCCGCAGATCGAATGGTTTTACAATATAATCGTCGGCTCCACATTCCAGACCTTCAAGCTTATCCTCAATCTCGCCCATGGCCGTCAGCATGATGATGGGCAGTGTTGGGTGTTCAGCACGAACAGTACGGCAGATTTCATATCCATTTACGTCCGGCAGATTGATGTCCAGGATAATCAGCTCATAGTGGCCGGTCAGCCCAAACGCCCGACCACTATACCCGTCGTAAGCCACCTCAGTGTTGTAACCCAGCAAGCGCAGGCTACGGCTGATGTTCTGAGCAATGCGCCGGTCATCTTCAATTATCAAAATAGTACGCATGGTCAACGACGATCAGAATAGCAAGTATGTCAATCAACAATCTTGACTGGAGTATTTTCAGCTGTGGGCAAGTTAAATGATCATCATGTACCAGTCTTTTCACAAACCAACCGGCCATTCAGCAAAGGTGTTTATCCAGCTGATCAATTCTAAGCTTTTTCTAAGCTATTTTCTTTACACATAAGCGGCATTTGTTCTTCTTTTGCTGGTTGCAAGCTTCTCAAAGCACTCCCTGTTGCTTGCTCAACTCACTGAAAGTAAGATTACTATATTCATGTTCATACTCATCCTGGTTTTTGTTATTGGTTATATTCTTATCACGCTTGAGCATCCTATTCACTTCAATAAGACGGCGACTGCCCTCATTACCGGCGTTGTTTGCTGGATACTATACATCCTTTCCGTACAGGATACCGAACCTGTTCTGGAGCAGTTAGCCCATCACCTTGCCGAAATTGCTCAAATTCTTTTCTTTCTGCTGGGTGCCATGACCATTGTTGAGCTCATCGACATTCATGGTGGCTTTACCATTATCACCGACCGTATTGCGACCCGAAATCCAAGAACACTTTTGTGGCTTATAAGCGGGCTGACGTTTATGCTATCTGCCCTGCTCGATAACCTGGCCTCTGCGATTGTGATGGTTTCCGTTACCCGGAACCTGGTTCGGGATGCCGAACAGCGTCGGTTAATGGCGGGTATGATCATCATTTCGGCTAATGCGGGTGGGGCCTGGTCGCCCATTGGCGATGTAACAACGACAATGCTCTGGATCGGCGGACAGGTGACAACGGCCAATATCATCAGCCAGCTTGTTCTGCCCAGTCTGGTTTGTTTGCTCGTTCCGCTGCTTTGGCTGACATTCTCGATCAAAAACCCTTCCGAAGCAATTGGATCGAATAGCCTTGGCATTAGCCGACCTTATGTTACGCCCGTTCAGCGACGCGATCGGGGCATTATGTTCGGCACTGGACTATTGGCCATTGTTCTGGTACCTGTTATAAAATCACTTACTCATTTACCGCCCTATATGGCTATGATGCTTTCGCTGGGAATTGTCTGGGGAGTCTCCGAAATCATTCACGCAGACAAGGACGAAGAGGATCGAAAACGCTACACGGCGGCCTATGCCCTGAGCAAAGTCGATGTCCCAAGCATCCTGTTCTTCTTTGGTATTTTACTGGCTGTAGGTGCGCTGGAATCGACTGGCATCCTGAAAAATTTAGCCCTTAGCTTGAGTGAAGCGATCAGCAATCTGGATAGTATTGTTCTAATTATCGGCATCGCTTCGGCTATTGTTGATAACGTACCGATTGTTGCTGCAGCCATGGGCATGTATGATCTGGGTACCCACCCTCCCGATGACAAATTATGGGAATTTCTGGCTTATTGTGCGGGAACAGGCGGTAGCCTGCTGGTCATTGGCTCGGCGGCAGGGGTAGCGGTTATGGGTATGGAACGAATCGAGTTCGGCTGGTATCTACGTCGCGTTTCCGGGCTCGCACTGATGGGCTATGTGGCTGGCGCAGCCACGTACTTGCTTATTTACGCCCTTACCCATTAAAGAAAGGCGAAGTTCCTCCCGGCCTGCCTTAGAAAAACCTTAGAATCTGCCAGTTGTAAATCTTTTGCTGTTAACCGTCCGTTTCCTTAAGACAGTATTTAGTCAGACTACAATTTATCAGGTGGTTTGATCATAAACAGCTCAAGGTTATGATTCTTGTAAATTCAGGTAAAGAAACCCTGCTCGATCTGGCAGAAAAGGCCCACGATCAGTCTATTTCCATTTTCATACCGACCCATCGCCGGGGGAAGCAGGTAAACGAAAGGCAAGACCAGATTGCCTTTAAAAACCATGTCCAGACAGTCCGTTTGGCTCTTGAAGCCCGTATGGTACGCAGTAATGACATCGATGATCTTGTGGAACCGATGGAAGCCCTGCTGGACAACCCGCAATTCTGGCGACATCAGCGCAAAGGGCTGGCTGTTTTCAGAAACCCAGATCATTTCTCCATTTTCCACAGCCCAATTCCCTTTACGGATAGCTCGCGGCTTGATTCGCGTTTCCACTTGCAACCTTTACTGCCCTTTGTTCAGGCCTTTACTATCTATTATATACTACAGATCGGCAAAAATGGCGTATCTCTTTACCAGGCAGACCCCTTTTCGATTACGCTGATTGACATAGCGGAGGTAATGCCTTCCGGACTCGATGCCATTACCCAGTACTATGACTTTGAAGAAGAGTTACAGGGACGTACCAAAGGTCGGGGCGGCATGGCTGCGGTGTACACCAGCGACGATTCCAACGAGGATCAAAAAGCAAAGGATCACCTACTGGCTGATTACTTTCGGCTGGTGAACGAGGGCATCATTAAACTGATGGGCACACAAAATGCTCCCCTGCTGCTGGCCTCCGTTGCGTACTACCAACCCATTTACCAACAGGTAAATACTTACCCATATCTTCACGAGGGCGGTATAACGGGCAATTTCGACCACGTAAAGCCCGAAGATATGCATGAAATGGCTAATGAACGGCTCAGCAAGAAGTTCAACGAGACGCAACAGCAACGCATCAACCAGTATCAGAATAGCCTTGGCAGCGATTTGGTTTCGAGTGATCTCCGCCAATTGCTGGAAGCGGCCGTAACCGGCCGTATCGAGGTACTTTTTCTAGAAGAAGATACTGAATTGTGGGGCCAGTTTGACGAAGTTACACTGGCGACAACGATCCACGATGAGCAACTGGACGGCGATGAATCGTTGATTGAAAAAGTAGCGCTGCTTACGCTTCGTCATGGAGGAGAAGTGTATGTACTGGATAAAGCCAGTTTTCCAGACAGTCGTAACTCCATTAACATTACAGCGCTTTATCGGTTTTAATATAAACCGGGAGCTATCTGTAAACTGAAGGCAAACCCAAACAGTAACATAATCCTATGCAGTACTCAGTAGATAGTATCAAAATAGATTTACAAACGGTTGGTTTTAATGAAACGACTGAATTAGTAGAACAAGTTGAGGCCGAACTCCGACGAATCATGCGTTTTCGAAGCGACATCGTTGCAGCAGATATCTACCTGCGGGAAGAAGGCCGCAACCCAACCGACAATAAACTTGTCCGCTGGCGGCTGGGCATCCCCGGAAATGATCTTTTTGCGGAAGGCCATGGCCCGTCGTGGGCAGCCGGACTTAGGGATGCCGGAGATAAGCTACGTCGGCAATTCATCGACTGACCAGTATTGCAATAACGCACAGTCCTGGAGCCAACTCCTTATTAACCAACATATTGACTCCAATTCTCATGGGTATAACTTATCTCTAAAAGGGGCAGGTTGTACCCATCTGCCTACCATGACATTACTTTCCTATGGAGTCTTATAATTTAGTTTTAGTTATTGTAGCCGTTGCCATTTTAGCCGTTGCCTGGCTGCCGTCCTTACTTAAAGAGTATCCGCTTTCGTACCCTATTCTATTCGTTATTGGTGGGTGGCTATTGTACCAGCTACCGGTGTCCTTGCCAGACCCCTCTCCTCTGGCAAACCCAAAACTCACCACCCATCTAACCGAGTTGTGTGTTATCATAGCCTTGACGGGAACGGGCCTGAAGATAGACCGTCGGTTCAGCTTACGCGGCTGGCGGCTTCCCATCCGGCTGGTATGGCTTACTATGGTCGTTACCATTGCCGCTTTTTCGGTTGTGGCCTGGGGTTGGGCTGGCTGGCCGATGGCGTCGGCCTTGCTGCTAGCCGCCAGCCTGGCGCCTACTGATCCCGTTCTGGCAGGGGACGTGCAGGTAGGCGATCCCAATGAAGGACAGGAAGATTCTGTCCGGTTCGCGCTGACGGTTGAAGCTGGCCTCAACGACGGCCTGGCCTTTCCATTTGTGTACATGGCGATTATGCTGGCCCAAACAGTTTCAGCCTCTACCGCCGATTTCACCCATTGGGCCCTGCACGATCTGGCCTTTCGGGTAGGTGTTGGCATACTTGGCGGGTGGTTATCGGGCCAACTCCTCTCCTATCTGATTTTTGGTCTTCCGCAGCGGATCAGTATAAAAACCACCGCCTATGGGTTTGTGGCCCTGGCGGTTACCCTGGTTAGCTACGGGCTCACGGAACTGGCCCACGGGTACGGCTTTCTGGCGGTATTTGTTGCAGCTATTACGGTCCGGAGCCGCGAACGTACACACGAATACCATACGTACATGCATGCGTTTTCGGATCAGATGGAACGGCTATTGATTGCGTTACTGCTGCTCTTATTCGGAGGGGCTATAGCAAAGGGGCTTTTGGCAGCACTCACCTGGCAGGATGCCCTGCTGGGGTTACTACTGGTACTTATCATCCGGCCATTAACAGGCTGGATAACCCTGGCTGGAACTGGGGCACGTGGCCTGAAACGCTGGATAATAGCAGGCTTCGGTATTCGGGGGATTGGCTCGCTGTTTTACATAGCCTATGCGCTGGAACATGCTTCTTTTGCCGATCCTGCCCGTATTTGGTCCTTAACCGGCTGGACAATTCTGATCTCGGTATTCATACATGGCATGTTGTCCACCCCCGTCATGAAACGACTGGATAGAAAAGTGAATGGCGTTGGTGAGGTAAGCTATTAGTTTAACGGCTTACTTCACCAACGCCACTCACTTTTCTGATTAAACCCACTCCACTAACTTAACCATTCTACACCTGCGGTTCCCATCCTTTCTCGTACTGCCGACTCCAGAATTTCATAGCTTCGGCATCTTTGATGTGGCCGTTCTTTGGATCGACCGCAAATGATTTATTTGTCCGGTACGAAATATTGGCCAAATGACAAAGCAAGGTGCTTTTGGCGCCATCGTCGATGGTTGAGTTCTGTTTGGCTTTACCACGGATGGCCTCAAAGAAATTCATCATGTGGAGCGTTGTCATGTCGCCACCACCGCCCAAAGCCGTACCCGACTCCGACCCTTTCGACTTGCTTTCCTTGATGGGTTTACCATCCCGGCTGAAGAGTGTGTAGCCATCCCGGTCGACATATACGCTGCCGTTGGTGCCATAAATAACCGTCCCCCGATCAGAGCCAAACGTTTTATAGCCGTTCCGGCTGTTACCATCCCACTTGATGATTTTATCGCCGGGGAAACGGAACGTGGCATCCATTGTATCGTAAACCGCCCAACCATCACCAGCAAAATATCGTTTGGCCGCTTCTACCGTTACAAATTCCGGATACTCGACCTGTAGCGCCCACCGGGCCATATCCAGTTCGTGGGTGGCATTATTGCCTGCTTCAGCGGTGCCGTACTGCCAGCCGTACCAGTGCCAGTTATAATCCCAGGTATCGTGGGTGTAGGCCGTACGGGGAGCCGGTCCCTGAAATAAGTCCCAATCCAGTCCATCCGGTACGGGGGCCTTCTTCGGAATGGGCACCTCCCCGCGCGAATTGGCGTAAAAGGCAACCGCTTTAAACGCTTTGCCGATCACTCCGTTATGAATCTGGGTCACAATATCAATCGACTCGGGTGCCGACCGCTGCTGATTACCCATCTGAATAACTTTACCGTACTTCTTCTGAATTTCCATCAGAATTTCGCCTTCGCGGGGATTGTGACTGCACGGCTTTTCCACATACACGTGCTTGCCCCCCTGCACGGCCAGCCAGGTACCCGGTGCATGCCAGTGGTCGGGGGTCGCGTTGATTAGTACATCGACATTCTTGTCGGAAATAACCTTCCGGATGTCGTTCTCCAGCTTAGGCGTATAGGTGATGTGCTTGGAAAACTTCTGAACGGCGGCTTCCCGCTGCTTTTTCATTACGTCGCACAAATACACCAGTTCGACGTTGCTTTCTTTTTTGGAGATCGGCTCATAATACGCGCTCAACCGCCGACCCAGCCCGGCAATGGCAACGTTCAGCCGTTCGTTGGCCCCAATTATTTTATTGTAGCTTTTGGCCGTCATTCCATTGGCGAGCCCCCC
Source organism: Spirosoma pulveris (assembly GCF_054781875.1). Classification (NCBI taxonomy): domain Bacteria; kingdom Pseudomonadati; phylum Bacteroidota; class Cytophagia; order Cytophagales; family Cytophagaceae; genus Spirosoma; species Spirosoma pulveris. The sequence continues at coordinate 611,538 of NZ_BAAGTO010000001.1, forward strand.
AAAGGTTACCCCGGCAGTACCTAAGGCTGCTTTTTTTATAAACTCTCTTCGTGAATTTTCCATTAGAACAGGTTTCTACTAAATGAATGGTCAGACTGAATTAGTCCATGATCATCCTGACAGAATAAACGCGGTCGGTGAACGGTTTACGCCTTTCGTTTTCCCGGTTTTGACGTATCACATACCCCTTTAAAGTACCCAACGGATTCGGCAATGCCGGCCAGCGGGTCTTTCATGTCTTTTTCATATTCAAGACTGCAACAGCCATCGTACTTTATTTTACGAAGCATAGTGACAAACGCCGGTACATCAATTACACCCCGTCCCAGTTCGCAGGTTTTTCCTTCTTTGGAGGCTGCTGTAACGTTTTTCAGGTGAATGTCGAATATCCGTTTGGCGTACTTTTCCAGGTCGGCAACCGGGTCATCGCCAAAACGCTTATCGTGGCCCATGTCGAAACAAAGCCCGATACGAGGGTCAAGATCCTTTACAGCGGTATAAACCGATGTGGCACTTGGGAACAGTGGAATGTCGGGGCCGTGGTTATGGATGGCGTAGCGGATGTTATACTCCTTTACTTTTTTGTCGATGTATGGCAGGTCTTCCGGGTTGGGAATACCCACCATCAGGTTGACACCCACCCGCTTGGCATAGTCGAAGCCGTTGTCGATCTCCTGCTTCGTTTTCATGTAGATTGGCCCCACGGCATAACCTGTCACGCCAGACTGCTTCAACTTTTCGTGGAAGGCAGCAATCTCTTCGGCGGTACTGGCGTAGGGAAGATGAAAATCTTTGATACACAAGTAGTGTACATCCGTTTTTTTCATCATCTCAAGGGCCGGGTCAAGCTTAAAATTGACGAATGTAAAGCCTGCCATACCCAGCTTAAATAGGTCATCGCCAGAAGAGCCGCGTGTTTCGGGCGTATTGGCCAACGACAGGGCCGGACTGACACTGGCCAGTGCCAGGCTCCCTCCGGTATGTTTAAGAAATGAGCGTCTTGTGGTCATCCCGATTAAAGAAATAGTGTTGAATCTAAAAAACGCTTCGACCCCTTTTCTACTGACAGAAACGTTCGTTGTCCGTTGGAAAACCTTACAGGGTTTACGGTTGGTATTCCATTAACACGTGAAAAAATCAGCTTAATAATTGATTTTTTCCGTTTCGCGTAAACAAGCGGGTATCTTATTTTGAAAGGTTATTCCTTTGGTCATCCATCCGAAAAAAACATGAATCGGTTTGTCCTTATTGGCCTGTTCCTTTGCTCTTTTACCGCTTCTGCGCAAACGGTACTGTCATCTGTGCAGGAAGCCCTTGCGTTGGCTCGGCGTAACAATCCAGACCTTACAAATGCCCGTCAGAATAGCTTTATACAGGCTCAGCAGCGGTCTGCAAGTCGGGCGGCTCTCTTGCCACAGGCACGGCTATTCACCAACTTCGACTACAACTACGCCCTTCCGGTGCAGTTGGTTCCCGCCGAATTTTTAGGGGGTAAAGCGGGCGAATTTCGCACCCTTCAATTTGGACTACCCTATGTGCTGGCAGCCGGTGCGGAAGTAAACCTCCCCGTTGTTAACAGACCGGCACGGGCCGATGTGGGCATCACTTCCCAAAACCTACAAATTGTTGAGAACCAGAATCTGGTGTTGCAGGATGACATTTCGACCCAAACGGCGCGAGTGTACCACGCGGCCCTGCTCACCCGCTCAGCCATCGCCATCACGCAGCGAAACCTCTCAGCGGCCGATACACTCACGCAAATTGCCCGCGACCGGCTGGAAAAAGGCCTGATCGAACCGCTGGAGTACAACCGCATTCGCTCTGTACAACTAACTACGGCCGATGTGTTGTACCAGAACGAACTGGCATTTGTCCGTAACCGCAATCAGCTCAAACTGCTGCTGGGTCTGACGCTGGCTGATAGCCTCGTGCTTACCGAAGAATTATCCGCTCGTCCGGCGGCCTCGGCCGTTCCCTTATCGGCGACACCGCAAGTCGAACGGCCGCAAGTGAACCTACAGCAGGCGCGGGTTGAACTGGCACGGCTGCAGCTCGACCGCGAACGACTGCAGCGCTGGCCTACACTGTCAGCCTATGGCCGGTACACCCAACAGGCCCAGCGCAGCGCCATTAATTTCCTGAGTACCAGTCAGCCCTGGTTTCAGATTGGCGTAGCGGGCCTTCAGTTGAACTGGCAATTTTATACCGGGGGCCTGCGCACCAGCAACCTGACTCGCGCCCGCCTGCAACTGAAATTAGCCGAGATGCAGCTTACCTACGAGCGCAACAGACAACAGGTCGATACGGAAGATGTACGAAATACGTATAATCAGGCCGTTCGGTCGCTGGAGTTAAACCGGCAGAATTACGAACTCAGCAGCCAGAACGTACAAATTGCGCTGATTAAATACCGGTCGGGCCTGTTTGCCTACGACCAGTACCTGAACGTGTTCAACGAAGCGCTGACCGCCCAAAACCGGTTTCTGTCGAATTTATCCAACACCTTTATCAATCAGACAATATTACAGATCCGAAACGGGCAGTGACCTTATAAACATACCTAAAAGCCGGGCCGACGCTTCGGTTTTCGAGAACGGCAACGGCAGCCCGGCTTTTAGGTAACGTGACACCATGAAAACAAACATCTCCATACTTCTTCTCATTACGATCCTGGGAGCAGCCTGCAAGTCAAGCACAGAAAGCACGACACCCACTTACCGGGAACTGACCGAAGCCGTTTATGCTTCCGGCAATGTGTACCCCCGCAACGAATACACGGTTACAGCCGATGCGACCGGTATGCTGCAACAACGGCTGATCAGCGAAGGCGACTCCATCCGGCAGAATCAACTGTTGTTCGTGCTGGAGAGCGCTTCGGAAGATGCCCGTCAGCAAGCTGCGGCCAACGCGTACCGACAGGCGCGGGCCAATTTAAGCGCCAACTCTCCCATTCTGGCTGAATTGGAAGTACAGGTCCGCAACGCCCGGACCCGCGTTGTCAATGATTCCATCAATTTCAACCGCTTTAAGGAGCTGTACGGCCAAAATGCTACCTCACGAGCCGAACTGGAACGGGCCGAGCTGAACTACACAATCTCCCGTAATAATCTTCGTGCGCAACTCAACACCCTGCAACGCAACCGGAATCAGATTCAGCTCGATGTCGAAAACAACCGAAGCCAACTGGTCACGACCGAAGTGGCCGGCCGCAACACACGCATACGAAGCTTTGTGAACGGCAAGGTGTATGAGGTGTATAAAGACCCCGGCGAGGTTGTACGCGTGGGTGATCAACTGGCACTGGTGGGCAGTGGCAATCAATTGTTTGCACAACTGGCCGTTGATGAAAGCGATTTCGGCCGGATACTGCCGGGGCAGGAAGTTATCCTCAAAGCGGATGTGTATCCCGATAAAGTGTTCAAAGCCCGCGTGAGCAAGATTTACCCGAAGCTCAACCGCACCGATCAATCATTCCGGGTAGATGCCGAATTTACCGGCGAGCGGCCTGCCTCGTATTATGGCCTGACCGTTGAAGCCAACATCATTATCAGCCAGAACAAACACGTGCTGACCATTCCGAAAACGTACGTGATCGGTACCGATAGTGTGTGGGTGGAACAGGATGGAAAGAAGCAGAAAGTGAAGTTTCGAAAAGGTGCCGAGAATTTCGATCTGGTACAGGTGAAGGGTGGCTTGACCGAGGCTTCTAAACTTATTTTGATTGAGTGAACGATAGACTGAGTGAAGATAAACCCCACTAATTCGCTCATTCTATTTTTCATTCAGGCTATCATTTTAAAAATGGATATACGAATCGCATCTCAAATTGCTCAGACGCACCTGCTGGCCAAGAAACGTCAGACTTTGGTTGCCATGCTGGGCGTTACCTTCGGCATTGCGATGTTCATTACGATGATCTCATTCATGCAGGGCGTCAACCAGTTCCTGGAAGATTCGGCGCTGGATGCCAGCCCGCATATCCGGATGTATGACGAAGTGAACACCCAGCGACCGGGCCTGATTGAGCAACTGAATCCGGGTAAGTTTAACGTCATCTACCACCAAAAGCCCAAAGATGAGCAGTCCCGCATTAAAAATGGAATGACCATTGCCGGGCGTATCGAACGGGCACCGGGCGTGTTGGGTGTTTCGCCCCAGGTGGCTACCCAGGCATTCTATAATAACGGACCCATCCAGATTTCGGGAACCATTTCGGGCGTGGATATCGACCGCGAAAACCGATTATATAAATTAACGAGCCGACTTAAATCCGGTAGCCTGAATACCTTAAAGACCAATCCGGACGGCCTGATCATGGGGTCTGTTCTGGCCGAGAAACTCAACGTTCGGGTTGGCGATAAAGTAACGGTAACAACGCCAAAGGGAGGTATCCGAATTCTGCGGGTAGTGGGTACATTTGGGTTCGGCATTGGCACTGTCGACAACACCAAGAGCTACGCTAACCTCTCTACTGTGCAGGAAATACTGCAACGAGACCCGAGCTACATTACCGACATACACATTAAAATGTTCGATCCTTTGCAGGCAATCCCCTTTGGAAAACAGTTACGGGCCATGTATGGGTATTACACAGAAGACTGGGCCACGGCGAACACGGCCATTCTGGCGGGCGAAAAAATCCGGAATATGCTGACCTATGTGGTGTCGATCACGCTGCTGGTGGTGGCGGGATTCGGTATTTACAACATCATGAACATGACCGTTATCAACAAAATCAAAGACATTGCCATACTGAAAGCTACGGGTTTTGAAGGACGTGATATAATTGCTATTTTTCTTTTACAGGCAATTTTTATTGGTTTCACCGGGGGGCTGTTGGGATTAGGCATCGGTTTTGGGCTCAGTTATTTACTGTCAATCACCCCCTTCGATGCCGGTGGTTTTATCAGTATCAAAACATTCCCGGTCATTTTTGAGCCGAAATATTACATCATGGGACTGCTCTTTGGCGTTGTCACGACCGTTCTGGCCGGGTACTTCCCTTCCCGAAAGGCCTCTCAGGTCGATCCCGTTTCCATTTTAAGAGGATAGTTTTATGATGTAGGATATAGGATGTATTCCCTGTCATCTCACCTGTCCTCCTGTATCATACATAATACATCCTACATCCTATATCATACATCTTTTATGAGCATCGTTCTTTCGGCCAGAAACCTCAATAAATACTTCTACGATCCGGAGAAATTTCGGGTGCTGACGGATATTTCCTTCGCTGTTCAGAAAGGTGAATTTCTGTCGATTGTCGGAAAATCCGGCTGCGGAAAATCCACGCTGCTTTACCTGCTGTCTACTATGGATACGGAGTATGAAGGACAAATTGAAATGGCGGGTATCAACTTAACAGGGCGCAGTCAGGACTTTCTGGCGCACTTCCGTAATGAGCACCTGGGCTTTGTGTTTCAGTTTCACTTTCTTCTTCCCGAGTTTTCAGCCCTCCAGAACGTGATGCTTCCCGGCCTGAAGCTGGGTAAATACCCGGAGAAGGAAATCGAAGAACGGGCCATGGCTAAGCTTCGGTTGATCGGTATGGATGCCTACGCCCGCAAACCGGCCAGCAAATTGTCGGGTGGGCAACAGCAACGGGTAGCCATCGCCCGTGCGCTCATCAACGACCCCACCATTATTATGGGCGATGAACCGACCGGCAATCTGGACAAAGCCAATACCGAGAATGTATTCGACATTTTTCGTGATCTTGCCAGTAAAGGGCAGACTATTATTGCGGTTACGCACGACCCGGATTTTGCAGCCGGCACGAACCGAACCATCGAAATGTCGGACGGGCTAATTGTTGGCAATCATGAAAATAAAGTTTAATAAATACGTCGAGTTCCTGCTGCTCTGGATAGCCATGGGCGGACTGGTTGCTCGCCAGTGGATTGTGCCGGACATTACCTGGCAGGTTCAGGCCTTCCTTTTTATAATGTCGTTCATCATGTTGAATCTGGTCTGGATCTTCCATTATCAATTCAACGAATGGTTGAACCGTCGCATGCCGTTTGAGAAAAATGTCCGCAGGCGCATCATTGTCCAGCTTTTAGGCGGCTGGACCATTGTGAAATCCGTTGCCGTTCTTTCCGGTTACTTTGTTGCGCTTCGGTTCTTTCCCCCTGCGTTGACGCTGCTGAATAAATTTGGCTTCATCATTATCGGGATGATGATTTTTCTGGTGAACACCATCATTTGTCTGGGGTTTATTGCCAGCCATTTACTCCGACGCTGGCAGGAAAACGCACTCCGCACGGCCCAGCTTGAAAAAGAAAAGGTACAAGTGCAATTAGACAGTCTGAAAAATCAGGTTAGTCCTCACTTTCTGTTCAACAGCCTTTCGTCGCTGGACAGTCTGATTGATGATAACCCGGTGCTTGCCCGTCAGTTTCTGCAACAGCTTTCGAAGGTATTCCGGTACGTACTACAGCATAAAGAAAAGGCGCTGGTACCCCTCGAAACGGAGTTGGCTTTTATTAAAAACTACATTTCACTCCTGCACACCCGTTTCGACGGTGCGTTCATTGTCAGGTGCGAGGTAAATGCCGGTGCTATGGAACAACTGATCGTGCCGGTTACCCTCCAGATTTTGATCGAGAACGCCATTAAACACAATGTCATCAGCGAAGCGCGACCGCTCACCATTACCCTGAGTACGCAGGGTGGCTACCTATCCGTAACAAACCCAATTCAGCGGAAACGGCAGGTCGAGACATCGAATCGCCAGGGACTGGAAAACCTGAAACTGTTGTACACATTCTTAAGTCAGAAACAGGTAGAGATCGTCGAAACGGATGCTTCGTTCCAGGTTCGGCTCCCGTTGCTTGATGTTGACAAGTAGTTCTTTTAATCAGCATTCCCGCAAACCCTCACACCTCATGACTATTCTGCTGATCGAAGACGAGCCCCTGATTGCCCGACAACTGCACAAACTGGTGAATCAACTCGAGCCGGACGCCGTCATTGACGGGCCAATTTCCAGCGTGCATGGCATTTGTGATTACTTCACCAGCGGACGAAGCCCGGATCTTGTCGTTGCCGATATTCAATTGTCGGATGGAGTGAGTTTCGAAGCCTTTGCCCAGATCAATTTAAAGGCGCCGGTCATTTTCACGACGGCTTATGACGAATATGCCATACGAGCTTTCAAACTGAACAGCATTGACTACCTGCTCAAACCGATCGACCCCGATGAACTTCAACAGGCATTGGCTAAATACCATCGGTGTGCGGCCAACGGGACGGCAGACTTTAGTGAGCAGTTCAGGCATTTCCTGGCCCACATGGCTTCTCCGGCTACAGCACCGCCTTACAAACGTCGGTTCTCGGGGCATTATCTCCGGCAAATTGTTACGGTTCCTCAGGAACATATCGCTTATTTCCTCCGGAACGAACTGATCTATCTCTGTACAACCGAAGGCAAAAAACTAATAACCGATTATAAAACACTTGATGAACTGGAAGAAGTAGTTGATCCTGCCTGCTTCTTTCGTGCCAACCGCCAGTGTCTCGTACACCTGAACGCCATTGAGGGTTACCGGCCTCAGGATAACAGCAAACTTCTGGTCATCCTGAAGTCGCCAAACGAATCGCTTGAGTTGTTGGTGAGTAAACAAAAAGCTGGAGCGTTTAAACACTGGCTTGAAAGTTAGTTTGTACATATAAAAACAGGCAAGCCATTAATTGAACTGTTAAAAACTCTAAAATTTCTTGTTTATCAGGGCTTTATATGTAATTATACGGATAAAATTCCTCACCCTTTTTATTCTATCCGTATGAACTACAATCAAACCCGAACAGGTGGATTTCCGTCGTTGCGGTGCTGCCTGAAACTGCTTACCATTACGCTTCTTCTGGGCAGACCATCCCTCACACATGCGCAGACGACGTCGGCGAAACTTCCCGAAGGCATCACAAAAACAGCATCGGTCGAAGGCATTACCGAATATCAGCTAAAGAATGGGCTGCGGGTGCTGCTTTTTCCGGACCCCTCCAAGCCGACCATCACGGTCAACGTTACTTATCTGGTCGGCTCACGGCATGAGGGCCTGGGTGAAACCGGTATGGCCCACTTGCTGGAGCATATGGTCTTTAAGGGTTCGCCCAAGCACAAAAACATTATGCAGGAACTGACCGAACACGGCACCTGGCCCAACGGTACAACCTGGTACGACCGGACGAATTACTTCGAAACCTTTTCGGCCACCGACGAGAACCTGAAGTGGGCACTCGACCTTGAATCGGATCGGATGGTGAATAGTTTTATCGACAAAAAAGACCTTGAAACTGAATTCACCGTCGTTCGTAATGAGTTTGAGATTGGTGAAAACTCGCCCCAGTGGACGCTTGAGAAACGGGTACTGTCGTCGGCTTACCTCTGGCACAACTACGGTAAATCAACCATCGGCTCGAAAGAAGATATTGAACGGGTACCCATCGAAAGTCTCAAAGCTTTTTACCAGAAGTATTACCAGCCAGACAATGCCGTCTTGCTGGTAGCAGGCAAGTTCGATGAAGCGAAAACCCTCGATCTGGTGAGCCAATACTTCGGTTCTATTGCCCGGCCAGCCCGCCAGTTGGTCAAACCGTATACTGTTGAACCTACTCAGGACGGCGAACGCCAGACGACGCTCCGGCGCGTGGGCGACACCCAGGGTGTAGCAGCTGCTTACCATACCCCATCCGGCTCGCATCCCGATTATGCGGTGATGGACGTGCTGATGGACGTACTCACCAACGAGCCATCCGGCCGACTTTATAAAGCACTGATCGAGAAGAAGAAAGCAGCCTTTCAATACGGCTGGACACCCGCCCTGCACGATCCCGGCTTCGCTTATTTCTACGCCGAACTTCGAAAAGATCAGTCACTCGACTCGGCCCGGACTGTCATGCTGGCCACGCTCGATGAGGTAAGCAAACAGGCACCAACGGCGGAAGAAGTAGACCGGGCAAAAACTAAATTACTGAAGGACATCGACCTGCTCTTCAAGAACACCGACCGCCTGGGTCTGCAACTGAGCGAATGGATCGCAACGGGCGACTGGCGGCTGGTTTTCCTCTACCGGGATGCCCTCCGCAAGGTAAAGCCTGCCGACGTCCAACGGGTGGCTGCCGCCTACTTCAAGCCCTCGAATCGTACCGTGGGCGTATTTATCCCCGAACAGAAACCCGACCGCGCCGACGTGCCCGAAGCGCCTAACGTAGCGGCACTGGTAAAAGATTATAAAGGAGAAGCCGCCGTTTCATCGGGCGAAGCATTTGACGTAACCCCGGCCAACATCGACGCACGCACCAAACGCGGAACAGAAGCCAACGGACTTAAATATGCGTTGCTGCCCAAAAGCACACGCGGCAATTCGGTGAACATGCAGATACGCCTACGCTACGGCGATGAAAAAAGCCTGATGAACCAAAGCCTGGCGGCTCGTTTCACTGCCCAGATGTTGCAACGGGGCACCAAAACCCGCTCCTATCAACAGATTAAAGATGAGCTGGACAAACTAAATGCCCGCGCTTATGTGTATGGTTCCGGCCAGTCGGCCATTGTCCAGATCGAGGCTGAAAAAGACAAACTGCCTGCTGTGATGAAGATTGTCACGGACTTCCTGAAAAACCCAACCTTCCCACAGGCCGAACTGGACAAAGTGAAACAGGAAGCGCTGGCGCAAATTGAATCACAGAAACAGGAACCACAAGCCATTGCCTGGAAAACCCTGAGTCGATTGACCGAGCCATATCCTAAAGGGCATCCATTCTATACCATGACGTTCGACGAGGAAATCGACGCCATCAATAAATTGACGCTGGCCGATTTAACCGCTTTCTACAAAAACTTTTACGGAGCCAACAACGCAACGGTATCTGTAGTGGGTTCGTTTGACGAAGTCGCCGTGCGCAAGCTGATTAAGGACGACCTGGGGAACTGGAAAGCGTCCAAACCCTTTACACGTATCCCACAGACGCTCTTTGCCGACCTGAAACCGCAGACGCAGACAATTCAGACCAATGATAAAACAAGCGCCGTTTTTGCAGGAGGTTTACAGTTTGCCCTCCGCGACGATGACCCCGAATATCCGGCTATGGCCATGGCCAATTACATTCTGGGAGAAGGCATGCTCAACTCGCGGCTGGCTACGCGTATACGAGTGAAAGATGGGTTAAGTTACGGCGTTGGTTCCTATGTTTATGCCGACGACAACGACCGTGTTGGCAACTTCGGTTCGTACGCTATTTACAATCCCGAAAACGGTGAGAAATTTGATAATGCCTTCCGGGAAGAGGTCCAGAAGCTCGTGAAAGACGGCGTAACCGCCGACGAAGTGCGGGCGGCTAAATCGGCCATGCTTCAGGAGAAGCAGTTGGAACGTTCGCAAGACGGGTCGATTGCCAGCAAATGGGCCCAGTATCTGACCAAATCAGAAGGCCGCACGTTTGCATTCGACGCCAATTTCGACAAGAAACTCGAAGCCCTGACGCCTGAGCAGATCAATGCCGCGCTTAAGAAATACCTCGACTATTCAAAACTTACGATGGTAAAAGCGGGCGACTTTGAGAAAGCCGCAAAAAAAGTCGCCGACAAGCAGCCGGCTTCGTCGGTCGGTAGCGGATCGAAAAACTGATTACCGTTTTTATTAATTCAGGATAAGAGGCCAAGGCTTGGAACCACTTATCCTGAATTAATAAAACGATATTTATTTCTACTCATATGCTTTTGCTAAACCTAATAGTTCAGAGACGGCCTTCCACTCTAAAAGTATAATATGACGAATGTGGCCTTTGCTAAAATTAAATTCAGGTGTTACCTCAACTAGTTTGCCACCCGCGTCTTTTTTAGTAAAAGTGGGACTAGTGTTAAATAATTTAAACTTATTATTTCCAGTCATTTTAAACTCTAACTCCCCAACTTTGTGAGGATTTCTCTTTAGATAGCCATAACTATATAATTCCTGTAAGCTAACAGCGGTTTTACTGTGCTTCTCTTCAATAATTTTATCCATAGCCATCAGATCAATAGCCTGATTAACGATTTTTATAGAGGTCTCCTTGTCTAAAGTTTGGGGATTACATACATCATTTACTAGTTGGCCTTTCATTAAAAATCTTGTCTGTTTTAAGATATCACCCCAGTCAAGGGCCAGATCTATATTAATATTTTTGCCTGTTTTATTTTTTATCTTGAGTTTAGTCAGGCATTGAGTAGACAAGTCCCTCACCCGCAACGCTATATTGCTCTTCAAAACGGCCAGATTTTCTATAATTTTTTTATCATTTTCACTTAATTCATCTGACTCATCGTAGTATTCTTTAAACAACTCAATTAAGGAGTCGATAATACTTCCTGAACAGTTCCAACCGCTAATAACTATTTTTAGCTTTGCTTTAAACGCCAAGTTGTCCCTGTTTTCAGTAAACTGTTTAAAAAAATCGTATTTATTTTTGGTATCGAAAAGCCAGTCGTCAGGACTTATAGCCTTTCCCTCATGATTTGTATAGTTAGGGTGGTGCGCCTGTTGAGCAGTAACTTCATTAAAAAAACTTATTTTATCATATCGAAGTCTGCGTTGCTGCTTAACAATGCTTCTTTGTTGTGGATTCACTGACTCAAAGCTTGCCTGTCCAACTCCAGAGCTTTGACTTTTATTGGCAGGTTCTAAATTCAGCTCACTAAACGAACCACTTCGGCTAATCCTTCCTGAAGTTTCCATTATCCTGTTTCGGAAAAAGATCCTAAATGTCTATTATGCCTATGAAATTACTTGAAAGTCATAGGCCAAGCCATTCTATTTTAACAAATGGTAGATTAAACTAATGCTCTGGAAAAGTTTATTCAATAAATCAGTAAGCTCTATAGATGGCACCACTCTTCTTAGACCTTTACCGCTTCGTTGTACAAGACTGTAGCGAACTTAAAAACTTCATTCAGAACCTCGTAGAGCCAATCCAGAATTTCCTGATTTAGCTAATGGATGGTAGTCTTTTCCGCCCAAAAAAATGATAAATTAAGCATCTGAAGAGTAAGATTGCGAAATCCTGATTCACTTTTAGGCTATTTAACTATATTTATCGTTATTTACCTAAAAAATAAGTTTGATTATGAAAACCGGCCTTTTCTTCGTTCTTTTTGGGTTGATTACGTTATCCTGTTTGGCGCAGGACCGAATTGTTTTGCTCCGCGACACCACGCGCTTACACCTTTCGGTAGCGGAATTGAATAAGAAATATCCACCTGCCTTTCCTTCTAAAGTTGGCGAGAAAAGTGTTTTTGAGTGTCATGGAAAGATGTTCATGGACTCGATGCATGCCGGCCAACAGCGCTTTTTCAGCTTCATCGAACGGAATAAAAAACGACTGCCCAAGCCGGGCATCCTCATTCAAACGCAGGAATTCATTCGACCTGATGGAAGTTACGACCGGGTGTTTTGTGATTTCTCCGGTTCGGACTTAACCGATCAACAGGAATTTCAACTCCTCCAGCTTGTGGCGGAGTGGTATGGGCAGCACCCGTTCCCCATAAAAACCCCGGCCGGTTTTCGGTGGGGTGGCATGACAATGCTGGGTAATGTAAATCCCAAACGCACCGTTCGACGGGGAACCGGCATCATTAGCACGTTGGAAGCCGCCGAGAAAACCACTCGGCCCGACACGGTAACCATGCTGGCATTTAACCAATTAAATCTGACGAGTATTCCAGACATTGTGTACCGATTCCCAAAACTGGAAGAGCTGGATTTATCTAAAAACAACCTGCACGAATTACCCGCCCGCCTTACCGCCGATATCCCAAACCTGAAACGTCTGAGTGTATTGTACAATTCGATTCCGAATGATAGCGTATTCATCACGCGCAACAAACACTTGGTTTCACTGAATCTGCAAGGCAACAAACTGACGCGAATCCCTGAATCTGTCCGGCAGAATCGCCGACTTGAGAGTCTTTGGATGGGAAATAACAGATTGGCTGATTTGAACGTCAAAACGCTACGTCGAATGCGCCGTTTAACCGATCTGAACCTCTACAACGCTGGGCTGACTGCCTTGCCAAAGTCCATTGGTCAACTGAAACGGGTTAAGGTGCTGGACTTATATTACAATAAACTTACCCGCTTGCCGGATCGACTCGGCCGGATGAAACGTCTGGAGCAATTAGCCATTGCCCATAATGAGTTACATGAGTTACCCGCTTCGCTGGCTCGGCTGCGCCGGTTACAGGTGCTTTTTGCCCATCACAATCGCATCAGTCAGCTTCCCGACGATTTTAAAAAGCTTAACAAGCTGCGGGTGCTTGATCTGGGATATAACTGGTTCAATGTGGCACCACCAGCCATTGGCTCGCTGTCTGCGCTGGAAGAAGTAGACTTTAATAACAACAATTTACGGGAATTTCCAACGGCACTTATCCTGCTCAGAAACCTGAAAAAAGTGTATCTGGGCAGTAATCCACTTTTTGGAACCGAAGCCATGAGCAGTCCATACGCCAGCCAAATCAGGCAATTGGAAGCCAACAAGACGCAGGTTACTTACTAGCTTCAGTTACAACTTTGACATGATTTTTTATAATCTATTCCAGATAGCATTAAAAATTGATCATCTAACGGATAGAAAATGAGCCTGTTGGTGTTACGAAACATTATCAGTCTCTGTTCGCATGCAAGCCGTCACGTCTCCCGTCTCTACTAACCCAAACCGCGTCACTCTCTGGGCAAACTTAATCTCGGTGTATATTTTATGGGGGTCAACCTATATGTTCATTCACTTTATGACTGAACGGATGCCTCCGCTGTACATGATTTCAGCGCGTTATCTGGTAGCAGGCACGATTCTCTATGGCTATGCACGCTTGACGGGCACCCCCCGCCCTACCCTTGCCCAATGGAAATCATCCGCCATTATTGGCGTCCTGCTGCTCAGTGTCGCAAACGGCTGCCTGTCGTTAGGTATACAGTATATTCCGAGTAGTATGGCGGCTTTACTGGGTGGTTTATTGCCGGTTTTTCTTCTTTCACTCAACTGGGTATCGTTTGGCCGCAAACGTCCGAGTAATCTGGCCCTCGCGGGCCTTGCCATTGGACTGATCGGTATTTTTCTGCTGGTAAAACCTGATAAAATGCAGACAACCAGCGGAATCGACGCCAAGTTGATTGGCTTTGGCCTGGTAGCTCTCGGTAACTTTTCGTGGGCTGTCGGCACGCTGCTGACACCCCGTTTATCGCTACCGTCGGCTACCATTTCGAGCGGTATTCAAATGATATTGGGTGGACTTATCCTGTTACCGGTCAGTTTAGCGCTGGAGCCGGTCAGCCTGCTCAGTATTTTTCACGCCCCCCCCAAAGCCATCTATTCCATGATCTATCTGGTTATTTTTGGCAGTATCATCGGCTTCTCCTCATACTCCTGGCTGGCCCGCAATGCTAGCCCGCAACTCCTGTCGACCTACGCGTTTGTCAACCCCGTAGTCGCGATGTTACTCGGCACAACGTTCGCAGGAGAGATTTTCTCCAGCCAGTCGTTTCTCGGTGCCGCCATCGCCCTGGTTGGCGTGGTGCTGATTACGCTGGGAAGGAAGTAATTGGTGGAGTGGGTGATAGAATGAGAGAATAAAACTTGCGTTAGGTATTCACTCATTCTATCACTCATTCAACATTAAACCGGCGGGGGGCTGATACTTGTCCAGCCTCCATCGACCACCAGACTTTGGCCCGTGATGTGTCGGGATGCGGGCGATACCAGAAATAAGGCGGCATTGGTTATGTCATCTACCGTAGCGGGGCGGCCCATTGGTGTAATGCGGGACCAGATCGGGATGTAAGTCGGATCATCAAGCGTCCGTTCGGTGAGGGTAGCGCCCGGCGCAATGGCGTTGACGGTGATGCCCAGGGGCGAAAAGTCAATGACCAGTTGCTTGGCCAGCATCTCCAAACCCGCTTTGGTCATACTGTAGACCGGCAGACCCGGATGCGCCTGATGCCCCACTACCGACGACATGAACAACACACTTCCCCCTCGCCCCTGCTCCCGCATTTGGTTGGCAGAAAGCTGCGCCAAAAAAAAGCTGCCCCGCAAATTAAGATCCACTATTTTCTGAAACGCTTCGGGTGTTGTGGTGAAGATATCACCAAAAATAGTGATACCCGCGTTGGCAATGGCGATGTCCAGCGACCCGAACGTACGAACCGTCGTCTCGACCATGTGCCGGATGAACTCAACGTCGGACGCATCGCCGGGGCAAGCAATACACTGGCCGGTTTTGCCCGCTTTTTGTTCGCGCTGAATGGCTGAGAGGGCTGCCTGGGCGAGCGTTTCGTCAAAATCATTGAGCACCACATTAGCCCCCTGCTGAACCAGCGCCCGCGCAATGGCGAACCCAATGCCTTGCCCGGCCCCGGTAATGAGTACCGTCTGTTTACTAAAATCGATCATAAAATAGGATTGGTCTTCGACCAGCCTGATTGGCCAGAAAGTTACCTGCTTTTTGGTATGATATGGCCTTTTTTAGCAGGGAAGCCAATCTAATGCGAATCCCGCTTTACTTCGCTGCCCGAAGCACCGCGCAAAAAATCAAAATCAGCGCCCTGGTGGGCCTGGGTTACATGACGGATATACAAGTTTACGTATCCCCGATCGTACCCTAGATCAGCTGGTTTGAAATGCACCAGCCGACCCGCCAGTTCCTGATCCGATACATGCAGGTGTAAACTCCGATTCTCAACATCGAGGGTGATGAGGTCGCCGTTTTGCACCAGCGCCAGATTCCCCCCCACAGCCGACTCCGGCGAAACGTGCAGCACAACGGTGCCAAAGCCGGTGCCACTCATGCGCCCATCCGAAATACGAACCATGTCATGAACACCCTGCGCCAGAATCTTTGCGGGCAGTTGCATATTGCCGACTTCGGGCATGCCGGGATACCCCCTCGGACCCACATTTTTTAGAACCAGCACACAGGTAGGGTCCACATCCAGATCCGGATCATCGATGCGGGCTTTGTAATCGTCGATATCTTCAAACACAACGGCCCGGCCAGTATGCTGCATCAGGGCGGGTGTGGCTGCTGAAGGCTTTATCACGGCGCCATTCAGACAAAGGTTGCCCCGTAAAACGGCAACGCCCGACTCCGGCTTGAACGGCTGATCGACCGAGGCAATAACGGTCGGATCGTAACATTTTGCGTCGGCACAGTTTTCGCCAATTGACTTTCCGTTCACAGTCAGGGCATCGTTATTCAGTACGTCCCGCAACTCGCGGATGATGGCGGGCAAGCCACCGGCATAAAACAGATCTTCGACGAAGTGCTCACCGGAAGGTTGCAGATTGGCCAGCAACGGAATTTTCGCCGATAAGGTGTCAAAATCGTCCAGCGACAGATCGACGCCAACCCGTCCGGCAATGGCCGTCAGGTGCAGAATGAAGTTCGTTGACCCACCCAGTGCCGCATTGACCATAATGGCATTCTCGAACGCCTGCCGGGTTAATAGCTGCGATGGCCGGGTGCCTTCCTTCACCAACTCAACCATCCGGACACCCGTCATGTGCGCCAGCACTTTCCGACGTGAATCGGCGGCAGGAATGGTGGCATTATCCGGCAACGACAACCCCAGCGATTCGACCATAGCGGCCATGGTGCTGGCCGTTCCCATCACGGCGCAATGGCCCTGACTGCGGGCCATGCTTGCTTCGGCGGCTACAAACTCGGACTGGCTCATCTCGCCCATCTTGAACGATTCGGCAAAACGCCAGAGATCGCTTGTCCCGATCTTCCGGCCCTGAAAACGGCCGGCCAGCATCGGCCCACCCGACACCACCATTGTTGGAATATCGACACTACACGCGCCCATCACCAGTGACGGCGTGGTTTTGTCGCAGCCGCACATCAGAATGACCCCGTCGATGGAATTACCCCGAATGCTCTCCTCCACGTCCATACTGGCCAAATTACGGAACAGCATGGCCGTGGGTTTAATCTGACATTCGCCCAGCGACATCACCGGGAACTCCAGCGGGAAACCGCCCGCTTCCCAAACACCCCGCTTGATGGCTTCGGCCAGTTCGCGAAAATGGGCGTTGCAGGGGGTCAACTCCGACCAGGTATTACAAATGCCGATAACGGGCTTTCCCTCAAACTCATGATGCGGGAAGCCCTGGTTCTTCATCCAGGCACGATATATAAAGCCGTCTTTTCCGGTGCGGCCAAACCAATCTCTAGAACGTAAAGGCATTTTAAGTAAGCAATGATCAGTAGGCAGTAAAGTATATCAGGGGTCTATTTTACTTTGAAACCCGAGAAACTATTTACTACCCCGAGAAGTAAGCCAACCGGCCACATACCCGGCTTCAATTCAATACCAGGAGGCAAACGGGCACGATCGTCTCTATCACCCTGATTCCTTCCCTACCGACAGCACTCTTTGTTCGGGTCTTTAAGACAACAGCCAGCATACAGATCAGGAAGATTCCTATTGCAATGGCCTGTACAAGCCCGCCAGCCATTCGATAAACACCATCGCCCTGCCAGTCGCCCAGCATACGCATCAGCAGACCAAGCAGTTGCCCGATACCACCCACGTACAGAATCGGGTGGAAAAAGACGCCTTGTCTGCCCAGAATACCGGGCAGGATGATAGGCGCATGCGCAAAAATCATGGAGAAAACGAAGCCCGCAAAAAACGAATGTAAGCTGGCATCATAGGCAAAAGGAAACGCCGTCGGCAGCGCAAATAACAACCCGCTGAGCAGCAGCCAGCCATACCCAAGCAGTAACATCGTTCCGCTGTAGCGCGACTGACCTGCTTTTCTAAGGGACTTTACAGCCATATCGAACTGCATCAGCCAGGCGGCTACGCCGATCATGCCTATGCCCATTATTCCCTGCCCAACCCCGTGAAAGGGTTTTAACACACCAATTATCACGAGCCCGATGGCTCCCCATAAGAGTAGCCGCTGCCACGGTTTGAGGGGTAAAAAACGGCTTAGTTCAAGGCGTTCGGCAACAATTGTCAGGAGCAGAAAAGCGATCCACCAGGGGGCAGCCAGTGCATAAAAGCCGGTTTTGAGTACCAGTACATGGCCGATAACCAGACAGACACTGCCACCAAACAGCAGGTAATAATAACTATGCCGGAAGCGAACCAGAAACAGATAGGTCATTAGCGCCATGCCCAAACTACCCACAATCAACAGCCAGATTCCGACAACAGGCCATCCCGACAAAAAGGCGGGGAGACTTAATCCGTTCAGCGCGGGTGCTATTAACGCCCAGCGATTTTTGAACACGACGGCCCGTTCGAGTAGTATCACGGTTCCTAAAAATGAGCCAACCATAAGCGCCCCGTGCTGTCCGGCCGTTTCAGACAGAGGTATCGCCCAGCCCAGCCGCACCAACCCCGTCAGCACAGCGAGCACCAGTGAGAGCATGGCAACTGGAAACAGAACCGGGATAAACGAAAATGATTTCATAGTCATCCGCAAAATTAGGCCGGCCCCACCGGCCCGAATCCTGATAAAAATCAGTCAGCCGGCTTTTCTTTGTCAATATCCAGAATAAAAGACCCTATTATCTTTATATCTAAAAAAGCGGTCCACCCCCGCGTACACTATCTGTAAATAGATGATACCATGAAAATGGATTTTGATTTTGAAACGCCTGCCCGAACGGTAGGTGAAATCGTGGCAGCCGACATTCGTACGGCCGAAGTATTTAAACGATTGGGCATTGACTTCTGCTGCAATGGAAAACGTACGCTGTTTGAGGCCTGCGTGCGGGCCGACGTACCCCTAAAGGAGGTTTTAGATGCATTACATAAGCTCCCGACCGACGAACGTCGGTCTGCCGAGCAATTTGATGAATGGGAACTGGGTTTTCTGGCCGATTATGTTTTAAATGTGCATCATGGGTACCTCTACACGAATCTGCCGTTCATTGAAGAACTTGTCCTGAAAGTAACAGCCAAACACGGCGACCGATACCCGACACTTCATCTGGTTGAGCACGCCTATCTGGCCTTGAAAGCCGATTTGCTGTCGCACTTACAGAAAGAGGAAGTCGCGCTTTTCCCGATTATAAAAGAGCTGGCAGCTTTCAGACGAAACCCCGATGCGTCCGTGCCGGTACGACCTTTATCCATCAAGGCCCCCGTCGACTGTATGGAGCACGAACACGAGTATGCCGGGTCGCTGCTATTCCAGCTTAGGGAGTTTACCAATGATTACACCCCCCCGGTCGATGCCTGCAACTCCCACCGCCTGATGCTGGCCAAACTTGCCGAGCTCGAAGCCGATTTGATGCAGCACATTCATCTGGAGAATAACATCCTGTTTCCGAAGGCCATAGCCCTTGAAAACTAAAGCTGTATCCTTAAAACGATTACCCATTCTACCTTCGGCGGATCATTCATGATACACTACCACCCCACACCCTCGCCAGCCAATGCCTGGAAAACAGCGTTGGGCTGGTGGGTCGTGGCTGGCGGCATAGGCGTGTTGATCCGGTACCTGCTGGTCTACCCGGTGGCCAGTCTGAGCTATCCATTTTTACTCCACGCCCACTCCCATGTGGTATTGCTGGGCTGGACATTCAATGCCCTGTTTCTGGCATTGGCTTCCAGTTTCGGGTCAGCAGAACGGATAGCCAGCTATCGAAAAATCTGGTTAGGGTTTCAGGTATCTATCCTGGGTATGCTCGTATTTTTTCCCATTCAGGGCTATGCCATCGGGTCGATTGCAGCATCAACTTTACATGTTTTTATTGCCTATTACATGGCATATTGTCTTTGGCGCGATCTGCGTTCCAATAAACGTCTGTCGGCTTCGCTCGTTCGGTGGGGGCTGTACTTTTTGGTTTTATCGACCCTTGGCCCCTACGCGGTTGGCATCCTCAAAGTCCGACACATGCAGGAAACGATCTGGTACCCGTTGTCCATCTATTTCTACCTGCACTTTCTCTACAATGGCTGGTTCGTATTTGGCTGTCTGGCCTTGCTGTTCCGTTGGCTTGAAAGTTGGCAACTGATGCCCTCCGCCAGGAATGGTAACCGTTTCGTCAGGGCGCTATCGCTGTCGGCTTTCGGGACCCTGGTGTTATCGGCCTTATGGGCCGAGCCTCCCGTTTGGGTGTGGCTGGCAGGGAGTGTGGCGGCCCTGCTCCAGGCGAGTGCCGGAGGGTGGTTTCTGTGGTGGCTCTGGCAAAGACGAGTTACCTTAACCCAGCATCTTGAACCGCAGACGCATGCGCTTGCCAGACTGGCTTTTCTGAGTTTTGGCCTGAAGCTGTTGCTACAACTCCTGTCGGTGCTACCCTGGGCTACCCTATTGGCGTATACGCAACGCAATCTGGTTATTGCCTACCTGCATCTGGTGTTCATTGGCGTCATCACGTTTTTTCTATTGGCCTGGGCAATCCAACAAGGGTACATTCACCGTTCTGTCTTGGCAATACGCCTGATCACACTATTTTTTTTACTGACAGAAAGTGCCCTGGTCGCTGAATCAATGTGTCAACAGGCAGGCAGTTACCTACCCCATATTGGTGAATGGTTGCTAATTTTTTCAGTTGGTTTATGGCTCGGTGTGTGCCTCATCTGGCTCCGGCAGTTCCCGATCAGGTCCAGCAAGTTCTTACCGTTATAGTGAACTAACAGTAATTCGATTGACAGTAGCAACATTACGGCGAGACGGAACGTACTGTTTTCTCACTACATGCAACGCTTAAAACGGTTTTCGGGCGACTACGTCATGGTAAGTGAAAACAAACTTACTTATTCGTAGCAAAGGTTATTGCCTTCTCATCCCAAACGGGTGCATTGACGAGGCTTTCGATCACCTCTTCCGGATGGTCAACAAACGACCACATGTCCAGGTGCTTCTCGTGCATGAAATTTTCACTAACACACTTCTCAAGCATTGTCCGTAATGGGTCATAAAATCCGTTGGTGTTTAGAATAATGATCGGTTTCGTAAACTGCCCGAGCCGCTTGAGTGTAATTGCTTCCAGGAGTTCTTCGAGTGTTCCACTTCCACCGGGCAACGTTACCAGTCCGTCAATGTCTTGTAAAAATTTAGCTTTCCGTTCGTGCATGGTATCGGTAAACTCAAAATCAACCACTTGCTTATGCGCCCATTCGACGTCATTCATGAATTTGGGCATAATACCCTTAATCCTCCCTCCATTCGCTATAACCGTATCCGCAAGCTTACCCATTAACCCAACGGCCCCGCCCCCATACACAACGTCAATAGAAGCCTTGACAAGTTCGATTGCTAATTTTTCGGTTGCATCAAAATAGATGCGATCAACCTTTGCACTTGAAGCGCAGTAAACACAAATTTTCATTTTTTGCTGATTTTAACCCTATCTGATATTAGCACTTCGGATGCCGCCGGGGAATTGGATAGTAACGTCCAAAATTACCACATTAAGAACGAAAGAGTTTGCCGGAAAAGTCACTGAAAATAACGTCAACGAGTTAGACGCTCATGATTTGTCCTGAATCCATGTCCCCGAAATCACTTTTCGCCCCAAAGCTGCTAAATAAACCTAAACGCTGCCTTGTCAGGGCAGTTGGCTTGCTTCCGCGACCTGTTGAATTAACCCTTCAGCCCGCTGCCTGTAGCCCGGCAACCTGCCCACGCCAAACGAACTACAGAACCCTTAGTTTATAATTTCTGCTGTTGGATCCGCATTAATTCTTGCTATGTTTTCGCGCCACGTCTGTAGTTCGTCCGGTGTTAGTCTCACCCAATCGGTGACTTCGCCAACGATTTTCAACGGTGCCAGACTTCGGTACGAGCGGGTTGGATTGCCTGGAAATTTTTTATCTGTAACATTGGGGTCATTCTCAAAACTTCCTGTCGGCTCAACAATGTAAACGCGTTCATTTCCATCACCTTTGGCTAGGGCTGCGGCAAGCCCCGCCCCATTAACCAGGGCAGTGAAATAAATATGATTCATTATGATTTCGGGATTATAATTTGACCTGAACCCTGCTGTGAGCAGATCCCCAATCTTCAAATCCGCTTTCGTTCCGTGATAAAAGGGTCCGTTGCTCAAAATGTCGGACCCGTCAGATGTACTACTTCTGGTTTCCATTCTTATTCACTTTAGTTGTCTTGTCGCCCACGACGTACCCACGCAGAGCGAAACACGATATACTGACAATGCTGCCAACTGATTGCTCACTCTGGTATTGATGATAAAGCCGCGATCAAATCAGGTAGAAACACCGCCAATGTTGGATACTTTTTTCGGTTCGACTCATAACGCTGTAATTGGGCTGTAAAAAAAGGAAGATACATCCAGTTAGCATAGGCTGTGCGGAGTTTCTCCATGACATCGGGTCTTTTAAGCTTTTGTGCGATTCGTATCTCGCCAGCCCGAACCAGATGTTCGTTAAATGAAGTCTCCCAATCACTATATTGAGCTTGTCCCGAAATAGGTCGAAATAAGTGCTTGTAGGCTGCAATACTCGACGCAAAGGTGGGCAGGGCCGTAAGCGGATTGACAAAAGTATGACCAAACTCGTGTACAGATAAATTTCTGATCGCATCGGGATCATCGAAACCAGTATCAATTACCAATCCATTCTGTAACAACTGTTCTTTTAAGGGGGCTGCAATTTGGTTAGCAATTGCCCCATTGGGTGTAAGCACTTACCAGGCCATTCCCCACTCGGCTTTGAAAAAAGGATTTATAACAATACGATAGGCTGCTTTTCTGGCCCCGTAATAAGATTCCATCTGCGGAATGAAATCAGGGGAAGGCAGATTCTGCTTTACCTGCGCTAACGCCATTGCATAGACAGCATGATACTGTCGTTGAAAAGCACCAAACTTGGCATCCTTGTAGAACTGACTGACCAGTTGAATATAATCTTCAACCAGGTATTGGGCTGAATCCGCATTAGCATGAACAGCTTGTAAGATTTCCGGTGATATGGGTGAATGTCGGCGTGGGTTGGGGAATCCTGTGTAAAAAAGCGGAAGTAAATAAACCCCCGTTCCTAACTTATCAGTCATCCAAAGGGTACGTTTTACAGCCTCATGTTGCCGGAATGGTGCAAAATAATTGTAGCTAATCCGCATCAGACGAGTTATGCGGTACATATAAGGGTCTGCTGTCGAGTCCTTAAGAAACTCAGGTGAGTTTTGAACGTTAAGGGCGTTCACTAACTCAACGCCTAAGTCAGTGTCAACCAGAATACGTTGCTTCTGTGCCTGTATAGTTAAAGCAAGACATAATAGCGACGAGCATAAAACGTACCTGAAAGACTTACAGTTTAGTATACACATTGCCAAGTTATTGTGTAGTCCATTAATCACAATTTACTTTTTAGGACGCCCGCCTAACTAACTACGCTACAAGTAGCGATATATCGGCAAAATACACAACACCTGTGGTTACGACTGAACTGATTAATCCAACTTGTAACTTTTCCGTTGGCTGATATTTATTAATCTAATTGTCGAACCTTAATGTATGCCCTTTAAAATCAGATGTGCCGATAATCTTTTGTCTTCCTTCTTTCGTTACTAAATAATCCGTGCCTTTAGATCGCAACGCTACAGTCAACAAAAAAAAACCCGTATTGTCTGTATAAGATTTAACCGTTAAAATAATAGCAATCTATCTACCAGGAGCATTTACTTTTTGCGCCCAGAAGCTTGTACTAAAAGCTACGACTTTGGTAGGCCAGCCAATGACCAAGAGGGCTGATGAATGAGTAAGTAACTAAAACCAAGAAAGGTAGTTGCTGGGTTTACACACTCATTTATTTTGCCTGCAAACTGTCGTACAGGATGCGCTGCCTATCGCCTGAAACTTGCCTTGTGATTTTAGCTTTTGTTAGGCTTCCAAAATACTCCGGGCAAGAAGCCAAACTATAATTTAAAAATGTCAGTGTCAACAGATGGGTTTGCTTCTTTGACGGCTTCGATAAATCTGGCGAAACTACCCTCTAAGGTGGAGGGTAGAACCCTCACGGACTTTAGCTCGTCAGCTAAGTATGTTATCTCTTAATAGCGAACATGGTGCTGGTTTGTCAGCCATGTTAGTTTGATTGATTTAATTGATGAAAGTGGTATTTTGTCTTCCCGGTTTTTTCTGTAGTAGAAATTATCATCGAAATCAATAGGAGAATAAAATTAGCCGAACGTATAATACAGAGATACGGCAATAAATGGTAAAAAATGAAGTAAGTTCTTGATGTCACAAAGGTCTTTCGCTAAAAAAATCTCGACGCTGGCATAAATCAAAGAAAGTAAAGCAACGAGGCTAAACAGTCTTTTAAAGTGCGCCGGATAGTGATTCATCATCTTATCATTTCGCTCACTGGACCGTTTCCCGTGTCAACCGGCACCCGCCTTGAACGCCCTTTTTGGACCCGCCACCAAACGACCATGAGTTCTGATGGTTTTGTAAGCAACTTGACAAAACGCACGATACGTGCAGCTGACCTTTTCACCTTGTTTGAATTGGGTGCCCCGTCGCACTCCAAGTGATTCCTGTCAGAAGTAACACCCCACCACAGACCCGATTACGATGCTCGTAATGCAGCCTCTTTTCTTACAGCTAATTCTGCATTTATACGAAGCGACGACTCAGAGATACCTATAGTTAAACTACCAAAACAAACTAAGCCTAAACCGCAATAAAGTAAAATTCGGTTAGTAGTTTCTAGGTCACTAGTGAACAAATCCCCCTTAAAAGCGTGGAGGAAAAACACTAAAGACAACGCGATTAGGATGCCTTTGAGTACTCGCTGTAGAGTTATTCCAGAACGCACTTGCTGCTCGAGTTCTTCGTTACTGAACTCAGAAAAGGATTTAACTATAAAGGGTCTGCTCATGGTAATGGGAATTCAATGTTTATCATTGGTACTTTGCTTATTGTCGGTAAGCTCCTCTGTCGGCAGGAACGCATTGGCAGACGTGCTGTCCACCAGACTTTTACTTATCAACAGGTACGCGGCAAACTAATAAAAAATCTCACTATCAGCATGTTAATCTGTCGCACGAAACCCGCCCACGCCACTTACCTGGCCGAATCACCCAACACCCGCGAGGGCTGATGGTGGATGAGTTACTTGACTGAATGCACGTACTTCCGACCTTTACACCCTCGCCTTCGTTGGGCTGAGATGCTTACCTTCGGGGGCGAGCAACCTGTCGCCAGACAAGCTGACTACACGAAGCAATGACGACGTACTTTTTACTTGTTTGCGCCCTCAACGTTTTGAAGCTTGGCGAAGTGGCGGAAATCGAAGCACGAATGTTCGGTTTTGCACAATAGTTCAATCGAAGAACCGCCATTAAATTTAGCACCAAATCTGCAATTTTGCCAAACTGCTGCAATAGGTAACGTCATTATATACCTAATTCAATAGATTTTATGTTGAATAAATTTATTTGCCCAATTTTATCTTGATGAATTACTATCGTAAGTTTAGCAGGGTGCTTAAATTTCATTTCACTTAATTTAAATGTCCAAAGCATAATCTTTAATAAATCTTCATCACTTATATTTTTGTGTTCTTTTATTCGTGTTACTCCAGAACCGAAGACAGGAACAGCAACAGGCCTCTGAGCATAAACACGATTAACTCTATCCCAAAAATTAATCAAGAATTCAATGTATTCAGGCATTGTTAAAGTTGCTTTATTATGCTCATCAAATTTAGAAAATGCAGTTAGTATGAATTTTTCATAAACTATAATTGTGCTTAGTTTAAATTGTACATTTTTGCCGCCTAACCTTCTGTATTTTTGAGAGTTAATTACATCTAATTCATCTAAATTTTCTGTAATGAAGGCGTCAAGTTCATTGACTCTCCCACTAAAATGTTTATTAATGAAAATACCATTAAGCGATTTAGAAGATATTACTTTCTCGTCTACTAAAGTGTCAAAATATTCGTTAAATGGAATAACCTTAAGACCTTCCTCAGCAAATAAATCACCACATTTTACATTTACATTACTACCATCAATATCAATATTAATATCCGTAAGTTTATTGGCTATATACCAAATTATTATATATGCTATAATTAAAATAACAAATGATAAATAGCCGAAATACTTTAAATATTCTTTGTGTTCATCAGGTATAATATTAAAAAGTAATACAAATGATAATATTCCAGATATTATTGAAAAATATACCCAAAACTTATTTCTTACCCCTTTGTCAAAAAAATTAACTTTCATTCTAATTAGTGATTATAAAAATAGTCATTAGGCTTGCCACTAGTATCAACTTTAAAAGCTGAGTTATTTAAAGCATTACGTATTAAATCCTTGTTCATTGGAACATGTAGTACAGGCACCTTATACTTAGAATCTCTAAAAACTGGCAATTTATTCCATAAATTTTTAACAATATTGTTTAAATTATTTTTATCATATGTAAGCAGGTCTTCCTTTGTTTTCAAGTCAGGATAAATTACAATGACAGGAAGATTAAGTGTATTAATTCCATAATCAATTTCTTCTCTTAAAGCCCTTGAATTTGAGGTGTAGTCACTTAAAAACAAGATAATATTTCTTGAATTTCTTAGTCTTTGTCGAAGTCTTGGTTTAAGAGTAGTTTCCCAATCACTACTATCTCGAACATTATATGTTGTATCATGAGAATTGTTAAAAGGGAATGAATTATCTAAACCTTTCCATGCTTTTAGCATGTTATAATAACAAAAATCTTTAGTTGCATGAGCACTAAGAGGTGACTCATGGAATGGCTCACTTACGTAAAACGCAGAATAATTGCAGAGTTTACTCATAATTTAAATTTGTTTAGATATTTTTTAGATGATTGTTGGTAAGCTACTGCCTATAACTCGCAGGCTGCCGCACTTTTTATGCAAAATACGCACTTTACGTTTTGTATTACTGTACTAAGGCTTTGCTTGTCGGGACGTTTACACTGTCGACCACAACCTGAAAGCGCAAGCCTAATGCTGCCTAACTAAGGCGTTCGACTTGTCAGCCGAAACCCGGAAATGGAAGCCAAAACCTGACCTCTGCGGCCTGCAACCTGTCGCCCACAACCCGGCACACAAGCACTTTATGGCCGATTCACCCAACATGTTATTATACGCAAAACCACTAAATGTTAATGCACTATTTACCAGTTGGTTAGCATTTAGCGCTCGCTTATAATTGGACTTTCAATTATAAACAAAAATTAGCATAATGAATACAAAATCTGCATTAACATTGATGTAATTTTTGTCAAACCCTCCCTCTCTCTACCGCCAGATTACGGATTGGTCAATATCGGCCAGGGTGGCTTTGCCGGTGAGGGCCATTGTCAATTCCAATTCGGTCCGGAGAATGGTGAGCACTTTTGCGACGCCCGCAGCCCCGCCATAGGCCAGGCCAAAACAGATGGGTTTACCGACTAACACCGCATTGGCACCCAGGGCAATGGCTTTGACGACATCGGTGCCCCGGCGTATGCCGCCATCCATCAAAATGGGCACGCGTTTAGCTACCCGTTCGGCTATACGCGGAAGGGCCTCAATGGTGGCTGGTACCGTATCCAGATTACGTCCACCATGGTTCGAGACGACAATGCCGGATACGCCTGCCTGCACGGCGATTTCGGCGTCGTCGGGATGCAGAATTCCCTTGAGCAGAATTGGGATTTTCGCGAACGATTGCAGCCAGTCGACATCGTTCCAGGTCAGCGACTTCGTGAGCGCGAAGGCATCGGCCATGTGGGGCGTTCGTATGCCCTCCGGCATGGCGAAGTTGACCCGTTGCTGCCGGTTTCGAACGCCCGCAACGGGTGTATCGACCGTCACACAAAGCGCCCGGCAGCCGTGCGCTTCGGCTTCCTGCACTAACGCTTTTGTCCGTTCCCGATCGTCGCTCACGTAAAGTTGAAACCAGAGCGGCTGCGTTGCCACCGAGGCAATGTCGCCCAGGGGGGTGGTTGTAAATGAGCTGACCACATAGAGAGCTTCGGCGGCTCCGGCACCCCGGGCGGTAGCCAGCTCACCCTCGGGGTGCATGGTTCTGTGATAGGCCGTTGGCGCAATGAGGATGGGATAAGCCAGATCGAGTCCGAATAGGGAAACCCGCGTGTCGATCCGACTCACATCCACGAGTACCCGCGTGTTGAGCCTCAGTGCATCCAGCGCCTGCCGGTTCCAGCGAAGCGTAAACTCATCGGCGGCTCCGCTGGCTACATATTCATAGGCCATGGGTGTCATTCGCTCCGCAGCCAGCTTTTCTACATCAAACAGATTGATAAGTTGGTTGACTTCCAACAGATCGCGTTCAGCTACATTCATCGGGCTACGTACCCGTTTACTTTTTTGTGGCGGGTACCGCTTCCATAAGCAGCGCATAGGCTTTATTTAATGCTTTGCCGCCCGCTTGGGCCCCTTTGTAATGCCCCAGCCGAACTACAACCAGTTCATGCGAGGGAATAATTGCCACGGATTGGCCACCCGCACCCAACATCATATAAGCCTCCTTGGGAATGGGCCGGGCACCATCGCCGTTGATCCAGAACAGACCGCCGTAAATGGGCCGACCGTCGGCAACCCAGGATTCGGCCAGCGTGCTCACAAATTTGGTAAAGCCGGGAGCCAGAATCCGCTCGCCGTTCCAGACGCCATCCTGCAGGTACAGATTACCCAGCCGGGCCCAGTCCCGACCCGATGCAAACTCATAGCCCTGGGTCAGGAAATTGCCGTGGGGGTCCGTTTCCATGACCATCGTACGCACCCCGATCCTGTCAAACAAGGCACGTTGCGGAAACGTATGATATACCTCACCCATTTTCTCAATACCCAGGCGATTTAGGTAATTGGTCAGCACAGGGTCCGAATTCCGATAGCGCCCTACTGTATTGGGCAACCATTGCTGGGGCAGATTAGCTGCGTAGTCGAATGAATTACCCGCATCGGTATAGAGGTACAAATGGTCGGGGTAGCCAAGGGCAGGGTCATAATCGGGGTCCTGTGGTGCCCGGCAGTATAAGCCGCTGGACATGTGCATAATGTCCATGATTCTGATTTTGGCCCGGGGATCGCCTTGGCCCTGCCACTGCGGAATGGGTGCCGGTTGTTCGAGTGTATACACACCCTTGTTAATGAGGATACCCAACAAAGTAGCCGACAGGCTTTTGCCCATCGACCAGCTTTCCAGCGGGGTATCTTTCGTGATGCCTTCGCCATAGCGTTCGGCAATGACCCGGCCTTTGTACGTGACCACAAATGCCGCCGTTTGTGCCTCGGCGGGCTCAAAGGCGGCATTGATAGCCTGCTTCACCTTAGCCATATCAACTTCCGCGGGCATAGGTCCCGTTGGCAGCACATCGCCCATGGGCCAGGGCGTTTTGGCCGCGTCAGGCAGATGACGCGGTACTTTTACCGGTTTATAGGCCAACGAGGTTTGTCCTTCGGGCAGGGTTACACAGCCCTGATCACCGGTGTAGATGGCCGTTCGGGTGATGCCATTCGGCAGGGTGATTGACACCGATTTACGGGTATAATCGACAACGGGCTTCCCGACTTTAGCCCGCTCTTCGTACGGACTCGTGAAATAACCCACATTTTCAGCCGCAAAATCGGGCTTCAGTCCCGTAATGAACACGGCCGAACACATGATCTTCGCGTAACCCGAGGTGTGGTGCGACAATGCATCGCCCGGCGGACCTTTGTAAGGCGTTTTTAACGAAAGTTCATTGGCCCGCGCCAGCATTTTATCGCGTACTGTCTGCGCCTTGCCTGATAGGGAGGTTACGACAAAAAACGTAGTTGCAACGATTTGTAGCGGTCGATTCATGGTGTTAAAGGGATGAAATGTATAGGCTGGTACTACTTCTGGAAGGCATCCAGTACGCGTTTCACGATGCCATCCATCGCTTTTGTATCAATCCAGCGAACCACCATAACCAGGTCATGCTCCGTATCGACATAAATCATATTCGTTCCATTGCCCAGATGGTAATAGCTGGTGGCTGATGCGGATGGCAACAGTTTCTGATCCGTGTTTAGGAAGTAGTTCATGTAGCCGTAGGTAGGCTGAGCCGGTGTCGGCGTACGTGACTGGTTAATCCACTGCTCCGAAATGAGCTGCCTTCCGTTCCAGTTGCCTTTATTCAGCGTTAGCAGCCCAAAGCGGGCCATATCCAGCGCGTTGATGAACATACCCCCGCCCCAGTGGCCACCCCCGCTGACCGATTGCACGGCTTGCCCGTCCAGCACGATCCATGAATTGCGGTAGCCCGCCCAGCGCCAGGTGTTCGATGCTCCAATTGGGTCCATCACGTTTTCCTTCAGCACCTGCGGGAGGGGTCTGCGCCAGACGCTGGTGGCGGCTAAAGCCAGGGCATTTACCCGAACGTCGTTATATTCATACACCGCACCGGGCAGATTACGTTTGCGGTTCAGCCATTTGGCGGCATCCGGATCGGGGCGGTCGGCCCAGTCGGGTTTGCCCCAGAGTGTCCCCTCCCAATCGCTGGTTTGGCGCAGCATATGATCCCAGGTAATGGTGCGGTTGTGCGGTGTTTGAAACGGGGTAATCAATTCGGGTTTACCAAAGTCGTCGGCAACGCGCGTAACGGGTTGATTGTACAATTCGATTGGCGGTACATAGCCCGCAACGGTGTCATTCACGCTATGGATCAGCCCTTTATCGACGGCCAAACCAACTACGGTCGACAGAAAGCTTTTGGTCACACTGTGCGTAATGTCGCAACGCTGGGGTTCGCCCCATTCGGCCACAATGTAGCCTTTGTACACAATGACCCCGGTGGGTTCGCCCCGGTCGGCAAACGGTCCTACGGCGTAGCCAAACGGCTCCTTACCGAACGACTGGTAGTGCGACTGCTCCATACTGCGGGGATTTTTTATCTCATTATCCCGATGAAAGGCAATCGCTTCCTGAATTTTGGCACCCGACAGTCCCATCTCGGCGGGAGTTTTGCGGAGCCACTGATGCGCGGCTGGAAAGTACGGACTGGCTTTGGGCGTAACTTTCTTTTGGGCAACGGCAATGGTGCTTACGAGAACGAACAGGAGACTTAACTTCGAGGGCATTTTCAATTGAGGTTGTCTTGTGTAAAGCACCCAATAAACAACATTTTCGGCAATGTTTACACGGCTGAACCAATTGATTGGTCTGATGAGACAACCACTGTCCACTGTCTTTAACGAAATGGCAGTGCTGAGATCCTAACCACTTTTTTACCAGGAAAGACCCCCAAAATTTAACTTTATAGTTGCCCCTCTAAATTAGTGGAACTCAGTTTGTTCGCCATTCTTTCAGCCAAAACTCCCGCTTCATATTAACAATCCCTATATATAATATTGATTATCAAGGCACTAATTAAAACCTAGTTTCGTTATAGACTAATTACCAACCTGATTTAGTTTTGTTGAAAAAAGTAGGATTTCCTCTGTTGATGGCCATCATTCGCCCGGCTGTCACGGTTGCCGCCAAGCTGATTGCACCCGCTGTGGGCTCTTCGGCACTCCCTAATTTTCACCCTTCCAAAACCAGTGCAGTAACGCGGTCTGACGCGACCTGTCTCCTGACTCGCCGGACGGATGTATCTACGATGCTTGTTCCTGCGACAACGAGTGCGCCCGACTTACCGCTCCTCGACGTTAATTTTTGTGGTGAATGTTTACCCCTCGACCAGACCGATGTTGTTGACCGCTGGAAGCATGTGTTCACGCTTTTCCGGAGTCACTCCAGCGATTTAGGTAATCTTCGCCAGCGGGCGGAGGCTTTTTTCCCGATTATCGACCCAATACTGGAGGAATATGAGATTCCGGACGATTTTCGGTATGTTCCGCTTGCCGAAAGTGCCTTACGACCCAAAGCTGTTTCGCGGGCCGGGGCGGCAGGCTACTGGCAGTTGATGCCGGGTACCGCCCGTGCGCTGGGGCTCAAGGTAAGCGGCAAAACAGATGAGCGGTTCAATGTTCAGAAAGCTACTGTTGCTGCCTGCCGGTATCTGCGAAAATTGTACGACCAGTTGGGTTCCTGGTCGCTGGTCGCTGCGGCCTACAATGTCGGGCCGGGCTATATGAAAAATCAGCTTAAACGGAACGACCACCGTGACTACTACCGGATGACTCTGCCGCGCGAAACCCGGTATTATCTATATCGAGTGCTGCTTTATAAAGAGATCCTGTCTCGCCCGGATGATTATTCGTCTTTTTTGACCCCCGAAACGCAAACGGCTTACCATCCGTTTAACCGGTTCGTTCTGGAACGTGCCAGTTAGTACACAAAGCCCTCCATTTTGAGAAAAAGAAGGGTTAACCACAAAGGCCACAGAGAAATAGTCCTCTGTGACCTTTGTGGTTAACCCTTCTTTTCTTCAGTCGTTAAACCAACCGGATACCCTTCTCTTCCAGAACGATCTTACGCTCCCGGTAGAGGGTGCCAATGGCTTTCTTGAACGTCTTCTTGCTCATTTCGAGGGTTTCATAGATTATTTCCGGCGAGGTATTATCCGTAAGGGGAAGAAATCCATTTTCGGCTTTCAACGTAGCCAGAATCCGCCGGGCATTCGGCTCCACGTTTTCGTAACCTGTCCGCTGCAGGCTTACATCTACCCGGTTATCGTCCCGAATATTCTTTATGTAGCCGATCAGCGGATCGCCGGGGCGGACTGTCCGAAATATCTCATTGCTGTATACCAACCCTTTATACCGGTTGTTGATGATTACATTGACGCCCAGATCGGTAAGTTCGTAAGCCAGCAGCTGCACCTCATCGCCAACCTGCAGGTCTCGTACATCCTCGTCCAGAAATCGGCTTACTTTACTCGACGCCACCAGCCGGTTAGTGCTCTCATCAAGATACATGAATACCACGTACCACTGGCCCACTTCCATAGGGCGGGCCTGTTCGCGGTGGGGTACCAGCAGGTCTTTTTCCAGTCCCCAGTCCAGAAACGCCCCCGCACTGGTCACGGCAACGACTTCCAGGCTGGCAAACTCATCCCGCTGAATGGCGGGCGTCAGGGTCGTCGCAATCGGCCGATCTTCCGAATCGGTATATACGAACACATCGATATCATCATCGACCGAAAGTGTGTCGGGAACGTATTTATTCGGAAGTAGTAAATCGTTATTAAAATCCTGCGTCCGTCGGTCAGACAGGTCGCCCAGGAAGTAGCCAACGCTTGTTTCGCGCAGGGCTGTCAGGGTATTTATTCGTCCAATGGTAATCATAAGCAACTGGCCAACCCATCGGCAGACGGGTCATATGGGCTACAAAGGTCGTTTTTTTATGTTCCTTTCCCACCGGTTTCTCTTGATAGATTCCTGATGAGACTATTTCATTAAAAAAAAGGCACATTTGCACAGTTTTTTTACCGCTGAGGCAATTTTTAGTCGGAAAAGTCATGGCAAACCGATTAACTCAAGTTCAACCAAAACCCTAATCGTCTAAATCAGTTATACCTCTACATCCGGCAGGGCGTATCCCGTCGGCTTTCCCTCCATTTTTTGAATGCAGTCTGATACTACAAAAACTACTGGTCGTGCTTCAGATCGGCCCGTTGTTACCCGGCGGCTTGATAGATTTTTACTTGGCTTAGCGGATGTTTCGTCCTTTGTGGGCCGTTTCTTTCGGGAAGCTCTCTTGCCTCCTTACGAATTTAAAGAGATTGTTCGTCAGTGTTACGAAGTCGGCTTTCGCTCGTTGCTGCTGATCTCCACAACGGGCTTCATCACGGGTATTGTCTTCACGAACCAATCCCGCCCGTCTCTAT
This sequence comes from Spirosoma pulveris, assembly GCF_054781875.1. Taxonomy (NCBI): domain Bacteria; kingdom Pseudomonadati; phylum Bacteroidota; class Cytophagia; order Cytophagales; family Cytophagaceae; genus Spirosoma; species Spirosoma pulveris. The sequence goes on from NZ_BAAGTO010000001.1 coordinate 645,283, forward strand.
CCGAATTTGGTGCTACATCATGGCTGCCCTCACTCATAGCCATCGCCATCGTTCGGGCGCTGGGGCCGCTCGTAACGGCACTTATTGCTGCGGGCAAAGTGGGATCGAGCATTGGAGCCGAGCTGGGGTCGATGAACGTAACCGAGCAGATCGATGCCATGGAAGTTTCCGGCACCGACCCCTTCAAATTTCTGGTCGTTACCCGTGTTCTGGCCACATCGTTTACCATTCCGCTGCTAACGATGTACACCATTTTTGTGGGCCTGATTGGCGCGTACATCAACGTCAACCAGAACGAGCAGACAAGCTTTACGTCGTTCATGCAGGAGGTTTTTGGCGCGATCACTTACCTGGATATTTTTGCCTCCGTACTTAAATCAATTGTTTTTGGTTTTACCATTGGCATGGTGGGTTGCTACAAAGGCTATCACTCATCGAAAGGCACGGAAGGTGTTGGGAAAGCGGCAAACTCAGCCGTCGTTACCTCTATGTTTTTAGTGTTTATCGAAGAACTCCTCTCCCTGCAAATTGTAGGCGCCATTCGGGGAAGTTGATCAAAAGTGAAAGCGCTCTTATATACAATGACACCATCTACTGAATCTGTAATTTCAATTAAAGGGCTTCGAAAGTCTTTCGGTGATCTTCACGTCCTGCGAGGAGTCGATCTGGAGGTAAGCCGGGGCGAAAATGTAGCCGTACTGGGGCGGTCGGGAACGGGTAAATCGGTGTTGATCAAACTCATGGTTGGCCTGCTCAAACCCGATGCAGGCAAAATCCTTGTGCTCGGACAGGATGTCGAAACCTTGCAGGGTAAAGAACTGGACTTGTTCCGGCAGAAAGTGGGCTTCTCGTTTCAGAGCAGTGCCCTGTACGACAGCATGAGCATCCGCGAAAACCTCGAATTTCCACTGGTGCGGAACGTCCGGAACCTGAGCCGCGGAGAAATTGATAAGGCCGTCGAAGAAGCACTGGACGACGTGGGCCTTTCCCAAACAATCAACCAGATGCCGGCCGAGCTATCGGGCGGGCAACGAAAACGGATTGGTATTGCCCGGACGCTCATCCTGAAGCCTGATATTATGCTCTATGATGAGCCCACGGCCGGGCTGGACCCGATTACAAGTATCGAGATCAACAACCTCATCAATGAAGTCCGGGAGCGATTTGGGGCTACGTCAATCATCATTACCCACGACCTGACCTGTGCCAAAACTACCGGCGACCGGGTGGCTATGCTGCTCGACGGGAAATTTGAGCGGGTAGGTCCGTTTGACGAGGTATTCGCCGACCCTGATGAGCGGATACAGCAGTTTTACAATTACAAGTTTGTGAATTAAACAGTCTGGCACGTTTCCAGTTTTCTGTATACGGTTTATAACATTCACTACTATAAACAGTATACCGTACATTAAAATCAAACCTATTCAATGAGTACAGAATCGAACAAACGCTCCGTTGTCGTTGGCATCTTTGTCCTGCTGGGCATCATCATTTTCGTTGCCGGGGTGTTTGTACTGGGCGGTCAACAAAAACGTTTTACAAAAAGCTTTAAACTCATGGCTGTTTTTAAAGACGTGGGTGGCCTTAAAGTGGGAAACAACGTCTGGTTTTCGGGCGTAAAGATTGGCACTGTTAAGCGAATCAGCTTTTACGGCAATGCGCAGGTTGAAGTGGACATGAACATTGAGGAAAGTTCGAAACAGTACATCCGGAAAGACGCCGACGCAACGATCAGCTCCGACGGGCTGATCGGCAACAAGATCGTGGTCATTGCGGGCGGTACTACCAGCCACCCGGAAGTTGAAGACGGCGACCGGATTAAAACATCGGCCGCGTTGAGTTCCGACCAGATCATGGCAACGCTGCAGGAAAACAATAACAACCTGCTCAAAGTAACCAATGATTTTAAGGAACTGGTTGGTAATCTCCGGCGCGGGAAAGGCACCGTAGGTGCTGTTCTGACCGATTCGTTGGTAGCCGAGAATTTCAAAAAGGCTATGCGTAATCTGGAAGTGGCTTCGGGCAACACGGTAAAAATGACGGGCTCTGTTTCGCAGTTTGCCGCCCGCCTGAATACGAAAGGAACGCTGGCGCACGAATTAGTGACCGATACTACCATTTTTCGACGTCTGAGCCGCTCCGCAGCTTCACTGGAGGGCGCGGCTAAATCGGCTAATACGACGGTAGCTACGCTGGGACAAACGTCCCAAAACCTGAACCGGGCCTCGGAAAAGCTGAACAATACGAACAGCCCACTGGGCGTGCTGCTAACCGACCAGGAAACGGCTGCCAATCTCCGAACTACATTGAAGAATTTAAGTCAGGGATCGGTTTTACTCAATGAAGACCTTAAAGCGGCTCAAAGTAATTTCCTGCTGCGCGGTTTCTTTAAGAAGAAAAACAAAGAAGAAGCCAAGAAAAAGGCGGACAGCACAGCAGCCGTTCAGCCGTAATTGACAGGCAGTTCTACAAGAAACGGGACTTTACTCAATTTTGAGTAAAGTCCCGTTTCTTGTAGAACTGCCTGTCAATCAATGGTTATTTATTCGGCCGTTAACCAATACCTTATTCTTTCTGTACTGAACTGGCACCACTCAGTTGTTGCTGCACCGTTGGTGTACCCCGATAACGTACGGTGCTGGCACCACTGGCCTTGACTACCAGTGAGGTGCCCACATTGATGTTTGCTTTACTGGCCCCCGAAACGACTACATTTGCCTGATCTACGGGGTAGCCAAATGCCTGTATTAACGATGCACCCGACAGGTCGCTCGTGAGGGAAGTTCCCTGTCCGGTCAACCGCAGGACAGAAGCACCGGACAAGACAACATTCAGCCGACTGGCCGGAGCCGAAACCTGACTTTCAGAAGCACCCGATAAGGCGATGTCGAGGTTTTCTATGTTAGAAAAACCACGCACCGTCGAGCGGCTGGCACCGGAAAAATCAACAGCCCGGAGCGTTGGCATTGTAATTGTAAACGCAGTTTGGTACTCCCTCCGACGGGGGTTTCGGTACCGGGCATAGAGCGTACCATTCCGCGTATACACATCAAGGTCATTCAGATTTCGCCGGTCGCCTTCTACCACTACCGAAAAGGTGTTTCCCTGCTGTACGGTGATGTTAAAAGCACTCCCCATATCGACCCGGTCGAATCCGGTGAAAGCATACGTTTGTGTATCACCCTGATAGGGTCCGGCATCCTCGCGGATTAGTGAACAGCTGGCTAAGCTGAGTAACAAAGCGATTAAAATGAGACTGAATAATGGGTTGGACGTTGGTTTCATAACAACTGGTTGTATTTGTTTTTGCTGAATGACAACCAAGTTGAACCTCACCCCTATCTCGTTTCAAAAATTATCAAAAAAAAGGTAAATTTAAATTACAACCACTTAATAATCAACAGATTACCATCAATCCTATTTGAGATTTAAGCTTGACGGTGTTTTTGTCATTCCGACGAAGGAGGAATCGTCGAGTGAGGAGGTGTGCAGTAATTACCGAAGATTCCTCCTTCGTCGGAATGACAAAAACGCGCTTGTTTGGGGTCAATTTGTAAAAGTTTATACAGCTTCATTGGGAAGTGCTATAACCTATTAGCTAAGACACTTTCTTCGGATCAATCACAACGTGTCTAATTCGCTGGCGTTTCCAGGTATAAGTAATCTGAAGCAGGCCATCGGCGGTTTGGATAACCGCCGGATAGGAGTACTCACCGGGGGTATTTTCGAGCACAGCCAGTGTCTTCCAGACTTTACCGTCGGCCGAAATAGCGACTTCCAGCGGGGTACGCAGGCCACCTGACTTCCCAGGTGTCGGTGAAACCGGATTGTACACCAATACCTGCCGACCGTCGGCGAGGGTAACAGCATCCGTTCCGGAATTTGGGTTAGGCAGGGTCGTTTTTTCTAACGGAGACCAGCTTTTCCCCCCATCTTTCGACCAGGTTTCCGCTATGAAACCCGTTTTCTGACTTCGGCAAAGTGCCTGTAACAGCCCGCCGGGATGAAACAGGATACTGGGCTGGATAGCGCCGTCGTTCACACCATCGTTGATCGCTTCGGTTCGCTGCCAGGTTTTGCCCCAATCGCTGGTTTGCTCAAAATGAACCCGCCAGTTATGGTCTTCAGAACTGCTGGGGCACAGCAACACGCCCGAAGCCAGCAAAACCGGTTTATTCTTGATCGGTCCGGCAATTCCATCCGGCAACCGTTCGGCCGCCGACCAGGTCTTCCCGCCATCTGCCGACCGTTTCAGCATCCCCCACCAGGTGGACGGGCTGGGTCCAACTTTGTAGAACAGCAGCAACTCACCTTTAGGTACCTGAAACAAGACCGGGTTCCAGCAGGGGAACCGTTTGCCGTCCGGTTGAACACCGGTAGCCACTTCAACGGGCGTTGTCCAGCCTGAACCTAACCGGTGACTTACCCAGATGCCCACGTCCGGGTGCCGCTCACGCGTCCCACCAAACCACGCAGCTATCAAGCCCTGCTGCGATGTTTCCGCAATGGTAGATGCGTGGCATTCCGGGAAGGGAGCCTGTTCATAAATGAATTCACTTTTCAGAACGGCCGGGCTGGTAGGTTGCGCCCTAAGGTCTTGAAGCGTACAGGCAAGAAAGGCAATGAAGGGGATCAAATATTTTTTCATATCTCAAAAATGCACAACGCAACGGTACCTACTCACAGGAATGTACCCTTGATAAAACATAGCTGGTTTACATTACTTGATCAATGCTGATGGAACACTCGTTCCAGTGGGGTCGCCACGGGCGAATTATCCGGATTCGTCTCCATCAAGTCGGCCATGTAGGCCCACCAGCGCTTCATAATGGGCAATCCGGGCAGATCGGCGGTGGTGTGGTTGGGCAGTCGTTTCTGAACTGCGAACAGGGTTCCTGTATTCCGGTCGAGGTAAATGGAATAATCCCGAATACCAGCCTCTAGTAGGGCCTGGGTTAACTCGGGCCAAATTTCGTCATGACGGCGCTGGTATTCGGCCTCAACGCCCGGCTTTAATTTCATCGTAAACGCTACTTCTTCCATCATCGGGTTTCATTGGTATTAACACAGAAATAGCAGATAGAACGGCTATAAACAGCGGTCCTGATCCGTTACATCCGTGTTCCTATTGTTTCAGTTTATACAATTCCGTACCGGCCAGCAGAAAACAGCCCAGGCCATAATCCTCAAAATCGGGCTTGCTGTCGTAGGTTACCGGCTGACCATCCTTGGGCTCTTTGCCCGTTCCCTGCACATACCCCAGAAAACCATTCGGGTGAACCGATTCGGTAGCCATGGCATTCCAGGCTTTGGTGATGATGGGTTTGTAGACGTTGCCGTCCAGCAAGCCGTGGTTAATCCCCCAGGCCATTCCATAGGTGAACAGGGCCGTTCCGGTAAGTTCTTTGCCACCGAAGTTGGCCGGGTCGTGCAGGCTCACATTCCAGAAGCCATCCGTTCGTTGCAGGGGTGGCAGAGCTTGCATCATCTCAAGGTACGTTTTCTCATACTCGTCGCGATGGGGAGCGTCTTTCGGTAAGATGTCGAGTACCCGAACCAGCGCAGCCACGACCCAACCGTTCCCCCTCGACCAGTAGCAGTCTTTTCCGTTTGGTTCTTTGTAGGGCGGCACAAAATCCTTATCCCGCCACCATAACCCGTCTTTTGGATTATAAAGCCCATTGCCGCCGTGTCGGGTTTTCGAGTACATGTATAGCTGGTACATCTTCTCGAAATAGCTCCGGTCGTTCTCCAGCACGCCTAGCTGTGCAAACACGGGCATCGCCATTTGCAGGGCATCGACCCAGTTCCAGTCATCAACTTTATCGCTCTTCACCATCGCATCGATGGACGCTTTAATGTCGTGCAGTCGTTCGGGCTTTTTATCAAACTGATAAAGGTCAATGTAGGTCTGGCCGCAGCACTGGTCATCCGCATTACGCGTATTGACACCGCTTCGCAAGCCCCACTGGTGTTTTTCGCCCCACTCGAGAGCGTAATCATAACAAGGTTTCTTTTTATCAATTCTGTACAGAGCCATCAGCCCTTCGTAATAGACGGCCCGCGTCCAGATGTTACTGGGGCGTGTTTTGTTGGTTACGATTTCCTGACCGGGATCGGGCCACGTTGCCATGAAGTAGGCATTAGCCAGCGTCATTTTTGCCAGAATCTCCTTCCTGGCAGGAAGTTTCTGCGCCTGTACAGTGAATGCAACAAACAGCCATAACAACCTAAGGCCGCCAGAAAGCGGTTTATTAGTCATATTAAAAAAGTTACCTAAAACAATTTAAGCGACAACGGGCCCCGTATACTTTTTGAGCTCAACGCAATCGGTAGGCATGGGCAGTGCATTCCAGTGATGATGTACAGCCAATGCTGCTCCCAATGCCGACGCCTGAGCTACAGACGCGGCATACACATCCAGGTCAGGAAAAGCGCGGGCGAGGAGGTTCATGTAAATCGGGTTTTTTCCGAAGCCGCCATCGACGAAAATCCGTTTCACCACCACACGGCTGCTGGACGTATCGTTCAGTACCAGATTAGTCGAGACCAGTTGCTGGGCCACAATATCGAGGATAAGCTGATGGTAAGCCTCGTCATAATCAGCAAAATCTGCCAGGTCACGCTGCCCAAATAAAGAGCCCTGCATGGACAAAAGCTGCTTGCCTTTCGCATCGGCTTCGGTCGTTACCTGACTGACATGCTGGCGCAGTTTCTCAATGGTTTCAGGATTGTACCCCACCTTGATGTATTGATCGACGGGAACAGAAAAATGCCCGGCAAGGCGCTTGATCTGCTGTTCGTGCTCGTAACCGGCGAACAACCGGGACGATTTGACAGACTGCCCTTTGTAATGCATGTAGTTCAGACAATCGTACTGCAATTCTTCGGCGGTGAGCGGGCTACTATTGAACGGGTTCATGCTCACGCACCAGGTTCCGGTCGAGATCAGCACAAAGGGGTTTACTTCTCCATCGTTCTGTGTAGAGGCCAGATACGGAATCAAAGCCGCCGAACTGTCGTGCAGTCCCACCCCCACCTGAACGGATTTGCCGCTGAACGTCATCGCTTTGGCCGAATCTGACGGTACGATGGGCGCCAGATATCCGGCCACCTGTTCCCTATCCACCCACTCATGATACCCTTGCCGGTCAAAATCCCAGAGCATGGTATGGCACCCGATGCTGGTCAGTTCAGAAACCGGCCAGTTGGTAATCAGGCTACTTACGTATTGCGGCAAATGCAGCGTGTAGGCCAGCTTCGCCATTACATCCGGCTGTTCGTACCTGAGTCGATACAATTGAAGTCCGGAATTAAGGCTCCCCAGCGAAGGGGAAGCTGTTTTGCGGGTTATACTGGTTTCTGGCCCGTAGGCGTCGAAGAACTGCTGAAGGAGTGCAGGCGGATACGCTTTCAGGTAATTATAAAGGGGACAAAGCGGCTTGCCTTCCTGGTCCACATGGACCATGCTGGCCCCGTACGTTGAGAAGTTTACGGCCCGGACGTCATAATCAGGCAAGGCTAAAACCTCGTCCAGCGCTGTTTTTACCCAGTTTGTGAGCCGATGAACATCTTCGCACAAGTCGCCGTCCTCATCCGTAATCTCCGTAAACTGCTCAGACCGCTCGTGAACAATCCGGTAGCTTTCATCGAAGAGAAACAGCTTCTTATTGGTTTTCCCAATATCGAAGACGGCAATAGCAGACGTTTTTTCCATATAGTATGTCTGATGTATGATATAGGATGCAGGCAGGTATTTACATTGTCACCCATACTGCCTACATCCTGTTTCATACATTTAATTAAAGTCCCGTAGCAACTGTTTTGGCTCCGCGTTCCCCGATCAATTGCTGGCGAACATCCAACTGCCGGTATAAACCAAGGGGATTGAGCGACGCACCCGCCCGCCGACGCGCTTCGGCAACCAGTGGCCGAACATCCGTACGGAAAGCATCCTGTAGAATTTCCTGCGCCCGAACGGCGTCGTTGGCTTCGCGGGCCTCTTCCAGTGCTTCGCGGTCAACTAACAGGGCCTGGGCATACGCCAACTGGATAGCTTCAACCGACTGAAGCAGGTCTTCGAGCGGGTCTTTTACATTGTGGCTGGCGTCGATCATCCAGCCTAGGTCGGTAGCGTGGTTCATACCTTTGGCATCCAGGCCGTCGACCAACTCGGTGAAGATGAGGAAAAGCTGATATGGTTTGATGCTACCCGCCGTCAGGTCGTCGTCACCGTACTTGGAATCGTTAAAATGGAAACCACCCAGTTTGCCCTGATGCAGCAGAATTGCAACGATCTGCTCGATGTTGGCATTGGGCAGGTGGTGACCCAGATCGACCAGCGTATACGCTTTCGGGCCGAGTTTGTTGGCGTAGAGGAAGCTGCTGCCCCAGTCACCAACGGTCATCGAATAAAAGTTGGGCTCGAACGCTTTGTACTCGACAAAGACTTTCCAGTCGTCGGGTAAGGCCGCGTAAATTTCTTCCAGGCTCGACAGTGTCCGGTCGAAGGCTTTCCGGAAATTAAGCTGCCCGGGAAAACAGGAACCATCCGACAGCCAGACGGTGAGGGCCGTAGAGCCCAGTGCTACGCCATGCCGGATCACCTCAATGTTGTGGTCGATCGCCTGCCGACGAACGGCGGGGTCGGCATGCTGGAGCGACCCGAATTTGTAACTCAGTTCGGCATCGGGCTGGTCCTGAAAGGTGTTGGAGTTAACAGCATCAAAACGCAGACCATGTTGAGCCGCAAGTTGTTTGATAGCCTCCGGATCGGTTGGAATGTCCCAGGGAATGTGTAGGGATATAGCACCACTGGCGCGGTTTAGGGCGTGCAGCAGGCCCACATCGGCAATTTTCTCTTCCAGGCTGCGCGGTTCTCCCCCACCCGGAAACCGGCCGAAGCGGGTGCCGCCGGTACCCAGTGCCCAACTCGGTATTGCAATCTGAAAGTCAATTAGCTTCTGGATGATTGGTTCCGCCTTAGCGACCTCTTGTGTCCAGTAAGACAGTTTACGCTGGTGACCTTCCAGCAACGTCTGATTATACTCGGCGATGTGTTCGGGTTGAAGATTCATAAGGGTTTAGATGCTTTTTTGTACCCACTATTCTAAATAATGGAATGTATACAGTTGTCACAAAGAGCGATTGGCATCTTTACCTCGTACGGGTGTACATCCTGAATCAGAAAGAACACCATCGTACAGTTACATTCATGGATGAATTTAACCGGTTTAAGGCCCACTAAGGATTACCAACCGATGATGTTTGATGAATTGAGCAACCGTTAAAATGGTTGATAATGACGCGTGATCCGTTTGACTACCTCACAAATAAATTTGTGGTCAGATAAAAGCTATTTGTGCGGTACGGTTTATGACTTTTAAAACAAAAAGCCATAAACCGTACACTTTTTTTTACCGAACAAAGGCCATGGCTACACCACCGTCGACGTTCAGCACGTTGCCCGTTGACTTTGACAATAAGCCGTTTACGAAAGCCAGACAAGCGTTGGCGATATCATCTGGTAAAATGATTTCGTTCAGCAGAGTACGCTTGGCGTAATAGCCGGGCAGTTCTTCGACCGTCACGCCATAAGCTTTGGCACGACCCTCGGCCCAGGCACCCGCCCAGATTTTGGAATCGGAGATAACGGCGTCGGGGTTCACGACATTGACCCGGATGTGGTCTTTGCCCAGTTCGGCGGCATTCAGGCGACTCAGGTGCAGTTGAGCGGCTTTGGCTGAGCCATAACCGGCATTGTTCGGACCCGAAACCAGCGCGTTTTTGCTGACAATATTCAGCACATCACCGCCCAGTTTCTGCTTCCGCATCACCTCAACGGCTTGCTGAGTTACCAGGAACTGACCTTTCACCAACACGTCGTACAGCAAATCCCAGTCTTTTTCGGTATGTTCTTCAATAGGCTTCGAAATGCTCAGGCCAGCGCAGTTCACCACGATATCGACCCCGCCAAAGGCGAGCGCAGCGGTACTGTAGGCGTTGGCAATGGTGCCGGAATCCGTTACGTCCAGCAGGGCGGCTGCGTAGGCATCTTTGCCATATTGCTTCTGAAATTCGTCGTTGGCACCGGCCAGCCGGTCGGCGTCATTGTCGTTGATCACCACAACGGCTCCTTCGGCCAAAAACGCTTTGGCGATGGCTTTACCGATTCCTCCGGCGCTGCCTGTAATCAGAGCAATTTTCCCCGACAGTGGTTTCGGTTTTGGCATCCGCTGAAGTTTCGCTTCTTCCAGCAGCCAGTATTCGATATCGAATGCTTCCTGCTCGGGCAGGCCCACGTAATCCGAAACCGCTTCGGCCCCTTTCATTACGTTAATGGCGTTGGTGTAAAACTCGGCTGCCACCCGTGCCGTCTGCTTGTCTTTGGCGAAGGTGAACATACCCACACCCGGCCACAAAATTACCACCGGATTCGGGTCGCGAATGGCGGGGCTGTTGTCATGCTTGTTGCGCTCGTAATAGGCCTCGTAATCGGCCCGGTAATCCGCGAAGGCTTTGTCCAGATAGGCGCTGCTCTCTTCACCCGAAAGCTGTTCGGGGTCTAATACCAGCGGGCGGATTTTGGTGCGCAGGAAGTGGTCAGGGCAGCTGGTACCCAGCCGCGCCAGCCGGGGCAGATCGTTGGAGTTAACAAATTCGAGTACCCGTGCATCGTCGGTAAAATGACCGATCATCCGGCGGTGACCCGACGCCAGACCGCGTAAAACCGGCATAAGTGTTGCGGCCTTCGACTTGCGGGTGTCGGCATCTGTATTTTCACGGGCGGGGCCACCAAATACCGGGCGTTTTTTGCCGTAGTTGGCATTCAGGTACTCAGAAGCCTGCTCGATGACTTCCAGCGTATTCATGTACGATTCGTAAGACGTATCGCCCCAGGTGAACAGGCCGTGTCCACCGAGGATAACACCCCGTAGATTCGGGTTATTTTTTACGGTTTCTTCGAGTTTCAGGCCCAGGTCGAAACCGGGTCGCTGCCAGGGAAGCCAGGCAAGCTGGTCGCCCCAGATTTCGTGCATGATGGCTTCTCCATCGCGGCTGGCGGCAATGGCAATCAGCGCATCGGGGTGGAGGTGGTCAATATGTTTGAATGGCAACAAGCCATGCAGAGGTGTATCAATGGAAGGCGCGGCACATTTGGGGTCGAACAGACAATGGTCGAAGAGGCCAACCATTTCGTCTTCAAACTCAAGGCCCCGGTACCGCTTTTTCAACGCATGAAGCCGGTCCACGTAGAGATTAGCGCATCCTTTTTTGGTTAACGTACCAATGTCTCCACCCGATCCCTTTACCCACATCACTTCGACTGGCTCGCCTGTCAGTGGATTAGTTTCCATCAACTTAACTGATGTATTTCCTCCGGCATAGTTCGTTAGGCGCAGGTCGGCACCGAGCAGATTTGAGCGATAGATAAACAGCGCGACTTCGTCGCCAGCCAGTTCTGCCGCCTTTTTATCGTCCCAGAGGTAGCTAACATAATTGAACGCTTGCGTGGTATTCATAGAAATTAAGTAAGTAGTATCCGTCAGCAATCTTGTTTTAGACAAAGTAAGTGCAATATTTTTTCTCCTGCTTCATGTACTCTCCTGTTAGTGTTATTAAATAATTTTATTGATAAGTCCTAAAGAAACGGGCAGGAGAGAACAGGTGAGTTTTGGTAAAGTGAGTCAATACATTCGAAAAAAATTAAGAAAAAGTGGCCGTATTCCTGGGTGTTATCTTTCATGCGCTGGGGGGCTTTGCCTCTGGCAGTTTTTATCTACCGTACAAAAAAGTCCGTGGCTGGGCATGGGAAAGTTACTGGCTGATTGGTGGTCTGTTTTCCTGGTTGGCAGCCCCCTTGCTTCTCGGTTCACTTACCGTACCCAATCTCTTCGATGTGCTGGCTAAATCACCCAGCGACACCATTTTCTGGACGTACTTCTGGGGGGTTTTGTGGGGCTTTGGTGGATTGACATTCGGCCTGGCCATGCGTTATCTAGGCCTGTCGCTGGGTATGGCCGTTACGCTGGGCCTTTGCGCCGTTTTTGGCACACTCGTACCGCCCATCTGGCAGGGTCAGTTTGGCACGCTGGTTGGCACCACATCCGGGCAGGTCATTATGCTTGGACTGGCTGTTTGCGTATTGGGCATTTCCGTTTGCGGCATCGCCGGGATGATGAAAGAACGGTCGCTGACCGATGAACAGAAAAAGGCTGTCATTACCGAATTCGATATCCGTAAAGGGCTGATGGTCGCCGTATTCTCGGGTATTATGAGCGCCTGTTTCTCATTCGGCCTCACCGCCGGGCAGCCCATCGCCGACCTGGCCGTTAAGAATGGGACGGACCCGTTGTACATGAACAATGCCGCGCTGGTCATTATCCTCCTCGGCGGACTAACCACCAACGCCATCTGGACCATCTACCTGAACATCCGTAACAAGACGTATACAGACTATGGGAATATATCCACCCCCATATTGACAAATATTATTTTCTGTGCCATGGCTGGCTTTACCTGGTATTTCCAGTTCTTCTTCTACGGCATGGGCGACAGTAAAATGGGGGAATACCGCTTTTCGGGCTGGACACTCCACATGGCCTTTATTATTGCTTTTAGCAGTTTCTGGGGCCTTTACCTCCACGAATGGCGGGGCGCCAATAAGCCAACCATGCGTACGATCTCGCTGGGCATTACCATGGTTGTGCTCTCGACGGTTATTGTCGGGGTGGGCAACTACCTGGCCGAGTAAAGTCTCGTTTCAAAAAAATGACTGTGGGGGTCAAGTGTCAGCTGCTTAACGCTGACACTTGACCCCCACAATTGGTTTACGGCTTATTTAAAATACCTCCCGCGCAATTTTCATGATATTGTCGGACTTGCCCATGGTGTAAAAGTGCATAACGGGGGCACCCGCTTTTATTAACTCGCGGCACTGCTGAATGCACCACTCCACCCCTACCTGGCGAGCCTGCTGGTCGTTTTCGCAAGCTTCTACGGCGCGGACCAGATCCTCGGGCATGTGCAGATGGAACAGCTTTGGCAGAATCTGAAGATGCTTGCGGGTACTAAGTGGTTTCAGCCCCGGTATAATGGGCACCATGATACCCTCCTGCCGACAACGCTTCACAAAGTTCAGGTACTTGGCATTGTCAAAAAACATCTGGGTTACGATGTAATCCGCCCCTTTATCGATTTTCTGTTTGAGGTACTGAAAGTCGATATCGTGATCAACGGCTTCGAAATGTTTTTCAGGATAAGCCGCTACACCAATGCAGAAATTACTGGGCGCCAGGGCCGTGTCTTCTTCGTGCAGGTAAACACCCCTGTTCATATTGGCAACCTGCTCAACCAGTTCACTGGCGTAGGAATAACCATTTTCTTTGGCTTTGAAGGTCGAGAACGGCTTGGCGGGATCGCCACGAAGTACCAGGGCATTATCGATGCCCAAATAATGCAGGTCGATCAGGAAATCTTCGGTCTCCTCCCGACTGAACCCTCCGCAAAGCACGTGTGGCACGGGGTCCACGCCAAAGCGGTGCATAATGGCGGAACAGATGCCTACGGTGCCAGGTCGTTTGCGGGTCACTATTTTCTGAATGGTGCCATCGGGTAGCGGCCGTTCAATGTATTCTTCGCGGTGGTAAGTGACGTCAATAAAAGGCGGTTTGAACTCCATGAGCGGCTCGATGTTGTCGAGTAGGCTTTTCAGATTGTCCCCCTTGATGGGCGGAATGACTTCAATTGAGAAGATAGGTTTGCCGTTGGCGGCTTTGATGTGTTCAGTAATTTTGGTCATTTCATTAAAACTCACAGATGAACGGCAGGCACCGCTTACTTTTTCATAAAACGCCCCAGTCCCGACAAATAAATAGCCGTTGCAATCATGATAACGACTACCGCAGCGCCAATTACAAGGAGTAACTCTCTTTCTGTTGTGAACCGTTCAATGACAAAGGATAGTCCAAAAAAGATACTTCCAATTCCCACGCAATACAGACCTGCGTAGCGGGCCAGTTCGCCTTTTTTTGACGGATTGACTTGGCGGCTATCCACATTCGATAAAAGATTTATTGCCTTGTATCGCCAGATGTAAGCCCCCAGCACCGCGAGCCCAAGAGCCGTACCCAACATCAGCATGTTCATAGCAGCGTGCGGTTTATTAACGCGAAAACACCGCTAACCGCAGGTAAATTCCATTGGCCAGCCCATTGCTCCAGGGCTGTATATCGAGTCGGCGGCCCAGTTCGCTCTGGTTTTTAACCTCGTGCAGTTTGGGAATTCCCCAACCCACCAGCGAGCCGAATGCAGCTCCCGCCAGTAAATCGGTTGGGTAGTGCAAACCAGCCTCATAACGCAGGATGGACGTTGCCGAAGCCAGCCCCAGAGCCCCTACCCACACCACGGGTTTTAATCGGGAATGCGGGAAATAATGCCGAAAGACTTCGCCGGTGAAGACGGCTGTAGAGAAGGAAATCGTGGCATGGCCGGAGAAAAACGACTGGCTGGCATCCCGTGTTAGTTTCTCTTCCAAAGGAGCTGCAGGATTATAGACAAAAGGCCGGCTCCGTTGTGTAATGGCCTTTATCGTCCGTTCGATACCACTGGATAGCGCCACCGTTTCAATGTACATTACGGCAACGGTTTTAAAATCCTGTCGCATCGGCTTTGTGCCCAAAGCCAGCAAGCCCAGTGTCGCTATATTTCCAGCCAGTGTTACATCGCTAAGTTTATCGGCAGTGGGCGACCAGTGGTAGGTAGCTTTCCGATCGAAGTCGTTAACATCCATGCGGTTAAGACCGGCTACCTGACCAGCTGTCAGCGGGTCAACAGTGGAGCCGAGCAGGACAGATGTACCAAATGGAGCGACACCCGCACCCAGCAGAGTCAGTTCCCGGCCCGTTTTTAAGGCATAAGGCGACTGTGCCAAGGAAACATTAAGGTAGCATGTCGACTGAAGAATAAAGAGTAAGCCTAAAACCTTTTTTCGGCAACCAAATTCTGAAATATTCATCATAGCTTAACTAACAAACATTCTTACAGTACGTTCATCACTTCGGGAACATCCGCCAGGTACACTAATCGTCCTTCCACTTCCGCATAGCCCATATCCCGGTACAAACGGGTAAAGTATTTCAAGGTATCCACAGGCGAATACGTCTTTTCGAATTCGGTTTCCGATTCGGACGTCGTCTGTCCTACCGGCAAACTAACTTTCGATTCATACTGCACCAGCACAATGCGACCATCTGGAAAATGCACTACGCGGTTTGGGGCTCCATGCACCCGTTTATTACTCAGAATACTGCGGTCTGTGTCAATACGCAGGGTTGAATCGAACAGAACGGCTAAAGCCGGATGCGAAACAATCATCCGCAAACTCTGCTTCAGTTCGTCGCACTCCACCTGACGAACGAGGCCTTCGCTCACGAGCTGACGGAGCACTTTGTCGATGCTTTCAGGCCCCCTGATCAGACTCAGTGCCGCGCAAAGCTTACGGTCGCGTTCGCGCGTTCGCTCAAACGTAGCGACATCAAACATCCGGTCGGCCTGTCGGCGTAGCTGTAAGTCCTGCCCCCGATGCCCGCTTACAATTTGATCCAGCACGATTTCATCGAGGGATTCATCCGTTTTATGGTGCGGATAATAATCAGCGCAGAGGCTGATCGGGTAACTGAATACGCCCTCCTGCCAGGCACAGCCGCAGTTGCGGGCCACCTCACTATCCCGCAGAAACGCGTGCAGCCAGTGGCTAATGGTGTTCTGCTGGCCTTTGCTGAAATCCTTAGCTTCGCTGATGACGTACAACCGATCCGTCGGTCGGGTGAAGGCCACGTAGAGCATATTCATATTTTCCAGAAAGGTACGCGTCAGTTCCTCTTCATACTGTGCCGCTACGACAGCCGGGGCACCACGCAGTTTACTGGTCGTGTTGGCGGGTGCCGATATCAGCCGGGTTAGCTCTCCAACACTATCTTCATATGTCAGCATATCGCTCCGAATACCACTCAGGTCGAGCCAGATGGTACTATCGTTGATGGGTTCCACCCGCCAGTTGGCGAAGGGAATAATAACTACAGGAAACTCAAGACCTTTCGATTTGTGAACCGTCTGGATACTTACCGCATTACGGGCGTTGCCCTCCACCGAAATCTTTTGCCGAACGCCTTCCCAATACAATAGAAAGTCGCTCAGGTGGCCGCTCCGCTTTTGGTTAAACGCCAGCACTTCGTCGAGAAACCGAAAGAGGAATGGGTTATGCTCCGCCTGATTGAACAGGTTAAACTGCGCAGTTAGTTGCTCGGCCAGTTCGTACGGGTTGAGTTGCCCCAATGCGTAGGGATCGAGAGGAAATCCTTCTTCGGCCAGGTACGCATAGAGGGCGTCGATGTCACTTTCCGCAACGGCTCGCAGTTTGGCGGTGAGGGTATTATCCGGAAAAATATCCTGCACGACCCGATGGAACAGGTACAGCAATTCATAGCGAAGCAGTTTCTGGTCGGGCCGTTGCAGTAGTTGCATGAGCGTCACCAGCCATTTGACCGGATCGGAGAACTCCAGCGACAGCGAATCGGCCGATACGAGCGGAATTCGCCGGGCATTGAGCTCGTTGGCGAGGGCTTTGGCGTGAGATTTCTTGCGGCACAGAATCGCGATATCACCGTATTTGTAGCCATCATCCAGGGCTTTATTCAGGTGTTCCATCGCTTTTTCGAGCATCCGGGCGGTCAGGTCTTTATCCGTTTCTTCGTCCTTTGCCACAAAGTCGATCTGTACATGCCCGGCGATGTTAGCCTTGGGCTGCGCCTTCTGATGAAACAGTTTCTGCCCATCGAAGACATCGGTCAGCTTCGGGTGGTCTATTTCGAACTTGCGGGCAGTAAACTCAAAAAAGTCGTTGTTGAAGTGAACGATGGGTTCGGCACTGCGCCAGTTGGTATCCAGAAGTTCGTCTTTCAGATGCCCGTCGAGCATATCGATGCGGTCTGCTGTCCAGGAGCCGGGGTTGTGCGCCTGTTTCAGACTATCGAGGTCTTTGCGATGCAGGGCAACAATCTGGTCCATATCGCCACCCCGGAAACGGTAAATGGCCTGCTTTCCATCGCCCACGGCCAGGTTGAAATGGCCCGCACCCAGAGAGTTTTCGATGAGCGGCAGGAGGTTAGCAAACTGCAACCGCGACGTATCCTGAAACTCATCGATCAGGATGTGGTTGTACTTCGTTCCCAGTCGCTCGTACAGGAACGGCACCGGTTCCGATGCCACGATGTTCAGAATTTTCTTGTTGAATTCGGAGATATGTACCCGGCCGTCTTTCCGCAGCAGATCATCGAACTCCAGCCGCATCTGCTTTAGCAAGGCCAATTTCTGCAGATGGGGCAGCAGACAATCGAACAGCGTTACCTGATGGTTACTCTCTTCCCGGATACGATTTATGTGCTCAAAACAGGAACATAATTCGCTGGCGATAGACTCAATTGAATTTGTGATACTAGCTGGAGTTTTAGGCAAACACCATTCTCCAGAATCAATCTGTTTCCGGTGCGTATCCGTTGGCTCTTTTTCAAAATTCTTAAGCGCAATCGTTTTAAAATATGCAGCGACGCTGTTCTTCTTGCCTTTAAAATTATCTTCATCCAGCCCCGCATCGGTAATCAGTTTCCAGGCGCGTTGCCCCTGCCCGATAATATCCGTTTCGATCTGCTGATTGTGGTTCAATAACTGCAACCGAATGGCCCGCAATGCCCCCGGCGATAATTTCTGTGCCGCATTGACAGCTTCATAAAACTGGTCGGAGGTGAGGTTTCGACCAAACTCTTTCAGCAATTCAGGAAGCTGGTTCCAGCTTTTGCCCTCGGCAGCCGTATGGGTGTAGTACTCGCTCAAGATGGTCGTTATTTCCTCCATCTCGTCGGTACCGGCCTTTTCGATGAGGTTGTCAATGGCCAGTTCCAGCACTTCGTCGGTATCCATTTCGACATCGAACGAATAGGGCAACCCAAGTTCATCCGTAAAGGCCATTACGACCCGCTGGGTGAAGGAGTCAATGGTGGTTACGCTAAAATCGGCATACCGGTGCAGAATCGTTCTAAAAACAGAGGAGGCCCGGCTGCATACCTCCATTTTCATTTCCTCGAAAAAGTCGGTGCCCGGCGTAAGGTCGTACAGTTCAGCAACCAATTCGTTGAGGAGCGGGGATTCCTTCTTCCCGGACATCTCCGACAAGTTTTTTAGAATCCGGTTCTTCATCTCGTTGGCGGCTGCGTTGGTGAACGTAACGGCCAGAATACGGCGAAAATAGTCATCCTTCTCACCCGGTCGCAAGGCCAGCTTCAGGTACTCTTTCGTCAGTGTATAAGTTTTCCCCGACCCAGCCGAAGAACTGTATATTTTGAACATGGGTGTTTTTTTAGGAGTGAGGAGTGAGAAGCGAGGAGTGAGAAGCCATCCGGCGGCATTTATGACGCGTCAGCCCTCCACACTCCCCGCTCCAAACTCCTAGTACCCCTTTAAAAATTATACCGCAACCCGATTCCGGTGTTCAGGTTGAGGAAGAAAGGTGCCTGGAGCAGCTCGACATACGCCCCGGTTTCTAGAAAGAATGAATAGGGCTTGTTTACCGGGAAATATTCGAGGCCGCCAATGCCTGAACCACCCAGCGACAGGGTATTCTGATAATCGCCATTGAGCCGAAGCGGATACGTTCGTCGGTTGTTGATCTGCCCGCCAAAGCCGTAGTAGGCCCGAATACTTTCGCTTTTGGTAAGGGCGGTGTGCCACAGATAGTGTCCCTGTATGGCCAGTCCAACCGTTTTGTAATCGCCGGGACCGTAACTTCGTTTGGTGCCGTAGAGACCGCCGTAGGTGCCGATGTTCAGGTCGAAAGCGTGGTTATTGCCAAAATACTTGCGGATGTTTACGCCCGATGGCTCACCCAGCCGGACCCCTACCGACCAGTTGTTGTATTGAGCCATAGCGGCATTCGATGTTGTCAGCCAGCCTAGCAAAGCCAGTGCACTTACCAATACTAGTTTTCTCATAGAGCAATTTAACGTTTGTTCTGCTTAGACCATCTCCACTCCCCAACGTAACAGGGTCAGGATTTACCAGACAGGCCGGTCACGCATTGGACACAAGTTCGGGTTTAGTAGCTTCGTCGCCCGTGCCGAGGGGTAAATTAGTGCTTGGCAGTACGTCGGGCATTTGCCGGAGTACGGCCATCAACCGCTCGTTTTCGGTCGATGTACCCACCGAAATACGCAGACAACCGTCGCAAAGTTTCACATTTGAGCGGTCACGGACAATAACCTGCTGGCCGATGAGGTATTCGAACGTTCCTTTGGCATCCACAAACTGAACGAGAAGAAAATTTGCATCGGAGGAGTGTACGACCTGCACCGCTGGCAACGCCCGTAATGCATCGGCCAGCGACTGCCGTTCGGTGAGGATTTGCGCCACCATGGCATTCTTTTCGGACTCATTGCCCAGGGCTTCGAGGGCCAGTGCCTGCGTGGGTGCCGAGATATTATACGGCGGCTTTATTTTATTCATTACCCGAATCAACTCTTCGGAAGCAAAGCACATACCGAGTCGCAAAGCGGCAAGTCCCCAGGCTTTCGAGAACGTCTGAAGCACAACCAAATTGGGGTAGTTATCCAGCTCGCGGGTCCAGGATGGCGTATCGGCAAAGTCGATATAAGCCTCATCGACAATAACCAGAGCCTGCTTGGCCGCGTCGAGAATTGTACGGATGGCTTCCGGCTGGAGCAAATTACCCGATGGATTATTGGGTGAACACAGCCAGATTAGTTTTGTGGTATCGGTAATGGCGGCCAGCACGGCAGCGGTATCCACCAGAAAATCGGGCGTTAGGGGGACTTTCGTAATCTTAACGTCGTTAATCGACGCCGACACTTCATACATGCCGTAGGTTGGCGGCATTATCAGCACCGAATCGACCCCTGGCGTACAGGTAGCCCGAACGAGCAGGTCGATGGGTTCATCGGAGCCATTGCCCAGGAAAATCTGCTCTGGCCGAACGCCCTTAATGGGCGCCAGCCGTTGTTTGATGGCCCACTGGTGTGGGTCGGGGTAGCGGTTGTAGTTTCCGGTGGTAGTGGAACCCAGCGGATTTTCATTGGCATCCAGAAATACCCCCTCTTTACCGGTATACTCATCACGCGCGGAGGAGTAAGGCATCAGGGTAAGAATGTGCGGGCGGAGGAGGTTGTTGAGACTAAACATGGGCGTACGATCACATAAAAGAATGGCGCAAATATACCGCCTTCCCGCCGACCTAACCAGTTTTGGCCTCAAACAAGCTCATTCATTCCGGACAAGCTTGGTCGTCATTTTCCCATCCAGAGTTTGAAATCACTTACTTTTTCACGGCTGACAAGGGCCTCTTTATCGAAGATGGGTTTTAATTGCAGGGCCAGCCGATTGCCAAAATAAGGCTGAATCTGCTCCACGGCCTGATGCGTCACAATAACCCCCCGATTGATCCGAAAAAAACGGGCCGGATCAAGGGCATCGGAAAGCTCATCGAGAGTGTAATCGACCAAAAACTTCTGCCCGGTATGCATGGCAAAAAAACTGTAGCGATCTTCGGTATAAAAGTACGCAATCTCACCCACCTCTACCGAAAGCATTCGCTGGCCCTGGCGCACCAAAAACCGCTGGCGAAAATCGCGGGATACCTGACTCTGAAGCTGTTGCAAAAGCTTTTCAATATTGACGCTCGGCGTTTCGACAGACCGGCTGCGGAGGTCCTCATATTTCCTGAGGCTGCGCTGCAAATCCTCCCGCTGTACGGGCTTCAGCAGGTAGTCGATGCTATTCACCTTAAAAGCCTGTAGGGCGTACTCATCGTACGAAGTGGTAAAAATAACGGTGCTGCGCACGGTGGTGCGTTCAAAAATCTCGAAGCTCTGTCCATCGGCCAGTTCGATATCCAGAAAAATCAAATCGGGCTCCGGCTTACCGGTCGACCGCAAATTTTCCAGCCAGTCGACGGTATCATCAATGCTTGCGGTTACGCCCGCTACGAGCAGGTCGGGTGCTACTTCGGTCAATAATTTTCTGAGCTTGCGGACCGCTAATTCTTCATCTTCAACTATCAGGGCATTCATAGGTTCGTTTGCGTTTTTGTCAGTAGAGGTAAGGTAACCGTAAAATTATCAGGACCGGCCACGATAGCCAGTTGAGAACAGCCCAGTAGCTGGTATTTTGCCTGGATATTCATCAGCCCGAACTGAGTTGATTCAAACCGGTTCAGGCCCGACCTTATATTCTTCCGCTGGAGATTATTCCGGACGATCAAAAACCCGTCATCGGTCGTTAAAATTTCGATTTTAAGCGGTCGGCTCGCCAGAATGACGTTGTGTTTCACCGCATTTTCGACCAAAAGCTGAAGCGTTAGCGGAGGGATCCGGTGCTGCCGATATCGTTCATTTACATCAATGGTCAACTCTAGTCCGGCCCCGTGTCGTGTTTTGAGCAGGTGGTAGTAAGACTCAATAAACGTCAGTTCACTTTCCAGCGACGTCAGTTGATCGGCATCTTCGTCGTCGGAATCTTCTTCCGCCACTCCCCTATTTTCGTCATTTCGCCGAGTAGCAGACGACCGTTTGGCAGGCTCTCGATTCGTCTGGAGCATGTATCGGTACACACTGGCCATTTCGTTGACAAACTGCTCCGCCCGCTGGGGTTCATCGGCGATCAGTGACGACAGTGAGTTGAGGCTGTTGAACAGAAAGTGGGGATTGACCTGACTTTTCAGCCCTTGTAACTGGCCCTGCAGATTTTCTTTTTTGAGCTTCTCCTTATTCATCTGGTGCTGCTGCCACCGGTAAAGCGAGTAGGCGGTTTCGTAGATGCCAACCAGTAGAAGAATGGCGATGAAATCGAAGATATAGACGTTCGATACGTTATTGTAGGTAAGCTGCGAGCCAAAGGGCCGGTAGTGGATGAAGTACCAGGTGTACACCAGCAGGAACGTACCCGACAAGCCGCAGAATGCAGCCACGGTCAACCCCGCCCGAAGCACCGTTTGTCGCAGACCGGGATACCGATGCGCAATGGCGTTGGCCGCCCAGTCGTGGGTAATGAACGCAATTGTCGACAGTAGCCAGATAAGCAGAGTAGCCCCCACAAACGGCCGCCAATGGCTTAGATACGATTGTCCGATGAGCAAATAACTGATCAGCGGCACAAACCAGGGCATCAGCAGCATGTAAGACCACATCCCACGGGTCGTCAGGCGAAGCCAGCGACGAATACGGTCAACGTGTGTCTTGTTCATGGCTAGTCTGATTGGCTTACCGGGTTAGGTGGAAGGCGGCAATGGGCTGGAATTCGGACAACGAATAAAGATAACGTCAGGGGTCAGAAAAGGCGCGTCTGGCTTGTCTCAACTGGCATAATTGCGGGATGGACTGTAGGCGGAAGCCCATTAGCCGGTGCCCGAAAACAGCAAAGGCAACGCCACCCGATAGTAGGTGTCTGTCGACTCGATGGCAGGCGATTTTTCACTTAACCGCCGGTACTTTGCCGTTAAGCCACTCAGGCCGGGGCCGCCCATCTCCAGCCGGATTACCTTCCGCAGACGGTTGTTGGTTACCTGCAGCCAGCCTTCAGGTGTTACATCAATCCGAATAACCAACGGCTTTTCGGCCGACATCCCATTGTGTTTGATGGCGTTGTCGATCAAGGTTTGCAGTGTTAGAGGTGGCAGACGGTAATCGGTGAAGGGTATTTTTTGCCGGTCTGGTCGCTTGATCTGAAGGCTCTTCCCATAGCGTATCTGGAGAAGGTCGGCATAGGAATCGATAAACTCCAGCTCGGCCAGCAGGGTCACCAACTCACCCGGATCGCCGGTGGATGCCGCATCCATCTGCCGGCCAGGTTGCAGCATGTACCGATACACCGAGGCCAGTTTGTCAACGAACTCTTCTGCCTGGCTGGGCTCCTCACTAATCAATACCGAGAGAGAGTTAAGGGCATTGAACAGAAAATGCGGATTCAGTTGTCCTTTCAGCGAATCGTACTGCCGCTGGATAATCTCGCGCTGAAGTTCTTCATCTTCCTGAAGGTCATTGTTCCATTGGCTGTACATATACACCAGCCCCAACACCATACACAGAAATATGCCAAACAGTAAACCCAGCACCAGAATTGGCTGCATGGCCGACCAGGTAAACGGAGTGCCTGTTAGCGGCACAAGGCTATACACCCACACATCCAGACAGGCCAGTAAGCCCGTCAGTGTAATAACGGTTGCCAGCATAACCAGCATCCTGACCAACGTCTGGCTGGCCGTCGGGTAGCGCTCAATAACCGCCCGGATGGTAAGTGTTAAGGCAACGACAGACAGCCAGTAGAGCCCAACTATCAGACCCGTTCCTACCGCAAACACCAGCGGATCGGTAAAGTAGCGTGGACCGATGAGGTAGTAATTACCAACGGGAAACAACAGGACCATCATCAACAAATGATACCGCCACTCGTATCTGGAGAAGAAACGAGGTCGGCGAATCACCCCTGCAGGACGATTTATCCAGTTGGTACGGTAGGCCATCATAAAATGAATACCGAATTTGGCATTCACGCTGTTCACTGATGGCATAAAATCGAATGAACTGTAAAAATTTCTGTCTGAACTGCGAAAAATAGCGTATGAATTGTTTTGTTATGCCTTTAGCAAGTACTTACTAGTTTATACCATGCTCTTCTCAGAAACTTATCCCGGTCTGGATCTTCAATTCGTTTACGTATGACTGCTTACTTTCTGATATGTTTAAGCTGGTTACTGTTCGGCGCTTTTCATAGTATTACGGCCACCAACTGGTTTAAGAATCTATGTTTACGGTTCATCTCCCAGTCGTATTATCGGCTTCTATACAACGGACTGGCCCTGTTTACCTTTATCCCTGTTGTACAAACCCTTCGTTTGGCCCCCGCCGAGCCGGTTGGTGAGTGGATAGGCTCCGTTTGGATTGGCGGCTACTTACTAACGGTGGGGGCATTCATAACCCTCGTTACCCTGCGTAAATATGACCTGGCCGAATTCATTGGCTGGCCTATCGATCATGCGGAGGCCACCCATAACCAGTTGCAGGAAGGCGGATTGTTCAGGTATGTCCGGCATCCTTTATACCTGGGTACCCTCGTTGGCCTGGCCGGACTCATTGCCCTTCAACCTTATTGGAAGCATATTCTGTTTAGCCTGGCGGCTTTCGGCTACATCCGAATTGGTATTTTTTACGAAGAAAAGAAGTTGATCGAAACCTTTGGCCGACGGTATATCCAATACCAACAGCGGGTTCCAATGCTTGTTCCCACCTTTTAGATACTGCAAATCGCTTCGTTACTTCCTGCCAACCAACTAATTTAAGACCTCTCCTGCCTATTCCGGATTTGGGCGATCAGCCCGTCTCTATAGGTGTTTACGTACAGCATCCTGACAACGCAAAAACACCAGACTCCTCCCTTTTTAGGAGGAGCCTGAGTAAATTCACTTCATTGCAAAGAGAGTAAATTCCGTTCCGGCATCATCCTCCCCTTCAATACTAATTTTAGTACCTTTAATTTTTGCGATCGTATTTCCGTTGTAGTGCAGTTCGATAGTTCCACTGCCAGAATCGACAACAGCTACATCCTCGGCGGCATCATCGGCAAAGGCTTCGTTTGTGGCTTTGTGAACGATAGCCAGTTGAATAGCCACCGTAGTAGCTGTTTGCCGGGTTAGTTCAATGGTTCCCTTCAGATTGGTATCACTGGCCGGATAGGTTTTACCACCGGTTTTGATCTCGGAGTAGGTATACGTCCCGGCTACCTGTGCCCCTAAATCGGGCGATGGGACGACATTATCGCCTTTCTTACAGGCCGTTACTAATGTGGCCACCAGCAGGATGAGCAGGGCCGAAAAGCGAATGTTGAATTGATGGTTCATGAGTAGTTGTTGTGATCAATTAAAAAGAGGAAGAGATCAGACCGGAGACCGGCCCGGTTGAGATTGATTTGCGACCGGGCCGATAGACCCGGCCATGGGTTCGTCAGTATTTAGAACTTCGCGGTGAGGCCCAACTTGAGCGCCGAAACGCCATAGCCTACCTCGGCAAATGCACCGATCTTCGGGCTGAACAAATAGCGCGCACCGGCATGAATTCCAAGCCATATACCGCTGTTATAGCCACTGCCGTAATCGCTGTAACTATAGCCGTACGAATCACGATACTTGGCATGACGGAAACCCAGTGAGGCCCCGATATAGGGGTCGAAGTTCGAATTCTCCACTCTAAGCGCGTCGCCCAGGTGGTACGACACTCGACCACCGGCATAGATAAACGTATAGCCACCCGAGTAGTAACCATAGTTATAGCGGAAATAGTCGATAGAGCCGCCTACCGATACGTTGTTCTTTAAGTCAACTTCGGCCGAAATACCCAGCGGCAACCCGCCACCGTAATACGTTGCCAGACCAACACCGGCATTTACGTAAACATGCTTGTCACCGTTCGCTTTCACCGGTGCGGCCGGGCCGCTTTGGGATGACGACGGTACCACCGCCTGCGACCTGGATTCTGTTTGACGGGTTGCCACGGGTGCAGGAGCCGGTTTTTCCACCGTTGCGGATGGCTGTGCATCCGCCTTGGCGACTGGCGCTGCTGTGGGCGCTGTCGTCATTTTTTTAGTCTGCCCTGCCGACGTCCGGGCGACCGTCGTGGCCGGCTTAACCGCTGGTTTAGTAGCTGTTCGTCGAACGGGCTGTTGTGCCGAAGCAGGACCAAACGAGAGGGAGATAGCAAGGGCTACTAGGGATAATCGGGTAATCGTTTGCATGATTGATAAGTTGTTTCTGTTTTTTTTTGAGGAACGATACAAACCTACGATGCAGGCCGGGGGGGGACCAGCACCGCCTGCCTGAATCGTAGAAAGAGCCGTGTGAAATGCGATGGGAACCTTGTGAAGTGATACTATGGGCTAACAGGGTGTGTTTACCCTTAAAAAATGCCGCTCATAAAGTGTACTCTCCACTAAATAGAGAGATTAAATTAAAACTGGTTGATTTCTATATATTTGCTTATCCTCTTGAGACCCTTTTATCCGATCAATGACCTACGAAGCTCTGTCTCCGCTCTTTCTGGGTATGGTCCTGGCAATGCTGCTGACAAACACGGTGCAGTGGTTCATGTACCGGGAGCGCATCTACGGTATTTATTCATTATACACCATAACCTGGGCGATCTACTTTACGATCAATCATTTCAGCCAGCCCCTGAACATTGCTAATTTTGAGAAACTACTCCTCTCGTATTCGGGCTACATTCTCTACCTTGAATTAGCCAAGATCTTCCTCAATCTTCGCGAGCGCCCTAAGTTTCTCCGCTGGGTAACGGTAGTTCAGGGCCTGCTGGTTGGGTACTGTGTCATCAAAACGTACATCTACCTATTCACGGATTTCTGGCAGTCGCCGGTGCACCAGATTCTGCTTCAGCCGGTGCGCTTTGCGCTGTTGGGCGTTGGGAGTTATATTGTCTACTCGTTCTTCAGGTCGACAGATATGGTGGCCCGATTTTTCGTTGCCGGAACGGCCTCATTACTCCTCAATCATTCCATTACGACCCTGCTGCTGCTACGCTCCCCGGATCTTAACCAGCAGTTGTTGTTCTGGCAACACCCTGATCTGTATGTTCAGACGGGAGTGGTGCTGGACCTGATCTTTTTTGCGTTGGGTATCTCCTACCGGCACCGGCGGGAAGCTGTCAATAAGGCTGTGGTGGAAAAGGATCTGGAGCGCGAACGCGAACAGCACCGTCGGGAATACCTGGAAGCCGATCTGGCCCTTCAACGGATGCATCAGGAAAAAACAGAAATGCAGATGCGGGCTTTACAGAGTCAGATAAACCCTCATTTTCTCTTCAATGGACTGAATACGCTTTCGTCCCTGATCGACGAAGACCCCCGGCAGGCGGGTGAGTTTGTCGATGAATTATCTAAAGTGTACCGGTACCTGCTCCGCAGTAATGAACATGAACTGACAACGCTAAACATTGAGCTACGCTTTATCTCGTCCTACTTCCATCTGCTCAAAACCCGCTTTGGCTGCTCCGTCAGTTTAGACATTGACGTCGATGAAGCGTATCAGGAAGCTCTTTTGCCTCCCCTGACGTTACAGTTGCTGGTCGAGAATGCGGTAAAACACAACGTAATTATCGCACAGAAGCCGTTAAAGATCCGGATTTGTACCACCCCGGATAAGATGCTGGTTGTCGAAAACAGCCTGCAGCGCAAAACGCTGCGCGTTGAATCGAACGGGGTGGGGCTCTCTAATATTACGGTGAAATATCAGCTCCTCAATCAGCAGCAGCCCATTATTCAGGAACATGAAGGCTGGTTTCAGGTGAAGCTTCCCCTACTCTTCGCCACCCAGCCCGTTTCGTTGAAGGAATTTACGTAAGCTTTGTCGGTCGGATACCCTGCTCAAAGCATCTGCTGCATGGTTACCATAGGCCGGTATTCTTCCCGCATTACCTCGAACGACAGCCTGGATGTACCGCATAGGACGAAGCCCATCCGCTCGTAAAATGCGATGGCATCGAGGCTGCTTTCCATGGCTTTGAGCCAGACAACCTGCCGGCCCATCTGCCGGGCGTTCTCAATCACGAATTGTACGATTCGGGTACCTATGCCTTTCCCAGTGGCTGTTTTTTGCAGGTAAATCCGCTCCAGCTCAAGGGCATCCAGTGAAGGCTCACAAGGCGATGACTTGAGCAGATTTAGCTTCAGGAAGCCAACCGGTTTTTCGTGCAGATAGATCAGGTAAAAGCGGGCATTCGTATCAAGCAGCTCCTGGGTCAGCGCTTCGGGCGTGAATGAACGGGCCAGGTACCAGGCCCCACCGTCGTGCCATAAATGCAGGTAATGATCGCAATAAGCCCGAATAGCAACTTCGGATAAACGGGGGGCGTCCGTTACAGAAAGGGCTTCGTAGCGAAGCATTTGTCGGGAAATCATGGTATTTACAGATCAGTACCGGGGGTAGGACGCCACTGAAAAGCCCGTTCGTCGATGGCCCGCATGGTACAGAGAACTCCGTTCAGGTGGTCGTATTCGTGCTGGATCAGTTCGGCGATGCGCCAGTCGGTCACATCCCAGGTGTGGTTCTGCCAGTGTTCGTCGCGGTAGGTTATCGTGAGTTTTTTATGCCGCCGTACCCGTACCAGCAGGTTTGGGAAGCTCATACAATCGTCCCAGAGTTCGTCGGTTTCGTCACTCAGCACCACCAGTTCGGGGTTAATGATAACCTGCGGACGGTCGACATTCAGATAAACCAGCCGTTTCATGATGCCAAGCTGGGGCGCTGCAATGCCACGGCCAAACTGGTATTTGGCCCGAATCTCTTCCATGACATTGTGTAAATCTGCCACCCAGCTCGCCACAAGCGGCAATTCCGATTCGAGAACGGGTTCGCAGGTTTCGTACAGGCGCGGGTCGCCCAGCAGCAGCAAGTCGGCGAGGTGTTTCATTCGAGTGCGTGGTGCAGAGTGTCGACCAGAAGGGCCACTTCTTCGTCGGTATTGAAATAATGGGGCGAAATGCGCAGGGCCGCCGTTAACATGCCTTTTCGGGTGTAATCCAAAATAGCGGCCCCGTGCGTACTAACCGACGTATTGATGCGCTTGCCCGCCAAAGCCGATTTTAAATCAGCAGCCGTTTTCTGTTCACTATACAAGATAATGATACTGGAAAGCTGTGTGCCTTCGTCCAGCAATCGAACACCCGGTAACTGGCTTAGTTGCGTACGTAAAGTGGCGCACAAAGCAGCATTTCGTTCGGCAATCGCATCCAGACCAACGTTAAGCGCGTAACGATGGGCTTCGGCAGCGCCCAGGACCAGTGCATACGGAAACTCCCAATCCTCAAAGCGCCTGGCTGTCGGCTCCAGCCGAAAGGTATCGGCCGACTCCCATTCTGCCCCGTGCAAATCAACGAACAGGGGAGCCATGTTAGCCGCCAGCGCCTTTTCCGATACGTAGAGAAAGCCCATGCCACGCGGTCCCCGCAAAAATTTACGGCAGGTAGCGGTTAGAAAATCGCAGTGAATACGACTCACATCCACGGGCAACTGCCCTACCGACTGGCAGGCATCGACCAGATAAAGTACGTCCTGTTCCTGGCAAAGCTCCCCAATGGCTTCGACCGGCTGCACCAGACCGGAGTTTGTTGGCACCTGCGTTACGGCCACCAGCCGGGGATGAAGCGACTTGATTTTATTGGCCATATCATCCACCGACACGCCACCGTTGCCTTCGTCAGCCGCCCGGACGATTTCTATACCGAACCGTTTTTTTAGCGACAGAAAAGCGATCTGGTTGGATACGTAATCGTTGGTGGTGGTGAGAATCACGTCCCCCTGTTGAAAGGGAATTGACGATAGCGCGCGAGCATACGAGTCGGTTGCATTGGCCGTGGCGGCAATATGCTCCGCTGTTGTGTTCAGCAAGTCGGCGGTGGCGGTATAGAATCCCTGAATCGCTTCTTTCCTGACTTCGGCGGCTTCGTAGCCACCCATCTCTGCTTCCAGCTTTATGTGTTGATAGATAGCGTCGATAACCGGCTGCGGCATAAGCGAAGCACCGGCATTGTTGAAATGACTAACGTGTTGAACGCCGGGAGTATCGGCGCGCCATGAGGTAAGGTCAAGCATGAACCAGAGTCAGGAAGGCTTATAAAATCAATTCCAAAAGGATACTAGCCAGACCACCCAGCTGGCTCATTCTTTTTATCCGTTTAGCCAGCAAAATAACAACATCAAACCGGATTTACTTCGGACAGGCTTGCCATTCGCAGGCTTACGGCCCGTTTGTGGGCGTCGAGGGATTCGGCTTCGGCCATGGCCTCCACGACCGGGCCGAGGTTCTGAATACCTTCCGGGCTGATGTGCTGAATGGTGATCTTCTTCACGAAACTATCCAGCGATACCCCACTATACGCTCGGGCAAATCCGTTGGTTGGCAAGGTATGATTGGTACCCGACGCATAATCCCCGGCCGATTCGGGCGTGTAGTTACCCAGGAAAATAGACCCTGCATTGATGATTTTTTCCGCGACGGCTTCGGCATTGGCAACGCTCAGGATCAGGTGTTCGGCGGCATAAGCGTTTAATAGGTCAACGGCTTCTGCTTCATTTTCAACCAGAATCGCTTTGCTGTTTTCCAGCGCTTTGGCGGCCAGATCCCGACGCGGCAGCTTGCTCAACTGTGTGGGTAACACCAGATTGACCATCGACACGAGTTTTTTACTGGTCGATACCAGCAGCACCTGGCTATCAGCGCCGTGTTCGGCCTGCGAGAGCAAGTCGGCGGCAACGAACGACGGCACCGCTGTATCGTCGGCATAAACAGCCACTTCGCTGGGTCCGGCGGGCATGTCGATTGCCATTCCTTCTTTAGCAACCAGCATCTTAGCCGCCGTCACATACTGGTTGCCGGGACCAAAAATCTTGTAGACCTGCGGTACCGACTCCGTTCCATAGGTCATGGCTGCAATGGCCTGTGCCCCCCCAATCCGAAATACCTTCGTGATGCCAACGAGTTTGGCCGCAAAATAAATGGCCGGGTGATTACTGGGCGTGCAGAGAACCACCTCGCGGCAACCCGCCAGTTGGGCCGGAATGCCCAGCATAAGCACCGTACTGAACAGGGGCGCAGTGCCGCCCGGGATATACAGACCCACTTTTTCGATGCCAACGCTTTTGCGCCAGCAAACGACTCCCGGCATGGTCTCGACTTTCTCGATCGGCTGCTTTTGCCGCTCGTGAAAGGTCCGGATGTTCTGGTAGGCTTGTTTAATGGCCGTCTTCAACTCGTCGCTCAGCTGACTTTCGGCGGCATCAAGTTCCGAAACTGGCACCTCCATCCCCTCCGCCGACAGGTCGACTTTATCAAATTTCAGAGCCAGTTCGGCCAAAGCGGCATCGCGCCCGGCGCGAACCTGGGCAAGAATGGGCGCAACTACCGCTTCAATCTGTTGTGTCGACTGCACCGGGCGAGCCAGCAACGCAGGCCACTCAGCACGATCGGGAAAAGGAATGATATTCATGTTTTTAGGAATGAGGGGGGAGTATTGGGAGTGAGGAGGGCTGACGCCAGTAGTGTTTTTGCGTCAGCCCTCCTCACTCCTCGCTCCTTTTTTAATATATCATTTTTTCAATGGGAATAACCAGAATACCCTCGGCACCGGCGGCCCGGATGGCTTCAATGTTTTCCCAGAATTCATTCTCGTTCAACACCGAATGAACCGAACTCCATCCCTCGGTGGCCAGGGGCGTTACCGTTGGGCTTTTCATGCCGGGGAGTAAGGCCGTAATCTGGTCGAGTGCGTTGTTTGGCGCATTCAGCACGATGTATTTATTATTTTTTGCCGCCTGCACCGACTTGATCCGGAACAGCAGCTTATCGACCAACGCCTGTTTACCCGGATCAAGTTCCGGACGGGCAATGAGGATCGCTTCCGAACGAAATATCGTCTCGACTTCCTTCAGACCGTTGCTGAGAAGTGTGCTTCCGGAGCTGACAATATCGCAGACGGCTTCGGCCAGACCAATGCTGGGCGCAATCTCTACCGAACCGCTGATTTCATGGATTTCAGCCTTCACCCCTTCTCCGGCCAGGTAGTGACCCAACAGGTTAGGGTACGAGGTAGCAATGTTTTTACCATCCAAATCCTGAATACCAGACCACTCCGTACCACGCGGTATGGCAATGGACAAACGGCATTTGGAGAAACCTAACTTATGTACCGTCGTTACCGGTCGACCCGTTTCAACGGCTACATTCTCACCAACGATACCCAGATCAGCCACGCCATCTTCCACGTAGCCGGGAATATCGTCGTCGCGCAGAAACAGAAACTCAGCCGGAAAATTCGATGAAACAGATTTAAGCTTACCGGTGCCGTAGTCGAATCGAATACCACATTCTTTAAACAGCTGGTACGAATCTTCGCTCAGCCGACCGGATTTTTGCAGTGCAATACGTAATACAGAGGACATTACTTGATGGATAATGGGTGTTGTATGCTGTGTGTCATACAGCTCATGACGCCATTCGTTTCCGAAACAGGCACCAGAAACAGGAATTGATTAGGACAACAAAAGTACGTGAAAACGGGGAAGGACCTGTTGATCGTCCAACACATTGGCTTAAAGGCCACGATGATGTCGACGATGTCGAAAAGGAGAATGGGTAGTCCGTTGGGAAATCATGCCGCAAAGATAGAGGAGATGGGATAACTTTTCAAAATCGTTTAGCACTACCCACCAACTCCCTATCTTTGCACTATGCTTTTGACACAGGAACAACAAACTAAACGAACAGATAACCCGTCGACAACCGCGCTGCCCGTAATGGAAGCGTTTTACACGCTTCAGGGAGAAGGAGCGCACACGGGTCGGGCTGCCTATTTTATCCGGCTCGGGGGCTGCGATGTAGGCTGCCACTGGTGCGATGTAAAAGAATCGTGGGATGCCGACGCTCATCCAAAACAGTCGATCAATGGGCTGGTGCAGGGTGCTCTCCAATACCCCGGCCGGATGGCAGTTATTACGGGTGGCGAACCCCTCATGCATGACCTGACGGAGCTTACCGCAGCCCTGCAATCGGCTGGCTTCAGGACAAACATCGAAACATCTGGTGTTTGCCAGAACGTAACGGGCTCATGGGACTGGATCTGCTTCTCACCCAAGAAATTCAAGAAGCCAAACCCAGCGATCTACGAGAAAGCCGACGAGCTGAAAGTAATCATCTATAACCAATCTGATTTTGCGTTTGCCGAGTCGTTCGTACCTTATTTACGACCCGACTGTAAACTCTTTTTGCAATCCGAATGGGGTCGCTCCAATGAAATGCTGCCTCGCATCGTTGATTACGTAAAAGATCATCCGCAATGGCAAATTTCGTTGCAGACACACAAGTTTCTGGATATTCCCTGAAAGGTTTATGGGCGATGGGCATTGCGTACTGGCTTAAGCGACTGCCTGTTTTTGCGCTACTGGTTACCCTCTGCCCTCCGCTCTTCGCCCAATCGACGAAGGCAAAGGAACTGTATGCTCAGTCGATTAAACTTTTTGGCGAACGTAAGGCCAGAGAAGCAATTCCGTTTATGGAACAGGCCATCAAACAGGACCCTGATTTCACGGATGCCTATATCAAGCTGGGACAGCTTTATGAGTTCACCCGGCAGTATGAACCCGCGCTTTCGGCTTATCGAAACGCCATTAAACTCCAGCCCGACAGTCCAGTTTCCGGGGCGGCTTACCAATCGCTGAGCAATACGCTGCTCCGATTAGGCCGCTACAGTGAGGCACTCCCTTTTCTGGAAAAATACCAGACACTTTTTGCTCCCCAATCCGCACAGGGAAAACGGATTGCCCACCAGCTTGAAACGGCCCGCTTTGGTCTGGAGGCCATGCAGCATCCGCAGGCCGTTGACCCTAAACCGTTGTCTTCCGTCCTGCAAACGACGCCCTCCCAATACTTCCCGGTGCTCACGGCCGATGAACAGACCCTTGTTTTTACCGCCCTTAAACCCGAGGGTGATGAAGACCTGATGACGGCCACGTTCAACGGCGAAACCTGGTCTCCGCCGGTATCACTGGCAGCGAGCATCAATACGCCCGAGAACGAAGGCACAGCCAGCCTGTCTGCCGATGGACGAACGCTGGTTTTCACGGCCTGCCAGGGCCGGAAAGGGTTTGGCAGCTGCGATTTGTACGTGAGCCGCAAAACGGGTAGCGACTGGTCGAGTCCGGATAACCTGGGACCTTCCATAAACTCACGCTATTATGAATCCCAGCCCGCTTTATCGGCCGACGGACGCCAACTGTATTTTGTGTCGGATCGTCCGGGGGGCAAGGGACGGCGTGATATCTGGCGGAGCACCCTGAGTACCGATGGCAGCTGGACCGAGCCGGTCAATCTGGGCGAGCCGGTCAACACCAGTGCCAATGAGGCATCGCCCTTTCTTCACGCGAACGGGCAGAGTTTGTTTTTCGCGTCAGAAGGTCATATTGGCCTGGGCGGGTACGATCTGTTTGTGGCCGATAATGGCCCATCGGGCTGGTCGACGCCTACGAACTTAGGCTACCCGATCAACACATCGGAAGATCAGGCATCGCTCTTTGTAACTGCCAACGGCATACGGGCCTATTATTCATTTGAGGAGCAGAAGGATGGCATTTCGCAAAAATCACGCCTGTACACGTTCGATTTGCCGGAGTCGTTGCGGGAGCGCGTGCGGCCCGTGAGCTTTTTAAAGGGAACCGTTGCCGATGCCAAAACAAAGAAACCACTGGCCGCTACCGTTGAGCTGGTGGATTTGAGAACCAATCAGATTGTCTCGCAGGTAAAGGCAGATGCCCAAACGGGTCAGTATACGGCCGTGCTGCCCAGTGGGGGTGAGTATGCACTTTATGTAAGTGTTCCTGGCTACTTATTTAAAAGTCTGTCTTTCGACTTTACCCAGAAAACCAAAGGGGAAGGCCTGACACTGAGCGTACCGCTGGAACCAGTAACAACGGGAGCCTCGGCAAATGAAACGCTGAACAACCTATTTTTTGAATCTGGCCGGTATGACTTGGCAGAAAAATCACGCACTGAACTGGACCGTCTTTCGGTATTTATGCAGGCCAATCCAACCGTAAGCGTTGAAATATCGGGGCATACCGACGACAAAGGCGATGCAGCCGCCAACCTGTCTTTATCCCAGAAACGGGCACAAGCGGTCGTCACCTACCTCACGAAAGCGGGCATCCAGTCAAACCGGATCAAAGCAGTCGGGTATGGCAAAACCCGCCCGCTGGTACCCAACACCACCGACGAAAACAGAAGACTAAACCGTCGGATCGACTGGAGAGTACTTTAAGAGGGATGTATGATGTATGATATAGGATCTTGCGCCAGCAATACATCATACATCTTTCTTCATTCTTCTTCTCTTTGCTTTCCGAGGGATTTTTTTCAATTTTGTGTATGTTGTCAAAATACTCCCGCTTTTTGAGGGAGATTATTTTTTAGTTACCAGACGACTTCGCTCCCATTGCAATGACTTCCGAACATGTAAAGTGCCTTATTATAGGTTCTGGCCCGGCCGGTTACACAGCCGCAATTTATGCAGCCCGTGCCAACGTCCAACCCGTTTTATACCAGGGTGGGCAACCCGGTGGCCAGCTCACCATCACGACAGAAGTAGATAACTTCCCCGGTTACCCCAACGGCGTACAGGGTCCGCAAATGATGCAGGACCTTGAGGCTCAGGCCCGTCGGTTCGGTACAGATATTCGGTACGGTATGGTTACGCAGGTCGTTTTCTCAGCGAACCCGACCCTCGATACTCCCCACCGGGCCATCGTTGACGACAAACACGAGATTACTGCCGACTCCATCATTATCTCGACGGGGGCATCGGCCAAATGGCTTGGACTCCCCTCCGAGATGCGGCTTAATGGCCGGGGCGTGTCGGCTTGCGCTGTCTGCGATGGATTCTTTTTCCGGGGTCAGGACGTAGCCATCGTCGGTGCCGGTGATACAGCGGCCGAAGAAGCGAGCTACTTAGCCAACATTTGCCGGAAAGTTTATATGCTGGTTCGCCGGGACGAAATGCGGGCTTCGCAATTCATGCAGAAGCGCGTTAAAACGGCTCATAACATCGAAATCCTATACAATACCTCTACCGAAGAGGTGCTGGGTGATGAAGACGTGACGGGGGTTCGGGTGAAGAACAGCGAAACAGGCGAAGAACGAATTCTTGACGTGACCGGCTTCTTTGTCGCTATCGGTCACAAACCCAATACCGATATTTTTCAGGACTACCTTGAGCTGGATGAGAATGGATACATTATCACCGAAAAAGGCAGTACCCGAACCAACATACCCGGTGTGTTTGCCTGTGGTGACGCGCAGGATAACATCTACCGCCAGGCAGTAACCGCAGCCGGAACGGGCTGTATGGCCGCCCTGGACGCCGAACGTTATCTGGTCACGCTGGAAATGCAGGGTGAAGAAATTGTTCATTAAAAAACCAGTCGTTAGTTATTGATTATCCGTTATTGGTTAATGACCAATAACGGATAATCAATAACTGGCGAACTTATTTACGTACAATGAGAGAAACCGCTACACGGTGGCTTTTAGCTATCGGGTGCTTGTGTTTGACCGTAACGACACAGGCCCAGGAGCGCGGGCGATTTAAAAATAACCTGCGCATTACGCCAAAAACGGGCTCGAACCCAAATCTTCCGGTCGTCGAACAGCCGCAAAAAGCGGACGACCAATTTGAACAGGAGGCAACACAACTGCGCTTCAACAACCAGTTTGAGCCGAAAAAGGAATTAAACCCGGTTGTCAGTGAAGATACCAGTCAGATTGATCAGGGTGAAACCAGTGTTGTTGAAGTTATTGATTCCGTGCTGGTTGGTACCGAATGGGTTAAAATAGCGGATTATTACGCCGTTTGGGATTCCCGCACCATCGACCCTTATAACATTAATCCCCTCGAGTTTGACGAAGCCATTGACATCAAGCTGTACGACCCTCCTGCCAACCGGTTTTGGTCGCCCCCGCTGAACGAAGGAAAAATGACCTCGAACTTTGGGTATCGCTGGGGACGCTGGCATACCGGAACGGACCTTGACCTGGAAACAGGTAACCCGGTTTACTCTGCCTTCGACGGCATTGTTCGTATTGTTGGCTGGGATGGCAACGGCTATGGCCGTTATGTGCTGGTTCGCCATTACAACGGTCTCGAAACGCTGTATGGGCACATGTCTAAACAAACCGTTGAGCAAGGGCAATTGGTCAAAGCAGGTGACCAGCTGGGCCTGGGCGGTAGCACTGGACGTAGTTCGGGCCCTCACCTTCATTTCGAGACCCGGTATGAAGGCAACCCGTTTAGCCCTTTGAACATCTATTCGTTCCCGGAAAACAAAATCAACTCCGATCACTTTCTGCTGACAGGGTCTGTTTGGGATTACCTGCGTGGAAGCCGCTCATCGGATAACAGCTACAAGCCCAAGTTCAAACGTACGGTATTGCACCGCGTCCGTTCCGGCGAAACCTTAAGCTCCATTGCTGACCGGTATGGCATGTCGGTTGCATCGTTGTCGCGTAAGAACCACATGTCGTCCCGGTCGCGTATCCGGCCCGGCCAGAAACTCCGGGTGCATTAAGCGAGTTTGCGAACGAAACCTTTGATAGTAGGGTAAGTAAGTCAAGCGCCATATCTCCAGGGTATGGCGTTTGACTTACTTACCCTATACCTCAACCCTCATTCAATTCTTTATTTAGTGGCTGACTCAACAACGATCATGAAATCCTTAGTTTACCTGAGCAGCCTGCTGATGTTCCTGAACGGCTCTGGAAAGTCGACCGCTGCATCGAGAGTAGACGCGCTTCCTATTACGGCATTGAATCTATCAGAAACACCTGGGCAAGCGTCTTTGCCCAAGTCGGCTTCCGAAGCCAACCCGTTACCTCCTGCCGGTAAATGGGTGTACGAAACGAAAGTCGATAAGTCGGGGAGCAAGGTATATAAGGCATCAGTCACCTCGCCAACTCCGCTGGAATTCTCTTTTCCCTACGCGGGTGGTTCGGTCGCTACGCTGACAATACGGCATAAGAATGACGATACGTTTCTCTATCTCGAAATATCCAGAGGACAATTTAACCGAACCTTTCAGGGGGGCAATGCGCGTATCGCGTTCGATGACAAACAGGCCCGAAATTATACCTTTTCAGCTGCTGAAAATGGCCGAGCCAACATCATATTTTTCGATGATGCCGCGAAGTTGATCTCGCAGATGAAGAAGGCGCAGAAAATGACTGTCATCGTTGAGTTTTACGCCCAGGGACGCCGTACAATTGACTTCAGCACCACTAGTCTAACGTGGAATCACTGAGTGAGCCATACCTGTCCGAACCATTGCCGAAACCCGGAGGTTATGCCTTCTCAGGAGAAGTTAAGGCCTTATCCTTGACTTAATACGCCCGTGGACCAGACAATCTTACTCATTACACCGCCCTTTACGCAATTAAATACCCCCTATCCGGCAACGGCTTATTTAAAGGGATTTTTACAGACAAAGGACATTAGCGCCTATCAGGCTGATTTGGGTATTGAGGTGATCCTGGCTTTGTTCTCGGCAAAAGGCTTGTCCGCTCTGTTTGCCCAACTCGACGCAGCCGATGCCGAGTTGTCTGATAACAGCTACCGCATCTGTCAGTTGCAGCATGATTACATCAGCACAATAGATCCCGTAATTCGGTTTTTGCAGAACAAAAACCCTACCCTGGCCCATAGCATTTGTGACCGGACGTACCTTCCCGAAGCGTCCCGATTTGCGCAACTGGAAGAACTGGACTGGGCTTTCGGGACGATGGGCCTGCATGATAAAGCCCGCCATTTGGCCACGCTCTACCTCGAAGACCTGAGCGATTTAATTCAGGAAGCCGTAGATCCTCATTTTGGCTTCAGCCGGTATGCTGAACGGCTGGGGCGGTCTGCCACCCATTTCGATGAGTTACACGACGCCCTCCAGGCGCCTTATACCTGGGTTTCGTCACGGCTGGTCGAGCTGCTGGAACAGAAGATTCAGCAATTTCGCCCCACCGCCGTCTGCCTGACTGTACCCTTTCCCGGCAATCTGTTTGGTGCCCTGACGTGCGGCAATTACCTCAAAGAGCATCATCCTAACGTAAAAGTTGTGATGGGCGGGGGGTATGCCAACACAGAACTGCGCTCCCTGACGGAGCCCCGCGTCTTTGATTATGTTGACTTCATCTGCCTCGACGATGGCGAAGCTCCACTGCTGACATTACTTGAACACCTGTCCGGTCGGCGGGACTTAGCGCAATTGAAACGCGTGTTTGCGCGGACCAATGGCGTTGTCACGTATTACAACGGTGCCTCCGAAAAAGACGTACCCCAGCGAGAAACGGGCACGCCCAATTATCGCGATTTACCACTGCATGATTACCTGTCGGTCATTGAAGTTGTCAACCCCATGCACCGGCTCTGGAGCGACGGCCGCTGGAACAAACTAACGCTGGCCCACGGTTGCTACTGGGGCAAATGTTCTTTCTGTGATATAACGCTCGACTACATCAAACGGTACGAACCCGTAACCGCTTCGCTGCTATGCGATCGAATTGAAGAAATCATCGAACAGACCGGACAGACCGGGTTCCACTTTGTGGATGAAGCGGCCCCACCCGCCCTCATGCGCGACCTGGCGCTGGAAATTCTTCGCCGGAAACTTACTGTCACCTGGTGGACAAATATTCGGTTTGAGGTAAGCTTCACGCCCGATTTATGTACTTTATTGAAAGCCTCGGGCTGCATTGCCGTGTCGGGCGGCCTGGAAGTAGCCTCAGACCGCCTGCTGGAACGAATGAAAAAAGGCGTAACCGTTGCTCAGGTGGCCCGCGTAGCCGATGCCTTTACGCAGGCCGGTATTATGGTACACGCTTACCTTATGTACGGCTTCCCGACGCAAACCATGCAGGAAACCATCGACTCGCTGGAAATGGTACGGCAGTTGTTCATGAACGGCATTGTTCAGTCGGGTTTCTGGCATCGCTTTGCCATGACTGCCCACAGCCCGGTTGGCGTTGACCCCGCCGGGTTCGACGTGATGCGCATCGGGCCCGCTGAGCCGGGAAACCGACTGGATGTTTTTGCAGACAACGACCTGGAACACGCCGACCCCACGGGGGCCGACCACGACCTGTTCGCCGAAGGATTACGAAAATCGCTGTTCAATTACATGCACGACGTAGGGTTTGATTTACCCCTGCAAAAGTGGTTCTCGTTTAAAATTCCGGTTACGTCCATACCACCCCGCTACATTGAAAAGGCCATTAGCCAACAGCCGGGCAAAGAACCCCGCTCAAACGCGCTTGTGATCTGGCCGGGAAATCTGCCTACCCTTGAGATTTTCGAATTACAGCAGGGCCGAAAGGTCGTTCGGATGGCCGAGCTGGAGTTTTACAGTAAACAGGGACATTGGCTGCTCGAAACAAACGTCGAAACCGGCCAGTGGCTAGCCGATACGCTTCCTTTACTTTCTCTAAGGCAGCAGGAACCCTGCTCGGTGAGTACCTTAAAGGCGCTTTACGAAGCCGGGCAGGCAGGTAGTTTTTCGGCCTTTATGCAATCTCCTGCCTGGGCAAAACTCCGCGAACAGGGATTGCTACTTGTCTGAGGCAATTACCACCCCCGTAAAGTGGCCCCGGACTTGATCGCTACCGGCGAGCCATCGGCCAGAAAAACAGAATGCGGAGGCTGTTCAAAGAACGGGACAAATGCAGCACCGTATAGTTTGGCTATATCACACCGCACGTCGTAATCCCGCACCGGATATATTGACCAGGGAACATGGACAACTTCATACTCCGACGTTCGGCTTTCGCCTTTCTTCAGCGACGAACGCTGGGTATATCCCCAATAATGTTCGGTAATAAAGGCTTCTTCACTTTCCTGTACCAGGGGATGTCCATTAAGATCGGCCTTAACCTGAATAAAATTCCAGTCAGACCCTACTTTCCAATCATACCGAATTAGTTGAGAATCGCCCTTACGGTCCCAGGTATGGCGCATGGCATGGGTAGCATACGGTTCGCCGTAGAGGGTGTTGGCAACCAATGAGATAGCAAGCTTAGGCACGATCTCTTTCACAAAGACAACCCCCCGTTTCCAGCCATCCTGCGACTTCCGACGTACGTAAAATCGAAGGTTAAACTCCTCGAACTCCTGGTGAAACGGTACGGCAAGCGCTCCGAACATTTTGACCCGCTGAAAATAAAAGCCTACCAGACTCCCATAACAGACACCATTAAACTCATCCAGCTCGGTGCCAAAGGGCACAAGTGGTTCGAGCACCCGACGATCAATGGCATAATTGGCAAAAATTAAATTCCGCCATTCGGCAGTCAGGAATGTAAACGCCATAGAAAGTGAAATCAAGTTGATGAAGTAACAATCATCCAAAAATAGGTTTCAAAGCGCAATTTTTAACAGATTTTTGCGCTTATTGGGCAAAATCATGTATATAGTTCTCAATTTTTGTTAACTTTTCACAGCAATTCGTCAATGGGTTATATTTCAACTTACGGATGAGCTTAGATGAAGAAATAGCGATCTATCAATTCGGGCAAGGGATTATCTCACACGAAGTGCGGGTAGATCATTTTATGCCACTAACGACTGATGAGAAAAAATTCTCCTTTTATGCACTATATAAGCTGATCCGGCAGCTAAATCCACTGGATGCCGATGTTGAGGCAGCCCTTGCTGAAAGCCCGTTAGATACTAGTTACAAGCCCGGTTTTAGCCTCAAATCACGCTGGCTTAACTTGACAAGCTTAGTGCAGTTAGAGGCAGAAAACAATTATGTATTCCTGTTATATTTATTCAAAGCGGCCTATCAGCGACAGTATAAGGTAAACAAGGAAAATCCTGCGACATGGCGGTATCAGGATTTATCTGACCCGAAAA
Source organism: Spirosoma pulveris (assembly GCF_054781875.1). Lineage (NCBI taxonomy): Bacteria > Pseudomonadati > Bacteroidota > Cytophagia > Cytophagales > Cytophagaceae > Spirosoma > Spirosoma pulveris. The sequence continues at coordinate 686,839 of NZ_BAAGTO010000001.1, forward strand.
TCGTACAAAACATACTGCTGACGCACCAAAACCTAATCGAGACAATTTATTCGGACCCAAGCTATCGAAGCGAGTTTTTGAGTTTAGCCAAACTTTGGCATGATCAAAATAACTTCCAGGATATGAATACGCCGAAAAACGCGCCCGAGCGTGCGAATCACTATATGAATTACGATGACCTCGTGACGGCGTATCTAAATTTGTCTCCGCTAAAAAATATGCGCTCGATCGGGGTACTGCATCACGCAATGAAAAAAGCATTATCGATACAGTATAAAGTAAACATACAACAAGTAGAACGACTAATTACCGAAATAACCGAAATGCATTTACGAGAAAAATACAATACAACTTCAAACCAATAAAAGCAGCTGTCGAACTTTGCAATGGCCAGGCGTACATCGGTAGGCCTGTTGCGCAGTTAATACCCATTATATCCGTAACTCTATGCGTCTGTACATGTACCTATTCTTCTGTCTTGCCAGCAGTACGCTGGCTTTCGCTCAGGACAGGATCATAACGAAAGAAAACGACAAAATTCCCGGGAAGATCACCACGACATCCAGCCACCTCATTCGTTTCTTCAACCGGTTTACCAACCAGCCCGACTCAATAGCAACCGGGCTTGTCCAGGAAATTCGATACAATGATGATTCGCTGCGGGTTCTGGTGATTCCGGAAGTAAGCCGAAATCAGTTTTCGAGCCTCTCCTCATCCGAATTTATGGAGGCTATTTATTTCACAGATTACGCGCTATTACTGCAAACGAAAACTGTCCGGAACGATCTGTCCTTTGCTCCGGGATCGACGGCTAAGACCGCCCGGCTTACAACCGATTCAAAAACAAAACTAGCTGTCTGGGCCGCTTCATTTAAAGTACATCCCGAACTATCCTTTACCATTACGCTGTATTGGGACCCGGCAGGTACCAGTCAGCTCACAGCCGAAAGTCGTGCCAATGCGCTTCGTAGTTTTTTGCTTTCCAGAGGAGTCCTTCCGGCTAACCTGACCGTTCATGCGCGCAGAAAACCAGAACTTTTAGGGGGTAAGGCTTCCGTTGCACAGGGGGTTGAATTCAGGTGTAATGCGGTGAAAGGCATATCCGTTCTCTACGCGGCCCCCTATACACCTGCCCAGCAGCCAGTAGCTCTCCGTCCTGCCCCTCCTCAAGTTGTTCAGACACAGGCGCCTGTGCCTGTTGCGGTCACACCAGCCGCGCCCGTTCAACAAACGTACAAGCCCAGTGAGTCAATTCAATTATTGCCAAGAACGCAAAAACGGTATAGTATCACGGCTTATTTTGAGGGTTTGTATACCTTCCAGCCACTCTCAGCGGATTGGGTTGATCCAAACACGGGACCGGGTAATCTTCAGGGGTTTGGCGGAGGCTTGTTTTACACCTATTACCTGAAACCTCGCCTTGGCTTAACGGCGCAGATCGGCTATTCCTCATGGGCTGTCCGCAGGCGCTACCTAAATGAAAAAGAGGTCGTTATGTTCACCAACGATCAGGTGTTAAGCCGCTTTTCGGCTCAGGTAGGTGTCCGTCTCTATGCTACGTCTTCAGTCTATATTCAGCCGATGGTGGGTGTACAACAACTAACGCTGGTAAGTGAGAATTCGGCAACGCATCCCTATGGCGTTAACAGGCTGAAATTCGATTCGTTTTTGGAGAGTGCCGGGGTGTCCGTGGGGTATAAGGTTAGACGGCAAAGTTTATTATTTGACGTAGCCGCCCAGTACTATTTAGTCCCCAATAAGGCATTTGTTGGGGTTACACAGCCACTCCATTTTTTTGGTCTTCGTTTAGGGATCGGTTACAGGCCAGAAAATTAATAGCTCATTGTCAACGCTTCAGCATTACCTGCACATGAAAAATAATTCCATCCTCCGTACTTGTTCATTAACTTTTTCATTAAAACGGTCATTGTATTCCGTATCGATTCTGCTCACTTGCGTATTTGGTCTTGGCATCAGCAGTTGTCGCCGTATCATTGACCTCCCTGTAGCGAGTCTGAATGCCAAGCCATCGGCGGCTGCTACGGCCAGTATATCGACGAGCCCCGCAGGTCTCGATAAGATCACCTTTTCCGTCGATGTGTTCGTCGTTGATAAAAACGGACGACTCATTACGGGTCTGAAACCGGAAAATTTTAAAATCATCAATAGCGTCGTTAATTCGTATCAGCTCATTGATGTGACAACATCTGATTTGATCTCTAAATCGGGGGGATATTCGGCCATGCTGCTCCTCGACCAGACGGGGAGTATTAGCACAACGGATCCAAATAATCTGCGGATTGAAGCCAGTAAAATCTTTTTAAATAATCTCGGTGCCAATGATTATACGGCCATGATGAGCTTTACGTCCAGTTACTCAGGATTTGTCAAGCTACACAGCGGGTTTAGTAAACAGACAGATGGGATGAAAAAAACGTTGGATACGCTGGCGCTGAACGTAAGTGGCGGAACTCCTCTCTATACCTCATCGATCCAGTCCGTTACTTATACAGCTCAAAAGGGCCCAACATCCAATAAAGCCGTTATCGTGTTCACCGATGGAGAGAACAATGTAACAACCAATACACTGGACGATGCAACGGCGAAAGCCATACAGCTAAAAATTCCACTTTTTACGGTTGGTCTGAGCACCGACGTAAATGTTAATGTGCTTGCTCAAATGGCGAACGAAACCAGTGGCGCTTTTTTCTATGCGAAAGATGCCGGTCAGCTGATTTCAACGTTTGGCACCTTGGGAAACCTGCTTCAGGGAAAGGGCCAAATTTACCGAACAACCTGGTCTGTTACGAAGACAGGTAGTAAATGGGCAGCCGGTCAGATAATAGCAACAACAATCTACGTAACCCTCTTCGACGGGACGGTTATCGAAGTGCCCTTCTGGCTGAAAGTCAAGTAAGTTCATTGCTACGAAAAATGGATGACCAGTACTGGTCATCCATTTTTCGTTTATAGGACATCTGTCGGGTCATTTAACTCCCAAACCAAACCTTACTTCTGCTCGTATTTGTCTTTATACGTCTTGTAAAGGCGTTTATGCCGGTCATCAAGGTTTACTTTCCGGCCCTGAATGAAAACATGCTCGATCACGTTCGTACGCATATCGAGTGCATCGCCAGCCGAGACAAACAGGGTAGCCTGCTTTCCTTTTTCAAGGGTACCAACCAGGGCATCGATACCCAGAATTTTGGCCGTGTTTGACGTAACCATTTTTAGCGCTTCTTCGCGGTCGGTAACGCCAAATCCGGCGGCCGTACCAGCCAGAAACGGCAGGTTGCGTGTACGCCACCACTCGTCGGCATAACTTAAACTGACCAGAATACCGGCTTTGTGTAAAATACCCGGCATACGGTAAGGCAAATCCACATCTTCATCTTCACGATTCGGTAGCCGGTGGAGACCGCTCAGGATAACGGGTACATTGTTATCTTTCAAAAACGAGACAACCCGATTGGCTTCCTCACCCCCTACAATAACGACCTTCTGAACTCCCGCCGATTTGGCAAAAGTTACTGCTTCGATAATGTCCTTGCCATAATCGGCCCGGATGTAGAGGTTCTGTTTTCCCGAAAACAAGTCGCGCATGGCTTCCAGCTTGAGGTTCATGACAGCGGGAGGTGGCGAGGCCGCGTAGGCTTTTGCATCGGCGAAGGTTGCCTGCAAAACATCAATAGCCGGTCCGCGCTTATCGTTTTTCTTGATGACAGTCGTAAAGTCCTCAAAGTTGAAATCACGGGCAAAGTAGGTAGGCCAGTTGAGCCAGATGCCATCGTCTTTCTTCAGAGCGGCATCTTCCCAGTTCCAGCCGTCGGCCATCATAACACTCGAACTTCCGGAAACCGTACCGCCCTGGGGCATGGCCTGTGTAACCAACACCCCATTGTTCCGGATGGTAGGGATGATTTCCGAATCCGTATTGTAGGCAATCAACGCCCGGATGTTCGGGTTCAGGATACCGATTTCCTGCTTATCGACGGTAGCCCGGACTGCGCCGGTTTCCTGCAAACCTACCGTCGACGCCGGAGAGATGATGCCGGGATATACGTGCTTACCCGACGCGTCGATGACCTCCACATCGGTCAGATTCAGCTTGACAAGGGTACCATCGACCACATTTGTGATCACCCCGTTGCTGAACAGCACAATACCATTGGGAATTACCTGCCCGGTGCCTACGTGCACCGTACCACCCATGAGGGCAATCGTTTTGGTCTGCGTTTTGGCTGGGGCTGGATTCTGTCCATAGCTCAGGAACGAGGCCAGCGTAAATATAGAAACTAAGATTTTTTTCATGATTGTTTGTTCTAACCGTCAGCTTATTTACCCTCTTCTCCTTCGGCCATTACGCCTTCAACATCTTCGCAATGCCACATCCGGGCCCTTCGGGGGGTAGGCCGGGTGGTCGATGCGCCGGTCGCTTTCGCTGTCAGCATCTTCTGGATAATCCGAGCCCGTTCGGCCTGCATTTGCTCCCGTTTCTGATCTTCATCTTTCAGACTAAAATAAACGGCCCCGTCGATCATCGTAATTTCCGGACGGGCGTAAATAGCCAGCGGGTTAGCGTTCCAGAGTACCAGATCGGCATCTTTACCCGCTTTAACACTGCCCAGTTTACCATCCAGATGAAGGAGTTTAGCGGGATTGAGGGTTACCATTTTCCAGGCATCTTCTTCGCTCAGTCCGCCGTATTCTACTGTCTTGGCCGCTTCCTGATTCAGGCGACGGGCCATTTCGGCATCATCGGAATTGATCGATACCGTAACGCCCTGCCGGTGCATCAGAGCGGCATTGTACGGGATAGCATCGTGCACCTCCATTTTGTAGGCCCACCAGTCGGCAAAAGACGACCCACCGGCGCCATGTTTCGCCATTTTATCGGCCAGTTTGTAACCTTCGAGAATGTGCGTGAACGTGTTAACCTTAAAATGCAGCGAATCCGCCACCTTGAGCAGCATATTGATTTCCGACTGCACATACGAGTGACAGGTGATGAAGCGCTTATTAGCCAGAATTTCGGCAAGGGCATCAAGTTCAATGTCCCGGCGGGGCATCATTGCCGTTGCCTTTTCCTTCGCATTCAGCTTGTTGTAAGCTGCCCAGCCCGCTGCATATTCCTTGGCGCGGGTGAAATGGTCCATAAATACTTGCTCCACACCCATCCGCGATTGCGGGAAACGGGTCAGGACGCCGGGATTTGGGTAGTTGGCCTGCTTGACGTTCTCGCCGAGGGCAAACTTAATGAATCCGTCCGCCCCTTTGATGAGCATGTTCTCCGGCGATTCGCCCCACTTCAGTTTCACAATAGCCGACTGCCCGCCAATGGCGTTAGCTGAGCCGTGCAGCAGTTGCGAGGTGGTAACGCCACCCGCCAGTTGCCGATAGATATTGACGTCTTCCGGATTGATTACATCCGACATACGCACCTCTGCCGAACTCGACTGCCCACCTTCGTTAATGGACAGCAGGGCAATATGCGAATGTTCGTCGATGATGCCGTTAGTCAGGTGCTTACCGGTTCCATCAACCACCTTAACATTGGCCGGAGCCGTTAGGCTTTTTCCAATTTTAGCGATTTTACCATCGGTGATCAACACGTCCGTACCGGCCAGAATCCCTTCCTTTTCATTGGTCCAGACCGTTGCATTGCGAATCAGCACCGCTTCGGCTTGGGGTTTCTGCGTATTTCCCATACCCACAAACGGATAAAGAATAGCACTTACCGCTGTAGTCGATGTGGCTGTAGCGCTGGTGGCAGAGGTCGATGCGGCCGTTGATGATCGTGGGGTATCCACCGCTTTTACTGCCGACCAGGCAATCGGTTTACCATCCGGCGATTCGCCATCTCCTTTCAGATTTGTGGGTGAAGTCCGGTAGCCCGTCAGGCGAATGGTACCGGGTTTCCGCTTATCGAGTTGTATCTGCATCGAAATCAGATCACCACTTACCGAAACTTTGGGAGTAACTTTAACCGTATCGACCTGAATTTGGTAGTCGGGCTTATCAGCAGACTTGCCTGTAATGTTCAGTTTAAGATTCGATTGGGAGCCCATTGTCAGGTTCCAGGTTCCGCGCAGATCTACCAGATCTTTGTTGTTCACCAGGTACTGTTTGCCCAGCATCCAGTTTTCGTAGATGATATTATCCGCACTGAACAGGTTGCCTGAGGTGATAATGAAGTTCGCCAGCCGCCCTTTCTGTAAAGTGCCCACCAGATCGTCGGCGCGGATTAGTTTGGCCGGTACGGTTGTCAGGGCTTCGAGGGCTTTTTGTTCGGGCAGGCCATTTTCGATGGCTTTCCGCAGGTTTGCCCAGAAATCGGCTTTGTTCCGAAGTCCCGCTGTTGTCAGCGCAAACGGAATATTGGCAGCGGCCAGTCGTCCGGTGTTCATGGGTGCCATTTCCCAGTGTTTTAATTCGGCGAGCGACACGTTGTCCGCATCCCAGGCATCTTCCACATCGTATGGCTGGGGGTAATTCAACGGAACAATGAGCGACGCCCCCGTGGCTTTCACTTCGTCGAGCCGCTGGTATTCATCGCCCGTACTACGGATGATGTACTGAATACCGAACTCGTCACCTATTTTATCAGCGCGAACGATGCCCAGTTTGTCATTGGCCTCAAAAATAGCGGGTAAAGAGCGATTACGAGTCAGCGCATCGAGCGACAAGTTAGCCTGTTCTTTACTACCGGACCGCTTGTACCAATCGGCATCATACATCGCCTGACGCAGCAGAGCAACGACGCCCATCATGGAGTTTGGGTACTGCTGACCGGAGGTGCCTTTGCTGAAGGAGTAATGCGCTGTTGCACTGGGTTTCAGCACGAGCGTGTTCTCCCGGTCATCGGCCAGGGCGACCAGCGCGCCGGTACCACGGGCAATACCATCGTGCAGATGGGTGAGTACGGCACCAAAGCCCAGTTTCCGCAGCTCATCGGCTTTCACAGCATTGGCTTTGAAGAGTACACTGGCTTCGTTTTCGGGCTGGATAGCCTGATTCCAGTAATAGGCTCCTTTCTTGTTCGACTCATACTGGGGTACGCCACCACGTCCACCACCGGCACCACGGGTAATTTCCGGCATCCCGTAATCGGAATCAATGTCGATCAGGGCGGGGTAGATACGCTTTCCTTTTAAATCGGTGGTTACGGTTCCGGCGGGTATATTCACCGATGCGCCCACGGCCTCAACACGCCCATTACGGATAAGCAGCGTCGCGTTTTGAAGGGTAGTTTGTGGATCAACAACGATGGTTGCATTAGTAAAGGCATACATACCCGGTCGTTCATCATAGACACCATTTCGCGGAAAGGTCGTCTGTGCCACAGCCGAGTACGTCAGACCAGCCGCAAAAACTGCTGCCAGAAAATGTTTTGTCATGAACTTGTTTGGTTAGCTGATGTTTGGGGTTAACGCCCAAAAATACGAAAATCAACTGTGCCTTTTGCCACTTTTCCCAAATAATATTTTGTATCTTAGTTGTTACTTACGGTCTTTTTAGATGAAAAAACTGTACTTTAGCTAAAACAGATATTCATTCACCATGCGATTTATTTTTATCTCCCTGAGCCTGCTGCTTCTCAATTTACCAGTCTTTTCGCAAGAGCAGACGGAATACATGACCCAGACCACCCGAGATCGGATCAACTTTGCCAATCTGAATATCAACAACAACGCAACACTTTTTACAATTAAAGGTCCTGCCGGAACATTGATTGGAACCCCCTATCTGGACACAACCTGGCAGGCGGGTAATGTAAAATTTTACAACAAAATAGGCATGTCCCTCACTACCGACTCCCTCGCCGGCGTACCGGTCCGACTCGACTTACTGGCCAACGAAGTTGATGTACGGGCAGGCGCAACCGGCATTAAAGCGGTCAAGGCAAGTGCCGTTCGCTACGTTGACATGAACAATACGTATGGCTCTGTCAGCCGGTTTATCAACGTGCAGGAATTTCAATCGGAAGGCCAGTCGCTTACCGGTTTTTTTGAGCAGGTAGTCGCGGGGAAGTTAAGTCTGCTTATGCACCCTTCCGTTCATATTCAGAAAGGCAATTATAATGTGGCGATGAATGTAGGTAGTAAAGATGATCAACTACTAAAAAAAATGGATTGGTACGTGGCCCGTGGTAAACTGGCAGTTAAATTTTCGCCTGGCAAGAAAGCGATCCTTGAACTCATGGCCGATAGGAAAGACCAAATCGACGCCTTTCTGAAAAACAAAAAGCCTGATTTAAGAACCAGAGATGGGCTGTCCAGCACGTTTGCCTACTACAACAGTTTGTAAACCGACTTAACTAAGTCATGTTGAGCCAATAGCAAGCAAGCAGCACATATTTGCCGTCTTCAACGTATTTCATCTTGGTTCAGCTCACGTTTTTTTTAACGAAACTAAAATAATTATCTAACGGCCACATAACTAATTTTTTCACCAATTTTTGTATACTTATAAATTAAGTAATTCAGTAAATACTTAGCCCTTATTACTCTTTTTGCTCGTGATAAAAGCCGATAAATACTCCCCTGTATTTATCGGCTTTTTTACTATTAAATGTAAGTTAATTGTATGATCAATTACAGAATATAATTTTAATTATTCAAAATACTATTCCGCAATTACCATTCAATTCAAAATAAGAGTTTAACTAATTACCCAATCTCAAACTATTTTTTATGAATCGTGAGCCAATTAGTTTTAGGTGAAAGAGACGTTCTTTTTTAACCTAACACTAATTGTTTATGAGAAAAATTATAGGTCTGAGCTTGCTCTTGATCGGCGTACTCAGCATGACTGCCTGGGCGCAGGATCGACGAGTTATTGGAAAAGTTACCTCCGCAGAAGACGGCTCCCCCCTACCCGGCGTTTCGGTCGTACTGAAAGGCACCACAAAAGGAACGTCGACCGATGCAGGGGGGATCTTCGACATTTCGGTTCCGTCGGCCAAAGGCACTACGCTTGTCTTTAGCTTCGTTGGTGTAGCCAGTCAGGAAATCCCTATTGGCAACCAGTCCGAATTGAACGTCAGTATGGTATCCGACTCCCGTTTACTCACCGAAGTGGTCGTTACGGGTAGCGGGGTTGCTACCAGCAAAGCCAAGCTGGGGATTGCGGTAGAAAGTGTTTCAGCTAAAGACCTACCCCAGACGCCCACCGCTTCGATCGACCAGGCGTTGGTTGGTAAAATACCCGGAGCCCAGATATCTTCTACCAGCGGCAACCCCGGCGATCCGGTCAATATTCTCCTCCGGGGTATCAACAGCGTGCAGGGGGGTACCAAACCCCTTATTATGGTTGATGGTGTTCAGGTAGCCTCCACCGACATCAACTCGCTCGATCTGAGCAACGTCGACCGGGTAGAAGTTGTGCAGGGAGCCGCATCGGCCTCTATTTACGGCGCTCAGGGAGCCAATGGCGTTATTCAGGTCTTCACCAAAAAAGGTAAAAAAGGCCGGACGGCAATCAATTTTTCGACCAGCTATTCAGCAAATGAATTTCTGAACACCGGCAACGTACATAAAGCTCAATTGCACCCGTACCTGACCGATGGCAATAATAATATTGTCGATACACAGGGAAACATATTGGACTATACACAATATGGTGCAATTGAGGGGATTTCCTATCAGTACGGTGGGGCCACTCGCTACGCCATTCAGGATATCCGAAACGTAGCCGACAAACCGTATAATGCCAACCTGAAATACTACGATCACTTCAAACAGGTATTCCAAACCGGTAGTACGACGAACAATACGATCAATATTTCGGGGGCTTCGGAAAAAAGTGATTTCAATATTGCTGCCGCGAACAACCATACAACATCACCGATTCTGACGAAACAGAACGGCGCTATTGACCGCAGTAACCTGTCGGCCAATGTCGGCACGGAGTTGTTCAGAGGATTTACCATTCGTTCCACAACCCAGTTGGTATACACCAAAAATACCCTTAAGCCCGGGCTGGGCGCGAGTTATGGCCCGCTGAATGGTGGTAATGGTCAGGTTGGCTCGGTCTATTCGTTTTTGAATACCTCGCCCTTCTTCGACCTGACCCGCAAACTGGCCGATGGCACCTACCCGGTTTACCCAACAGCGGACTTTCTAAGTGTCAATGCAGGTAATCCCTATTACCAGGCTACTTATACGGACGCCATCAATAACAAGATCGACGTTCTTCAGAACTTCAACGCCAATTATAAGGTCAATAAGTTTCTGGAGCTCGATGCCAAATACGGCATTAATTACCGAAACGAAACCGCCCGCTGGACGTACTTTAACCAATCGCAGAATACAAGCTCTGAGTATTACCAGTCGTGGTCAAGCAACTATGCCCCGGACAATAAAGGTGAAATTGACAACTTCCAGTACAACAACACCTTTCAGAACTTCCTGGGTACGGCCTTTATCCGTACGGATTTTCAGGACGACTTTCATTCGAAGTTACCCATTCAGACCAGCACCCAGATTTCTTTCGATTACCGTAAGAATAAGTCGAATCGGTACGATACCTATGGTTTAAGCCTGAGTACGGCTCCACCCTATAATGTGGCGGCTACGTCGTCGCAGGCAGTGGCGTACGATATTGTTACGCCGTTCATCACTTATGGCTATCTGGTGAATCAGAAAATAGATTTCGGTGATTACGGCGGCATAACGGCCGGTTTCCGTAGCGACTGGTCGTCGGCATTTGGGGGCGGGTCTACCCCGTTTACGTTCCCGCACTTCGATGCACACGTGGCTCCGTTAACGTTCTTTAAGAACAGCGGCCTTAACAATACCCTGCCTTACTTCAAACTGCGGGCGGCATACGGCGAAGCGGGTATTCAGCCGGGTGCGTTTGACCGCTACCCCGTATTGAGCCAGCGTAACCTGGGCACGGGACTGGTGTACACCGTGCCAACAACTACACAGAATCCGAACCTGAAAGTAGAAGTTTCGAAGGAATTTGAGGTGGGTACCGACTTTACTCTGGGCGGGAATGCCGGGCGGTCGTGGTTAAACTCGCTTTCCGGGTCGTTCACGTACTGGAAACGCTCCAGTGAAAATGTAATCTATACGGTAAGTATCCCCCCTTCTCTGGGATCGACGGGGCAGCTGACGAACGCCATTAACATGTCGTCCAATGGGGTTCAGTTCTCGTTAACCTTGCCCGTATACAATTCGAAGGGGTTGAAGTGGGATTTCACCACCAACTTCGGCCACCAGATTTCCATGATCGATGCCATTTCGGGGGGTGCCGACATCATCCTGACCTCAAATGCCGGAAGTACTGCACTGGTGCTAACGGCGGGGCAACCCATTGGTCAAGTCTACGGGTACAAAACCCTCACGAGTCTGGACTTCACCAACCAGGAAGGAGTTAAGTATATAACCGATGCCAACCGGGCCAATTACACCATGGTTGGCAAATACGTTGTGGACAAGACGACCTATCAGCCCCAGTTCACCAACGAAACCTACCCGCTGATGAACCCGAACCCGAAATTCAACGCATCGTTCATCAATGGGTTGAGCTTTAAAAATTTCCTGACCCTGAACGTCCAGTTCGATTGGGTATACGGCAGCCATTTATACAACCAGACGAAAGAATGGATGTACCGCGACGGCATCAGCGGTGATTTCAGTAACCCCATAACCATCGACGGCAAAACGGGGGCGTTTACGGCCTATTACGCCGGTGCCTATTATGGTCTGTGGGGAAGCACCCGGGGTGCGGGCAACAACGCGACGAAAGACTTTTTTGTAGAAGATGCCTCGTTTGTTCGCTTACGCAACATCTCCCTGGCCTTCGATCTGGCGAAAGTGGTTCAGCTACCGTACTTCAACAGAGCGCAGATCGTGTTCACGGGCCGCAACCTGCTCACATTCACGAAATACACCGGCTATGACCCGGAGATCAGCTCAGGAACGTCGAACTCCTCATTCGACCGGGGCGTCGATCATAGTACTCTGCCTAACATTAAATCGTACCAGGTAGGTCTGAATATCGGCTTTTAAGTTCTGACGTCGTACGGCAAAATGTACAATTCGTTTGCCGGCCTAGTCAACTGCGGATAAGTCTCTTACCACTTACAACTCAATTTTGCACAAGATGAAACTCTTCCATAAAAATAGATTTCTTACAACGGCCTGTTTAACGGTAGCACTCCTGAGTGGAGTATCCTGCAAGGAGCAGTTGGATGTTGGCAACCCAAACGCACCAACCACGGCGGCCAACGTCAACACCGAAGCGGGTATTATCTCGTTTGCTCAGGGGGGTGTCTATGTCAATGGTTTTTACAACGGGGACGACTGGCTGGGGAACAGCTATTTCTCGTTGCCCTGGGGCTATAGCGAACTGATGGCCGATAACCTCGGGGCCGATGCGTCCAACAACCAGATCACCACCATCGGCGTACCCGATTATATTATTCTGGATGACGGAACAAAGGTGTCAAATCCGTCTCCGCAGGTGGGCATCATCCGGTCGTATAATACACGGGCGGCTACTGGAGCGGGCAACAACCCGCTTTATTACCAGTGGCTGAATATGTATGCGCTTAACAATGCCTGCAACCAAACGCTGGATCTGGTAGGCACCATTCCGTTTGCGGGTGATGCGGCCAGCCGCTCCAATACGATAAAAGCTTGGGCTTACTGGTGGAAAGGCTATGCGTATGCCTCCATCGGTTCCATGTATTACGCGGGCCTGATTGAGGACAAGGCGGGCGTAACCAATAGTGACTACGTGCTACACGATGCCATTATCAACCAATCAAATACGTATTATAACCTGGCCGCAACTACCCTGACCGCAATCACCAGCAACAGCGATTATCAGGAAGTGATTTCGCAGCTGATTCCGGCGTTCACACAGGTGGGCAACGGGGGCGTTCCCACAATCGATATGTGGAAGCGAAACATCAACACGATGCTGGCCCGTAACATTCTGGTCAATAAACTGGCTCCGTTTGTGAATGGCAATCCGGCAGCCACCATTACTAAATCCTCGACGACAGCCATGACCCCGGCCGACTGGAACAGCGTCCTCACCCTGGCTACTGCCGGAATCAAACAGGGCGATGTTGTCTTTACCGGCCGTAGTACGCCCTCAAACTTTTTCTTCTCGGCTTCGGGCGGAACAACAGCCGCACTGACAACGGGGGTAAATACGTCGACTACCTTCAAGATCAGTGAGCGCTTCATTCAATCCTTCAATGCGGGCGACAAACGACTGTCCAACAACTTCAATACCAACACGACTTATAAGAACAATTATACCTTCACAACCCGGTATAGTTTGACTGCCAATGGGAACGGCATGCCCGGCGTATACGTCTACGGCACCAAAGATGTGGGGGCTTACGAACTTTACATTGCAGGTAGTTATGAAGAAAACCAGTTAATGCTGGCCGAAGCCAACATTCGCCTTGGTAACATCGAAACTGGCTTGGGCTCTATCGATGCGGTCAGAACGTACCAGGGTGCAGGGGTAGCAGCCGTGAAAGGAACCGGCTTAACACTGCCCGGAGCCCTAACCGAACTGACAAAAGAAAGACGCGTTGCCCTGTTCGGGCGCGGGCTGGGCTATTATGATAACCGACGCTGGGGCTGGACGTACGACATCTCCGTGGGCGGTGGCAGCTACGGCAATACGCTGGTGACCACGGCGGGAGTAATTAACAAAAAGGTTACGATTAATTACAACTTCATGGACTACTGGGATGTACCCGCCGATGAAGCCGTATTAAACCCAACGACCTCAACCGTGGCAACGCAAAACCCGAATTACTAAGTTTTAAAACGGTGTAGGGATTTTCAATAAAAAGCGCCCCTGAGAATTAATTCTTAGGGGCGCTTTTTATTGAAAATATGCCTTCCTGAACACAAGTCACTAGCTGGAAGAGCCGGGCGAGTTACCAAATGCTACTACCTGAACCCATTTTTATACGGGTAATCCTTATATTAGCCTGTACGTTTTGTGTAACGTATATTAGCGAAGGACATACAAACCTGTCTGATTTTAAATTAACCACGCTTCAATCAACCCTTTTTACACATTTCAGTGCATCAGGATGTTCCTATTCTAAAAAGCCATTCATGAAATCTGTTTCTAGTTTGCTGGTGGGTGTTCTGGCAATTTGGTCTTCAGCTGCAGTCTATTGTCAGTCCATTCAACTACCGCTTAAGGATTCAGTTTCTCTTGAAAACGCTCCCCGGCGTAAGCCTGTTCAACAGCAGGATATTGCCGACTTTGTTAAACGATTATACCCACGCCTGCACATTACTCCGCACGACTCGGCTACGCTTCAGGAAGGAAAACGCTTTGTGCTGGTCATCCCTCAGGTGGGATATACATTACAAACACGGGCACTGGTAGCTGTGCTGGTGAACACCCCGTTCCGTATGGCAAACGCCAACATGTCGTCCATTACGGGTCAGCTTTCATACACCCAGAACAATCAGATTATACTAACCGCCAACTCATCCATCTGGGCGCGCAACAACCGCTTTCTGTGGACGAACGACTGGCGGCTGATGCACTACCCACAGGCAACCTATGGTTTAGGCATGTACACGACCACCGACCGGGTCATTAACATGGATTATTCGTATTTCAGGTTTCACCAGAACTTTCTACGCAGGCTGGCACTCAATTTATATGCTGGCTTAGGCTATAACCTGGACCTTCACTGGAATATTGATAGTTATAATAGTCGGCGGGAAGTAACCCGCATTTCGAGATATTCCCAGGGAATCGAGGGGCGATCGGTTTCATCGGGGCCTACCGTACATGTGTTGTATGACAATCGTCAGAATGCCATTAATCCAAGTGGCGGACTCTTCGTTAATGCCATGTTTCGAGCCAACCTGAATTGGCTGGGAAGCGACGAAACGTACCAATCCGCCCTTCTGGATGTTCGCAAGTACATCCATCTACCCGGAAATTCTGACAATATACTGGCCCTATGGTCGTATAGTGCTCTCACGTTGAACGGAAATCCACCTTTTCTGGACATGCCCAGTACGGGTTGGGACAATACGGGCAATGTAGGCAGGGGGTTCATTCAGGGGCGATTCCGGGGCAAGAATCTGTTATATGCCGAAACCGAATATCGTTTTAACCTAACTGCCAATCGGCTACTGGGGGCAGTCGTTTTCGCCAATGCCCAAACCGTGTCGGAACTGACCAGCGGCCAATTTGAAAAGGTGGTCCCAGCCGTGGGCGGAGGTCTTCGAATTAAAATGAACAAGATCTCCAGAACCAATCTATCCATCGATTACGGGTTTGGCTTTGACGGATCGAGCGGCCTTTTCTTTAACCTTGGTGAAGTTTTCTAAGTAGGTATTATACGGAGAGGAGGTCCCTGACAACCGGCAAACGGTTGTCAGGGACCTCCTCTCTGTAGTTAACTAAGACCTAAATTAGTTCTCGGCTACTGGAGTTGACTCCGTTGGTTTCCGGGACTGTGTCTGCTGGTTCGCTTCCTGCCCTTCGCCTTTCGGTCCCCGCCGACGTTTTTTACGACGTTTTGATTTCTCGGCCGCATCGCCAGTCGACGTAACGCCACCAACATTCAGAACAGCTTCGGTAGCTACAGCCGCCTTTGGTTCAGCCAACCCGACCGCATCGCCTGTACGCGGCTGCCCGTTTCTGGCGTCATTCCGGCGTTCACCCTGGCTGCGGTCTGCGCCGTTATCCCGACGTCCGTCGCGTCGTCTACCTCCATCCCGTCCTCCCTTACCCCCGGCATTGGCACCACGAGCGTTTCCACCCCGCGAACTATCGCCCCGGCGCCCACTGAACCGCTTTGGATCGAACACCGGCGATTTGCCCATGCCCAGCTCTTCGGTAATGGCTTGTTTGTCTACCTCGCGCTCGATGAGTTTTTCAATGCTGACGATCCGATTCTGATCCTGATCGCTCACGAAGGTAATGGCCGTTCCGGTCGTGGCGGCCCGTGCTGTCCGGCCAATCCGGTGAACGTAATCTTCAGCATCGCGGGGAATATCATAGTTCACGACGTGCGTCAGGTTGTCGATGTCGATGCCCCGCGACAGAACGTCGGTAGCAACCAGGATTGGGAACGCTTTATTTTTAAAGTCCCGCAGTACGACCTCGCGGTCATCCTGCTCCAGATCGGAGCTAATGCCACGGGCTTCGTAATTCAGCTTACTCAATGCACGAACGATGCTATTGACTTCCGATTTACGGGAGGTAAACAAAACCATGCTTTGCACCGGCTTGGTGCTGTTTTTTATTAAATGAGCCAGCAGAGGCAGTTTCTGATTGTCGAACGCCATATAGAACTGCTGATCGATACCCGCAGCCGGTTTCGAAACGGCCAGCCGGATTTCTTCAGGCTCCGTTAATATTTTCTTCGAAAACTCCCGGATTTTATTGGGCATCGTCGCCGAAAAAAGCAGCGTTTGGCGTTTGGCAGGAATCTTCTCGACAATATTCATGATATCGTCCGAGAAACCCATGTCGAGCATCTTGTCGGCCTCATCGAGTACCAGATAGTCGATCTTATCAAATTTTACGTAGCCTAGCTGCATGTGCGCAATCAGGCGTCCGGGTGTGGCAATGATAATATCGGCGCCCGTTTCGAGCGCTTTTCGCTGCTTATCCCAGTCGTCGCCTTTTCCCCCACCGTAAATCGCAATGCTGTTGGCCTGTACGAAATACCCAAAGCCTTCTACCTGCTCGTCGATCTGTTTGGCCAGTTCCCGTGTAGGCACCAGAATGAGCGTACTGGTATGGTCGTGGTCGGTATGGGAGATTTTGTCGAGAAGGGGAATAAGGTAGGCAGCTGTTTTGCCGGTGCCCGTCTGCGCACTGGCGATCAGGTCTTTTCCGGCGAGGATTGTTGGGATAGCCATCTCCTGAATCGGAGTGGCTTTTAAGTAATTCATGGCGTCCACACCGGCCAGCAGGTCGTCGTGGAGATTAAATTCCTGAAATGTCAAGGTTACAGCTTAATGATGGTGAAAAACCGCTGACCTTCACTTCCGGGCCAGCAAACCGCTTGATTTGAAACAAATATAACGAAAAAGCCGTACAAATACCGCATTCTCGGGGCCATCTCTAGCCAGTGATTACGCAATTGGAGCGACTCAAAAAAAATGAACACAGATGTATACCAATATCATAAATTCACAAATTTATAGTGTTGCGTATATACATCTGATATTATTTACTTAATATTGAGATTTATTAAAGTTGAATTTTACATCCACATGCGTAACGTTTACTTAGTCTTTCTTCTAGTACTTAACAGTGCTTTTGTTTTTGCTCAAACCCTGAGCGTTGAATCCATACCCAATGCCTGTTTGGACCAGGAAAGTCTGCTTACCTACAGCTCCACCGCGACCTTTTCTGCCGATAATGTTTTTACCGTCGACATACGCGGTTACTACAACGAATCGTATTCAAAAACATTTACAGCCACCCAAAAAAACGGAAAAATAGCCCTGATCGTCAAGGATCTTAACTTTCCTGACTTTGTCCTTCAGAGTGGATTGCAGATTCGTTTGTCCTCCACGAAGCCCGCGCTAACAAGTGCGTGGTCCAGCTATTTTAACCTGTACCGAAGAGCAACGGTTAAACTCACGGCCCCAACCACTCAGGTCATCAATTCGCTGGAACCAATTGGGTTACCGTTTGTAGCAAATGGATCAGGGCCAATAACTGTTGTCTTATCGGATAGCAGTGAGTTTTCAATCCCGGGTGGTTATTACTCCTCGAGTACCTTTAACGCTACCCAATCGGTGAATCCCAAAGCCACCACTACCTACAGCATTGCCAAGGTCAGTAACATGTGTGGTGTGGGCGTGGGCAATGGGTCCGCTACGGTGCAGGTCAACCCCATCAGTGTTCGAACGGCATCCGTTAATTCCAATCAATTGTGTGTTGGCAGTGAGTTACGCGTCGGGTACTCAACACAGGGCAGTTTTGCGGCTACCAACCAATTCAAGATCCGGCTCACCAGCTACAATGTCTATTCCGGTCAGGAATACCCTTCGATCAGCTACGAGTTCGATGCTGTGCTGGATAATGATCTTTTAAAAGCGACGATCCCGTCCACGGTGTCCGCCCAGTCAAATTATACGGGCTCTTACTATTCCGTCCGGATACGGTCCAGTGCCCCCGCCACCCTCAGCGACCATGCGGGTTATTACGTTGCCATCCGACCTACGCCCACGGTCGAATTCACGACGGAAAGTCGCACGATTGCGCCCGGTCAAAGTGCCGACATGGGGGTTAAATTTCAGGGGCAACCCCCGCTAAGTGCGCTCCTGAGCGATGGAACGATTCTGCGCTCCGAGTATTACACAGATTACCCCGTGTTAACCTCCGTTCGGCCCAGCCGGACCACTACCTACACCGTTCAGTCCTTCCAAACGGGCTGCGGGTCCGTTCCAGTTAAAACAACAAGCAGCGTTGTTATAACCGTCAGTCCGGGAATCACCATCGACTCGGTCAGCCAGGGACCCATTTGCGAAGGGCAAACTCTGCGAATCAAGTTTTTTCATAACCTTACACTCGGTGCCAGCAACCAGTTCATGGTTCGTTTCCGACACAGTTCCGGTGTACTGTCTGAGGCTATCGCGGCACAGCAACAGGGGAACTACCTGATTGTGAAGGTACCCTCGTTTGCCTTATCGACAAGCCAGAACTATCGCAATCAGGCCTTTACCATCCAGGTCAGCAGTACACAGCCGGCTTATAGCTCTGAAGAGAAAGGTTCGTTAACCATTCAAACATATCCCGGAATGCGCTGGTCGGACAATAATATCTATACCCTAGACAAACCGCAGCAACAGGTAAACTGGTACTGGTTTGGCGATGGAGGTGGCCCCTACCAGCTTGAGATGGAAACCGGTGAAAGCGCCGGAACTACCATCTGGGATAATGTGTCAGGGATTTCAGTGCCGGGTAATATGTCCCGAAACTTCCGGGTAAAGTCGATCAAAAATGCCTGTTTCGTTACCAATAACCCCTCTCAGGTGTCGTTGACGGTTAAGAATACGGACGGTTATTTTATTTATGTCAAACCCTATAAAGGGATTGCCTGTCAGGGCGACAGTATGGAACTTAGCTTTGAGACAACCGGCGCGTTTGCACCCGGCAATCAATTCCGTATCCAGGCGCGGGGCGGTAGTTCGTGCTGCGATTTTCCGGATACCTGGGCAACGACCACAACAGCAGGAACTATCAAATTTAAACTCCCAACCGAATTTGGCTGGTACAGCACCGGCGGCAGTGAAGTGGCGTTCCGCATTGCCTCCACAAATCCGGTTGTATTCAGTGAAGATCGGGCTTTGAGCATTCATCGTCCGGTTTATAGTATAAATATCAGCGGGCTGCCGGAAGACCTGCTGCAGCCCGGCACCGTCAACCGAACCATTAGTTACTATGGTGGCACACCAATTACGATTAATTATACCCTCGGGGGAGCCAACTATAATCTCGTCTCATCGGGTTGGTACAGTACAGATATCAGTTACCCGGTTAATAGCACGACAACCTTTACCGTCAATTCAATTGCCAATGCCTGCGGTCCGGTACCGGTCAACCAGTCGACGACCCACCGGATTCTTCCTTATATCTTAAAAACGCCATCCATTGCCGGGCAATCGTACGAACCCGTTTCCTTTTGCGCCGGGAGTACGCTCACCCTACCCTACCTGATGATTGGACAGCCCGATCCGGCCATCAGTATTTCGGTCCAGTATCGGCCAGTCAGCGCCACAGAATTTCGTACCCTGGCGACGTCCATCCGAACAAATCCGGTAGCCATCACGCTACCCGATACCCTGCAGGCGGGCGATTACGTGATTCGGCTGGTTTCGAACCTGGCTATTGCATCGGCTAACCAGACGATTCGGGTGCGCCGAAAAGCAACGGCGCTGGTAACAACAGAAAGTGGCGCTTCAACGCTCGAAATGTATCCCGGCGGGTCGGCCGCCTTACGGATGAACTTTACAGGTTCGCCCGACTGGACCGTTTTGTTTACCAACGGGCTTCGGCAAGTGTTCTCAGCTAGTCCGAGCACAACCTATGTGAACCCTAAATCAAAGACTACATACACTATTCAGGCGGTTTCAAATTCCTGCGGTTATGGTACGGCATCGGGCGAGGTTTCCGTCCGCATCAGACCTACTTTATCGATCAGTTTGAACACCAGTTCGCTCTGCGTTGGCACTAAAATTCCTATCACTTATAATGCCCATGGCGATTTTGAACCCGACAACCGAATAAAAATTGGTTTGGTTGAAGGAACTACGGTGCGTTGGCTCGACTCCACCAAAACCACACAGGGAACCTTTCAGCTTACCCTGCCGGGCAGCCTGACGGCAGGCGGTAATTATACGCTGAAACTGGTTTCTACGAATCCGGTTCAGGAAACACAAACGAGTTTATTACTTTTATCGCCCCCCGTCGTTACCCTCGGTGGCAACGCCATAATCAATCCGCAACAAACCGCCATCATTCGCCTAAACTCAAACCAGCCATTCAACGGCTATAATTACCCCATCCGGTACACATTATCCACGGGTGAGTCGGGCGAATTTTATCCCTGGTCGCCGGTGTTGGATCTAAGCGTCAGACCAACCCAAACCACTACCTATCGATTGGCAGCTGTATCGAATAGTTGCGGGACAGGTCAATTCTCAGGCTCCGCCACGGTAACCGTCAACCCGCCCTCCGACCGTCAGATAACGACCCTGGAAGTCAATAACTCCACAATGATCTGCTCAAATGATACCGTACGGGTAGTTTTTGACACAAAAGGAGCGTTCTCCGCCACGAATCGATTCACGGTACAATTGTCTGATTCGACCGGCACTCAGTTCAGTGACCTAACCACCTTTAATACAACAAGTCCGCTAAAAGCGCTGATTCCGGCCAATATGCCCCGTGGCTCGTTTTATCGGGTACGAGTAGTGGCGTCGGATGCGGGCGTAATCAGCTCAACCAACCCCATACCACTCTTGCTTCGGCTGGCGGCAACAGCCGCTTTTGAATCGGCGACTCTTGGCTTCACTCCGGGAAAGCCGGTGAAGTTGAACATAAACCTGACGGGCGACGCCCCCTGGACAGTCCGGATCGGGAATGAATTCAATCCGGTCACTACGCTGTACGCAAACAGTTCGCCTTATTCCATTGACCTGTCGCCGACGGCGGCCTCTACCATTTACAAATTATATCAGGTAACCAATGGATGCGGGGTCGGTAAATTAGCAGAACCTTCTGTGGTTCAGATCAGTGTACTGACGGCCAATGACCCGGCTCTGGGAAAGCAGTTCGTGGTGTACCCGAACCCAACTACCGGTGCGGTGACGATTCGGCAGGAAGGGTCGGCAACGCCCTATCGAACACGCATAACTGACCTTCAGGGGAATGTGCTACAGCAAAAAAGTTCGGCAAAAGAGATTGACGGACAAGACCTGTCCATACTGCCAACCGGCGTATATTTGCTGAATATTGAAACAGATAAAACCAGTGTAATTTATCGCATTCTTAAACACTGACGGGTTCAGGCAGCAGAAATAACTCCTGTTCCAACCTGTTATCTGTGCTGCAACCTTTGCCCGGTAATGAAAAAAAGACTACTCCTGTTTTGTTTCCAAGTTTGTATTCAATCCGTTTTCGCCCAGACGTCAACGCCCTCACTGGAAGATACCCTTCAGTTAAACGAGGTAGTTGTGCGGGGGTATGCCTCCAACCGTCGATTGCTGGAAACACCGGCTTCGATCGGGCTCCTGTCGCGCCGTGATCTGAACCAACGTTTCGGCACGCCTACGCTGGTACCGGCCCTGAACACCTTACCGGGTGTTCGGGCTGATGAGCGATCGCCGGGGAGTTACCGGCTGGCTATTCGGGGAAGTGCCATCCGGTCGCCGTTTGGGGTTCGGAATATCAAAGCCTACTGGAATGAGCTACCGCTTACCGATGCGGGCGGTAACACACCCCTCAACGCACTGGATGTGCGGGCACTGGGGCGTATTGAGGTCATCAAAGGACCGTCCGGCAGTTTATACGGAGCCGGAACCGGAGGCACCATTCTGTTCAGCGGCTTAGGCGTACCGGCGGGTCAAACCAGTGTGGAAGTATCAGCCCTGGGCGGCAGCTACGGCCTGTACGGCAATGGCATTTCGGTACAGACCGGCAAAAACAACTCGGCCATTTCGCTCAACTATAACCATTTACAATCCGACGGCTATCGCGACCAGAGCGCCGTGGTGCGGGATAACCTGAGTCTGGTGGGCTCGTTTAACGTCAGCCCCAAACGAACCATTTCGGTGCTGGCCCTATACTCCGACCTGCATTATCAGACACCGGGTGGACTAAACGAGGCTCAGTTCCGCGCTAACCCCCGCGCTTCCCGTTTTGCCACTGCCACCTTACCCAGCAGTGCCGCCCAACAGGCAGGTATCTATCAGAAAGTGGGTTACCTGGGCTTTTCGCACGAATACCGCTGGAATGACCGGATTCAGAACACTACGGTTATTTATGGCTCTACCACCGACTTTGCGAACCCATTCATCACCAACTATGAGAAACGCACCGATCAGGGGCTTGGCGGTCGAACCATTACCCAGATACGCTTCCCGAACGGACCACTTCCAACCGTCGTGACAGTAGGCGCCGAATACCTGCGCAACTTCACCGTCGACCGGAATTTCGGGAACCGGGGCGGCATTGCCGATACGATTCAAACCGATGAAGAACTCATTGCCCGGCAGTCGACGGTTTTCCTGCAAACCGAAACGGAGTTGCCCGCTCGTTTCCGGCTAACGGCCGGTTTGAGCCGAAATGACATTCGCTATGGCTTCACCCGTTTTTCAACGCGGGCGGCTGGTGGTGCTCCGGCTATTCCATTAACCCGGAACTTCACGCCCGTATGGTTGCCACGCGTTGCGTTACTGCGCACCTTCGGCCAGAACGTTTCGGCTTTTGCGAGCATCAGTACCGGCTATTCGGCCCCATCGACGCAGGAAGTACGGCCTTCGGCGGGTGGCTTTAACACAACGCTCAATGCCGAACGGGGAACGAGTTATGAGGTGGGCTTACGCGGGTCGGCTTTCCGAAGCCGGTTACGGTTCGACATAGCAGCTTATCAGTTCCGACTAACCGAAACGATTGTCAGGCGGTCGGATGCCGCCGGTGCCGAGTACTTCGTCAATGCGGGTCGCACCGATCAGCGAGGGCTGGAAGCTCAGCTGAGTTACGATTTTTTCTCCCCCGCCTATTACCTGTCGCCAGCTGCGTTTTTCTCGGTGGTAAGGCTCTGGAACAGCCTCACCCTCACCGAATACCGGTTCCGCGATTATAAGCAGGGTACGGCGGATCTATCCAACAACAAGGTTCCGGGCGTAGCGCCGACAACGAACGTAACGGGTTTCGACGCGGAGACAAAACTGGGCATCTATGCACACGTTACGTACCAGTTTCTGTCGCCTTTCTACCTCAACGATGCCAATACTGTCCTTGCCGACCCCACACAGCTGCTTCAGGCCACCCTGGGATTCCGGCATTCGCTTGGTAAAAACTGGACGATCGATGTGTACGCCAGTGGCGATAATCTGCTTGACCGAACCTATTCGTTGGGCTATGACCTCAACGCCGTTGGTAACCGGTACTACAACGCAGCCCCCGCCCGAAATGGCGTTGGTGGCGTTCGGTTACGGGTGAAATGGTAATTTATAAAGGACAATGTATAATGGAGAGTGAAGGATAGTGATTTATATTCTTAATTATCCATTATACATTCTTCACAACACATTACAAAAAGTCTTGTTAACCGTCACCAACTTCACCAAAGCCTACAGCGGTCAACCCGTGCTGACGGTGCCCGAATTGCATTTGCCGCCTGGCTTCCATTATTTCCGGGGTGGGAATGGGTCAGGTAAAACGACGTTTTTTCGAACGGTAGCCGGGCTGCTGCCTTTCTCCGGAAAAATTGAACTCGAAGGTAAATTTGACATTACCCGTGACCCGGTAGCTTACCGGATGCGGGTCAACTATGCCGAAGCTGAGCCCGTTTATCCTACCTTTCTGACCGCCCGCGACCTGTCTGGATTTGTGGGAAAAGCGAAGAAAGCACCCGCCGGACAAATTGAATCGCTGTCGAAACTGCTGGGAGTCGATACATTCTGGACACAGCCAACCGGCGAGTTTTCGAGCGGAATGCTCAAGAAATTATCCCTACTCCTGGCGTTTCTGGGCACCCCTAGTCTGGTGCTTCTGGATGAGCCTCTCACAACCCTGGACGTGGCCACCGCCGATAAACTGTTCGAGTATATCCGGCAACTCCGCACCGATCAAAACGTTTCGTTCCTGCTTACCTCGCATCAGGACATTAGCCTGACCGAACTACCCTTAACGAGTACCTGGCAGGTTGGCAATGGTATTATTGTCCCTACAACTTAAGCCTGGCTATGCTAATCGTATTAAACCGGGTCTTTGTACGTGCCTTTTATGCCCGAAACGCGGGTACGTTTCTGGTCATCCTTCTGCTTGCTTTTGGTTTTTTAAGTGCCGTGGAGCATAAGGCGTTGATTACGGCGGCCCTTGGTTCATCTTTACTGCTGGGCATCGTTTTTGTTTTGTGGGGTCTGTACCTCCTCAAAACCGTATCATTTATCCAGCAGGAATTAACGGTCCCCGAGCACTTGTTTTTGCAAACTTTCTGGCTCATCCCCTCATTGACCAGATGGTTACTATGGCTGATTATTCAGGTAAGTCTGCTTTTACCCATCATTGCTTATGGTGGGTGGATGATTCAGATTGCCAGTGTCTATCAGCGGTGGGATTCCCTAATTGCGATTGTTCTTGTTTTGTCGGGCCTGACTGTTACGGGCGTTGCGCTGGCCGACTATCGGCTGAGGCATCCTAATCCCAGTAGCCTCCGGCTCCCGCAGGTTTCCATTCCATTGCGGTACGAGCTGTTTTTCCCGACCTATTGGCTGCGTCATGAACCCCTATCGCTGGTGCTGACCAAAGCGTTTTCGTGTCTGTTGCTGGTGGGTGTTTGTCGGCTCTACCCCACGGATGACTACGACCAGCGTTTGCTTCTGATTGGACTTTTGCTGGCTGTACTGGGCCATTCACAAGTGGGCAGTCAGGTGAGTGCGTTCGAACGCAAATACCTGCTTTTGTTACAAAACCTGCCCTTTTCCCGTTTACAGCGTCTCAGCCGGTATACACTTATGTATGGACTGATCTGGATGCCCGAGCTACTTGTTCTCCTGCGCAACTGCCCCACCGAGATCCGGCTGGATTATGTCATTTGGCTCTGGCTAACGGGCTGGGGCTGGATTCTGCTGTTGCATGTCCTCGCCTATCCACAAACCATTGATCCTGAACGCTGGCTTTCCGGTGTGCTGGCCGGTTTTATTGGCGGACTGCTGGCCATTATGTTCGGCTTGCCAGTAGGTATCTGGCTAATTGCAGGTTGGTTAGCAGCGTTGGGAGTGTGGTTTCGATCATCTAAATATGATCCACAGTACTAATTAACGTGAATAATTACCGAGTCGGCACGAGATAGCTGAAAGTCATACCTCAAAATCCATTACTTACGTCAATTAGTACTGTACTTAAGTCCGTCAACTTTCCCGTTCAAAAACTTGCCTCTCAAGTACAATCTTTACCAGCCTCATCTTCTACTCGCTCTTCAGCACGTGCGCGGGATTCTTTCGGGCGGCTTTCAGGGTTTGTGAACCAATCAGGAAGAGAGCCAGCAGCATAACAATAAATGCGCTGAGGAGAAGCTCGCTTAAGCCAATGGGTTGGTGATAGGCGAAATTGACCAGAATGACTTTGTCAAAAAAGAAGTAAGTGACCGGCAGGGCGATCAGGGCGGCCACTGCCAGAAGTCCTAAAAACCCCCGACTCAATAAATAGATCAAACCTCCTTCACTGGCACCCAATACTTTGCGAATGCTGATTTCCTTTAGCCGGGTTTCGGCTGTGAATACGACCATACCGAATAAACCCAGCGATGAGATACAGATGGCCAGGAAAGCGATGAAGCCAATTACCTTGAGCATCATCGAATATTGACTATAGGCATGTTCAATCTGGTCATCGTAAAAGGTAGCATCGAGCGGATGAACTTTATCGATCTTCCGCCAGGCATTGTCAATACTGGCCAAGGTACCGGGTATGTCGGTAGTCGAAATTTTTACATTCAGATACCCTCTGTTCTCATTGGAATAATAGCGAAAGGCCATGGGCTCTATTTTATTCTCCACAGTGCCATAATGAAAATCTTTTACGACACCCACAATTGCTAATTTCCGACCATCGGTCGTCACCATTTCACCCAGTGCGTTGACCGGGTTACGATGGGCGATATTGAATCGTTTAAGGAGTTGCTCATTGACAATAATTTCGGTTTCAGCGCCTTCAACGGGTCGAGTCGTAAAGTTTTTACCTGCTATCAACTTGTGCTGGTGCAGCGGCAGGTGTTGTGCATCGACGAAGTTGAGCCAAACCCTGGCTGAATCCTGCATGTCTTTGTACTTCATCGTGGAACCCGACAAACTGCCCAGGCTGGTCACAATGTGCGACCTGGCTATATCTTTCACCGCCGGTATTTCGCTTAGTTCCTTTTTAAGAAGGGTGCTGTTATTTCCCTGCATCCGGATGTTTAAAATATTCTCGGTGGTAAAACCTAAATCAAGCGAAATGAAACTCCGGTATTGCTTGTAACCGATCAGGGTGGTGGAAATGAAGAGTAGCGAGATCGTGTACTGAATAATGATCAATGCCTTTCTTAGGCTAACCCGCCGGAATACTTTAATGGAAGACGCATCCCGAAGCACCTGAAGTGCGTTGATCCGGGCGAAGAACAAAGCGGGCAGGAAACCAGCAGCAAGGCCAACGGCTGTCGCCAGCGCCAAAAAATAGAGAATTAGCCGACCCGACAAGTCAAGGGAAACCATATTTTCTATAAATGGATTGAGGGCCATGAACTGCGTACGCAGTATCAGAAACAAACCTACTGACAGCATAAGGGCCATCAACGCGATGATCACCGACTCAGCCAGAAACTGCCCCAGCACATGACTCTTGAGGGCACCGATGATTTTACGAATACCTACTTCACGCGAGCGCCTTAACGAACGGGCAATGGAAAGATTGGTGTAGTTGAAGCAGGCAGAAAGAATAATCACAAAAGCCAGGCCAGCCAGAATCCAGGCAACTACTGGCGGAATACTGGGGCCAATCTCGTTTGCATAATGCGTTCCTATCGCAATTTTAGAGAGAGGCTGTAGCGAGAGCGTTATTTTTCGGTTTTTCAGCAACACATTTTCAGAAGCACTTAACCGATCCAGATTGCCCTGAATGGTTTGTTGGTTTACATTTTCAGGAAGAACCAGATAAACGTAGTTCGTGTATATATTCTCCCAACTGGCGAGTTCACCATCCATATCCGATTTTATCGATTCAAGCGTCGTAAAGGAAACCAGGGCTTCAAAACGAAGGTGCGACAGCTTGGGAACATCTTTTGCGATTCCGGTAATCGTATACGTGAGGGTATCAAACCGAAGCGACTTACCGAGTGCATTGACATCACCAAATAATTTCTTAGCCGTCTTTTCGGTCAAAACCAGTGAATAGGGTTCTTTCAGTGCTGTAGCCGGGTCGCCCTGGAGCAAAGGAAACGTAAATACCTTAAAGAAGGATTGATCGGCCCATAGGGCTGTCATGGGCACTTTTGTTTCGGCATTTATCTGCGCATCGCCCGAGAACTCCCGCCGAATCAACGTACTTTGTTCAATACCACCGATGGTCTCCCGAATCTTTTTCCCCGCTTTTATCGATGTGGATGCGAAGTTCATCTCAGGCTGACCCACCGATTGATCGTTGGTGACAACTCGAAAAGTCCGATATTTA
Organism: Spirosoma pulveris; assembly: GCF_054781875.1. Taxonomy (NCBI): domain Bacteria; kingdom Pseudomonadati; phylum Bacteroidota; class Cytophagia; order Cytophagales; family Cytophagaceae; genus Spirosoma; species Spirosoma pulveris. The sequence goes on from NZ_BAAGTO010000001.1 coordinate 714,751, forward strand.
TTAACCTGAAAATCATCATACGTGAGCAAATCCGTCAAAAAAGCAATGACCAGCAGGCCCACAGACATGCTTACGGCCAGCCCGAAAATATTGATGAACGAAAATAACTTGTTGCGTACCAAACTGCGCCGGGAGGTTTTGAGATAGCTGCCAATCATGATCCAGTGAACAAAGAGGTTTATGAAATCGGGTTTGCGAATGGTATACAGTCTGAAGAATTTCAGCACATCAAGGCAGTAGATCAGCCGGGCCTGTTTGGCTCCTTTAGCCAGCACATTCCGGTCAAAGTATTCATTCAGATCGCCCTGAAGGTCTTCCAATAAGTCGGGGCGGCAATACCAGTTGAGCAGCCGTTGTGCCCAGCGGGGCGGCTGCACGGATTCCGGCTGGTTTTTCACGTCATCGTTCTGGCTGGTGGATCGTTTCATATCGAACCCTCCAGGTTAAAACCAGGAATAATCCGCCAGAGGGATTCCCGCACGTCTTTGGCGTGGGTTAGTGCTACTTTTCCGGCATGTGTTACTTCGTAATAACGCTTGCGTTTGCCCCCACGGGCGTTCGTTGCCTCTCCCATCCGGCTTTTTACCAGCCCCTTTTCTTCCAGTCGATTCAAAACGGCATGAACAACGCCCAGCTTTGCCGCCCGCCCCGTGTGCTTTTCCAGTTCATCACAAACAGCCACGCTATACGCATCGTTGACTAAAGCCGCAATGGTAAGCAGCACCAGTTCTTCAAATTCTCCCAGGTTTGTTCCCTTCATGGGCTTACTTTATTTGTAGTAAATCTCATTAATTCACTAAATGTATGTAATATACTTTTATTAATACAGTATTTGTATGTAAAATATTTTCACGCTGAGACGCAATACCTTGCATCTCATTCTCGCATCAGCCAAAACTATACCCTATCCTTATGTTCGACATTATCGTTTATGGTGCTACCAGTTTTGTAGGCCAGATCATTACGCGTTACCTGTTCGAGCACTACGGTGTTGATGGCTCCGTAAATTGGGCCATTGCGGGCCGGTCGGAAACAAAACTTCTGGCGGTAAGAAAGTCCCTGGGCGAGATGGCATCCACACTGCCTTTTATGGTAGCGGACGCGCAGTCGGCCGAAGCACTTTCCGGGTTGTGCAGACAAACGAAGGTCGTCTTATCGACAGTTGGGCCTTATGCGTTATACGGTGAGCCACTGGTAAAAGCCTGTGCCGAAACGGGTACGGACTATTGCGACCTGACCGGTGAGGTGCATTGGGTAAAACAGATGATCGGTCGATACGAAGCCCTTGCTCAGCAAACGGGTGCCCGCATCGTACACTGTTGCGGCTACGACTCAATCCCGTCCGATATGGGCGTTTACTACCTGCAACAACAGTCGAAAGCTCGCTTCGGTACAACCTGCGCTACGGTGACAATGCGCGTGAAAGCTGCCAAAGGGGGGGCATCGGGTGGCACCATTGCCAGTGTTCTCAATCTGGTTAAAGAGGCTTCTTCAGATGCGGACCTGCGCAAAGAGTTGGCTAACCCCTACTCGATCTGTCCGCCAGTCGATTACAAACGCCCCAGACAGCAGCCCGTTTTATCGGTGAAATACGATGTGAATGCAAGGTGCTGGATGGCTCCTTTTATCATGGCGGCCGTTAATGAACGGGTCGTTCAGCGATCCAACGCCTTGCTGCACTATCATAAGGATTTTACGTACAACGAAGCCATGCTGGTGGGAAAAGGTGTCGTTGGCTTTTTAGCTTCTACAGCCGTCACGGCAGGCATTGGGGGCTTCATGCTGGCCGTAGCTACCCGCCCACTCCGATCACTAATCGGCCGATTCCTGCCCAAGCCGGGCGAAGGACCCAGCCCGGAAGCCCAGCGTACGGGCTTTTTCGTGCATGACGTATACGGAAAAACCGAATCCGGGAAGACGATACAGATACGCGTTTCCGGCGACCGTGACCCTGGGTACGGCTCAACGGCAAAAATGATCGCTCAGGCGGGGCTTTGCCTGGCACAGGATCTGGCGAAATCAGACAAACCCGGCGGCTTTTATACACCAGCCACCGGGTTTGGGCATCAACTTATTGACCGGCTCCAGGCTAACGCCGGCTTAACCTTTGCGGTTGTGACTACGGCCTAGCGGCCGGTAATTTGATCGAGAATATAATTGATTCGTGCGGCCGTTTCGCCGGTACTTGTGCTTTTACCAACTCCCCGCAAGTCGCTGACGACTAAGTCGATGAGTGGTTGCTGAACATGTTCAGGAAACGGAATCATGTATTCGTCCAACCCCGTTTCCGTTTCGACACGGATGATAAACTTCTCAAAGAAACAGAACGTGATCTTGCCCCTGGAGCCAATCAGTTGTGTCTGGTCCATACGCTGCTCTTTGTTTACCGTAAAACACCAGCTTCCGGTACCCACAACACCCGATTCAAACTCGAAATTTGCCACTACTATGTCGTCGGCGACATACAGACCAGCCTGGTTTCGGGCAAAACCGCCGGCGGTTTTGATCGGACCGAGTACGTACTCCAGAAAATCGAACTGATGGGATGCCAGATCGTGAAAAAGCCCACCACCCGATACCTCGGGCGAGACACGCCAGTTAGGCTGCGTTTGCCCTTCGGTGACGATGGGTTGCTGGTGCAGCTGAATTGTCACGCACCGAATGTTGCCGATAACTTTTTGGTCGATGAGTTCTTTTACTTTCAAAAAATACGGCAGCGCCCGCCGATAAAAAGCAACAAAAAGTGGCACGCCCGTCTCCCGACTTACCTGGTTCATGGCTTCGCATTCGGCGGCATTGAGAGCCATTGGCTTCTCGACATAAACTGGTTTACCGGCCCGCATGGCCCGAATGGCGTAATCGGCATGGGTATCGGGGGGCGTAGCAACGTAAACGGCGTTAACATTGGGGTTGTTAATGAGGGCGTCGGCATCGCTATACCAGACGGGTACATTATGCCGAAATGCATAATCGGCCGCTTTTTGGGCATCCCTCCGCATCACGGCTACCAATGCAGAATTGGGTACCTTGTTGAAAGCAGGCCCACTTTTCACTTCGGTTACATCGCCACAACCGATTATACCCCATTTTACCTGATCCATATACTTTTTCTGGCAGTTACTGACTAAACGCGTAAAGTGATTATAGAAGCAAAACTATTCATTTCCGGAGACCGTGTTGTACTGACTTCACTAAGTGAATCGAAGATAAACTGTGAACTGCCACAATCGTGTTCGGTTATGCGTATTCAACAGGCAATGTAGACCAATGCAAGTTTGGTTTATGTTGTTGTGGATAGAAAATAAAAACGCTGGCTCTTCTGGGGCCAGCGTTTTTTGTTGCGCGAAAGGGGGACGTTTTTAGCTCTTCTTTTGCTTATTAACGGCAATCTGCTTGTCGGCTATGGCGGTAATGGCGGCCACCAGCCGATCCAAATCTTTAGGAGAATGGTAGATATGGGGCGTTACCCGTACGCCTTTAATGTTCTCCCACTCAATCCCCACCGTATGTATTTTGTACTGGTTCAGCAGTTGGCCGTCTATTTCGGAGGGTTTCATGCCGTCGATGGAAAACAGCGCCACCGCTCCTGCATATTGTGGTTTGAAAGACGTATGAATTTTAACGCCGGGAATGTCTTTGACCCGCTCCATCCAGTAATTTTTGAGGTAGTGTGCCCTGGCAAACTTACGGGCCGAGCCAATGCTGTTATGAAAATCGACAGCCGTTCCAATAGCCATTTCGGAGGCAAAGGAGCGCGTTCCCAGACTTTCGAATTTACGAATATCTGGTCCGTCGGGTTCGTTGTTCGACAGCAGCGCCCAAACGTTCTTAATCTTGTTCTGCCTGATATAAAGCATCCCACTGCCAAAAGGCGCACAAAGCCACTTATGCAGACTGCTCGCAAAGTAATCGCAGCCCAGATCGGGAATTTTGAAATCGAATAACGCAAATGAGTGGGCACCATCGGCAATAACCTCGATACCGCGCTTGTGGGCAGCATCGGCAATCTTTCGAACGGGCATCACCTGCCCGATCCAGTTAATCATATGCGTAACATGCACCACCTTTGTACGGGGTGTGAACGCCCGGATGTACTGTTCGGCCAGCGCATCGTCGTCTTCGCTGGGCAGGTTTAGATCGAGGTAAACCAGCTTGATACCATCCCGTTTTTCGCGCTGTTTCCAGGCATTGAGCATGTTGGGGTAGTCCTGTTTCGTGAGCACGACTTCATCGCCCGCTTTCAAATTCAAGCCGAAGATGACCGTGTTCAATCCTTCGGTGGCATTTCGGTTGATGGCAATCTCTTCTGCCGAACAGCCCCCCAAATCGGCCAGTTTGCTCCGCAGGGCTTCGCGGCCCTGATCCAGAATCCGCCACATATAATAGGATGGGGCTTCGTTGCAATACTGATAAAACCGGATGTGCGCATCCTGTACCACTTTGGGCTGCGGACAAACGCCCCCGTTGTTTAGGTTGAGCAGATTAGGGGACACGGTGTATTCTGACTTTATCCAGGACCAGAAATCTTCATCCTGCGCCCACTCAGCGACCGACTTCAACCCGATATCGGCCATGGCGACCGGGTTGGCAAACGTTTCGGGTAAAAATTGTGGGAGCGTGAGCGCACCGGTCGCTGCGGCTGCTGTTTGGCGGAAGAATGTCCTGCGGGTTGCCATAGTTGCTAGGGTATGTACATGAGGATGAACGTGTTCACGCTAAAACTACAAAAATTTCGCAGATTACTGAACATACACCCCCCGGAATAACGAAGCTGAGCAAGCGGCCCGCCCAGTTAGCCCGATGAACAACCGGATAGCCATCGTCTGTAACGGCTTAACGGCCTTTGAACTTACGCGAACGGGAGTGTGACGGTAAACGTAGTCCCTTTCCCTTCTGTACTTTCTACCTCGATCTGCCCCCCCTGCAGCCTGACATATTCCCGGCAAATAGCCAGACCAAGGCCCGTTCCCTGAATGGCATTTACATTGGTGGCCCGGAAGAATTTATTGAACAAATACCGTAGTTCGTTAGCCGGTATCCCTATTCCATTATCACTAACCAACAGCCTTACTTCCAAAGGCTTAAACTCAAGAATCAGGCGGGGCGGGGTGCTGGAAAACTTAAGTGCATTACTTAGCAGATTGGTTAATACATGGGTAAGCAAATTTTGATCTACCTGTATATCAACAGGGCAGCCACGCACATCGAGTAGAACCGACTGACTATTATCCTGACCCTGGCTAAAGGTGGACTGGATCAACTCCCGGCTCAGGGCTACCAGATCGACCCATTCCAGATGTAGCCGGACTTTTCCCTCATCAATTTTACTTAACGTGAGCGTATCATCGATCAACATATTGAGCGAGCCCACCTTGGTAAACAGCACATCGATGTGGCGGGTGATAAGGGCTAAAGATGGATCGGGCACAAACCGTTTGACGTAGAAGCTTATGAGTTCCGCACTCGAATTAATGACGGTTAAGGGCGTTCGGAACTCATGGGAAGCCGTTTCGATAAACTGTGACTTCAACTGGTTCAGCGTTCGCTCTTTTTCGAGGGACTCTTCAAGAATGCGCTCTTTTTCAATGGTTACCGTGATATCGGTGGCGATCCCGACCCAGCGGATAGGCACGCCGTCCTGATTCCTGGCCAGAAACACCCGGGTATGCATCCAGAAAATGCGCCCGTCGCGATGGCGAATCCGAAAACGGAAGCTGAACTCGGGTTCCGGGCTCAAAAACGACTCCCATACCGCAGCTTGATCTTCCTCCACAATACAGGTCAAAAACGTAAGCGGGTCTTCATATAAAGATTGTGGACTCTGGCCGCTAAACGTTTCGTAAGCCGGGTTCATGTAAAGAAACCGAGGCTCATGCAAATCCCGAATCCAGAAAATCTCATCGACATTATCGGCCATTTCACGAAATCGCTGCTCGCTATCCTGAAGCTCCTGACGAGCTGCCTGCTGGTCTACTTTGGCCTGCAACAATTCAACATAAAGAGCCTGATCCTGAAGCTCCTGCCGTTGTTGCAGCACCTCGCTGGTCCGCTCCCGTATCTGCTTCTGCAAATACACCTGCTGCGCTTTTATTTGCTGAACCCGTAGCCGGTATATGCAGTATAGCGTACATACCATCAACAAGATACTCAAGCCTTTAAACCAACCTGTTTGCCAAACCGGAGGAATAATGTGCAAACGGACAAACGTGCCTACTTTGTTCCACGCCCCGTCGTTATTGGAAGCCCTGACCCGGAACACATAATCTCCCGGATTTAGGTTCGTGTAGCTCACTGTACGCTTGACACCCGCCGGAATCCAATCGGCATCGAAGCCTTCCAGTTTATAAGCGTACTGATTTTTGCCCGAAAGCGTATAATTCAACGCAGCAAACTCAAACGACAGTACCGATTGATCGTAGTTGAGCGTAATATCACGGGTTTCGCTGATAACCTTCTTTAGAACAGACTGCGGGTCGTCAATTCGAACCGACCGGTTAAACAACTGAAAATCGGTAATGTAAACGGGTGGAATGAAGGGATTGTCGCGCAGGCGGTCGGGATTAAAACTATTGAGGCCGCTTACGCCCCCGAAATATAACTGCCCATCCTTTCCCGCAAAACAAGCCATCCGGTTAAAGGAATTTTCCTGCAATCCGTCACTGGCGGTATAATTTCGAATGATCTGAGTAGCAGGCTTAAACGAGCTCAGTCCTTTATTGGTACTTAACCATAAGGTACCCTGTTTATCTTCAAGGATACCTTTTATCACTTCGTTAGCCAGCCCGTTCTCCTGACGGTAAGTGGTAAATGTTCGGGTGCGCGCATTGAATCGACTTAAGCCGCTATTGGTACCAATCCAGAGTTGACCCGACTTGCTTTCAAAAAGGGCATTTACCTGATTATTGGGCAAGCTTCCGGCATTTTTAACATTCCGCATGTACCGGGTAAACTGCTTCGTTCGGGGATCAAGGACATTAATGCCCCCCCCATCCGTGCCCAGCCAGATGTTACCGCTTCGATCCTCCCACAAGGCAGTAATGGTCTGGTAACTGAGCTGGCCAGCCTGATCAGGATGTGCATCAAACTGAGTACTGGTATTTGTTTCAGGGTCATAGCGAATGACGCCCCCTTCGAAGGTCCCCAACCAGAGGATGCCGTTTTTGGCTTCCAGAATCACATTTACACTCAATGGGCTAAAATTCCCCTTTGGTTCAAAGGTGTCCTTTTCCCGGTTGAATAGGGTTAGACCGCCTTTAAAACTACCCGCCCAGATACGCTTCCGATGGTCTTCATAGATGGCGAGGATAAAATTCCGGGGATTTGACGAAGCATCCTGCCCGATACATTGGTAAGCTTTAAAAACAGACTGACCTTTTTGGAGGATATTTATACCTCCGCCATCCGTACCCAGCCATAAGTCGCCCTCTTGGTCGACCCGAACCGTTAGAATATTATTATGGGTCAGCTTACTTGTGTTTTGCGGGCTTCGTTGGTACAGGTTGAATTTTGGCGGGAGGGCGTCCAATTTATTAACACCGCCCGAATAGGTGCCTACCCACATCGTACCAACGGGGTCGCGATACATGGAGTAAATAGAGCCATTGTTAAGGCCGCCGGTATTATCGGCCTGAAAGGTGTAATAGGAGAAGGTACCGTTGGGGTGCATGAGCGTAATTCCCCCATTTTGGGTGCCGACCCATAAGGTATGGTCGTTGCCCTCGGCCAGCACCATTACATCGTTATTGGAGAGCTGCCCCGGCTGCTTCGTAGAATGCTGGATGTGTTTAAAGACCCCCCTGGCTCGGTCGAGGAGATTTAAGCCGCCACCTTCGGTACCTACCCAAAAGTGGCCTTTGGAATCTTCCAGACAGGTGGTTACCCGATTATGGCTTAAGGAGTGAGGCAGAGCCGGATCGTGCTGAAAATGAGTAAAGGAATTCGTTCGCGGATCCAGCCGATCCAGACCGCTGCCATCGGTTCCAATCCAGATAAAGCCGCTCTGATCAATGAAAACAGAACTGACTCGATTGTCAATTAAGCTGGTGGGATTAGCCGCCTGATGGGTAAAATGAGTAAATGTTTTTCGTTGCGGATCAAATCGATCCAATCCCCCCCCGGCCGTACCTACCCAGAGGTACCCATATGCATCCTGGGTGATGGCCATCACCTTGTTATGACTGAGGCTGTTCGTCTTCCCGGCCAAGTGTTTGTAGTTGGTAAAGGTTTCGGTGCTGGCATCAAACAAACTGAGACCGCCATCATCGGTACCTACCCATAAATTGCCTTGTTTATCTTCAAAAACAGTATGTATGAAGTTATGACTCAGGCTATTGACTTTGCGGGAATCATTCCGGTATACGGTATAGGTATAGCCATCAAACCTGTTTAGCCCATCCTGTGTACCAAACCACATAAACCCTCTACGGTCCTGTAAGATACAGGTCACATTGTCCTGAGAAAGGCCATCGCGGGTGGTTAGGTAGATAAACTGCCCTGTTTTCGACTGAGCCTGAAGGGCTTGACCCGGCCAGAGACCAATAAGCAGTAAACAGAATAAAAAGATGGGCATGGTTCGATCGGCGGGACACAAGCAACTTTATAGCAATAATAGATACTAAAATAGAATCATTTATCAATTTTTAATAACTCACAATATACATATTATTCTAATCAGTACATAAAAGCAGAAGGTACCTTCCAGACTGTTTTGGCACCTGCTTCACTAAAACTGCGTATTTTAATCTAATTAAAAATTAGCCATCACGCATATTTATTCTTACTTGCTTATTTTCAACTTATCTATGCAAACTCACCTGTCCACCTAAACATATGAATTTATCAAAACTAAAACAACTGACCAGTATTCAGCTTTTTACAATCTTCCTGCGGTATCTTCTTGGCGGGGCGTTTGTTTTTGCCAGTATTGTTAAAATTCAGGGACTGCGCTTCACTACCGATTCGGGAGCGAATGCCCCAATTCATGATGCATGGCATTTTTTTGAGACCTTATACCAATCAGGTCTCTACTGGCAATTTCTTGGCTGGGGACAATTGATTGCCGGTTTTTTATTGATGACCCAACTTTTCAGCACATTGGGAGCAATGCTATTTTTCCCCATTATCGTGAACATCTTCGTCATAACGATTTCCTATTATTTCGCTGGCACACCCGTTATTACGTTCTTGATGCTTCTGGCAAACCTATACCTGCTTGTGTGGGACTGGAATCGGTTCAGGATAGTAGTATTACCGAATCAGCGAACGTTTGTCGAAGAGGTATACCCGCTCATGCAAAAGTCAGCCTGGGCGTATTTGGGCCTATTTTATGCAGGTCTTTCTCTACTGGCCAAGTTGGCTATCCAGTCGTTCGTAACGCTCCTGCTGGTGTTTGGTGTTGCGTTGGTCGCAGGTCTGGCGGTACTGATTTATACACTGGTAAAACACAAAAAAACGATTTTATTAGTGGAGCATTGACTACCAATCATTGCAACCGTTCGTTACTAATTCGAATCCGGTAATAAGCAGCCTTTCCCAATAAAACGGCTACCAACAGTCCGAATGAACGATCACCTCAAGCTTCTCACTCTATTCGCTCTAACGGCTTTAGGCTTCACGCAGGATGCACCTCCACGGCAGGTACTGCCCACTTTTGTTCAGACCCTGATCAACCAAACAGAAAAACTGCCAGTCTGGAATCCCCCGGCTAGCATCTACCGGTACACCTACAATGGTCAAACGGTGTACTATCTATCAGCCCGGTGCTGCGATATACCCAGTACATTATTCGCTGAAGATGGCCGTATCCTTTGCTTTCCATCGGGAGGGTTTGCTGGCTCCGGGGATGGAAAATGTACCGACTTCTTATCAGCCCGATCGAATGAAACCCTTATCTGGCAGGATACCCGACGAAAAAAATAAGCAAGTTGGTTCGTTGTTATCAGCCCTTAGTTGACAGTTACTGCCTCAGCTATTGACCAACTTACCTAGGCGGCTACATCACGCTCCCGGCTCTTCAGGCTCACCTGCTGAAGTGACTTTGTCAATTGAGTCAGAACCGGGGGTTTTGACATGTACTCATTCATTCCCGCAGCCAAACACAATTCCCGATCTTCCAGCATAGCATCTGCTGTCAGGGCAATGATCCAGGGTTGCGGAATGGGTTGCTCGCGTATGAGCCGCGTTGCCTCCAGTCCATCCATTTCCGGCATTTGTATATCCATCAAAATCAAATCAAATCCCTCGTGCAACCGCAAGAGTACTTCCTGTCCGTTACTGGCAACGGTTGGTGAATAGCCAAGCTTGTTGAGCACCCGAACCAGAAGCTTTACATTGATCGGATTATCTTCAGCAATCAGTATCTGCAAAGGGTACTGATTGGCAAAATCAGCTTTATACGCCGACTGCGAACGGTCGGTATGATGCGGAGATGCACCTACATGGGGTGTAAGTGCCTGATGAATTGACTGCCCCAGGTGGTTGTAATGGATGGGCTTGGTAATCATTCCGGAGAACAAATCGGCATGCGCTTTTCGCCGTTGATCACCTACCCAGCTCAGCAGGATAACCGGCACATCGGGGAAATTGCTTTTTAGTTTTCCGGCCAGTTCAATTCCATCCATTTCCGGCATTTGCTGATCGGTAATAACCAGATCGTATGGACCATGTTGAGCCATTAACGCGAGCGCTTCCCGGCCCGATCCGGCCAGGGCAGGCCGTAGATGCCAGTGCTCAAGTTGCATACGAAGCACCTGAAGACTGGTTTGATTATCATCCACAAGTAGTACCGACTTCCCTGCTATTAGACTATCCGGCCCATATGCAAGACCTTGCTTTTGCTGCGCCACCGTCTGGCATACCAGCGTAAACCGGAAGGTGGTACCTGTCCCCTCTTCACTTTCAACCCGGATGTCTCCACCCATCAGTTCAATCAGTCGCTGGCTGATGATTAGCCCCAGACCCGTGCCGCCGTATTGGCGGGTATGAGACGAATCGACCTGAGAAAACGCCTTGAAAAGTTGACCGAGTTTATTAGCAGGAACACCAATACCTGTATCCCGCACTGTTATGGCTAACTCCACCGTCTGATCAGGCCGTTTAGAAACGAGCTGGACGTGAACCATAACTTCGCCTTCATGCGTAAACTTAACGGCGTTGCCAACCAGGTTTATCAAAATCTGCCGCAGGCGCAGACTATCGCCCAGAATTTGAGGAGGCACCTGCTGGTCAATCTGATAGATCAGATCGAGACCGGTTTGTCCGGCTTTGCCCGCAAACATATCCAGCACTTCTTCCAGGCAGGATCGCAATTCGATGGGTTGTTGTTCCAGCTCCATCTTGCCGGATTCAATCTTGGAGAAGTCAAGAATATCGTTGATCACGCCCAACAAACTTTCGCCACAGCTACGAATGGTCTGGGTGTATTCCCGCTGTTCTTCAGACAGGGGCGTATCTTCCAAAAGCGATGTCATTCCGATCACGCCATTCAGCGGGGTACGAATTTCATGACTCATAGTAGCAAGAAACACACTTTTAGCCTTATTAGCGGTTTCAGCTTCGAGCCGCGCCTGCTGTTCCTGCGCCGATTGCTGGGCTAGTTTTTCGTACTGTTGCTCTAACTTCTCATTCAATATCTGCAAATGAATGGCCTGTTTTTCAAGCTTCATTTTTTGCAGAGTTACTTCGCGGGTTCGCTTATGAACCTGACTTTGCAGAGTTATTTTTTGAAGCCGGATATTATGGACCCGCATTCGGTAGGCTATGTATAAACCACTCAGAAAGATAATCAGGAGCAAGCCTCTGAACCACCAGGTTTGCCAGAAGGGAGGGATAATATGCAGATTAACAAACGTTCCGGTATTGTTCCAGACACCATCGTTATTGGACGCCTTTACCCGAAAAACGTAGTTGCCCGGATCAAGGTTTGTGTAGGTTGCCGTTCGTTTAGTACCTGCCAGTGTCCAGTCTTTGTCGAAACCTTCCAGTTTGTAGGCGTATTGATTTTTGTCGGGGAAAGCGTAATTCAGGGCAGCAAACCCGAACGACAGCACCGACTGGTCGTAATTGAGTGTAATATCGCGGGTAGCGCCAATCAACTTCGTCAGTGGCGACCCCGTATCCTGAACACGAACCGGTTTGTTGAAAATTTGGAAGTCCGTGAGATAAACCGGAGGACTGAATGGGTTATACGCTAAACTATCGGGATAGAAACTATTAAATCCGCTCAGTCCCCCAAAAAAGAATTGACCACTGCTGCGACTCTTAAACATCGATGACCGATTGAACGAGCCCTCTTGCAACCCATCACTGGAGTCGAAGTTTCGTACAGCAAATGTTTGTGGGTTAAAGGACGTCATTCCTTTATTCGTACTGAGCCATAACGTGCCGCTTTTGTCCTCCAGAATTCCCTGGATCACGTCGTTGGCTATCCCTTTCGACCGACCGTAGGCCGTAAACGTCTGCGTCTTCGGATCGAATTTGTTCAGCCCCCCGTTGGTACCTATCCAAAGTTGACCCGTTGAACTCTCAAACAGGGTAGTTACCATATTATTGCTCAGGCTTTTGGGATTCTGACGTTCATACTGGTACTGGGTAAATTTATTCTGGTCCGGATGGAACACATTGATGCCTCCCCCTTCCGTTCCCACCCAGATATTACCGGTATGATCTTCCCAAAGTGTTGTAATCGTATGGTAATTAAGTTGACCAGGCTGTGCCGGATTAGCCCGATACCAAGTTGTGGCCCCCGTCTGTCTATCGTATCGGATAAGGCCATCTTCGAAAGTACCCAGCCACATCGCGCCATTCCGGGCTTCAAGAATAACACTGATACTCAATTGATTAAAATTACCTTTCTGTTCAAATGTGTTGCTGACACGATTAAACAGGTAGAGTCCACCTTTATAATTACCCGTCCATATTTGCTTGTGAGCGTCTTCGTAAATGGCCAGTACGTAATTACGGCCATATAAAGAGGCACTTCGACCTTTATCCTGGTAAGCAGTAAAAACAGATTTACCTTTCTTCAACACGCAAATCCCCCCACCATCAGTCCCCAGCCACAAGTCGCCCCGATGGTCCTCCCGAATGGCAAGTATATTGTTGTTTGTCAAATTGTGGGTGCTGACGTTGGTGTGTTGATAAAGTTTGAACTTTAGCGGAAGAGCATCAATCCTATTTACCCCGCCGGAATAGGTTCCAATCCACATGGCGCCCACCCGATCCCGGCACATGGCATAAATAGAGCCGTTATTTAATCCATCGGCATCATCCTTGTTATATCTATAATGCGTAAATGAACCATCCTGATGGAGCAGATCAATACCTCCGTTTTGCGTTCCAATCCAGATGGTGTGGTGACTGTCTTCGGCCAGCACCATTACGTTGTTCTGGGGCAGTTGAGCCGGATGATCTGACGGATGCTGATAGCGCGTAAACTGGCCGGTTGCGCGGTCAAGCCGATTCAATCCTCCCCCCTCTGTTCCCACCCAAAAGCGCCCTTGTGTATCTTCCAAACAGGTAGTCACCTGATCATGACTCAGAGAACGCGTATCGGATGGGTTATGTCGATAGTGGGTGAAAAGGCTGGAAGTCCTGTCGAACCGATCTAATCCTCCCCCATCTGTACCCACCCAGAGTGCTCCGGAACGATCGATTGAGAGCGAGCTGATACGATCATCGCTAAGACTACCCGGCTTACTGGATTGATGCGTAAAATGCACAAACGATTTTTTCCGGGGATCGAAGCGATCCAGTCCACCACCGGCGGTACCCACCCACAAGTACCCTTGTGCATCCTGGGTTATTGCCATGACCTTATTATGACTAAGGCTGTTTTTTACACCGGGTAGGTGTTGAAAATTAGTGAAGACTTCAGTATCCGTATCAAATAAGCTTAGCCCACCCTCGTCGGTTCCTACCCATAAGCGCCCCTGGGCATCTTCAAAAATTGTGTGTATATAACTGTTGCTCAGGCTGGACGATTTCAGAGGATCGTTCTGATATAGGGTAAAATTATAACCATCGAATTTATTCAGGCCATCGCGGGTACCAAACCACATAAACCCACGCTTGTCCTGTAAAATGCAGGTTACATTATTCTGAGAAAGACCTTGATCAGTTGTTAGATGCGTAAATCGTACGGTATACGACTGCGCCTGAGCTAATCGAAGAACAATTAGCCCGGAAAGAATTAAAAAAAAACGAAAAAACATCTTTAAAGTTTAAGCTACGGCATATTAGTATGTAAATATAGGAATATCTAATGTATTTATTCTATGAAAGGTTACATAATATTTACATACAAGCACTTTTGTTACTAACTCAACATCAGTCAATTGACAGCCTGCTATCGACTACAAAAAATAAGCGGAACCCTCAGGATTCCGCTTATTTTTTGTACAATCAACAATTCATCTGCCGAATTTGGGCACGACAGTTTATCAGGGGAATTTCGGGAATTTACTGAAATCTGGTTTTCGTTTTTCCAGAAAAGCGTCTTTACCCTCCTTTGCTTCTTCGGACAAGTAGTAAAGCAGCGTTGCATCGCCCGCAAGTTGCTGAATACCAGCCTGCCCGTCGAGTTCAGCGTTGAAAGAGGCCTTGAGCATCCGAAGAGCCAGGGGACTCTTTTCCAGCATCTTGCGGCACCAGGATATGGTTACTTCTTCCAGTTGATCGAGGGGGACCACTTTATTGACCAAGCCCATATCCAGCGCTTCCTGGGCGTTGTACTGATCGCATAAAAACCAGATTTCACGGGCTTTTTTCTGCCCCACAACCCGCGCCAGATAGGATGCACCAAACCCACCGTCGAACGAGCCAACTTTGGGGCCTGTCTGTCCAAAACGGGCGTTTTCAGCCGCAATGCTGATGTCGCAAACTACGTGCAGCACATGCCCGCCACCAATGGCGTAACCGGCTACCATAGCGATTACCGGTTTGGGTATACGACGAATCTGCATTTGCAGATCCAGCACATTCAAACGGGGTACTTTATCAGTACCTACGTAACCACCATGCCCTCGTACAGATTGATCACCTCCCGAACAAAAGGCTTCTCCGCCTTCGCCGGTCAGGATGATAACTCCTACACGCTCGTCCTGGCGGGCCAGCTCCATGGCTTCCGACATTTCCGTGACGGTCAATGGTGTAAAGGCATTCCGCTTGTGAGGCCGGTTGATGCTTATTTTAGCGATGCCGTCGTAGTAGCTGAAGATAATTTCCTGGTACTCTTTGATCGTTTCCCAGGGGTAGTTGCTTTGCATAAATTCAAAAGAGTGAAAGGGCGAAAGAGGAAATGAGCGAAAGAATCTACAGCTAACCTATGGCCTTCGTCTCTCGCTCATTCCCTCTTTCACTCATTAAATGAAACTTCGTGATAGTACACATCCCAGGTATGGTCGGCCATCATGCGGACCGTAGCGAGACAGCGTTCAAACGGGAATTTACGGCCCCATTCGTTGGGGGCGATCATAGACAGAAGATCGGTTCCATTTTTGCGCTGATAAAAATAATAGGTATGACCCACTACGGGTTCAAAACTCATCTGGGCCGAATAAATTCGCTCCGATATTTCGACCCGGTTCCGAATGGCAGTGGCCTGTTCAGCAAGCAGTTGCATTTGTTTATACAGCTGGCTCAACTGCATGTCTGTCTGCTCGCGCATGGCCGATACCGCCCGACCCGTAATTTTACCCTTATCTTCAGGACGTATTACGGCCCCGCCCGCTGTGTGCGCATAGGTGAGCAGACCCGGCGATTCGGCTACTTTATCCGGAGAAATCGGGTTGACGAAAATTTTTGCTTCTTCCATACTTGATGATTGGGTAACAGCCCGGCAAACGTCTTTGTTTGCTGTCGTTGAATGACAAAAAATAAAGCATATTTACACCCCTAACAGGCCTAATGCCACAAAAGTACGTTAAAACGAATATGGAAACCACCTTTACCCCCGCAGAGAACACGATAATGCCCCGCCACGAGTTTTTCCGTCTTGTAGGTACAAGTATCGGCGCTATCCTGTTGACCCGTTGCCTGGCGGGCTGTTCTGCGCAGGGAAATTCAGAACCGACCCCAGATCCTGCCCTGAAAATAGATTTCACACTTCGTCTGGACGAAAAAATCAATGAAAATCTGCTCGTTAAAGGGGGCTATGTGATCAAAAACGATATCATTGTGGCCCAAACGAAAGACGGTCAATACGTAGCGGTGTCTGCAAAATGTACGCATCAGGGAACTGAATTGACCTTCAAATCTGTCGAAAACCAGTTTTATTGCCCCCTCCATCAGTCCCGCTTCAATACAACTGGGCAGGTTGTCGTTGGCCCGGCTACCCAAGCCCTCACCCAGTACACTGTTGAGGTTAACGCGGCCGCACAAACAATACGTGTGCATAATTAATGATGACGCTTATCTCGCCTAACCCTAATTCCTGGCCAACACCCGAAACGCCATACGAGGAAGAAGCGTTGGCTTTTTGCCGATCCTGGCTGGGAGGGCAGCAGCAGTTTACGCTGTACACATCCGGCTCAACCGGCACCCCAAAACCCATTCTGTTGACCCGCTCGCAGATGCAGGCGAGCGCTCAGCTAACCGGACAAACACTGGGTTTGCAAGCGGGTGACGCAGCCCTTGTTTGTTTGAACATTCGCTACGTGGCGGGAATTATGATGCTCGTTCGGGGCCTTGAACTGGGTCTGCCCATGACCATTATTGAGCCATCCGGTAACCCCCTGCTCAGCTTTACACCTGGAGCCGACGCGTTTGCGTTTACAGCCCTTGTTCCGCTTCAACTTCAGACCATACTGGAGCAAAGTCGGGATAAGCTTCAACTCCTCAACGGCATGAAAGCGATTCTGGTTGGGGGAGCCGCCACCAGTTCCGCACTCGAAAAAGCCCTGCATGTGGTTAAAGCACCCGTTTATGCCACCTATGGCATGACGGAAACCGTTTCGCACATTGCCCTCCGCCGACTTAATGGGCCTGATGCCAGCGACTTATTTACGGCTCTCAATGGCGTTCAGTTGGGTATCGATGCACGGGGTTGCCTGCACATCACGTCGGCCGCCACTAATTTCCAACGCATCCAGACAAACGATGTCGTTGAACTGCTACCCGATACTGGAACCGGGAACACACAGTTCAGGCTGTTGGGACGAGCCGACCGGGTTATTAACAGTGGTGGGGTGAAGGTACAGCCAGAACAGGTAGAAGATCTCATAAACAACCGATTGACTTACCAATCCACTAAGAATAGAGGGCTGATCCCCCGGCTTTTCGTCGCTGGCCTACCCGACGAACGATTGGGCCAGCGCGTTGTGGTGATCTGCGAGCAGGTAGCCATACCTCCACAGCAATGGGCCCAGATTCTGGAAGTTATCCGGGAGAAGCTTGGCTCCTACGCCGTGCCCAAAGAGTTGATACCTGTTGCCCGATTTCTGGAAACTCCGACTGGTAAGGTTGATCAGAAAGCGACTATAGCCCAAATACCTTAACTTTGCCGGCCTAGTCAACACGACTTCTTATGTCCTTCCAAAGTCTTCAGATTCGTTACCAGACGGCCCGGTCACTGCCCGCGCCGTATTCATACTTTTATACTCTTTCCATAAAAACCATTGCGGCCAATGCCGTCGAGGTAGATCTGGCAATCACGTATCCGGACCGGGACGATATTGACGACGACGAGCTCATTGCCGAAGGCTACACCCGGGATGATGATTTTGCGTGGTCGGGTCGACTTCCGAAAGCCTGGTGGGAAGCCCTTGCCAATCTTGTTCGCAAAACAAAACTACAACCCGGTATCGAGGAGGATTTAGGCGAGGACGATGATTTCTGGGAGATTACCGCGGCAACGGATAAAGGCAACACGACCAGCGGTAGACCCGAAAAACCGGATGACTGGCAGTATCTGATGCAGGAATTGATTCAGGCAACGTACGAAGCAATGGGTCGCGAACGCCCGTTTGAGCTAATCTACCTGAACCTAAGCAATCCATCCGGCGAACATGAATTGCGGCTAACCGCTTCGTTTGCCGAGCGGTCGGTTAACATCACATCCGTTGAAAACCGGAAGGAGCAAACCAAAACCGTACCCTGGTCCACCTTGCTCCACGTGATGAGCCAGGTGTATAATTACGATTACGACCCCGACGATGCGCAGCTGAAACGTCCCCGACGCGACGGGCAGTGGCTCAACCTAGGTACCGAAGAATGGTATGACATCAGCGACTACAAAGCCCTCACAAAACTGTTTCGCGATCTGTAACGACCTGTTTACCAAAAGCTGTTTTAGTGATTGGTTATTCGTTACCGAATTAGCAACCAAAGTATTAACCAGTTACTCACCGGCTCCAAACTTCAGACGAGGCCATCTCGCCAACCTGGGCTTTGCGCTCCAGAAGGGATAAACCTGCATCAGCAAGGCATTGCTGCCAATTTACCAGACTGCTGCTTTGGATACCGGCGATAAGCCTGAAAAATCGGATCATTGTCCATAAGAGCACCTTCTGCCACCAGATTGAAGGCGCTACAAAATCAGTGACCAGCCACGTCCCACCGGGCTTTAGTGCACGAAGTAAGCTGGGAATTAGGCGATTCTGTAGGGTTTGTTCATTGAAAAGGTCCAGTAGAAACGGCGTTATGACCACGTCAAACTGGTCGCTGGCATCGAGTGTTGTTTCGTCGCCTACCCGAAACGTCACAGTACCGGGCAGCGATTTGCGCGTCATTCGTCGGGTGGCGCGGGCTACCATGCGGCTCGATGTTTCGAGATAGAGTACTCGTTCTGGCTTACAATCGACCAGCAGTTGCTCCAATAGCCAGCCTGTTCCCCCACCCACCAGCAGCACGGAGGATTTGGGCGTTACCCGGTCCAGAAAGATACCCTGTGCCCGCTGTAATTTCCGGCCAAAGACCAGAAACGCCAATGTGTCATAAACGGGAGCGATCCAGTTGAAATTACCTCCGGGATTTTTTTTAACGTCCATTTTTGCCGTCGTGAGTGGTTAACAGGTCATCCACTGGTACTAACCGAAAACGGGTTAACCTGTTAACCACGCACAACAACTCAGGCGGCTACTTTCGCAGACACCGTCTGCTGACTCTCCGCTCCAACGACCACCGCTTCGCCAAGCAGTTGTATCGTAATGGGTTGAGAAGAAAAATTGGCCACCGTCACATCCTGTTGGGTAGTGGTAACCTGCAGCAGTACACCCCGATAACGAATTTTAAATGCCAGGGACTGCCAGTTATCCGGGCAATAGGGGTTGAGGACAACCCGGGGATCGGCACCGTCCACCTGTTCAATCCGTAACCCGCCAAATCCTTTCACCACCGCCAGCCACGTACCGGCCATACTGGTAATGTGACATCCATCTTCGGTGTCGTTGTTGTAATCGTCGAGGTCGAGCCGGGCAGTGCGCAGGTACATTTCGTAGGCTTTCTCTTTCATACCCAGTTTGGAGGCCTGAATCGAGTGAACGCAGGGCGAAAGTGACGATTCGTGGACGGTCATCGGCTCGTAAAAGTCGAAGTTCCGGCGCAGGGTGTCCGTATCGAACTCATCTTCGAAGAAATAAAGCCCCTGTAACACATCAGCCTGCTTGATGAAGCACGACCGCAGAATCCGGTCCCAGGACCAGTTCTGGTTGATAGGCCGCTGCCCCTTCGGAATATCCGAAACGGGCATCAGGTCCTTATCCAAAAAGCCTTCCTGTTGCAGAAAAACGCCTTTTTCGTCATCTGCAGGCAGGTACATTTTCTCAATAATTTGCCGGGCCGTAGCCAGTTCCTTCTCTTCCCGGAAGTGAATCCGGTCGATCAGGTCCGCATACTTCTCGGCGTCGAGTACTTTCACTTTCGCCACGGCTTCGGTGGTGTACCGGAGCGTCCAGGCGGCTATGTAGTTGGTATACCAGTTGTTGTTGACGTTGTTTTCGTACTCATTGGGCCCGGTTACGCCTAACATTACGTACTTTTCTTTCTCCTTCGACCAGTTGACCCGCTGGCTCCAGAACCGGCTAATGGCAATAAGGACTTCCAGACCATACTCAACCAGATACTGTTCATCGCCGGTGTAGCGAACATAATCGAAGATGGCATAGGCAATGGCACCATTGCGATGGATTTCCTCAAAGGTGATCTCCCACTCATTATGGCATTCTTCACCGTTCATGGTTACCATCGGATACAAAGCCGCCCCGGCCCGGAAACCGAGTTTCTGAGCATTTTCGATGGCTTTACCGAGTTGCTTGTAGCGGTACACGAGCAGATTTTTTGCTACTTTCTGGTCGGCGGTAGCCAGGTAAAACGGCAGGCAGTACGCTTCGGTATCCCAATAGGTCGACCCGCCGTACTTTTCGCCGGTAAACCCTTTGGGTCCGATGTTCAACCGCTCGTCTTCACCGGTGTAGGTCTGGTTCAACTGAAATATATTGAACCGAATACCCTGCTGAGCGGCAATATCGCCCTCAATGATGATGTCGTTGGTTTTCCATTTATCTGCCCAGGCTTGCTTTTGCTCGAACAGCATTTTCTCGAATCCCTTCCGGGTAATCCGCTGGATGTACTGATGCGCATCCTTAATAATCGTATCCGGGTCGTAGTTGAGCGACGAAATATTTACGGCATACTTATAAATGACCGTTTCCTGCCCTTTCCGGCAGTCGAGCGTCATCCGGTTAGCCACGTACTTTTCGTACTTGAGTGGTTGCGACTGATAGTCGACTTTTACGCCGTCCTGCTCAATTTCAACGCACATGCCGGTAGCCACATGGAAGCCCGTTTTGCGGGTGCGGAGCTCGATATACGCTTCGCCATAACCGGTTTCTTTCCGAACCTCATCCCAGAATGTTTCGTCGTAATTAGCGTCGCGGTTACGAATGTCGCCGTTGATGTAGGGCGTGATGGTGATCTTAGCTTCGAAGTTCAGCGGCTTGATGGCATAGCGAATGGCCCCGGCTTCGTCGTCGACGATGGAACAGAACCGTTTGGCATTTACCTGAAGCTCTTTACCGCTTTTAAGGACAGCCACGAAGGAGCGTTCGAGGTAACCCTCCTGCATGTTCAGCACCCGGCGAAAATCGCGAACTTCGCAGTGATTGAGGTCGAGGGTTTCGTATTCTATATCAATGTCGATACCAATCCAGTTGGCGGCATTGAGGACTTTGGCAAAGTATTCGGGGTAGCCGTTTTTCCACCAGCCTACCCGCGTTTTGTCGGGGTAATACACGCCCGCCACATAATTACCCTGTAGTGATTTACCGGTGAATTTTTCTTCAAAGTTCCCCCGCTGACCAAGCCGGCCATTGCCGAGCGACATCACACTTTCCGTAATTTCATTAAAATCGGGGTGAAACCCGTCTTCAACAATATTCCAGGGGTCCTGAGTTATATAATTTTTCATTCAATAGATGATTGTCTTCGTAGCCTATTTTGCAAAGGTATTTATTTCATCCTTTACACGCATTGCCTGATTCAGATGCCGCTCGGTATGAGCAACCAGCATTCTGAGCGCATCGCCGAGATTGATTTTTAACCAATTGCCAAAAATTGTCATTAGTTTTTCCCGATTCCAGTCCATATAAACGGCTTTATGGAGCATACTGTGCAGTAATGTCTGCAAATCCAGAAACTGTCCCATCACATCGGCGGGCTGCAAATCGGCTGCAGGGCGAGGCCGAATCATGCCCGGCGCGGGAAACTTTAATTTACCCTGCGGATCAACAATATAGAGCAGGGCTTTCCCAACCAGATCACTTTCGAGCCTCTGGTCATCGGGTACGGATTGAATAAACCCCAGTTTTTCGACTTTGTGCTGGATATTGCGAATGTAGAAGCGCTCGGCCAGATTCAAGTGTTGTAAACATTCGACAATGCTCCATTTATCGGGGGCGGGTTTCCAACGCAGTTGCTCGTCGGTGAGGGTCGAAAATTCCCGTTCAACGGTGTCGATGGCTGTCTTGAGCCGCTGTTGAAGGTTTTGGGCAGTAGGCAGTTTTTGCATGTTGATTAGAGCTGCGTTACCACCTGCTGAAACAGATCGAGGTCGCGCTTCGAATCGAGGTCAATGGCCCCGGCTTCAAAAGGCACTTCCACACAATCGTTGCGGTGACGTCCAATTACCCATTTTACGCCTTTATCGTCTTTCAACTGTAGGAGTTCATCAATGTAATTGCGGTGAAAAATAGCAGGTACGCTTAGCTGAGTGCCGTACCGGCAGGCCACAATCCCTTTGGCCTCTTCATGATAGACTTCAAACATATGCAAGAGCAACCCCAGCGAAACCAGCGGCTGGTCGGTATGCAGGATCAGCACGGCGTCGATGTCTTTATGGGTCAGGTAAAAGGCCGCAAGTCCCGTTTTTAAAGACGATGCCTGGCCAGTTGGCCAGCTTGGGTTGTCGACGATCGTAACGGGCAGCCCATCCAGTTCAGGGACAATCTGCGCCCGATTGGCGCCCAGTACAACAATTACCGGACCACGTTGCAGCGCTAAAGCATTTTCGGTTACCCGTCGCATTAGCGACTGCCCTTTATACGTAATCAGCTGCTTGGGATCGCCCCCCATTCGGGACGAATCACCAGCGGCCAATATAATGATGCCAATTTTCAAGAGAAGTTTTTTTTAATTAAATATACCACTTTTTGCTGCACCGACCGTGCTGGTCGGCCCGGATTTCCTTTTCAATCTTCCCCGACCGGGACAACATCTATTGCCTGCCGCGCATGACCTCAGCAGGATACCCGACTTCAACCAACGACAGCCCATCGGCGGGAGCGGCCCTACCCGCGCGTTTGCGGTCGCGGGCCAGAATAATCTGCTCAAAATCAATCACGCTTAAGCGCTCCTGCCCTACCGCCAGCAGCGTTCCTACGATAGACCGCACCATGCCATGCAGAAACCGATTGGCTTTGATATGAAAAAGCAAATCACCATTGGGTTGCTCCACCCAGTAAGCCAGCTCAATCTGGCAATTGAACGTTTTAACATCAGTTTTCACCTTACTAAAACTCTCAAAGTCAATATGGTGGAGCAGCAAACTGGCGGCTTCGTTCATCCGCTCGACGTTCAGGGGCAGGGTAAAAACGTACACCAGCCCGTCACGAAATGGATCTTTCCGCCGACTGATCTGATACTGGTAGTAGCGGGAAAGGGCTGTAAAGCGGGCATGGTCGTCGGGGCGAACCGGGAAGCAATCATACACCGCAATATCGGGCGGAATCATGCTGTTGAGCGATCGAATAAGCTGTGACGGTATAACAACATCGGTATCGAAATGAGCGAACTGTTGTCCCGCATGAACTCCGGCATCGGTCCGGCCACTTCCGACAATAGCGGTTGGCTGTCTCAATACCGTTGACAAAGCCGTTTCGAGAACTTCCTGAACGCTCAACCCGTTCGGCTGACGTTGCCAGCCATGGTAGTTGGTGCCCTTATATGCCAAATGAAGAAAATAACGCATAGGTGGGCAAAAATACAGCTTATCAGTTCGTCAGTCACGAAAAGGGCTTTGGTTTCCGGAAGATCCCGGTACCAAAGCCCAAAATTAAAATAGAGGAAGGAACGAAACGTCAAAAAGCGGTCGGTCGTACAAATCAGTTCTCGAATCCGGACAAATACGCAAATTAGCCAATTGAGTTACGCTTTCTTAACCTGCTACGGAGCGTATAGTTTTATTCTTTTCCTAAATAAAGAAACGATGAGGGAACGGTCGTCCAATCTGCGAAAAAGTCTATTTACAATCGTTCGACTTCAAACCGAAGCTCATCGACCAGTTGTTTCAACCGGTCGGTGTTAGGTGCCGGTGGCGGCAGCTGCTGACTGACGAAGGCGGTCACTTCCCATACTTCCAGAACGTCCTTCAGCACCACTTCCCGATTGGGCACGTCGGCCCGGTCGGCGGTGAGCAGCAGCGTTCCTTTCACTTTCACCTGATTGTACACCCGGCGGCAGCAAATACCCGACCCACCCGTGGTCTCCGACCGATGCGCCTGAATCAGCAGCATATACAACTTACCATCGGCAATATCGAACCAGTTACGGATGAACTTACCGACAAGTAAAGCTTTTGGAAAAACAAAATCATCCCCCGCTTCAAACGCCCGATAATGCCCATCCGGTAAGGTGGGCAGATGCATGGCCGGAAGCCGGTGTAGAAACTCGGCCTGCTGGTAGCGCTGGCAATAATCAGAAAACTGACGTTGCATGACCACCGGAATCGTGGGAGCCATTGGCTGTGCTGGTACCGTTGCCCGCGTGGAAGATGCCGGCCCTTCGTATATATTATTGAACGTCAGCACATCGGCAGAAGAACTGACCGGCGGTTGAGGGGCAGACCGGGGCTCAGGCTGCGAACTGAACAATTCATCGAGCGACGACCGACCCCGTTCGGGGGCGGTGATGACCGGCGGTTCCGGCTTAAACGCAACTGGCTGTTGCCGTTCGGGTGCTCCCTGTACGGGTCGTACGGGGGGAGTAATAACCGGCGGGACAGGAGTTGGTCGCCCTTCGTCTTGTGCCCGGTAGTATTTATTCAGCACCGATGACAGCGGTTGTGGTTCGGGTGCGGGCGGGGTTGGCTGGGCAAAAATATCCGGAAAATCGGGGTGTTGAAATGGGTCGTCTTCGTCGGCATCCAGTCGGCCATCGGTCCGAATTGTTGTCGATCGAGGCTCGGCAGCTTTACCCGGCTGGCCTAACGGTATACTTAAACTGGGTGTTTCGCGAAGTTTGCGCAGGTCCTGGCGGGTCAGCAGTTCAACAGTTGTATTGAACGCTTTGGCGATAGCCTGAATATTTTGTCCGTTCGGGTTAGCGCGACCTTCTTCGTAGGCACCTAATAACGAACGCTTTATGTTAATTTTTCGAGAAAATTGCTCCTGTGTCAAACCGTTCAGTTTGCGCAGGTAGCGGATGTTATCACTAACGAGCGTCATCCGGTTCAGGGTTACTAAAGTTTCAGCTAAGATAAACGATTCACCATTTAAATGCCAATATCGACTAAACAGGCTGTTTTTTTGTACTTTTAACACATCCAGTTGACTCGTTTCCAGACGCTCCCCTTTCTTATGACGACCCAGCCCACCGATACTACCTTAATCTACGACCTGCAATTGGCCTTTGATGTCCAGCGCAGGCACACTCGCCAGATGGCACTTACAACGGCCGATCAGCGGATCGACCGCATCCGGCGAATTCAACAGTGGATTAACGCCCATGAAACCGAGATTCAGCAGTCCCTGTACGACGACTTCCGGAAACCGGCGGCCGAAGTATCGCTGGGTGAATTGATGGCGCTTCATGCTGAAATCAAGCACACCATCCGGCACCTGAAAAACTGGATGAAACCCCAGCGTTTGCCGACGCCAATGTCTCTGATTGGCACGCGGAGCCACCTGATGCATGAACCCAAAGGAAACATCCTCATCATAGCGCCCTGGAATTACCCGTTTGTGCTGTGTATTCGGCCGCTGGTATCTGCCATTGCCGCCGGTAATGTGGCCATGCTCAAGCCATCTGAACTGACACCCAATACAGCCCGACTAATCAAAAAAATGATCGGCGATCTGTTTCCACCCGAGGAGGTTGCAGTTTTTGAAGGCGATGCCCAGGTATCGAAAGCGTTGCTGGAATTGCCGTTCAATCATATTTTTTTCACCGGAAGCCCCGCCGTTGGGCGTATCGTTATGGCCGCTGCTGCCAAACACCTGGCCTCCGTGACGCTGGAACTGGGGGGTAAATCGCCCGCTATCATCGACGAATCGGCGGATGTGAATCAGGCTGCGGGCCAACTGGCCTGGGGCAAGTGCGTCAACAACGGTCAAACCTGCATTGCTCCCGATTACCTGCTGGTTCATGAGTCCGTGAAAGCACCGCTTATACAGGCGCTCAAAGATTCACTAACGGCCATGTACAGCCCCGATGGGCAACCCGTCGAAGCCTCCGGGAGTTACGCCCGAATTGTCAATAAACGTCATTTCGACCGTATCCGGGAGTTGCTGACCGATGCATTGCATAAAGGTGCGACGATAACGCACGGAGGGACCGTCAACCCGGAGACCAACTTTATCGAACCGACGCTGCTGGAGGGTGTTTCAAACGATATGCTCGTGATGCAGGAGGAAATATTCGGCCCAGTGTTACCCGTGCTAACGTTCACAGATATAAACGATGCGTTACAGGTTGTCAACAACCGGGAGAAGCCGCTGGCTCTGTACATCCACAGCCGCAACCGGAAAAGCGTCCAGTATATCCTCGACCGAAGTTCGGCCGGTGATACCGTCGTGAATGACACGCTGGTTCAGTTCGGGAATGTTGAGCTTCCTTTCGGCGGAGTCAATAACAGTGGATTGGGCAAGTCGAATGGGTTCTTCAGCTTTCAGGAATTTTCAAACCAGCGGGGCGTCATGCAACGGGAGTTCGGCACTATGAAATTCATTTACCCACCTTATACCGAGAAGGTAAAGAAGATGATCAATTTCGTTATAAAGTACCTGTAACGTGGCCAAATAGTTGACCCGAAGCGAACGCATTTCAAATTCACTTTCAACTCGCGGCTTCCCGGCCGCGCTCCCTATACGTCCTGTATTATCGTGCAGGGCGTTTTTACTAAAAAACCGTATCTTGTTCCCGCATGATCCGACGACATTTCTGTACCGCTGTTCTTTTATTGGCTGGCGTTAAGACCCTGGCCCAAACCCTGCCCATTCTCGACCAGAATCCCACCAGTCTGCACTGGTACCGCTTGAAAACGCCCCATTTCAGGGTGCTCTATCCGAAAGGGTTTGACTCTACGGCACAGCAAACTGCCCAGCGACTCGAAAGTCTGTACGAACCTACCTCGGCTTCGCTCGGAAAACGCCCCCGTCCTATTTCGGTCCTGCTTCAAAATCAGACAACAAACAGCAACGGTTTCGTAACCCTGTTTCCCCGGCGGTCGGAATTTTTTGCGGTGCCCCCCCAGGACCCTGGTCTGGCGGGTACGCTAAACTGGTTCGATCTGCTGGCGGTTCATGAATACCGCCACGTTGTACAGAATGACAAAGCGCTACAGGGCTATGGCCGGTTTCTTTATACGTTTCTGGGCAATACAGGCCTTTTTCTGCCTTTACTGACCGTACCCGACTGGTTTGCCGAGGGCGACGCCGTCAGTAATGAAACGCTGCTAAGTACCAGCGGGCGCGGTCGAATCCCGAATTTCGATTTAGGAATGCGGGCGAACCTGTTGGCGGGCAAACGGTTCGACTATCCAAAATCCGTTGGCGGCTCCTACCGCGACAATGTACCGAATCATTATGTGCTGGGGTATTTCATGACGACCTACCTCAAACGAACTTATGGCCCCGATGTGTGGAGCCGGGTGTTAAACCGTAACTACCGCCGGTTTCCGTGGCCATTCGCCTTTTCGGCTAGTATCAAAGACGAAACAGGGTTGAAAACGGAAGACCTGTACCGTAAAACGATGGACGACATTACCGAAGTCTGGCAGAAACAGCAGCAAGGACTAACACTCACCCCGTCGGAAGGTTTTTCGATTGATCCCGAAAAAGCGCAATCGCCCCGGCCCGTTTTTACCAATTACCTGCACCCCCAATTCTTGACCGACTCCACGGTGCTTTGCCTTAAAAATGGCCTGGGGGATACGCCACGGCTGGTGATTCTGGATAAGCACCGGCGCGAGAAAACGGTTTTTGTACAGGGGTTTACCAACGATCCGAACCTTTTATCGGCTACATCAACCAAAGCCTGCTGGATTGAATATGGGTATGATCCGCGATGGGGTCAGCGAATCTATTCCAATATTCGGCTGCTCGATCTGCAAACGGGCAAACTAACCCGCCTGACGAACCGGGCCCGGTACACAGCCGTGGCGCTGTCGCCCGACAATTCCAAACTGGTTGCTGTTGACAATACCGACCAGTTCAAAACCCAACTGGTGGTGCTGAATGCCAAAACAGGAACGGTTCAGAAAACGATTCCCAACCCCGCCAATGCCTTTTATCAGCATCCACGCTGGAAAGATGATAACCGAACCCTGATTGCTGTTTCACAGAAAAATGGAAAGAAAACAATTCAAGCCATTGATACAGAATCCGGCTCGGTTACAGATCTGCTGCCCGAGGTGAGTGAAAATATCAGCAACCCGCAGCCCTGGAAACACTATGTGCTGTATAACTCGCCCCGGTCGGGTGTCGACAACATTTACGCCCTGGATACCCGGTCGAAACAGGTGTTTCAGGTAACTTCCCGGCCGTTAGCCGCTTATCACGCGACCCTCTCTCCATCGGGAACCCGGCTGGCGTTTGAGGATTTTACGGCTACTGGTTACCGAATTGCCGACATGCCCATAACCCCGGCCGACTGGAAACCGGTAGCAGAGCCGGGTCAGGAACAGCTCGTTCGTTATTTCGGTACACTGGTCAACACCGAACCGGGGGCAGTAGCCGGACGTCAGGTTCTGGCCGATTCGGTACCAGCTACGACAACCTACTCGCCTTCCCGATTCAGGCGGCTGGCCAATGCGGTCAATGTGTACAGTTGGGGGCCAACTGTTGCCAGTACGGGGCAGGCACTGACGGTTGGCATCAATTCGCAGGATTTGCTGAGTACGACTCAGATCGGTGTGGGCTATACATACAATCAGTCCGAACGGGCCGGGAATGCGTACGCTCTTTTGAGTTACCAAGGCCTCTACCCCATCATCGACCTGAGTTTCCAGCGGGGTACGCGCAGCACGTCGCTTTACATCGACAGACTCCAACCCCTCGATAGTTTACGTACCGATAGCTGGCAATACAACCAGTTTACCGCCGGTTTTCGGTTACCCCTCCAATTGACTAATTCCAAATACAGCCAGGCCATCAATCTATCGGCCTATTATAATTACCTGCAAGTCACGGGTTATGACTTACCTTTCCGGTATGTAACGGAAGTTGGCTCGGCCGGGGCACTCAATGCGCTGACCTACGGGTTTAGTTACTCACATTTGCTGCGGCAGAGTAAGCGCGATGTGGCTCCGCGCTGGGGACAAACGCTTTCGGCAAACTACCGGACAACGCCGTTTGGGGGGAAGCTCACCGGTGAGCAATGGGGTATTCAGGCCAACCTGTTTTTTCCGGGTCTGTCCAAACACCACTCCATCCGACTGCGGGCAGGTTATCAGGAGCAAGCTCGGGGAAGTTATCGGTTTGGCTCACTCGTATTCTTCCCGAGGGGTCAGTTGTACGTCAGCGATGACCAGATTACAGCCACCAGTGCTGAATACCGGCTTCCAATTGCCGACACACACTGGTCGCTGGGCCGCTGGCTGTACATTCAACGAATTAAGGGAGGGGTATTTTATGACCGGGCCGATGGGCGATCCGTGCTCGAAGTGCGCGACGTGTATAACCGGCTCCGGGGTTACGAAACAAATCAGCGGTCATACCAGACAACCGGAGTCGATGTGTCGTTTGTTTTCAACGCCCTGCGTTTACGTACCCCGTTGGAAGCAGGGTTTCGCACCATCTACAACCTGACCACCAGCGAGTTGATTATCCAGCCGCTGGTCATTGATATTGGTTTTTGATTTGGTGTAGGGGTGATTGAGCGGAGTGATGAGTGAGCGAAATGGATGTATTTATTGGAGTGGTGGTGTGAGTGGTGTGGTGTCGGGTCTGAAGACCCGACACCACACCACTCACACCACCACTTACCCCTTATAAAATACCCACTTCGAGAGTTCGCGGAAGGTGACTTTCTTGCCGTACATCAGAATACCCACTCGGTAAATACGGGCGGCCAGCCAGGTGGTTCCTACAAAACCAAGCACCAGCAACGCCATGGAAAGGGCCAGCTCCCAAGCGGGAACTCCAAATGGAATGCGGACCATCATAACCACGGGCGAGGTAAACGGAATCATGGATGTCCAGAAAGCCAGCGGGCCATCCGGGTCCCGAACGGCAATCTGCGCGAAGGCAATAGCCGCAATAATGGGCATCATAATCGGAAACATGAACTGCTGCGTTTCGGTCTCATTATCGACAGCCGCTCCAACAGCTCCGAAAAGCGCACTATAAAGCAAATAGCCGCCCAGGAAGTAGAACAGGAAACAGGAAACGATAAGCGGCAGATTCAGCGTTTCAATAGCTGCCAATACGTCGGCAACCGGATTTTTAGCCGTAGCCATTTTACTCTGCACCTCCTGCCCGCCGGGCATACCGTTCATGCGAGCCGCCATCTGTGACTGAGCCGTTTCTTTAGGCTGGCTGACAATTTTGGAACCGATCGTCATGAGCCCGATCGTGAGTACAATCCAGAGCATGAACTGCGTCAGGCCAACCAGGGCTACCCCGATAATCTTGCCCAGCATCAACTGGAAGGGTTTCACCGAGGAGATGATCACTTCGACAATCCGGTTGGTTTTCTCCTCCATAACCCCACGCATGACCTGCGTACCGTAGATCAGGACCGAGATGTAAATCAGCAACGCGCAAAATCCGCTGATGATCGTTGTGGCAATCCCGTTATTACTCTTTTCGCCCGCGTCGCTCAGGCTAATGGTTTCTGCGTCGACATTAACTTTGGCATCCTGAATAATTTTCTGGGTAATCCCGGCTTCTTCAAGCTTGATGGTTTCAATCTCCTTTCCGATCGCCCGCTCAATGTTGCTTTGCAGCGCCAGGCTGACGCTTTTTTCGGCGAAGATCTTTACCGTTTTAGGTTTCTCGATCACGTCCTTCGGAATGAAGACCAGCGCGTTGTACCCCTGCTTGACAAACGATTTTTTTGCTTCGGCCAGCGATTGTTTGGGGTAAGCGAACAGCGTTTCGTCGTCGTTTTTAAACTGGTTCACGAACCGTCCGCTTTCATCGACAACGGCAATCTTTTTCTGATTGATCGAGCTAACGGCGGCCCAGCCAATAATGGCATAAAAACCAAAAATCAGTACCGGCCCTAAAATCGTCATGATGATGAACGACTTTTTACGAACCCGAACCATGTACTCGCGTTTGATAATAAGAAAAATTGTATTCATCAGTTATACCGACCGGCCCGATCGGCGGAGAAAGCTGTAAAATGAATCATAGACATACATAACCTGTCAGAGCAAGTCCGGGCTAGGTAGTTGGCACCTCGCCCACGGCCTGAATGAATATCTCATTCATGCTTGGAATATTTTCGCCGAATGAGCGCACCGCCACCCGGTCGAGCAAATGCCGGATGAGCTCATTCACGGCGGCATCGGGTGGAATTTTGATATCGGCGCGCATAAACCCATCCTCCAATGGCCGGGTTTTCAGCACGGAGAACGCTGGCGACAGCGTATCGAGGTTACCCTGATATTCGACGTGGTACGTATGGGTCTTAAATTGCTCCTTAATAGCCTGTTTGGGTCCGTCGAGCACTTTATGCGAGCGGTTGATAAGCGCAATATTATCGCATAGCTCTTCCACCGATTCCATACGGTGGGTGGAAAAAATGATTGTCTTCCCTTTATCCCTCAGTTCCAGAATCTCATCTTTGATGAGGTTAGCGTTGATGGGGTCGAAGCCGGAGAAAGGCTCATCCAGGATAATCAAATCCGGCTCATGCATGACGGTAGCCACAAACTGAACCTTCTGCTGCATACCTTTTGACAGGTCTTCCACATTTTTGGTCCACCAGGTTTTTATGTCAAACTTAACGAACCAGATTTTTAGCTTCTCCATCGCCTGCTTTTCAGTAAGGCCCTTTAGCTGAGCCAGATAAAGCAGTTGTTCGCCAACTTTCATTTTCTTGTACAACCCCCGTTCCTCGGGTAAATACCCAATTCGTTTGATGTGGTCGGGATTAAGCCGTTCGCCACCCAGGAAAACCTCGCCCGAATCGGGAGCCGTAATCTGGTTGATGATACGAATGAGGGAAGTTTTTCCGGCACCGTTTGGTCCTAGAAGTCCAAAAATGCAGCCTTTGGGGACAGACAAGCTGACATCGTCAAGCGCCCGATGTTCAGCGTACTGTTTGATAATGTGGTGAGTTTCGAGGATGTTGCTCATCAACGACGTTCATTTAGTTTAGGGAATTGCAACGTACAGTGGGTCAAACTACGGGTATCACCCATTCTTTAACAATCAATTTACGGATGAACTGCCAACCGGCTTTATGGGCGGCAATAAAAAAGGCCGCAGTCTGCATGTGTACGGCCCTTTGTTTGTGCGTAAATGGGGCGGACGACTCAATTATAGTACTCCCGAACCTGAAAAAGCAGCATTAGAAATAACAGGCCAAACAAAATGCCCAGGATGCTGAAGGAGAAGATGCTGGCCAAAATGCTAATCAACTGTGCATAGTAACTGAACACCCAGCCCTGCCGTTTGCGGTTAAATAAGCCGGAGAGTGCCATTGCCCATAGCACCACACGCCCAATCGTAAGTACCATGGAGATGGTATAGTTAAACCCGGCAGCAACGCCACCCAGGTAGGAAAATGGCAGAAAAGCCGTTCCTATGCCCAGAAATATAAGGATGGCGGGCAATGTCAGAATGAGCAGAACGAGCGAAACGATAGGCCAGTATTTGACAAACCCGGCCCGGAATTCAACCGGAAACTGAAAAGGCGCTTTCGTCGTGAAATAAGGAGCCAGTTCGGTCTCCAGGAGAGCAGATTGATTCATGAACACGCAGCGTGAAGGTGAAGGAAGTAATAACTTTAGTGCTTAAAAGTACAGTTTCCTTCACCTTTTCCACCTAACTCACTGATGTTTTATTAAACGGTTACTTCGTCATTTTCAACCGGCTGAACGCGAAACTCACCTTCCCACTTAGAAATCACACAGGTAGCCACGGCGTTCCCGGCAACACTCGTAGCCGAACGGCCCATGTCGAGCACCTGATCGATCCCCAACAACAGGGCCAATCCCTCGATGGGGAGGTTAAACAGCGACATGGTACCGGCAATTACCACCAATGAGGCACGAGGTACGCCCGCAATACCTTTGGACGTAATCATGAGGGTGAGCATCATGGTTATCTGCTGCTCAATGCTGAGAGGCACATGATACGCCTGGGCAATGAATGCGGTGGCGAACGTCATGTATAACATCGACCCATCCAGGTTAAATGAATAGCCCAGCGGCAAGACAAACGATATAATCCGCTCCGAACAGCCAAACCGGCGCAGGGCTTCAATCGTCTGCGGAAATGAAGCCTCCGAGCTGGCCGTACTGAACGAGAGGATAACCGCCGAACGAATCTCTTTCAGCAAGGCAAGGTAGGGTATGCCAACGACCAAACAGATAGCTGACAGAATGACGAAAATAAAGAATAACAGGCCCCCGAAAAAGCAGAGAATCAGGTAAATATAGCCTCCAAGAATCCCCAATCCCTGCTGCGCAACGATGGCAGCTATTGCCCCCAATACGCCAAACGGAGCAAAGGCCATAACATAACTCGTTATTTTGAACATCACGTGCGACAGGGCGTCCAGCGCCTTGATCATGATCTTGCCCTGCGCGCCAATAGCACCCACTGCAATCCCAAAAAAGATACTGAACACGACAATCTGCAGAATTTCGTTGTTTGCCAGGGCATCAATGAAACTGGTTGGCACAATGTGCGTAATGAAGTTCTCGAATGACATTTTCTGCGCTTCGACGCCAACATCTGTACCTTTAGCAGGCAATTGTGTGATATTCATCACTTCGCCCGGACGCATGATGTTGACCACCAATAAGCCTACAACGAGGGATAAAATGGTGGCGAAGTAAAAATAGGCCAGCGTTTTAAGCCCGACTCGACCCACCGTACCAAAATCACCCAGTTTGGCGATTCCCACCACAAGCGTCGCAAAGACAAGCGGCCCAATGATCATTTTTATGAGCCGGAGGAATATTTTTGACAGGATGTTCAGATCGGTTCCGGAAAAGCCAGAACCCGTGTCCGGAAAAAAGTAGCCGATGGCTATACCGAGCACCATGCCCAGAAAAATACGCGTTGTTAGGTTAGGTAGCTTCATGAAGTGAGATTAAAAGACCCCTCGTAGACAAATGTAAAAGAATCCGGGCAGTTCAAAAAGCTTACTGTGTCCTGCTCGAGGGATCGCATTACTTAATTAAGCAGATTTTGGTTTGACTGATTCTTTTTTTGCAAATTTGACCCCCACTTTATATTATCCGTCTTAATCTGTAGATTTATGCTACATTTAGTTACTTGGCGTGCGTGTACGAAACACGCGCTTGTAAATGGGTTTTCGATACGCAAACTGCAGCCAGAGTAATGGATAAAATAAATAGTCGGTCAGTAAAAGCCCGGTTTTAAACGTTATATCGTCAATCACAAGGGTTTGATTAGTTCCGGGTTGGGTTAACCGTTGCAGTCGATGCCGATGTTGCCAGTAAGTCAGGAAAAAGGGTAGTTTAGCCCCCTGATCAATGAAAAAAATCTCTTCGTCACTCGTCTGCTGGTCCGTAATCTCACTAATCCAATCCTGACGAAACAGGAAGAAGTTTAATCGTAAGTGAACAACATCACCCCGCAAACAGCCATCGAACCGAATAACATCAACGGGGGGAAACGGGGGGCTGAGCTGGTTAAAAAGCGAACGGTCAAAACCAGCCCAAACGGCCGGAAGTGGTTGTTCAACCGGAGTACTTAAGCGAATACGCATGGACGATATAAAGAGAAAAATAAATGAAATTAGTGCCCATTTATTTACTTTCAACAAAAATCAATTACCTTAAAGTTAAAAATATCTGCTCAATGGGCTTATCAGTTGATTCAGTTCATAATTAATACCGCTTGCATTGAGCAACTTTCAATTTCACTTATGCGCTGGCTTACCCAATGGGCACTTTTCTGGATACTGTTGCTTGGTTTATCCATGCCGTTGTGGGCATCTCCTGAGCCGGAATACCTAACTGTCCGCAACGGCCTACCCCAGGGATTCGTTAAATCATTAATTCAGGACAAGCGAGGCTTCATCTGGCTGGCCACTCGCGATGGTCTATGCCGATATGATGGTGTCCATTTTCGCATCTATACCCATGCCCCTCAACAGGCCAGATCACTGTCGTTTAGTAGTATTTATGAAATAAAAGATGACCGGCAGGGAAAACTTTGGGTCCGTACTGAAAACAACAACGTTGATTGTTTTGACCCGGTAACTGAACAGACCAAACGGGTTTCTAATTCACTTGCCTTTCAACAGGCATTGGGACGAGACCAACTGGTTGGCATTCAGCCGGACCATGCCGGTAACGTGTGGGTAGCTACGCAAACAAACGGCTTTTTTCGGCTCAATGCAAACGGTAGCGTTTCGAACCGGCACTGGATGATACAGGGCGATAGCAGCCAGCGGACGCTTTATGACCTGCTTCTTGACCGGCATAATCAACTGTGGCTGGCTGCCGCCGACGGTCTATTTCGATTCAATCCGGCACAGCGGCAATTTGCGATCTATCGTTCGGAACAGGGCTTACCCCAAAATGATGTCTTTGCGCTTCATGAGCGATCAACTGGTGAATTACTGCTTGGGTTTCCGGGCCGCTTTGCCATTTTCTCCACAACCAGCGGTCTGGTGCGGCAGGTGGTATCGGTACCCGGTCTGCCAACGGCTGTCCCCCTTTTTGCTAAAGACTACCGAGGCACTGATTATATCAACCAGAATCGACTCACCGACCAGAGTGGGCTAGTTCCGCTCATGGGCGATACTGGAGGCCAAAATGGGTTCAATCTGCTCATTAATCAGCCAGCCACCCTTAGCCGATCTTCCGCCGTTTCATTACTGGTTGATCGAACGAATGTGCTCTGGATTGGCCTGAATGGCGATGGCGTGATCAAATATGACCTTAATAAACGCCCCTTTCAGACGTGGCCGTACACGCAGAACTTTCAGACGGATTGGCTCACCCAGCAGTTTAATGTCCCCCTTAGTGCGGTTCCGGCAGTGATCCGCCAACAATCCTCTGCCGGTATGCGATATCAGTTCGACCGCCAGAAAAACCTGTGGATAACCAGCCCGGAGATGGTCCCCTACCGCTACAATCCCAACCAGCAAACTTTCTCGCCGGTCGAACCAACAGGCATAGAACCGCACTGGTTGCCAAACGGACAGTTTCAGTTTACGGCCCTTTCGGCGGGTGCCCAGGGTGAACTATGGGGTCTTTTAGGACCACATAACCAGGCTGTAGTTCGACACAATCCCGATAAGCAGACCTTCACGGCTTTTCCTTTACCCCTACCCAAAAACCATCCTTATGTTATCACGGCGATGGTTGTGGATGGTGGTCGGGTTTACCTGGCTACAAAAAACCACGGCTTACTGCGAGCCGATTTGTCCGTAAAGCGGCTCATCCAATGGCACAGTGGCGGTACTACCGAACGAAACTTACCTGGAGATGCTCTCCTGTGTCTCGCGCAGGACCCGCTTCAATACAATCATCTTTGGATTGGAACCTTTGGGGAAGGCTTATGTCGGCTCGACAAACTAACGGGTAAAATTCAGCGGTTTCCCGTTGGTCAGGCCCT
Organism: Spirosoma pulveris; assembly: GCF_054781875.1. Lineage (NCBI taxonomy): Bacteria > Pseudomonadati > Bacteroidota > Cytophagia > Cytophagales > Cytophagaceae > Spirosoma > Spirosoma pulveris. The sequence continues at coordinate 751,230 of NZ_BAAGTO010000001.1, forward strand.
GTCGAACAACGTCATCTATGCCATACGCGCCGACCGCAACGGTCATTTATGGCTCAGCACCAATCGCGGCTTATGCCGCTTTGATACCCGAACACTGGAAGCCCGCAACTACATGGCCGACGACGGGCTGCCCGGTGAGGAGTTCAAGCAATTTCATGATGTTGCCTTGCCCGACGGACGACTTATTTTTGGAGGAACCGGCGGGTACACCACCTTCGATCCGCGCCGGGTTAGTGAAGACCCCATCAAACCAGTGGTGGCGCTTACCGCCCTGCGTATCAATAACCAATGGGTAAACGCCACAACACCAGGCTCGCCCATTCAACGGGATATCAATGAACTGACGGAACTGACGTTAGACCACTGGCAAAACTTCCTGTCCATTGATTTTTCTGCCCTTGAGTTTAACCAGATCCACAAAAATCAATACCGGTACAAATTGATCGGGTTGGATAACGACTGGGTTTACAGTGGCAATCAGGCAACGGCTACTTATACGAATCTCCCCCCCAACACCTATACATTGATCGTTAATGCGTCGAATACGTCGAGTGTCTGGAGTCCGTATATGCATTCGCTACGCATTGTGATCAATCCCCCGGTCTGGGCAACCTGGTGGGCATATACCGGCTATGCGCTGTTGCTCGTGGGGGCCATTATTTTGTTTGTCTGGGTACGGATCAATCGTATTCGAATGAAGAGTCTGATCGAATTACGGGAGCGGGAGTCTGTTCATTTGAAACACCTTGACGAGGTAAAAACACGCTTTTTCGCCAATATAACCCATGAGTTCCGTACGCCACTAACGTTGATATTAACCCCATTGGAGCAGGTTCTGCACGACTCGGCCGATTCTCCTTTTCACAATCGCCTTTCGCTCATCTACCGAAACGCCAACCGGCTCCTGCGACTGATCAATGAATTACTCGATCTGGCTAAACTCGATGCCGGAAACCTCACCCTCACCCCCGCACCCGCCGATTTACAGGAGTTCATTACCCGTACCGTTCTGGTGTTTACGGACGAGGTTCAACGCAAGCACATTCAATTGATGCAAACGCACCATTTTAATCAGCCTTATTATTGGTTCGATTCCGATAAAGTCGAAAAAATCTTGACGAATCTCTTATCGAATGCATTGAAATTTACCAATGAGAACGGCTCGATCAATGTGCTAACAACTGTATCGTCTACCAATCAAACGACTTTATCAACTCCGGTCGATCTGGTCAAACTGGTGGTACAAAATACTGGCAGCGGGATTCCCAAACACCAGCTACCGCATATTTTCAATCGTTTTTACCAGGCCGATCCCATGACTGAGCAATCTGTGGGTGGCTCAGGAATTGGTTTGGCGCTCGTGAAGGAGCTAGTCGAACTAATGAAAGGCACCATTACGGTAGAGAGTGATCTTCAAACAGGAACTGCCTTTACCGTCGAGCTGCCCTGCCGCCAGGCTCGTGCCGATCTGGTCAACAACTGCCAGCACAATGAACCCGGACAGAGCCTCAACAAGCAACGAGCTGCGGTTAATCAAAGCGGTCAGGAAGATAAGATGCCCTACATTTTACTGGCAGAAGATGATGACGATATTGCCAGCTTTATTCTGACGACCCTCAGCACAGAGTGGCGGGTGTTGCGGGTAAATAACGGGAAGGCGGGTTTGGAAGCCGCCATCATGAACGGCCCGGACTTAATCATCAGCGATGTGCTGATGCCCGAGCTCAATGGCTATGAACTTTGCCATCAATTAAAAAGTAACCCCATAACGAGCCATATTCCGGTACTGCTGCTAACGGCGAAAGTATCTGCCGAAAGCCGTCTGGAAGGATTAAATGCCGGTGCTGATGATTACCTGGCTAAACCTTTCCAGGTCGATGAATTACGCGCCCGCATCCGAAACCGGCTGGCTCAGCAGCAGCAGGCCCGTCATTACTTCCGAAGCCAATTGTTGCGGGAAGGATACCTGCCACTTGCCAGTCAGGCACCGGAAGACGACTTCATGAACCGCGTCTATGCCCTTCTGGAATCTCACCTCGACGATTCTACGTTTGGCGTTGAACCACTCGCTTCTGCCATCGGCATGAGCCGCATGCACCTCAACCGGAAAATTAAAGCGATGACCGGCTTAAGTCCGATTGAATTGATTCGGGCCGTACGATTGAAACGAGCGGCTGAATTGTTAATGACTGGTGCTTCGGTATCCGAAGTTGCCGATCGGGTTGGCTTCGATACCCCTGCTTATTTCTCCAAGGTCTTTAAGGAACATTACCACCTGACTCCCTCAGAATACGTTGAACAACATCGGCAGGAAATGCCGAAATAATTTTTCCATCCGGAATGGAGTCATAAAAATAAGGGGCTCACATGCGTCAAAACAGGCTAAAATCAGGGCTATTTTGTTTAATTGAGGCATTCACCAGCCCAAAATGAAACTTTATTAATTGATGTTACAAATTTTATAGGCTGTGTTACGAAACAGCAAGCCTACAGCGTGGATTGGTTTTAGTATTGCATCAGTTACTTATTAATTAAAGTCTCTGATCAAGTAATACCCCTCACGTATGTCAATATCCACTTTTTCTTTTTCAAATCGAGTTGCCCCAACCGAGTGGCCTCCTCTCAAACTTTACCTACGTGAAACAGGACGACAGTTCTTTTCAGTTTCTGACCTCGTATATCTCCAGGCTGTTGCTAATTATAGCTGGTTGAACTGGGCAGACGGCAGACGCATGCTGATGCCCCGTACCCTAAAATACTATTCACCCCAACTACCAACTGAATTATTTATTCGTCTCCACCGTAACTGTGTTGTTAACCGGCACTTCGTGGAACGGCTGGAACGCACAGACACAGGTGGCCTGGTTCACCTGACTACGGGTGAAGTCCTGCCAGTTTCACGTCGTCGCTGGAGCTTGGTTCGTCGGCAATTAGCCAACAACAGGCCATTGAATTAACGGTAACGTCTTAATTTATTTGCCTATTGGAGTACAATTACGAACGAAATCATGAATGTCAGTAGCCGACTCGCTTTGTGGGAGTCGGCTACTGCTCTTTACGCCTAGGACAAGAACATTTCAGGGTGGGTAGGGTTATAGTCTGTGGCACGATAACGCCAGACTCTTACCCTCTTATGCAATCCAGTTCCGATCTGGCTCACAAAACGCTTGATGCCCATCAGCAGTTAAATGAGCTCTATGGCATTCAGCCCGTTCAGGGCTATAGCGACCCGATGCATGAGCTGATTGGAACGATCCTCTCACATCGAACGACCCACGCCAATGAAGTTACCGCTTACCGAACCATGCGCGAGCGGTTTCCGGACTGGCAACAGGTGCGGGATGCCCCACTTCCGGATCTGATCGATGCCATCCGGTCGGCAAACTACCCGGAGATCAAAGCCCCTTACATTCAGAATTTGCTTACGCACCTTTTTCAGGAAACAGGACAGGCGAATATTGATTTTCTGGACAAACTATCTACCGAAGAAGCCATGGCCTGGCTTACCAAACTACCGGGTATCGGTATGAAAACGGCCACGCTTCTCTTACTTTTTAAATTTCAAAAGCCAGTTCTTCCCGTTGATACCCACGTTCACCGCGTTACCCAACGGCTTGGCCTGATTGGGCCCAAGGTGAGTGCCGAAAAAGCCCACACCCTGCTATTATCCTACTTACCCCCGGATGCGCTGGTGCTGTTCAACTTTCACAAACATTTTTACTGGCATGGTCAGCGTATCTGCACCTGGTACTTTCCCAAGTGCAGGGAATGCGTTTTGCAGACCATGTGCAACTTTTACCAGTCGGGTAGTGCAATGGTACTAAGTAGTACACCCACCCGAAAGAAACCGACTAACGGATAACGCCCTGGACGTAAAACACGAATGCCCTGCCAGCTTGTATGCTCGCAGGGCATTCGTATGATTAATCCATTATTTATCCGATCCGGTCTTGTGTTCGTAGATCGCTTTCGCCTGATTAACCCATTCGTCCCGCTCAATACGACCGGGGAAAAACTCGATCAGTTCATTCACTTTATCAACGTCTTCTTTTGTGAAATTAGCGATCTGACGGTAGGTATAGATGCCCAGGCTGTGAAGTTTACGCTCCAGAAACGGCCCTATGCCTACGATATCCTTCAGATCATCGGCTTCGGTAGCAGTGGCGCGGCCAATCCGGTCGAAGTTAACTTCGCTGGCGCGGGCAGCGATGCGATTCAGGACGGCGGCTTCTGAGTTATCAGGTTTAATGACCACATCGGGAACAACGGTCGGCGTTTCCGGAATAAGCACAACGGGCGATGAACCGTCCGTTGGCTCGACAGAATCAGCATCAATCAAGTCAGGGGTCCCATCGTTCGTAAACTCAGGTAGAAGAGGGTCAGCATGAACAAATGCCGTTGGCACATGAAGTTTGGGTTCAGGCATACCAGGCGTACTCACATTTCCTATCAATTTCGCCTGCCGACATCTTTCCAGCTCGGCCTCGCTTTCGGCCACGGACGAACGTAATGCATTTACCCGGCCAGAAAGTACCATCCGGCCTACCAGCCAGCCCACAAAGGCGGCAAACATGAGCAGCAGTACGATTTCTATGATAGCCACCGGTTGGCTTAGGGGGTCTAATCCAAACATATCAGGATTTTCGTTTAAGAAGGTTTAGTAGCTCATCGGCAGAAAGATGGAGTACCTTTTACCAATTGCCAGAAATAAGAAAATTATTTTTTATATGCCAGTTCCGCAGCCTGCCCTACCCAGTTATCGCGCTCAATACGACCCGGAAAAAACTCGATGATATCATTCACCTGCTCGATATCATCCTGAGCGAAATTGGCAATCTGCCTGAATGTGTAAATCCCGATTGCGTTAAGTTTCTTCTCCAGGAAGGGGCCTATTCCAATAATAACTTTAAGATCATCTGCATCAACAGCGGATGCCATCCCAATCCGACCGAAGTTAATTTCGCTCGAACGGCTCCGGATGCGGTTCAGTATAATGGCTTCTTCATCATTGGTATCGCTCAATACAGGTGTTTTTCGGTAGCAATCGTCCAGATCTCGTTCCGTTGTGAGGAGACTTCCTTCGAGTTCGTTAATGGTACCTCGTTGGGAAACATACCCTATAATAAAGCCTAACACTGCCGCTACAACCAGCATGATCAACTGCTGCAACTGGGCATCCGGTAGGTTAAGGGGATTCATGTCAAACATAATAGTATGCGTTTAAAGTTGGGGCGTTGATGGTGTGCTACGCAGAAAACCATCAACAAAAATGTTTGGTGATGATCATTCTACAACTACGGTAACACGTCGATTGGCTTTTCGACCAGAAATGGTATTGTTATCCGCTTTCGGTTCCGTTTCTCCTTTAGCCCGAACGTCTATCTGGCCGATATCAATGCCGGATTTACGCAATTTGTTCTTAACGTCGTCAGCTCGTTCTTTCGATAGCTGCATGTTAACCGCATCGGGACCTGAATTATCGGTATGCCCGGTTAGAACAAGTTTTTTGTCTTTATGGCCCGACAGGTAAGCAGCGGCTTCCTCAAAGAACTTTTTCGTTTCATCCGTCTGGATGTAGTTTGCCTGGGCCAGGGGGAAGTAGAGGTCGATTGGCTTGAATACCGAGGTGAATTTCTCGGCTTCGGCCAATGCCTTTTCCGTAGTTGGCTCTGTAAGCTTGACAAGAGTCGGTGACGTGGCGGTATCTGATGACACAGGTAGCTTAGCCCCGCTGAACGCAAAATCAACCCCTCCGTAGAGTGAGTCGCCTTTAGCGGCTTGAAATGGCAAGTCCTTTTCTACACCTTTTGTCGTGAGTGAAGCCGCCGGTATTCCCTGCTGAAAAAAGTACTGCCGAATGCTCTCTGCCCGAGCCAGACCCAGATTCGGAAACGTGGTAGTATTGGCTTCAGCCGACGAGTAGTACCCAGTAACTTCGAGGATTCGACCGGGATTGGCTTTCAAATACGCGATCACTGTTTCCAACGAACCACCCAGGGTATTCATATTTGCGTTGGCTCCCGATCTGGCAAAACTGAAGTTTCCGGGCAAATCCAGCCGAAAGAGATCGCCATCCACTATCGAGTACCCTTCAGCATTGGCTGAGGTGCTGTCGGAAGAGAGGTCAGTTGGTGCAGCAACCGGTTGCGGAACATCACCACAGAGCTGCTTGATCTTACAGACGTGCCACCAGGTAGAACCGACCATCCAGAGCAGAAGTAGGATGATCCAGGGAGTTTTGTTTGTCATCATAATATGGGCTGTAGGTTAGTACTAGTTCAGTAGTTATCGTACAGACTGAGACAGCTATGGGCGAGAAAGGTTACCCAAAAATAATTGCAAGACAGGCAAAAGCAAGATTATCACCCCTATTGGGCACATTTCTATCCTGTATCCTCCACTGAATTACTTTTTGACCGATAAAAAACGATTGCCCTCACTCTAAACTAGTCTCGTACGGCATTAACTTGCTGTTTTAAACAGCCTGATTGTAGCTAGATGATTATTGATCTGCGTAGCGATACCGTTACACAACCCACGCCCGCCATGCGCGAGGCTATGTTTACAGCCCAGCTTGGTGACGATGTCCTTGGCGACGATCCAACGGTAATTGCCCTCGAAACGCAGGCCGCTTCTTTGTTTGGTATGGAAGCTGCTCTGTTTTGTGCGTCGGGTACCATGACGAACCAGCTTGCCATCCGTACGCATACCCGCCCCGGCGATGATGTCATCTGCGATTATTTATCCCACGTTTATCAATATGAAGGGGGCGGCATTTCGGTGAATGCACTGGCGTCGGTAAGTCTGGCCCATGGTGAACGGGGTAAACTCACTCCGGCGCTAATTCGGGATTACATTTATAATCCGGCCGACTCACACAAACCGTTGTCGAGACTGGTCGTGCTCGAAAATACGATCAATAAAGGCGGTGGCTGCTATTATACCGTTCCCGAAATTGCGGCAATTCGTAAAGTATGCGATGAACATGGTCTTATTCTTCATCTCGACGGCGCCCGACTGTTCAACGCCCTGGTAGAAACCGGTGAACCAACGGGTGCTTACGGCCAGTTGTTCGATTCGATCAGTATTTGTCTGTCGAAGGGACTGGGGTGCCCGGTAGGGTCGCTGTTGCTTGGTAAAGCCGGTTTCATTCAGCAGGCAAGGCGCTTCCGGAAACTGATGGGTGGCGGCTGGCGTCAGGCCGGCTTTCTGGCCGCAGCGGGCATCTACGCTCTCGACCACCATATCGACCGGTTGAAACTCGATCATTCCCGAGCCCGTAAAATCGGGGCCATGCTCGAACGCCTGCCCGAGGTCGAGGATATTCTGCCCATCGACACCAATATTGTCATTTTTAAATTACCCGAAACCATCCTGGCAGCGGATTACGTTGCAAGGTTAGAAACAAAAGGCATCCGCAGCGTCGCCTTTGGCAAACACCTGGTGCGGTTCGTAACCCACCTAGATTTTACCGATGAGATGCTGGTCGGGATGGAAACAATTCTTAACCGGGATTCTCTCAAGATTTGAAGGATTGAACAAGATTACTGACAGGCAATCCAGATTTTTGTCTTGTTGTAATCTTGATTAATCCTGTTGAAATCCTGGTCCTGACAAACTATGCATATTCAAACCAGAACATTACAGAAAGAAGACTACCACGACCTTAAAGAGGTCATGATTGAAGTCTACAGCGGCATTGGTGGCGACTACTGGCCCAAAAGCTCGATTACCAAACTCCTCAACATCTTTCCGGAGGGGCAGTTTTGCGTAGAAGTCGATGGGAAAGTAGTAGCAATCGCGCTGGCCATCCGGGTAGATTATGCCAAGTTTGGAGATAACCATACCTACCACGAGATTACGGGTGGGTATACCTTCAAAACCCACTCTGACGAAGGGGATTACATGTACGGCATTGAAGTATTCGTTCACCCGGATTACCGCGACCTTCGTCTGGGCAGACGCCTGTATGACGCCCGGAAAGAACTTTGTGAACAACTGAATCTGAAAGGAATTCTGGCCGGCGGGCGCATACCGAACTACAATAAATACGCCGACGAACTGAGTCCGCGCGAATACATTGCAAAGGTGAAGCAGAAGGAAATTTATGACCCCACGCTTACCTTTCAGTTGTCCAACGACTTCCACGTCCGGAAGGTGTTACGCGGTTACCTCCCCGGCGACTCTGAATCAAAAGAATACGCGACGCTGCTGGAGTGGATCAATATTTATTACGTTGTTGAGAAAGACAAAAAGCCGCATACTGATTCAATCATCCGGCTGGGCGTTATTCAGTGGCAGATGCGGTTGTTCAAAAACTTGAATTCATTTCTGGAACAGGTTGAGTTCTTCGCCAACGCGGTCAGTGACTACCGGGCCGACTTTATGGTGCTGCCTGAGTTTTTCAACACGCCCCTGATGGCCGATTTCAACGATCTGCCGGAACCGGTTGCCATTCGGAAGCTGGCTGACTTTACGGAAGCCGTTCGCGATAAACTCTGCGAGCTCGCCATCTCGTATAATGTCAACATCGTAGGCGGTAGTATGCCGCTCGTCGATACGGATGGCAAGCTCTATAATGTGGCCTACCTATGCCGACGCGACGGTTCGTTTGAAGAGTACCGCAAAATTCACATCACACCAAACGAAGTGAAACACTACGGCATGGTGGGAGGCTACGAGATTCGGGCCTTCGATACGGATTGCGGTAAGATTGGCATGCTGATCTGCTATGACGTCGAATTCCCGGAACTGGGACGTATTTTGGCCCAGCAGGGCATGCAAATCCTGTTCGTCCCCTTCCTGACCGACACCCAGAACGGCTACTCGCGCGTTCGGCACTGCGCCCAGGCGCGGGCCATCGAAAACGAGTGTTATGTGGCTATTTCAGGCTGTGTGGGCAACCTGCCCCGCGTTCAGAATATGGACATCAATTACGCGCAATCGGCGGTGTTTACCCCCTCCGACTTTCAGTTTCCAACGAATGCGGTTAAAGCCGAAGCCACGACCAACACCGAAATGGTACTGATCGCCGACGTGGATTTGAGTTTATTGAAAGAACTGCATGAACATGGCTCAGTGCAGGTCTTAAAAGACCGCCGGACTGATCTGTACGATGTAACATTAAAAAAAGCGGCTAAGAAAGCCCTTAAGCAGAAAAAAGCATCGCCTGATAACGACCCGGAACAGGTCGCACCAATCATTGTGGTATCAGATTAGATTAATGTGAATAACAGTCGCCTATCGGACTACTATTTCTAGCCATTGGTGGTCGTGCATGCCAAGCGAGGGCACGACCACCAATGGCTAGAAATTCCCCGCCTCAAAGTCGACCAATTTCCTGATAGTCAACCCATTACTCTCTTATTCGCGCTAAATTTCTTTGTATAGATTGTTACTAGAGTAAACCTAGTGACTGCCAAAGAATTACCAGCAACCAATTGCCAAACCTAAACGCCAGTTTTCCCGACCACTCTGGACTGAATTGGGAGTAAATAGGTTTCCATCACTACGCCAAACAAAACTCCCGCACTGTAGCAAAGCAGATCGCTCCAGACGAAGGTAAAGCCCAACACCAATCCACCCAGGCGAGTAGCCCGCCAACTATCAATCCAGGGTGCGTGGTACAACTGGCTGACTTCTATACTAAATGAGAAGATAATTGATACAAGAGCCAGCGTTTTTACTGACCACCTGGTGAACAGAAAAGCCAAGCCAAAATAGACCATCAGCGCCCATAATGCGTCGCCAACGTAGCTTTTGATAAACTGCACGTCGCTGAAAAAATACCTTGATGCCAATCCGATAAGAATGGTGCATAGTACGAGCAATCCATACAGGAGTCGGTTTCGATTGACGGGCGGTTGAGTGGGCATGTTAACTGGCTTCATCCAAATCAGGACCTAATCTATAAATTTTTGCCGGAAGGGGAATTATTCTCACCCCAAATCTGTAACAATATATATTACATTAATGAACGGACGATTCGCCATATCGATGCACATACTTACGCTGCTGGCAAAAGCCAACGGCGAATGGCTTCCGTCTGACTTGCTGGCGGGTAGTATAAACATCAATCCGGTACTTGTTCGCAAAGAGCTTATTAACCTCCGTAACAAAGGGCTGGTTATTAGTCGGGAAGGGAAAAACGGGGGCAGTATGCTGGCAAAATCAGCCGCTCACATTCGGGTATCGGATGTTTTCCTGGCCACGCGCCAGGGCGCTTTCCTTGGCACATCCCGCAACAGCCCAAACCCGAATTGTCCGGTTGGCAAGCAGATCAACCAACAGTTGGATGGTTTGTATCAGGAAGCTGAAGAGGCTCTCCTTCACAAACTGGGCGATACCACACTGGAAGATTTCAGCCGTCGATTCGACTGATTTTTTTTAACCGAAACTGTAACATTTTACATTACATTATACACATTAACTAACCAATCTATAGTATGAAACTTGCCTTAATTGGAGCCTCCGGCTTTGTTGGTTCTGCCGTTCTGGAAGAAGCCCTGACCCGTGGTCATAACGTAACAGCCATTGTTCGCCACCCCGAAAAAATCAGCCTTCGTCACGAAAACCTTCGTGTTCAGCAGGGCGACGTATATGATGCCACTGCCGTTGCTCAACTGGTAGCGGGACATGACGCCGTTGTCAACGCATTTAATGCGGGCTGGACCAACCCTAACCTGTACAATGATTTCCTGAGAGGGTCGGAAGCGATTGAAACCGGCACCGAACAGTCTGGGGTTAAACGGCTCCTGGTGGTTGGTGGCGCCGGAAGTCTGGAAGTAGCGCCGGGGGTTCAATTAGTCGATACGCCCCAATTTCCGGCAGCGTATAAGCCGGGGGCCACGGCCGCCCGTGACTACCTTAACCATTTGCGCCAGAACACAACTTTGGACTGGACATTCCTGAGTCCCGCCATCAATCTGGCACCTGGCGAACGGACCGGTACATTTCGCTTGGGTACCGACGAGCCCGTTTTTGATGAAAAAGGCGAGAATAACATATCGGTCACTGATCTTGCAGCAGCCATTATCAATGAATTGGAGCAGCCGCAGTTTATTCAAAAACGATTTACGGTTGGCTATTGATTTTCGCGATACGTTAACGCGTCCGGAGGGGTTCGGCCTGAACACTTCCGGACGCGTTAACGTATCTAAACCTACCTGTACACACAAAAACACAACCGATTCGACTCAGTATATACCCCTTTTTTCGACCCGTTAACCACAATTATTCCCGAACGCCAGACTCGGGACATACATTTGCGTAATTCACCTCAAGAACCGAATGACCATCTGGTTACGAGCCCATAGCACCCATGTATTAATCGGCCTTGCGCTGGCAATTCTGCCGCTGATTTACTGTGTCTATGCGGGCGTAAGCTGGTCTCCGCTAAGACCGCACGAGCACCTGATTCAGAATGGTCTGGCGTATTGTTTTCTGGTTCTGTTCTCTTATCTGAATCACACGGTATTTGTACCCCACTGGTTCCTGACCAAACGATACCGGCGATACATATTCATAGCCGTTAGCTGCATACTGGCTGCGGTTTACTTTCCCTATCGTATAGAGCAGTGGATCTACTTCAAATTACCGTCTGAAAATACACCACTGGCCTGGGCCAGACAACTCTTTGTGGAGGAGATGATGCTGCCAAAGCCCGCCGGCCAGTCGCACCATTCGCTTTCCAACGATCACAGACATGCTTTCGAGTCATTCGACAAACAGCATTCTTTAAGTAGCCATCCCTTCGATGCAGGGCACGACGGCCACCATGGCCCACCGTTCACGCTGCTGCTCCCGGTAAAGCTGGCTATCTTTTTTTTGCTGGGCAGTGTTAGTACCCTCATTTCGATTTCCTTTCTGACCGCCAGCCGACTCCATCAGATTGAGAACGATCAGTTACAGGCCGAACTTTACCAACTCAAAGCGCAGATACAACCACATTTTCTATTTAATACCCTCAACAGCATTTACGCACTGGCTATCCGGCAGGATGAACAGACCGCCGATACGATCGTCAAGCTCTCGGAATTCATGCGTTACATCATTCGCGATGCCCACCGGGATAAAGTAGCCCTTGACAAGGAGCTAAGTTATATTACCAACTACATTGACCTCCAGAAAGCCCGGCTGCGCGATGCCGTTCAGATCAACTATCTGTTGGAGGGCAACGCGCAGCAACAGGTAGTTGCCCCGCTACTGCTGTTTTCATTCATTGAAAACGCATTTAAGTACGGGGTGAGCCCCGACGAAGATTCACCGATCGATATTCATGTACGCATAGAGGATACCAGTCTGCACTTGTACGTAGCCAACAAAAAAGTGGCGATCAATCAGTTCGAAAACTCTACAGGTGTGGGACTAAAAAACGCTGGCGAACGATTACGACTTCTGTATCCGGGAGCCCATCAGCTAACCATCGACAACAACGCAACCGACTTTCGTGTCCACCTTACCCTTACTTTATCCTGATGAAAGCCATTGCACTCGACGACGAACGGCCGGCCCTGGATATCATTGACGCTTTCTGTAGCCGTATCGGTTCGGTTGACCTCGTCAAAACGTTCACCCGCACCGGAGAAGCTCGTTTGTATCTTGAAACGAATCCCGTTGATTTGATCTTTTTAGACATCAACATGCCTAAAGAGTCGGGATTGGATTTTTCCAAATCCATCAACCACCAAACCTTCGTTATCTTTACAACCGCTTATAGCGAATACGCGTTGGAAAGCTACGAAGTAGAGGCTGTGGATTACCTGCTAAAACCTTATACCTTCGACCGATTTACCAAAGCGGTGCAACGTGCCCACAGTCGGTGGTATAGTCGTCAGCAAACGGACAATCCGGAAACGGCCGAACCTAAACAGCTCTTTTTCCGGGCTGATTATGGTCTTGTGAAAGTTATCATTGCCGACGTCATCTTCATTGAAGGACTGGATAACTACCTGAAGATCCATTTACGGGAAGCGCCCCCTGTTGTTTTGCGACTCACGTTAAAAGCAATGCTGGACGAGTTACCAGCCGGAAAATTCATCCGTGTTCACCGGTCATTCATCGTAGCCTTGGACAAGATTCAGGCGATTCGCAGCAAACTAATTTTGATAGGCAACGAGGAAATTCCCATCGGCAGCAGCTATGAGAAACAGTTCTTTAACCTTTTCATGAAATAAGCTAGCCAGGTCCAGGTGCGAAGAGTCTAACTACCAGATCGGCCTGCTGTTCAACGGCTTCATTTAGCCCCATATTTTCCTGATTTACCACAAGCTCGGGCTTATTACCCCCGGACGGGTGGGGTTTACCACTCCTTTTCCAATCGTTGTCTTTTACAGGTGACCTTTGTGCTGCAAGCAGGTCTCAGACAGGTCGATGTCAAGCGGTAACCAGCTCATTCACCACAACATTTCAGCTCTTTACCCCAACACAGCATCGGTTATGCAACGGCGATTAACCGTTCCAAGTATTGTACCAGTAAACGATCAGGTGCTGAGGAAAACTTACTCAGCTTACATTATGAAAAATAACAAGCAAACAGTCGTTCTGCTCCTATTCCTGGGAGTCGGCAGTCTCTTGACATCCTGCAAATCAACGGATGTTGACACCAGCAGTTCCACGAGCTCCACAACGAATAGCTCCAGCTCAATCACAACCACGCTATCCGCCACGGCTACCACAACGAGTTGTGCATCAACGGGTGTTGCGAAAATCGTCTGTCTGGCCGAAGCCTTTAAATCGACCCTGAGCAGCACCCAACAATCGACGCTGCAACTAACTTATACCAAAGCAAATGCCCAGAAATGGTCCAACCTGCCCGCCGGTATGTCGGCTCGAAATGGCATCAACCTGGGTTCACTCAGCGACGCGCAGTTGGCAGCTTTCCGTAATCTGATGGTCGCTGTGCTGGCGCTGAATACGACCAACGAAGGGTATGACGAAATGATGGGGAACCTGGTCGCCGATGATTACCTGAACACCATCGGGGGCGGCTCTACCTATGGAGCGGGTAACTATTACATTTCGTTTTTAGGCACGCCCAGCACTTCCAGCCTGTGGGCAATTTTGTTCACCGGTCACCACTACACTCAGCCTTTCACCCTTAATGGCGGGATCAGTACAGGCGTTACGCCTTCTTTCCGGGGCACCGAGCCGCAGGCGGCCGTGACGGCTGGCAGCCGAACCTATGCAGCCTTCGAACAGGAGCGGGTGGCCTTTGCCAATCTGCTGACGGGCCTGAGTACAACCGAGCAGGCAACGGCAAAATTGTCAGGTACGTACAACGATCTGGTACTCGGGCCGGGTCAGGATGGAAAATTCCCGGCTACCAAATCGGGTTTGCAGGTAGGCAGCTTAAGCAGCGACAAGCAGGCACTGGTGCTGAATGCCATCAAGCTTTACGTCAATGACCTCGACGCGAGCCTTGCCGCGGCCGTACTAACCAAATACACCACAGAACTGGCCAGCACCTACGTCGCTTTTTCGGGCACAACGGCCATGAGTACACAGGGCGATTATGTCCGAATTGACGGACCCAGTGTCTGGATTGAGTTTTCGTATCAGGGTGGTATCATCATCCGGAATACGCCCCACTCTCACTCCGTCTGGCGCGACCATACAACCGATTATGGCGGTAACTAGGGGCTTGTTCTAACCACAAAGAAATGAACGCAGCGTCTTTTCTAAGCAATCAGCCAGTCAGCAGCAACAGCCGTCTATCGGGATGGCTGTTGCTATTTGTTAGCCTGCTGTTAGCCTCAGCCCAGCCCGAGCTGGTTACCGCCCATCCCATGCCGAATTCGGTGGTACAGCTCAACGTGCATTCCCACCGGATTGATGCCGAGTTGCAAATTCCGCTTTTCGAACTGCAATCAGCCTGGGGTCATGCCGTAAACGATTCGTCGGTGGGACTGGTAGCACGGCTCGGCCCTCAGCTGCGGGCCTATCTTAAGGCACACATTCGACCACAAAGCCCGGACGGGCGTTTCTGGAAGGTATCGGTTGGGCCAGTGAGCGTTCATGAAAGCCAGAACCCCGTTAATGGGGTATACCGCGAATTGACCGCGCAGGTACAGATGGTACCTCCGGCGGGTAACGATGTGCGGCAGTTCAGGTTCTTTTACGATGTGGTGTTGCATCAGGTAATGACCCATACCATACTGGTGTCTGTTCGTCAAGACTGGGAGCGCGGGCAACTGGCCGAAGCCGAACCGGTGCAGGTCGGCACCATTAGCCTTGATATTGTCAACAACCGTATTCTGCCGTTGCCCGTCAATCTGGCGTCAGGAGACCAATGGACCGGCTTTATAGCTATGGTCAAACTGGGCACGCAGCACATTGCTGAAGGCACCGATCATCTACTTTTTTTACTGGTACTGTTATTACCCGCTCCCCTACTCCGGGCCGGGCAGCGTTGGGGTCAGTTTGGTGGCCTACGGTACAGCTCGAAACGGTTGCTGCTGATTGTCACTGCCTTTACCGCCGGCCATTCCCTTACACTGTTGTTGGGCTCGCTGGCAGCCCGGTATCCCGAATGGGCTGGTATACCAGCGCAGCCGGTCGAAATCCTGATTGCCCTGTCGGTTCTGGTATCTGCCATTCATGCGGTAAGACCTATTTTCGCGGGTCGTGAAGCCGGGATTGCCGCCGGTTTTGGCCTTATTCACGGGATGGCGTTTGCCAGTGTGCTGACAAATCTTCAACTGGACGCCAAGCCGATGGCATTGAGTATTCTGGGCTTCAACCTGGGTATCGAATTAATGCAGCTCTTTATCATTTTACTGATAATCCCCTGGTTACTACTGCTGAGCCGTACTCCTTCCTACAGGATTGTCCGGCTGACGGGAGCATTCCTGGCGGGAATTGCCGCCCTCGCCTGGATAGCTGAGCACGTATCCGGCCAGCGCAACAGCCTGACCAAAAGTATCGAAGAAGTTGTCGGTTATTCAGCCTATGGCCTTATTGCCCTGGTCGTCTTATCGCTCTACCTGAGCTGGCGCAATAGGACCCTACCTAATCCTCCGGTATTATGAAAGCAGGGGGAATTGTCGGAAATTTGATCCGCACACACTCAACCAATGAAGTTTACAAGAATCATTTTTACACTCGTACTTACTTTACTGGCCATTCAGGCAGCGTATGCCCATCTGGGTACGCTTACCGGTACGGTATTCGATGGTACTACGCATCTGCCTCTGCAGGGAGCTACCGTACAATTGGCCGGATTAGATAAAGTAACACTTACCGATGAGCTGGGCCGCTATCGCTTCGATAAACTGGTAGCATCGCCTTATAAAGTCGAGTTCTCGCACGTGGGCTATGCCGCCCACGTGCAGGAGATCACCATTATGGATGACCAGACGACGCACCTGCAAACTACCCTGGCGGTAGCACCGGTAACCTTAAGTTCAGTAACGGTGTCGGCTCTGAAAGCCAATATGCAGCAACTGATCAGTAATCTGGATATTCGATTGCGGCCCATCACCAATTCGCAGGAAATTCTCCGAATGGTTCCCGGCTTATTTATTGGTCAGCACGCGGGCGGGGGAAAGGCCGAGCAGATTTTTCTGCGGGGCTTTGATCTGGACCACGGCACTGACATTCGCCTGACGGTAGATGGTATGCCTGTCAATATGGTTTCTCATGCCCACGGACAGGGTTATGCTGACCTGCACTTCGTTATACCCGAATTGGTTGAAGGTGTGGATTTTAGAAAAGGGCCATATACCACCGATAAAGGTAATCTGGCAACGGCCGGTTGGGCCGATTTTCGGACGCGGACTGCCCTGGATCGCTCCTTCGTTAAGCTGGAGGTGGGACAGTTCAACACCTACCGGGCTGTAGCCGGGCTGGATTTACTGGGTGCACGCGGTAAGGCAAAAAATCAATCAGCTTACCTGGCCTCCGAATACTCGTTCAGCGACTCGTACTTCGATAATCCCCAGCATTTTAAACGAGTCAACGTACTGGGAAAATACCACCGCCATATCGGAGCGAACACGAACCTGACCCTAACGGCTTCGACGTTCTGGAGCAAGTGGAATCATTCGGGTCAAATACCGGACCGGGCCGTGGCGTCCGGATCAATAGGCTGGTTTGGGTCCGTCGACCCGACCGAAGGTGGAGAAACCAGCCGGACCAACGTTAATGCGCAACTCGTCACGGTCACGCCCCGTAATCACACTATCAAAAACCAGTTTTTCTACAGCAATTACAATTTCGAGCTGTATTCCAACTTCACGTTCTTTCTTAAAGACAGTCTCAACGGCGATCAGATCCGTCAGAAAGAACACAGAAATCTGTTCGGTTACAACGGGAGTTACGCCACCCGGACCAACCTTGGCACAACCAGTTGGGCAACGACACTGGGCGCTCAGTACCGGCAGGACATTACCCATGGAACGGAGTTGTCGCACTCCAAAAACCGGGTAGAAACGTTAAATCGGCTTCAGTACGGCAATATCAACGAAATCAATGCCGCCCTTTATGCCGATGAGGTCGTTCAGGTATCCAGTCGCTTCAGCATCAACGCGGGTATTCGGGTCGATTATTTTAGCTCACAATACGAGAATTTACTAATCAATCCTTCAACCAACAGGCGCGCAACGCAGGCAATCGTATCGCCCAAACTGAATTTTTATTACACCATCAATCCGCACGCCCAACTGTATTTAACTACAGGAAAGGGTTTCCATTCCAACGACGCCCGTGTGGTTACAGCGCAGAATGGTCGCGAGATTTTGCCCGGTGCCTATGGCTCCGATATCGGAATCATCGTAAAACCGTTTCCTAAACTGCTCATTAACGCAGCCGCCTGGTATTTGTACCTGAAACAGGAATTTGTATATGTGGGCGACGAAGGCGTTGTGGAACCCAGTGGCCGTTCACGTCGAATGGGGCTGGATCTGTCCGCCCGGTATCAGCTTACCCGCCACTTGTTTGCCGACATTGACCTGAATACGGCCAATCCACGTTCGCTGGATGCCGAAGCGGGTCAGAATTATTTACCCCTGGCCCCGGTATTTACCTCAACCGGTGGGGTATCGCTGCAAACGAATCATGGACTCAGCGGTTCATTACGCTACCGGTACATGGCCGATCGACCCGCCAATGAAGACAATTCAATTGTGGCCAAGGGCTACTTCGTTTCGGATTTGCAGATGAACTACCTGCGAAAGAAATACACGCTGGGTCTAACTATACAAAATCTGCTGAACACACGCTGGAAAGAAACACAGTTCAATACCGAGAGCCGCCTAAGAGGAGAAGCTGAGCCCGTCGAAGAAATTCACTTTACACCCGGTACACCTTTCTTTACCCGGCTGAGCCTAACTTATTTCTGGTAGATGCCGGAAGGCACTGGCTTTCAGAAAAAATGCACATTTCGCAAACCCGGCCACAAACGCCCATACTACCTTTATCCACCCGATAAGCTACAGATTTGCAAAGTCATTCAGAAACTTGACAGATTCGCAAATCCCGTTAAAACGGTAAAAAATAGTTTTATTTCTATAAAAAGCAGATTGAGTTTATTTTTTGTGTTAATTATGCAACCGATTGCATAAACCAACAGACAGACTACATCGATTGGGCAACTAATTGAATGCAATCGTTCAATACGCTTACCAAATGCTTACCTGTCCACCCTAGTGACATGAAATTGACTCTGACTCTGGCTGTCCTACTCCTCTTTTCTGCCGCCAGCCATGCGCAAAGTTTACTGACCAACCAATCACCGTTTGCGGTGACAAAGGCGGTGATTTACGTTGATAACAGCGAAACTGAACTCGTAAAAACATCTGCTGAGTTACTTCAGAAAGACATTGAAAAGATAACCGGAACCAGGCTACCCATCGTTACGGCTGTAGGCCAGAATGGCAAAAACGTCATTGCCATTGGCACCATTCAGCAATCGTCCTTTTTGAAACAACTGATTGCCCAGCGAAAAATTGACCCGGCAAGTCTAAACGGCAAATGGGAAGCCTCGGTGGTGCAAACCCTGACGAACCCGGTTAAAGGCATCCCGAATGCCCTGATTATTGCTGGAAACGACCGGCGGGGCGCGGCCTATGGCGTCTTTGAGTTATCCAGGCAAATGGGCGTATCGCCCTGGTACTGGTGGGCCGATGTGCCGATCCACCGGCAGAAGGAAATCTATTTTAAACAGAACGTCACCCTAACTGATGCTCCCGGCGTAAAGTACCGGGGTATTTTTCTCAATGACGAAGCTCCGGCATTATCGGGCTGGACCAAAGAAAAATTCGGCGGATTCAATCACAAATTTTACGAAAAGGTGTTTGAATTAATCCTTCGTCTAAAGGGGAACTACATCTGGCCTGCCATGTGGGGCAATGCCTTTTATGCCGATGATTCATTAAACATTCGAATGGCTGACAAATACGGCATCGTCATTGGCACGTCACACCACGAACCCCTGATGCGGGCGCATGACGAATGGCGACGGGCGGGTGGCGGTCAGTGGAATTATGAATCCAACCCCGACAAGCTCCGGCAGTTCTGGCGCGACGGGATGAAACGGGCTACCAACGAAAAGATTGTGAGTGTGGGGATGCGGGGCGATGGCGATGCGCCCATGTCGCGCGAGACGGCCACCGCCTTGCTCGAACACGTCGTCACCGACCAGCGAACCATCATCAGCGAGGTAACGGAAAAACCAGCCGCCGAAACGCCACAGCTATGGGCCTTGTACAAGGAAGTTCAGGAATACTACGATAAAGGTATGCGCGTGCCAGACGATGTGACCCTGCTGCTCTGCGACGACAACTGGGGCAACCTGCGGAAACTCCCACGGCCCGACGAAAAACCCCGCAAAGGCGGTTACGGCATCTATTACCACTTTGACTATGTAGGCGGGCCCCGCAATTACAAATGGCTTAATACCAACCCGCTGCCCCGAATCTGGGAGCAAATGAACCTGGCCTGGCAGCACAAGGTGCGCGACATTTGGATTGTAAACGTCGGCGACCTTAAGCCCATGGAGTTTCCGATCTCGTTCTTTCTGGATTTTGCCTGGAACCCTGCTAAGATAGACGCCGACGGCCTCACGGCTTACTCGGAACAATGGGCAGCCGCTCAGTTTGGAAAAGCCCATGCCAAAGACATCGCCTATTTACTGGCCCGCTACGCAAAATTCAACGCCCGCCGAAAGCCTGAATTGCTCGACGCCAGCACCTATTCCAGCCTGAATGAATGGGAAACGGTAGTTGGCGAGTACACGGAGCTCCTGACAAAAGCCGAAAAAATCAATAACGACCTGCCCGCGGCTTACCGGGATGCGTTCTTTCAGTTGGTGCTGCACCCCATCAAAGCCTGCGCTAACCTGAACAACATGTACTACCATGTCGCCCTCAACAGACTGGCCTATCGCAATAAATGGAATACGACCAATGGATTTGCTGGTAAGGTGAAGGAACTGTATGCAAACGACTCATTGATCACGCGACAATATCACCAGCTCAACAACGGTAAGTGGAATCACCTGATGAGTCAGACCCACATTGGGTACACCTACTGGCAGCAGCCGGAGCGCCAGAAAATGCCCTCGGTCAACTACCTTCCCGCCGACTCGGCCGTTGCGCCAAAAGACGTTGTCCTAGCGCCGGCGAACCAGCCTAATGGCCAAAGAGCAGCGGCCGGTTCACGCTTTCAGCAGGTCGCCCAAAAAGGCATTTCTATAGAAGCCGACCATTTTACCCGCGCCATAAACGCCAACGGCATCAGTTGGAAAACCCTTCCCGATCATGGTCGGACGGGATCGGCAATCACGCCTTTTCCGGTTACGGCCAACGAGCAGAAGCCAGAGGGCAAATCGCCCCATTTGGAATATGACATCCAGACCTATAGCAACGGGGAGTTTTCAATCAATGCTTACTTTTCACCAACACTGAACTTCTTCGCGTCGGAGAACGGGCTGCAATACGCCATTTCGGTCGATGACGAAGCTCCGCAGATCATTAGTCTGAACAAGGAAGATAAGACAAGCGACAAAGGCATCTGGAATAAATGGGCAGCCGAGAACATCATCATCAAACCCACCAAACATAAAATTGCCAGGGCAGGGAAACATACCGTGAAATTCTGGATGGTGAACCCCGCTGTGGTGCTGCAAAAGCTGGTCCTTGATTTCGGCGACCTGGAACCCCGCTACCTCGGGCCTGAAGAGACAACCGGACATTGGTCCGATAAATAACTCTGACTTCATTATGCCTAACTAACGTGAATAATGGCTTACTAAAAGATCAAGCACGACTCATTTTTTGTCATCCCGACGCAGGAGGGATCTTCAGTCGAGCCTAATTCCCATTTTCACCGAAGATACCTCCTGCGTTGGGATGACAAAATCAGAATAAGTCCGCTGTCTGATTTTGTGAATTTTATTTTAAGCACTGCCCAACACCCTCTTAACCAAAGCCCTAACAAATTACCCATGAAACGATTACTCGTGCTGTGCCTGCTGTTGGCAGCCCATCTCATCGTACAAGCCCAAATCCGTTTACCCAAATTGATCAGCAACGGCATGGTACTCCAGCGCGACGCCCCTCTTAAGGTTTGGGGATGGGCGAAACCGGGCGAAAAAATTGCCGTTCACTTCAGAAACAAAACCTATAAAAACACGACCGATGCTGACGGGAAGTGGCAGGTAACGTTACCCCCCCTGTCTGCCGGTGGCCCCTTTACGATGGACATAACGGGGAGTTCCAAAATCACACTAAACGATATTTTAATCGGTGATGTCTGGTTTTGCAGTGGGCAGAGCAACATGGTCCACCAGCTCAATATTCATGACGTAACTTATGCAAATGAGATCAAAACAGCCAATTTTCCACAGATTCGGCAGTTTTGGGTACCTACTCTGACGAACCTGCAAGGCCCGCAACCCGATATTCCGAATGGACAATGGAAAGCCGCTGTGGGGGAAGACGTTCGACCGTTTTCGGCAGTAGCTTACTTTTTTGCGAAGAAGATTCATCAAAAATACAACATACCAGTGGGCATTATCAACGCCAGTGTAGGCGGTACACCCATCGAAGCCTGGACCAGTGAGGCAGGACTCGCTGAGTTTCCGGCGCTGAAAACCACCATCGAGAAGAATAAAGATACAACCTACATTAACGGTCTTAACCACCGACCATCCCAGAACACGGCCAACAGATCAGCACCGCCGGTCGACCTGGGGACGGCGGGCCCGGTAAAATGGTTCGACGCTGCGTATGTCCCAAAAGGCTGGCGGCCCATCAACATACCGGGGTATTGGGAAGATCAGGGCCTTAAAGACCTGAACGGCGTCGTCTGGTACCGGCGCGAAATTGATGTGCCCTCTTCCATGACGGGCAAACCAGCGAAAGTCTTTCTAGGTCGGATCGTGGATGCCGACGAACTCTACATCAACGGAAAACAGGTTGGTCGAACGACCTACCAGTACCCACAACGCCGTTACGCAGTTCCCGCCGATCTGCTGAAAGGGGGCAAAAACGTGTTTGTCGTTCGGGTAACCAACGCAGTTGGCAAAGGCGGTTTTGTTCCCGACAAACCCTATTGCCTGTTCGCTGGTGCGGACACCCTTGATCTTAAAGGAACCTGGCAC
Organism: Spirosoma pulveris; assembly: GCF_054781875.1. Lineage (NCBI taxonomy): Bacteria > Pseudomonadati > Bacteroidota > Cytophagia > Cytophagales > Cytophagaceae > Spirosoma > Spirosoma pulveris. The sequence continues at coordinate 773,830 of NZ_BAAGTO010000001.1, forward strand.
TACAGGGTGGGCACTGCCTACCGGCCCATGTCTGGGGGATTCAGCGGTGGCGGGGCAATCAATGCGCAGAATCAGCCAACGGCGCTGTATAATGCGATGGTGGCCCCGGAAATCGACTACACCATCAAAGGCTTTTGCTGGTACCAGGGTGAAAGCAATGCCGGTAGGCCAGAGGAGTACGCAACCCTGCTGCCCGCCCTGATCAACGACTGGCGAAACAAGTGGAAGCAGGGCCCTCTCCCATTCCTGTATATCCAGTTACCCGGCTTTATGGATTACAATTACCTGCCTTCCGAAAGCGGCTGGGCAGTACTGCGGGAAGCGCAACTCAACGCGCTCAAAATAGCCAATACGAGCATGGTCGTGGCTATTGATCTGGGCGAATGGAACGACATCCACCCCGATAATAAGAAAGATGTGGGCGAGCGACTCGCCCTTTCCGCTCTAAAGACAGCCTATAAGGAACCCATCATATCGTCGGGTCCTATCTATCAATCGGCAGCCGTAGACGGCAACAAGATCGTAGTCAGCTTTACGGATACCGGCGGTGGCTTGATCACCAACGACGGAGAAGACCTGAGCGAATTCGCCATTGCGGGAAGCGACAAGAAATTCGTGTGGGCCAAGGCCAGAATAGAAAACGGTAAGGTGGTCGTGTGGAGTGATGAGGTACCCAATCCTCTTTACGTTCGCTATGCCTGGGCCGACAACCCGGTCAACCCAAACCTCTATAACAAAGAGGGCTTACCAGCCTCGCCGTTTCGAACGGATAAGTAAATGCACTCCTAAACCCTCAATCACATGCACAAACACTTGGTCTTCGGGCTGCTTATGGGCCTTTCGGGCGGGGCTATGGCCCAACAAATGGCCATCGACAGCAGCAAATACCCTCGGCTTAAAACATTTACGGCTATTCAGGATCAGTCCGAGATGATGCAGCAACTAGGCATCAAAAAATTAAGGCCCGGCCCAAGTGGCAATGAAGCCGATCCTAATCACGCCAACTACGACGAATCCAAAGCCGAGCCCTGCCCGCAGTTGCCCGACGTGCTCACCACTCGAAACGGCAAGAAAGTAACCACGCCCGATCAATGGTGGAAGCAGCGTCGACCGGAACTCATCGAGGATTTTGAACGAGAGATGTACGGTAAATTACCCGCCAACATCCCAAAAGTCAACTGGATTGTTAAGGTCACGGACAATGAATTTGTTGGCCGAACTCCTGTAGTTGCCAAACAACTAATTGGCCGGGTCGATAACAGTGCCTACCCGCTGATCAACGTAAACATCAACATGGTGCTGGTGTTGCCGCAGAACGTAAAAGGCCCGGTGCCGGTAATGATCATGCTAGGCTTCCCGACCTTGCCCGCCCCGGCTCAGCCCTCTCCCGCCGATCTGGAGAAGCTGAATGTGGCGTTCAAGGAGATGATGATCAAAAGCAACCCGGAGATGAAGGCCATTTTCGACCGTTATCCAGCTTATGCGCCTATAACGCGCCTGCCGGGGGCCAACTTTTTCGCTCCCCCACCTACCGGCGACTCTCCGCCGACTGAGCAACTGTTAGCGGCTGGCTGGGGATATTGCACCATCGAGCCCGTCAGCATTCAGGCCGACAACGGCGCGGGCCTCACTCGTGGCATCATTGGTCTGGTCAACAAAGGCCAGCCCCGCAAACCCGACGACTGGGGTGCCTTGCGGGCCTGGGCCTGGGGTGCTTCGCGAGCACTGGACTACTTGGAAACGGAGCCGCAGGTTAATGCTAAACAGGTGGGTGTGGAAGGGGTGTCCCGCTATGGTAAAGCCGCCCTGGTAGCCATGGCTTTCGACCAGCGGTTTGCATTAGGGTTAATCGGCTCATCGGGCAAGGGCGGCACTACCTTACAACGACGTGTGTTCGGGGAAGCTGTCGAAAGCCTCGCCGGTAGCGGAGAATACCATTGGATGGCAGGAAATTATTTGAAATATGCCGCTGCCGAGTCATCATCCGGCCCTAAAACCGGCTGCGACCTTCCAATCGATTCGCACGAACTGCTGGCTCTTTGCGCCCCACGGCCTACTTTCGTCAGCTACGGCATTCCCGAAAAAGGCGATGCAAAATGGCTCGACCAAATGGGCAGTTACAAGGCTACCATAGCCGCCGGGCCGGTGTTCAAGCTGCTGGGTGCCCGCGATCTGGGCGTCAGCAATGATTATAACACCGAGAAAATGCCGGACGTACTTACCGGCCTTACAAACGGCGAACTGGCGTGGCGGCAGCACAACGGCGGCCATACTGATGCACCTAATTTTCAATTCGTTATTCCTTGGGCCAGTAAGCTGTTCAAGTACGAACGGATTGCCAAATAACTTAAAGGCAACCAATATCGGTTGCTCTTAAGTTATTTGTAAACACTAACGGGTTGACTCCATATGGAATCAACCCGTTAGTGTTTACAAATAAGTTGCCCCTATTTTACCCGGAGGGTTGATTCCCGGCTGTTGGACATAGTTTGTGACCTTGTCCAACGACCCTGACCCAAATTCGGCATAGCTCCAGTTCTTTGTTTACCCAAATTACGTTACCCCTTTTAGAAGCGAAGGCTTGATTTGCCCGCAAGCAATTCCGATGAGTTGTTTGCGTTAGCCTCGCACCTATCCGCTTAATACAGTACGTTGGCAATTTCCAGGGGCCGGTCGGTCGACATAATGTCAGCGCCATTCTCGACAAACTTTTTATAAACCTGGTCGCCTTTGGCTGCGGCTTGCTTGTCCAGGTTACCCAAGGTGCCTAATATGCAGGCAATGCCCTTTTCGTGGAGGAATTTGTATAGATCAGCATCGGGTTCTTTAACTCCTACAAAAGCCACCATCCGGCTATCAGGAACACCCAGTTCGCGTAGCCGGTCGTATTCGGCGCGGTTACGGATGGTTACCGATATCATCAGGTACGGATCGAGTTTATTCAGTTTAGCCGCATCCTGCGCGTTGTAGGTAATAACCGCCACATAATCGTCGGCACCGGTTTTGTGAATCATGTCGACCACTTTGGCAAACGACACATTCCGTTTAACATCGAGGGTAAATGTCACTTTGTTTTTACCCCAGCGCAGCACCTCTTCCAGCGTGGGAATTTTATACGGCGTAACGTTGCCCTGATTATCCTCCAGCCGGTACTGACTCAATTCGGCATAATTCCGGTCGATGAGTTTGCCGGTGCCCGTTGTGGTACGGTCGAGGGTAGCGTCGTGCATCATCACCATGACGCTGTCTTTTGTCAGATCAATATCGCATTCAATGATGACCGGCATTTTCTTCGCCAGATAATCGAACGACTCGATGCAGTTTTCGGGATAACCTTTCAGATCGCCCCCACCCCGGTGCGCGGAGATTTTCGCTGCCTGATTGGGCTTGTAGCTAAAGAAATCATAGGCTTTCCCGGCCGCGACTTTCGTGTATGTTTTTGGTGAGCAGGCCGACAGAGCTGTAACAACCAACCCAACTGATAACCATGCGAACTGTTTTCTTAGCAATATAAATACACGTCTATACTTCATAAAACCAACGAAACGATCGGATAAACTCGTCTCACTTGTCATAAGGTTGCCTGCCAGCGAATAAGTTCATCTAAAACCGCAATCTGAGCCTGTCCGGCCAGTTGCGGCATCCCCTCCAACTGTCTGTATAAATTCACCATGTGCTCCCAATTAAATGAAACGGCCTCTATAACCTGTAGAGGATCAGCACATAAATAAGCGGCATACCCATTGCTAAACGTAACCGCTCCCACCTGCGAGGGTAGGTTTATTGTTTGGCTGTTAATATAGGCCTTTTGTATTTTATCATTCATGGCCTCAATCTGTCCACCCATTCCCCGTTTTATCCCGCCCCCTCTTTTAGGGCGTCCTGCGTGTTTTTGATCAGGTCCGTATACTCCATCAGTAGCTCTTCGTACAACTCCCGATCCTGATCAAGGCTGAAATACAGCTCATACCGCTGAATAAGCTCATCACCAACCCCTTGCTGTACAGCTTTTTGATAATGCCAGCGAAAAGCATCGATCTCCAAACGCTTAAAGTAAGCCTGTAACTCTTCAATCTCAGGATTGATAACAGCCAGCACACTATCAACCTCCTTGCGGTCATATTTCTTTCCATCGAAGTCGAACGAACGGGTTTGAATCTGCCTGGTTTTGATCTGAAGCAAGGTATTCCGATCGTCGAAAGCGGTAAAGAGCTGCTTCCTTAATTGCCGATTTTCATCCGAAAAAATGGTTTCTTCATCGGGAATGGCACTCGTTTCCAGGGCTATGCTACCGGGCTCAAAAGTGGCTAATAGTCTCCTGTCATAAAAGCCTTTGTACTTTTCGGGCAATTGCGCCCGATTAACTTCGTCAATAACATGATCCACATACTCTGCTGTATGAATGAACTGACGGTTGGCCGATACGTTCAGTTCAACACCAGCATAGAGTCTGTTTGTGAGTTCTTTTTGCCAGTGCTCAGGATTGGTAAACAGCAACCAGGGCGACGATTCATCGGGAATACAGGGAGCCAAAACAGTTCGAATATTTTCTTCACGTTCTTTCTGCGCCGGATGCGATGACCACTGATCTTCATAATTTACCCGACGCGCTACCACCATTTTGCTGGCCTGCTCATCCGTCAGTAAGGGAAGCCCATGCCGTATATCTATGTCAAGTTCCGAAGCCAGCATGTGCATCGTTTTGGTGTGTAACGGGTATATATTTTCAGCGACTTTTGATTCTCCAACCAATCCATTCAGATAGCTTATCATCTGCTGGTAAGCGGCATCACCTAATTCGATCCGGCGAAGGGCGGTTATTACCGGCTGCGCTCCGGCAGCACTTACGGCCACCAGATCAGCCTGATATTCCATTTCTCGCGACAACCCCATATACCGCAGATTCAGCCATTGGTAGGCTTTGCTTAGTACTCTACGGACCAGATTAACTAAAATATGAGTGAGTCCCGCAAACGTCCCCCATAATCCACCCGATTCAGCCCACTTATCGAGCATTGCATCCCAGCGGTCACGGTCGTATACCAAGTTATAGATCACTCGATTAACGATATAGACATAACTACCCAACTTCATAGACCGCTGAGAGAAATGTCCGAATTCGTGCGCTATAACCGCTTTGAACTCACTCATGTTAACGGAATTAACCAGCCCCATCCCGATTTCAAGGTTCTTTTGTACAGGCATGATCAAACTCCAGAAACTGGAATTGTAAAAGACACAGGCATTGACATTGGGCGACAGGAATATCTTGTACGGCTTGGGGGCATTCACCTCTTCGGCCAGTTTATGAATGAATGTCACCAAGTTCGGGTGATCCTCATCGGTAATTTCAATCCGCTGGGCATTCTGATTCCTATATACTGCAAACAGAAATTTTACCAGGAAAAGCAGAAACATGACGCCAAGCGCAATCAGGCCCACGCCAATGATCAATGTGAATTTATTTATGGAAAAGCTTATCAACCAGATCGTACTCAGCACACAAACATACCCAAGTGCTATACCGAACCCGATCAGCAACAGATACAGGCTGGCAAAGCCGATAATTCCTGCCAGCGTTCGTCTGACTTCTTTTCTAAAAGTCGCGGATGGGTCCAGAAAACCGGTATCAGACAGGTCGGGTGCAGGTGGATAGAGTGTTACGTGTGCGTGGTCAACAGGTGGAGAAGGAATCATGCTAAAGGTGTTATGATTTTTGTAGGATAGTTCACTTGTGCTTAATTGCAATTACTGATTTAGTATACAAATAAGCAAAAGATAGGGTAATCATATTTTCATCCTACATCAAAATCAGGGTGTATTCGGATTGATTACTCACTCTTTTTGGTTATTACTGAAAAGCAACGAGCTATGATTCCCTTTTCAGTTCTTGATTTATCGCCCATTGTGGAAGGCAACACCGCCACGCAGGCTTTGCGAAATACATTAAATCTGGCCCAACACGCTGAGCAGTTGGGGTATAACCGTTATTGGCTGGCCGAGCATCACAACATGCCGGGCATTGCGAGTGCAGCTACATCAGTTGTTATTGGCTACGTGGCGGGTGGTACCAAAACCATTCGGGTGGGTTCCGGCGGTATCATGCTGCCTAATCACTCCCCGCTGGTCATTGCCGAGCAGTTCGGTACGCTGGAATCACTCTACCCCGGTCGGATCGATCTGGGTCTGGGACGCGCCCCCGGTTCCGACCAGGCTACCTACCGGGCCTTGCGCCGGACGGCTAACGGACCGGATACCTTCCCGCAGGATGTCGTTGAACTTCAGCATTACTTTCAGCCCGACGATACCAATCAGTTTGTCCAGGCAATACCGGGTACAGGCCTGACTATTCCCATCTGGATTCTGGGCTCGAGCCTGTTCGGGGCTCAATTGGCGGCTATGCTGGGACTCCCCTACGCGTTTGCCTCGCACTTTGCGCCCGCCGAACTATTGCGGGCATTACAGGTGTACCGGACCCAGTTTCAGCCATCAGAACACCTGAAAGCACCCTATGCCATGGTGGCGGTCAACGTCATTGCGGCCGATACCGATCAGGAAGCACAGCGTCTGTTTACGTCGGTTCAGCAACAGTTTCTATACATTCGTCGGGGTAAGGCACGTCAGATGCAGCCGCCCGTCGATAATCTCGAAGAACGCTGGGACCCGTACGAGTTAGCGGGCATTGACTCCGTTCTGCGCTGTTCGGCGGTTGGTTCGCCCGAGACCGTACAACGCGGACTGGTGAGCTTTATCGAACAGACCAAAGCGGATGAGTTGATCATTACCGCACCTATTTATAACCATGAAGCCCGCAAGCATTCGCTGACGCTGACAGCGCAGGTACGCGACGCGCTGGCTGCTCAGGAAGCGGAACCAATTGCTGCCTGAGCGTTGAAACGACGTTTAAAGGGCAAGCACGATACACGCTTCCTGATGTCCCATATACAGGAAAAGCCTCTTCGCATGAAGAGGCTTTTCCTGTATATACCAGTTTGTTTCGTGGTGTCGGGTTCTCAAACCCGACACCACGAAACAAACCTACAAAACCACGTTTACTATCCGTTTGGGCACCACCACCACTTTCTTGGGGGTTTTACCTTCCATCCATTTCTGAACGATCTCGTCAGCCAGCACTTCCCGTTCGATTTCCGTAGGGGCACGGTCGATGGCGAAACTGATCGTTGTCCGTACTTTACCGTTGATCTGAATCGGGTAGTCGAACGAGTCTTCAACCAAATAGTTGGGGTTGAATTTCGGAAATTCGGCCGACGAAATTGTACCCGGCTCGTTACCCAGTGCGGCCCACAATTCTTCTGTTATGTGCGGAGCGTAGGGCGATAAGAGCAATACTAACTCCTGAAGAATGGCTCGTTTGTGGCAATTCAGCGTGGCCAGTTCGTTGACGCAGATCATGAACGAACTTACCGATGTATTGAACGAATACAATTCGATGTCCTCTTCCGTCTTTTTGATCGTCTTGTGCAGCACTTTCAACTCGGCGGGCGTGGGCTGTTCGTCGGTGACTATCCATTGGCTCGCATCCGATGAACCGGCCGGACTATCTTTGTAAAACAACCGCCAGAACTTACGAATAAAGCGATACACCCCGTCGATGCCGTTGGTATTCCAGGGTTTCGCCTGTTCCAGCGGCCCCAGGAACATTTCGTAAAGCCGAAGTACGTCAGCGCCGTATTTTTCCACGATCATATCGGGATTTACGACGTTGAACTTCGACTTCGACATTTTTTCTACTTCAGCACCAACCAGATATCGGCCATCCGGTTCAAGGATAAACTCAGCATTTTCGGTTAAATCCGGACGCGCGCTTTTGAATGCCTCAACATCCAGCACATCGTTTTCAACGATATTAACATCGACGTGTAAAGGCGTTACCTCCCGGCCATTTAATTGATTGAGCGATACAAAAACCGGTGCTGTACCCTCGACACCCGTTCCCTTTACCCGATATACAAAATTACTCCGGCCCTGAATCATGCCCTGGTTGATGAGCTTTTTGAACGGCTCTTCCTGCGGAACGTAGCCCCGGTCTTTCAGGAATTTATTCCAGAAACGGCTGTAGAGCAGGTGACCGGTTGCGTGTTCGGTACCACCAATGTACAGGTCCACGTTCTGCCAGTAATCGATCGCTTCCTTGCTGGCAAATTCAGCGTTGTTCTGTGGGTCCATGTAGCGGTACCAGTACCACGACGAACCCGCCCAGCCGGGCATGGTGCTCAGTTCGTAATCATACTGCCCTTTGTATTTCCAGTCCTCAGCGCGGCCAAGGGGTGGCTCGCCGGTTTCGGTGGGCAGGTATTTATCTACGGCGGGCAACTCCAGCGGCAGGTCGCTCTCGTCGATCAGATAGGGCAGTTTTCCTGTCGAACCACCTTCCTTGAAGTAAACCGGTACGGGTTCACCCCAGTAGCGCTGGCGACTGAAGACGGCATCGCGCATACGGTAATTGACTTTACCCTTACCTAACCCTCGTTCTTCCAGCCACGCGACCAGCGTTGCCGTCGCGTCTTTATAGGTCATGCCGTCAATCATACCCGAGTTGATGTAATGACCCTCCTTGGTATTATCGGCCTGTTCCTCCACGTCTTTCTGACTGTCCAGAATGGGGACGATGGGCAGGTTGAAATGTTTGGCGAAGTTCCAGTCGCGCTGGTCGCCCGAGGGAACGGCCATCACCGCCCCGGTACCATAACCCGCCAGGACATAATCGGCCAGATAAATGGGGACCTTCTCATCATTGAACGGATTGACGCAGTAGCTGCCGGTAAATACACCCGATATAACTTTTGTATCGGCCATGCGGTCGCGCTCCGAGCGGAGTTTGGCAGCATTTACGTAAGCAGCCACGGCTTCTGCCTGCTCCGGTGTTGTCAGTTTCGAAACCAGCTCATGCTCGGGAGCCAGTACCATAAACGTAACCCCGTAAATGGTGTCGACGCGGGTCGTGAATACTTCGATAAACGAAGCAGACGTATCGCCATCGGCCTTCTCCCCCGCTTCCGCAAGGGGGAATTTTACGCTCGCTCCCACCGACTTCCCGATCCAGTTCCGCTGCTGTTCTTTCAGCGATTCGGTCCAGTCGATGGTATCCAGGCCGGTCAGCAGCCGGTCGGCGTAGGCGGTGATGCGCATCATCCACTGCCGCATGAGTTTTTGTTCGACCGGGTAGCCGCCCCGTTCCGAAACGCCGTCTTTCACTTCGTCGTTGGCCAGTACAGTTCCCAGCGCCGGGCACCAGTTAACGACGGCATCGGCCAGGAACGTTAACCGGTATTTGAGCGACATCTCGTACTGCTCCGTTTCGGTCATGGCATTCCATTCCTCAGCCGTGAAGGCAGGGGCGTTTTCATCGCAAACGGCCTGTACGCCGGTCGTTCCATTAGCGGCAAACTTGGCCAGCAGTGTTTCGATGGGTTCGGCCTTATCGGTTTCTTTGTTGTACCACGACCGGAACAGTTCCATGAAAATCCACTGCGTCCATTTGTAGTACGATGGGTCGGAGGTGCGGACTTCGCGGCTCCAGTCGTAACTAAATCCAATGTTTTTTAACTGCTCGATGTACCGGGTCAGGTTCTGTTCGGTCGTAACGGCCGGGTGCTGCCCCGTTTGAATGGCATACTGTTCGGCCGGGAGCCCGAACGAGTCGAAGCCCATCGGGTGCAGAACATTATAGCCTTTCAACCGCTTATAGCGCGACACAATGTCCGACGCAATGTAACCCAGCGGGTGACCAACGTGCAGACCCGCTCCCGATGGATACGGGAACATATCGAGTACGTAATACTTGGGGCGGTCAGTCGTATCAGCGGGTTTATACGTGTGGTTGTCGTCCCAAAACCGTTGCCATTTCTGTTCGGTTTCGCGGTGGTTATAGTCAGCCATAATAGTTATGCGGCCGGAAGGCCGCTCAATTCGCTCAATTTAGATGCGGTAAGAAGCCGCACTATTCATTTTCTTGCAAAAATAGCCGTTTAGCCAGACTTTTGCTCATTGCCCCCGTCTATGAATGTACAATCTCCCGGATGCATCCAGTACAACCGCCAGTCAACCTGTCAAATAAAAACCTGTTTACCCCAACTTTCGGTCATAACACCTGGCTTTGGGCCATTCTCCTGGGCGGGTTAACCGCCCTGCTGGGGATCTGGGTGGTAGGTGATTTCCGGCATCCGCTTTCAGATGGGAACGATACCGATCAGTACGAGTATGTCGGGTATTTTTTCAGTAAGAATCTCAGCCTGTGGCCGTTTCCCCACCTCAACCTGATCAACACCCAAACCTTTTACCCCTATGGCACCAACCAGGTTTTTCTGGACTGGGGCTTTGAGCGGGATTACTGGTACACGCTTCTATATCGACTTCTGGATGGCCCCGGCCCCTATTTGCAGTACTATTATGTCTATAGCCTTGTCGTTACTGCCGTTGGAACGTTTATTCTGTTACGTGTCCGGGCGGGCCTTATGAAATCATTTCTGGCAGGGCTGGCCGTTTCGGTTTTTAACTTTTATGCCCTCTGGAAATTCCCCGTCCACATGAACGTTTGCGTAGCTCATTGGACGGTGCTGTGCATGGTAGCCAGCTACGCGTTCCTGCTTGATGTACTTGACCGTAAATTCATTACCCTGCCGTATCTGCTCCTCTGGGTCGGCCTTCATGTGCTGGTGCTGAGCCAGGAACTGGCGTATGTGGCTGGTTTCGCCCTTACATTTACGACGGTAACTTTACCCATTATTGGCCTAAGTCTGTATCGTCAGTTTCCGGAGATCCGTCGCTGGCCTTCGCTTTTTGGGCAGTATGTTCACGATGAAGTCCGGCGATCTCCGCGTGCCGTTTTTGGGTTGGTGCTGTTTGTGGGCGTTAGTCTCTGGCTGTACCTTCCTCCAACGCTTCAGATTGCGTTTACGGCCTGGTCGTTCAATTTTGAGGTTGTTCCAGAACTCCGCGCCTGGTCGCATCCGATTCGTTTGCTCCTGCCCCATCTACCGGGTATCGACAGTTATTCCGTTCCCTATCAGCTTTGGTTGCGCGATACGTTCGAGAGTTACGGACAAGGCAGCCCCGGCTTGTACCTGGTTATTCTGGCAGGTGTCGGCTGGTGGCAAATCAGGCATGATTGGCTGCGCTGGTTACCAATTACCCTGATGCTGGCCCTTTGCCTGCTCTACCATCCGGTTTTGTTTCCGACACTTAAACTTTTCCCCTGGTTCAGTTTCAACCGGCACGGGGGCCGGGCTTCACTCGTTTACCCGGTGCTGTTCATGTTGCTGGCGTTACCCGTTCGATGGCCCCGCCAATTACCGAGCCAGTTGAGTATGACCCTCTTACTGCTGCTGATGGGCGTGGAATGGTATACCGGTTACTCAAGACGGGTACTGCAACCGATCAATGTTGTTTCGGAACAAACCCTTCGCTACTGCGCCGTTGTTCGGAAGCAACCCGGCGTTGCGGTGCTCGACTGGCCGTTCTGCACCATTGGGGCCAATGGCGTTGGCGATAAAGAAGGGCTTTGCCCGTTTTACAAACAGCAAAATGCCGTGTTCACTTTTCGCCGGTTTTACGACAAGAGTGGTGTCGGCCAATACTTCGGGCGGCTTCACCCCGACCAGATCAAGCCGTTTCTACGCGATGACTGGCCCCGGCTGCTTACTCCCGGCTACGTTTTCACCAGCGAAGACTGGAAGTTTCTGGATGTGTTTTTACAGACAAATAACTTCGCCGGGATTAACCTCTACCCCGATCTGCTCACGCCCGATCAGACCGCGCAATTCTACCGACATTATGGCGTTCCCATTGCAGAAACCACCTTTCCGGCGGCTGGTCAAGTGGTTTTTATTGCACTTAAACACCCGAAAAATCGTTACTAAACCGGTGACGCAACGACTTTCGTGCTTTCGGCGTATACTATATTGAATCAACTCCAATACCGACGCATGGCGTAACTTTTTACGATTGACAAGTCACCAATCTATCTGTTTCGTACGTACCTCATGCGACGTTCTTTATCCCTTTCGACGCTTACTAACGTCGCCCTGATTGGCATTGGCTTGTTGGCCTGCCAAACCGATAGTGATGTAGCCCCTGCCCTCTCGCCCGACTGTCTGGTGAAAGCATCCTCTAACAACGGTGTTGCCATTGCCGGTGAATATATCGTTACCTATCAGCCAAAGCAATCGCTGCCCGTGGCACCTAATGCCCGCATGGCCGCAACGGAAGCGCTGGCTGAATCGCTGCTCAGTACCTATAGCGTGGCAAACCCGCAGGCAACCGTACTGGCAGCGGGCGGGCAGACAACCTTCCTTGCTCACCTCACCGAAAGCGAATCCCAAAAATTACAGCAAGACCCATCCGTAGCAGTCGTTGAGCCCGACCGGATCATGGCCATGTGCAACTGTGTCGATGTATCGACCACCTCTACGCTAACCTGGGACGTAAAACAAACGGGCTACGGTCGCGGTGATCTACAGACGACCAAAACAGCCTGGATTATTGATACCGGCATCGACCTCGACCACCCCGATCTAAACGTGGACACTAACCGGAGCCGATCGTTTGTCAGCGGGCAAACCTCCGCTGATGACGACAATGGGCATGGCACCCATGTAGCCGGTGTTATTGGAGCCAAGAATAATAGCATCGGCATAACGGGTGTTGCTTCCGGAGCAACGCTCGTATCCCTTCGGGTTCTGGATGACGAAGGAGAAGGCCGCTTGTCAGGTATTATTCAGGCCGTAAGTTACGTGGCGCAAAACGGTAAGTCCGGTGATGTTGTCAACCTGAGTTTAGGGGGCGAGGGTACATCAGCAGCTCTCGACCGGGCCATAACCCAGGCGGCAAATTTGGGCATCCTGTTCGCCATTGCATCGGGCAACGATGGGAAGAACAGCAACAATTACTCCCCCGCCCGGGTCAACCACCTAAATGTGTTTACCGTCTCGGCCATGGACAGCAAAAATCAGTTTGCGTCATTTTCCAACTTTGGCAGCAGCGTCGATGTGTGTGCCTATGGGGTTCGTATTACCTCCACCTACAAGGACGGGAAATACGCAACCCTGAGCGGAACGTCTATGGCCGCACCCCACGTAGCAGGTTTGCTGCTTATTCGGGGCAACAACTTACCAACCCACGGCACCGTTACCGGCGACCCGGACGGAACCCCCGATCCAATGGCGGGCGAGTAAGTTTATAAATAATCAGGGCGTCGGGATAATCCCGACGCCCTGCTCGTATTCTACTAATGTAATGCGTAATAGTGCTCCGCTTGACTGAAAAACTCTACGGATTCTGCAAATCCCAGTTCACTTCAGCAACGGGTTTCTCCAGGCGCTCCAGCACTTTCATAGTCGACACCGGCAGGGGTATTTCACCCAGCTTGTTATACCGGCGCATATCTACCCAACGATGACCTTCGTAAAACAGCGAATACATCCGCTCCTTCAGAATGGCATTGATAAGCGCATCCTTCGTTGTCGCCCCAGCGTAAGCCGGAAGCCCGGCGGCCGTCCGAACGATGTTGATGTTCTTCGTCGCTTCAGCAACATTGTTCTGCTGAGCCGCTATTTCGGCGGCTATCAGGACCAGTTCTTCGTTGCGAATGATGGGGACGGGATCGGTGCCTGATGTGTACATGTTCTGAATGTACTTGGTGGTATAGGTCACGCCGGAGCTATAGGTTGCCGGATCGGCCAGTACCCGTACCTTGGCAATACGCTTATCGCCAGCCTCGATTTCATCCCACATTTTCTGAATACCCACAATCCGGATCGTTGCCGTGTTGATGAGCGGATTGGCAAAATCGGGTGGAGTTGGGCTAAAGGTATACTGTGGCCCGGCGGTTAAACTTCCACTCGCGCTGTAAAACGTTTGGGTAAGCAAGGTAGCCGCCTTGGCCCAGTCGGCCTGATAGATCGCCACCCGGAGAGCCAGGGCCCGGTTAAACTGCTTAAACGTGGCCGGGGTATTGAACCCGTTAAAGCCCGCAGGTACCGGAAAGGCAAACGACGCACCGGCCTGATCGAGCTGACTGGCTCCATCGTCCAGAATTTTGGCAATACCCGTCAGCGACTCGGCATACGTTGCCGCTTTGCTTGGCTTAAACGGATCTTCAACACTTAAGCGAACGCCGTTGCTGCCTTGTGCATTCAGCATGTACAAATAAGCCAGCCCTTTGAAGGTATTCGCCATACCGCGGTAGCCGTTCTTCTGCTGATCGGTAACTGAATTAGTTGAATTGAGCGAAGCAATGACAATGTTGGCCTGCCGAACAGGTAAGCCAAAGTCGGTTGTCGCCCGGTTGTAGAAAGCCGAGTTATCAATCGGACGCAGTCCATTCAACTCCGTCATCCAGCGGGATTCGGTGGTGTTGAAGTTGAATAGTTCTTTACCAATCGTACCCACAACCTGTAGATAGGAAGACAGCCCGTTTCTGGCTAATGAAAACTGCCCGACGGCAAGCGCGTCCAACTGTCTTTTGGTGGCATTGTTGGTAACCGACCCCACCGATGGGAAGTTGGGGTCAATAATTAAATCGGTCTTGAGCGGATTACAGGCATTCAGCCCCACGAGAGCCACCGCCGTTAAAAGTGAATATCGAATGAATTTCATATAGAAAACGAAATTTGAATTGTCAGGTAAATCTGGATTTTCGAACCCTGTCGGGTTACACCCTCAGTTGATTACAAATCGATGGCAATGTGGAACATCATCCGGCGAGCCAATGGCGCGCTACCAATGTCGACACCGCTACCCAGTGCCAGTGAACCGAAGTTCGAGTTTTCCGGATCGTAACCCGCTTTGTAGTTCGTCCAGCGCAGGAGGTTTGTACCCGACACACCAATGCGCACGCCCTGAATAACATTACGGAAGGCCGAGCCAAGCACCGCTTTTGGTACTCGGTAGTATAACGAAACTTCACGCATTTTCAGGAAACTGGCAATTGACGGGTTGTATCCTTCGCGCGGCACACCATTGGCATCAAGGCCGTTCACATTCTGGCGGGCAATACCATTTGGCGCCACCTGATCGCCCGAACCCGCTACTTTACCACCATCCGTCAGCCCTAAGCTCGTGCTGTTCCAGTCCGATGTGTTACCGCCTTCATCCCACAAAACGCGCTGCAGCGAAACAACGGTGAACTTGTGCCGGTAATGCAGCAAAGCCGAAAACTCAAAGTTTTTCAGGAACGTGATCCGCTGGTTGAGAGAGAACTCGTATTTAGGCTGCTGATCGCCATAGCTCGTCCAGGATGATGCGTAGCCGGGATCAGTTGTCGGCAATGTACGGGGCTGGCCCACAATCTGGGTGGGTGAATACCCCTGTTTTACGCGCCACTGACCAAACGTGGCCCCAAAGCCACCAGTCAGGCGCTCCGGAATGTCCAGACGGGTGATTTCGGAACGGTTAAACCAGAAGATCGGCTGAACGAACCAGGTAATGGCTTTGCTGCGGATAACCTCAGCGCCAATGGTTAACTCAAGCCCCCGGTTCACTAAATCGGCCGCGTTGATGTTGGTAGACGTAACCCCCGTGGTTGGGGCCGTGGTCAATGGCTGGATCAGGTCGAACACTTTCTTGTTGTACAAGGTAAATTCGCCGGTAATCCGGTTGTTGAACAAGCCGAAGTCCAGACCGTATTCCAGCTCGGTAGCGCGTTCCGGCTTGATCTGGTTGTTACCCAGTACCGTTGAGGGCTGTAACCCGCTCAATCCGCCAATACCGGTCGACCCTAACTGCGAATAAGGTGTTCCCCAGCTTGGCAAACCAGCCGTAGAACCATAGGCAATACGTGGCTTAAGGGCACTGATGGCACCAGATGAAGCAGCAGCCCAATTGCCGAAACGGGTTAGGTTGACCGCCAGCGATGCTTTCGGAAACGCGTAATATTTACCGAAGTTGTTGCCGTTCAAGTCTGATTTGTCGAAACGAATACCGACGGTTCCAATGACTTTATCATCGTAGTTAGCCTCCTGCTGGGCGAAAATACCAACGTCGGTATTAAGCTGGTATTCAGCAGCAATCGATTGTACACCGCCCCGCGCCGGGTTGGAAACACCAACAGGCAGTTTCTGACCCCGTACATAGTTGTAGTTAAAGTCGCGATGCAGACGGACAGCCCCGGCCGACGATGTCAGATTAAGTTTGCCACCCAAAGCTGCATGGGTAAATACACCGGCCACCTGAATATTTGAGTTGTACACTTCGGTACGAGTGTCCTGCGCAAAGCCAGGATTGGGTTCCTGCCGCTGCGACTGAAGGTCGGTTGGTAGCCAGATCCGGGAAAAACCGCTCTGGTAGTCCAGGCCGCCGTTTACTTTGATTGTCAGCGAAGTCGTTGCGTTGTTGATGAGCCGGAAGTTGGCATTGAATCCCTGAATGAAGCGATTTACTTTCTGGTTGTTAACCGCCCGGTCCCGGATAGCCAGCGGGTTTTCGCCTACGCTCGGATCGTTATCGGGATAAACACCGGTTGCGTCCGGGTACAGATTGGTGTAGGGCTTGGTATAGGGCAACGAGTAACCGTAGTTGATGTTTGAGTTATCGTTACCTGTCCAGCCCCGGTCGTTGTTAGAATTGACATAGTTTGTCGAAATGCCAAAATCAATCCAGTTGTTGAGCTTGTGATCAATATTTGCCCGAATGGAATAACGTGTGAAACCCGTATTTTTGATGATACCTGTTTCATTCGAAGCACTTCCGTTGACATAGAACTTGGTTTTCTCATTACCACCCGTCACGCTCAGGTGGGTATTTTTGATCGAACCGGTTTCACCATAAATTACCCGCTCCCAATCCGTATAGGTACCATTCTGTTTGGCAGCCTGTAATTTCGCAACATCAGCGGCCGAGAAATAATTAGTCAGTTTGTCGGCTGTCCAGTCGGCTCCACCATAGTAACTATACGCTTTGGAAAAACCCAAATCCTGGCCAAAGGACACATTGGTCCGACCGCCTTTGCCCCGCTTGGTGGTAATAATAATAACCCCGGCGTTGGCACGGGTTCCATAAATAGCGGCTGCAGACGAGCCTTTCAGCACTTCCATGCTCTCAATATCGTCGGGGTTCAGGTCGGCAAGGCGGTTACCGTTGTTGTCCTGCGAAGCGGTTGCCGAACCGGCCCCGGCTTTGTTAGCCTCCGAGCGGCCACTGGAGTACTGCCCATTGTCAATGTAAACACCATCGACAATATACAACGGCTGCGACGCCGATGAACCCAGGGTGGAAACACCCCGCAATTGCACGTTAAAACCGCCCCCCGGCACCGACCCGTTGGCCTGGATGTTGGCACCAGCGAGTTTACCCTGCATAGCGCCATCGGTGGTTACGGGGGTGGTTACCCCTGTCAGTTGTTTGGCGGATAAACTTGCGACAGCATTGGCTGAATTTGAGCGTTTCACGCTGGTTGCAAGCCCTGTCACAATTACCTCATCGAGTTGTTGATTACCATCGGCCAACTGCACATTTACTACAGATCGGTTGCCGATAGCTACTTCCTGCGTGGTAAAGCCAATAAAGCTAAAGATGAGTGTACCATTGGCGGGTGCATTAAGCTTAAAGCTCCCCGTAGCATCCGTATTTGTACCTACAGAACGCCCCTTCAGTACGACACTGGCACCTGGAATTGGCGTCCCCTCTGCATCGGTCACTTTTCCCGTAACGACTTGTTCCTGAGCGAAAACCAATGTGGTAATACTGAAGAACAACCATACGAATAGTAGTAATTTTCTGTTCATTTTTAGTAAGTTAAGATAAAAAACTATAATAAAACTTAGTGCAAAGTAAGTATTTGTTTCGCACATATTGCTTTAAAGCCATTAATATTTTACATATGTCAACTAATACACCATCTTATTTTGCAGCTTTATACCCTCCCGAATAAGAATAGTGGTTACATTCGAACTCCCATTAAGTATTTTCCACAAGCGCCTATCGTGACCAACTCTCTATTTATTCTGTTTGTTCTATGTCTGAATGTTGTTATCTGCGAATGGCTTACTCAAAAACCCGGCTTCCGACACATCGGAACGGCGCTGCTGGTTATAATTCTAACCGCTATTGAGTCCAACTTTCACCTGATACCAACTACTGAAACGCCAGTTTATGAAGGTATCTTCGGCTACATAGCCCCTTTTTCGTTGTTCCTTTTGCTGCTCAGTGTCAATTTGAAAGACTTACGAAAGGCTGGTCTGCCCATGGTAACGATGTTTCTGCTGGGGTCTTTGGGAACAATTGTAGGCGTCTTTACGAGCTTCTGGCTTTTTTCGGCCCCGCAAACTGTGGGGAAACTGTATTATGCCCTGGCGGGTATGTTTACCGGAACCTATATTGGCGGCAGTGTTAACTTTCACGCGGTTGCTCTCCATTACGGCGTATCTAAAGCAGGCAATCTATTTGTTGCCTCCACAGCAGCCGACAATATTCTGACAGCCTTGTGGATGGCCGCCACCATAGCCCTGCCGCGTTTTCTGCAAAGCCGGTTTCCAAGACATCTGGCAACAGATTCATCAGCTCAGATTAACAACACCACTCCAGAGGCCGACCCCTTTGCCGATGCCGAAACCATCAGCCCTTTTGATCTGTCGCTGCTGCTGGCATTGGGATTTGGCGCCATTTTTCTATCGAAACAACTGGCCACCGTATTGCCGGCAATCCCCTTCGTGCTGATTCTAACCACGATAGCACTCTTGCTGGCTCAGTTTCGCGTAGTTAACAGACTTCGGGGAAGCCGGCTTCTGGGCCTGTTTGGCATTTATATCTTCCTGGCGGTTATTGGCGCCTATTGCGACATCGCTACCCTGCTGCACGACGGTCAACTTGCGATCATTCTCTTCGGAATTATCGTAACCCTGGTGCTTATTCATGCTCTTATTGTTTTTGGCATAGGTGCTTTTTTCAAACAGGACTGGGATGTATTGAGTATTGCCTCTCAGGCCAATATTGGTGGCGCAACGTCCGCACTGGCGTTGGCGAAAAGCCTGAACCGGCCCGACTTACAACTTCCCGGGGTACTAGTTGGCACCCTTGGGAATGCAATTGGTACCTATCTGGGTATTTTGGTTGCCGAAGTTTTGCGGGCAGGTTAAGCGGTTTAATGGCGTTAGCTTGCATCTATTCACTTCCTTTTCGTACCTTTGGGGCACTTCTCAACAAGATTGGCGGTTATACAGGCCAACAAATCATTACTAAACTCAGCGGCACGTATCTGTGCCGTTTTTCATAAGAGAATTAATCCATTAACTCTATAGAGTTTATACCTTATGTCCCAGCGGATTGTCTCTGCAACCGATTCGACCTCTGATTCGCTCACCACGCCCAATCCGGAACTGGACCTGAATGGGCTGACGATCACGATTCAGGGCGTTAATGCCTCTTCACAGGCAGCGATCATTCGGACCACTTTTCCGGCCGCCAGCGTACAGACCGACGCGCCTAGTCCCTTGCTTCGCCGTCGTAACCGCACTGAAATTGCCATTTACATTTTTTCGGCACTGGCGCTGATGCTGGTAGGGCATTTGCTTTTCAGCTACTTTACGCTGGACCGCCTGACGCTTCTGGCCAGCACCATTGATCTCACACCCGACATCTTTTACTTCATCATGGCTGGTTTTGTGGCTCAGATGATTGATGGCGCCCTGGGTATGGCCTATGGTGTTACGGCCACCACCTTTCTGACAAGCGTGGGCATCAGCCCCCTGTTTGCCACGGCCAGTGTACACAGCTCCGAGATTTTCACCAGTGGCGTGTCGGGCTATATGCACCTTAAATTCGGTAACGTAAACAGTCGTCTGTTCAAGATTGTCCTGATTCCGGGCGTTATCGGTGCTGCGCTGGGTGCTTTTCTAATAACTAAACTTGCCGACATGGAGATTGTGGCTCAATACCTGAGCCCGGCCATTTCTGTGTATACGGCCATTTTGGGCATCCTGATTTTAAAGAAAGCCTTAGCTAAAAATCCCAAGAAAAAGCCCGTTCGCCAGATTGGATTGCTGGCCTGGTTTGGCGGGTTTGTCGATGCCATTGGCGGTGGTGGCTGGGGACCAATCGTCAACTCAACGCTTATTGCTTCGGGCAGGCACCCTCGTTATACGATTGGGTCCGTTAACCTGGCCGAGTTCTTCGTCTCGTTTGCGTCATCGGTCGTGTTTGCCCTGTATGCCGGACTAGACAACTACGGAATGGTTATTCTGGGGCTGATTCTGGGGGGTATGATTGCCGCTCCGATAGCGGCCCGTCTGGCTCAGAAATTACCCGTAAAAACCATGATGATCCTGGTCGGAATTGTGGTGATCCTCGTAAGTTTGCGAAAAATTATTAAGTTCTTTTAATGCATGGGCCAAGCGCTGGCTTGACTCGTTAATTTCTAGTGGCCAAGCCGGAGCTTGGCCCAGACAATATGGAAAAACAAACCAAAGCGATTCGGATACAGACGGATAAATCCGGCAACCGGGAACACTCCGTTCCATTATATCTAACATCCAGCTTTACCTTCGAAAGCGCCGAGCAGGGAAAAGCACTTTTTGAGGAAACAGAAGAGGGAAATATCTATTCTCGCTTCTCGAACCCCAACGTGTCGGAGTTTGTCGAGAAGGTTTGTATGCTGGAAAATGCCGAAGATGGAATTGCCACGGGTACCGGGATGGCCGCCGTTTTTGCCAGCATGGCCGCCCTCCTGAAATCGGGCGATCACCTGGTTGCGTGCCGGGCTTTATTTGGCTCCGCTCACCAGATCATCACCCAGATTCTGAGCAAATGGGGTATCACCCATACCTACTTGGATGCTACGGCTACCGAGGCCGAATGGGAAGCGGCCATTCAGCCAAACGCCGAAAGGCCTGCCGCCCGGATGGTGTATCTGGAAACACCCTCCAATCCCGGCCTCGAACTGGTCGACCTGGAAATGCTTGCCCGTTTGAAAGCGAAATACGGTTTTATCCTGAACGTCGATAACTGCTTTGCCACACCCATCCTGCAAACACCGCTCGATTTGGGTGCCGATTTGTCCATACACTCGGCTACCAAGTACATGGATGGTCAGGGGCGCGTACTGGGCGGTATCGTCGTCGGTAGGGCTGATTTGATTCAGCCGATCCGGTTCTTTGCCCGGCATACCGGTCCGTCACTGTCGCCGTTCAATGCCTGGATTTTGTCGAAGAGTTTGGAAACGCTGGACCTTCGCATGGAACGGCATTGCCGCAACGCTCTGCAACTTGCCGAAGCGCTGGACGGTCATGCCGACGTAGAGCGGGTACTTTATCCGTTCCTGCCCTCTCACCCTCAATTTGAACTGGCGAAGAAGCAGATGAGCGCGGGCGGTGCTATCGTTACCATTGAACTGGAAGGGGGTTTCGAGCGCGTAAAAGCGTTTTTCGATGCCCTGACAATTCCAACGCTTTCGTCCAATCTCGGCGATTCACGCACCATCGTGACGAACCCGAACACAACCACCCATGCCAAACTAAAGCCCGAAGAAAAAGCTGCCCTGGGGATCACACCCGGCCTGATTCGGGTTTCGGTAGGACTCGAAGCAATCAGCGATTTGATCGCCGACTTCACGCAGGCGGTGGAAAAGTCGGCTGAAATCATCAAGATAAACGCAGACTAGAACGTAGTCAAACAGTATTGGCACAACAACCTGATTTATAAGAGTAGAAGCGGCATTGCTTTAGTTTTGTAGCGTGAGATGGTATCGCTCAGGCGGCTCCATCCGCGCCACAAAAGACGAAGAAGTGCCACAATCAAATTATTCGGATCGAAGCCAATAAATCAGAAACGCCAGTATGAACTACATTTTTTATTGCCTCACCATGCTGTTTGCCACCACTCAGCTTGTTAATGCTCAACCGTCTAAAAAACCTTTGCGCGTAGGCGTAGTGGGGCTTGTCCACTCGCACGTGCATGGAATCCTGAACAAAGCATTCAAACAGAAGGGGCAGACAGATATTGAGATTGTCGGCATTGCCGAGCCGAATCGGGAACTGGCCGAACGGTTTGCCAGGCAACACGGCTACCCCA
The DNA here is from genome assembly GCF_054781875.1 of Spirosoma pulveris. Taxonomy (NCBI): domain Bacteria; kingdom Pseudomonadati; phylum Bacteroidota; class Cytophagia; order Cytophagales; family Cytophagaceae; genus Spirosoma; species Spirosoma pulveris. The sequence goes on from NZ_BAAGTO010000001.1 coordinate 795,850, forward strand.
TGAGTCTGGTGTATACCACCGTGGCCGAAATGATCGAAAAAACCAAACCCGAAGCCGTTACAGACTTCGGTCGGATTGTTGATCATAAAAAGACGGTGGAGTTATGCGCCCCGCGTGGCATTCACGTGATGGTTGAAAAACCACTGGCTACCAGCTATGCCGATGCGCAACAAATGGCCGCGCTGGCAAAAAAGAATAACATTCAGCTGCTCACCAATTACGAAACGACCTGGTACGGCAGCAACCATAAAGCCTACGCCATTGCCAACACCGATAAGGCGATTGGCGACCTGCGTAAGATTGTCGTTCACGATGGACACGAGGGCCCGAAGGAAATCAATGTGAACAAAGAGTTTCTGGACTGGCTGACCGACCCCGCTACCAACGGTGCTGGTGCCCTTTTCGATTTCGGGTGTTACGGGGCTAACCTGTCGACCTGGCTCATGCACAACCAGCGTCCACTATCCGTCATGGCGGTAACCCAGCAGATCAAGCCGGATATCTACCCGAAAGTCGACGACGAAGGCACGATCATCCTGACCTATCCGAAAACCCAGACCATTATTCAGGCCTCGTGGAACTGGCCATTCGCCCGCAAAGACATGGAAGTTTACGGACAAAACGGCTACGTCTTTACGGTTGATGGTACCCGGATGCGTATCCGGCTCAAGGACGACAAAACCGAACGTCCGACCGAAGCAACAGCCGCCGACGCTCCTGCTACTGACCCATTTGCGTACTTCGCCCAGCTGATTCACGGCGAAACTAAAGCCGATGAATTAACGTCTTTAGAGAACAATATTATCGTCATGGAAATTTTGGATGCCGCCCGTCAATCGGCCAAAACGGGCAAGGCGGTAAACCTGTCACAACGGGCATTGGTCCGTTAATTGACTATAAATGCGGGCACAATCCCGCCCTTTTGTATGATTGCTGAACCGACTCACACACTTGAAAGCCTGACCGAACAACTTCACGGTCTGAGCAACGTTGACGCACTGCGAAAACTGGCTGCCTTATTTCCCGGCGAAGTCGTTTTCTCAACCAGCCTCGGCTATGAAGATCAGGTAATTACCGATCTGATTCTGGCCAACGATATTCCCATCCGGATTTTCACGCTTGATACAGGCCGGATGTTCTCTGAGACATATTCGGTTTGGAAGAAAACCAATGACCGTTACGACACCAAAATCGAAGCGTTTTTTCCGGAACGGGCTGCCGAAGAAGCTCTGATGACGACCAAAGGCCCCTATAGCTTCTACGATTCGGTAGAGAACCGGAAAGAGTGCTGTGGCATTCGTAAGGTGGAACCCCTCAATCGGGCACTGAAAGGGCAGAAAATATGGATCACGGGCATCCGTGCCGAACAGTCGGCCAATCGCCAGAGCATGCCCCGGCTCGAATGGGATGCATCGCACAACCTCTTCAAGTTTCACCCGCTGATGGACTGGACGTTTGATGAGGTAAAACAATACGTAAAAGATAACAACGTGCCGTACAATCCCCTGCACGACCGGGGTTTTGTGAGTATCGGTTGCCAGCCCTGTACGCGGGCCATCCAACCCGGCGAAGATTTCCGGGCGGGTCGCTGGTGGTGGGAGGACAACTCCAAAAAAGAATGCGGATTACACGTTCACGAAGAAGTATTTAAAGCTTAATGAGTGATCGAGTGAAAGGGTGAGAAGGCGTTGAGCGCTATTCACCCTTTCACTCATTCGCTCTTTCACTCTTTATTGTAATGAAGTTAGATTATTTAGATCAGCTCGAATCCGAAGCCATCCACATTATGCGGGAGGTTGCCGGGCAGTTTGAGCGTCCTGCGCTGCTTTTCTCGGGTGGCAAGGATTCCATTACCCTGGTTCATCTGGCACTCAAAGCGTTTCGGCCGGGCAAGTTTCCGTTCCCGCTTGTGCATATTGACACGGGCCATAATTTCCAGGAAGCCCTCGACTACCGCGATGCCATGGCGGAGCGGATCGGCGAAAAACTCATCGTTCGGTATGTCGAAGACACCATCCGGGAGAAAAAGCTGAAAGAACCGACCGGCCGCAACGCCACCCGTAACGGGCTGCAAACGTTTACGCTGCTGGATACGATTGAAGAATTTGAGTTCGATGCCTGCATTGGGGGCGCCCGTCGGGATGAGGAGAAAGCACGGGCAAAAGAGCGCGTCTTTTCCGTTCGCGACGAGTTTGGCTCCTGGGACCCCAAACGCCAGCGGCCTGAATTATGGAACCTCTATAACGGCCGAATTCACAAAGGCGAAAACGTTCGAGTGTTTCCTATTTCGAACTGGACCGAACTGGACGTCTGGAATTATATCCGTCGCGAGAAAATCCAGCTTCCCAGCATCTACTTCGCTCACGACCGCGAGTTGCTCATCCGCGATGGTAAACTGATGGCTACTGCCGGGGGCGTAATCAAACCCGAAGCCGACGACCAACTGGTAACCCGCCGGGTACGTTTCCGTACCGTTGGCGACATTTCCTGCACCGCGGCCTCTGAGTCAACGGCCGATACACTCGACGCCGTTATCGACGAAATTCAGGCGACGCGCATCTCCGAACGGGGCGAAACACGCATGGACGACCAGCTTTCCGAAGCTGCCATGGAAGACCGCAAGAAAGGCGGGTATTTTTGAGTATTGACTACTGTAAAGTGAACAATGAATAATAGGCGGATACGATATTATCCATTTCTCATTATTCATTACACATTCAATAAATGGATCTTTTACGATTTATAACTGCCGGTTCGGTTGACGACGGCAAAAGCACGCTTATCGGGCGGCTTCTTTACGATTCCAAATCCATCCTGGCCGACCAGTTAGAAGCCATTGAACGGGCCAGCAAAAGCCGCGATGATGGTGAGATCGACCTGGCCCTATTAACCGACGGGCTTCGCTCCGAACGGGAACAAGGTATCACGATCGACGTAGCCTACCGCTATTTCCAGACGCCGGTTCGGAAGTTTATCATTGTCGATGCACCGGGTCATATTCAGTACACCCGTAACATGGTTACCGGTGCGTCCAATTGCCAGCTGGCGATTGTGCTGGTCGATGCCCGGCATGGTGTTGCTGAACAAACACGCCGGCATTCGCTGATTGCGTCGCTGCTGGGAATTCCGCACATCGTGGTGGCGATCAACAAAATGGATTTGGTTGATTACTCACAGGATGTGTTCTCCGATATCTGCATTCATTACGCCGAACTGGCTCAGAAGCTTAACGTCAAGCACGTAACGTATATTCCAATGAGTGCGCTGAACGGCGATAACGTCGTCGACCGTTCGGAATCCATGCCGTGGTACGAGGGACAAACGCTGCTGGAACATCTGGAAACGGTCGAAATCGCCGATGATGTAAACCTTACTCAGGCACGTTTTCCGGTGCAGTACGTTATCCGCCCGCAAACGCCGGAGTTACACGATTACCGGGGCTATGCCGGTAAAATTACAAGTGGGCAGTTCCGCAAAGGCGACGCCATTACGGTATTCCCATCCGGCGAAACATCGACCATCGATGCCATTGAAATCGCCGAAACACATCTGGAAGAAGCGGCCACGCCCATGTCCGTTGTGCTGCATTTGGCAACCGATGTTGACATTAGCCGGGGCGACCTCATTGTTCGTTCGGACAGCCAGCCCCTGAGCAGTCAAACGGTAGAAGCGATGCTCTGCTGGATGGACAGCAAAGAGTTTAAAGTGGGGAATAAATATGTGTTACAGGTAGGCACTTTCCGGGCGCGCTGCTCGGTGCGGGAGATTGCGTACCAGGTAAACGTCAATACCTATGAACAAATAGAAGGCGTTGAGCAACTCCGGTTGAATGATCTGGCCAAAGTGGTGCTCCGAACCGCCCAGCCAATCAGTTTTGACCCTTACGCCACCAACCGGGCATCGGGTGGGGCTATCCTGATCGACGAAACCTCGAACGTAACCGTTGGGGCGCTGATGCTTGTGGGCGAAGCGTAAGTCGGTTTCCAGCCAGCAGTTAGAAAGAAAGGGAAAAGCAGGCGTGCCACGGTTACAAACCGTGGCACGCCTGCTTTTCCCTTTCTTAAACTCAAAACCAAATTTTACATATTCTCCAGCACCCGCTCCATCGACACTTCCTGACCGATACGGGCTTTCAGTTCGCTGACCGGAATACGAATCTGCTCTGTTGTGTCGCGGTAGCGGATGGTTACAGTATCGTCTTCGAGGGTTTGGTAATCCACCGCAATACAGAACGGCGTACCGATCAAATCCTGACGGGTGTAGCGCTTGCCAATGGCATCGCGTTCCTCATACACCACCCGGAACTCAGATCGGAGACTCTTCACGATCGCTTCGGCTTTCTCGGGCAAACCATCTTTCCGAACCAACGGAAACACAGCCGCTTTGATAGGCGCCAGCGCCGGGTGGAGCTTCAAATACGTACGCTCCTTCTGCTGATCGCCTTCGCCCACAGTTTCTTTCGTGAATGCGTTGCAGAGAACAGCCAGGAACAGGCGGTCGGCCCCTACCGATGTTTCAACAACGTACGGAATGTAATTACCGTACGGCTTCCCGGTGGCGGGGTCAACGTCATTGTCGAAATACTGCTGTTTCTTCCGGCTCAGTTCTTGATGGGCTTTCAGGTCAAAATCGGTGCGGGAGTGAATCCCTTCCATTTCGCGGAAACCAAACGGAAACTTATACTCGATATCCACAGCGGCATTGGCATAGTGCGCCAATTTCTCGTGAATGTGAAATTTGAGTTTATCGGCGGGTAAGCCCACCGCCTGGTGGAACTTCATCCGGGCATCGCGCCAGGTTTCGTACCACTGCATTTCGGTGCCGGGGCGCACGAAAAACTGCATCTCCATCTGCTCAAACTCCCGCATCCGGAAGGTGAACTGACGGGCAACAATCTCATTCCGGAAGGCCTTCCCAATCTGGGCAATCCCAAAGGGAATCTTCATCCGCCCGGTTTTCTGAACGTTCAGGAAGTTCACGAAAATACCCTGGGCTGTTTCAGGACGGAGGTAGATCAGGCTGGCATCTTCGGCCAGGGAACCTACCTGCGTGGAAAACATTAGGTTAAACTGCCGCACTTCAGTCCAGTTGTCGGTACCCGAAACGGGGTCTTTTATACCTTCGGCGATGATGAGGTTCCGAACGCCTTCCAGGTCATTGTCACCGAGTAAGCGGCCCATTTCCTGCAACAGCGCGGTACTTTTTGCTTCATCCCCGGCATTGGCATAGGCTTCGGCTTTCAGTTCGAGGAGTTGATCGGCACGATACCGTTTTTTGGAGTCGCGGTTGTCGATCATGGGGTCGTTGAACGAGTCAACGTGCCCCGACGCTTTCCACGTCAGCGGATGCATGAAAATAGACGCATCAATCCCAACGACATTGTCGTGGAGCTGGGTCATTGCCTTCCACCAGAGCGTTTTGAGGTTATTTTTCAGTTCAACGCCATTCTGACCGTAGTCGTACACGGCTTGCAGGCCATCGTAGATTTCGGACGACGGGAACACGAAGCCATATTCTTTGGCGTGGGCGATAATGTCTTGCAGCGAAGTGGCTGGTGAACCAGCGGCTGGCGTTTGCGGAGTATTCATACGTGGGCGCAAAAATACAACAGTGGGCGAATTAATTCGCCCACTGTTTGAAATCATCAAAACAAGTAACCATTTTTAACAATAAAAACTACTTGACAAATCAATGCTTTCCCGATTCGTCTCCTTCGTTCGCGATTATTTTGGCTTCTCTCACAAGGAGACCAGAGGCTTCATGGTCCTTCTGGTTCTGACGCTGCTTTGCCTCCTCATACCCTTTCTCTATCGATTCGTTGTTATCCGAACGCCTGTTGATACGTCTGCTGCCGACCAGCGGAAGCTCGATAGCCTGGTGGCCCTCATGCAGATCGAAGCCGCCAAACAGCCTCAATACAGCGAACGGTCGGGAAAGGAGAAAACCACTGCCGAACGATTCAGCGAGCCTAAACTATTTGCTTTCGACCCAAACACCGTCAGCATATCGGGCTGGCAACAGCTTGGATTGCCGAAGTGGATGGCGGAGCGAATCGAAAAATACCGCAGCAAAGGCGGGCAGTTCCGCAGGAAAGAAGACCTCCTCAAAATATATGACTTCCCGCCCGACCTGTACGATCAGCTCGAACCCTACATGACTCTGAAAGAAACACCCCGGCCAGACCGCTTTACCCGCGACGCATCGGGCACGGGCAGACCGGCCAGCAACGAGCCTTACCCAGCAGCAAACCGACCGGCTTTTCCGGAACGTCCGGCAAAGCCGGTTCTTCAACCCTTTGATATCAACACGGCCGACACAAGCCAGTTGATCGCCCTGAAAGGCATTGGGGCCACGCTGGCCACCCGGATTGTCAAATACCGCGATGCATTGGGTGGGTTTATTTCAACCGATCAGTTTCGCGACGTTTACGGATTGGACTCGCTCACGATTGACGAACTTGTGAAGTTCGGAAAGATTCGGTCCGGGGTGCGCCGGATTCCCGTGAATACCGCTACAGCCGACGAACTGGACCGGCACCCGTTCCTTTCCCGCCGACAGGCCCAACTGATTGTTAACTACCGGGAGCAACATGGTGCGTACACCTCGGCGGAGTCTTTGAAGCCAATTCGGATACTGGACGCCAAAACCATCGAAAAGATTACGCCATATCTGGAGTTTTAAGTGAGTGGCAAGCGGGTGGTGTCAGTTTTGAGAAACTGACACCACCCGCTTGCCACTCACCTATTGACTCGATACTACCGCTTCGTCAGGACGACTACATTCTCGACGTGATGCGTATGCGGGAACATATCCACCGGTTGTACACCCGTTACAGTATACCCTTCATCCAGAATAGCCAGATCACGGGCCTGGGTAGCGGTGTTACAACTGACGTAAACAATGCGTTCTGGTGCCGCTTTGAGTAACTGACGGGTAACGGCTTCATCCATCCCGGCACGGGGCGGATCGGTAATGACCACATCCGGACGACCATGCTCTGTAAAGAATTCATCGGTCAGAATCGCCTTCATATCCCCCGCAACAAAGGTCGTATTGGTAATGCCATTCACTTCCGCATTGACACGGGCATCGGCTACCGATGCTTCGACATACTCCACCCCAACCACGTGTTTGGCCAAACGAGCCACAAAAAGCGCAATGGTGCCGGTGCCGGTATATAAGTCATACACACGTTCCTGACCGGTAAGCCCGGCAAATTCACGGGCCACTTTGTAGAGGTTGTACGCTTGCTGAGCATTGGTTTGATAAAATGACTTGGGACCTATCCGAAACGTAAGCTCTTCCATTTGCTCTTCGATGTAGGCTTTCCCAGCCCAGTTGATCACCTCCTGATCCTGATAACTATCGTTCTTTTTGGTGTTCAGAATATAGTTTAGGGAAGTGATCTGCGGGAACAGGGTGTGCAAATAGGCCATTAATCCATTGAGCAGCTCGGGGTTGTCCTGAGCTACCTGCAACGTTACCATCACCTGCTGCGTAGTATCGGCAGTGCGGATAATTAGTGTCCGCAGATAACCGGTATGCATTTTCAGGTTGTACAATGTCATGTCATGCTGAAGTACATAGGCATCAATAGCTTCCCGAATGGCGTTGGACGGATCGGGCTGAAGGTAGCAATGCCGAATGGGCAGCACTTTATCAAAGCGACCGGGCACGTGGAAGCCAACCGCCCGCTGGTCCATCGGCTGGTTAGTCCCCACTTCCTTTGTTGTCAGCCAGCGGCCTTCGGCGCAGGTAAACTCAAGCTTGTTCCGATAGTACTGCGTTGGATGAGCCGGCATAATGGGGCGAAACGCGGGCAGTTCCACTTTACCAATACGCGTTAGGTGATCGATCACTTGCTGGTGTTTAAACCCAAGCTGCTCACTGTATTGAATATGCTGCCATTTACAGCCGCCACAAGTTCCAAAGTGCTCACAAAAAGGCTCGGTACGCACCGCAGACCACTCGTGAACACGTTCGGCAACGGCTTCACGGTACTGCTTTTTGGTGTTGGTAATGCGCAGGTCAACCAAATCGCCGGGGGCCACACCTGGTCCGCCGGTGGGGTTTTCAACAAAAATTACGCCTTCGTCAGTACGTACAATACACTTCCCTTCAGCGGCTACGGCATCGATACGAACATGTGCCAACCGTACGGGTGTTTTATGAATCTTCCTACGCATAAGTCCTAAAAAACCGCTAATTTAAGCAGTCGTTTTCGGACGAACTCTATACTGACCTGATTCTGCTTATGCTGAACCTGTACTCTTCCTCAAAATCATTCCTATTTGTTCTTTACTTTTTTCTGGTTTCAGGCCCGTTGGCGCAGGCAACGCATATTGTGGGGGGTGAACTCGAGCTGCGTTACCTGGGCACCCAAACACAATTCACGCATCGCATCAACCTTAATTTATACTTCGACGATGTTAACGGGAATCCGGGAGCCGACGACGGTCTGGTTTCTGTAGGTGTTTTCTCGAAGCGCACCAATCAGCTGATCGGCTATGTACCGCTCATCCGCATCAGCAGCGAATACGTAGCTTATACCCGGCCAGCCTGTTCCACGGGTGCCGTACGAACGCGGTTGATCCGGCACAGTACAGACCTAACCCTTGACCCCAATGTGTTCAACGATGCCGGTGGGTATTACTTGTCGTGGGAACGGTGCTGCCGCAACGGAGCCATTGTCAATATCGAAAGTCCGGGAGCCGCCGGTTCAACATTTTACCTGGAATTTCCGGCTATTATTTCGGGGCAGACCCGCTTCGTCAATTCATCACCCGTGTTTACCGTTCCTAAAGGGGATTACGCCTGCGTTGGCCAACCATTCACACTTGATTTCAGTGCCAGAGACGCCGATGGCGATAGTTTGACGTACGCACTGGCAACACCCTACAATGGTTTCAGTACGACCAATTCCCCAAATCCCGGTGCAGGCTCTACAATAGCGAACCCGTCCTTTTCAGCTGGTCCCTACCCACCAATCCGGTGGACGAACGGCATCTCCCTTGCGAACGAAATACCGGGAACCGTTCCTCTGCGGGTAAACGCCCGAACGGGGCTGCTCAGCGTCACTCCGGACCGGGCGGGATTATTCGTTTTTTCCGTTGAGGTCGGCGAATTTCGAGCTGGCAAACAAATTGGTCGCGTCCGGCGCGACTTTCAGGTGCTGGTCGTTGACTGTCCCAAAAACAACCCGCCCCAGTTGCTGTTTAGGCCGAATGATCAGAAACAGTTTTATAAAGAAGGCACCGTACTCACCCTAGCCGAACAAGATACAAACTGCCTGAGTTTGTACATCACCGACCTCGACCCAAACCAACGCATTTCGATCATCAACATGAGCGGCTCGTTGCCCGGTCTTACCCTGACTCCCGGTGAATTAACCACCCGCACCAACCGCGACACCCTACAGGCGAAATTCTGTTTCGGGCGATGCGTAGGAGGCAATGGAACCCCCATTACATTACTGATTCGGGCTACGGACGATGGCTGTCCACAGGGCCTCAGCGATACGATAAGTATTCGGCTGAATATTATCCCATCGGCGAATAATAAACCCGTTGCCGCTACAGATCTGCCCAACAACAAAGCAAGTATTACGGTAGGCTCATCCCTGACGTTCAACGCTTTCGGCACGGACATCGACAACGACAATGTAACGATTCAGGCCGTTGGACGCGGCTTTACGCTCTCACAGGCCGGAATGAGTTTTGGGTCGGCTTCGGGAGTCGGGAAAGTATCGCAGCCTTTTCTGTGGAAACCAACCTGCACCCAGGCTACCCAGGCGGGTTATATCGTCGATTTTATTGTGACCGACACCCGCTGTAATCGCAACCTTCGAGATACCGTTACGGTGAACCTGGCGGCCACGGGTCTTCCCAGTACCCCACCCACTGTACGAACGACACTAGCCTCTCAGGTTGTGGAGCTGAGCGTAAGTACCAGTGAAACCGACGGACGCACTACTTTCGATGTGCTGGGTAACGACGCAGACCGGGATACATTAAAGCTTACCGCCGTTGGGCGAGGGTTTGATATTAAAGAGGCAGGAATGGCTTTTACCAACAAATTTGGCCTGCCTACCCTGCAATCGCCTTTCGACTGGAAACCAACCTGCGCCCTGATGGCCGGAAAAGCCGAAGCCACCTTTGTGGTCGATTTTGTGGTCGATGATCGTTCGTGTCAACCTAATCATACCGCTTTAACGACGGTAACGTTTACGGTCAAAAACCCATCTTTTAATGCCGAAATAAAAGTACCGAACATCTTCACGCCCAATGGCGACGGTATCAATGACTTTTTTGCCATTAAAGACTTACCGGAAAACTCCTGCGATGAGCAGTTCAATTCCATTGAGATAACGAATCGCTGGGGGCAGACCGTCTTTAAATCATCCGATCCCAAATTCCGCTGGTACGGCACCAGCTCACCCGTTGGCACCTATTATTACCTCCTCCTGACCTCAAAGCGGACCTTCAAAGGTCCACTTACCTTGATGCGATGATTCGGCAAGCAATTGCCAGCTACACTAAAGTTGTATCTTCGCGACTGCAATTATGAAAGATAAAATCGTTCTCATTACCGGTGCTTCTTCAGGCATTGGTCGGGCGCTTGCCTTTGCCTTCGGTCGTGAAGGAGCTACTATTGTTATTTGTGCCCGCAAGGCGGACGCACTTCAGCTGGTGAGTGACGAACTCCGCCAGGCCGGGATCAACACTTTATCGCTAACGGCTGATGTTAGTGTTGAATCCGATGTCAAACAACTCATCGACCAGACGATTGCCCGCTTCGGGCGGCTGGACATCCTGATCAATAATGCGGGCATCAGCATGCGCTCCATGCTAATCGATACAGACCCGGCTGTTATTCAGAAGGTCATGGATATTAATTTCATGGGTACGGTGTATGCTACCCGCTATGCGCTGCCGTACATCCAGGAAGCTAAAGGGTCCATTGTGGGTATCTCATCGATTGCCGGTTATCGGGGCTTACCCGTTCGCAGTGGTTATTCGGCCTCGAAGTTCGCGATGAATGGCTTTCTCGAAGCCGTACGGACCGAGTTGCTGCACACGGGTGTTCACGTTTTGACCGCCTGTCCGGGCTTTACGGCTTCCAACATCCGTTTTTCGGCGCTCGATGCCCACGGGCAGGCTAAAGGCGAAACCATGCGGGATGAAAGTAATATGATGAGTGCAGAAGAATGCGCCGACCACATTTTACAGGCGGTAAAGACCCGCAAACGCGAACTCATCCTGACCGCGCAAGGCAAATTCACCGTGTTTCTGAACAAGTGGCTGCCTAAACTGATGGACAAACTGGTTTACAATACCCTGGCAAAAGAGAAAGACTCTCCTTTGAAAAAGTAGTCAGGAGTGAGTAGCAGGAGGGATGACGCAAGCTAAAAAGAGCACTTTAAGTGCCTGCGTCAGCCCTCCTGCTACTCACTCCTCGCTCCTCAAATAATCCACACATTATCCCGGCGGATGAAATAAAGCTTGTTGTGCCATAACACACGCAGGTAAATGTCCTTTGTACCCAGGATACTAAGCTTGTGACCGCGCCCGATGACCTCAACGATTGGGGCAGCTGCGGAGGGGTCTGTTCGGAGCAGGACCCGGTCATGGCTGGTTATTCCGGACTGAATGCCTTCCGGCAGGTTCGTAAAGATCAATAGCAAAATAAGGTATGCGAAGAAAATCCATTTCTGCCTCCTGAACACCGACTGTTTTCGTACCAGTTTAAGCATAAGGACCGTGAAAACGTAGCCCGCCGGTATAAGCAGAAACAGCAGAAAATAAAGGCCGTATTTCCGATAAAAGAGATAGAAATAGTTCAGGTCATCCGTTTCGTATCCGGTTAGGTTATTGGCTCGGGCGATGTCGTTCATCCGACGCAGCACAATATCGTCGGGGTGGCGTTCGAAATACACATCGAGGTAGTAGAGCAACCGGGGAACGTCGCTCTGTTGTTCGTAAGCACTGGCCAATTTCAACAGCATGGGATCAGTAGCCGTGTGCCCCTCGGCTAAAGCCATTTCATAGATTCGTGCGGCATTTACCTGATCTCCGGCAATAAACAGCGAATCGGCACGTTTGATGGAGTCCACTGAAACTATCTGTGCATCAGCGAGTCCCGAAAAAAAACAAAAAAATAGACTTATTTTAAGAGGAATAGCTTGCAACGAACGAAATAAGGCCATAGTTTTGCACCACAATTAAGAACAACCACCCCAGAAACGGACGGACGTTCAACCGATTTGGTAGCTCAGCTGGTAGAGCAATACACTTTTAATGTATGGGTCCTGGGTTCGAATCCCAGCCGAATCACGAAATGAAAAAAGCCGCTTCTAGCGGCTTTTTTCGTATCCAACCTGCTTAGAATGGCAGATCGTTACTTTCTTCATCGAAGGCTGAGTTGAACGACACGGCAGCGGGTTGATTCGACTGAGCCGACCGCGGCTGTTGTGCTGGAGCCGACCGTGGCGCGGGGGCAGCCCCAGCTTCACCTTCGGCTAACTCAATGCGAAACGCCCGCAGCTCGGTATACCAGCGCTCGTTGTATTCGCGGGATTCGGCACTAAAGGTGGCCTTCAGCGTATCGCCGTTGGCGTACTGTTTCAGATCTGCAACTTTATCGCCCCAAGCCGTCAGGCATACTTTCTTTGGATAGGATGCATCAAGCGTTTCAATAACGAATTCCTGCTTACTCCAGGGACCTTTTTGGCTTTGCCCCGATACTTCAGGCAGAACTTTTATGAGTTTTCCGATTAATTCAAGTGCCATACTACTTGGACTTTTAAACGTGGTTTACAAAGTTAAAAGTACGAAAAATTGCCCATTTTTGGGCCATCCTGAGCGAAAAAAGCAAAAGATTCCGAACTGAGGTTGACAAAACATGAGAAGAATACTATCTTTGCACCCAGAACAAAAAAACGGCCACGTGGTGAAACTGGTAGACACGCCATCTTGAGGGGGTGGTGCTGCAAGGCATGGGAGTTCGAGTCTCCCCGTGGTCACATAATAGTGTACAAATCAAGCGTTTACCTTAGGGGTGAGCGCTTTTTTTGTTACCGATCCGTTTATTGTCATCGAAGACCACTCCCCTTCTAGGCTTGTTGGATAAATACTTGATTTTTGGACGAATCTACTGATCGTCTAAATTCAGGAAGAGACTAATAATCCGTTGGCTCCTCTGCTGGCGGCACTTGAATTTTATAACTGATAACGCCATGCAAAGGTCTATAAAGCTTTTTAGCAATCTCGTTAAGGTATAAAAACCCTTCATGCGAAAGCGAAGTTTTACGTTTATCTTTCGTATAGCCAAACGATAATGGTGTCGCTTTCATCGGCTGTTTATTCACGGATTCGGCAGGTGACTGCATGCTACCGGTTAATTTAACAAGACCGGCGGTGACCGCTAAATGACCCATAAACTCGATCTTCCGGTTAATTTCTCCGGTGCTGACCGGCAAGGCAATCTGTAAACAATCATCACCTGCCGAAAATAAGATTCCCTGCTCAGTCAATATACGCCCAACGACTAAATAAGCCTCCTTGTCGGCCAGATCAGTCGTGATCAAAATCATGTTAGCTCCTTCAAAAAGTTTAGGCTGGGCTTGCACAGAAAATACGGTCAAACTCAGCAGCAGTCCTAAACAGCAAGCATACTGTTTAACTATAACTCGTTTCATTAGTCAGCTGTAAATGGTAGAATGTCGACACTTTGACTAAGTCGGTCAGCAATAGTCATAGTGCTTCCAGAAAAACTTTTCAATCCATTCATTTTATAACCGGGGCTACCACATTTAATCGCCTAACAGACAGTGTTTTACCAATCCGACACCATTCTATAAAAGGTAGATAACCAGCTTACTGTCAGATACTATCTTTTGCTGGTGCTAACAAATTTGTTATCCGTTACGAAAAGAATACGTAACCGGGGTCGTTAAGTTTTCGCATTTTCGAGCAAGCAGTACTTACCTGTAGCCGCTTGTGGCCGATCAATGCCTATCTTTGAAAATGCTTGCTTCTTCCGGTACCAGAGGTCAATTGCTTGTTATTGTCTTTGCTCAATTTGCGGGTACTTCCCTTTGGTTTGCGGGCAATGCGATCCTGCCCGAATTGCAAACGCTGCTCAAAACGACCAGCCTGACGGGCTGGATTACCTCATCGGTACAGCTTGGGTTCATTATCGGCACACTTACCTATGCCATTTTAGCCATACCCGACCGTTTTCGTTCGACCCATGTATTTCTGGTATCTGTATTGCTGGCAGCTTTCGTTAATCTAGTGTGGCTTCTGCTACCGTTGAATGCAGAAACACTATTAGGGAGCCGGTTCATGACGGGTTTCTTTCTGGCAGGGGTCTATCCTGTCGGCATGAAGATTGCCGCCGATCGGTTTAAAGCCGACTTAGGGAAGGCAATGGGCTTTCTGGTTGGCGCGCTGGTATTGGGTACTGCCTTCCCGCACCTGATCCGTGGATTGGGTGGAAATCTACCCTATCGTACCTTGCTCCTATCGGTCAGTTTACTCGCAATAAGCGGTGGTGTTCTGCTAGTTCTGGCGGTACATTCAACTCCAGTAAAAAGGTCTGGTAACCTCTTTCGCTTCGAGGCTCTTCTGGCTGTATGGAAGCCCTCAGCCTTTCGTCCAGCCATGTTGGGTTACTTTGGGCATATGTGGGAACTCTATACATTTTGGGCCTTTCTACCCACATTAGTAGTTTACTACAGTCAGCAACACCCGACAAATAATACATCGATCGCGCTTTGGGCGTTTGGAACCATTGCTGCGGGAGCTGCGGGATGTGTCGGCGGAGGTTTTCTGGCTTTACGGATCGGTAGTGACCGGGTGGCCCGGTACTTTTTGCTCGTCTCAGGTCTGTGTATTGTACTGCTGCCATTCGTGCTGGCGTTGCCACCTTACCTGTTCGGTTTCTTCTTACTGCTCTGGGGAGCCGCTGCGGCTGGAGACTCGCCCCAGTTTTCAACGCTGGTTGCCAGTAATGCTTTTGTCGATAATCGGGGGAGTATTTTAACGCTTGTTACCTGCTTCGGCTTCTTCCTGACAGTACTGTCCATTCAACTGATGGCCTGGCTGATCGGCAAGATTGGGTTATCCGAATGGATTTTCTACCTGCTAATTCCCGGGCCTTTGCTGGGATTACGGGCCATGCGTTCTTACGCTCAGTAAAAGGCCTGTTTCAACTCAGTTACAGTTGTATCGATAGAGCTCGCTGTCAGACGAATAGCCCCAACGTAGCAAATAGATCATTCAAAAAATCTGTTTTTGAGCAATCCAAATTACTCTACTAATCGTATATACTATTCTTTCCGCTCTCCACACCCGACAGGCCGCATTCTTACCGAGAAGCGGTCTGTCTTTTTAAACCAGTTACCCAGCTCAGCATATGTGGGCGTTTTGATTCGACCTAACTGGCTGGTTATTGTTAAGTATTTAAACTGGATTATTTTCGAACCGTTTATTTATCTGCTCTACAACGTACTCGAAATCAGCCGGATGTTTGGCAAAATCCAGCGTATCCACATCAAGAATCAATAAAGGGCCCAGTTTGTAAGACGCGATAAACTCCTCGTAGAGTTGATTCAAACTTCCCAGATACTCATCACTGATGGATTGCTCGAACAACCGCCCTCGTTTTTTTATCTGCTCCCGAAGTTTAGGCAAACTGGCGCGTAAATAAATCATTAGATCGGGTGGGCGAACGAGACTCATCATGTTGGCAAAGAGTTGGCTGTACGTGTTGTAGTCACGCTCACTCATATCGCCACTTACGTACAGGTTTCGGGCAAAAATGGCGGCATCCTCATAAATGGTTCGATCCTGCACGACAGTATGCCGACTGCCGGCGCCAGGCTGGGGCGCATCAAGCTCACCAGATCCGGTTTGAAACGACAGGCGTTGATTAGAAGCCTGAATATCAATAATTCGTTTTACCTGTAGAAATCGACTGTTCAGGAAATAAATCTGAAGATTGAACGACCAGCGTGGCATATCGCTATAAAAATCAGCCAGATAGGGGTTACCTTCCACCGCTTCGTACAATACCTCCCACCCATAATAAGCGGCTAGTTGTTCGGCAAGGGTCGTTTTACCCGCACCAATGTTTCCTGTGATAGCGATATGCATACGATGCCAGTAAAGCGTGAACAGTGGAAGGAGCTCCATTCTAAGGAACCAACTTTAGCAAATTGGGTTTAATTTTGTACATATAAATAAAAATCAGTCGTTTTTCACTGACCGGATTTCCCGACGACACTGTCGGATTAAGGTAAACTTATTTACCACGTTGTCAGACATTTTGCTGTAGCTATGAAACCGTACCGCGTCCTCCTGTACTATATCTATTCGCCCATCGAAAACCCTGAGCACTACCGGGAAGAGCATCACTTGTTGTGCCTCCGCCTGAATCTTCTTGGGCGGATTATTGTGGCTCCTGAAGGATTGAACGGAACCGTATCCGGACTCACGGCCGATTGTGAAGCCTATATGGAAACCCTCAAAGCCGATCCGCGCTTTGCCGGTATTTCCTTTAAAGTTGACGAAAGCGATGGCCATACGTTTCAGAAACTACACGTACGGGTAAAACCCGAAATTGTCCATTCTGATTTACCGGTAGATCCGCTACAGCAAACCGGTGTTTACCTGGAACCGGAAGATTTCCGCCAGTTGAAAAACGATCCGGATGTAGTTCTGGTCGACATGCGGTCTAATTATGAGCATGAGGTCGGCAAGTTTAAAGGTGCCATCACCTTCGACATGGAAAACCTGCGTGAACTGCCGGACCATGTTCATGAACTCGATCACTTGCGTGACAAAAAAATAATTACCTACTGCACAGGAGGCATTAAATGCGAGAAAGCATCTGCTTACCTGCTGGCACAAGGGTTTGAAAATGTGTACCAGCTTCACGGCGGCATTATCCGATACGGTCTGGAAACGGGTGGGGAAGACTTTGACGGCGAATGCTACGTATTCGATAACCGCGTTACGGTGCCCGTAAACCAGATAAACCCGGTTACCGTGTCGGTTTGCTACCGTTGCGGCACCCCCACAAGCCGGATGATCAACTGCGCCAGTCCCGTTTGCAACAACCACGTTACCCTTTGCGAATCCTGTGGTGATGCCTACGGCGGTACCTGTACCGATGCCTGCAAAGAAGACCCCAACCTCCGCCCTTATGATGGAACGGGTTATTATGGTAAACAAACGCAAAGCTACTCTCCAATCCAGGGCTTCAAAAGTCGACTGGGTCAACGCGCAGAAGTAAATTTGTAATCCAACGGGTTCGCGTTTGTCCTTTAGTCGAGATAGGATCATCAAGTTGAGGCCTGAAAAAAGCCTGATTAACCATCGTTGTGGTTAATCAGGCTTTTTTCAGGCCTCATTAATCCGGACCAGCCCCCGACCAGGATGCATCTGGGCATGAATCCTCTTCATCCGGTAGATTCGGTCAGGCGGTCCTTACTCCCACCTATCCAGGCCAAGCAGTCTGCGTCCGAGGGGGGATAACTCGGCGGTTTGGTACCGTTCCTTCTCCCAATTTCGGGGGTCGCCCGGAAAAGCGTATCCTTCGGGAGCCTGCCGATCACGCCACGACATAATGCGCCATTGCCGCAAGGCCTCGTTGTCTTCTTCGGCGGGCATCATGGAAATGTACTGCGCAATGCGCACTTTGTCAGTCGACAGGTTGGGGCGGATACCGTGTGGCTGGGTGCTGTTAAAGATCAGGAGATCACCTGCTTCCATTTTCACTTTTACGAAGTCGAAACCCGTAGTATCGGGCTTGAAATGATCCCGGTCATCGGGCTGCGTTAGCTTCCAGGTATCGTACGTCCGGTAGAGTTCCGGGATACACTGAAAGCCACCCATGTTCTCATCCGTCTGGTCGGCCAGTGCCAGTACGCCCTGTACGTTTTGCGGGCGGGTTTCGGGGTCGTAATCCCAGTGGATGAACCCTTTAAATTCGTGCCCTGGCCGGACAGGAAAATTCAGGTTGGCGCGATCGATGGTTACCCATAACTTCTCGGTTCCCCAAATGTCTACAAAGGCGTCATAGACTCGTGGGTACTGCCGGTTGTCCCACTCAAACTGGTGGTTGTACAGTTCAACCATACCGCTGTTGGTTAGCTCTTTCATCTTCATCTCGGCCCGGGGGGGTGCATACCAGGTGGAGGGGTCGTTCGGGTCTTTTTCTTCAAATTCCCAAATCAGCTGAGCCAGCCGCTCAGCGTTTTCTTTAGGTACTGCCTGCTTAACGACGATATAGCCATTCTCTTTCCAGAATTGCCAATCTGCTTCTGTCAACACCCGGAGCGGTTTCCCGCCTTCCGAGCGATCACTTAATCTCAGTTTACTGCTAGTTGCGGTCGATGGGTTTCCGGGGATGTCTTTGTGAGCATTGTCGGGAATCATTGTAGCAGGCGTCCTTGTGGGAGTCATTGTGGGCTGCATCGTTTCCATGCGTTATTGAGGTTTTAGGGGATTTGATGAATCAAAGTTAGTACCTTATAAGGCGGCTGTGTTAAAACAGATTTGGCTGTTTTTTGCACTATATTGCTCTTTTATTAGCAGTCTCATCAGTAATCTGTCATTTAACAGCAAAATAGACGAATATATGAAAGTCGCCCTTGAGCAAATTTGCCCTGACGCCAACAGTTCGTTTCATTTG
Organism: Spirosoma pulveris; assembly: GCF_054781875.1. NCBI lineage: Bacteria > Pseudomonadati > Bacteroidota > Cytophagia > Cytophagales > Cytophagaceae > Spirosoma > Spirosoma pulveris. The sequence goes on from NZ_BAAGTO010000001.1 coordinate 814,549, forward strand.
TTATTGACGCCACAGCTGAGCGACGTCTTCCTATGGCATTACCACCCTGAATACGAAATCGTTTACATTGAAGGGGCCAATGGTACCCGTCATGTTGGTGATCACATTTCCCGTTACGAAGGCAGCGATCTGGTTTTTATCGGGCCCAATATTCCGCACTTAAATTTTGATTATGGGGTCAAAACAGACCATAAAAAGGTCGTTGTCCAGCTAAAAGAAGATTTTCTGGGCGAGGTACTCTGGCAGGCTCCCGAGTTTGCGGCCATTACCCAACTTTTTGAACGCGCCCGATCGGGCATTTCCTTTTATGGGCATACCAAGCAGGTTGTGGGTGAACAACTTCACCAATTGGCTGACCTTCCTCCTTTTGAACGGCTTATGCAACTACTGTCCATTTTTCAACGCCTGGCAACCAGCACGGAATCAGTATCCCTTCATGGCGAAGCGGTCAGTGCCACCTACAAGCTAACGGAACAACAGCGGCTCAAACGCGTAAACCAGTTTATTGCCGAGCATTACAGCTGCCATCTGTCGATTGCCGACGTTGCCGCCATCGCTAACCTAACCGAAGCCGCTTTCTGCCGGTATTTTAAGCGAATGACCCGACTAACCTTCACCCAATTCCTGAATCAATACCGCGTCAATCAGGCACAAAAATTACTACTGGTCGACAGTACCGTAACGGAAGCCTGTTTTGCCTGTGGCTTTGAAAGCCTCTCTTATTTCAACAAAATTTTTCGACGGGTAACCGGCGAGAATCCTCTTCAGTTTAAAAAGCGGCACCTTTCCTAAAAAAACCTGTTCACTAAACAGAATCACAGGCCATATAGCTGGTTCATCTCACCCTCCTGCCGGTAAATCATTGGGCTCCCGTTCTACCCTAACCCTAACTTTCGGCCAGCGTTCCGGCGTATTTGCGTAGTTTAGCGGTGTGAAAAGCAGGTGACAGATAGTAAGCCAGCCCTGTTGGTATGTAAGCGATTGACCACTACTGTTATCCGCAATTGATCCTTGATATCCTGATTGTATGTCTGATAAAAAACCGCTGATTTTAATAACAAACGACGACGGAATTACCTCCCACGGCATCCGTACACTCGTTGACCTAATGAAACAACTCGGCTCCGTAGTGGTGGTAGCCCCCAACAGCCCGCAGTCGGGAATGGGCCACGCGATTACGATTTCGAACCCGATCCGACTTTACCCATCCGACATTTTTGGTGATGTTCCCGCTTACGAATGTTCCGGCACCCCGGCAGACTGCGTCAAGCTGGCAAAAAACCATGTCCTGAAAGACCGCGCTCCCGATCTGGTGGTGAGCGGCATCAACCACGGCAGCAATTCATCCATCAGCATTCTGTATTCGGGCACAATGTCGGCGGCTATCGAAGCGGCCATTGAGGGCATACCGGCCATCGGCTTTTCGCTTGGTGACTTCACCCACAACCCCGATTTTTCGCATACCCACGAGCACATCCTGACCATTGCCCGTAACGTACTCGAACGGGGCGTTGACCGGGGGACGGCCTTGAACGTTAACTTCCCGGCCCGCACCGCCGAACCCTTGAAAGGCATCCGGATTTGTCGGCAGGCGAATGCCAAATGGCAGGAAGTGTTCGATGAACGACGCGATCCCCATGGCCGTCGGTACTTCTGGCTGGCGGGCGATTTCGTTAATTTCGACACCCATGCCGAGGATACAGACGAGTATGCTCTCTCGCAGAATTATACCTCGGTAGTACCCTGCAAATACGACCTCACCGCTTACGGTATGCTCGATACGTTGAACGAGTGGAAACTTTAACGATGCAGGCAATATGATGTAGGATATAGGATGTATGATGTATTGCTTTCCCGCCAGCTGCATCCTGCCTCATATAGCCTATATCATACATCCTGTATCCTATATCATACATAAACTATGGCTTTATTAGGTAGTATGCTCAAAAACGGGATTCGGTTAACGAATGTCGTCCGACTGCGAACGTTCAGTCCTGTTCGCCAGCAGCGCAAAGTCTTCCGGAAGCTCATCCGAAAAGCACAGTTCACTAAATTCGGTGAAGCGTACCAATTTGACGACCTGCTCCGTGCGGCCGAGTTTGGCAACGATCGCGAATATTACCAAAAGTACAAGCAGCACGTACCCATCCATGACTACAATAAAATGTTCGATGGATGGTGGAAACAGACACTGGCCGGTGAGAAAAACGTGGCCTGGCCGGGCCGGGTCAAATACTTCGCCCTCAGTTCGGGCACTTCAGAAGCGGCTACCAAGTATATACCCGTTACGAAGGCCATGTCCAAGGCTATCCAGCGTACCAGCATCCGCCAGATTCTGACGCTGGGTAAATACCAGAACTTACCCTCAACCCTGTACGAGAAAGGCTGTCTCATGCTTGGTGGCAGCACAGACCTGAGCGTCCGGGAGGGTCACTATGAAGGCGATTTAAGCGGTATAACCGCCAGCAAAATTCCGTTATGGTTCGAGCGGTTCTACAAACCAGGACGGGATATTGCTCAGGAGCGGGACTGGGCGCTCAAGCTGGATGAAATTACGGAACAGGCTGCCAGTTGGGACATTGGTTATGTAGTGGGTGTACCCGCCTGGATTCAGTTGCTGATGGAGAAAATCATTGCCCGTTACAAGGTAAAGACCATTCATGACATTTGGCCCAACCTGATGGTATTTTGCCATGGGGGTGTTTCGTTCGAACCATACCGGCAGGGTTTTGAGAAACTCCTCGCCCACCCCATCACCTACATCGAAACCTATCTTGCTTCGGAAGGTTTCATTGCCTACCAGACCCATCCTAATGCAGAAGGGATGCAACTGGTGTTGAACAACGGGCTTTTTTTCGAGTTCATCCCGTTTAATGAGCAAAATTTCTCGTCAGACGGCGAGCTCACCGAGACGCCCGAGACCCTCATGATCGACGAGGTGGAAGAAGGCAAGGAATACGCCCTTCTTATTTCAACCTGCTCGGGTGCCTGGCGTTACTTAATTGGCGACACCATACGATTTGTCGATAAGAAAAATGCAGAGATTGTCATCACGGGACGGACCAAGCATTTTTTAAGCTTATGTGGCGAGCACCTGTCCGTCGACAACATGAACAAGGCCATTGAAATGGTATCTGAAGAGTTGAGCATCTCCATTCGGGAGTTCACCGTTGCGGGCGTAACGCACGATACACTCTTTGCCCACCACTGGTATATCGGAACGAATGACGCGGTAGATGCCAACGCCCTTCGCGATCGTCTGGATGCCCGATTAAAAGAACTCAACGACGACTATGCCGTAGAGCGTAGGCACGCCCTGAAAGATATCAGCGTGACGGTACTTCCCACCCAAACTTTTTACGATTGGATGGCCTCCAGAGGCAAGATGGGTGGCCAGAATAAATTTCCCCGGGTCCTGAAAAAAGGTATGGTCGCAGAGTGGGAAGCGTTTTTATCTAAGGAGTGAGGAGTCAGGAGCGAGTATTGGGAGGCTGACACTATGTTATTGCTAACGCCGGTCCGCCCTCCCAATACTCGCTCCTGACTCTTATTACCCTCTTTCACCAGTTCAGCGCCTTCGACAGGGGTTCCAGCAGGCGGGTGTAGGCGATGTTGGCAGCTCCGATCAGAAAGACCACGCCGGTCGTGCGGTTGAAGATCAGAACAACACGCGGTGTGAAGAGTCGCTTGAGCCGGTTGGCGTAATAAGCCAGTGCCGATTCGGTCACAAAGACGCCAACGAGTGCGGCAATCATGAAGCCATACTGTTGTATTTCTGAGTAGTGCAGGTGTGAACGGATATAGGCAACGATAGCTACCCACGAAACGAAGTTTACGGGGTTGAGTGCGTTCAGAAAAAAGCCCGTTGTGAAATAGTAAACGAAATTACCGAAACTGGTTTTTGGATAGGCGAGCCGGGGTGTTCCTTTCAGGATATTGACCAGGCCCATGGCAACCAGAAAAATTACGCCAACGGCGGCCATGATGTTTTCAAAACCCTGCACTTTCGGGATAAAAGCGGTACCCAGCAGAGCGGCCAGAACAAAGAGCGTATCGCCGGTAATAACCCCCAGAACGATCTTCATGCCCGAGCGAAACCCATTGTCAACGCTGTTTTGGATCAGGGCAAAGAATACCGTTCCGAACGTCAGGCAAAGCGCAACGCCCACCAGGAAACCGAAAAAAATTGGTAAGAACACAGATAGTTTATTGTTTGAAGTTTATCGTTTGTGGTTTGTCAGTTGATGCGCTGGGTAACCTTTACAGAACATCATCTAACAAACCACAAATACCACACTAAGTTTAGATTCCCCGCAGTCGGGCAACAATCAACAGCGCGCTTACACTCAAGGCGTCAGTAATCCGGCTGGTCATTGCCATGTCAATAGCCTCGGTGAGCGGGAGTTTCCACAGGCGCAGGTCTTCGGTATCTTCAGGTTCATGCTCGCCTTCTGTCAGGTCTTCCGCTATGTACAGGAATCCTTCTTCGTCGGTAGCTGAATTTGAGGTATGAATGCGGGCTATTTCCGTCCAGGTTTTCGCTTCGAGGCCCGTTTCTTCTTTAAGTTCCCGCTTGGCTGAATCAAGAGGAACCGTACCCAGCGGAGAACCTCCTTCGGGTATTTCCCACGAATATTCATTTAATGCATAGCGGTACTGCCCCACCAGATAGGTGTTGCCGTCGGCATCAATGGGAACTACGCCAACGGCTTTGTTTTTAAAGCTGACAACGCCATAAATTCCGGGGGTTCCGGCGGGCGTTATCACCTCTTCGTGACGGATTGAGAGCCAGGGATTTTCGTATGGTACGGATGAATTGAGCGTCTGCCAGGGGTTTTCAGTCGATTTCATATCGGCGAAAGTACGAACAATACCCATACGAATTGTTAGCTTTGCAGTATCTATCATCTATTCTATAAGGCTTCATGAGCGCCAGCCAACAAACTAAATACCGCTGGATGGGCATCTCGCTGGGACTGAGTATTACGCTGCTGGCACTCAAATTCACGGCCTACTTTCTAACCTATTCAACGTCTATTCTAAGTGATGCCGTTGAGTCGATCGTGAACGTAATTGCCAGTGGTTTTGCCTTTTACAGTATTTATCTGGCCGGTCAGCCCCGTGACTTGAACCACCCCTACGGGCACGGGAAAATAGAGTTCCTGTCCTCGGGCTTTGAGGGTGCCATGATCCTCTCGGCAGGCCTGGTTATCGTCTGGCAGGCTGTTCTTAGCTTTTTTGAACCGAAAGAACTCACCAATCTGGATTGGGGGTTTGTTCTGATTGGTATCACAGCCGTAGCAAACGCCTTTGTGGGCTGGATGCTCATCCGGTCGGGTACCCAGACGGATTCGGCAGCCCTTACTGCCGATGGCAAACACCTGCTCACCGACACCTTCAGCAGTGTGGTCGTTATGGCGGGCGTTGCGCTGGTGGGCTACACCGGTAAACATTGGATCGACAGTGCGCTTTCCGTCATCCTTTCCATTGTTATTATTTACAATGGGTTTCAGATTACCCGTCAGTCGGTGGCACGGCTCATGGACGAAGCCGACGTGCCCACCCTTCACCGGGTTGTTACCCTCCTGAACGTCCACAAAGACCATAACTGGATCGACGTTCATAACTTACGGGTTCAGAAATACGGGGCCGATCTGCATATCGACTGCCACCTTACGCTACCCTATTACTGGACACTGACGCAGGTACACGAAGAGGTGCATCATTTTGAAGACACCCTCAAAGACGGCTTCCGGGGCGAAGTCGAAATTTTTGTACATACCGATCCATGCGAGAAAGAGTGCTGCCATTACTGCCGCGTTGCTGACTGCCCCGTTCGGGCCGCTGCTTTCGTCAACGACATAGACTGGAATGCCGACAATCTTCCCCTTAATCAGAAGCATTTTGTTGCCCTCGTCTGACCTAACCGCTGGGGAAAAACTATCGGCCACCTAGACAGACGTTTTTGAACTTTCCGAAGGTATAACGCAATTCAATTATAGCCGCTTACCGACCGGTATAGCCAGGCATGACTCGCTCAAGAAATTTCCTACGAATCTTCATCTTGTAAAAGCCGTATCAATTCTTAGTAGCCTGTTGCTAGGCTCGTTAGCAGCTATTGCCCAATCAACTGACATTCATTTATTGGCCCTTGGCAATGCATTTGAGGAGGCTGTGACAAATCTTCGCTGAACGTGAATCCTTCGTACGGCGATGCAACAGATATTCACCTTGTCTATGAACAGCACAAGTCGGGTGGCCCGACTTGATGATTTTGACAAAAAAGAGTCCAATGGCTATGTACGGGCCAATCAAAATAAATTCTATTTGACTTCCTATACTACGGACCTTAACCGCCCCGTCGCGACTATTACCCAAACGTTTTGGCTTACAAAAGCCGTGAATGTTGTTTTCGAAATGAATTGATCGCGGATACTTGAGGCATTACTTTCTATATTTTTATCAGAAAAGTTGTATTTTATCTTTTTATTTACCAATTTTGTTCCACATGTTGCTAGGGCAGCACACAAAATTGCTTTTTTCAATTCAGGTTGTATTCAAAATACAGCAAAAAACGCCTTCTCCCTGAGGATTGAGGGCGTTTTTTCTTTTATACAGACGGGAAACTATTGCTTTTGTTTCTGCTGAAAAAGGCTGAAGACCGCAGCTATTTATCACAAAGAAATGCTGTACGGCGACAGTAGTAAGAAGCAGGTATTTACGCGTCAGACAGCCTCTGTATGTTGGAGAGGAAGGGGTCTGACAGTCACAAACCGTTTCAAATCAGAAATAGGCAATTCGATATATTTCCAGGATAACCAGGCTATGCCAATTAGCAGGGCCATGCCGCCTGCAATAAAACTGTACTGTGAGCTGCGAATAAATGACGGCAGATGAGCACTAATCGGCTTTAAAAACTCCCAGAAATAGATGTAAAAAACCAAATGATAGAGGTAGATACCATAGCTAATTTTTCCAATAAAGAGTAAGAATTTATTTCTAAATAAGAACGAAAATGGGTAACTGGAACGAGTACCCATCATCATAAAGTACGTAATCAACGAAATCGTTATCAGTGCCACCAAAGTTCTGTTATAGAGCGGGATGTAGCCATCGCCAAGACCGACTGAATTGCATATAATTTGCAGGAAACTTACGATTCCTACAGGCAACAAAATTTTATGGACCCGATTGAGCCATTCCGGCTTGAATGTAATCAGCCAGGCCAGGAGAGCACCCAGTCCGAGTGTATCCAAAACTGTGTAAGGCAGTATGTGTGCAAAATCATCAGAGGGAGACATACGCTGGCTTACTATGCCAACAATGACCATTGAAGCGATGGCAGGCAACAAGTACTTCCTGCTCGTTAACAGAATGAGTAAGGGCCAAAGTAAATAGAACTGTTGCTCAACACCCATTGACCATAAATGGCCCATATCCCCCCACTCCTTATGAATATAGATGTAAAAATTAGTAGTAAAAGTCAGGCAACTTAGATACCCCATTGGTGCCCGACTACCTGGAATCAGTAGATAAGTCAGTAGAATCGTTAGGTAGTAGGCTGGAAATATGCGTAAAGCTCGCTTAATGAAAAAGGTCCTGTATACCACATAATAGGGAAGAGCCAATTTTTCTGCCTTGAGCCGATCATTTAATAAAATTTTGGTAACCAGAAAGCCGCTGATCGTAAAAAATATATTTGGCGCATCAACCCATTCTGATAAATTGTTCAGCAGGCTGCCACCAGGAAACCAGTGATTCATAATGACCGACATAATCGCCAGAGCTCTTAGCGCGTCCAGCTCTTTTATGTACTTCATGTGGTTTCAATGTAAATTATGAAAAACAGAAATCACCACACAATCCATCCACCACACTTTATATTAATAAATACTATTTACAGGATACTTATTAATAAATAATTCATAATAATAAGGGAATTATTACATACTTAGGAAAGTTTTTGATGTCTACTTAACATTATTTTAAAATACTTTCCCTTTACAATATATCTATACGTTTTCCGGAAGTATTCTGTGGCATCCTGAACCACTGCTTTTTGTACTGAAGAACTATCGCTTTCCCGGATGATTATCGATACCAAGATTAAGGGAAATTTTAGGACAGTTATATGACGGAATGCCTATACGTCTCAGCTGCATAGCCTCATTGGTACGGTTTCGGGATTTCCTATTCATTAATAGAACCGTAGCAGACAGATCCTGCCTGCTATAAACCGGTGTCCAACTTTCCAGGTACCTTTTACCATTCAGTAATAGGTCCGAATGCTGACAAACGCCTTAGTCATGTACATGCCACCACGATTGACAGCATAGCTGCCAAGGAAGGAGTAGTTACGCGGAGCTACTTATCGTCCGCAAATACCCTTATAATCACAAAAATGGCAGGTCTCGATCTGGTCTGTTTTTTTGAACGGTTGTTCTGGATCGAGCAGTTGTTGTATCAGTTGACGAAGTAAATCCTCCGAATCTTCAATGTATTGACTTGGGCTATCGTTGTCACCAAAGCGAACGGGATTTGTTTTAAAGCCCCCATCCACATCCCGGAACGAATAAAAGCCAGCTTCGACAGGCATACCGTCGGCCTTAAAAATATCCCGTTTGGCCCGGTCGCGGGGTAAGCCCCCGTACTCACTAATATTTTTTAGGGCCAGATACCGGTACAGCCACAACTGTCGCATCTTACCGGCATCGTCGCCCCCATCGCTCAGCAATCGATCGCTCAGGTCTTTGGGCGTTTTTTCGGACAGTTTAACCTTGCCCGTTTTATAATCGACAATTCGAATTTGATCACCCAGACGTTCGATACGGTCCACTTTTCCCGCAATTCGTACCCGAATAGTCCCCCGCCCCTCTATGGGTACAGTAAGGTAAGTTTCGAGGGTTTGCTCCGTCCCGATGACCGTTAATCCGGGCAACGCATTCTGTTGCCGCTGAAAGTCGAGCATTAGTTTCTGCGCCAGATCGTAAAGCAGCAGGTTCATACCCGATTCAATAACCCGGCCCTTATTGGTACTGGCAAACTCTTCTTCGAGCAGCGTTTTAATGATCGACTCGTCGATGGGCAGAGATTTCAGGCGGTACTCAAGGTCCAGCCGCTCCATCACTTTGTGCAGCCAGCTGCCGAACTCGGCCGCTCCCATTTTTTCTTCGATATCTTCTTCTTCGCTGATGTTTACAATCCGGCTAAAGTAAAACCGCATGGAACAACTTACGAACTGGTTCAGATAAGAAGGATACAAGCCTTTCGTGATGAGCAGGTTAATGAGATCGTCGCGCACCGATTCGGTTTTTGGCACATTCAGCTCGGTCAGACTGGTTTCCTTTTTCTCACTTTCCTTACCGAACCGAACCGTTGGGTAGCTTATCCGAATGCGCCCATTCGCGCGGGGCACCAGCTCGTGTTCCAACTGGCGAATAAAGCGGCTTGGCTCCCCTTTGCTGTTCCCGTATGCATCGGTAGAGGTTGTGTACAGAAGCACCACTTCGCTGGCCCGTTGCAGCAGCCGGTAAAAGTGGTAGGCCATCACGGCTTCCTGTTCGCTGTAGGTTGGCAGTTTTATATTCTCATCGGCCGCTATATCGAACGGGATCAGTGAGTTTAGTTTTCTGGACTGCGGCAGAATTCCTTCGTTCACCGACAGGATAATCACCCGATCAAAATCCAGAACCCGTGTTTCGAGCATACCCATGATCTGCAACTGGCTCTTTCCCTCACTGGTAAACGGAATGCTCGTTTGCCGGATCAGTTCGTACAGAAACTGTTTCAGGCTGCGCACGGTAACAGCGGCCGACGGTTCATGCACATGAAGCAGGGGAGCCGGGAAGCCCGCATCCAGGATAACAGCCCCCCCCTTCCCCCTATTTCGTGCCTTGGGCACCGGTACTCCACGCCCGGTTCCCTGTGTTCCTTCACCCTGCCTGTCCAGCGTTGCTTCCAGTTGTTTGAGCAGGGTAAAGAAAAGGTAGAGGTACTCAATCTCGATGGCATCCTGACTGGTGCGATACACATCACGCAGCAACTCGATCAGGTCATAAAACGTGCGAATGGCTTTCATCGGCTCCTCATTGGGCCACCGTCTGAACAGCACCCGCACGAGTGGGTCATCCTGCCCTAACTCCAGCATATCCCGCTCGGTCAGGTAAACACGCTGATTTTTAACAATCTCTTTGGCAATCCACTGAAAGAGTGGTTCGGGGGGCAGAACTTCGCCCGTTGGCAAGACATTGCCCGGCCACATCAGCCCCCGGATACGCTCGTACTGTTTCAAAAACGGATGATTGAGCAGCTTCACTACATGGCGGTGGTGAAACTTGGGAATCTTGAGGTCGCGCCCGTCTTTGGTCCGAAACTCATGGACTGTCCGCTGCATCTCAAACAGCGTATCGACCAGCGTAAATAACAGCGACGAACGCAACGACAAACCCATAGTGACGTTCAGGTCGGTTACGTTTTCATCCAGCGCGTACAATACCGGCACCAGGAGCGTTTCGTCAGCCAGCACGATAGCGGTCTTCGGCGGGGGCGTTGAAGAATTGCCCTGCCCTGTGTTGTCGGCCCGTTGCCATTCACTATAAATCTTACCAGCTACCTTGGTTTGCATGCTGGCATTAGGCACCCCAACGACACGTATGTTCTTTTCAGAACCGAGCAGGTTGTTGGACAGCTGCGCCAGATCGGCATGGTTTTGTTTCGAAAAAAGCCAGCCATTGTCCTTGTATCGTCGCAGAAATTCGCCGGCTTCCTGCCGCCGGTCATTCATGTAATATAAGTCAGTATCCCAGATCAGTTCGGCTTTTTTGGCATCGACCAACACCCGGATAATTTGCTCTTCTGCTTTACTCAGGGCATTAAACCCTACGAAATAAATGCGCTCATAGGCCAGGTTATCACGAATCAACGGTTCAACCTGCTGCGCCAGTATCCGGTAGGCCATTCCCCGATAGGCCAGTCGCTGCTCATTCAGGCGCTGGTGCAGGGCATGGTAGGCCGTATGTATATTCTCGAAAAGTTTGAAGTATCGGGTTGTGCCGGGCGTTTCGACAATTGGTTTGGCAGATGACGGCATGTCGACCTGCCAGCGTTCGAGTGCCTTGGCGGCCGTCAGGTAGCTGAATAATTCGTGGGGATTAACGAGGTATTGATCAATACGGTCGAAATCGGAGAGCAGTATGGACGCCCAGCCGATAAACTGCTCAAACTCAACCAGCGGGTCAATCTCCTTGAAAACGTCGTATAGCTCGAAAAGCAAACTAACCGAATCGATCAGCTGAACGCCCGCTGCCTGGGTGATAAAATCGTCGACAGCCAGTGTGTGTGGAGCCAGAAAAGGTCTGTCAGAAAGGGCGGCCAGTTCATCCAGAAAGGTGGATACAGCCCGGCGGGTAGGCAAGATCACCCAAACGTCGTTTAAACTGGGACCGTGGGTATCAAAAATGCGTTGGGCCGTTTGTTGAAGAAAAGTCATTAGTTGTCGGTGAGTCGGATTCGTTTTCAGCCGAACAGTAAAGATACAACTTGTCATTCACTGACCAGCCTTTTTACCCGTCAACTCTTTCAATGCATTCGATCACCCCGCACGGCCATCGTGGCCATAATGTCGGCCTCTACGGCAAGAAATTCCTTCCAGCGTTCTCGAACGCGGCTGGCGGGCAGGTAGGTTTCCGCCAGTTCAATAAAGGTGCGGTAATGCCCGGCTTCCGAAATCATCAGTTCCCGGTAAAACTTGCGTAAGCTCTCATCGGCAATATGTTCCGAAAGCAGCTTGAAGCGCTCGCAGCTCCGAGCTTCGATCAAGGCATTGATAAGCAGGTTGTCCATCAGTTGTTCATGCTGATCCCCAATAGACCGGCGCACCCGCGACCGCAGTTCATTCACGTAATCGTCTTTGCGCTGTCGTCCCAGCTTGATGTTCCGTTTGCGCAGTTCTTTCAATACCCGCTGAAAGTGCCCCCATTCTTCGGCAACGATGGGTGTCAGCACTTCCACCAGCTCGACTTTATCGGTATACATGACAATGAGCGATATGCACGACGAAGCGGCTTTCTGCTCGCACCAGGCATGATCGATCAGAATTTCACCGATATTCATACCGGCAATGTCGACCCAGCGCGGGTCGGTGGGGAGTTCGAGACCTAAGGTCGTAAGCGACATAAGGCTTAATGGTTTTCAGTGATGGATACAGCAAAGATAAACATACAGTCACTACTATGATTCGAGAAACGTTTCTCCTGTTAGCCGGCTGGCTGGTTATGGGTACACTCTTATTTCCGGGTTGTCGGCAGCGGACGGATACATCGAACGTCAGCACTGTTATCGATATCAATCCCGCAAAGCTGCCTGCCTTACAGCCCGGTGAAGCCGTAGCCACATTTGCGGGTGGTTGTTTTTGGGCCGTTCAGGAGGAAATGCGATTATTAAAAGGGGTCCGAACTGTTGTTTCGGGCTATGCGGGTGGCGACCTTGCCTTCCCGACCTACGAGCAGGTGGGTACCGACCAAACCGGCCACGCGGAAGCCGTTCAGGTGTATTATAATCCTTCGGTTATTTCGTACGACGTTCTGCTGGATGCGTTCTTTGCCGGTCATGATGCCACGCAGCTCAATCGGCAGGGGCCTGATATTGGCAGACACTACCGGTCGGCTGTTTTTTATCGAAATCCAGGCGAAAAAGCCCGTGTCAACGCGGCTATTCAGCGTGAAAACGTGTCAGGGCACCACCAGGGCCGGGTTGTTACACAGGTCGTGCCTTTAGCGGCCTTCTACCCTGCTGAAATGTATCACCAGGATTACTACCGCCATAACCCGTACAACATGTACATTCACCTCGTTTCGGAGCCAAAAGTAGACACCTTCAGGGAACGGATGGAAAAGTGGCTCCGTGAGTAAGCAGTGACTTAATACCAGGAGTTGCTGTCTTGTATACGGAACAGTCAGGATGAAAAAGAGGGTATGAAGGCTTATCGACTAATACGGGCCAGAAACCGTCATGCCCTGTAGCATTTTGTCAAGTCCCGTAACCGTTCGGCCAAATATGGTATTGTAGGAATGGGGGGAACCTCGTAACATTGCTCAGTCTTTCAACGAACGGGCATCCCACTACCGGGCGACCCCGAAACAACAGACAACTATGCCAGAGCCTGATAAATCACTTGGTCGCAAAATTCTGGGTTTCTTCGTCAAAGAAGAGGAGCCCGCTGTCGCTACAGGAACGCCACCGGCACCCGCACCGGCCACTCCCCGCCCTTCGCCACCCGTTACGGATTCACCGACTATTCCTTCCGCACCAGCAGCAGATGGCGCTACTATTGGTACGACCGGGGCTATAGACCCGAAATTTGCCGAGCATTTCGCCAATGTGCTGGCGCAGAATAATCCGCCCGGTCCTGACTATTTCGAATTTCGCGAAACCCTGCGGAGCCTGAGTAATTTAGGATTACCCGAAGATAAACAGTTTCAGGCAGCCTGGGCGAGTTTCAAAGCCCTGGGGGGCGGCAGCGACCCAAACATACTGAATAACACAGCGAATGGGTATATTTCGGCACTCAACAAAGACCGGGATGGGTTTAGCAAAAGCGTTGAAAACGCCCTGGCAGAACGCGTGGGCGGTTTACAAAATGAAGAAAAACGCCTGCAAACGGAAAACAATGCGCTGGCAAACCAGTTGGTTGAGATTCAGAAACAGATTGATGCTAATACAAACCGCCTGACAGCCATTACCGGTGAAATCTCGGAACAAAGTGCTAAAATCACCCAAAACCGGCAAAATTACGACACTACATTTGCCCATTTTGTGAACCAGATAAAAGACGACATCGCCAAAATGGCGCAATACCTGAAATGATTTACAAAATAAAATGACGTGCTGTGCTGCTTAATTGACGGCTGCTATCAAAACCTGATTACCCATTTTGTAAGTCTTCATTACTGTTAAAAATTGTAAATCCTTACATGGCAACTCCTGATTTTTCCCAACTTGGCGGCAGTGCAGACGCAGAAAAGCGTTCGTTCTGGAGCCGCCCCGAAGGTATTCTGGGCATGATTGTGCTGGCCGGTATGGCCGGTTTTGGCCTCGTCTACTTCAACCGAATCATTGAATTCCTGATTCGGGTAACGTCAAACATCCTCGAGCTATCGCTACTGCTGGGTGCGCTTGGGGTTCTTATTTTCCTATTTACCAGCAAAGATGTTCGGACGGCGGTATTCTTCCTGTTCAAATCGCTGATGCGGAGTATTACAGGTACGGTTATTCAGTTGAACCCAATTGCAATCATGAAAATCTACATTCAGGATTTGAAAGACAAGCGGGAGAAAATGCAGGGCCAGATCAACATCCTGGCCGGGCAACTGGTAAAACTGAACAAGAAAATCAACGAAAACAACGAGACCATTAAGCAGAAGTTTGCCGAAGCCAATAAGGCTAATTCACTGAGCGACAAGCCTGGTATGCGCGAAACAGCTCAACTGGCAACGATTGAAGGGGCTGGCCTGCAGGAAATGAACGAAAAACTGCTACCCCTTCAGCGGAACATGAAAAATGTACTGGCGTTTATGGAAAAGGTCAACCAAAGCGCCGACTATATCATTAAGGAAACTGAAATTAAAGTACGTCTCAAGGAAACTGAGTACCAGATCGTTAAAGACAGCTCGAACGCGCTTAAAACGGCGGTGAGCATCTTCAAAGGCGATCCGGACAAAAAGTTCTATTTCGATCAGTCGATGGAATATATTCAGGATGACATGAGCATGAAACTCGGCGAAATGAAACGGGCGATGGACCTTTCGATGGACTTCATTAATGGTGTCGACATTCAGAACGGCATCCTGTCCGACAAAGGCGAGGCTTTACTGGAGGCTTATAATAAAGGGGAGTTTAAGATGGTACAGTTGGATGCTCCGGCCCAGCCCATCAACCTCGGCCCCGCTCCGCAAAAAGACGCCGGGTATAAAAATTTGCTTGACTAATTCTTACGTGTGAACAAGTGAATGGGCGAACTTTTATGAACGCCGATCCCCATTCACTCCTTCGTTCTTGCATTCTTTCACTCTTTCACTCTTTACATTATGCAACGCTTAACCGTAGCCGGCCGGCTGCTTATTACGGCCCTGATCCTGGCCGCTGCTTTCTTCGCTTTCCGTTATTTTGGCGGTAATGAAGCCCTACGCAAACTCGCGCCTAAAGACAAAGAATACACAGAATCGGAAACGATGCCCCGTGCTGACGATAAAACTGCGGAGGCCGCCGTTGAAGAGTCAAGTGCATCTACTTCGGGTTCGTCGGAGAGTGAAGCCAGCGATCAACCCCGCCAGTCGTTCAGTTACACGGCCCCCGAACCACAAAACGGAAAACTTAAAGGTGTCGTTGAATTAGGCGCCAGCGGGTTTAACTCATTCATTGTTCGAATTGACGACCAGAAACGCTGGAAGCTCGAAAAAGCTGAATTCAATAATAGCCTTGTTATGGAAAATATGGCTACAGACGAAGACATTCGAACGGGACTGAAAAGCTACATCGGCAAAATGCTGGATTTCGGGGTGGGTGGCCGTGATATTCAGTTCGTGGTTAGTTCGGGGGCCGTGAAGGCGGAGGGAACGCCAAAGATCATCCGAGTCCTGAAGTCGTTGAATTACGTGGTGAACATTGTTACCCCCGAGCAGGAAGGGTCTCTGGGACTAAAAGCCGTGCTGCCTGCTGATTTCTACGATAATTCATTTGTAGTCGATATTGGCTCCGGCAACACGAAGATTTCCTGGAAGGAAGGCAGCACTACCAAAGCATTAGAAACGTATGGTGCCAAATATTTTCAGAACAACACCAGCGATGAAACCGTTGCGACGGAGGTAAAAGCCAAAGCAAAGCAAGTTCCGGCCGACCAACGTAAAACCTGCTTTATTATTGGCGGTGTACCCTTCGAACTGGCCAAAGCCGTTCGGAAAGATAAAGAGCGGTATACAGTTCTGGATGCCCCATCGGCTTATAAACTGGAGAATGCGAAGTCTAAAGCAGGGCTTACTATTTACCGATCCATTGCCGAAGCAACCGGCTGCAATCAGTTCGTTTTCGACTGGGATGCCAACTTCACAATCGGGTATTTATTGACCATAAAGTAAGGTCGACAACTCGGTCCGTTGATTAAGAGAAGCGACGGGTGTACGTAATCAAGTCAGAAAGTACTGCGCAGAATGCCTAACTTTGAGGTATGTGCATGCTCCGCTTGATCACGTACACCTTTCTATTTTCGTCTTATACCAACTATCGTTATGACGCTTCGAGATGTATTTGAGACCTTATCCGGCCAGCCTATACTTCTGTTTTTGCTCTTGATGGCCATTCCTACTGGAGCATTTTTAATTAATCTTTGGTCGGGTGAAACGGCCGAAGAAATCTGGAAATGGCGGTACGTATACGCCGTCTTAGCGTACATAGCCTGTATTCCGGGAATGTTTGCCCTCACGCTGAACATCTATCTTTTTCTGTTTGAGCGCCAGAGCATCTGGGATATGAATCTGGCACTACAGGTGCTGCCCATTTTAACAATGGTGGCTACTCTGATGCTCATTAAACGAAAGCTGCCTTTCAACTACATACCGGCTTTCGGGAAGTTATCCAACTTTCTGACGATGATTACGGCACTTATGGGGCTTCTCTGGCTCATCGATCGTACCCGTATTTATGCCATTTCCTACGTTCCCTTCACTTATATTCTGGTTGGTTTTATCGCGTTACTGCTTATCGTCCGCCTTGCCTGGAATCGAATTTTTTAATCGTAAAGAACCTATCACAGCTGACGAAACAGGAAACAGCCTCACATAAAGTATGTACATCCCTATCTTGACAAATTCTTTCCCTAGTATGTCAATCCGGGTATGTATCCTGCTTATTGGCCTATGGGCTGCCTGCAGCGGCTGTCGGTCGGCAGCGGATATGGCTATTCCACCCGCTTACGACTTTATGCCGCTTGAAACGGGCCGGTATATTATCTTCGACGTGCAGGAAATACAGTACGCCCGTAGTACCTCTCCGCTCCTGCGCACGTACCGACTGAAGGAAACAATTGGTCCGGCTTACACCGATGTTACCGGGCAAGTGGCCTACCGTCTTCTGCGCTATCGACAAATCAGCAATGGTCAACCCTGGCAGCCCGATTCGATCTGGTCGGTCCGGTTGGTCAATAATGAAGTAATCCGCACAGAAAACGGTCAGGATTTTGTTAAACTCCTGCATCCGGTAAGTGATGGTTTGCGCTGGAACGGAAACCGGTATAACCTGTTTGGACCCGACGGCTATGAAGCCCGCAACGTTGGGGCGTATTTCAACGTATCGGGGAAAGAATTCCGGAAAACAGTTACGGTGGTTTCCCGGAATGATTCAACGCTGATCGAACAGACCAAACGTATTGACGTCTACGCTCATCAAATCGGAATGATCTATAAAGAACGTACGTATCTTCAATTTTGTACCGACACCCCGGCTTGTTCAGGCAAGAACCAGATTGACTATGGTCTACGGCAAATCTATCGCATTCAGACGTATGGAAAGGAATAAGGTAAGTTTTCTTTTAGTGGTTCTCTTGCTTTGTCAGGTAACGGGTTTTGGGCAGACGACCCGGAAGTTTCTGGTTTTACTGCGCGACAAAGCAAACTCACCCTATAGTCTAAGCCGTCCGGAGCAGTTTCTCTCGCAACGGTCTATCCTGCGTCGGCAAAAGCAGAACATCAGCATTCTGGAGCGCGACCTACCCGTTAATCCGGCTTATGTATCGCAAATTCAGCAGGCCGGAGCCAAAATATGGTTTACCTCACGCTGGCTCAACGCTGTTCTGGTTGAGGCTACAGATGCGACGATAGCCGCCGTTCAGCGACTCCCCATCGTGAAAGGGTTGGAATTTGGCCGCTCGCTGGCCAATGCCCGCCCCAGTGCCGATAAGCAAACGTCGACAGCCAAAACAGTTGGTTCCTTTAGCGCTACTGCCGACACGCCCCTGGATTATGGCAATTCACAAGCGCAGATAACTCAGTTGGGGGCCGATAAAATGCACCAGCAGGGGTATCATGGCGAAGGGATGCTTATTGGCGTTTTGGATGCGGGCTTCCTGAATGGGAACAAAGTAGGCTTTCTGAAACCACTTTTTGATGAGAACCGCATTCTGGCAACCTACGACTTCGTTAAAAAAGAAACGAGTGTCTATGAGGATGATTCGCACGGTCTCTCCTGTCTATCTGCCATTGCCGCCACTGCCGACAAGCAACTGTACGGCACTGCGTACAAAGCATCTTTTGTGTTGATTCGTACCGAAGATGCCGCCACGGAAAAGCAGATCGAAGAAGCGAATTGGGTTTTAGGGGCTGAATATGCCGATAGTGTTGGCGTGGATGTCATCAGCTCATCGCTGGGCTACACCCAGTTCGATGAGGCAACTACCAGCTATACTTATCAGAACCTGGATGGCAAAACAGCCCTTTCGACCCGGGGTGCACAGATTGCGACCGAAACAGGTATGGTCGTCGTAGTGGCTGCTGGCAACGAAGGAAGCAGCGCCTGGCGTTACCTGTCCGCTCCATCCGACGCAGCTTCCGTACTGGCGATCGGTGCCGTCACACAAACCGGTTTGCGGGCATCGTTCAGTTCGTTCGGCCCGTCGGCAGATGGGCGGGTCAAACCCGACCTGGCAGCTCGTGGACAGGGCACTATCGTAGGCAGTCCGGGTGGGCAGATCGTTTCCGGAAACGGCACTTCGTTTGCAACACCCTTAGTTGCCGGACTTGCGGCCGGTTTCTGGCAGGCACACCCTCAACTCACGGCCACTCAGGTAGTCGACGCCCTGCGCCGATCGGGGAACCAGTTTGGAAGCCCTGACGACCAGCTAGGGTATGGCATCCCTAACTTTGAGCGCGCATCAGTCCTCGCCGAATCGTACGGACAGCTGCTGGTTTTCCCAAATCCCTTCAGCGATGAACAACCTCTGGGTGTTCAGTGGGGCGAAATTGCCCCCAACACACCACTTGACGCCACGCTGACGAATGCGGCCGGACGTATTATCTGGCAGAACCGGTTTACATCGGCCGGACTAACTGCTTTCACGTTACCGTTCCTGAATTTATCGGCTGGCATGTACGTTATGACCCTCGTTTCTGGTGATAAGAAACGGACCGTCAAGCTGGTAAAACAGTAGCGAGTTTCTGAATTAGCTGGCTTTGGGAGGGAAAGGCAGAAGATCAGGCCGGGTATAATGCCCGATCACATCGAAATCGAGCTTGCTCTTCAGCACTTCATCCAGGTCCAGATCAGCGGTTAAAATGCCCTCTTTGTCCCAGAGCGGACCAGCAATAAATCCACCCTGCGGTGAAACAATGGCACTTCCGCCCCGACTCAACAATATGTCTTCATCCGTCAAAAACGTCTGATACTCTTCCGGGTAATCAGATCGGGTGAAGAATTGATTGCATCCCAGCACAAAGCATCGCCCCTCGCAGGCAATGTGCTGTAGCGTAGCAGGCCAGGTAGGCCGTGCATCGGCGGTAGGAGCCAGATAAAGTTGTGGAGCCTGCTGATAAATTTGCATCCGGGCTAGGGGCATGTAATTTTCCCAGCAGATTAACCCGCCCATTCGCCCGATTTCGGTCGCAAAAACGTTCATTGAATTTTCGCCGGTTCCTTCGGCCCAGACCAACCGCTCAACACCCGTCGGTTTGATTTTCTGATGCTTTCCCAGATAGCCTTCCGTCGGAGATATATACACGAGTGTGCAGTATAAACTCCCGTTCAGGGAGTCTCGTTCGGTGACACCAATGGCCAGATAAACGCCATTGTCGCGGGCAATTTGCGCCAAACGCTTTAACTCCGGGCTGGGTAATTGCAGGCTGTTTTGCCAGTATGTTTTATAAAGCTCGCGTCCGGCGTCGGTTCGTAAACCGATGGCGGCACCAAACGTAAACTTTCGGGGATAACCAGGAATAAACGATTCGGGAAAGAGCAGGAACTGGCAACCTTGCCGGGCACCGTCAATAACGAGTGATTCAAGTTTATCAATCGTTTTACCTATATCAAAAAATACGGGTGCTGCCTGAATTACCCCTACCTTAACCTTCATCGTTTTCGACGGCTCATTAGTTTGTACCCAAATGTACAAGTGGTTTCAGACAATTTTGTCGAAAACCACTTCTATACTCAACCCATTATAAACGGGACACCTGTTTAGGCTCGATAAAGATTGATAACCAGGTTCGGCGGGCGAGCCGGAAAAAGTAAGGCGTCAAGGCAATCAGCGTTGGCACCAATCCGATCAGATAGTAATCGAGGTCAACACCCAATCCCTGAACAACAATAAAGAACGTGAGAAGGGTATAGATGGTATAAAACGCGTAACTCACGAACATCGATGCCCAGTAAAAACCGGGTTCCGGCATAAAGTTCTCCCCACAATGGGGGCAGTGTTCATGCATCTTGTCAAAATCGCGGGTGAACGCACTGTTTCTTACAAAGAAATCACCTTCCCCACAACGTAGGCATTTATTATATAAAATACTGTGCAAACGGCTATTGGCTGACATGGCGATGTTTTTTTGTTTATGGTACATACCCAAGTTGCTAGGGCAGACGATAGAGTATGAACCCAGTGCAAAAATAGACTGCATCCAATTGTCATAAAAAGACAAACCAAGCCATCCATGGTACAAACCAACGATGATGTCAATAAGAGCCGTAACTCAAGGGCCGTGGTTGATTCACATTTTCATAGTCCTAAAAATAAAACGGGCCACCTGTACTTCAGGTGGCCCGTTTTGGCAATGACTGTAGTCTTTAGTTTCCAACGTTGGTATTGGTTGTATCCGTATTCTTTTGCTTTCTAACATAGTACTCATTCGAAGGCATAACTGGATTTGGTTCGCTTACCCGCTGGATTTTATAATTTCGGTCGGCCAGACTTGAAGCCGGCGTATGATCAACGGTTATACCACCCACCGGCTGAGCGTTTGGCATTTGATTTTTATAGTTTGCATACCGGGCATCGGTAGGCGTCGGCTGCTGTACGGCAACCCCCGCTTTGTTCTCCCAAGTCCGGGCTTTGGCTGCCATGTTCGGATGCTTGTAATTATGGGTCGAATACATCGGGTTATTCAATGGCTTTTTGTTTTCTCCATTCTGCGAAAAGGCCTGGCCCGATATCGCCAACAGGCCAATACCCACTAGTAGTGAAAATAAAGTTTTCATGGCTCTCTCTATGGTTTTGTTGTACGACAAATCTACTGATTCGCTCTCCTTATAAACAACAAAAATCACTACTATATTTATAGTTTTTACACTTTTTTGGCTAGCATCCGCAATATTGACGGTTCGTTAACAAGCTGTTCTGCCTTTTTGAGCGAAAACCATTGAATATTCGTAATTTCATCAGAATTACCAAACGGCTCTGATGGGTCGGCTTCAAACAAAAATCGAATGTCGTAATGGAGGTGAACGGGCACCTCCTTCCGGGCAGGAATCTCATGGATATCGACATCGAAAATGGCATTGGAAAGCAGGTTCAGAGAGGTAAGTCCGGTCTCTTCCTGAGCTTCCCGCAGGGCGACAGCCGCCACATCGGGATCACCATCGGCGTGACCGCCGGGTTGAAGCCAACGGTCAAGTTTTCGATGATGGATAAGGAGTATCTGCTGCCGGTCGGGACTGCAGATCCAGGCGGAGCCAGTGATGTGCCCAACAAGCAACGACCGATCGAAGCAATTGGGATTGGCCCGGACGAAGGCGATAGCTTCCTGTGTCATAGCCCGTTCCCGTTTATCGGCCGGGCTGTGTTGCTGAAGCAACGAAAGCAGGGATTTTCGATACATATGCTGGTTTTTGCGCAAAAAAGTCGCAATTTGTGACTGTTTTTTTAAATAGTCTATAGACAATCATGCGCAAACTTTCGTTAACAGCGGCTACACTTTGTTTAGCTGCTCAATTGACCACCGCTCAAATTAAACTCCCTTCGCCTAGTCCCGGTGCCACGGTTATGCAGACCATTGGTACGACTGATTTGACCATTAGTTACTCACGCCCAAGCTTACGGGGTCGGCAACCGTTCACGGATACGTTTGTACCGGCAGGAAAAGTCTGGCGGACGGGTGCCAATGGCGCAACCCTGTTCACGACCTCAACAGACCTGATGGTAAACGGCAAAACATTACCCGCCGGTAGTTATGCCATTATGTCGATTCCTTCAAGAGAAGCGTTTACCCTGATCTTCAATAAAGACAAATCCGTTACGGAGGCAACTTACAAGCAGGATCAGGACGTGTTGCGGGTTGATCTGCAACCACAGGAAAACAGTGAAAATGTTGAGACCTTCACCATTGCCTTTGGTGATTTAACTGACAATTCGGCCAAGTTGAATTTCATGTGGGCCAATGCTAAAGCTTCAGCTGACCTGCGCGTCGATGTAGATGCCAATGCAGCCGCTAACGTAGACAAAGCCGTAGCCGAGAAACCCGACGATGCTGCTGTGTTGCAGGCAGCCGCCAGTTATAACGTATCTAAAGGACGTAATCTGGACCAGGCTCTGATCTGGATCGACAAGTCGATTGCCAAGCAGGAAAACTTCCGCAACCTGTACATCAAGTCGCAGATACTGGCTAAACAGGGTAAGTACACTGACGCGCTCCCCATTGCCGAAAAGGCACTTGCACTCGGTCAGTCGTCGAACGATCAGGTATTCCCATTTTTCAAGGAGGGCATCGAAAAGAGCGTAACGGAGTATAAATCTAAAATCCCGGCTCTGCCAGCCATGAAAAGCGGCAAGGGAAAAAAGAAGGCTTAACTAAATGTAATGCCTGACCGGTATTACACTTTACCCAATTTACGTATAGTGAGCCCTGAAAGGCCGAGTGAGTTCAGTTTCACTCGGCCTTTCAGGCTATTAATTGAATAAATTTACTAATTTTTAGTACTATATGAACCAGTAAACGGCCTATCCAGTTAACAAAACGATCCATTTACCACCGTTTACGCTATGATTACTAGCCTGTTAGCAAGATTAAGCAACTATATTCAGCGCACGCCTACCGGGCTAACCATTCTGGCGGGCCTTCTGCTGGCGTGTTATCAGTATTGGGTTGGCCCGCTGCCCTTATGGCTTCAGCTTGTCTTTTGTATAAGCCTTCTTATACTCGTTGGAATTCCGCACGGGGCGCTAGACCATCTCATTGAACAGGAACACACCATACGGCAGGCGCAGCCGTTTTCATTGACTCGTTTTATAACGAAATATGTGCTGATGATCGCGGCCTACGGGCTGGCCTGGCTGCTTTTTCCCGTATTGAGCCTGACCCTCTTTTTGTTGATTTCGGCCTGGCATTTTGGTGAAACGGATCTGGAAAATGCCCCCGACGATCGGTACTGGTCGTTGATCAGGTTCGTAGCGGGTGGATTTGTGCTGGCGTTTATCCTACTCACGCACGCCCCTGAGGTTACGCCCATTTTGTCCAGAATCATCCAAAACGATCCACAGGCCATGAAACTGTGGGGCGAGACTGCCAACCGGGCTGGTTCGTTGCTTCGCGGCTGGGCAACCCTCGCGGTTGTGCTGGCTATGCTGGCGCTAGGACACCGGCCTATGAAACTAAACGGGTGGCGGTTGGTACGATTAGGTACGGTGCTTCTTCTTACCTACACACTTCCTTTACTTCCCGCCTTTATGCTGTACTTTGGCGGATGGCATTCGCTTAGTTCGTTTGGAATTATCCAATCCTACATGCAGCAGCCGGGTAAACCAGCACAAACGATCTGGAAACTCTGGCGGCAGTCTATTCCCCTTACGGTCCTTGCATTTGGATTCCTGATGGCCGGGGCAGGTATCTGGTACAGTTACACACCCATCTTTGATCCCTTACCTTACCTGTTTATCTTACTTTCGACGATAACGTTACCCCATATCCAAGTAATGCATCAGCTCGACTTGTTACGTAAATAACTCGTCTTCAGTAAACTAAAGCCATTTTCTTTCCCATCATCAAAAATAAAAAAGCCTGTTACAAGCACGTAGTGGGCTTTTTTGTTTTTGATGAAAATTTATTTTGTTTAATACTTTTTTATAAACGTTAAACAAAATACATTTGATACGTTGTATAATTCTCATTAAAAATTATACATTTCTATTTCATCATTCATCTAACTACAATTATGCTTAACCAAATCTCTTCAATTCTGCTGGAAGTGCTCCAGCCCGGCGACGTAATTGGGTTTACGTTTTTCACGGGCTACATGTCCATGTTCGCAGCTTCGGTATTCTTCTTTATGGAGCGAAGCGAAGTTGATGGTAAGTGGCGCACATCGCTGCTTATCTCTGGGTTAATCACCATGATTGCTGCGGTACACTATTTTTACATGCGGGGCGTATGGCTTGAAACCAAGACATCGCCAACCGAATTCCGTTACATTGACTGGACACTCACTGTCCCCCTGATGTGTGTCGAGTTTTACCTGCTGATTAAGCCATACGGAGGCAAAACATCTACCTTATGGCGGCTGGTTGGTTATTCGGTCTTCATGCTCGTAACCGGCTACATTGGTGAGTCAATCGACCCGGCCCGTACCGTACTCTGGGGAGCTGTCTCTACCCTTGGTTACATTGGCATTGTATATGAAGCAACACTGGGCAGCGTAAAGCAGGTGGCAGATCAGTCGCCAAACCCGGAGGTGTCGAAAGCAGTCCGCCTGCTCCGTAACTTTGTTCTGATTGGCTGGGGTATCTATCCAATCGGATACATGACAATGCCCGGTGGTCTTTTAGGCGGAATGGGCCTAAATCTGGACCTTATTTACAACATCGGCGATGCCGTGAATAAGATTGGATTTGGCCTGGTGGTGTATGGTGCAGCCGTAGCATCGACCAAAAGAGAATCCGTTAGGGTAATGACAGCTGTCAACGCCTAAGCAAGTAGCTGCCAAAGGCCCGATCGTTTGGCATCTTACCAACCGATCGGGCCTTTGGCTTTTTGACACAGTTAATGGCCTGAGCCGGGTGCTTTTCTGATTCAAGAAACAAGGGGCAAAAAAAGCCTGCCGGGGTTTCCAACAGGCATTCACATAAAAAATTTGGCTGATTAGGGCTACTGCACTTCCGGCATATCTGAAGGATCAATCAGCAGGAAACCAGGATTGATGCAGGCCCCATGCCAGCGAACTCCCAGGTGCAGATGCGGCCCCGTTACCCGACCCGTTTCGCCGGTCAAACCAATCGTTTGGCCTTTGGTTACGGTCTGATTTGGCTTGACCGAGTAGCTTTTCAGGTGAAAATATTCGCTGATCAATCCGTTGCCGTGATCAATGTAGACGGCGTTACCGCTAAAAAACTGATTAGCTGCCAGCACTACCCGACCATTTCCAATGCTCAACACCGGCTTACCCACCGCTACCGGGTAGTCCTGACCCGTGTGCCGATCGCGGGGTTGCCCGTCAAACGTTCGGCAGGCACCGAAGTTACCCTCGCCTTTGGGCAGCGGATTGGCGGGTTTGCCCACCGGTAAATCGAATACGGCCGGACGAACCTCAGCTTTGTAACTGATTATCGGATTGACAACGGCAGCTTCCTTAGCCGCTCTCGCCTGGTTCTGTGCCGACACATTCACGTATTCCTTTTTAGGAAAGTTTTTGATGTCTTCCTGCTGACAGGAGTTTTCGGTTACCGTAAGCGTGGCCGACTCCAGTTTTCCACCTGTTGTCCGGCGGGAAATCGTATATTTTCCCGGCTCCATATCCATATCTACCGGATAATAGCAGGTGCCATTGACTGCATCCCAAGCCCTTTTTTCGAAACTGCACCGGAGGCAGTTTCCCGCCCAGCGAGCTACTTCGCCCTGGCCGACCGCCACGGATTTTGCTGATTCGGCAGACGAGGAGTTTTTCGTTTGGCCCATAGCCGATAACGTCAGTAAAACCCCGCTAAAAACTGTTAAGTTAAAGATGCTCATTGTAAATAAAGTTGAGTGCCTTACTTACAACCAGACTTTTCTAAACACTGTTTTAAATCTTAGCCGAGCAGACTTACGGCCAGCGGTTTGCTCATGCGGGACGTGGTATAACCTTTTGGAATATCCAGGCAATGCCCACCACCAGTAAACAGCCGATCACGTTCAGCCACAGAAAAGCGGTTAAATCCAGATACCAGCTAATCACAACGAAGACTTCGGAGATGATCGCCGACCAGAAAGTTGCCCGACCGCCAATGGATTTAACGTAAAAGGCAACCACAAAAACGCCCAGAATCACGCCGTAAAACAGCGACCCCAGAATGTTAACGGCCTCGATCATACTACCCAGCCGGTTGGCGAATTGGGCGACCACAATACAGAATACGCCCCAGCCTACCGTTGCCCAACGGGATACATTCAGGTAATGGGCGTCGTCTGAGTCGTCTTTGATGAGCCGCTTGTAAATATCAACCACCGTCGTTGACGCCAGCGAATTATAGGCAGAAGCAATGCTCCCCATCGATGCGCTGAAGATGACGGCAATGAGCAAACCGATCAGCCCGTGGGGTAGGTAATCGAGTACAAAGCGAAGAAAAACATAATTGACATCGTTGGTATCGGCCGATGGGTTGTTCTTCTTAATTAGACTGGTCACATCGGTCTTCACCTGTTTCAGAGCCTCATCCGTTTCACGCAAAACACTCCCTGCTGCATTCTGAGCAGCTTCGTTATCCGTTTTAAGGGCCACCTGCATATCCAGTACTGCCTTCTGTCGCTGGGTTGTCAGGTTTTGGTGTTTGATTTCGGCGAGTTGGTAAGCCGACGCGTACGGACTCTCTTTCAGGCGATCGGTTTCCTGCTTGTTGAAAAACGTAGGCGACGGATTATACTGGTAAAAGACGAACACCAGCACACCTACCAGCAGAATTAGAAACTGCATCGGCACTTTCAGCAGTCCATTCATCAGCAAACCCAGACGGCTTTGGCCAATGGATTCGCCGGTCAGGTAGCGCCCCACCTGCGACTGGTCGGTGCCGAAGTACGAAAGCTGAAGAAAAAAGCCGCCAATCAGGCCCGACCAGAGGTTATAACGGCTGTTGGGGTCAAACTTCAGGTCGATCAGGTTCATACGTCCCGCTTCACCCGCCACGTGTAGGGCATCGACGAAGCCCACACCTTCGGGCAGCATCTTAACGGTCAGAAACCCGGCCAGCGCCATGGCAAACGTCACAACGGCCATTTGCTGCAGGTGCGTGTAGGAGATAGCCTTGGTACCACCCGTTACGGTATATACGAGCACAATGCCACCCATGAGCAGATTCGTCCAGTAAATATTCCACCCCAGAATGGTTGACAGGATAATGGCAGGCGCATAGATCGACAAACCGGTAGAAAGCCCCCGCTGAAGCAGAAACAGCCCGGCGGTGAGGGTTCGCACGCGGGAATCAAAGCGGGATTCGAGGTATTCGTAGGCTGTATAAATTTTAAGCTTATGGAAAATCGGAACGAACGTAATGGACAGCACAACCATGGCCAGCGGTAAGCCAAAATAAAATTGCACAAAGCGCATCCCGTCCGAAAACCCCTGTCCAGGAGCTGACAGAAACGTAACAGCACTCGCCTGGGTTGCCATCACCGACAAGCCCACGTGGTACCACGGAAGCGACTGCCCGGCCAATAGGTAGTCGTCCATGCTACGGCTTCCCCGGCTACGGATTAGGCCGTAAATGATAATGCCGGCTAACGCAATAACCAATACACTCCAGTCAATAACACTCATGACAGCCAGTGCATTAGCAGGTAGAACAAAATAATTTCGGCAGCTAGGCTCCCAATTACAATAGCATAAAGTTGCGACCAGGAACGGGCAAACGGTGGTAAGTCGGTAGGATTATCGGGCATAGAGGCATGTCTTATCTGACAATAACGGCGAAAATAGTGTAAATCAGCATACCTGTCAGATAATACCCCCAGAACAAATTATTTGCCAATTCTGATGTGACAGCTAACGTAGCGAATAAACAGGACCGATCTGTATACAGCCCAGCCTATAAACAAGGGGAGCATCTACTGCCAGATCAGTCGAATTTCGCCCAGGTTATCCGTTTGGATGATGGCTTCGGCGGTATCCTGCCGGACCAGTTCACCCCGTAGTTGCGTCCCGTCTTTCAGCACGATCGAATACAAGCATTTAGTGCGTTGAGTTTTTTTTGGGTTGGTAATAGTCCTCCTGCGCGAAACCGAGACAGGGCAAAAGCAGCAAAATAAAAGGCAGTTGTTCCCTTTGGCAGGAGTTAGTTACGGCCGATAATTAAATTATATCCAATATAGGGTGATACATAAACCTTGGTCTGATTTTGAGCCGGTAAGGTGGCATAGTAGACATAATTGGACCTTACCGCTGACAGCGCTCCGAGGTCGAAGGCATGACGTTTGCGATTAAGTCGCAGCGCCACCGAGAGTTCGGCACTGGAATTTCCATAGTAGGCATTTAAATAGAATGTGTTGTCGCTCAGGAATGTCAGATTACGGGATAGTTGGTGCATGACCCCCACGGTGATAACCGGAATTTTATTGGATGAAGTATAATCCGGAAAAATACGGAGTCCATAACCCAGCGTTGCATTTCGCTGGCTATCGCCAAACGACATAAGTCCCTGGATCACCAGTTGCTGGGCGATTTGGTAGAAATATCCTTTTTGGCGGGGCTGGTAGGTGGTGTTGATACCAAACCGAAATTGCTCGCCAATAGGAAATGTCAATTTACCGGAGAACCGGAACGTTGGCCCCAGTACTGTTTCCCGTGGGCTAAAAGCGCTCGGCGAGTAACTCCCATAAAATGGATTGACACTCGCGCCCAGGCTCAGATTACGGGTGAGCCCGTACTGAAACTCGTTGAGCAGCAGAAACGTATTCCGGTAATAAAGCCGTCCTTTTTCTGCGTTAAAGGCCGTATTACCGGTCAGTAGCCAGGGCGAAAAGCGGTTCTGAAATGTACGACCCGGCAGGTCGGCAAGCCCGGTGGTGTCGGGGTCAGACCCGGACGAGTCGATGCGGGCCAGTAATTCCGGTTCAAAATAAGTGAGCTGCCCATTGCTCTTTCGTACCGTGATCATTGTGTTATCCTGGCGAACGAATTTTCCGGAAAACCGGGTACCATCCTTGAGTACGAATACCGTTGTGGGAGTCTGAGCCGAACCAGGCAGCCTATCCGGGCGACTGGCCGAGATACGAACAACCTGATCGGCTTCTACGAATGAGCGGTCTCCATTTCGTTTTTGAACCGTAATGACCGAGCTATCCTGCCGAATGATGCGCCCTCGAAGCAGGGTTCCATCCCGAAAAAGCAGGTAGGATTGTTTACGTTCGAGATCCTGTGGTGAGACTTTTATTAGTTGAGCCAACAAAATAGTTGGACTCAGCAACAGGAAAAGAAGAACTGTTTTCATGGTTGTGGGTGTTAAAAATCAAGGAGCAATATTGATAATTTATCATGTATACGGTGACGAACCGGCAACTATTTTTTCAGCATATAGCCCAGACCTCCGATTTTCCTTTAGGGTTGGAAATCGAACGGGCCGAAGGCGTATATCTTTATGGAAAGCAGGCTGATGAGGTCTACATGGATCTTATTTCGGGCATTGGCGTTAGTAATGTCGGGCACCGGCACCCGCACGTCCTGCAAGCCATTCAGAACCAGCTAGACAAATACCTGCACCTGATGGTGTATGGCGAGTATATCCAGACACCCCAGACGGAGCTGGCACAAGCCCTCGCCCAGACGCTGCCGCCCAGCCTGGATACAGTGTATTTTACGAACTCGGGCACCGAAGCCGTTGAAGGCGCCATGAAGCTGGCGAAACGCTATACTGGTCGGACGGAGATAATCAGTTGCTTCAACGCCTACCACGGTGCTACCCAAGGTGCCCTGTCGCTTTCCGGCGACGAAAACTTTAAACGCAACTACCGCCCGCTCCTACCCGACATCCGGCACATCCGGCATGGATACTGGCCCGATATTCATCAGATTAGCGACCGTACCGCAGCCGTTGTTATGGAAGTCGTTTGCGGTGAAGCGGGCGTTCGGGTCCCGGACGCGGCTTATATGCAGGCCGTTCGGCAACGCTGTACCGATACGGGTACCCTGTTGATTTTCGATGAAATTCAGACAGGATTTGGCCGTACGGGCACCTTCTGGGCGTTTGAAGACGTTGGCCCGGTTATTCCTGATATTTTGTTGTGCGCTAAAGGGATGGGGGGTGGAATGCCCATCGGTGCCTTTATCAGCTCGGCCGAGATTATGAGCGTGTTCCGGAATAATCCCATTCTTGGGCACATCACCACGTTTGGCGGGCATCCGGTTTCGTGTGCGGCCTCCCTGGCAACGCTGCAGGTCATTCAGACCGAGAAACTGCACGAACAGGCCGAAACAAAAGGTCAACTGTTCCGGCAATTGCTGACCCACCCGGCTATACGGGAAGTACGCGGCAAAGGCTTGATGCTGGCCGTTGAATTTGACTCGTTCGATGTGCTGAAACCTGTTATTGACCGCGCCATTTTAGGCGGTGTCATTACCGACTGGTTTCTATTCTGCAACAATTCCATGCGAATTGCTCCTCCCCTGGTGATTACGGAAGAGGAGATCAGGAAAGCCTGCGCGGTCATTCTCGAAGCGATTGAGTATGTAACAGTACCTGTAGATTAAGGAAACAGAACCGTAAGCGTACCTACCATCAAAGCGATCACAAACAGAATTAAAAGACCTATTACCACAGTTCGTACTAAACTACCGGGCTTTTTAGGGGATGGGATGGCCATAAATGGGTAAATTGATTATCGGATAAATCCTGTTAAACAGTTGCGCCGAACACTGGTGCAGCTGTTTCGCTTTTAGGCGGACAAAAATGAGCCGTTAACCCGACTTTTGCAACCATTTGCTATCCGGCATCTGTCAAACATGCGTGCTCCCGAATGTAATTGCCGCGTCGGCGGAAGGCAGAACCGGGTGAAATCAGGCTACAATCTTACCCAAAAGGAATAGGCCGCAAAGCAGATTGAATAATCCCGTATTCACGTTACTTTGAGGAAATTTACCGTGACGTATACCGTGCCGCCCCAATTCTGTTTCAACCACCATGGCCAAAGAAGCACTTATCACGTTTATCCAGAGTAACATACCCATTGGGGGGTCAGCACTGACAAACATCATCGACCACTTCGACACGCGAACCATCAAGAAAAATGAGTTTTTCCTGAAAGAAGGGCAGATTAGCAACGACTATTTTTTTCTGGAAGAAGGCTGTATGCGGGCTTTCACGCACGACCCCGATGGCAATGAAGTGACTACCTTTTTTTATGCCCGAAACAGGTACGTCTTCGAAGTGTCGTCGCTCTTCATGCGAACCGTTTCGACCGAAAATATTCAGGCGCTCACCGATTGCCACGGCTATTCCATCACGTTCGAGACGTTGAATAAACTCTTCCATTCATCCCCCGAATTTCGAGAGTTTGGCCGTATGATGCTGGTCAAATCGTTTGCCGTATTTAAAAAGAGGACGCTGGAGCTTATTAACAAAAGCGCCGAAGAACGGTACGAAAATCTGATTAATACGGATCGGGAGGTCTTCAAGTATGCCCAACTTAAACACATTGCTTCGTATCTCGGCATCACGGATACGTCGCTGAGCCGGATACGGCGCGAATACACAAAAAAATAGCCCGCTCGTTATTTCTTGTCATTTGGCAGGTCGCCTAATCTGGGTGCAGTGTTCCTTTGCCTTGTCAATAAATTACAATGTCATGGAACAACTTCCACTCTACATCCCCGTCACGTTCGGGCTTACTGTGCTACTTGCTGGCTGGCTGTTTGCCAAAGCGACGCCTGCAAGTAAAACGTTTCTTATCGTTTTGGCTGGCTGGATTGCGTTTCAGTCGATCCTGGGACTAACCGGGTTCTACACGATTAATACAGTGCCGCCCCGGCTTTTGCTTTTGTTGCTACCGCCCATACTCACCATCGTGGTACTGATGAGCACGGCACGGGGTAAACTTTTTATCGATCGACTGGACATCAGAACATTAACACTGTTCCATGTCGTCCGCATCCCCGTTGAAATCGTGTTGCTATGGCTGTTTATGCACAAAACCATCCCTGAATTGATGACGTTCGAGGGGCGAAACTTCGATATTATTTCAGGCCTATCGGCTCCGCTTGTTTATTGGTTTGGCTTTGTCGGTAACCGGGTTAACAAACCGCTGCTGCTGATCTGGAATACCGTTTGCCTGGCGCTGGTGCTAAATATTGTGATTAACGCGCTGCTCTCTGCACCTACGCCCTTCCAGCAATTCGCCTTCGACCAGCCCAACATCGCCATTAGCTATTTCCCCTTTAACCTACTGCCGTCGTGCCTGGTGCCGCTAGTCATTTTTGCCCATCTGGCCATTTTTCGGCAGCTACTCCGCAACGAAATAGTGTCAACAAGGCAACGACCCTACTCCCATGAATGATAAACATCTGATCACATCGGCTGTCGAGCCTGATAAAATTCAGGCTTCGCCGTTTACGCCGACGCCCAACGCAATCCTGAAAGCTACGTTGGGCGTCGGTAAGTGTACCTCCTCAATCTCTGGGTTGAACCGTTAGTTGCCGGATGACCAATTACAACGGAATATTTCCGTGTTTTTTCTTTGGCAGTGTGGCGACTTTATTTTCCAGCATCGTAAAGGCCCGAATAAGTTTCTGCCGGGTCTGGTCGGGCATGATAACCTCATCGATATAACCCCGGTTAGCCGCCCGATACGGATTAGCAAATTTTTCAGTGTACTCCAGCACTTTCTCCTGCAACTTGGCCTGCGGATCTTCGGCTTCGGCGATCTCCCGCTTAAAGATGATCTCGGCGGCCCCACTGGCTCCCATCACGGCAATTTCGGCTGAGGGCCAGGCGTAGTTCATGTCGGCGCCGATGTGCTTGGAATTCATGACGTCATAGGCTCCGCCATACGCTTTGCGGGTAATGACGGTGACGCGGGGCACGGTGGCTTCACAGAATGCAAACAGCAGTTTAGCCCCGTTGGTGATAATGCCGTTCCACTCCTGATCGGTGCCGGGTAGAAAACCAGGTACATCTTCGAGCACCAGCAGCGGCACGTTAAAGCAATCGCAGAAACGAACGAACCGGGCGGCTTTCGTACTGGCATGTATATCCAGTACCCCCGCCAGTACCGCCGGTTGATTGCCCACCACCCCAATGCTGCGACCGCCAATCCGGGCGAAACCCACCACGATGTTCTCGGCAAAATTCTTGTGAACCTCCATGAAGCTTCCTCCATCGACCAGTTCCTCAATTACCTCCCGCATATCGTACGGCTGGTTCGGGTTTGCCGGAATTATGGCGTTCAGGCCCGGCCGCGACTCATCGCCCGGTTCATAAGCCAGCATAGGCGGTTCATCTTCGCAGTTTTGCGGGATGTAGCTCAATAACTGTTTGAGGCTTTGGATACAGGCCAGTTCGTTCTCGCAGGCAAAGTGCGTCACGCCCGATTTGGTGCTGTGGGTACTGGCCCCGCCCAGTTCTTCGGCCGTAACGGTTTCGTGCGTTACGGTTTTCACGACGTTAGGGCCGGTCACGAACATATAGCTCGTGTTCTCGACCATGAAAATAAAATCGGTGATGGCGGGACTGTATACGGCACCACCCGCACAGGGACCCATAACGGCCGATAGCTGCGGAATAACCCCCGACGCCCGTGTGTTGCGGTAAAATATATCGGCATAGCCCGCCAGCGAGAGAACCCCCTCCTGAATCCGGGCACCGCCCGAATCGTTCAGGCCAATGATCGGGGCACCGTTTTGCAGGGCCAGATCCATAAGCTTACAAATTTTTTCGGCGTGGGTTTCGGAAAGTGCCCCCCCAAAAACGGTAAAGTCCTGCGCAAAGACGTAGGTCAGCCGCCCGTTGACGGTGCCGTAGCCGGTAACCACCCCATCGCCGAGGTAATGTTCCTTGTCGAGCCCGAAGTCGCGGGTACGATGCATCACAAACTTGCCGATCTCCTCGAACGAGCCTTCATCGACCAGCAGGGCGATTCGTTCACGTGCGGTTAGTTTCCCTTTTTTATGCTGGTTATCAATCCGTTTCTGACCGCCACCGAGTTCGGCTTCGGCATTTTTTTGAATCAGGATGTCGGCTTTGGTAAGCGTTGGTGTATCAAGCTGATTAGACTCCAGGTGGTTTTCAGTAGGCATACTGTTGGTCGTAGAAAAACAAGGTCGGACAAAGTTAATTTTTCTTACGGATTACAACCGTTCCAAGTCGATTTGTATCTTGACTGATGAATGAAAATCAAATCATTTATGAGTCGATTGTTGCTGCTGTCTCTGTTGGCTTTCTGCGTCAATGCGACTGCTCAGGACACGGCAATGACGTCTCCCGTCCGGCAACTTCTACTCAAATGGAATCCATTAACCTTATTCGATAAAGAAAGCATGCTTCAGCCGGGATTCGAGTACGCGCTGTCTTCCAGAACGGCGATTCAGGTGGAGGCAGGATATGGACCGCCATTTCTGGATAAACTCTCGCTTTTGAAACAGGGAAAGCTCGATGAACGGCAGGCCTGGCGGGGACGGTCAGAATTCCGGTGTTATCGGCAACCGCGGGCAGGAGTCGGACGGTACTGGGCACTGGAAGGGTTTGTTTTAACCGTAAATGGTCCAAAGTCGGTTTTCGTATCTACGTTCGAGGGTGGGCATGATCAACCCGTTGCCTTCCCGATTCACAAGCGGGTCGTTGGCGGGCACGTTAAAATGGGTCTTCAGCGGGCATTCGGGCGAAGAAATAAGTCAGCAAACCCGTCACGATTTTTGTACGATATCTATGCTGGTCTGGGCCTTCGCCACGAACGTGTCTCTGCCGAAACCGTATCGGGAATACGCTATATCCACCCGGTTGGCAGCCAGTTTTTTGATGTGTATCGTCCCATCAATGCCTTTTCCTTGAGCGCCACCCTGGGCATAAAAGTTGCGTACAGTTTTCGTAAATCTCAACGGCAATCTTTTCCCTGATGCGTGAACGTTTACTCCTCCTTCCTACACTCCTACTGGTGTTGTCCGCATCGGCTCAGGACTCAACCGTTCGGTACGAATACGTTCCGCGGGTAATCATTAAACTGGCTCCGCTCTCGCTTCTTCTCGACCCTGACGCTACACTACAGGCAGGGCTGGAAGTACGCACCGGCAAACGAAATGCCGTGCAGGGCGAAATTGGCTTTGGGCATAAAGGGCTGGCTATCACATCCGACGATAAACAGAACTTTGCCGACTGGTCCATCTGGCGAGTCAGGTCGGAGTGGCGGCATTATACGGGACGCTACCGCTCAAACAGGCGAAAAAACATACATATCAATAGCCAGTTTCCATTGGGTAATTACCTGGCCATTGAGGGGTTTGCCAAGCAGATTAACGCAACAAAAAATCTGATTCTTTACGATCCGGACCCAAACTTTCCTGCTAATCAGGAGGTAATCAACCGGTTTGTCTGGGGAAGTCACGTCAAATGGGGCCGTCAGATTGCGATCCCCTCCGATACACCCAAACACCTGAGCCGCGTCCTGCTCGACGTTTATGTTGGTGTTGGGATTCGGTATGGCCGTACTGAGACCAATTCGCCAACGTCGACCTGCGGGTGCGGACTTATTCCCAGCCGGTTTCAGCCCGGCAACTCCCTTTTGCCCAGCCTGACGGCTGGCCTGAAAATTGGCATTGGTTTATAAGTACGGCATACTCCTTTTTTTCTGACCTTTGCCGTGTACAATCGCGCTGGCTCCTTTGCGTTTTTTTATTTACATCGCCTTTTTTCTGATCGCGTACCAACCGGCCGCATTCGCGCAGTCGTTGGGTGGGCAGCGTATCTTTTCGTTTCTCGACCTGCCGACGCATGCCCGCGTGGCGGCTTTGGGCGGGCAAGTCGCGACCGCCGTTAGCCCGGACGGAGCTTATCACCTCAACAATCCCGCCCTGGCCGATTCGGTCAAGCCAAACCTGCTTTCCATTAGTCTGATGCCGTATCTGGCTGCCGCTAAATATTATACACTTCAGTACGGTTTACCGGCCAAACAAACCAGCCCCGACCGGCACACGGGCTGGGCAGTGGGTCTGCAATACCTGAGTTATGGGCAGTTTACCATGACCGATCCTATTGGAAACACACTCGGCACGTTTTCGGCCAATGACTATGCGCTAAGCCTGACCCACGCCCGAACAGAAGGCAATTTCACCCTCGGCGCTACGATAAAGGCCGTTGGCTCGTCCATCGAAATGTATTCGGCATTCGGCGTTCTGGCCGATCTGGGCGGGGTATGGCGGCATCCGAAGAAGGATCTGACGTTTGGACTGGTGGCCAAAAATGTTGGATATCTGATCAAAAACTACGGTTCGACGGATGCCGATCTGCCGTTCGACTTACAAGCGGGCGTCACGCTTAAACCCCGTCATGCTCCCATCCGTCTAACCCTGACGGCCCATCACCTCCAGCGGTTCGATATTAGTTACAACGACCCCAATCTGAACGTCCGGTACGATTTGAGCGGAAACCCAATTCCGCAAACAACCAGCGTAACAGAAAAAATAGCCCGGCACCTGAGCATCGGAGCCGAATTGCTCCTCAGCCGAAACGTACATTTGCTGGTTGGTTACAATCACCAGAAGCGGGCGGAGGGGAAAGTGACCACAACGGGCCTTGGCGGCTCGGCCTTTACCGGAACCGGTATTTCATTCGGGGCCTCGGTACAGGCACGGGCGTTTCAACTGACCTACGCCCGATTTACGTCCATACCCACGGCGGGTACAAGTCAGTTGTCCGTCCGAATTGATATGAACAGACTTGTAAAGTGACCCGAAAAATGACTCTCGAAGCAGTTTTCTTTCCGCTTTGGCACATTTTCCTGTTTCCGGTGTTTCACCTATAAGAGGGATTTCAACTCACTCCACAGTATCAATGACCGAATTACTTAAAGACCTAACACCCCGGCAGATTGTCGCCGAACTGGACCAGTATATCATCGGCCAGCACGATGCCAAACGTAACGTGGCAATTGCCCTTCGAAACCGCTGGCGCCGTATGAACAGCACTGCCGATATGCAGCGCGAAATAACGCCCAACAATATTCTGATGATTGGCGCTACGGGCGTCGGGAAGACCGAAATTGCCCGTCGGTTAGCCAAAATCGCCGATGCTCCCTTTATCAAAGTCGAAGCCTCCAAATTTACCGAAGTCGGCTACGTGGGTCGCGATGTAGAAAGCATGGTGCGGGACCTGGTGGAGCAGGCCGTCAACATGGTAAAGGCATCGAAAAAAGAAGCCGTTCAGGTGAAGGCTCAGCAGATGGTCGAAGATGTTATTCTCGACATTCTGATTCCACCGGTTAAGCCTGCCAACGGCCATATGGGCTTCGAGAATGAGAAAAAAGATGCCGACGCCGAACTGAACGAGCGCACCCGCGAACGCTTCAGGGAGAAAATCCGCTCCGGCGAAATGGACGATCGTAAAATCGACATCGATGTGCAGCAAAGCCAGACGCCGAACATTGGCATTATGGGGGGCGCCATTGACGACATGTCAATGATGAACATTCAGGAAATGATTGGCGGCATGATGCCCAAGCGGGGCAAAAAACGAAAAGTGAGTATTGCCGAAGCCCGCAAAATCCTGCTGGAAGAAGAAGCCGCCAAACTGATTGACATGGATGAGGTAAAGGAAGAAGCCATCCGAAAAGCCGAAGACGCCGGTATTATCTTCATCGACGAAATAGACAAAGTTGCCTCAGCCCGCTCAGGCAATGGCGGTGGTGGCCCCGACGTGAGCCGGGAAGGTGTGCAGCGCGATCTGCTGCCCATCGTCGAAGGCAGCGCGGTGAACACCAAATACGGTGTCATCCATACCGACCACATCCTGTTCGTAGCCGCCGGGGCTTTCCATGTGGCCAAACCCAGCGATCTGATTCCGGAACTTCAGGGTCGTTTTCCGATTCGGGTGGAATTGCAGAGCCTATCGGAAGACGATTTTTATCAGATTCTGAAAGAGCCAAAGAACGCCCTGACGAAGCAATATGTCGCTATGCTTCAAGCCGAAGAGGTTAGCCTGACCTTCCAGGACGACGCCCTGCGCGAAATTGCCCGGATTGCCTTCGAGGTGAATGGCGAAGTAGAAAACATTGGTGCCCGCCGGTTGCAAACGGTATTAAGCCACCTCATGAACGACTTCATGTTCGACATTCCCGACGTCATCGGGGCCAACGCACATGTCGTGGTGACCAAAGAACTTGTTAATGAAAAACTGAACGGCCTGGTGAAAAATCGGGATCTGAGTCAGTTTATTCTCTAAATTTAATAAGCCATCAGGGTAACCACTCGTTTTTTCGATGCGGTTACCCTGATGGCTTTCTATTATTGTAACACACCAGACACAGGTACGTGCCGGCTCATTTGGCTTCCTTGCTCGTAGCTTCATTAGGTGGAAAAGCCGGTGGTTCAACACCCAGCAGATGACGAACGAAGAAATTCCGTCGTTTGCGTTCTCCATACTCGCCCCCGCTGGAATGGGCCATGTTCGGCACCATCAGAAAATCAAAATCCTTGTTTTCTTTGATCAGCGCATTGACCAGTTGAAGTGTCGACGCTGGGTCGACGTTGTCGTCAACCTCGCCAACCATCAGGAGTAGTTTTCCCTGTAGTTTATCTGCGTGGGTAACATTGGAACAGTTGGCATACTGGGAACCAATGGGGTAGCCCATCCACTGCTCGTTCCACCAGATTTTGTCCATTCGATTGTCATGACAACCGCAGGAAGAAACCCCAACCTTATAGAAATCCGGGTGAAACAATAGCCCCCCCGTGGCACTTTGCCCCCCGGCCGACGTTCCGTAAATACCCACATGCTCCAGGTCCATCGACGGGTATTGCTGCGCGGCTGCTTTCATCCAGGCGATACGGTCGGGAAATCCGGCATCTTTCAGGTTTTGCCAGCACACATCATGAAAGGCTTTTGAGCGATTGGATGTTCCCATTCCGTCTATCTGCACCACAATGAAGCCCAGTTCGGCCAGCTCAAACATGGAGGTGTTATTCGTCATAAAGGACTTGGGCACGAAGGAACTGTGCGGGCCTGCATAGATATTTTCAATAACCGGGTATTTTTTGGCGGGGTCGAAGTTTGTAGGCCGGATAATTATCCCCCAGATGTCCGTTTTACCATCCCTGCCTTTTGCCGTGAATGATTCCGGTGCCCGCCATCCTGCTTTTTCCCATTCAGAAATGTCAGCTTTCTCAATGTCCATGAGCACCGAACCATCCTGAGTCGATCGCAAAACCGTTACCTGAGGCTGATCGACGCGCGAGTAAGCGTCAATTAGCCAGTGTGTATCCGGCGAGATGTAAGCCGTGTGATTGGCCGGTTCAGGCGTTAGCGATACGAGCCCGGTGCCGTCGAAGTTGATTTTATAATAGTGAACAAAGTACGGGTCCTGCCCCGGCGTCATGCCACTGGCCGCAAACAGAATGGTACGTTTTCGTTCGTCCACCTGGAGCACATCGCGCACGACCCACTCCCCTTTTGTGATCTGACTTTTGACCCGGCCCGTCGTACCATCGTAGAGATAGAGGTGATTCCATCCATCGCGCTCCGACATCCAGATAATCTCTTTTCCGTCCGCCACATCGAAACGAAACCGTTTCCCCGAGTTCGAAACGGGGCTGTAGGTGAAGAAGGTTTTGGTCTGCTCATCGACAAGCGCCCGCACATGGCCCGTTGTGGCATTGACCTCCAGTACCCGATATACCTGATGCCCGCGCTGGTTGTATTCCATGGTGAAGGCACGGCTGTCTTTTCGCCATTCGGCTCGGGAGAGTCGGTATTGGCTACTAAACAGTTGGTTATCAATTGGAATTTGTTTTCTCTCAGCAAGTATAAATAACTGCGGTTGCGCAACCGACAGTGTGTCGCCCGGTTTGAGGTAGTCGCGGCTTTCGAGTTTAGGTTGTAATTGATCTTCGGGAGACGAGCGGACGAAATACACCGTATGCTTCTGACCGGGACGAATCTTGTTGGTGACCAGCTTTTTCGAGTCGGGCGACCATTGGACAAAACCAGAATAATAATCCCTTTCCGATCCATCGACGCTTAACTGGGTCTCCTGCTTTGTTTTGACCGACTGGATGAAAAGGTTGTTATTCTTGATGTAAGCCGTCCAGTTGCTGTCGGGCGAGGCAACCGGTTTATCGGTCTGCTCACGGTTGATTTCACCCCAATACCGTTGTTCTTTAACCGGCTCCTTTAACCTAAGTAAATCGGTCGAAGGTGCATAAACCCAAGTGGTGTTTTCGACACTAAACTCAATCTCCTGACTTTTGGGATTGTATGTAAATGTTGAAAACGGTAACGCATAAGGAAGCACCTTCTTATTCGTTACCGACGCTAATTTCCGGGCCAGCTTCTCATGATCGAAAGCGGGTTGGCGGCTTTTTCTCCGAATATCGACGGTCATAAACTCCCTCCCTCGCGGAGTACGTATCATATACCAGGCCATCCGTCCATCTGCTGAACAACTAATTGTAGCGGGTGCATTATAAACGGTTGACCGTAACTGGGTCTTCAGCTTTTCGGCACGTTGATAATCGTCAGGACGCCCTTGCGCTGACAAAAGTGCAGGAATAGCTACGATAAGTAAACTGGCAACAAACTGTTTCATAAAAGAGCCGTTTTGTTTAAGGCCGCCCGGCCATCTTTTAGTCACGTATTTAAAGAAGCAATTTTTTATTACCGCCCTGATTTATTTTCCTGTTCTATTTACTGATTAAGCTCCTCCACATCCACTCCCCTTTCTGAGGTATCGCCCAGAAGATACATTGAAAAATAATCGGCCATTTTCCAGAAGAAGTACTCCGTCATTGGACCGAAGCCATGTCACTAGGGTGGCAGAATGATCATATCGAAGCGTTTGTTGGCTTTGATGAGGGTATCTCAGGCTCGGCTTTACAGGCCAACAATCAACATTTGCTTTTTTTGGGCCAATGATGATATGCGTTTCAGTCAGTTATCAGTCCGACAAGCTGCCCGATACCCCGGTCCACATCATCCCTTTTGCGGTCGGGGGAGTCGAATCGGTTGAATGGCTTCAGCTCGATCACAAAGGTCTCTTCTATCTCATGGGCATCAATGGGTGTATAAAGCTTGTAAGCCGTTACTTTCACCGGCAGCAATCCATGCCTGGTTTTGAACCGGGTCAGCAGGAAAGCCACTAATTTTTCAATGTCCTGTACGGTAACGCCATCAGCAGGAACAAAGCGAACTTCGGCATGATTGCGGTCGACGAGGGTTTGTTCTTTGGGCGTAAAGTGCCCTTCGCAGCTTGAAAATGTGCGCACCAGCCCGGTCTTGTTCAGGGCATCGACCAGTGGTCGAATGCGGGGTTCAATATCTTCCATCAGGGCTCTCCGTCCAGCAACGCTACTTCATCGGCCTCATTCATTGGATGATGACGGTTTTTCCGATGCTGATGCCAAAGCCAGCCAATATAGGCCACGGCTACCAGCGCCAGCACACCCGATACGGCAAAGGACGCATCGATACCGGCTTCCCCGCTCATGTGGTTCAATAGCCAACCCGCAGCTACGGCACCGAGTCCGATACCGGCTTCGAGGGCAATATACATGGTCGCCATGGCCCGGCCCCGCGTTTTCTCATCACTCAGATCAGCCGTCCAGGCCGTTACCGTCGGTGAGTTCATGCCCCACGACATCCCGTAAAAAACGGCCGACACCCAGAACATGAACGGCGACTGGGTAACGATCAGCAATACCATAGATACGGCCAGCACTACCGTCGACACAAACAACACAGGCAAGCGACCGTACCGGTCCGACGATTTGCTGAACACCAGTCGAACAACCAGCGACGCCACGGTATAGACCGTAAAAAACAACCCCTTGTTGGCAATACCCAGCGAGGTGCTCAACCCCGAAACGACGGTCAGGATAACGCCCGACGAGAACGATTGTAACAACAGGACCAGAAAGGGCGGCAGGGCATTCCGGTCAAAAATCTCATCTTTCTTCAACCGTAATAGCCCAAACCGAAACGGCTGGGGGGCGGGCAGGGTTTCGATCATTTGCAGCAAAATACCGATGGACAGCAGCGCAAAGGCCGATGAGGTCCAGAACATAACATTCATGGAATAATCATTGGCCAGCCAGCTACCAATAGCGGGTCCCAGCGACATACCCATGGCGGTAAACAAACCAAGGGTTCCCATGGCTTCGCCCCGGCGGGTAGCCGGTACAATATCGGCCACATACGCCGACGTAGCTGTGGGTTTGGTACCTGTTGAGAATCCGTGAATGAGTCTGAGCGTCAGAAATCCACCAACCGTTAGCAGGTACGGGTAGAGAAACCCACACAGAAAACAAACCAGCGATCCAAACGCCATAACCGGAACCCGGCCGACGGTATCCGTGATTTTTCCACTGAATGGCCGGGAAATACCCGCCGTGAGGGTGAATAAGGCGATAATCCAGCCGATGTATTCCTGTCCGCCCAGCTTTGTCAGATAAGCGGGCAATTCGGGGATCATCATCTGAAAACTGGCCGAGAACAAGAAGTTACTTACGCAGAGTAACCAGAACGAGAACGTGTAGAGGGAAGGCCCGTGTGCAACACGACGCCTGAAAAGAGAAGGAACGACCAAAACGACTTAATTTTGTTCGCTCAAATTTACGACTCATTTCGCAGAGACCTATACGGTTTCTGAAACCTTATAGGTCTTTTTATCACTTCGGTACCGGTGTGGCATTTCCACCATCGAGCACAAACCGCCACTGCCCGTTTCGCTGGCGTTTCCAGACGGTCACATACACCCCATACTGTATTTTTCGCTCACCTGAATTGCCTTTACTGGTCAGCATCCACTGACCAAAGGTATACCCCATTTCGCCTGACTGTGCCGCATCGGCTTTGAGAACCTGCCAGGTCAAAACCGATCCATTAGCGGGCACACGGCTCATCTGTACGCGTATGGAATCGAATCCAACGGTAGGTGCAGCCCCATCGTTTAATTTAATGGCATCATCGGCCGCGTAGGTCGTGAAGGCTTTGGCCAGCCCCTGCTTCTCAGAAAGTCGGCTGAAATTATAGTCGGCCTCCCGAATTTCATCAATAGCTTTCTGACGGGTTGCAGCCGCCGGGTTCATGCTGCGGGGGCTATCGACCCGGGTACGGCAGGACGCAACCAGAACAATACACAGTAAAAGAAGGAATGCACGGGTCATGGGTAGTAGCTTAAATAAGATTTGGCTTAAATTTGCGCAATCTAAAGTGAATAAAGCAAAATGAATAAATAACTACAGGCATTAGGTGACAACCGATGGTGGGTTGTATCACCGGAACTCCAGCGTCTTTATTCATTATTTACATTTTTGTTATGTCTCGTAATTTACAAATCGGTCTTTTCCTCACCGTATCCATCCTCCTAACGACTTTTACGTTTTACTTCTGGCAGGTATTCAGAAGCCCGAATCTGCTGGTTCAGGATAATGATAAAACCTTCGCTTTGCTCATTCCCAGGGGCGCTA
Organism: Spirosoma pulveris; assembly: GCF_054781875.1. NCBI lineage: Bacteria > Pseudomonadati > Bacteroidota > Cytophagia > Cytophagales > Cytophagaceae > Spirosoma > Spirosoma pulveris. Next base: position 858,136 of record NZ_BAAGTO010000001.1, read on the forward strand.
CCTTTGAGTCGGTCATGGATACGCTCAAGACGCATAAGGTCATCAATGATGAAACCTCGTTTCGCTTTCTGGCCAAGATGATGAAGTACCCTGAACGGGTAAAAGAAGGCCGCTACGAGATAAAACCTAAAATGGGCAACCGTGAAGCCCTCGTTAAACTGCGAAGCGGCAGCCAGGATGCCATGCCGGTTACGTTCAACAGCATGCGCCAGAAAAGCGACCTGATTCAGCGGCTGGGCAGTAAGTTCGAATTTGGTCCGGTCGCCCTGGGCAAACTGCTCAATGACCCGGCCACCTGCCAGAAATTCGGCTTCGACACCACGACGATCGTTTGTCTTTTCCTGCCTAATACCTACGAATTTTTCTGGACCATAAAGCCCGAAGCCCTTCTGGAACGGATGGGTACCGAATACAAGAAATTCTGGACTCCTGAGCGGCAGGCCAAAGCGAAAGCGCTGGGACTTAGCCAAACCCAGGCCCAGATTCTGGCTTCTATCGTAGCCGCCGAGACCAACAAACGCGACGAGCAACCCCGGGTAGCGGGCGTATACCTGAACCGCCTGAAACGGGGTATCAAACTCGAAGCCGACCCAACGGTTATTTTTGCTCTGCGTGATTTTACCATTCGTCGGTTGTTGAACAAACAACTAACCGTCGATTCGCCTTACAACACCTATCGCTACGCCGGTTTACCGCCGGGGCCAATCAACCTGCCAGCTCCGGGAACGATTGATGCGGTGCTCAATGCCGAACAGCATGATTACCTCTATTTCGTAGTGAATGCCAGTTTTAATGGTTACCACACCTTCTCGAAAACACTTGCCGAACACCTGGCCAACGCCCGTCTGTATCAGCAGGCTCTTACACGAATGCAGATCATGAAATAGTCAAATGATTACCTACGACGTTACAGACATCCGGGTCCGTTATTTCGACACGGACCAAATGGGCATTGTTTACTACGGTAACTATGCCCGTTTTTATGAAATAGGGCGGGTCGAGGCCCTTCGCCATCTGGGTTTGAGCTATAAAGAAATTGAAGCGAGTGGTATTTCGATGCCGGTCTACGACCTGAACTCACGATTTATCCGGCCAGCCAAATACGATGACCTGCTCACCATTCGGGTTACAATTCCGCAGATGCCCAAAACACGATTGATGTTTGCTTACGAAATCGTCAACCAGGAGGGCCAATTGCTGAATACAGGCCAGACCACCCTCGTTTTTGTCCGTTCCGAAACGGGCCGTCCGTGTTCGGCCCCGGCAGAATTAGTCGAGGCTGCCAAACCTTTCTTTGAGCAGTAGGTTCAAAATGAAGTAGTAAGTGCAAAAAAGAGCCTATGTACGATAAGTTAATGAGTATAAAGATGATGCGCCACATCCGTGTCTGGCTGTATCAGCATCATCCTTTCAACTCCCGAATCACCTGGTATACTTTTCTGAAAAAGATGCTGGATCAGATTACGGATAACAACACCAGTGAGCGGGCCGCTTCCGTATCCTACAGTCTGATCCTGGCCGTTTTCCCGACGGTTATATTTTTTTTTACACTTATCCCCTTCGTTACCTTCATTCCAAATCTGGAAGACCAGATAATGGGTTTCTTTCGGGAAGTTTTACCGGGCAATACGTTCAGCAGTGTCGATACGACTATCCGCGACATCGTTAGCCGCCCCCGCAGCGGGGTACTTTCCTTTGGCTTTTTACTGGCTTTATACTCCGCTACCAGCGGGTTGGTTGCACTTATGCAAGCCTTTAACTCCTCGTATCATTCGGACGAAAGGCGGGGCTTTTTTAAGGTTAGGCTCGTGGCGATCGGTCTGACGTTTACCCTGGCGTTTGCCTTAATTCTAGCCGTTATCGTCTTGATCATCGGTGGTATTATCAGCGACTATTTACTTCACTTCGGGCTGCTCAATAATGCGCTCTTCATTAACTTACTGGCCATTACGCGGTATCTGGTTGTGTTCGCCGTGTTTGTCGGGACGGTTTCTGTCATTTATCGATACGGCCCGGATGTGCGGATGAAGTGGGTTTTTATTACGCCCGGTGCCGTTACGGCTTCGCTCCTCATTGTGCTTACCACATTAGGTTTCTCGTATTATGTGTCCAATTTTGGCTCCTACAATAAAGTTTACGGCTCTATAGGTACCCTGATTGCCTTGATGATCTGGATAAACCTCATTTCGCTGCTGCTGATCCTGGGCTTTGAGATGAACGTAGCCCTCTATGACTTGGAAGGCGACCAAAGCCCCGACGTGGCGGCTAAAACGACAAACGCCACCCCTGAAATTTGAGATGACGTTTGTGAAACCTAACCCATAAATTTAATTGTACAATATTGGACTAGCACTCCAGTCAACTAATACCAAACTTGCTTAGTTGACATCAGGCTAAAAACGTGCCAACATTTAGGCTTTGCTCTCGATACCGTTTCTTTTTACCCGTTAACTAAAAACATTGATCAAGTCGGTCACAAGCAGGCTTTACTTTGCACGGGTTATCAACTGACCCAGAAAACCGCGCCAGTCAGTAGTTACAGCGCACAGCTTATCGTTTTATGGTTTCCGTTACCGGGCAATCCACTCCCCTGCCAATGAGTCCATTCCTCAACCAGATTAAACCCTGGGTGAGTGTTATTTGCACCTGCTATAATCACCAGTCCTTTGTTAAACAAGCACTGCAATCAGTTGTCGATCAGGACTACCCAAATGTTGAACTGATTGTAATTGACAATGGCAGCATCGATCGGTCGGCCGGGTGCATTGCGGAATTCACTCGGCAGTATCCAGCCACTCGCTTCATTCAAAACCCCGTCAACCTTGGGCTTAACCGAGCGTTCAATCAGGGGTTGGCGTTGGCCGAAGGACGCTATGTAATCGATCTATCGGCGGATGACGTATTGCTCCCCGGCCGACTATCGAAACAGGTTACCCAGTTTGAGAACCTGGCCGGACCTTACGCAGTGGTCTTTTCCAATGCCGCTTATATTGACCGCAGCGGTCGTGAAGTGGGCCTGCATTATGCCGTAGATGCCCACGGTCATGCCTGCTCAACGGTACCGTCCGGAAATGTATTCAGGCCCATTCTGGAATCTTATTTTATCTGCACCCCAACCATGATGATGCGTCGGGATGTGCTGAACGAACTGGGTGGTTACGATGAAACCCTGGCCTACGAAGACTTCGATTTCTGGGTGCGGTCGGCCCGGTTGTATCATTACGCCTATCTGGATGAGGTTTTGACACAGAAACGCCTTCTACCCAGCTCCTTTTCGGCTCAGATCATCAATACAGATACGCCCCTGCTGCACTCAACCCTGGCCGTTTGTCATAAAGCCTTCGAGCGGTGTGCCACTCCCGATGAATTCCGGGCACTGGCCAGTCGCATCAGGCGGTTTATCCGAAAGGCCTTTTATGTAGAGCAGTTTGATTTAGCACTTCAATTTGGCGACCTGCTGCACCATATTGAACAACCGGACTGGCAAAGCAAACTGATTTTAGGCCTGAGTAAGCTTCATTTATCTGTCAATAAACTATACCGGCATTACCACAAATGGAGCCCGGTGCTTCATTCGGCGAAACTGGAATAACCCGTTTCTAGTTAAGGTAGTATGGTTTTCCTGACTGCTGAGGAATACAGTCGACCATAAACTGTAAACCATTACCCCTTATCATGTCTGCCGAATTCATTAAACTTTATCCCAAAAACCCCGATCCACGCCGTATAGAGCACATTGTTAAGGCCCTGCGCGATGGAGCCGTCATCATTTACCCCACCGATACCATTTACGGGATGGGATGTGATATTCATAATACGCGGGCTGTTGAGCGAGTGGCGCGCATTAAAGGCATTAAACCGGCCAAGAATGACTTTTCCTTCATTTGCTACGACCTAAGCCACATCGCCGATTACGCCCGTGTGGGAAACCAGGCTTTTAAGCTGATGAAGAAAGTATTGCCCGGCCCCTTTACGTTTATCCTCGAAGCAACCGGCAGCGTCCCTAAAATCCTGAACTCCACGAAGAAAACAGTTGGTATCCGGGTGCCGGATAATGATATTCCCCGTCAGATTGTCCATGAGTTGGGGAATCCGATTATTACCACCTCTATTCGGGACGAAGATGAAATAATCGAGTACTCGACTGACCCGGAGTTAATTTTTGAGAAATTTCAGAATCAGGTAGACATCGTTATTGATGGTGGCTACGGCGGCAACGTTGCCTCGACAATTGTGGATGCGACAGACGATAACTTTTCCATCATTCGCCAGGGACTAGGTGAATTAATGCTTTGAAAAGTTACAAGAAGACTCTATACTTGCACCGTAGGGTTAGCATTCCTTCTCGTAAGGATGTAACCCTTTTTTTATGAGTCCCATCTTTTTTACCGTATAAGTATGCGCTTTTCTTTAGCTGCGCTTTCAGTATTGACTCTTTGTCAACTTACCAGCTGCTCAACACAATCAAAGGACGAATCGTCAAAAACCGGTACCATTGCCCAGGAGGCATCTGCCAAAAGTCCGGCAACGACAACATCAACTGATTCATCTGAAACACCGGCGGCCCGGCCCGTGGCGGCAACCCGACCGGCGGGGTCTGTTTCTACCGGCGACTCCACCCTCGACTCGCTTACCTTCGCCCCTCCTGCCGGTGCGTTGCTTCCCAAATACCGCATCTTCGCCTATTATGGTAATCCGCATTCCAAAAAAATGGGTGTGTTGGGAAAATACCCGAAAGATGAAATGCTGAAACGGTTGGACGACGAAATCAAAAACTGGCAGAAAGCCGATCCGGCAACGCCTATTCTGCCCGCGCTCCATTTAGTCGCAACATCGGCACAGGGATCACCCGGCAAAGACGGTGGCTACCGAATGCGCATGTCGGATAAGACCATTAAGAAAGTACTTAAGTGGGGCAATGAGCATAAAGCCATCGTTTTTCTGGACATTCAGCGGGGGCATGCCCCCCTCGGTCCCGAAATGGAATACATGACCAAGTACCTCAAGCTTCCCTTCGTTCATTTGGGTATCGACCCGGAGTTTTCGATGGTGACAGGCGCGAAACCAGGGACCAAGATTGGCTCATACGATGCGGCCGACGTTAATCAGGCGGTAAAATTTTTGAGTCGGATCGTGAAGGAAAACAACCTGCCCCCAAAAATTCTGGTGGTTCACCGTTTCACGCAGGGCATGATCAAGAATTACAAAAATATTAAGCTGGACCCGAATGTACAGATTGTGATGGATATGGATGGATGGGGGCCACCGGTACTTAAAAAGGACTCCTACCTGGCTTACATTCAGAAAGAGCCCGTGCAGTACACCGGTTTCAAGTTATTTTACGAGAATGACTTCCGCAAACCAGGCTCCCGCATCATGACCCCCGCCGAGGTACTGGCATTGACCCCCAAGCCTTTGTATATACAGTACCAGTAAGTTATGTAGCGTATAAAAACAGAAAAGGAGACCGGCCGGTCTCCTTTTCTGTTTTTATACGCTATGAGCCACTTCGTCAGCCCAAAAAGTAAAACGGCCCGATCAATGACCGGGCCGTCTCAGCAACAAATTCTAAATACAATCAACGATTCTCAACCAGCGCCTTGAACTCGTCAACGGTGATCTCCTGTGACACAACCGTTATTTGGGTTTTTGTGTACTCGATCACTTTATCGTCATATACCCGGTTAAAGGTATTGGTGTAATTCTGACCGTTGTTTTTCTCGTCCATCAGGTAGTTACGGGCAATGCGGTCGATGGTTTTGTTCATCTCCTCATCTTCGCCACCCATGAAGCCAAATTGCTCCTGAACCATCAGACGCGTTACGGCGAGCACTTCGTCGAACTCAACGTTAATGTCAGCCTTTTCAGCAATCTTGTTTTTGATAAGCTGCAACTTAACTGACTTTGTGAACTCGTCGTACTGCTCATCAATCTGCTCGGGTGTAAACTTACCTTCGTTTACTTCCAGCAACCAGTTCTTCAGGAACTCGTCGGGCAATAGAATCGGCGTGTTGTCGATCAGCGTTTTTTCGATGTCCAGGCGAAGCAACTGAGCCGACTCCCGGCCATAGTTTCCTTTAATAATTTCGGCCACTTTAGCGCGGAACTGCTCTTCGTCAGATACAGCACCAACACCCAGAACCTTATCGAAGAACTCCTGATTCAGTTCAGCAGGTTCATGGCGGGTAATGTCGTCAACCTCGAAGGTAAACTCACCGGCCAGATCAGCGGCTTCTTCTTTCTTCACGCCCGTTGCATTGGCCCGTGCTTTCTCGTCGGGGAAAGCCTGTTCCAGTACGAAGGTCACAACATCACCTTTTTTCTTCCCAACAAACTGACCTTTGGCATCTTCGGCCATTTGGTTGGTTGGGAAAGCGGTTTTTGCCGAGAAGGGGCCATCAACCTGCTTCAGTTCGCCGTAGATGGTATCGCCATCGTTCACTTCTTCGCCGTGAGCATGATTGTGAAAACGCTGCTGAAGGTCGGCAATGGTTGAGTTGATTTCGGTTTCGCCGGCCTGAATTTCGTATTGGGTAACGCTTGGCAGGTCACTGAAAGCGATGTCGAATTCAGAAGCCAAACCCAGCGTATAGCTGAAGGCAAAGTCAGACTGGTTATCCCAATCGATGGCATCGGCTTTTTCTCGATCAGGGACGGGATCACCAACAACCTGGAGTTTATTTTCGCGGATATACTGGCTAACGGTTTTGCTCAACATCGAGTTGATTTCATCCACAAGAATGCTTTTGCCGTACATTTTCTGAACGAGCGAAGCGGGGACGTGACCAGGGCGGAACCCTTTCAGTTGAACCTTACGGCCGTAATCTTTCAGCTTCTTATCTACTTCAGGCTTATAATCGGCCGGTGTCAGCGTTATTTTCAGCGAGGCATTGGTATCGCTGGCTTTTTCTAGGGTAATATCCACGTTTGTATCGGTTTAAAACTGAAAGAGCGAAAGAGTGAAAAAGAGCGAAAGAGTGAATTGTTATGGACAACGCTCTTTCGCTCTTTTTCACTCTTTCGCTTTTAACTTCTGTACGGGCGGAGGGACTCGAACCCCCATGCCTTGCGGCACCAGATCCTAAGTCTGGCACGTCTACCAATTTCGCCACGCCCGCATATTGATGGCCTGAACAGGGAGAATCTGTTCGCTGAATGCCTGATGACCATTAGTCATTCCCGACATTTCAGGGTGCAAAAGTACGAAAAGAATTGAACGTGTCAAGCATTTTCTTGCAAGGTTTTATTTTTAGCAAGTTTTCCGCCCTTTTTCGATTAATAATTTGTTAACTTGTAATACGAGTACAACCCAAGGCTATTACGCAACAAAGCCCACTATGATGAATGCCATCGAGCCTCAAGCCGATAATACAAGCGAACCCGTTATTGATCTGGAACTGGAGCGGCAGGAAATTCTAAAGCGCTATCGCCGGTTATTACGGGCCGCCAAACCTATGCTGAAAGGGGATGACGCCAAGCTGATCAAGAAAGCGTTCAACACCTCCGCCGAAGCGCACAAGAACATGCGACGGCGTTCGGGAGAGCCTTATATCTATCATCCGCTGGCCGTTGCCCAGATTGCAGTTGAAGAAATTGGCCTGGGCACGACAAGTATTGTAGCCGCCCTCCTGCACGATGTTGTTGAAGATACAGATACAACCATTGCCGATATTGACCGGGCGTTCGGGCCAAAAGTGGCCAAAATTATTGATGGGCTGACCAAGATTTCCGGCTATTTTGAATACGGGACTTCCCAGCAAGCCGAAAATTTCCGCAAGATGCTCCTGACGTTGTCGGACGATGTGCGGGTGATTTTGATCAAACTTGCCGACCGGTTGCACAACATGCGTACGCTGGACTCGATGCCTCGCGACAAGCAGTTGAAAATTGCCTCCGAAACGATCTATATCTACGCTCCGCTGGCCCACCGGCTGGGTTTGTACACGATCAAGTCGGAGCTGGAGGACCTGTACCTGAAGCACGTTGAGCCGGAAGCGTATAAAGACATCGCGAAAAAACTGCGCGAAACACGGCTGGCACGGGACCGGTTTATCGGCCGATTTATCGAACCTATCGAAAAAGACCTTGCCGAAACAGGTATAAAATACGTTATCAAAGGTCGGCCAAAGTCGATTTATTCGATCTGGACAAAGCTGAATAAATCAAAGAAACCGTTCGAGGAAATCTATGATCTTTTTGCCGTCCGGATTATTCTGGATGTGCCGCAGGAAGAGGAAAAAGCGGCCTGCTGGCGCGCTTATTCCATTGTTACAGACCATTATAAACCCAACCCCGACCGGCTCAAAGACTGGATCAGTACCCCACGAACCAATGGGTACGAGTCGTTGCACACCACGGTAATGAGCCGCCTGGGGCAGTGGGTAGAAGTGCAGATCCGGACCGAACGGATGAACGAAATTGCCGAAAAGGGCTACGCAGCCCACTGGAAATACAAAGGCAATGACACCCAGACCGGCGCAGGTATTGAGGCCTGGATCAGTCAGGTACGCGATATGATCGAGTCGGCGGGTACTGGCGACAAAAGGGCCGCCATTGAGTTCGTTGATGATTTCAGAAGCAATCTGTACAGTGAAGAAGTCTTTGTATTTACCCCTAAAGGCGACCTTCAGGTGCTGCAACGGGGAGCGACGGCTCTCGATTTCGCCTTCGATATCCATACCCAGATCGGGGCGCGTTGTATGGCTGCCAAAGTCAACAACACCCTGGTGCCCCTGAGTTATGTGCTGCAGAATGGCGATCAGGTAGAAGTAATTACGTCTAACCGGCAGAAGCCCAGCGAAGACTGGCTTCGGTTTGTGGTTACGTCGAAGGCCCGGACCAAGATCAAGGATTTGATCAAGGAAGAGAACAAACGGTTCGTGACCGACGGCCGCGAGCTGGTACAAAAAAAGCTTCGGGTCTTGCGCATGGAAATGACCAATGAAGTCATCAACCAGCTGCGCGCATACTTCGGCTCAAAAACCACCGACGATTTCTTTTACCGGATCGGGAAAGGCCACATCGACGTTGGTGAACTGAAAAAATTCAAATCGGATAAAGAAGCTAAAGAGAACCGGGCGAATAAACTGAATACTGATGCCCTGCCCGATGCCAAGGCGTTTGTCAAAGAACTTAAGAAAATACACGGTGAGCGTGCCGACGCTGATATGCTCCTCATTGGTGAGGACATGGACAAAATCGACTATACCCTCTCGAAATGCTGCAATCCAATTTCCGGCGACGACGTTTTCGGCTTCGTGACGATCAACGATGGAATAAAAATCCACCGGGTTACCTGCCCCAATGCGGTTGAACTTATGTCGAACCACGGCAACCGGATCATCAAGGCAAAGTGGACCTCCCAAAAGGAGTTAGCCTTCCTGGCAGGGTTACGCATTACCGGCACCGATCGGGTTGGCCTGATCAATGATGTTACGCGGGTTATCAGTAACGAACTGCATATTAATATGCGCTCTGTGGCGATTGATTCGAAAGACGGTATCTTTGAGGGAAATATTCGGCTTTATGTCCACGATACGAGCCACCTCGAAATCCTGATGCAAAAACTGGAACGCGTTCAGGGGGTTTTTGAAGTGGTTCGGTTTGATTCTTAAAAATGATGAATCCTGAATGACGAATGATGAAAGCTGTTCCTTAAAGCTATTCACCATTCATCATTCATCATTACTTTTGTCTTATGCCTGCTCCAACGCAAACAAATTTAGACGCTGCTCAAATGATTTTTCGGGCCTATCTGGAGCGGAAGGGTCTTCGGAAAACACCTGAGCGGTTTGCCATTCTTGAAGAGATCTACAATCGTCAGGACCACTTCGATGTGGACGAGTTGTATATCTCGATGAAAAACAAAAAGTACCGCGTTAGCCGGGCTACGGTCTATAATACCCTGGACGTACTGGTTGACTGCGACCTTGTTACCAAACACCAATTCGGCCGAAATCTGGCGCAGTATGAGAAATCGTACGGCTACCGGCAGCACGACCATCTTATCTGTACAGATTGCCACAAGGTTATGGAATTCTGCGACCCGCGCGTTCAGAACATCCAGAATATGGTGGGCGACATGTTAAAATTCAATGTCATGCACCATTCGCTGATTTTCTACGGCTCGTGCGCCCGCGACGTCTGCGAAAACAGACAGATAACCGAGAAAGATCAACAGGGCGTGCAGATTCCAATAGAGGGATAAGTTTTTTTTGTAGGATGTGGGCTGTATGATAGATTGCTACCAGCAGACTATATCTTACATTATACATCCTATATCAAACATCATTCATGCAGCTTGCTCAATTGAATATCTCCCGAATGCTGGCACCGGACATTAATCATCCGATTATGGCTGATTTTGTTGCCCAGTTGGATACGATTAACAAGCTAGCCGAAAAGAGTGACGGGTTCATCTGGCGGCTCACCGGCGACGGAAACGATGCCACCAGCTTACGCCCATTCGACGACGAACGGATTATCGTGAACATGTCTGTTTGGGCTTCGCTGGAGCAGTTACAGACGTTCGTCTTTAAGAGCCTGCATACACCGGTCATGAAAGATCGGCGTAAGTGGTTTGAGAAGCCAGACCAGATGATGACGGTTCTCTGGTGGGTTCCAACAGGCCACATACCCACCGTGAACGAAGCAAAAGAACGGCTCCAGCTCCTGAATTCAACTGGGCCAGGGCCGTTGGCATTTACGTTCCGGGATGTTTGGCCAGCGCCAAATGTGGATTTTGACACAAGTAAAGAATTAGCGTAACCATAGCCGTATCAGCGGCCCAATCAGAATGATCGATGTTTTATTAGGCCTCCAGTGGGGCGACGAAGGAAAAGGTAAAATTGTGGACGTACTGGCTCCGCAATATCAGGTAGTAGCTCGTTTTCAGGGTGGCCCCAATGCCGGACATACCCTCGAATTTAACGGACTGAAGCACGTGTTGCACCAGATTCCGTCGGGTATTTTCCGGAACGATATTCTCAATATTATTGGAAATGGTGTGGTGCTTGATCCCATCGTATTCAAGAAAGAAATCGACGGCCTGGCAAAATATAACCTTGCCCTTACCGAAAACCTGCAAATCTCCCGCAAGGCGTCCATTATCCTGCCAACTCACCGTCTTCTGGATGCCGCCTATGAGCAGGCAAAGGGTGAGTCGAAAATTGGGTCGACACTCCGTGGTATTGGACCAACCTATCAGGATAAAGTAGCACGTCTGGGGTTACGGGTTGGCGATGTTGAATCGCCCAACTTCCGGTCCAAGTACGATAAACTGGTTGCCATTCACAAAGTCATTCTGGAGCAGAACAACTTCGATTATGCCTCCGCTTTGCCTCAAGCCGAAGCCGAATTCTTTGGTGCGGTGGAGTTCATGAAGCAGTTTCAGCTGAACGACAGCGAATACGCCGTCAACGAAGCCCTGACCAGCGGGAAGAAAGTGCTGGCCGAAGGTGCTCAGGGCTCGCTTCTCGATATTGATTTCGGTTCCTATCCGTTTGTTACCTCATCCAGCACCATGGCTGCTGGTGCTTGTACGGGTCTGGGGGTTGCCCCACGGCAAATTGGTGAAGTGTTCGGCATTTTCAAAGCCTATTGTACCCGCGTGGGTAGTGGCCCCTTCCCTACTGAACTCTCCAATGAAATTGGCGAGCAGATCCGGAAGGAAGGCCGCGAGTTTGGCGCGACAACCGGCCGTCCGCGCCGGTGTGGCTGGCTGGATTTACCCGCCCTGAAGTACGCCATCATGATCAATGGTGTTACGCAGCTGGTGATGATGAAAGTCGACGTCCTCAATATCTTCGATGAGATCCAGGTGTGTACGCACTACAAATTGCCGGATGGTACCATTACCGAGCAGATGCCCTATGACCTTTGCGACACGGATGTGACCCCCATTTACAAGTCATTCAAAGGCTGGCAAACGGATTTGACAGACATCCGTTCGTTTGTCGATGTACCTGCCGAATTGGCAACGTATGTTTATTTTCTAGAAGACACACTGGGCCTGCCAATCAACTTTATTTCGACCAGTCCCGACCGTGAAGCTATCATTCACCGTCAGGCGCTGATCGCTTAACCGGGATAATTGGTAGTTAACAACAGACGGCCGCCCTCGTTTTACTAGCGAGGGCGGCTTTTTTGCCTATTTTTGACAAAATGAACCGGGTTCGAGCTAACTGTTATGTCCGTAAAGAATTTCTATCAAACTGTCTATCAGAACGACGCGCTTTTCCGGGTTCCCGGCGAATCGTGGTCAACAACTGCCCCATCAGCACTAGCAGACGGCATAGCTGAAGAAATTTTAGCTGAAGATTCTGTTAATTCAGACCTACTGGCTGAATTGGATGCGTTGTCCATTGGTAAATTTGACGTTGACGCGGATACGCCCCCGACCACTCTTACCGTAGACATCCCGGCGCCCTTGTCCCCTGAGCCAGTGCTGGTCATTGCCACGCCCGAACCATTACCCAAAGAAGTACCACGCCCAAAAACGCCTTCCGTAATCCCACCCGTACAACAGCAGCCCAGAATGCCGCACCTCAATCATAAAGTATTGTTACTAGCCGATGAGGCACTGGACCCCAGTAACCTCCTGTTTCTTGAGCGAGTCCTCAAAGCCGTCAACCTGAACATCGACGGTGTCGACCTACTGAATCTGCACGGAGTGGAGGGGATGAATTTTGCTGAACTGCTGCGGGGAAAATACATCAACCATTTTATTACGTTTGGTGTGCCCTTCGAACGGATCAACCTCGACATTATGATGGATCGCTATTCGCCGGTTCGCTTTGAAGGTATTACGTTTCTTATGGCCGACTCCCTACCAACTATTGAAGCTGATCAGAATTTAAAAAAACAGCTTTGGGGAGCCTTGAAACGAGTATTCCAGCTTTAAACACGTATATTTTGGCTCGATAGACGCTTTATCCGTTATTAACCATTTTTCATCCGTGTGCCAATGACATTATTCCAGCACATTCGCCGGCTTTTAACCAAAAAGTCAGCCTATCCCAGCCAAGGTGAGGTGTCATCCGCTCCGGTTTCTATTCCTGTAGTGCCTGATTATACCCCCCAGCGACCCATAACCGGGACTGATACCAGTCCATTGCCTGCCTATACACAGGAACCATTGCCCGGCTGGCTGGCTGATACCGACGCCCTCCGCGATGAAGGCGTTTTGTTTGGCTTATCGAATGCCCGACCCGATGAAAAAATCGCCCAGATCCGGGCTTACTTTACCCGACAGATTGCTCCACTGGACGAATCCATTGATGAACAGTCCGAGAAGATCGGCGAACTTAATCTCTTCATCGAACAGCGTGAAAATCGAATTCTCAGCCTCCGTGACCAGCTAACCGATCTGCGCGAAAGCCAACCCAAACACACAAACTTGATACGAACAGCCGTAAGCCTGCTGCTCTCTATCGGTATTTGTATCAGTAACTTCTACCTGATCGACGAAACCCTAAACCCCGTTTTTCCAAATCGCTGGATTGCAGTCGGTATATTTCTAGCCGGTATGTTCAATTTGTTCGGTCGCTCTTCGTTCTTTTATGAAGAAGGGGTGGCTGTAACCGCTCGTCGCTTATTGACTGAAATCGGACTTCCTTTCGCGGCATCATTTTTTATTTTGACGCAGGCTTTACAAACGCAGCCGGTTGGCCAGGCCATTGCATTATTTATTTTTATTCTCTTCCTGTTTCTGCTGGCGGGCAGTCTGCTGCTCAGCAATGTAAGCACGTTACAAACAGACCTGACAATCACTAAGGCGAACCGGTTACTGGCACTTAACAAAACTCAGAACATACCCGCTTGGGAAGCAGAAATTGATAGATTGACCCGTGAAGTTGATACCATCCGAACACAAAAGTGGCCAATTGTAACAACTCTGAGCCATACCCAGGCACAGAGGAGCCGGTTGAACACCCAACGTGATGAGTTTGTTAACTTGTTCTTAAGCGAGTTTGAACTCGCTCGCAGCCTCCGCGACCGACTCACGGAGCAACAGCGTAAATCAATGATGAATTATGAATGATTCATAACTCGTCATTCTTAATTGATGAATCTATGGAACCAAGCAATCATCCGGATTTTCAGCATGGCTACACGAGTGGCGTGGAAGGCGTTGATCGGGAAACATACGAAGGTTACTTATCCAGCCAGATCAACACCGACTGGCTATCCGAACGGATTGGCGAAAAGCGGGCGGAAATTTCGTCCATCAATCAACAATTAGCCGAAGCCACCGAAGCCAACAGAGCTGCGTTCACTACGCTGCAAACACATACGCTTCAGGTAGAGAGACTGGCCAAACAAGTTGAGAAGCTGGAAACCGCCAGGCAAGCCATCGAGGCAGATCGGGAGAGTCTGCGGGTAAGGCGCGCCAAAGCATCTCCCGATTATTCACTGTTTGCCGGTTTGCTGTTTCTGGTAGCGGGTATTTCGTTTCTGGCGGGCGACCTGATCATCTCACACGAAATCGTTGCCTACGCCCTCAATATCCGGAATACGAACGAAGCCTGGGCGTTTGCTGTAGGCTTAGCCATGGTTTCTATCTTGCTGAAACCGGCCTATGACCGACTTATTGAAAAGCCGTACCAGGAAAACCCGGAAGTAAATGGGCGCAAATACGGGCGTTTCAAGATTACGCTGGCTGTTTTTGCGGTCCTGACGCTGGCCGTTTTGGGCTGGTTCCGCTACGAAGCGTACCGCACCGACCAACTGAAGGCTGCCATTAACAAATCGATTCGGCAGCTTCAGTTAAGCACCGACCCTACTGCGGCAACACAAACGCTTGATGCCGCGACGATGGGCAAAATCGAGAAACAGTTAAGTGAATCGAGTGAGTTGAACCTTGCCCTCGTCAATAGTCCATGGGCGTTACTGTCATTTGTGCTGAGCGGAATCCTATTCGCTCTGGCCGGTGCTGTGTGTCTGGGAATCGCCTTGCCGGTGCTATCTGCATTCTGGTTTCGATGGTTGCAGGCGGACATAAAACTCTGGAAACTACGCCGTCGGTTGAAACGCTTAGACAAAGAAATAACCCCACTCGAAATACAGTTAGCTGAGCAAAGCACTCAGCAAAACGTTCTGCAGCACAATCTCGATCTGATTCCCGTTCTGGACGATCTGAAACAGCAAAAACAGGACGTCACAACTGAACTCAACGAACTGCTTGCAGAATTAAAACTGGCCCAGACCGATAGCCGGATCAGTAATTTTAATGATGGGTACGGTCAGGGAGAAGCGACACGTACGGTGCTGAGTGACGACGAACAGCGTCAGCTACGTAAGGAGATGCTGCACCTCCAAAATGGCAATCGGCCCCGCATGGCGGATAATCGGCCATCCGGCACGAACGGAAAGCCTCAAGGTATGCGGCCTTACCAGACAATCCGAAAGTTTTTGTCGGACGAGCTTTGATCTGAAAACCGCCCCATTCATTGAAACGCTCCCCGGTACGATACGTACCGGGGAGCGTTTTTCATACCATCACGTTTCGCGATACTGTTTATCATCAACTGACCGATTTAATGAAACGGATCAAATTCTATATCGTCGATGTATTTGCGTCGACCCGCTATGAAGGCAACCAACTCGCTGTGTTTCTCGACATGGACAATCAGTTATCCGACCAACAGATGCAACAGATTGCCAAAGAAATCAATTTTGCCGAGACAACCTTCATCAAAGCAATCAAGGCCAATCTTCGCTTCGTTGTCCGAATATTCACCCCGGAACACGAGGTGCCTTTTGCGGGTCATCCGTCGCTGGGTACGAGTTATATTATTAACAAATTCATCCTGTCCGAAGCCAGCCCTTCCTTGACACTTGAACTGGCTCACACTGATATAGCTATTACACTGGAAGACCCGACGAATCTGGATGAAAGCCTCCTTTTCATGCGGCAGGCACAACCCGAATTTGGCTCGT
The DNA here is from genome assembly GCF_054781875.1 of Spirosoma pulveris. Lineage (NCBI taxonomy): Bacteria > Pseudomonadati > Bacteroidota > Cytophagia > Cytophagales > Cytophagaceae > Spirosoma > Spirosoma pulveris. The sequence goes on from NZ_BAAGTO010000001.1 coordinate 874,075, forward strand.
TCTTTTCCGCAAAAGAGGTGTCTTCGGAACTGAATATACCCTTGGATTTTATTGATACCTCATTACCTATTCAGGAAGTGAGTACGGGGTTGCCGTACATCCTTATTCCACTTAAGGATCTAAACGCCATGAATGCACTTACGCTGGACTTTGTTTCATTTAAAGCGTTTTTAAGTACTCGCAAAAAGTACCGAACAACCAATCAAACCGGCCATTCCACCTCCCTGTTTTTCTTCACCGGAGAAACGATCGAGCCAAAAAACGACTACAATACAAGGATGCTGCTAATCGAAAACAACCGAGTTATGGAAGATGCCGCAACGGGTAGTGCCAATGGGTGTTTTCTGGCTTATCTCCTAACCCACAAGCATCCTGTCATCAACGCAACTGTAGAGCAGGGTTTTCAAATGGAACGAAGATCTTACTTATACCTGAATGGACGATATACGGAAGGTAACTACGAAATCAATATTGGAGGGCGTACTAAATTAATTTCAGAAGGCATCTGGTACGCCTGACGTTTCACAAAATCACCCCGGCCAGCAAGCCGACCAAAATCAGCACATAGGGTGGGACTTTCGTATACAATAACACAGCCATGGTCAGCACCACAACTAGTACAGACGGCCAATGGGGCGCCATGGGTTCGAACAGGGCTAAAGCCGCTGCAGCCGTTAAGCCAGTGCTGGCAGCATTGATCCCTTCCAGAGACGCACGTACAACCCGGTACCGTTTTAACTGCTCCCAAAAGCGGTATACAAAGAAGATGAGGAATGTTCCGGGCAGAAAAATACCGGCGGTAGATACCACACTCCCCCAAAGCTGCCCATGCATACCGGCATCGCGCATGGACAAGGCACCTATATAAGACGCAAAGGCAAAGACAGGACCGGGAACGGCCTGTACCAGGCCAAGACCCGACAAAAACTCTTCGCGGGATAAATAATGTTTGAAGGCAACGAACTCGTTGTACAACATGGGTGTCAGCACCTGCCCTCCTCCAAAAACAAAACTGCCGTTCCTGTAAAAATTTTCAAACAGGCGTACCGGCAATGATTGGGTGAAGGCACCCAGAGTAGCAGCCCCGATGAATACACCCAGCCATAGAAAAAAGTTAGACCACTGCACACGTAGTGGCTGTTTTTCCATTCGCTTTTGTTTTTCGTAGGTCAGTGCCGTCGTAAGCCCCCCTACCGCAATAACGATCGGCGTCATGAAGGGTGACCGAAACAAATATGCCACAACCACGGCAATCAGCGCTAACGCCAGACTCACCTGGTTTTTAATGACCTTCTGCCCAATCCGGTACCCGGCCACGACCATAAACCCTACCGCCATGGGTTGTATGAACCGGGTAAACTGTAATGACAAGTGACGCCGCTCCAGGTAATAAATTCCCATACCGGCAGCGGTCATGATACATACCGCAGGTAAAATCCAAATCAGCAATGTGATGTATGCCAGATTCGGACCACCAATCTTGAAACCGATTGCCGTAATGGTCTGAGTAGACGTAGGGCCCGGCAGCACCTGCCCCAATGCGTTCAACTCCAGCAGTTCATCCTCGGTGAGGTAACGCCGTTTTTGAACCAGACGCTCGTAAAACATGGCCAGATGCACCTGCGGCCCCCCAAAGGTCGTCAGCGCCAGAATCAGCACATCTTTTAAAAAGATGATGTACCGAATTCGGCGGACGGGCTGAACAGTAGACAGGTATGGAAGCATCTATAGGGGAAGGTCAGGAGAAATCAGGGATGTACAGAAAAGGTCGGCTCGTAACGCGGGTCACTGACCGACCTTCCCCGGCGGGAACTGACTATTTTTTCAGGCCAAGTTCCATTAAGCGTTCATCCAGAAATTCGCCCGCTGTCATGTCGACGTAAATCTTCGGATGTTGCGCATCGATACAGCTGTCCAGACTGGTCAGATCCATATCAGCGCGGGGGTGCATAAAGAACGGAATGGAATAGCGCGACTGGTTCATTTTTTCGCGCGGGGGGTTAACAACCTGGTGGATTGTCGACTTAAGTTTATGATTTGTTAACCGGTCCAGCATATCACCTACGTTTACAACTACCTGATCTGGCAGGGCGGTGATACTGATCCATTTACCATCCCGGCGTAACACTTCCAGTCCATCGGCCGATGCACCCATCAGCAACGTAATCAAATTAATATCGCCATGAGGAGCGGCCCGCACGGCGCCATCGGGCGTCGTATCGGGGTCGAGCGGGAAGTAATGCAGCGCCCTCAAAATACTGTCGCCATTCTGGACTTTGTCGTCGAAGTAATTTTCGGGAAGTTCAAGATAAAGGGCAATGGCCCGGAGTAATTGCTTACCGGCATTTTCGAGTGTTCGATAAGCGGTCTGGGTGGCTTCACTAAATTCGGGGAACTCGTCGGGCAGCACGTTGGCGGGCATATTGCCAATCGGTTCTGGTTGCCCGACATGGTAAAACTCTTTTAAATCCGCTACTTTAAACCCTTTTGCGGTTTCTTTACCCTTACCTATATAACCCCGCTGGCCGTTTAGATCAGGGCGTTCGTATTTTTGTTTAAGTGAATCGGGTGATGCAAAAAACGACTGGGCTGAGTCATAAAGCTTTTTGGTCAACTCGTTTGTTAACCCATGATTACGGATTGCGACAAAACCAATCTGGTTGAAGGCCCGACCTAAATCTGATACAAACTGGGCTTTACGTTCGGGGCTCCCTGAGGTGAAATCCGACAAATCCAATGACGGTATTTCATTATATAATTCTTCTGCTGCCATTGACTAAACTATTTACACAAAAATACGAAAGATTGCCTAATCCTACAGGTTCGTATACGAAGAGACGCATTAGCTTGCGTCTTCTGTGGGTTAGTAAACGTATCCGACACAGAAGACGCAAGCTAATGCGTCTCAATATTTACCCATTTTTTTACGCAGCGAAGTGCTTTCCTGCTTTATTCCAGTCGATAACGTTCCAGAAGGCCGTTACGTACTCCGGGCGACGGTTCTGATATTTAAGGTAATACGCGTGCTCCCACACATCAAGTCCAAGAACGGGGGTTCCTTTTTTCTCCGCCAGTGCCATCAATGGGTTATCCTGGTTAGGCGTTGAGATGATCTCAACATCATTACCGTTCTTAATCAGCCAAACCCAGCCCGAACCGAACCGTCCGGTTGCCGCTTTAGCCCACTCAGCTTTGAAATTATCGAACGAGGTGTACTTCTTGTTGATAGCGTCGGCCAGTGCGCCTTTGGGGGTGCCACCTGCATTCGGGCCCATGATGTTCCAGAAAAAAGTGTGGTTCCAATGGCCGCCCGCGTTATTTCGAACCGCGGCTGGTGTGCTGCTGCTTATGCTTTTCACCAAGGCATCAATGTCCATTTTCGCCATGTCGGTCCCGGCAACGGCCTTATTTAGATTGTCGACATATGCTTTGTGGTGTTTACCATGGTGAATTTCCATGGTCATTTTATCAATGTGGGGTTCAAGTGCACCCGCATCATACGGTAATGGAGCTAGTTTAAAGGGTCCTTCTGCCTGGGCAGGTGCAAGGCCAAATGAACGGAAGGCGACTAAACCGGCCGATGCACCGAAGGCCAATTTCAAAAACTCGGAGCGATTCATGCGAATGTTGGTTTAAAAACGAAAAAGCGTCTGTGACGGGTTAGGCTGTATTGACAACAGTCAAAATGCTCAAATGTTCAACAGCTTAATTCGTCACAGACGCAAAGAAACGAGTTTTTTGTATCAGACAGCATCTTGCCGTCAGTATGTTTCGCGAATAGCTCCCAGCAGCCAGAGACGGCTGCATCCGTTAGTCGTAAGCAATTCGGCTCAGGATACTCCGCCCCAGCGTTACCTCATCGGCGTATTCAAGATCGCCACCAATGGGAATGCCGCGTGCAATAGTCGATAGCTTCAGGTTGAATGGCTTGAGTTTCTTCTGAAGATAAAATGCGGTTGTATCGCCTTCCATCGTGGGGCTGATTGCCAGAATAATTTCGCGCACATGTTCGCTTTCTTCGCCACGCAGCCGGGTCATGAGCGAATCGATCTGCAAATCGCTGGGACCGATGCCTTCAACGGGCGAGATGATACCGCCCAGTACATGATACAAGCCTCTGTACTGAGCTGTGTTTTCAATAGCCAGCACATCACGTGTGTCCTCTACGACGCAAATAATCGACTGATCACGTTTGTTACTGGCACAAATTGTACACAGTTCATGATCGGACAGGTTATGACATTTACGGCAGTGTTTCACTTTGGTACGCATGGCCGTCAAGCTCTGGGCCAGCGTTTCGGTTTGTTCTTCATCGCGTTTGAGCAAGTGGAGCACCAGCCGGAGAGCGGTTTTTTTTCCGATTCCCGGCAGCTTCGACACCTCGTTCACCGCGTCTTCTATCAGTTTGGATGGGTATTCCAAGAGGTTGGTGATAAGTTAAAAGTGAAGAATCAAGAATAGCTGGTCGTATTCTCCATCCTTCACCCATCATTCTTAACTAGTTGAGTACCTCCGCCGAAATGCCGCGACGGCAGATTTCGTTACGCATTGGCACAAGTTCTTCCCATGATCCGTTCTTGACGGAGCACTTACCTTTGTAGTGAATGAGCAATGTACACTGCTCGGCCTGCTCGGGAGTATGTCCGCACACATCAATGAGCGTTTCGATGACGTGATCGAACGTATTGACTTCGTCGTTGAAGACCACAAGGTTATGAACGTCGGTTTCAACGACTTGGTCGAGCACGTCCACAACGGTTTCTTCAAAAGGTTGCATAGAAGATAAAATGGTGTTTACTTAGCAAATTTACGGCAAAATGGGCACTAAAAAAAACCTCCGCCGTCCCATAAAATAACTCCATTCAGGCCTGAAAAGTTGCCAGATTTCATATGAATACCACCCTTGCTTTGGTCATTCTGATTGCTTACTTCGGAATGTTGATTGCCGTTTCATTTTATACCGCACGGGGCGCCGATACAAATGCCTTCTTTACCGCTAACCGACAGTCGCCCTGGTGGTTAGTAGCTTTTGGTATGATTGGTACGTCGCTGTCGGGGGTTACGTTCATCTCGGTGCCGGGTGCGGTGGGTAAAATTGGGTTCTCCTATTTTCAGGTAGTGTTAGGCTACATTGTCGGATATTTTGTCATTGGCTCGGTATTAATGCCACTCTACTATAGACTGAACCTGATTTCAATTTATGGGTATCTGGAAAAACGGTTTGGGTTTTGGTCGTACAAAACAGGCGCGGGCTTTTTCCTGCTGGCGCGAACAGTAGGGTCTGCCGTTCGGCTGTATGTAGCCGCTGGCGTCTTGCAGATCGCGTTGTTTAACGACCTGGGTATTCCTTTTGAAGTGGCCGTACTTATAACCATCGCTTTAATCTGGGTATATACGTTTAAAGGCGGTGTTAAAACAATTATCGTAACCGATACGCTCCAGACCGTGTTTCTGGTTACCGCCGTTGTTCTGACAATTGTCCTGATCTCGAAGGAATTGGGTTACTCCTTCGGCGACCTGGTCCGGACGGTGAATGACAGTCCGATGTCGCAGGTCTTCTATTGGGATGCGAATGACCCTAAAAACTTCTTCAAACAGTTTATATCCGGCGCGTTCATTGCCATTGTGATGACCGGCCTGGATCAGGATCTGATGCAAAAAAACCTGACCTGCAAGAACATCGGCGAAGCTCAGAAAAACATGTTCTGGTTCACCGTTACACTTGTTTTCGTCAATTTCATGTTCCTGTCGCTGGGCGTTCTGTTATATGTATACGCCCAACGGGAAGGCATTGCGATTCCAACCCGTACCGATGATTTATATCCCTTACTGGCGCTTAGTCACCTGGGCTTGGTTGTTGGTATTACGTTCCTGCTGGGCATTACAGCCGCTACCTACGCCAGCGCCGACTCCGCTTTGACGGCCCTGACCACCTCCTTTTGTGTCGATTTCATGAATGTTGAAAAGCGGCCCGAAACCGAACGGTCACGTATTAAACAGATTGTTCACATTGGTTTTTCGCTGCTGTTCTACGTCGTCATCATTATCTTTCGTCAGGTCAACAGTAAAGAAGTTATCACGGCCGTTTTCGACATTGCGGGCTATACGTATGGGCCGCTGTTGGGGCTGTATGCATTCGGCATTTTCAGTAAGCGGCCCGTCATGGATCGCTTCGTACCCTGGATTTGCGTGGCTTCGCCCATTTTCACTTACGTAGTCAATGAAAATTCGGCTGCCTGGTTTGGCGGTTACCAGTTTGGCTTTGAGCGCCTTTTGCTGAATGGTCTATTTACATTTATTGGCTTGTGGGTGGTATCGAAACCAGTTGTAAAAGAAGAAGTTATAGCCGTATAGCCCATTGGCTACTCTACCCGATTAGCCGGAAACTCCTCAACACTATGAAGACTAAACATTTCCTGGCCCGCACCGGTCTTTCCTTCGTTCACACAAAAAGAGGCACAAAGTTTAACGTCGCTTCGGTTCTCCTGACCCTGCTTTTTAGCTCGACTTACGTTCAGGCGCAATTCTGTTTCTCGCCGGAAAGACCACAGGTAGGACAAGTGGTGTCCTTTACCTACTCTCCACAAACGACGCCCTTAGCAGCTGATAGTACGCTCGAAGGCCGCTACGTACGGTATGGTGCCCCCAATGTAATTCAACTTAGCCAGCCCACAACCGTTAAACTGGTGCGGCAGGGTAACGACTTTGTTGGCGAACTATTCATTCCGCGTAAAGATGTGGCGGGCATGATGCTCCTTTTCCGAAATAGCAGTCAACCCAAACGGACCGATTTAAATAACGGTCAACTTTACGTTATTCCGGTTTGCGATGCCAGTGGACGTATTGTGCCCCATGCCACGGGTGGTCAGGCATCGGTATTTAGCCGCAGTCATTTTCTCTACGAAGCCGGTGGGCGCCCCGATCCGAACTGGGTGGTAACTCTCTATTCGCATGAACTAGCCCAGAATCCGGACCTGCGCCCTTACTACTGGTCGGACTTGCTAGCCGCTCAGGTGAAACAGAAAAAGCCCGGTTATGGGCCTCTTGTAAAAGCAGGTATCGAAGCGTATCTGGCATCCCGGCCCACGCCAACGGCAACCGAATTAACCACAGCAGCGCAGCTCTACGAAAGCCTGGGCGACTTTCCTAAAGCAAGTGCCCTACGGGAACGGCAGAAATTAGTGGAGCCAACCGGTTCACTGGCGCAGAAAGACCGCTCGATGGCTATTCGAACGGAAGCAAACTGGGAGCGCAAAAAGGCCGCTTATCAGGCTTTCATGACTGAATTCCCGAACTCCTCCTACCTGCCTGCCCTTACGGTAATGATGACCGATGGCTACTTCAAAAACAACGACATTTCGGGCCTGGTTGCTTTTCTAGAAAAGCAACCCACTTCGCATACCGACGTGCTGATGCTGAACACGATCGCCTTCCAACTGGCCGACGAACGTCGTTCGTTACCAGAAGCGGAAAAAATAATAAAGCGGGCGATCGATGTGCTGACATCGCAATCCAGACCGGGCAACAAAGCCGGTAGCTGGGAGGCCGAAAAGCAAACCCGGCAGCGTCAATTGATGAATACGTACGCCCGTGTTCGGGAGCAGCAGGGCGATTACACCGGTGCGTACACGGCCTATCAGACCTTCATCGATCCCAACGATATCGACAACACCGAGCCTCGCCTTACCGAACGCTATTTTCTGTGTGCGCTCCAAACGAATCACGTTGCCGAAGCACGCCCGATGGCCGAAGCCGCCGTTCAGGTTGGCAAAGCAACCTCCGGGTTGAAACGAGCCCTGCACGACTGGTATGCCAAACAGCCCGGAAATACGCCGGCCAAAGCCGACGCTTATCTGACCCAGCTGGAAGCCGATTTACGTGCCGACCAGCGGGACGAACTTCAACAATTGCTCATCAACGAACCGGCTCCGGCGTTTACCCTCACCGATTTACTGGGACGAACCATTTCATCTTCTGCATTTAAGGGCAAAGTGATCGTATTGGACTTCTGGGCAACCTGGTGTGGTCCATGCATTGCTTCTTTTCCAGCCATGCAACAGGCCCAAACGAGATTTCAGGACGACCCGAATGTAAAGTTTCTGTTCGTCAATACCCGCGAGGGCGGTCCGGTACAGCGCGTTCATAATTTTATGAGCAAGCACCCCTATAACTTTGTGGTACCCCTTGACGCGCAGCAAAAAGTTGCCAATGCCTATAAAGTGCAGGGTATTCCGACTAAAGTAGTCATTGGGCCCGACGGGCGTGTACGGTACCGCACCATTGGGTATTCCGGCAACCCCGAATCAACGGTTAATGAATTGAGCCTGGTTGTCGAGATGCTGAAAGAAGGAAAGTAATTATCCACAGCACGGCAGCATTAAAATTTTCAATTGACAATACTATGACAATTCGTCCGGCCACCCTGACCGACCTTCCGGCTCTGATGAACCTGATCCGACATGTTGTTCCCCTTATGCGCAAGTCGGGTAATTTTCAGTGGGACGAACATTATCCTAACCAGACCGTCTTTTCGGAGGATATAGCCAAAGGTCAGCTTTGGGTAGCGTACGTGGATGGGCTACTGGCGGGGGTTGCTGCCCTAACCGAGGATCAGGAACCCGAATATGCTCAGGTGGGCTTTGACCTGAACGAACGAGCCATTGTTACGCACCGTCTGGCGGTTGATCCTGCTTTTCGCGGACGGGGCGTAGCCGCTGGGCTACTGGCTCAGGCCGAGCAACTCGCTCTCGATCGGGGTATTCACTTCCTGCGCATCGACACCAACTCAGAGAATCAGGTTACCCGTAAGCTATTCCCCAAGCTAGGTTATCGGTATGCCGGCGACATAACGCTTAGCTTCCGTCCCGGTTTGCGGTTTCTGGCTTACGAGAAGCAGGTATAGATTCGTACTCGTTACTGGCTCAGAAAAGCAAAGGATTTGCCCTGATAGCGTGGCAGCGTAACACTATTCCGAATGAGCAGAAAGGATTGATAGGCACTGTTGGCAGCGGCCATGTGATCAAGCCATGCTGGAATATCCCCACCCGGATCGACCCGGCAGGTGTAGGTGACATGAATACGCTGTTTGGCAATCGGACGAATCTTCCAGATAGCCAGCCAGTCGGCAATACGAACTGTATTTGGCCGCGTAGCTACCAGATTAGGGACGCCTATACCCTTTACCTGCACCACTTTGGTGCCTGGGTCCTGTTCAAACGTCAGCTGAACACTCATGTCCCGGTCACTTACGGGCCAGGGCAAAGCCGTTACAACATGATACACCAACTCCGTCTCGCTGACACGCTTCACTAGCTGCGCGGACTTGGTTTTGTACATGACGTTTTTGTAGTTGGCTATATCCGACAGCAGAGCCACCAATTGGCTTTGTGTGCCTGACATTGCACATTCAACCTTCAACTCGGTCGACCGACTTCCCGGCACTTCGCGGGTATAGACCAGAATCTGGTCTTTATCTTTTGCCAGACGCCAGCCATCTTTATCCTGCCCGTAAACTGCATTTATTCGTATCGTGAAGCTACTGAACACTAAAGTCAGGTAACAACTTAACTGTACTAACTTCATACCGTATATCCGCCTTTTCAATACGTTAACCCTAGAATTCTTCTCTTTACTAAACGTTGCAAGTCCGGCTTTTGTTGGCTCCGGATCAATTACCTGAACACCATCGGCCGACCTTCTTTGGGAACGACAAATTTGTTCTCCGGGATTTTAGCGGCTACTAATGCTTTACGTAAATCATCGGCGGGTTCGTATAGCCCATCATCACCTTGCTGAAAGGTGCCGAAGTGAATGCCAACTGCCTGCGCCGGGTTCAGATCGACAAACGCTTTTACGGCGCCAGCGGGCGACACGTGTACCGGCGCCATAAACCACTCCGGACGGTACGAGCCAATTGGCAGCAGAGCCAGCTTAATCGCACCTGTTTCTGATGACCGGGCTTGCTCGGCAATTTTCTTAAAATGGGGTCCGTAGCCACTGTCGCCACAAAAAAAGGTCGTACCAAAGCTCGTGTGAAGCAGGTAGCCACACCAGAGGGTTTCCTCCCGGTCGCCCAGTCCACGGTTGCTGAAGTGCTGTGCCTGTGTACATGTCAGTGCCAGCTTTTCATTGATCCGTAACGTATCCTTCCAGTCGAGTTCGCGGGTTACGCGTCCGTTGACTGATTTTGGCAGGTAGGACACGCCCAACGGGGCTACAAAAAGCGGGTTATGTACATTTACAAGCTTCTCGATGGTTGGCAGGTCGAGGTGATCGTAGTGATTGTGGCTGAGCAACACGACATCGATGGGCGGTAACTCTTCAAACCGCAATCCCGGCGGACGCTTCCGTTTGACGCCTAGCCAGGACGTTGGCCCCACCCGCTTCGACCAGACGGGGTCTGTGAGTATATTGAGTCCCGCAGTCTGGATCAGGAAAGTTGAATGGTTCACAAAAGTCAACACCAGACTATCCCCTTCGATCCGTGCAGCGGGCCGGTTACCCACGTAAGCATCAGGTTGTTCAGGCCAGGGACCTTTATCACGGTTAAAAAGCCATTTCAAAAGTCCGCCTGAAGTTCGTTCCGGCATACCGGGGTTAAAGAATTTTTTCCCATCAAAGTGATCCGTAACGGGTCCTTTGTAGCGTGGTGCGCAGGCGGAGAAGGTAAAAAGGAAACCCATAAGCGTCAATCGGGACAATAAAATCGGCATAGTATGGTGAAGCTTGTGTATGGGTGTGTTGTTTTAAAACAGAGACATCTGGCCTGAACGGGCAAAAGCACCTTCATGTTCCAACAGCCACTGTTTCCGCCACAGTCCGCCTGCATAGCCCGTCAGGGAGCCATCGGAGCCAATAATACGGTGGCAGGGCACTACAATCCAGAGTGGATTCCGGCCATTTGCCGCAGCCACGGCCCGAATTGCCTTTTCATCACCCATCCGCCGGGCCAACGTCAGGTAAGAAAGTGTCGTTCCGAAGGGTACGTCCAGCAAGGCTTGCCAAACCGACTGCTGAAAAGTCGTTCCAACTGGATTGATCGGGAAGTCGAACGACGTCAGTTGCCCGGCAAAGTAGGCTTTCAGTTGCTCGGCAGCTACTCGGACAGGCTCATCAATCGGTCCTTCCGCAGCGTTTTCTGCCGGGTTAACATTCGTACAGGTAATGACCGAGACGCCGGTATCATTACCGGTAATAGCCACTAAACCCAGAGGGGAGTCAAAAACGGTAGTTGTCATTTAATCAGGTGTATTTCGAATCGACTGATCCAGTGACAGGCTCGGGCGGTCATCTACAACCATGGTACCCGACATCCGGTCATGCATACCAATTGGCTTTTCGCGAAGAAACGTAAATGTATCGAACGGAATCAGTCTGGCCAGGTTGCGCCATAGACAGGTTAGAAGATCGGGTTTTTGGCCGTTTTTATTGACAACTTTCGTTTTTGTGAGAATCTTACCGGGTGTTTTACCCAGCCATGCTTCAAAGGCCAAATAATAAGCGACATACAACAACATGCTGGTAACACGGTTGATCAATATCTTTGAATCGAGCAGATACGGGCTGATCAGAAACACGATTACACCTACCGTTACCATGATTATATAAAAAAATACAAAATCAATCAGCAGATTCAGAAACCGTTTACCTTGACTGGCGGGCAGGCAAGGTTCGGCAAGTAATTCATCGGCATTCAACAGGTCGCGGGTGTGGAGTTCCATAGTTACGAAAGTCATCAGGTAAGACGGTGTAACTTAACGCCTGTTTCGATAAAACACAAGGCAGAAAAAGCCCGACTGGAGAGAGTCGGGCTTTTTCTGCCTTAAACCATATCCAATTAGTTGGTCACTCAGTTCGCGACCAGTTTCAAAATTTTTCCGGAACCCAGGTCACACATATACAGCTCATTTTTCTGATCTTCACCAAAGGCAGAAATAGCCCCGGCCTGCGCCATCAATTCCTGATTCGTGGCCGTTTTCCCGTCCGTTGTTGTCAAAGCCCAGATCCGTCCACTTGCGTAATCGGCATAAATGTATTTTCCTCGCAGAGATGGATTGGCCGAGCCCCGGTACACGATTCCGCCCGTAATTGATACATCACCGTTGCTATGGCTATACTGCCAGATGGGACCCAGTAGATCGGCTGCGTTGACATTGTTGTCCTTTGCGTCATAATCAGCATTGGCTTCTTTCACACGCCAGCCGTAGTTACCACCTTTTTTAACGATATCCACCTCTTCAATTTTGTTCTGCCCCACATCGCCAACCCATAATCGGCCATCTGCATCAAAACTCATGCGCCAGGGGTTTCGCAGTCCGTACGCAAAAATCTCTTCGCGGTATCCGCTGGAATTACCCTTGAAAGGATTGTCGGCCGGAATCCCGTAATTTCCTTTATCCGTGCTGTTTACATCAACCCGAATAATTTTACCCAGCCAGCTTTTTCGATTCTGGCCGTTGTTCTGAGGGTCTCCCCCGCTTCCGCCGTCTCCGGTGGATACATACAAGTAGCCATCGGGTCCGAACAGCACTTTGCCGCCATTGTGGTTCGAATACGGCTGCTCGAACCGAAAGAGAATTACTTCGGTGGCCGGGTCAACCTGCGATGCTCCGGCTGATGGGGCTTTATAACGGCTTACGATAGTTTCGCGAGGATTATTTTTCGTGTAGTTAACATAGAAATAGCCATTCTGCTTAAAATCGGGATGGAACGCCAATCCAAGCAGGCCCATTTCGCCACCCGAGGCCACCTTACTCCTTATATCCAGATACGTACCTGCCGATGCCGTGTTTGGGTCATTTTCGAAGACCCGGATTCGCCCTTCCTGTTCGATGACAAATACCCGGTTGGTACCATCGTTGGCGTGTGTGTACTCGACGGGCGAAGAAAAGGTAAGTTTAGGATAGGCATTGACAACTTTCGCCGAAAGAGCGCCGGTGCCGCCGGTGCCGGTAGCTATAGAGTCCGGTGCCAGCGTACCCGACTGTGTAGACGACTGACAAGCCGCAGCAACCATCCAGGCAACGCCCGACGTTGCCGCCAGCGAAAGCATAAATGCGATGATTGTTTTACTAAGCATGATGATTAGATTCATTAGTTTCCCTGTTTTACGTACAAATCAAGTTCCAATAAAAGCCTCCGAACTTTGTGGCCCGCATTTTGTTTCAAAAACAGAGAATATGCTCGCGTATACCCATGCATCTACTCGATTAACGAAAGAGTAACCAGTGTAGTGTTTCCACAAAACGGGGTATAAATTCTACCGCATCGGCGGCCTGATTCAGACGATACTATCATGATTACCGACACAAGTACCTTCCTCGAACATCTACAGACCCAGCGGGCACTATACCGGTACAAACTCCCTTCCCGCCCGGATGCCGGCCGATTCATTGACCAGTTGATGCGGCTTATGTTTCCGGTTACGCAGGACTGCAAGTCCATTTCCCAACATGTGGAAGAGACCTACCAGCATCTTAATCAACAACTGATTTGTCTGCTCCAGCCACTCGAAAAAAATTTAACGGAGAGCCCAACGCTGATTACCGAGCGTTTTTTTGAGCGACTGCCAGCTATTTATGATAATCTGTTATTCGATGCTCACGCTATTGCCGATAATGATCCGGCAGCGGTGGGCATTGAGGAGGTAGTTGCCGTGTATCCGGGCTTCTACGCCATTGCCGTCTATCGGATTGCGCACGAACTGATGAAACAGAACGTGCCTCTCCTGCCCCGTATGCTAACGGAATATGCGCATGGACAAACGGGCATAGATATACATCCGGGTGCCCAGATTGGCAAGGCGTTTTTCATCGACCACGGTACAGGCGTCGTTATTGGTGAAACCACAGTCATTGGCGACAATGTAAAAATCTATCAGGGTGTAACTTTGGGAGCCACGCACGTAGCCAAATCAATGGCTCAGAAAAAACGCCATCCAACCATCCAAAATAACGTTGTCATTTATGCCAACGCGACCATTTTAGGTGGTTACACAGTTGTTGGCCACGATTCCGTAATTGGCGGTAACGTATGGCTCACCAGCAGTGTTGAGCCCCATTCGCTCGTGTTCCATCAGCACCAGACCGATGTACGGTTGAAATCCCTGGAAGTGATTGAACCCATCAATTTTGTTATATAACCACAGACTATGAAAGCTATCTCCATCCTCGACACCATTGGCAAAACACCCCATGTTCGTATTAACCGCTTATTTCCGGGTTACGAAGTTTGGACCAAGCTGGAACGGGCCAACCCGGGTGCCAGTATTAAAGACCGTATTGCGCTGGCCATGATCGAAGATGCCGAAGCCAAAGGTTTGTTAACTTCGGATAGCACCATCATTGAACCAACCTCCGGTAACACGGGAATAGGTCTGGCCATGGTTGCTGCAGTGAAAGGGTACAAAATCATTCTGGTTATGCCGGAGTCGATGAGTATTGAACGGCGTAAGATTATGGCGGCATACGGTGCGGAGTTCGATCTGACGCCCCGCGAGAAAGGAATGAAAGGAGCTATTGAGCGAGCGCATGAACTGATTGCTCAAACACCCGGTGCCTGGATGCCCCAACAGTTCGAAAACCAGGCAAACATTGATATCCACGTCAAAACAACGGCCCAGGAGATCCTTGACGATTTTCCGGAAGGTTTCGATGTGCTGATCACGGGTGTTGGCACCGGCGGCCACATAACCGCCGTTGGTCAGGTTTTAAAACAGAAATTCCCAAACCTCAAGGTGTACGCCGTTGAGCCCGAACTGTCGCCCGTAATTAGTGGGGGCGCACCGGGGCCGCACCCGATTCAAGGTATCGGCGCTGGCTTCATCCCTCGGAATCTGCATACCGATATACTGGATGGTGCCATTCAGGTCAGTAAAGACGAAGCGTACGAAATGGCTCGCCGGTCGGCGCGGGAAGAGGGCACCTTTGTGGGTGTTTCTTCGGGTGCATCCCTGGCCGCCATTGCCAAAAAACTACCCGATCTGTCTCCCGGCAGCCGCATTCTGACATTCTGTTACGATACCGGGGAACGGTATCTTTCCATAGACGGCTTATATTAAGTGACAGGCGAGTGCTTGACGAATCAGTAGAGTTGGTAATTAATCGACTCTATTGATTCTCCATTTTAAGAAGTACAAGTTACTTGCAGTCCACTTTCAACAAAACCATTACTCAACTTAATGATCACACAAACCTCTTCTTTCCGTTTAATAAAAGACACTGTATTTATTACTGCCGGTGTGCTCAGCGCTGGCATGGGTATTAAAGGCTTCTTGCTGTCAAGTCATTTTATTGACGGGGGTGTTACGGGTGTATCCATGTTGCTGGCATCCCTTATAGATATCCCCCTACCTATCTGGCTGCTGGTAATCAATCTGCCATTTATTGGCCTCGGATACCGGCAGTTTGGTCGCCAGTTTGCGTTCAAAAGTACACTGGCCATAACAGGTCTCTCCATCAGTCTGGCGGTTATCCCTTACCCGGATGCTACGCCCGACTTGCTGCTGACAGCGGTTTTCGGCGGTTTTTTTATTGGTGCCGGAATTGGCTTGGCCATGCGCGGGGGGGCGGTACTGGACGGCACGGAAATAGCCGCTTTACTCATCAGTCGGAGTAGTCCTATTCTGAAAGTGAGTGACGTTATCCTGGTCCTGAACGTGCTCATTTTCGGAGCTGCCGCTTTCTTCCTAGGCTTAAATCCGGCGCTTTACTCAATGATCACCTATTTCGCGGCCTCCAAAACGGTAGATTTCCTGATTCATGGTATTGAAGAGTATACGGCTATTCTGATCATCTCCAAGCAGAATGAAGAGATTCGGGAAAAAAT
Organism: Spirosoma pulveris; assembly: GCF_054781875.1. Lineage (NCBI taxonomy): Bacteria > Pseudomonadati > Bacteroidota > Cytophagia > Cytophagales > Cytophagaceae > Spirosoma > Spirosoma pulveris. The sequence continues at coordinate 889,900 of NZ_BAAGTO010000001.1, forward strand.
CATTGAACGAGGCTGGGGCATCACCATCCTGAAAGGTCAGGGAGGATACGGCAAGCACGGTAGTCACCATGAACTGGATACAGTCCTTTATACCGTCATTACCCGACTAGAGATCAGCCGATTAAGAACACTGGTACTTCAGGTTGACCCTAAAGCATTTATTATACAACATAGTGTTGATGATGTGGCGGGGGGTAAAGTCAAAAGCTTACCCATGCATTGATCCCTGCGGGGCAGCCGACTGAAAGAAACATTTACAGACTGGCAGCGAACCGCTCCAGAGTAGTTTCCGGCTTACCCAGTTCAGCCCATGTTTGTCCGGCTTCAAATCTTTCCGGATACTTATTGAGTGCTTCGGTAATATGCCAACCGTAATCCGCCTGGGGGGAAAAGGGTCGTCCCAGTTTCATCAGGAACGAAGGCGTTGTCATTACCCATAGCTTCTCTTTCCGGTAAGCATCGGCAAAACGTTCGGCAGCTTCGTGCTGGGTTACAGCTTCCGGTCCCTGAATTATATATTCTTGGTTTACACCCGCCCCTGCTATTTGAAAAGCCTGGGCAACCTGCTTGCCATAATCATGAGCAGCAATATACCAGGGCTTGACCGGTGAGCGGCCTACTAAAAGTAAAAACGATCCCAGGCGCTGGGTATCGTTCAGGGATTCCATGAAACAGGACGGGTAAAAGATACTATACGGTATACCTGAGTTTTTGATAAGCCGAACCGCTTCGTTTTTTATGGAGAAGACCCACCAGTTAAAACCATTCATCCCCTGATAACGCATAACAATCGAGGATAAATACCCAATACGACTAACACCCACAGACTGAGCAGCCAGTATCAAATTTGTCAGCCCCTGTTTTTCGGTATGAAAATCAGTTTGCTTTTCTGCTTGTTTAATGGAAAGGTTCAGGTAGACTATGTCTATCCCCGTCAAGGCATTGGCGATACTATCAATAGCCTGTAAGTCAGCAAAAACAACATCGGCCATTGGAAAAAGCTGGCGTGCTTTTTCAGGATCACGAGCAATAATACGCACCGAAAAACCAGCCTGGATTAGTTCATGGGTGACTGGCTGTCCAAGCATTCCCGTTGCACCCAGTATAGCTATGGTCATGATACTAAAGGGTAAAATCTGCTTTTATCAGGCGAGCAGACTTTACCACGTTAACAGCCTGATGGCACCAAGAAAGAGGACGGCCATTTAAAGCTTACCTTAATTCACGGACAAACCGGCGCATAGTTTCCCGGTAAATTTGTTCTGACTTGTCGAGTGACTGCTCATCTTTAAGCAGCATTGCCAGCATAATTGTCCCATGAGATACCGACAACCACTGAAAATGCAGCCGTCGTATGCTTTCATCCGCTTTGGGAATAAACGAGAAGATGGCTTCGCGCACCAGTCGACTCACTTCCTGCATGGTCTCCGACTGATAGACAGGTATAGTGCAGAAAGCACCATCCATGTTGTACATTACTTGGTAGATTTCAGGCTGATGACGCGCAAATTCCCATTGAACCAGTGAGATCTCATACAACCGTTTCTCCGGATCACGATAGAGTTTCAGGATGCGTTCGTACTCCTGGTATAAGTGACGAAAACCTTCGTTTCGGATTTCATCCAGAAGAATATCTTTACTATCAAAGTATTCGTAAACTATAGGGGCACTGTATTCAATCGCGTCAGCTATTTTACGGATTGACACGGCTTGCCATCCTTCTTGCCGGGCGATCGCCTTCGCCGTTTTGATTATGCCAGAACGAGCCTGCTCGCGGCTCCGTGGCTTACGCTCGATAGTTTCCATACAAATTTAGTTATTAAGTGGTCAGTTAACGGTGTTAAATCATCCGAAAACTACGTATTTACATGGAAAGAATACAATTTTTCTTAAAAAAGTTAAATAAAGAATGTGATATATTATATAATTCGCTGAATGTCAATTCATTGGACTCTGGTTAACTATACACAGCTATAATCTTTAGTTACAGCCAATGAAAGGGGTACTACTACATTTTGTACGCATGTATCCACACAGCTTCATCTCCCAGGCTAAATGGCTCACATTCAACGGTGCCATAGCAGGCAACTACGTGTAAACCTGCTCTATCGAACAACCGGCAAAGTTCAGCCAGTGTGTATATAAAATGCTGTGCTTTTCGAGTTTGGGTTTTACCATCCTGAATATAGGTTAGGTAAGAGTCGATTCGGCTTTCGAGCGGGTCGTATTCATTCTCAACCAAAAACAGAAGTGGATTATTCTCCTGATCCCCTACTGGCTGCCAGTTCCGGGCCTGGTAATCGGGCAACACCGACTCAGCCAGCATCTCTGAATGCGCCAAAAAGTGTCCGCCGGGTTTCAGAAAGCGGGCAATGCGCGTCAGAAAGGCCAGCATATCTGAATGCGCGAAAAAGCTGAAGCTGTTCCCTAAACAATAAGCCGCATCAAACGTGCCTGATTCTCCAATTTCCGACTCAGGCACAGCCATAAAATCGGCCTCTATTGCGGTTAATGAAAGCTTATCAGCTTTTGCAGCACTTTGTAAATCAGCTATATATTCGCTAGAAATATCAACTCCTGTTACATGCGCACCCATCCGGGCGAGGGGTAATGCATGGCGACCGTAGCCGCAAAAAATATCCAACAGATGATCGCCCGGACCAAAATCAAGGGTCTCAACGAGTAATTCCAGATCAAGCTGCGTTTGATCTTCCGTTTGGGCAGCTCTCCAGGCAATTTGTGGTAATCCGTGAAAAAAATTGTGGTACCAGGCCATTTCTAGTGACGAGTAAATAACGACTCGTGCAGACTAGAGGACTACTACATCCCTTCTTTTGCACGAGTCGCTATTCAGTTTACAATCCTTTAAGTGTTTCCTGGATGGCCTGGAAATTAGGTACATCACCGGCGCTTTCCAGCACTTCAGCATACTTGATAGTGCCTTCCTGATCGACCACGAAAGCTGAGCGCTTACTTACACCTTTTAAGTTCATTACGAATGTTTCGTAATAGGTGTCATACGCCTGAGAAACGTCTTTGTTAAAATCTGATAGTAAGTCGAACGGCAAGTTTTGCTCTTCCTTGAACTTTGCCAGTGTAAACGGAGAATCGACCGAGACGCCCAGAATTTCCGCATTCAAACCTGAATAAACACTGATGTTGTCGCGCATTTCACAGAGTTCGGCAGTGCAAACACTGGTAAATGCCATTGGAAAAAACAGGATAACAACATTCTTCCCTTTAAAATCGACCAGCGATACTTCTTTTTTGTCGCTGCTGAAAAGGGTAAACTCTGGGGCTTTCTGACCGGGGGTTAGCATAGTAACGGGTTAATTTTTGGGCGCAAGGTATAAAGTTGAGCGGATACTTGGTCTGAAAATCCCGGACGACGAGCGAAATTCTGTAAAAGGGCAGGCAAAACCTGTTCTTTTCTCACTCTAGACTTGTCGAGTTGTGCCAATCCAAACGAAGGTTTATAAATTGCGGGCCGTATAGTTCAGTAAAAGAGCTGTCAGAAAAGAGTATATATGCCCGGTTGACGACTATAACCCGTATACAGTCCTGCTCCTGGTTCAGACTAATAGACCGATTTTTTAGATGCAACATTATTGGGGAATTGACCTCGGCGGCACCAAAATAGAAGGTGTAATTTTATCGGCACCCTCACCAGATGCTGTCATTATTCGTAAACGCATTGACACAGAGGCTCATTTGGGATATGACCATATTATGAGTCAGATTATTCGGCTTATTGATATGCTCAAAGCAGAAACCGGCCTTCAGCCCGATCGCATTGGCTTTGGAACACCCGGCACGTTTGACCCCGCCCGGCAAACGATGAAAAACTGCAACACGACCATACTGAACGGCCGACCTATGAAGCAAGACCTGGCCCGCTTGCTTAATGTACCCGTGGCTGTAGCCAATGATGCGAACTGCTTCGCCCTCGCCGAATCGACCATGGGCATTGTACCCGATGTGGTTCCCAACTTTCAAACCGTTTTTGGGGTAATTATGGGTACCGGCGTTGGGGGTGGTGTAGTCGTAAGAGGGCGCGATGGTGTGCCTTTCGTGCTAAACGGTTTGCAGGGTATCGGGGGCGAATGGGGCCACAATATCCTGGAAGAAAACGGGTACGCCTGCTATTGTGGTAAACGCGGTTGCAACGAGCAGGTGATATCCGGCCCGGCACTGCAACGGTATTACCAACAGATTAGCGGAGAAGAGCGGACCATGAAAGAAATTATGGAGCGGTATCAGGAAGGCAACGATCTGGTAGCCAGCCAAACCGTCAATCGAATGCTTGAGTACTTTGGCCGGGCCGTTTCGGTCATCATTAATATTCTCGACCCCGATGCCATTGTCCTTGGCGGAGGGGTTGGCAATGTGGATTTACTCTATACCGAAGGCGTAGAACGCGCAAAGAAATACGTTTTTAACAGCCGCGAAATCAACACACGCTTTCTTAAACCCAAACTAGGCGATAGCGCCGGTGTGTTTGGTGCTGCGTTATTGTAGTTTACTGGAGTAAGTTAAGTAAGTGAAATAGGTGGAGTAAGTGGCTGCCGCATGAATTTTGCCTTCGCGTCAGCCACCTACTCCACCTATTTCACTTACGTCATCTATTAAACTTACTTCACCAATTGCTTATCTTGGCCGACGGGCTCCCCCACCACCGGCAGGTGCAGCTTGTGGCTGTTGTTCACCACCTCCGCCTTCACCACTTTTTATATCGTCGTTGTTGATCGATTTTTTCTGGCGTTGTGGAGAATCGAAACTGAGTTTACCGATTTTATAGCTGAAGTTAACCCGAACACCGGCATTGTACAAACTGGTGGTACTCGACTGGGCAAAAATGGGCGATGACGATTCAGAGTTAACCGTGAACGGATGGTTGAGGAAGTTTTCTGCCGCCACACCGAAGCTGCCGCGTTTGTCTTTCAGGTCTTTTTTGAATCCGATGCTGTAGAAAGCAAAGCCGCCCTGATAGCCTTGTAACTGAACTTGCCGTCCCCGGATAAACCCGAAGCCTTGAACGCCCCAGCCATTTTTCAGGGTCAGGTTTGTAAAAAAGCGCCCTGTGGTCACCCAGCCAGCATTGGAAGCGTTATACACAGACCCCGCGTTATTATTAGTCAGGGTAGCATAATACAAATCAAACCCACCGCCAATCTGCCATTTTGAGAAGAGCGTCGCATTACCGAATACGTTTGTTCCGTAAGCCGATTCGCGGCCAATGTTCAGATAGCTCGTTTGAATAGCCTGTGCCAGGGTTGAAGTAGTTCCTAAACTGGCATCTGCCCTGATGGTATCCCGAACACTGGTAATAGAGTTGTTGGTTTGGCGGGCAAACAGCGACACGTTCAGGTAAACACTTTTAATATAAGCACTAGTACTTAGCTCCAGGTTATCGGTTAATTCGGGCGACAGCAACGGGTTACCTCTTGTAATGCTGGTTGGATTAGAGGTGTTTACGTTCGGGTTCAGAAACTGAATACCCGGCCGCTGCAATCGGCGGTTATAGGCCAGTTTAACCGTTTTGCCGCCTTTCAGCGATTTCGATATGTTGATACTCGGTACCAGATTGCTGTAACTGGGTATGCCCAGATCTTTACCCGCTGATCCCCCCTGCTCGCCCGGCTGATTCTGGCTATAGTTGGCATTAATGGTCGTGTGTTCGTAGCGTGTACCAGCCTTGAACGTATATTTCTTTTTCGTCGTAAGCGTATAGGAAACATAACCGGCCCCAATACTCTGGTCGTAGTTAAGCGTGTTGGCCGCACGCGACGGGTCCGTCATAAAACCTCCCGACCCAACGGAATAGTTGTACGTAAAGGCGCTCTCTACCTGCCGGAAAATACCTTTACCACCAAATTCCAGCAGTTGGTTCTTCCCGATGGGGGTTTGATAATCGCCCTGAATGGTCGACTCCTGATTGAAGCTGTTGTTCAGGTTCTGCTGGCGGGATAGAACCTCCGAAAAATTCGGCGCGCTCATGATATCAGCCGTAAAGTCATTATTACGGTTGTTTCGGCTAAACTGGGCCGATACGCTCAGCTCCTGCTGTGGCTTGAATGTGCGCGTATAATCAATATTAGCATCAACCGTACCGGACAAATCTTTGGTCAATACATTCCGGTCCGACACAATGGGGAAAAGAGAGACCGGCGAAATAGTACGTGTCAGGAAGTTATCCTGATTCTGATAGTTGTTCCGGGCACCGTAGCGCAGGCTGGCGGTAATGGAACTGGTCTTGCTGATGTCGTAATCCCAGCCTAGCGTGTACTGACCAAACAGACCGCGGTTTCGTGTGTTTGCCGTTTGCTCGGTCGTTGTGGTCCCTTTGCTGCTGAATGTTTGCTGCGTATTGGCAAATTTACCAACAACATTGTAGTTCGCCCGGCCAAAACCACTCAGGCTGAATCCCATTTTACCCGTCCGTAAATTTCCGTTCAGGCCAAGGTTGCTGCCCCGGTTACCTACCCCCGAATCGACATTCAGGGTAAAGCCCTGTAAGGTTGTTTTCTTGGTGATGATGTTGATGATACCTGCCGATCCCTCCGCATCGTACTTAGCCGATGGGCTGGTGATGACCTCCACGGTTTTGATCATGTCGGCCGGAATCTGCTTCAGGGCATCGGCCACGCTGCTGGCAACGATCGTGGAGGGTTTGTTGTTGATCAACACCCGCACGTTGCTGCTTCCCCGCAAACTGACGTTACCGTCGAGATCCACGGATAGCAGAGGTACTTTACGCATCACATCCGTGGCATCTCCCCCTTTGGCGGTAATGTCTTTGTCAGCATTGTAGACCAGACGGTCAACTTTTTCTTCGACCAGCGAAGCCTGCCCAACCACTTCTACTTCTTTGAGTGTCCGGACATCAGCCCCCAACTTGATTGCTCCCAGGTTGATATCGCCTTTGCGGTCGAGCTTAACGCTGGAGATGGTTTTGTTGCGATAACCAACGAACGAAATCAGGAGTTGAAAATCACCCTGTGGCAATTTGTTCAGGGTAAACTTACCCTTCTCATCCGCTACCGTTCCATCAATTGGCTTTTTTGTTTGTGCATTGATCAGGGCAATACTGGCAAATTCGACAGGCTTACCCGTTGTAGAGTCCGTTACAACACCGGTTAGTTTAGCGTTTCCACGGGGCGTATTGTCAGTTGACGTACCCGGAATGGCGGCCGGCGGTTGCTGAGCCCCTCCTGGCATTCCCGGAAACTGCGCCCAAACCAGCCTGGGCGTCGTTAACAAAGCAGCGTAAACACATAGAGACAGTACTGTTTTTTTCATATCAGGTTGTAAACAATATTTTGCGTTGAGCATTAAACGTGCCAACTTGGGATAGTCACGCGTTTATGGCCCATGAGGTCAAAATTCGCTACAAATGTCCTGATAAAATCTAATTCTACATAAACGGGTCAACAAGTGGACAAACGGGAGCCATTACCTAGCTAAATAACTGAGGATTACTATTCAATTCTGAATAATCGGAACGCGTCAGCACCTCTGGAACATCACTGGGTTCGGATCTTGATGTGATCCGCTTACTAATGCTGTAGCTATGCATTTTACTGGCCGGGTGCGGTTTTTCCAGCAACGAAAGGGCTTCCTTTTCGGATAAGTTATCGTGTAGCCAGGCGTTTTCAGCCTCGGGAGTCAACACACAAGGCATCCGTTTTTTGGTATTATGGATAGCCGCCAGCAACGGGTTCGCTTCGGTGGTAAGGAGCGTATAGGTTGGTATCAATTCGCCGGTTTCGGGGTCTGGCCATTCGTCCCACAAACCCGCAATCGAGCTGATTTTCTGATCGCTGGAATAGATGTAAAAAGGGTACTTTTTACTTCCCTGTGTATACCACTCAAAAAAGCCGGTCACCGGAATCAGGCAGCGTTTGCCAGCCTGTGCCGCCGATCTAAAGGAGGGCTTTTCGTAAATAGTTTCGGAGCGGGCATTAATCGTTTTTGTACGAATGTCAGCCGCATCCTCTTTACTCCGCGCCCATCGTGGAATAAGTCCCCAACGAATGAGCTGCAGTTTACCCGGCTCCTGCCGTGTTACGATGGGCCAGGCCGGGAAATTATAGGCATTGGCATGATAAACCGGCTGAAAATTAGCCGTTGGCGGCAGCACAGCCGCATAGCGGGCCTCCAGTTCCTCTGCTTTGGCATTTAGCGATTTATGAAAACACATACGAATGGTAAGCCGGTTTAGGACGATGATTGATGTATTCCTGAAGAGACTGATCGCTAAGCTGTGGCACGGCTTTGATTCGTTATTGACAACCAGACTCTTGTCTCAGCCGTGCCATCATTCTAAATGCAATCCCCCGTTAAACGGATAAAACCCGCTTCCGGTTATCTGATTGCGGTATTTAACCAATACCTTGCTAAGACAAACAAATAAAGTATACCATACGTTTACCAGCTTGTACATGGCTTATATGCCTACTTCCACTCGAATGACTTCACCTGAACCCACCGTTTACCCAGGCCCAACCCATTCACTTGCCGATATTGAAAAGGCTAGCTGGCAGCAACTGGCGTCTGTGCTCGACGAGCGTAAAGACGCCCCCCTGGCCCCCGGTTTTAAAACAATGATTGTTGCCTCCCGAACCCAAACCGGGGCCGATGCCCGAATGGTGGTGCTTCGAAAAGTTGATGCCGAGCGTAAATACATCTGGTTCCATACGGACGTCCGGGCCGCTAAAGTAATGCAGTTTGAAGCATTTCCGGACGCTACCCTCCTCTTTTGGGACGAGACGCTGCGGACACAGCTTCGGCTAAGTGTCGAAACGCACCTGCACACCAATGATTACGTTGCCGACGAGCACTGGAAAGAGGTTGGTACCGGCAGCCGCAAGAGCTACCTCTCTGAGTATGAGCCCGGCAGCGAACAGCCCGCTCCGTACCCTGGCTTTCCGCCCGGCCTGGGAGCCAGTCTGCCAACACCCGAAGCCAGTGAAGCAGGCCGGCCAAATTTTGCCGTAATCGAGTGCCGGGTCTTGGCGATGGACTATTTACGACTAAGCCGGGAAGGACAGGTACGGGCAAAATTTCAATATGAGCCGGAGTCAAAAACGGCGTGGCTCGCCCCCTGAAACAGCATCAGGAAATATCCAGCACCGCAAACTGCTCGAAGGCAACGTCGAAGCCGTTTCCATCCGGGGCGGCTGCCATCAGGCCAATCTGTACGGTAACATTGGGCGGAAAGTAAGCCAGCCGGAGCAGTTGATAGGTAAAGTCATCAAAAGAGTAATCAATGCGAACCGAATCGCCCTGGCGGGTCAGTCGCAGGAAGATCGACTCCGGATGATGGGCTTGGGGACTTACCGACCAATCCGAGAACTGGCGTGTAACAACGGCGCTTACATTCTGGAGTTCGTCGACGTACTCGATACCAGTTTTTATCCAGTTCTGCTCATCGAGTCGAAGCATCAGACCAGCCTGATCGTACAGGGATTTATATTGCCCGGTCACTTTAACGCTGGCCACAAAATCACCGCTCTGCTCCCGGAAGTAAAAATGGCCGTTGTCGCGAATGAAGTCGTAATGCGTCACCCGCCAGAAATCCGTGCCGCCATCCACCCGCATAAACACGCTGTCTTTCTCTTCCGACCAGATGGCGGGTTTGTTATACCAAATCATAGGTTGTCAATTTTAGTGGAAAATTAAGCAAATCAGGCAGATCGCACCAGCCGGTTTTAGCCCTTGACGCTTCTTTTTTGTTATACTTACACCACAAAAAAAGAGAGCGTATGCCTGAAAACAACCGCGCGTTCAACTACGATCTTGACTACCGAACGCTGAACCTTCGTGAGCAACCCGAACTTTACCGCGTTGGCAAGGGCGAAATGGGTGTATTGCTGGTACAACCGTATAAAAGCGAAATTTTGCCCTACTGGCGCTTCAAAACACCCGACATTGCTCGTGAATCGTCCGAAAAGATTTACCAGCTATTCCTCAATTACAAGGAAAAAGGAGACTTTATTGGCATGGACATGGCCAGAAAGTTTCTGCAAATGGGCTACACCCGGTCAAGGCGTTACGCCAACCACAAAACCGGCCAGAAATACGAGGGGCCTGTTCCTGATGACAAAAAGGGGCAATCCGGCGCCCATGGCCGCGACCAATTGCCCCGCGAAGAAGACCCCGTAAAAGCGGAATCGGCGCGGATATTTTATGGTAAGTACCTCGAAGCGCGGGAAGATGCTGAATACAAGAAACTGAAAAAGGAATGGCAGGAGAAATACGGGTAGTTTCCTAATCTTTGCGACCTTTGCGGCATTATAGGCGTCGTTGCGGTCAGGAATGATAACCGCAACGGTTCTTACGCTTCTCTACCAACGCAAAGACAACTCTATGCAACTCCTTGACGGTAAGTTTCTCTCAGCACAAATAAAACAGGAAATCGCGGCAGAAGTCGCTCAGATTAAAGAGCAGGGCGGCAAGATTCCGCACCTGGTTGCTATTCTGGTGGGCAACAAAGGAGCCTCAGAAACCTATGTGGCCTCTAAAATGAAAAACTGCGAAGAGGTTGGTATGCACTCCACACTCATCCGCTTCGACCCGTCGGTTACCGAAGATGAACTTCTCGACAAAGTGCGGGAAGTGAACGAAAACCCCGACATGGACGGACTGATCGTCCAGCTTCCTCTCCCCGATCATATCAACCCCGACCGCGTCATGGAAACCATCAACCCCGCTAAAGACGTGGATGGTTTTCACCCGATCAATATTGGCCGCATGGCGAAAGGTTTGCCCGCCTACATCTCGGCCACGCCACAGGGCGTTCTGGAAATGATCAAGCGGTATGACATTAAAACCGCAGGGAAACATTGCGTGGTTGTGGGTCGGAGTCAGATTGTGGGCTTACCCATGTCGATTCTGATGCAACGGAACACGTATCCGGGCAACTGTACCGTAACCATTACCCACAGCCGCACGCAGAACCTCGCCGAGATTTGCCGCTCCGCCGATATTTTGGTGGCTGCCCTGGGTAAACCAGAGTTCGTTACGGCCGACATGGTAAAAGAAGGCGCCGTAGTCATCGACGTGGGTCTGGAACGGGTACCGGATACCAGCAAAAAAAGCGGTTTCTCCCTCAAAGGCGACGTTAAATTCGACGAAGTTGCCCCGAAAACCAGCTTTATTACCCCCGTTCCGGGCGGAGTCGGCCTGATGACGATCTGCTCCCTAATGCAGAATACCCTGAAAGCTGCTCGCGGGGAGATTTATCAGTAAATCTGAATACTTAAAAGGTGAAAATGCTGCCCAATCTATTTCATCAGTTTAAGGCTCATCCGCAAAAGTATTAAGCGATAGACGTTCAAAAATCAACGCCAACACCACATTTAAGCGGTACCGGCGTTGATTTTTCGTTTCTGCTTGACTAAGAACCTATAAAATCAGATTACTGCTGGCGTCGGAAGGTTTCTTAAACCCTCACACTTCATTAACCGTCTTTTGCCGCTCATTCAAGCTAAGCTTTAGCGTAATGTGTTTTTCCAGGCTGTCCACTCAGCCGTTAGTTTTCCGAAAGCAATCTGTGCGTCCTTCACGGCGGATACAGCCTGTGTGGTGGGTGGCATATCGGCATCCTGAAGGATTCCGAACAGCGCACTGAACGCCCGATTGAGCCCGTTCAGGCTCGTTTGCATCTTACTCAAATCTTTCTTCTGGCTAGCCGTCATCGAACGACTCTGCAGGTCCTGCGCTTCTTTCTGCAAAGCCATAACGCTTTTCCGTCCGTCAAATGCGATGAGCGACAGATCGTGTTGCTGTTTCAGTGCGGCCAGACTCGTTTTGACCCGCGGGTCCATAGTCACAACCAGTGACTGGATGTACGATTTACCGCCTACTGTTAAAGTCACCATGTAGGTACCGGGCATAACCCAGGGCGAGGTAAACTCAGGAGCCGTCTGATGAAAAGTTGCCGCAATGGGGTAAGAAGGCGGACCGGGCAGTGGTGTGTAATGCAGATCCCACATGAACCGGTGCGAACCCGCCCCTGCCGACAGAATCTGCTGCGGCCGAATCCAATAGGCAGGCAGGTTTACATCAGGCACATCGTAGGGTTTATCATCACTGCGGAATTGCCTGACAACCGTACCAGCCGCATCTTTGATCGTCAGCGTGACAAGCTGACCGGCATCATCTTTTAGAACATAGTCAATAACGGCTCCATCGGGTGGATTCTGCCCGGCGGGCTCTTCCTGCGGCAGCGGGGTGTCGGGGTTCATGTTCCAGCGGACCCGGTAGGCTCGCTGAGGTTTATACAGGATCGTTTCGGCTTTGGCGAGATCGGCGGTGAGTTGCCTTAACGGGGTGATGTCGTCCAGAATCCAGAATGACCGGCCATGGGTGCCCACTACCAGATCATCGTCTTTAATGACCAGATCGCGAATCGAGGTGGCGGGCATATTGAGCCGCAGCGGCTGCCAATGATCACCATCATCGAACGAAACATGCACGGCGGTTTCCGACCCAGCAAACAGCAACCCTTTCCGTAAGGGGTCTTCACGAACGGCATTAATGGGGTCGTTGGGCAAACCGGTTACGATCTCCTGCCAGGTTTTACCCCCGTCGTGTGTTCGGTAGATATGTGGACGGAGATCGTCGCAGCGAATCCGGTTGACAGCAACATAGGCGGTATTATCGTCGGAATGCCCGGCGTCGATGAGCGATACTTTACTCCAAGAACCAACACCCGGCGGGGTTATATTTTTCCATGTTTTACCGCCATCGCGGGTAATTTGAACCAGTCCATCGTCGGTTCCCACCCAGATGGTGTTGATGGTTTTGTGCGATGGGGCGATGGTGTAAATACCCCCCCGGGCAGGCATCGTCGCCATATCGGCCGTGCGATACACGCCCACGCTTGCCGGAATGTCGGGGTAAGACGTCCGCGTCAGGTCAGGGCTGATAACCTGCCAACTGTTGCCACCATCGCGTGTCTTGAACAGGACATTTCCGGCAAAGTAAAGCTCCTTCGGGTCAATGGGCGAAAAGAGTACCGGGGCAGTTCTAACAAAACGGTACTTGCCCGACCGAACCGCTTCGGGAGCTATGTTCTGCACCTGCCCGGTTCGTTTGTCGAATTTGGTCACCTTACCTCCATAAATAATATTGGGATCAAGCGGGTCGGCTGCCACATAGCCATATTCTTCTACTCCCACCGGGTGCCAGTCATGAAACGTGATCTGGCCGTCGTTTCCCCGGCTGGCAATACCCACCGAGCCACTCTCCTGCTGCCCCCCCAATACGTTATACGGAAAGCTATTGTCCGTACTTACATGGTAGAACTGAGCGGTTGGCTGGTTGTACCATGAACTAAACGTTTGCCCGCCGTTAACGGTGACGATACCGCCCTGATCGCCCGCCAGAAGCAGGGTATTGGGCTCGTTGGGGTTAATCCATAGTCGGTGATAATCGTCGCCACCGGGTGCTCCCCGGAAGTCGTTCCAGGTTTTGCCGCCATCCGTCGATTTCCAGGCCGCCACATCAGCGATAAACACAATATCCGGATTGGTCGGGTGCGCTTTTACCTCCGCTAAGTCGCTCCCCCGGCCCCAGAGCCGCTGGTCGCTATTGATGCGTGTCCAGGACTGTCCCGCATTATCGGAGCGATAGACCCCGCCCAACTCGGGTGCGTCAACTGTTGCGTAGAGCCGATTGGGCTCGCTGGGGGCAATGCAAAACCCAATCCGGCCCAGGCCCTGTTCAACCGTTGGCAAACCGGTAGTCAGCTTTTGCCAGGTCGTACCGCCATCCGTCGATTTGAACAGACCACTTTCGGGACCCTGCCACTGGCCATTTTCCCATGGTCCTTGCCGGGCTGCCCACATATCGGCGTACACAGTGTTCGGATTTTTGGGGTCGATGGTTACCTGAACGGCGCCCGTATTTTCATCTTTATACAGCACTCGTTCCCAGTTTTTACCGCCATCGATGGTTCGGTACACACCTCGCTCTGTATTGGGTCCGTACGGATGGCCGAGAACAGCCGCAAAAACCCGGTTTTCGTTCGTTGGGTCAATACTAATTCCGCCAATCTGCTGCCCATCTTTCAGGCCCAGAAACGACCAGGTCTTCCCGGCATCCGTCGACTTATACATCCCATTCCCCACGGACAAGTCGGGCCGTTGCAGCCCTTCGCCACTAGCGACATAGACAACATTGGGGTTCGAGGGGGCCACCGCCACATCGCCGATGGAACCGGTTGGCTGGTCATCAAAAATGGGTACCCACGTACGGCCGTAATCTGTCGTTTTCCAGACACCACCATTATTGACACCGATATAAAAAACGTTGGGTTGCTGAGGAACGCCGGTAGCGCCAACTGTCCGACCACCCCGATGCGGCCCAATCATCCGCCATTTCATGGCATCAAATAGCTTTGGAGAGAAGGGCTGCGCGTATAGGGTAACCGCAGAAAGAATGTAGGCTACTCCTAAAAATAGCCGGTTAAGCGTATAGTGTATTGCCATAAGGGAGGTTAATTGGGGATAATCAAATGTAGCAAATGGAACGCGGATACAAATGGACAGAAAAATCCGTTTGTATCCGCGTTGCGCAGCATCCGTTAAATCCGCGTTTCTTTACGACTAACTATTTTTTCAAAAACCAGAGAAACAGGCCGGTAACCGTTACAGTGGCGGTGGCCATCGCCAATAAAATGTAAAGAACTTGAGTGACTAGGCCGCCGTAGCGCCCAAAGTGCAGCTCCTCGAAAATATGTTCGGCAATATATTCCAGATCGGCGTCGCGAGCGTCGAATCCGCTTACATAATGCCCATTCCGAGCATCGACCGTAGCCGATACATTGTATTTACCGAGCATTCGCAGACTACCGGGCCTATTGCCCCGGATAACCAGAGTAGTGTCGCCTGGTTTGGGAAAGTCGATCAGTTGGGGTTGAAAATCGGTGATGGAGGCTTTAGCGGAGGCCATTGCCGCATCAACCGGAATTGTTGACAACGAAATTGGAGCAATCTCCTTATTCTCAGGTCTTGGTCCATCGCCAAACTTCCGCTCGATCTGTTCCCAGTGGAAGAATATGCCGGTAGCACTCATCATGAGCATGAACAACAATGCCACAACGCCCAGCCACTTATGAATGTCGGCATAGACGATTCGGGGTGCTTTGTTCCAGCGCACACCTATCTTGAACACGCTTAGCAGCGACCGTCGGTAATACCAGGTTCCGGTCAGTACAGACCCCAGCAGGCAAATACCTGCCAGCCCCATAACGAATCCTCCTACCGGCTCCAGCAACAGATTTTCGTGCAGCTCACGCGCCCGCCGAATTAGTGTTGTCTCGGCATTACGGGCTCCGATGATGGCGCCGGTATATGGATTTATAGACACCCAGATCCGTTCGCCCTTGTCCATCAGATCGGCCCGGACGGCTTCGGAAGGGCTGTCCGATAACCGTATGTTCCGCACCTGAGCCCCCGGATATTGCTGGCTAAGGGTGGCCACAAGCCGGTTGTAGCTTTGACGCTGACCCACGGGTTCAACCTGGGTCAGGTTCGGATTTAGTAAGGTGTCGACTTGCTTTTCAACCACCAGAATGGAGCCGGTAACGGTCAGAAGCAAGATAAACAGGCCACCGATCAGACCAAAAATCCGGTGGTAGCGGTAAATAGCTTTATCAGAAAACATAGGTACTGGTTACTTGTAAGTAGTACCGACCGTCGAACCGTCGAACCGTCGATGCGTCGAACCGTCCCGGTCGGTACTACATATTAATTCAAAATAATAGCGGGTACCTGCTGTTCGGTCACCATTTTATTGAAGCCCGGCACCTGCGTGTTGATGACTTCCTTCAGCTTCGTCAGCGCCGTGTCAATCTGTTTGGACAGATCATCAAACGCCGTGTAGGACGACTTGGTTGGCTTTGTATCGGCCGAAGAAACCACCGAGGCCACCCCCGCAATCTTGTCGTTCAATCGGATTGGATAAGCCAGCGCGTCCTGCGGTGCCTTCGATTTCGGTTGCATCAGCGTCGATTCGATCTTGTCCAGTTCGTCCAGAATGGGTTTAGCCGCATTTTTAAATTTCTCAGCTACTTTTGGTTCCTTTACCCCATTCGTGTACCCGTTGATCTGGGTGCGAATCTGCCGAAGCTGGTTGATGGCTTTATGCGTTTCCGAAAGCTTTCCGTTGATTTTCTGCAACAGGTCAAACTGCTCCTGGTATTCAGCGGCCGTTATGGCCAGGCGTGGGTCTTTCCGGATTTCAATAGGCTGTTCCGAGACCAGCGAATCGCCCAGCAACATCCGCACTTTGTACATACCGGGTATAACTTTTGCGCCCGTCCCGCGCCCCGTCCACATCACGTTGATGCCGTCAACGGCCGTAGCATCCGGATAACGCATATCCCAAACGAACACATTCATGCCCGGACTGGCGGGTATGGAACCGGGGCGGGTTGCGGTTTCGTCCTGATAAAACTCTTTCGCAATTTTGAGGGGCTGCCCTTTTTTATCCTTCGTGCTGGAGTAGGCGCTAATGGTATCCCCGTTCGTAGTCATGTAAATCAGCCGCAGTTCTTTGGTGGGCTTACTTTTCAGGTAGTAGCGCGTAATCACGCCATTCTGGGCGTTTTCACCTTCATCCGACGGTGCAGCCCGACCACGACGGGCGTTTCCGGCACCACCTTCCATGCGGTAAGCATGGCGGGGTTTGAACAAGTGCATCTGAGCTACCGATTTACCACCCTGTTTCAAATCCATCAGTTCGTGCAGTGGTGTAATATCGTCCATGATCCAGAATGCCAGACCGTGGGTCGCAATGACCAAATCTTTTTCGCGCTTCTGGATTTGCAGATCACGCACGGGCGTAACGGGCAGGTTCATGCTCAATTTCTCCCACGAACCACCGTCGTTGAAGGATACATACACCCCGCGCTCAGTTCCGGCGTACAGCAATCCGGGTTTGTTCGGGTCTTCGCGTACCACGTGGCAATGTTCATCCGAAGGAATACCCGCTATGATGCTCGTCCAGGTTTTGCCGTAATCCGTCGTTTTGAACAGATAAGGTTTACGGTCGCCGGACATGTATCGCTTGGCTGCCAGATACGCCTTCCCCGCCGTGTGATCCGATGGGTGAACCATGCTCATAATCGCCATTTCGGGCAGCATGGACGTAGGTGGGGTGATATTCTGCCAGTTTTTGCCGCCGTCCCGGCTGATGTGCATCAGCCCATCGTCGGAACCGGCCCAGAAAATGTTCTTTTCAACCGGCGATTCGGCAAAGGTGAAGATCGTGGGGAAGGTTTCGGCACCGGTATTGTCTTTGGTGATCGGGCCGCCGGTATCGCCCTGCGTTTTGGGGTCGTTACGGGTAAGGTCGGGGCTGATGTCCTGCCACGAATGTCCATTGTCTGTACTCCGGTGCAGATACTGCGAGGTAATATAGAGCGTTTTGGTGTCGTGAGGAGAGAAAACGATGGGGTACGTCCACTGAAAACGGTATTTCCGCGCCGACGACGGGGCTCCCATGAAATACTCAGGATACACATTGATAACCTGATTTTGATCCGTCGCTTTATCGTAGCGGGTAATCAGGCCGTCGTAGCTGCCGCCGTAGGTAACGTTCGGGTTGTTCGGATCAGGCGTAATGTACCCCGACTCGCCACCCGATACCGGATACCAGGCCGACTTGCCAATGGAATACTCAGTCGTGCGGCTGGCAATTCGAATGGAGGAGTTATCCTGCTGAGCGCCGTAGAGGTTATAGGGAAAATCATTGTCGACGGCTACGTGATAAAACTGCGAAGTCGGGATGTCGATATCGGAAAAGGTAGCTCCCCCGTTGTAAGTAATTTCGGCACCGCCATCGTCGGCAATGATGAAGTTTTGCGGATTTTTAGGGTTCCACCAGATGTCGTGCGTATCGCCGTGGTGTACACCAATAGTCGAAAATGTTTTGCCCCCATCGTAGGATTTCAGCGCATTCACGTTCAGCACGATCAGGCCGTTTTCGTCCTGCGGATCGACGGCCAGCATCATGTAATACCACGGCCGCTGCCAGAGATTCTTGTCTTCGTTGATCAACTGCCATGACTCACCGGCATCGTCCGAGCGGTACAGACCACCCTTTGCGTTCTCGACCATGGCATAGAGCCGGTTCGAGTTGGCGGGCGAAACGGTAATACCGATTTTACCCAACAGACCTTTTGGCATACCGGGTTTAGTGCTGAGGTTGGTCCAGGTGTCGCCCCCGTCGGTCGACTTGAACAAACCGCAACCGCGACCGCCACTGCTCATCATGTAGCTGTTCCGATACGCCTGCCACATCGACGCATACACAATCGACGGGTTGTTGGGGTCAAGCTTTACGACGATCGCTCCTGTGCTATCGTTTTTCGTCAGAATAGCCTTCCAGCTTTTGCCACCGTCGGTGGTGCGAAACAGGCCACGCTCCTTGTTGGGGGCAAAGGGATTCCCCAGAGCCGCTACATAGGCCACATCGGGGTTAGTCGGGTGGACTTCAATGCTGGCAACTGCATCAGCCATCTTCAGGCCAATGTGTTTCCATGTTTTCCCCGCGTCGGTCGATTTATAGACACCGTCGCCATTGGCAATATTGCTGCGAATATCGGCTTCGCCCATGCCCACATAAATGGTGTTTGGATCGGAAGGCGCTACAGCAACCGCGCCTACGGAACTGGATTTAAAGGTACTATCCGATACCATAAACCAGTTGGCACCGCCATCGATCGTTTTCCAGACGCCACCGCCTGTTGCCCCAAAATAGTAAGTAAGCGGCTGGCTCGAATGCCCCGAGACCGCCAGCGACCGCCCACCCCGAAAAGGGCCAATGTTACGCCACCGCAAGCCATTGATCAGGCTGTCGGTCGATTGCGAGGAAGTTGATTTAGCAACTGGTTTACTTTTCCGCTGGGCTAAGGCTACATTGACTGTTGAACAGACAATTGCCAAAGCAATTATACTAAATGTAAATTTTCTATTTACCATGAAAAATTCGGTTAGTTAGGGATGATGCAAAATAATACATGGAACGGGAGAAAAGGCATTAAATCGGCTATAACCCCTATTTTTATAACGTGCCTCGCAAGGTAAGTAGCAGATTTCGGCCAGGCGCACTGATGCCCGATGCAAAAACCCGGTAGTTGCGGTCTAGAATATTTTCCAGAGATGCCTGTACCTGTAAATAGCGATTTACCTGATAGCTGGTTCTAAGATTAATCGTTTGCCAGGCGGGCATACCCTGCGGTGTCGCATACACGATGTTGTCTTCCCCGACCAGATTGTAATCCTTCAGGCGTTTCCAGCCATTGAACAACACATTAGCCTCGGCCCGAAACTGTTTGATCGTCATGCGAAGGCCACCTTTACCGTACAGGGGTGGAATATGGTCGAGCGGGTAGCCCGTCGAATCGGTCCGAATGCGGCCTTTTGTGTAGGTCACCGTACCGAAGAGGGTAAGCGATTGAGTCAGGTCGGCCGAAAGCTGGGCGTTGAACCCAAATAACCGGGCCTGCTGTGAATTAACCTGCGTAACGATTCGGCTGATGCGGCCGTTGTAGTCAATCTGCGATTGGCCGTTTAACGTGCCCGGCTGGGTATTGATGGCATTAGTATACAGTGTATAAAACCCTTCGAGGTCGAGCGAAACGCGTTCGGCAATCTGCTTTCGAACACCCGCATCGAAGGTGTAAGTGCGCTCTGGTTTCAAATTGGGATTGGGGATGATCAGATTTCCAGCCACGGACTCGAACACTTTTGCCAGATCATCGACGTTCGGCACCCGATACCCCGACGATAAGGATGTTGCCAGTTGCCAGTTGTCCGGCAGGCGCGTTACCCAGCCCAGACTACCCGTAACGGCACCCGATTGCTGGGTGATATCATTAAACGGAAAGGGGAAGAATGTTTTATCGTTGAATTTGGCGTACAGTCGATTATAGGCATAGCGGGCACCATAGGTCAACGTGGAGCGGCTGCTCACGTCCAGCGTTCCCGATAAATAGCCCGCTAACGACTGGGTATTGGCTCCGCCATCGGGGTAGCGGGTATCCAGCGGGTCAATTTTTCCGGTCTGCACATTTTGCCGGTATGCCGTCGATTGAACGGTATTAAACGTACCTTCCATTCCATACCGCAGCGTGTGGGCTGCCGTCAGTTTTTTCTTCAAATCGGCGTTTAGGGTCCAGACGTTCACCTTTTCGGTTTGGTGCTGCAAGCCATAATTACCGAAGCGCCGGTTATGCCGACTCTCTTCGATCGACTGGTAAGCGGCAACGAGTTTCAGCTCATCGGCTAGACCAGTCGTAAACTGTTTGGTCAGACCGTACGCTGTTAACAGGCGCTTCTGCGGCCCGTAGTACCACTGGGCGTGGACTGGATTCCCTTTCGCATCGACTTCGGTAAGGCGGTCATAACGCGGAATATCACTGCTGGTCGAAAATTGAGCATTCAATAAATGCTGGGTCCGTTCGTTCGGCTGAAACAGCACTTTTTGCAGCAAATCGATTTGTTTATAACCCGATGCTACCTGAACCAGGGGGTCAGGATTCGTTACCTTCACATCGGTATTATTCTCGAATCCAGCGTAGAATGGGCGTAAACCCAGTTGGCCCATATCCGTGTTCCGCTGTTTGCCCTGCCGAAGATCCCCGAAGTCTGAACCGGTTACGCTGGTTGTCAACGCCCACTTCCGAAAACCAATGTTCCAGTCGGCATGGGCGGTTTTTTCATTCATGGCACTGCCATATCGAACAAAGCCATTGGCATTGACAGACATCTTGTCGGAAGCACTCAATTTGGGCGACAGGGTCTGCACAAAAATAACACCGCCCAGGGCATCGCTGCCGTAAACCACCGATCCCGGTCCCAGCGCAACTTCCATCCGCTCCACAGCGGCATTGTCTATGGTCAGTATATTTTGCAGGTGTCCACCCCGAAAGATGGCGTTGTTCATCCGAACCCCATCGACAACCATCAGCACTTTATTAGCCTCAAAACCACGGAGTATAGGACTACCACCACCCAGTTGACTCTTCTGAACCAACACCTGTCCGCTTTGCTGTAATACCTCGGCCATAGTCGGCTGATTCAGGAAGCGCAACTCATTCCGGGTAAAAATCCGGATGGGCTGGGCCACTCGCGAAAGCAGCTCGGTGGTGCGGTTGGCCGCAACAACAACTTCATTAAGATCCAGCTGCTTTTCGGCTAATAACACGTTGAAATTAACTGCCCGAAGCTGCTCCATTGAATACTGAACGGTCTGGTAACCCACCCGGCGAAAAACAACGTTGTCGGTACTGGTTAGCACGGATGCCTCTGCCCGGCCAGAACGATCTGTAAAAACCGGCTGCGGTAACCTATCCGACAGGACTCTGACTTCCACGTTTTCAATAGCCTGAAGTGTGGTTTTATCCCGCACAAATAGCGTCTGGGCATCTACCGTTAAAGGAATTAAACCAAGTATTAAACTGAGAAGTCGTCTCATAAAGGGTAACACATTAAAACTTTTTAATGTGGTAAAGCTATGAAGACTGAGGGCATTCCCGCTGAAAAATTACAAAACCCGCTTACGAATATTTGGCATTCAGGGAAATAGCTACCAAAATAAATTGACTGTCAGCAATCTTTTCAGCTTAAAATAACGGACTGACCTGAAAAATCAGAATATTTTTCTTAACGCTATTTCTGTGAATTGGGATTGGACTTTCCTAAGTTTGCCTGACTTATTCTTAACTGCTACTCCGGCTCCCGCCTATCCAGAAATGGTCTCCCACCAATACAACAAAGAATCTTCGTATTATCATACTCCATCTACCTGTATGAAGCATTTCGCCTTTCACTGTCTAATAATCATTGGCAGTCTTGTACTTAGCAACACACTCTGGGCTCAGCCAGCAACGAAGCCTGATACGATCATTAACCCCGTTTTTAAAGGCATGGCCTGGCGAAATATTGGTCCAACCCGTGGTGGCCGGTCGCTGGGATCTGCCGGGTCGCCGAGCCGCAAACAGGAATATTATTTCGGAGCCGTAGGCGGAGGTTTGTGGAAAACAACCGATGGCGGCCAAAGCTGGTCGCCCGTTACGGATGGGCAGTTGACAAGCTCATCCGTAGGTGCCGTGGCCGTTGCCGAATCCAATCCTGATGTGGTCTACATTGGTACAGGCGAAACCCAGCTTCGGGGCAACATCATGCAGGGCGACGGCGTGTATAAATCGATTAATGCCGGAAAAACCTGGACCAATATTGGACTGAGAAACACCCAGGCCATTGCCCGTGTCCGCATACACCCCACCAATCCCGATATCGTTTACGTTGCTGCGTTGGGACACCCCTACGGCCCTAACGAAGAGCGGGGCATCTTCCGAACTATCGACGGCGGTAAAAGCTGGAAGAAAGTTCTGTATAAAAGCGACAAAGCCGGGGGCGTCGACCTGATCATCGACCGAACGAATCCCAACGTACTGTATGCGTCGCTCTGGCAGGTATACCGCAAACCCTGGAAGATGTGGGGGGGCGGGGGTGACTCCGGCCTATTCAAATCGACCGACGGGGGCGAGACCTGGACCGAGCTGACCCGCAAACCGGGGATGCCTAAAGGAACAGTCGGAAAAATTGGCGTGACCGTTTCGCCCGTCGACCCCAACCGGGTGTGGGCCATTGTGGAAGCCGAAGACGGGGGCGTTTACCGTTCCGATGATGCCGGTATGACCTGGAAACACGTCAACGACGAGCGCAAGCTTCGCCAGCGAGCCTTTTATTATTCAAGAATCTACGCTGATCCTCTCGATAAAAACGGCGTGTACTGCCTCAACGTCGATTTTTATAAGTCGACGGATGGGGGCGTAAAATTCAATAAATCGCTGAAAGTACCGCACGGCGATAACCACGATTTATGGATCGACCCGGCCGATTCGACCCGCATGATTACCTCCAATGATGGCGGTGCGGCTGTTTCGGTCAACGGCGGCAAAACCTGGACCGACGAAAACTTCCCTACCGCGCAACTTTACCACATCACCGTTACCAACGATTTCCCGTATCACGTAGCTGGTGCCCAGCAGGATAATACCACGGTAGCAGTAGCCAGCGAAGGTTGGGGGAATCAACAGGCTCGCAGCAACTCCATCAAAAAGAGCGAATGGACCTACGAAGTCGGTGGGGGCGAAAGCGGCTACATTGCCCAGGACCCCAAGAACCCGAACATCTTTTATGCAGGCAGTCAGGGGGCGTTACTCACCCGATACGACCGCACGACGGGCCAGACCCGCGACGTGCAGGTGTACCCGCGTTTCTTCTCCGGCGAGCCCGCCAGTGCCTTGCCCGAACGCTGGCAGTGGACCTACCCCATCGTCTTTTCGCCCAAAGACCCGAACCGGCTGTACGTCTGTTCGCAGCACGTATGGGTATCGACCAACGAAGGGCAAAGCTGGGATAAAATCAGCCCCGACCTCACCCTTGCCGACACCGCTACACTGGGAAAAAGCGGTGGCGTCATTACGATGGACATGAACGGTCCGGAGATTTACGCGACCGTTTTTGCGCTGGCTCCCTCCTACCACGACGTCAACACGATCTGGGCGGGCTCCGACGACGGGCTCATCCACATCACCCGAGACCACGGCAAGAGCTGGCAGAAAATCACCCCGCCGGATATGCCCAAACACACCCGCGTGAGCCTCATCGAAGCGTCGCGGCACAAACCGGGTACCGCCTATATAGCCGCCAAACGCTACCAGATGGACGACCGCACGCCCTATCTCTGGAAAACGGATGACTACGGGAAGACATGGAAAAAGATTATAACCGGTCTGCGGGCCGATGATTACGCGCATGCTATCCGCGAAGACATCACGCGCCCCGGCCTGCTTTATGCGGGTATGGAACACGGCGTTTGGGTATCGTTCAATGATGGCGAGAACTGGCAACCGCTGCAACTAAAGCTGCCCGATACTCAGATTTCCGACATTCAGGTGACGGAGAAGGACATCGTCCTTGGCACGCATGGCCGGTCGATGTATGTGCTGGACGATGTGGCTCCCGTCCGCGAGTTTACGCCTGATCTGGCAAAGAAGGCCGCTCACCTGTTCAAGCCTTACTACGCTGTTCGGCGGGTACAGCCAGCCGTTTTCCAGTACTATCTGGGGAAGAAAGCCGACAGCGTGAAAATTGAGATTCTCGATGCAGCCGGAACGCTGATTCAGTCGTTTACGGGCAATAAACCCACCTACCCGAAAGAAGATGAGGATGACGACGATTCAGGAAAACCGAAAATCAAGCTACCCACCACGGCCGCTGGGTTGAATCGCTACGAATGGGACTTGCGGTACCCCGGTGCTACTTACTTCAAGGGGATGATTATGTGGGGGGCTCGTCCAACGTCCGGGCCACTGGCCTTACCCGGTCAGTATCAGGTACGATTAACGGTGGGCGATCAAACCTTCACCCAACCCTTCGAAATCAAGCTCGATCCCCGACTAAAAGGCGTTACGGAAGCCGATGTGCAGGAGCAGTTCAAAATGGCGATGAAGCTACGGGACGAAACAAGCAAAGCCAATGACGCTGTCATTCAAATCAGGACGGTAAAGGAGAAGCTGGCCAAACAGCCCGAAAGCCCGGCCAATAAAAAGCTGAAAGAGCAATTGAGCCTCATCGAAGAAAACCTGTATCAGATTCGAAATCAGAGCGGGCAGGACCCGCTGAACTTCCCCATCAAGCTGAACAACCGGTTGGCGGCTCTCTGGCGCAGCATTGAATCCGGCGATGCCAAACCCACCAACGGTTCCTATAAAGTGTACGAAGAACTCACCGCCGATCTGAACAAACAACTGGCCGAACTGGACACGTTGCTAAAAACGAAAACGGTGAAAAATATTGGCATGTGATTGTGAAACTGGCGCGAGTATTTACCGCACGGGCGGCCCCGTCGTGCCTTTTTATGAAGTCAGTATTCACTGACGCAAGCGAATGCTCACTAAATAAAAAGGCACGGGCAAATGCCCGCGCCAGCCTCAACCCCTCATCTCCCAAACTATGTCAAACCGACTATACTATCCCTTCATTTGCCTGTTAGCGCTTCTGAACAGCGTAGCAACGCAGGCTCAAGTAACTCCACCGGCTGTTGACCCCGCACAGGCCTCCATCATGAAGGCCATGCAATGGCGCAACATTGGTCCCTTTCGGGGCGGGCGTTCGGTTTGTGTGGCGGGGCACCCTACCGAGCGACTGGTCTTTTATATGGGTACTACCGGTGGGGGTGCCTGGAAAACGGAAAACGGCGGCATCACCTGGCAGAACATTTCGGATGGTTTTTTCAAGACCGGTTCCGTGGGTGCCATTGCCGTATCTAAGTCAAATCCCAACATCCTGTATGTGGGGATGGGCGAACATACGCTGCGGGGCAACCTGTCGCATGGCGATGGGGTCTATAAATCGACTGATGCGGGGAAAACCTGGAAGCATATTGGCCTGACAGCTACCTACCACATCGGTCAGGTAATTATCGACCCAACCAATTCCGATATCGTTTATGTAGCGGCTCTGGGACATGCATTCGGCCCCAATGAGGAACGGGGTATTTTTCGGACGCAGGATGGTGGCAAAAGCTGGAAGAAAGTCCTTTACAAAAACCCCAATGTTGGTGCGATCGACCTGACCATCGACCCGGCGAACCCCAAAACGCTGTATGCCTCGACCTTCGAATTTCGCCGGTTTCCGTGGGGCGTTCGCAGTGCCGGGCCGGGAGCGGGTATTCATAAATCGACTGATGGGGGCGAGACCTGGACCGATATTACGCGAAACACCGGACTGCCAACGGGTACCAACCGGGGGCGCATAGGACTGGCCCTCTCGCCTTCCAAACCCGATCGCATCTGGGCGATTATCGAAGCCGAGAACGAACAGACGGGCGTGTACCGGACGGACGATGCCGGAAAGAGCTGGCAGCTCGTCAGCCAGTTTGCCGACTTGTTTCAACGCCCCTGGTATTACCATCACCTCGCGGCCGACCCCAAAGACAGCGAAACCATCTGGGTGCTGAACATCGACATGTGGAAATCGAAAGACGGCGGCAAAACCTACAAAAAGGTCGACCCGCCCCACGGCGATAATCACCAGCTCTGGATTGACCCCAACGATACCAACCGGATGGTACAGGCTAACGACGGGGGGGGCACCGTAACCTTCGACGGCGGCAAATCATGGTCGAGCATCTACAACCAGCCTACGGCCCAGATGTACCACGTCATTACGGACAACAAATTTCCGTACCGGGTCTATGGTGCCCAGCAGGACAATTCGACCATTTCGGTACCCAGCCGTTCAGATTACGGCGCCATCTACCCCGACCAGAACTTCGATGTAGGCGGGGGCGAATCGGGTTATATCGCCTTCGACAAGAATGACCCAACGCTCATCTTTGCGGCTAATCACCACTGGCTCACCCGCCTGAACCTGAAGACCAATCAACTCAAAGATGTGTCGGTCATTCCGGACGATATGTACGGCTACGGCTCGGCGGATCTGGCGTACCGTTTCCAGTGGACATACCCGGTCGTTACCTCGCCCCACAACCCAAAAGTCCTGTACGCTACCTCCCAGTTTGTGCACCGGTCGATGGATCAGGGGGCTAGCTGGCAGGTGATTAGCCCCAACCTGTCGCGATCCGACCCGGCCACGCTGGAAAAGACCCCGACGATGGACGACCAGTCGATTGGGAAAGACTGGGGACCAATCAAGCGAGACAACACCGGTGTCGAGTGGTACGGGACGATTTTCGCCCTGGCCGAGTCGCCGGTAAAAGCGGGTATCCTGTGGTCGGGTTCCGATGATGGCTACGTTCAGTTATCGGTTGACAATGGCAAAACATGGAAGAACGTCACACCGAAAGCCATGCCCGACTTCGCCCGGATCAGTATCATAGAACCCTCTCCGCACGACCCAGCAACGGCTTATGTAGCCGCCCTGAAGTATAAACAGGATGATTTTCACCCTTATCTCTACAAAACCAGCGACTACGGCAAAACCTGGACAAAAATCACCCAGGGCATACCGGACGATGAGTTCACCCGCGTGATCCGCGAAGACCCCAAACGACGTGGTCTGCTGTATGCCGGTACCGAAAAAGGTATGTACGTTTCGTTTACCGACGGTGCCCGCTGGCAACCGCTTCAGTTAAATTTGCCCGTGGTGCCGATTCATGACCTGGCCATTCAGAATAACGATCTGGTGGCGGCTACGCACGGACGCTCGTTCTGGATTCTGGACGATCTGACGGTTCTTCACCAATTGACGGACGAGGTGCAGAAATCGGCGGTTCATTTATTCAAGCCCCGGCCAACGGTCCGTTTTAAAGCGGGTCTGGACCCGGCTATCAAACCCGTACCAAGTGGTGCCGACGAACTGGGCAAGAACCCACCCAATGGGGTTAAGGTCGTGTATTATTTGAAAGAAAAGCCAAAAGGACAAATCTCGCTGGCTTTCCTCGATGCCGGCGGTCAGTTGATCAAGTCGTACAAAAGTGCCACGCAGGTTTCCACCTCGACAACGACGTCGAAAGATTCGTCGGGGCGCGTTGAGATGCGTCAACCGGCACCACCGGCCCGCCGGGAAACCACGCTGCCCGCCAACGTTGGCGGCAACACGTTTGTTTGGGAAGACATGCGTTACCCCGACCCTATTTCGTTGCCAAATTCCGTTACTCACGGCCGGGCAAAGGGTCCGCTGGCCATGCCGGGCAGCTACAAGGTTCAGTTGACGGTGGATGGTAAAACGTACACACAGACGTTCGACATCATCAAAGACCCGCGCATCGAAACAACGCCGGAGGAATTCAAGCAGCAGTTCGACATGCTTATCAATATCCGCGAGCGAATCAATGAGCTACGGAATGGCGTGTTAACCATTCGAAAACTGCGCCAGCAACTCGACAGCGCCAGCCACTCCCCCAACGACCCGACGGTTATTGAACTGAAGGACAAACTGTTGCGCATTGAAGATGCGTTGTACCAGTTCCGAGCCAAAGCCAATCAGGATTTAACAAACCATCCCGTTCGATTAAACACTAAATTTACGGCCCTCGGCGGCTTCGTCGAGTCGGACGATTCGAAACCAACGCAGCAGCAAAAAGACCAGTTTAACAGCCTGTCGAAGAGCCTGGACGAGCAACTGAAAGCCCTGGAAAACCTCAAACCAACGATCCAAAGTAAAATCAGACCGAATGGTTGAGATTTGTTAGAGCAATCTCACTGTTAGAAAAGATTGATCATCCCAGACTCATCTTCACCCCTCCCCTTTTTAGAGGGAGGGGCCGGGGGTGGAGTAGCACAAACCTATACATGCCCATCACCCGTAGAAACATAGCCCGCTTTTTCCTCGCCACAGCCACCTTGGCGGTGCTGAGCGTATGCGGCTATTATTACGGGCTCGAACTACTGGCCAAATGGGCGTTTGCGCACAAAGACTATTTCGATGCGGAGGAGCTGATTCTGATTGCCGTCCCCCAAGCCGACCTCACTACCGAAATGGCTCACATACTCCACGAGGGCGAATTTGAATGGAGGGGTGAAATGGTCGATGTGCTGCATCGGGAAATTCGGTCGGATACCCTCTTTGTGTATGGTTTTCGGGACAAAGCCGAAACACAGTTGCGCCGGGAAGCCGCCTGGCTGTACAAAGATGTCAATCATCCCTACCGTCGGTCCAATACCCGAACGAAACGGGTGAAGTGGATAAGCTTGATCAACCCTGTTATCCAAAGTTATTTTGACCCTTTGGCGGCTGTGAAAATTTTCAGCCTACAGCCCTTCTTTTCGTACTCAGCCACTACAGTTACCCCCCCCCTGCTGGAGGTTCCCTACCCTCCGCCCAACGTATAAATTTCTGCCCATTTTTCTTGTCTGGACTTTCGACCAGTAAACTGTCTGTGGTTTTCGCACAGGGTGTTGCAAACGACCTATCTTCAAGAAATGTCGTTTGCAACACCCTGTGCGAAAACCACAGACAACAGGATTTTTATGTCTCTAATTAACAACCTGTATGAAATTTATACATCTCCGCTTTTTCGTTTTTTCAGTATTTATAGTTCTCCTTACCACAACCGGGTATGCCCAAACGACGATAAGTGGCCGAGTAGTTGACCAAACCAACTCCCAACCCATTGCGGGGGCCTCGGTATTGGTCAACGGCAGCTCGCGGGGCACAACGGCCAATGATAAAGGCCAGTTTGAATTAAGTGCCAGCGAAGGCGATCAACTGCAAGTTTCGGCCATTGGCTACCAGACCCAAACGATAAAAATCAAAGCTATAACCCGCACGCTCACCATCGAACTGGAATCGTCGAACATTGACCTTAATGAAGTAATCGTTTCCGGCTACTCAACGCCCCAGACCATTCAGCGAACGGCGGGGGCGGTAGGGCTGGTCACCAGTCGCGACATCCAGCGGACCAACGGTATCCACCTGCAAAACTTCGTGAACCTGATACCGGGGGTGAAAGTAGAGATGAGAACCGTCGCTGCGGGGAACCGCATTGTGATTCGGGGGTATGGCAACCAGACGAACTTCAATGGTGTAGGCTACAAGGCGTACCTGAATGACATCCCGCTGACCGACGGCGACGGCACCACCTTTCTGGACGATGTGGATTTCACGAACCTGAGCCGCGTCGAGATCATCAAAGGACCAGCCTCCAGCTCATACGGCAATGCGCTGGGCGGGGTGGTGAACTTTTATACCGAACGCGCGTCCATCGGCAAGACGAGCGTGAGCCAACAGGTGCTGGCCGGATCGTATGGTCTCTTTCGGACGAACACATCCATCAAAACCGGCTCAGACAACACCAGCCTGAATATCAATTACGGCCACCAGAAGTACGACGGATTCCGGCTGCACGGCACCTCGAAGAAAGACTTCCTGAACATTACCAGCGACACATACCTCAGTCAAAAACGGTCGATGTCGGTCTTTGTGGGTTATACCAATTCGTATGATCTGCTGTCTGGGCAGGTTGATAGTGTCAACCTGATCGTTCACCCCGACACGGCCGAAGTGGCTTATATTGCCAATAATGCCAGTATCAAAACCGAAAGTGCCCGGGTCGGTATTAGCCACAATTACCAGTTTACAGATCGTTTCTCCAACAAGACGA
The DNA here is from genome assembly GCF_054781875.1 of Spirosoma pulveris. NCBI lineage: Bacteria > Pseudomonadati > Bacteroidota > Cytophagia > Cytophagales > Cytophagaceae > Spirosoma > Spirosoma pulveris. Next base: position 920,050 of record NZ_BAAGTO010000001.1, read on the forward strand.
CGGTGTTCGTGGGTGGACAAATCATCGACCAACCGTTTGCCGCCGGGGTCAACAAAACCAACAAGTTCAAGTTTGGCGGCCGGACAGTCTTCACATACACCAACGATGCCAATGCGCTGAAACCAACCTTCAGCATCGGGGCCGAATTCCTGAAGAACTTCAACTACGCCAAAGGATATGGCTTGTCGAACGGTATTCTGGGCGCCCTCCGCTCCGACCTCGAAGTGCAGGCCATGCAGTATAACGTGTTTGCTCAGGCAGCCCTGCAACTGGCCCCCCGGCTGACATTATCCGCCGGTGCCGGGCTGAATTTTGTGGAGTATGGCATTACCGACATGCGGGCCAGCACAACGACGCCCGCCTACGTCAACGCGTCGGGTTACAAACGGTTTGATTCGGTGTTGACACCACGTGTTGCCGTCTCGTATCAGGCTACCGACAACGTATCGTTCTACGCCAGTGCCAGCCAGGGGTATTCGGCGCCGGCAACCAATCAGGTGGTTATTGCCCAGACGGGTGTTGTCAATTACAACCTCCGTCCGGAAACGGGTACCAGCTACGAGATTGGCAGCAAAGGGAGCCTGCTAACGAAAGCACTGACTTACGAAATTGCGTATTTCAACATGGCCGTGACTGATAAACTTATCCCGCAGAACTTCCCGGCTACGCCCACATTGCCCGCCTATACCCTGACCACCAACGCGGGTAAAGTTCAGCATAACGGGCTGGAGCTGGCGGTTCAGTATGCCTATCGCCCCAGCGCCGGAGCCATCTCACTGATTCGTCCGTTCGTGTCGTACACCTACAGTGATTTCTATTATAAAGACTACAGGAGCGATAATAATGGTGATGCCAAAACGATCAATTACACCGGCAAGAAAGAGTCCGGCATTGCGCCCAACCTGCTGAACGCCGGTTTCGATCTGGAAGTACGTCCGGGCTTCTACCTGAACGGAACGATGATGTACGTCGACAAGATGCCTATTACGCTGGCTAACGACCATTTTGCCAAAGCTTACACGCTTGTCAATGGTAAAGTCGGCTACCGGAGCGCGCTGGGGAATCATTTCAGTCTGGATGTGTACGTGGGCTCGGACAATATGCTGAGCAGCACCTACTCGTCGCTGATCTTCCTGAACCTGCCCAACCCGGCAAACAACCGGCCGCTGTTCTTTAACCCGGCGCCCAAGATCACCTTCTATTCAGGGGCTATGCTGAAGTACACGTTTTAGTTTGCTGTTTATCTAATCAAAACCTATTTGACTTCTTGTGGTGCTGTCAGTTTTAAGAAACTGACAGCACCACAAGATTTATATCAGAAAAACATTTCAACAAAATTATCCATGAAAATCTCCCAATCGCTTGTACTGATTACCCTGTTTAGTGCGGGCATTCTGTCCTGTACGTCCAGCCAGAAAGATCAGTCTGAAACCACCGGCAAACAACGCATCGTCTGCGTCGCCAAACAGTTAACCGAACTGATTTATGCCCTCGGCGCGGGTGATCAACTGGTAGGTGTCGACCTGTCGAGCACCTATCCGCCAGCCGCGCAGAAGCTGACCAAAGTGGGCTATCACCGGCTGCTGAACGCCGAAGGCATCATTGCCCTGAAGCCGACCGTCGTCTACCACGATGGCAACGTGGCTCCCGAAGCAGTAATGACCCAACTGGAGAAAGTTGGTGTGCCGATGAAAGTGTTCAAAGACGCTCATACCATTCCAGAGGTAAAAGCCTTATTCGACACGCTGGCGGCTCAGTTTGGTGCCCAGAAACAGGCCGACAGTCTGAAAGCGAAACTGGATACCGATCTGGCCAAAGCCGCTACCGATGTGAAGCAATTCAAGACTGTTCCTAAAGTGGCGATCATTCACTTCGGTCGGGTCATCAACAACTACCTCGTGATTGGTAAAGCCGGAACGGCCTCGTATATGCTCGATCTGGCGGGCGGGAAAAACGTGATGGACACGCTGAAAGGCATGAAACCCCTCAGCCCGGAAATCATCAGTAAAGCCCAGCCCGACATTATTTTGGTTACCGACTTCGGCTATGACCGTATGGGCAATGCTGACAAACTGGCTACCCTCCCCGGTATTGCCTTAACCCCGGCGGGTAAAAACAAGAAGATTTATCGCATTGAAGAGCACGACCTGATTTACCTCGGTCCCCGTACGGGCGAGAATGTCCAAATGCTGATGAAGTTGATTCATCAATGAGCTGTTTGTAGGTGTGGTGTCGGGTCCACAGACCCGACACCACAGAGCTCCACCACTCCACTTACTTCACCACTTTCACCTACTCCACGCTCTTCACCCACTATGAAACCACCACCCCTCTCTGCAGGACACTGGTACGGCATCCTCGCGGGGCTGCTTGTCCTCTCCGTTATTGCCGCCCTGCGGATCGGTGCCGTCGATCTGACTTTTACAGATATCAACCACATTCTGCTTAACGGCCTTGGGCTTTCCGGCACAACTGTTGACCCCATTTCGCAGGGGCTCTTTCTGCAAATCCGGTTGCCGCGTGTGCTGCTATGCGCTACGGTTGGGGCTGGCTTGTCAGTGTCTGGGGTGTTGATGCAGGCGCTCTTTCGGAACCCGATTGTGGAGCCGGGACTGGTCGGTACCAGTTCGGGGGCGGCTTTAGGGGCGGCCCTGGTCTTTGTACTGGGCAAAAATATCAACTGGGCCTTCACTGATGCGCTGGGGTTATTTTTGTTGCCCTGTGTTGCCTTTATTTTCGCCTTTGGGGCAACGTTGCTGGTATATCGGATTGCCTCAGTTAGCGGTAAGGTCAATGTGGCAACGATGATTCTGGGGGGTATCGCCATCAATGCGCTGGCTACCGGCGGCACCGGCTTTCTGTCGTACATTGCCCGTGACCCGCAGGCTCGTTCTATCACCTTCTGGAATCTGGGCACGTTTTCCGGAGCCGACTGGACGCAGCTGGCCATCGTTTTTCCCGTAACGTCCGTGGGTATATTACTTTCGTTACGCTTTACCAAAGCGTTGAATATCCTTATTCTGGGCGAGGACGAAGTACGGCACCTGGGCTATAACATCGACCGGCTCAAAATTCAAGTCCTCTTATTGAACACCCTGCTGGTGGCCATTGGTACGGCCATGGTTGGCGTCATTTCGTTTGTTGGGCTGGTTGTACCTCATCTAATGCGCTTGTTGAAAACGTCCGACAATCGGTTTCTGGTGATCTCGTCGGCTCTGCTGGGCGGCTCCCTGCTTACCCTGGCCGATACCATTGCCCGAAGGCTGGTAGCACCCGCCGAGTTCCCGATCGGTGTGATCACTGCCTTTGTGGGCGCCCCCGTATTTATCTGGCTGCTGGTTCGCAATGCCCGCTCGTTTCAGAAAGGAGGTTTTTATGCTTAAAGCCGAACACCTGTCGTTTCAGATTGGCCGTCAGACATTAATTGACGACGTTTCACTCACGCTGCTGCCCGGTGAGTTCACCATGGTGCTGGGTCCGAATGGAGCGGGCAAAAGCACCCTGCTCAAACTGCTGACAGGTACCGAAACGCCAAAAACGGGCCAGATCTTTTATAAAGATATTTTGCTATCCTCCATTCCGCTCGCTACCCAGGCGCGACAGAAAGCTGTACTTTCCCAATTGCTGTCGCTCCCTTTCGATCTGAGCGTATCCGAGGTTATCATGATGGGCCGGTATCCGTATTTCGACCTCAACCCGAGGCAGGAAGATACCCGGATTGCCGACCATTGCCTAGAGTTGGTGGGTATGCTTTCGTTCAAATCCCGTGCATTTGCATCGCTGTCCGGGGGAGAGAAGCAGAAGATTCATTTGGCGCGGGTGCTGGCGCAATTGTACCGCCAGCCGGGCGACGAATCAGTTAAATACCTTTTCCTGGACGAGCCTATTTCGGCCCTGGACATTCACTACCAGCATCAGATTCTGGGATTGGTGCGTGAGCTGGCCACTAAAAAAATGGTCATTTTCGTCATTGTCCACGACATTAATCTGGCCTTTCAATACGCCGATAACGTCATTCTGATGAATCAGGGGCGCATTTTCAATACGGGAAATCCGGAGCAGGTACTGACCAGTGAAGCCATTGATACGGTATTCGGAATCCAGCCGTATTTTACGACACACCCAGAAACCGGGCGTAAGGTGATGATTTATTAGAACGCGAACAGGCCCAACCCCGATTTCCGCTATCTTAGCCAACGTTAATTCAACAAACGGCTTCCTATGCGAAACACCCTACTTGTTCTTTACGCTGTCCTATTAATCAGTCCATTACTAGCCCAAAAACCAAAACTGGCCAAACCGGTTTCTACCTCCAGTATCGAAGGGGCAGAAAATATCGACCCCTACTTCAAGCCCGTTAAATGGCGGAACATCGGTCCCTTTCGCGGGGGGCGCTCCGTGGCCGGGTCGGGCGTGACCAGCGATCCGCAGCTCTATTACATGGGTACCGTTGGCGGTGGGATCTGGAAAACAGAAGATGCCGGTATGACCTGGAAAAACGTTTCCGATGGGCAACTCAAAACCTCATCGGTTGGGGCCATTGGCATCTGCGAATCCGACCCGGCCGTGGTGTATGTGGGCATGGGCGAGCATGCACCCCGTGGTGTGATGACCTCTTACGGCGATGGTGTATATAAGTCGACCGATGCCGGGAAAACCTGGCAGCACCTTGGCCTCGACCTCACCCGCCACATTGCCGCCGTTCGGGTACACCCACAAAATCCGGATGTGGCGTTTGTAGCCGCTCAGGGTGCCTTACACGGTTCGTCCGCTGATCGGGGCATCTATAAAACCATCGATGGTGGTAAGTCGTGGAAAAAAGTGCTGTTCGTGGATGAAAACACCGGCTGCAATGACCTGAGCATGGACATGACCAACCCGCGCATTCTCTACGCATCCATGTGGGATTACCGCCGGTTACCCTGGCAGGTGCAAAGTGGTGGCAAAGGCAGCGGTCTATATAAATCGACGGACGGGGGCGAAACCTGGACGAAGTTGGAAAAAGGGCTGCCGAAAGAATTGGGCAAAATGGGTATCTCGGTGTCAAAAGCAAACCCGAACCGGGTGTACGCGGTGATCGAGTCGGATTCCAAGGCCGATAAAGGGGGCGTTTTCCTCTCCGAAGATGCCGGCAAAAGCTGGAACCGGGTGAGCAAAGACCACCGCACCATCCAGCGGGCCTGGTATTACATTGAAATCTTCGCCGACCCAATCGACGAAAATACGGTGTACATCCTGAACACATCCGTTCTGAAGTCCATTGATGGCGGCAAGACTTTCTCCACCATTCCCGGTTCGCACGGCGACCACCACCACCTTTGGATTAACCCGAAGAACAACAAAAACCTGTTTTTGAGTAATGACGGGGGTGCAGCCGTTTCGTTTAACGGAGGTAAATCATGGTCGTCGGAGAATAACCAGCCAACGGCACAATTCTACCGCGTGAACGCCGATAACCGTTTTCCGTATTATGTATATGGTGGTCAACAGGATAACACCTCCGTCATGATTGCCAGCCGAAGCACAAACGGCAGCGGCATCACGGATAAAGACTGGGAAGCGTCGGCGGGTGGCGAAAGCGCATTCCTGGCCTTCAACCCCGACGACCCGCGCCATGTCATGGGCGGCAGTTATCAGGGTACGATCGAAGTGCTCGATCAGCAAACGCATGAGGGCAAACCCATCATGGTATCGCCCATTCAGTACCAGGCCTTGCAGGCTAAAACCATGAAATACCGGTTTAACTGGAACGCGCCCATCATCTGGTCGAAACACGAGCCCAACGCCTTTTACCATGCCGGAAACCGGCTCTTTAAGACGACTGACCTGGGCAAAAGCTGGTCCATCGCATCGCCCGATTTAACCCGCCACGATTCCACCAAACTCGGTTGGGGCGGTGCACCGTACACCAACGAAGGGGCCGGGGGCGAAAACTACGCGACTATCACCTACGTCCTTGAATCGCCTTCCGAAAAAGGCGTTATCTGGACCGGCAGCGACGATGGACTGGTACACATTACCCGCGATGGCGGCACCACCTGGACCAACGTGACGCCCAGCGGTTTACCCGAAACACTCATCAACTCCATCGAAGTATCGCCCCACGATAAAGCGACGGCCTACATTGCCACCACCCGCTACAAGTTCAACGACTTTGCCCCGGCCATCTATAAAACTACCGACTATGGCAAAACCTGGACAAAAATTGTATCGGGTATCCCCTACGGCGCTTTCACCCGAACCGTTCGCGAAGACCCCGAGCGAAAAGGATTGCTGTATGCCGGAACCGAAACAGGTGTTTATGTATCCTACAATGGCGGCACCAACTGGCGGCCCATGCAGCTCAACCTGCCCGTCAGCCCCGTTACCGACCTGAAAGTGCATCAGGGTGATTTGATTGCGGCCACGGCCGGGCGATCTTTCTGGATTCTGGACGACCTCGGCCCTATTCGGCAGTATAACGATAAGGCCAGCAAAGACAGTTTACTGGTCTATAAACCCGAAGATACTTACCGGGTGTCGGGAGCCAGTGCATTGGACAAAGTGATTGAGGAAGACGACGATGAAGACGCGGGCAGCAGCCCCGGCCGGAATGGATTTGCGGGCACTAATCCCTCAACCGGCGTTGTCATCTATTATCAGCTTCCCGCCAAAGTCGATACCAGCGCCACAATGACTATGGAAATCCTGACGGATCAGGGCGCATCCGTTCGGAAATTGAGCAGTAAGAAAGACAAAAAGTTTGTTGCCTTTCCCGGCGGCCCCTCTCCCGAGCCAACCCTGACGGTGAAACCCGGGCTGAATCGGTTTGTTTGGGACATGCGCGCCGAAACACTACCCGCCATCGAGAAGGTATTTATCGAAGGGAACTACAAAGGCCGCAAACTACCTCCCGGCAGCTATCAGGCAAAAATCAAATTTGGCAAGCAGGAGAAAACAGTACCGTTCAAAATCCTGCCCGACCCACGGCTGAATACCACGCCCGCCGATTACGAGCAACAGCAAAAAACACTGATCGGCATTGAAGATGGTGTTAAAGAAATCCACCTCGGCGTGAACCGGATGCGCAAAGCCCAGAAGCAAATCAACGATCTGGTCGACCTGATTGACGACAAACCAAACCTGAAAGCCGTGGCCGATTCGGGTCGGGCGTTGGCAAAGAAGATCAAACTGTGGGAAGAGAAAGTTATCCAGCCTAAGTCGCAGTCGAACGACGACGTAATCAACTTCGAGAATAAACTTAGCGCTGATTACATCTTCCTGAAAGGCGAACTTGATGTGAATACGCCCTATGTAACGGCCGGCCAGAAAGAGCGCTTATCGGAGCTGAACGCCATCTGGCAACCGCTGAAAACGGACATGAACATGCTGATCCAGAATGACATTGCCCGATTCAATAATCAATGCAGGCAGGCCCAGCTTGAGAAAGTTACGGTGCCGGATGTCGCCATCTCAGCGCCAAAGCAATAGATCACGTTTTGCCTGTTCCGTTATTCATGCACAAAAGCTGACAGTCATCTGTCAGCTTTTGTGCGTTTTTAGCCCTGTATACGGACACTCCAATAAGTTTTTCTTATTGATGAATTATAAAATATGATTAGACTTTAACTACATATTTTTAGATTATTGTAAGTCCGTAATTGCAGCGTCACTTCCGATCTTTTGGTCTTTTTATCATGAACAGTCTGGTAAAATTTGGCTATACCCTTATCCTGCTGGCAATTTTCACCTGTCAGGCTTTTGCACAAAAAGTTCAGACACCGCCAGCGCCGGGCCTGTCGTTTGTGGGTCAGTTGAATGTAAAAATTGGACCGGCCTATGTTGTCGGCGAAACACCGCATGGTATTCGTCGCATCATTCCGATACTGGGTGGCACGATCGAAGGTCCCGGTCTGAAAGGTGAAATTCTGCCCGGTGGTTCCGACTGGCAGGTTGTCCGCAAAGATGGTGTTGCCGAATTGGAAGCCCATTATCAGTTCAAAACCGACGATGGGGTTATCATATACATAAAAAATAGTGGTCTACGTGTCGCCACGCCAGACGTAGCGGCCCGTATTGGCCGGGGTGAGCAGGTGAGCCCGAGTGAATATTATTTCCGGGCGATCCCCAAGTTCGAAGCGCCCGCCGGGAAATACGACTGGATGAACAATGCCATTTTTGTCTGTACGGCCTTTCGAAACCCCGAAAACGTAGTGATTCAGGTTTGGAAAGTCCTTTAACTTTAACGCCATAAATTCATTTATTATGCCCGACCCATCGGCATGGCTGAACGTCGAACAACAAGACGAACTATTGATTGTGACAATCAATCGTCCCGAAAAACGGAATGCGATCAATGACGCCTTATTACTTGGTCTTGAAACCGTTTTCTCAGCCATTCCCGAAGGCGTAAAAGCCGCCGTTTTATGCGCCGAAGGCCCCCATTTCAGCGCGGGCCTTGATCTTTCGGAACTACAGGAACGGGATGTTGTAGCTGGTCTGTACCATTCCCGCATGTGGCATCGGGCACTGGATCGTATTCAGTTTGGAACAGTACCCGTGGTGGCTGTCCTGAAAGGAGCCTGTGTGGGAGGAGGCCTTGAAATAGCCTCGGCCTGTCATATCCGGGTGGCAGAGCAAAGTACATTTTACGCCCTGCCCGAAGGACAACGGGGTATTTTTGTAGGAGGGGGCGCTTCGGTCAGATTACCCAAACTGATTGGCGTGGCCCGCATGGCCGATATGATGTTCACGGGTCGGGTTATTTCTGCCGACGAAGGTGTATGGATGGGCCTTTCGCAGTACATGGTACTGGACGGAGACGGTCTATCAAAAGGCATTGAGCTGGCCAGGAAGATAGCCCAAAATGCCCCTATGACCAATTATGCGCTCATGCATGTGCTCCCCCGCATTGCGGACTCCTCACAATCGGAAGGGCTGTTAATGGAGAGTCTGATGGCGACCATCGCCCAGTCATCGGCTGAAGCGAAAGACAGACTTCGCGATTTTCTGGAAGGACGAGCAAAAAAAGTGGGCGAATAACTACGAGTGCCGAGCTCTCATTGTGAGGAGCCACCATTTAACGTTTATTCGACAAACCGATATATTGATTTTCTCATTCTGCTATTCACATGTCGTTCAAGCAAGTTGCCTTCGGTCCAACAAACACCCACAAGATGGTTCATGCCGACGGATCTATCCGACTGCGGCTTGAACAACCATTGGGTGCTTACCCCGAAAAGTTGACGGAGAAGCTGGTATTCTGGGCGCAGACGAAGCCTGACCAGACGTTTCTAGCCCGGCGGGATGCGTCCGGCAACTGGATTGAATACACCTACGGGAAAGCCATGACTGCGGTCAAATCCATCGCCCAATACCTGTTGAATCAGCACTTCGGGCCGGATGATACGCTGATTATCTTATCCGAAAATAGCCTTGAGCATGCCCTTTTGGCATTGGCAGCGGTGCATGTGGGCATCCCCTACTCGCCTATATCACCTCCATATTCGCTGGTATCGAAAGATTTGGGGCGGTTACAGCATTGCCTGGAGTGCATGACGCCTAAAGTTATTTTCGCGCAGGATAGCGATCGGTACAGTCGGGCCCTTTCCCTGGCGAAGTCACTGTTTCCCGATGCCGTGATCATAACCGCAAATGAGGGGGGTGGTTATGTCCATTTCGCTGATTTACTGGCCACCGAACCAACCGAAATGGTCGAACAGGCATTCTCCCGCGTCAATGCCAATTCGGTGGCTAAAGTGCTGTTCACCTCCGGCTCAACGGGTTCACCGAAGGGTGTTATCAATACCCAGCAGATGTGGTGCGCGAACTTGCAGCAGATCACGCAGGTCTTTCCCTTTATGCAAACCGAACCGCCCGTATTGATCGACTGGCTTCCCTGGAATCATACCTTCGGTGGTAATCATAACCTGGGGCTGGCACTCCACAACGGCGGTACGCTGTATATCGACGATGGCAAACCAACTCCGGCAGGCATCGAAATCACGGTGCAGAACTTGCGCGAGATTTCGCCGACGGTCTATTTCAACGTTCCTAAAGGTTTCGAGATGCTCATTCCCTATTTCGAGCGGGAGCCGGAACTTTGTAAAACATTTTTCGCCAGACTGAATATTCTGTTTTATGCCGGTGCCACGCTGGCACAACCCATTTGGAACCGGCTGGAGGAACTGGCGATGGAAACCATTGGTACACGAATTCCAATCATTACCGGCCTGGGTTGTACCGAGTCGGGGCCATCGGCCATGTTCGCTAACTGGGGCGGCAGTTTTTCGGGCCTGCTTGGTGTGCCGGTGGCGGGGATGGATGTAAAACTTGTGCCCGACGGCGATAAGATTGAAGCGCGGTACAAAGCGCCAAACGTTACCCCCGGCTACTGGCGAAATGCGGAAGCAACCCTTAACGCTTTTGATGAAGAAGGTTATTATAAAACGGGTGACGCCGTTCGCTTTCATGACGAAAATGACCCTAATAAGGGCCTGATCTTCGATGGCCGCATTGCCGAAGATTTCAAGCTCTCGACGGGTACCTGGGTCAATGTGGGTATTCTGAAAGCAAAGATCATTTCGGCCGGAGCACCCATTGTGCAGGATGTGGTCATTGCGGGACTCGATCAGGCATATGTCGGTGTTCTGCTATTTTTGAACGTCGATGCCTGCCGACGGTTGGCCAATCTGCCGCCAGCGTTAGCTGATAAAGACGTACTCGGGCATCCTGCAATCAACGACTTTGTCGATGCACTGTTGATTATCCTTAACAAGACCGCTAAAGGTACTTCTGAGCGAATTGAACGGGCCATGATCGCCCTCGACCCACCCTCGATCGACTTAGGTGAAATCACGGATAAAGGCTCGCTTAATCAACGGGCTATCCTTAAACACAGAGCAGAATTAGTAAACCAACTGTATTACCAATCTGATTGTCATACTGACAAATGAGCGAAGAATAAAGCCTGCTGGTAGCTATGAGAATGCGATTTATTCGCCGTTTCATTTAAAGCTTTATTCTTCACTCCTCATTTTTTAACGCTTACTTCTTTAAAATGAAAACCCCTCCTTTTCGTGCCGACCACGTTGGCAGTTTGCTGAGAACCCCCGAAGTAAAAGAAAACCGCCTGAAATGGAAAAAAGGCGAGATTTCGGCCGAAGAACTGCGCGCTATTGAAGACAGCGCCATCGCCGAAACGGTCAAAAAACTGGAAGCTACCGGTATGCGCTCCATTACAGATGGCGAGTTCCGGCGGGATTATTTTCACCTCGACTTCCTGAAAGAACTGTCGGGGGTAACCGTCACGGGTGGTATCGACGCCAACCCCAATGCCAAAGCGGCCTCCGATGGCTTCACGCCCCCGGTATTGAGTGTAACGGGCAAACTTCAGCATGTGAAAGACATTCAGGTGGCCGATTTCAACTTCCTGAAATCCGTCACGACGCAAACACCTAAAGTGTCGATTCCATCGCCAACGATGATTCACTTCCGGGGTGGTCGGAAATCCATCGACATTAATTCGTACCCGGACATGGACGAGTTCTTCCATGATCTGGCGGTGGCGTATCGGGAAGAAATCGATCATTTGTACAAGGCTGGTCTGCGTTATCTGCAACTGGACGACACCAATCTGGCCTACCTTTGCGACCCAAAAATGCGGGCTGCTGCCGTTGGGCGCGGTGAAGACCCGAACGAGTTGCCCCGCACCTACGCAGCCCTGATCAACTCGGTGATCGACAACCGCCCCGACGACCTGACGGTGGGTATTCACCTCTGCCGGGGCAACTATCGCAGCACCTGGTTTGCTGAAGGCGGCTATGAACCGGTAGCCGAGGTGCTTTTCAATGAAATCAACGTCGACGCTTATTTTCTGGAATACGACGACGAGCGTTCCGGCGATTTCGCTCCCCTGCGCTTTGTACCGAAAGACAAAATGGTGGTACTCGGCATCGTCTCCTCCAAAGTTCGTGAACTGGAAACCATCGAAGACCTTAGCAAGCGCATCGACGAAGCTGCCCAATACATGCCCCTCGATAACCTGTGTGTGAGCCCGCAATGTGGCTTTTCGTCAACGCACCACGGCAACGACCTGACGTATGACGATCAATGGAAAAAGATTGAGCTGGTCGTCAATACAGCTGTAAAGGTTTGGGGAACAGCCTAAGTTGTAGTAGTGCCGACCGTACTGTCGATTACCGATAACCGACAGTACGGTCGGTCGGAACTACTACACAATGCACACCACCATACGCCAGACTGTACGTTTCTTTATACCTGGTTAAAACATGAAATACTATTTTAGCTTGCTGCTGGCATTAAGCCTTGCGACCCATGCCTTTGCCCAGAGCCCGGTTGCCAAAATTGATTCGGGGAGCCTGAAAGGTGCCAGGTATATCATCCTCTACCCACCCAACTGGAAAGGCAAGCTGGTGATGTTTGCGCATGGCTATGAATTTATGGGGTCCGAGCCGCACCAGAGTAAAAACCCCGGTTTCGCTAATGCGATGAAGCCGTTTCTGGAACGGGGTTTCGCCGTGGCGGCATCTGATTATCAGTATCAGGGCTTCGTCATGCCGCAGGCCATTGATGATACCGAAGAATTACGGAAGTTTTTTGTAAAGACTGTCGGCAAGCCGGATACGACCTATATGGTTGGCCAGTCGATGGGAGGAGGAGTTGCCTTGGGCACTATTGAAAACTTCGGTGCTGCCTATAATGGAAGTCTGACACTTTGCGCATTTTCCAGCCGCCCTTATCTGCAATGCCGAAAAGAATATGACATGTATGCCACCTTCAATGGCTTGTTCCCGGGGGTTGTTACGTCCTTGTCAACCATATTCGATCTAAAACAACCCTACCAGGCGCAACCCCGGCAGGCTATGGTGTCGAAAGCGATGGCTATCAAAAAAGCGGTTTTGGCTAAAGACTCGGCATTGGCTTATGCCTTTGCCAAACGCTTTGATCTGAAATTTGAGGACCTGCCGTTCTCGTTGTTTTTTAATGAAAACGTTCTCCGCGACATTGCTCAGAGAGCAAAAGGGAATCCGTTCGACAATACGAACACGGTGTACACGGGTTTCCCGAATGATTTGGAGGTTAATCAAAAAGCAGAGCGATTACCCGCCACTGTTGACCCAAACGTGATTTTTGGGAAATACGACCGAACCGGTAATATTGACAAGCCCGTCGTTTTATTGCATACCATCTACGATCAGCTCATTCCACCAGCTTACGGGGTCGTGAATTTCGAGAATATGGTGCATCAACAGGGGAAAGATCAGTATTTTACGGTCAAATACACCAGTGGGCAGGGGCATTGCAACTTTACACCCCAACAAACGGGACAAACGTTCGACGCCCTCCGAAACTGGGTAAAGAAAGGTACCAAACCAACCCCCGGATATATAAATTGAAGAGCCAAAGGGTGAAGGAGTAGTATGCTATCATGAAAGACAACGCTCTTTCGCTCCACACCGGCGGCCCGGTTTCATTCTTTCGCTCTTTCACTCTTTCGCCCTTATGATCGACCTCGATAAAATAATTGCCATTGATATGCACACGCATGCGGAAGCCTCCTGCTGGCATCCGCACGACGATTTTCGGCCGGAGCTGGACGAGGCCTTTACCAGATACTTCAAATCGGACCACCGCCCAACCATCCAGGAAACGGCCGACTACTACCGGGAGCGGAACATGGCCTTTGTGATGTTTACCGTCGATTCGGAGTTCAACGTGGGCAAGCGCCGTATTCCGAATGAAGAAGTGGCCGAAGGTGCGCAGAAGAACGCCGATGTGATGATCGCCTTCGCGAGCATCGACCCGCACAAAGGCCGGATGGGTGCCCGTGAAGCCCGCAATCTGATCGAGAACTTCGGCGTCAAAGGCTTCAAATTTCATCCGACTGTACAGGGATTTTATCCTAACGATCGTATGGCGTATCACCTTTACGAGGTCATTGCCGAGTATAAACTGCCGATGTTGTTCCACTCAGGCCATTCGGGGTTTGGCTCCGGTGTTCGTGGAGGAGGAGGCATGCGGCTCGAATATTCGAACCCCATTCACCTCGACGATGTGGCGATTGATTTTCCCGACAGCCCTATCATCATTGCGCACCCCAGCTGGCCGTGGCAGGATGAAGCCCTGTCGGTAGCTATGCACAAGCCTAATATCTACATCGACCTCAGCGGCTGGTCACCGAAGTATTTTCCGAAGCAACTGGTTCAATATGCCAATACGATGCTTAAAGATCGGGTGTTGTTTGGCACTGACTTCCCGCTCATCACGCCCGACCGCTGGCTGAAGGATTTTGAAGACGCAGGCTTCAAGGAAGAGGTAAAACCGCTCATTCTAAAAGAGAATGCAATCAGGATGCTCGGTTTAAGGAAGTAAAAGAGCGCTGGCTTTTGCTTCGTCTCTTACTATGGCACGAATCTCTAGCCCGCATAGCCGTACGCTTACAGGTCGTTGAAATGCGAGCCTACGGCTTCGCGGGCTAAAGACCCGTGCTACCAGATAAAATCCCCTTAACTTGAATTAACTACATGGAAGTAAGTGCCAAGACCCTGATTGACCAGCGCCCCCTTTCGCAGCTACAATACGCCACTATCATCATCTGCTTCCTGATGAACATGCTCGATGGCATGGACGTCCTGGTAATTTCATACGCAGCTCCGGCCATCGCTAAAAACTGGAGCATAGGACCCGAAGCGATGGGCGCCGTTTTTAGCTCCGGTCTGTTCGGTATGACGTTCGGTGCGCTTTTTCTGGCCCCCTACGCCGACCTCATTGGGCGAAAAACCCTGATCCTTATTAGCGCAGCAATTATGGGCATCAGCATTTATCTAACGTCTTTTTCGACCGGACTCCTCCCGTTGATCGTCTTTCGCTTTATCAGCGGGCTGGGTATCGGGAGCATGCTGGCGAGTACGGCCGCACTGGCAGCTGAATACACGCCCAACAAAACCCGCGATTTCTGGGTAAGCTTCGTCGTTTCGGGCTATCCGGTTGGGGCGGTGCTATCGGGACTGGTAGCAGCTAAGATCATACCCGTTTCGGGCTGGCAAACCATGTTCCAGATTGCCGGGGTAACCACTTTTCTAGCCCTGCCTCTGATTCAATTCTTCCTGGCGGAGTCGCTGGATTTCTACCTCAAATCGCAACCGGATCAGGCACTTGGAAAAGCGAATAGTATTCTGGAGAAAATGGGGCATTCACTCATTGACGCCTTACCGCACAAACCCGCCAAAGGCAGCGGTATTCCTATTAAATCACTGCTCGATAACGAATACAAAATACCGACCATTCAATTGTGGACGGCTTTGTTTCTTTCTTTCGCAACGCTCTATTTCCTGACTAGCTGGATTCCTAAACTGGCAACCAATGCCGGTCTTCCGATTGAGCTGGCTATTTACGCCGGTACGGTCTTCAACGTCGGGGCGTTTTTCGGCATCACAGCTCAGGGCTATCTCTCCAGTCGGTTCGGTCTAAAGCGAACGATTGGCTTATTCCTGATCATGACGGGCGTTGTTATGGCCGCTTTTCAGCTTTTTATGGGATCATCTACGCTACTGTTGGTCTTTGCTGTGCTTGGCTTCGGTATTCAGGGCGGCTTTGTAGGGCTCTATGCCGTAGCGGCTCGCATGTACCCAACTGAATTTAGAACGACGGGCGTCGGCTGGTCGATTGGTATTGGCCGATTGGGGGGCATCATCGGCCCCGCCGTGGGTGGTATATTGATCGGGATGGGCCTGTCGATGGTAACGAATTTCCTGATCTACGCCGTCCCGACGATTTTCGCCGGCATCATGACGATGTATATTTCGTCGAAGAAGATCAGTTGATACGCTTGGTTTAAGTGGAAATGCCGCAAGCTACAAGTCTAGCAAAACGAGGTCCAGGCCGTCGATCTTCGCAAAACCGGAGTCGAATGTCAATAATGGTATCCCCAAAAATAGGGCTGTAGCGGCAATGACGGCACCGGGTAATTTGATGCGATGGCGTCTGCGAATCTGTATAGTTCTCTCTTTAATGGAAGAAATCAATTCGATTAGACGGCAGTTTTCGTCTTCAATAAAGTACCGAATTTTCTGTTCGCTTTCTTCGTCAAGCTGGGAGAAGCTCAACAATTCGATTTCAGTAATGGCTGAGATATAAAGAATTTCTCCGTCAATTGCGTTGGTCACTTTTTCATTACCATTGAAATAATAAATCAATGCATTTGTGTCAACCAGAATTGCTTTACTCCCACTCATCTCTTACTTTTCTCTGATAAGTAAGCCCATCAATTGGGAATTTGATTTTCCCGGCATATTTCGAAGGATCGAAGCCTTTGCGAGCCAATTTTGGTTGGTTGGCAATTGCTTTCAGGGCATCATCAACGGCCGAGGCTGGTGCGTCTTTGGGAATTCGAATAACCATAGGAACTGTGTTTTAACAAATATAACGAACTTAAGACAAATTTGATTCTGAGCTTTTTATGCAACTTGTCCATAACGCCACACAGAACGTTGACTTAACGGCCATCGTTTCCGAGGGCAACTCCTATACGTATCAGCAGTTACTCGATGCATCCGGTGCTTTTGCCTCGCTCCTGCTAAACGGCGCTACCGATCTCAACGAAGCCCGCGTGGCCTTTATGGTGGCACCAGGTTTCGATTACGTAAGCGTACAGTGGGGCATCTGGCGGGCCGGTGGCGTAGCGGTCCCCCTGGCCTTGTCATATCCATTGCCCTCCCTGCGGTATGTCATCGAAGATACGGGCGCGCAAATTATCGTGGCTGATCAGACATTTGGTGCACTCCTCGCTCCGCTGGCCGACGATAAAGGGTGCCGGTTGATTATTCTGGGCGAAGAAGCAGACGTCGTCGCCGGCATCTCACTGCCCGATTTGCCACCCGACCGCCGGGCCATGATCCTGTACACGAGTGGTACCACCAACCTGCCCAAAGGGGTTGTGACGACCCATGCCAATCTCGAAGCGCAGATTTCAACACTGGTAAATGTATGGCAGTGGTCGTCCAGCGATCATACGTTATGTGTGCTGCCGCTGCACCACGTACACGGCATCATTAACGTAGTAAGTTGTGCACTCTGGTCAGGTGCCACCGTTGAATTCCTGCCTAATTTCTCCGCTGAAGCCATTTTTAATACCTTCCAGCGCGGGCAGATCAACGTCTTTATGGCCGTGCCGACGATTTATTTCAAGCTGATCGCTTACTGGGAAAGCCTCCCCGACGAACAGCGGCATCAGATCACCGAAACCCTGGCCAAATTCCGGCTTATGGTGTCGGGGTCGGCGGCTTTGCCGGTGTCGGTAATGGAGAAATGGAAAACGGTGAGTGGCCATACGTTGCTCGAACGCTACGGCATGACCGAAATCGGGATGGGCATCAGTAACCCGTACGACGGTGAGCGTCGGGTGGGGTGCATTGGCAAAGCCCTGCCGGGCGTGAGTGTACGCCTGGTGGATGAGAACAACGTGGAAGTTGTAGACGGCCAGCCGGGGGAGATTCAGATAAAAGGCGCGACCGTCTTTCTGGAATACTGGAACCGCCCCGAAGCCACGCAAAAAGCCTTCACCGACGATGGCTGGTTCCGAACGGGCGATATCGCCGTGGTCGAAGACGGCTACTACCGCATGTTGGGCCGTGATTCCATCGACATCATCAAATCGGGTGGCTACAAGATTTCGGCCCTCGAAATTGAAGAAGTGTTACGGACGCATCCTGCTCTCAGCGATTGCAGTGTTGTTGGAATTCCGAACGAGGAATGGGGCGAACTGGTGGCCGCCGTGCTTATCCTGAACGATAAAACCGTGTCGCCGGAAAGTATCAGCAGCTGGCTGCGCGAACGGATGCCCGCCTATAAAGTCCCCCGTCAGTACCGCGTAACCGACGACCTGCCCCGCAATGCAATGGGCAAAGTCACCAAGAACGACCTGAAGCCTTTGTTTAACAGCTAATGTAAAATGGACAATGAATAACGTATGACGGTCTATCCATTTCACATTGTCCATTATTCATTATCCATTGTCCATTACCCTTTACCAAACTTGTACTTAAATGATCATTTATGGTGTGGCCATTCTGGCCTTCTGTTATGTAACTGGTCAACTGGCCGGTGAGCTACTTGGCTGGCTGATTGGCGTCGATGCCAATGTCGGTGGTGTCGGCTTTGCGATGCTGCTGCTGATTTTTCTGAATGACTGGTTCACCCGAAAGGGCTTTACCGATAAACTCACTGACCGGGGTATTGAGTTCTGGAGCCAGATGTACATCCCGATCGTAGTCGCTATGTCGGCGGTTCAAAACGTAAAAGTGGCCGTTTCCAGCGGCTCCATGGCTCTTTTCGCCGGTATAGTTCCGGTGCTGATCTGCCTGTCTGTTATTCCTCTTCTTGCCAGGTTAGCCAAATCCCAACCCATCGACCAGAATGGACATTATAACCCGGTTTCTTGAGAAAAATGGCCTGGTTGTCGCCTTTCTGGCGGTAGGGGTTATGATGTATGCCTCGGCGATTATCTCCAACCGGCTGACGAATAAAAAAATCCCGGCCTCCGCCATTGCTATCGTCATGGGTCTGGTGCTGGCGTACGTAGGAGGCATCTACTCTGGTGGCGAAAAAGGCATTGCCGACGTAAAAATCTTCTCCGGTTTCGGGCTGATGGGTGGGGCTATGTTCCGCGATTTCGCCATTGTCTCGACCGGCATGGGGGCCAGTTTCGTTGTCATGAAACGGACAGGCTGGATTGGTGCGCTGTCGCTGTTTCTGGGCATTGTACTTTCGTTCATCGGGGGCGTTGTCGTGGCACTTTTCTGGGGGTATACTGACGCCGTTAGCCTAACAACCATTGGAGCCGGTGCCTGTACGTATATTGTTGGACCGGTAACGGGCGCAGCCATTGGGGCCAGTTCCGATGTCATTGCGCTGAGCATAGCCGCTGGTGTGGTAAAAGCCGTTTTCGTGACCATCGGTACGCCTTTTGTTGCCCGTTACATCGGTCTCGACAATCCGCACACGGCTATGGTATACGGCGGACTTATGGGAACCACGAGCGGTGTATCGGCTGGTCTGGCGGCTACCGATCCTAAATTGGTTCCGTATGGTGCCCTCACGGCTACGTTCTATACGGGATTAGGTTGCCTGGCGTGCCCATCGGTGCTGTATCTATTGATGCGGGTGGCTTTCTAAGAATAACGAAAAAGCTTGCCGAAACGGATAGGACATCGGTTACCCTACACATGCGTACTTAAATCAACTATCTGCACCTACCCCATGAAGGCGTTTATCATAGACAATGCACGCAAATCGACCATCGCTAATCTGATCATCAATACGATAGTTCCATTTCTGGTTTTACTTGGCGATCCGTTTGTCAACGTAAAAGGCACAACGCCTAATCTGGTTTCGGTGCTGGTGCCGGATGTGTTTATGTCGGCGCTTATGACAACCCTGATCACTTTTGGCGTAATGACCAGCCAGCGAAAAAGTGGACGACTGGCACCGGCCTTGACTCACTCTACAGACTGGTTTCCTAAGGCCCTGCTGAATGGAATGGCTATTGGATTGCTCTTTGCATTGCCAGCCTTTCTGCTGATAAAAGGTGTGGAGATTGTTGTTGTCAATGAACCACTTCCGAAGGTGTTAGTAATTATAATCTCAGCGCTGGTTGGGGCTTTAACCGGCTTTTTTTCTTCCTTCGTAGCCGTAAAACGAGCTATTAAACTGAAATCAGCGCCCTTATAAGTCCACCTGCATCTTTCCCAATTTTCGAAATTGACCGGGCGAAAGCCCGGTTTGTTTTTTGAAGAGCCTTGAAAAATAGGCGGGGTCTTTGAAACTCAGCACATACGATATTTCGGACATCGAATACGTTGTGTTGAGCAGGTATTTCTTCGCTTCATTGGTCAGGTTGTCATGGACGATTTGCAGGGCCGATTTCTTAACGACCGATTGGCAAATACGGTTGAGATGAACAGAGGTGATGTTCAACGCATCGGCGTACTCCTGTATTGTTTTGAGTTCATGAATCGACTGCCGGATAAGCTTTTGAAACGCGTTGAAATAGTGAAGCGTACGATTCGTTGACAAGGCCCCCACAATGGCCGACTCCTGCCGCATCCGATACAAATGAATGAGCAACAGGTGAAGTAAAGCCTGAAGCTGCGCCTGTTTCTCTAGCTTGTCCTTGTTCAGCTCCCGGATCAACTGATTCTTGATCCACTGCAGGTCGTCAAGTTCTTCAGAACGCCCTTCAAACGGGTATTGGCTCAGTTGATTGATTTCCAGAAAAACCTGCGGCATAAGCGTTGAAAACGTATCCAGCGACTGCTCGGCAATGGTAAAAACCTCCCCAACCATATTCGACTGGAAAGCAAATCCATGCAGCGTATTGGTGGGAATCAGTAGCACGCAGGGGGGCATAAGCGTTATTCTCCGCAGTTCTGAAATAAGCACGCCATCGCCCGAGGTAAAAAAGAAAAGCTGGATCAAATCGGTGTGCAGATGCTCATCGATGTCCCAATCGTAAAGTTGACTACGGACTTCCAGTAATTCATGATGAATAAACCCATCGGTGAATGGATGACGACTATCGCCGTATAAGCCTTCAAAATTGCGAAGATGAGTCGGCATTTATGTTTAAAATAGCTAAATAAGTGCATAAAAATGCTTCTTATGTTCGATTTATACAAGTCATATTTTTAATAATCCAAGATTATTTATAACCATGAACATAGCTTTGCTGAACGAATTCCTTAACCAGCCACACGTTCGGCATGAGCGAACTTATCTACAATCACTTCGACCGGGAGGTGCACCCGGCTTATATAACGCCTGACTATAAATCGACGGTACTGCGGGGGCCAACAAAGCCGCTGGTCGTTATTAAACAGTCACTTTCGGAGCTAACGGGCCCTGTTTTCGGTGAAACTCATGTCGGTCCGCTCGATCATGATCTGACAAAAAACTCCATTCGGAATGGCGAGCCTTTAGGCGAACGGATCATCGTACATGGTAAAGTCATAGACGAGAACGGGCGTCCTATACCACACACCTTGATCGAGATTTGGCAGGCAAATTCGGCGGGTCGATATGTGCATAAAATCGACCAGCATGACGCACCCATCGACCCTAATTTCCTGGGAACGGGCCGTGTGCTGACCGATGCTGACGGAAACTACCGATTCTATACCATAAAGCCGGGGGCCTATCCGTGGGGCAACCACTACAATGCCTGGCGGCCTAATCATATTCACTTTTCGCTGTTCGGGCCGAATATCACAACGCGTTTAGTCACCCAGATGTACTTCCCCGGCGACCCGCTGTTGCAGTACGACTCTATTTTTCTGGGCGTTCCTCCCAAAGGCCGGGAGTTGTTGATTTCCCAGTTCGACCTGAGCGTTACAGAACCCCATTTTGCCCTGGGCTACCGATTTGATTTTGTGTTGAGAGGAAACAACTCAACGCCTTTTGAAACGGTCTAACCATACACTCCATGCCTTTACAAACACCTTCACAAACCGTTGGCCCTTATTTTGCGTACGGCCTGACGCCGGAGCAATACGGGTACGATTTCAAAAGTCTGGTAGAAAATCAGCTGGTAAATCCACTCGATGAGCCGAACGCCATCACCATTACCGGAAACGTCTATGACGGGGAGGGCGTGATTATTCCCGATGCCATGATTGAGCTCTGGGATGCAAAAAACAAGCTCTTCGGTCGGATGGGGACGGGTACTGACACCCAAAACCGGTTTGTTTTCCATGCGCTAAAACCCGGTTCTGTAGATGGACAAGCCCCTCATCTGTCAGTCATCGTTTTCATGCGCGGACAACCGATTCATTCCTACACCCGACTGTATTTTTCTGACGAAGCAGCCGCCAATGAAACAGACCCTGTTTTGACGTTAGTCCCCGCCGAACGACGCCAGACGCTCATTGCTCAGAAAACTTCGACCGGCTATTTGTTCGATATATACATGCAGGGTGAACAGGAAACCGTATTTTTCGAGATATAACCTATATCCCCAACCATGAGTCTGTATTCCAGCCTGTTTTATAGTTCTGATGTGCAATCGTTATTGACGGAAGAAACTACCGTTGCGCACATGCTTCGGTTTGAAGCGGCATTGGCGACGGCTCAGGCTAAAAATGGGCTCATCCCAGCGACCTCAGCCGAGCTGATTGCGGCTTGCTGCACCGTTGAGTTGCTGGATTGGGAACGGCTCAAA
The DNA here is from genome assembly GCF_054781875.1 of Spirosoma pulveris. Lineage (NCBI taxonomy): Bacteria > Pseudomonadati > Bacteroidota > Cytophagia > Cytophagales > Cytophagaceae > Spirosoma > Spirosoma pulveris. The sequence goes on from NZ_BAAGTO010000001.1 coordinate 942,263, forward strand.
AAAGACATTGCCCAGAGTGGGAATGCGGCAATTCCGCTGGTCAGACAGCTAACGGGCATCGTCCGGAAACAGGATGAAGCAGCGGCTGGATTCGTGCATCTGGGCGCTACGAGTCAGGATGTGGTCGATACCGCAACTGTGCTGATGATCAAAAGCGTACTCGACTGGCTGGACGGCAAACTTTCGGCGCTGGCAGACAGGCTTATTACGCTGACGCAGGCCCATCGCCAGACCGTCATGATTGGGCGGACACTTTTGCAGCAGGCTAAGCCCATTACTTTCGGCTTGAAAACGGCCTTATGGCTGGATGGCCTTGGCCGCAGTCAACAACGGCTGACCGAGAGCCGAAAGCGGGTTTTGGTGCTGCAACTGGCGGGGGCGGTGGGGAGTCGTAACGCGTCGATCCCGTCTTTGGTGCATCAGGAAGTGGCAAATCTTTTGGACATACACCCTTCTGCTTCCTGGCATACGCAACGCGATACAATCGTTGAGTTTGCCACCGTAATGGGCATTCTCACGGGAAGCCTGGCCAAGATGGCGAATGATGTGACGTTGCTTATGCAGACCGAAGTAGCCGAAGTGCTGGAAGGAAAAGCAGTTGGTAAAGGGGGCTCCAGTACGATGCCGCACAAACGCAATCCCGTCACGACCACGGCCATTTTAGCCAATGCCAATCGGGTGCCGAATCTGGTAGCCACAATGCTGTCGGCCATGCCACAGGAACACGAACGATCGGCCGGACGCTGGCATTCGGAATGGGACGTGCTAAACGATATTATGCAACTGACCGCCGGTGCCGTCGAACGCAGTCTTGAGTTACTGGATAATCTGGAAGTGGATGTGCCGCGGATGCGTCAAAATCTCGAACTGACCAATGGCCTGATCTACGCCGAAACCGTTTCGCTGGCGCTGGCCCCTAAACTGGGCAAAGCCAATGCCCACGAATTGGTCGAAAAGGCGTGCGCGGTGGCGGTTTCAGAGCATAAACACCTTAAAGAAGTCCTTTGTGACCAAGCCCTTGAGGGGCCCGACCTCGATGCGCTTTTCCAGCCGGAAAACTCGCTGGGACAGACGCTGGAGATTATTGATTCAATTTTGCAAAAGCATAATCAACGCTAAAGAGCCTCAGGTAACGGAAAACACTCTTTAGCACTTTCGCTACTTTCTATGTCCATTAACTATCAACTGCAGGGAACCCCCAACAGCCCGGTGCTGATCTTCTCCAACTCGCTGGGTGCTGAGATGATGATGTGGGATGACCTGTTACCCTTTTTACTGCCTTACTTCCGGGTGCTTCGGTATGATACGCGTGGGCATGGCGGCAGCGAGACCACATCGGGACCTTACACCATCGACCTACTGGGACAGGATGTAATTGACCTGATGGATAGCCTGAACATCGAACAGGCGTATTTCTGCGGTTTGTCGATGGGGGGGCTTATTGGGCAGTGGCTGGGCATTCATCAGCCTCACCGATTCAAAAAACTGGTACTGAGCAACACCGGCGCTAAAATTGGCAACGACGAACGCTGGAACGGCCGCATTGCTACCATCAACGAACACGGCTTGCAGGCCATCGTCGATGATACCATGGAACGTTGGTTTACCGAGAGTTTTCGAAGGGAAAATCCAGAGCGGGTAGCGGATACAAAAGCCATGTTTCTGCGTTCACCGGTTGATGGCTACGCAGCCTGTTGCGCGGCCATCCGCGATGCCGACTTTCGGGAAAAGCTGGGTCAGCTTTCGGTAGATACGCTGGTCATAACGGGCGATGAAGACCCCGTAACCAATGTTGAACAGGCAGAATTTCTGCGCGATCGAATTCCCAACGCCCAGTTGGCAATCCTGCCCGCCCGGCATTTGGCTAGTACCGAACTGCCCCAACCATACGCGCAGGTGCTGATCAACTTCCTGGTTGGCGAATCGACCTTCGACAAAGGCATGCATGTTCGGCGGACGGTGCTGGGCGATGCGCATGTCGATAAAGCCAATAGCCAGATCACTGACTTTACTGCCGATTTTCAGCAGTTCATCACCAACTACGCCTGGGGGGAAATCTGGACACGGCCGGGGCTGTCCAAACACAACCGTAGCCTGATCACGCTGTCGATGCTGATTGCCCTTAACCGAAAGGCTGAGTTTCAAATGCATGTTCGGGCGGCTTTGAACAATGGCGTCAGCGCGGCCGAGATCCAAGAAGTTATTATGCAATCAGCCCTGTATTGCGGACTGCCAGCCGCCAACGAAGCCTTTCACGCAGCCAGCGACATCCTGAATCAACAGCCATGAACTACCATACACAAGTTGGCATCATTGGGGCCGGCCCCGCCGGACTTTTGCTGGCTCAACTGCTGCATCAGCAGGGAATTCGCTCCATTGTGCTCGAAAACCGGACGAGAGAACGCGTCGAAAGTCGGCAGCGGGCGGGCTTGCTCGAACAAAACACCGTCGACCGGCTTCGGCAGGCGGGAGCCACCGCCCGACTGGACGAGCAGGGGCTGGTGCATGATGGAGTTATCCTCAGCTATAATGGCCAGCGGCACCGCATAGACCTGGCTGGATTGACCGGTAACTCCCGCGTGACGATCTACGCCCAAACCGAAGTCGTGAAAGACCTGATCCAGCTGCGACTAGACACGGGCGAACCCATTTTGTTTGAGGCCGAAGCTACACGCATCGACGGACTGGACGGTATTGCACCAGCCATCCATTACACGCACAAAGGGGAAAACCACACCCTTACCTGCGATTTTATAGCGGGCTGTGATGGCTTCCATGGCATTGCCCGTAAGACGATTCCTGAGTCGCTAACCACCGTTTATGACAAGATTTATCCCTACTGCTGGCTGGGTATTCTGGCGAAAGTACCGCCCTCGACGCATGAGCTGATCTATGCCTACCACGATCGGGGGTTTGCGCTACACAGCATGCGCTCGCCCGAGATTTCCCGACTGTACGTGCAGTGCGATGTGGCGGATACGCTGGAAGACTGGCCCGATGAACGCATCTGGAAAGAACTCCAACTCCGGCTCGGCACGCCGGGCTGGACGCTGCACGAGGGCCCGATTCTGGAGAAAACCATCACACCCATGCGGAGTTTCGTGAGTGAGCCCATGCAGTACGGCCGTCTGTTTCTAGCCGGAGACTCGGCTCATATTGTGCCGCCCACAGGTGCAAAAGGCTTGAATATGGCCGTCGCCGATACGGGGCAGTTGTTCGATGCATTACTGGCCTGGTATCAGAACGGTAGTGCAGCCGAGCTGGCGAATTATACGGCCTGCTGTATGCGTCGGGTGTGGCGGGTGCAGGAGTTTTCCAACTTCATGACGGAGCTGCTTCACCGTAGCCCCGACAAGTCCAGTTTCGATGCTCATTTGCAGGCATCCCGGTTCAATCAACTCATCACCAGCCAGACAGCCTCGACCGTTGTTGCTGAAAACTATGTAGGTCTGGCCGCCAAAAAAGCCGGAGAAGCCTCTCAATCTGTACTTTCTTACGCATGAAAACTGTTCCCATTTTAGACGTTCATAAGGCGGCCCTTCTCGTTAAAGACGGCGATACACTCTTGCAGGGCGGGTTCGGCATGACCGGAAACCCCGTTCATCTAATGCACGCGCTGGCCGAAATCGGCACCAAAAACCTGACTTTCGTAGGTAATAACACCGGCGAAACGGGTTTGGGCGGGGGGCGTCTGCTGCGAAATGGCCAGCTTAAAAAACTGATCGGCTCCTTTTTTACCTCCAACCCTGATGCCGTTAAAGCGGCTCAAAACGGCACGGTCGATTACGAACTGCTCCCACAAGGAACTCTGGCCGAAGCCATCCGGGCGGGTGGCGCGGGTATTGGCGGTTTTTATACGCCAACCTCGGCGGGCACACCGCTGGCTCAGGGTCGAGAAACCAAAGTCATCGACGGGGTCGAGCAGGTGTTTATCAAGAGCATACGGGGCCATGTGGCGTTCATTCGGGCATGGCGGGCCGATACGGCCGGGAACCTGCAATACCGGATGACGGAAAATAACTTCAATAAAGCGATGGCTACGGCCGCCGATCTGGTCATTGCCGAAGTAGAAGAAATTGTGCCGGTCGGCGAAATCGCTCCTGAATTCGTGCATACGCCCGGCTGTTTTGTCGATTACCTGGTGCAGGCAACCTTAACGCTGGAAGACCTTGGCAGTTCGGCATCGGTGTCGTCGTCCAAAAAAGTGGACGAGTCCCGTATGAATATGGCGCGCCGGGCTTTGGCCGAACTGAAGAAAGGTGACGTTGTTAATCTGGGCATCGGCATCCCCACGCTCGTAGCCGATCTGATTACGGAAGAGCAGGGCATCATTCTGCATACTGAAAACGGCATGCTGGGTGTTGGTCCGGTACCGGCCGATGGCGGTGGCGCAATGGATTACCCGGTCAATGCCGGTAAAATTCCGGTAACCGCCCTCAAAGGCAGCAGCTATTTCGATAGCGCCGATTCCTTCGCCATGATACGGGGCGGACATATCGACGTGGCGATCATGGGCGGCCTCGAAGCCGACGAAGCGGCCAATCTGGCGAACTGGGCCGTTCCCGGCAAACCCCTGCTGGGTGTCGGTGGGGCGATGGATCTGGCCAAAGGCGCCAAGCGATTGATCATCACCATGACCCACACCAACCCCGATGGATCACCCAAGATCGTGCCCCAGTGCACCCTGCCCCTCACCGCCATGGGCGTTGTCGACATGGTCATCACCGATCTGGCTGTTTTCGGCTACCCAAACGGAAAACTCACTCTGCTCGAACTCATGCCCGGCGCCATGCTGGAGGAGGTACAGGCTAAAACAAGCGCGCAATTTTTAAAGAGCGAAAGCGTAAAAGAGTGATTCGTATACACTCTTTCACGCTTTCGCTCTTTCATCCTTTCACTCATGTCCGACTCATTCATCATCGACGCCATCCGTACGCCCATTGGCAGTTTTGGTGGCAGTTTATCGCCCATACGTGCCGACGATCTGGCGGCTTTACCGATCAAAGAACTTCTTTCCCGGAACCCAAACATACCCGCCGATGCCATTGACGATGTAATACTGGGTTGCCACAACCAGGCGGGGGAAGATAACCGCAACGTCGCCCGCATGGCGCTGCTGCTGGCTGGTATCCCTTACACAGTACCCGGCGAAACGGTGAACCGGCTTTGCTCGTCGGGTATGTCGGCAGTCATTCATGCCAACCGGGCCATTAAAGCCGGGGATGGCGACGTATTTATTGCGGGCGGCATGGAGCACATGACCCGCGGCCCGTGGGTAATTTCCAAAACGTCGAAGCCCTTCGGTAACGACGCCCAGATGTTCGATTCCAGCTTTGGATGGCGGTTCATAAACCCTAAGATGCAAGCAATGTATGGCACCGATGCTATGGGCGTAACGGCCGAAAACCTGGTCGAGATCTACAGTATCAGCCGCGAAGACCAGGATTTGTTTGCCTACAACTCCCAGCAGAAAGCGGCACAAGCGCAGCAGTCGGGCCGATTGGCGGAAGAGATTATAGGCGTCGAAATCCCGGCGAAGAAAGGACCCGCTACGGTTTTCAATACCGATGAGTTTGTCAAACCGCAGACCTCTCTCGATGTGCTGGCGAAGCTGAAACCAGCCTTCAGGAAAGAGGGCGGTACTGTAACGGCAGGTAACGCTGCCGGGCTGAACGATGGAGCAGCCGCCATGTTCATAGCCTCCAACGAAGCCGTCAAACGCTATGATCTGACGCCTAAAGCCCGCATTGTAACCTCGGCAGTAGTGGGTGTTGAGCCGCGCATTATGGGTATTGGTCCCGTTCCGGCCACCCAAAAGGCATTGCAAAAAGCGGGGCTGACGCTGGCTGACATCGACGTAATCGAGTTAAACGAAGCCTTTGCTGCTCAGTCGCTGGCCTGTATCCGGGCCTTGGGACTGGCCGATAACGACCCGCGTATCAATCCAAATGGTGGCGCTATTGCCCTGGGGCATCCGCTGGGCATGTCGGGTACGCGTCTGGTGCAAACGGCCGCGCTGGAACTGACGAAGCAGAACAAACGCTACGCCCTAGCTACCATGTGTGTTGGAGTCGGTATGGGCTATGCCGTAGTCATTGAACGGGTTTAGGCCACCAACAACCTTATAATTTGACATGAAACACGTACTCACCCTAGTATTTATCTTATTATCAATTTGTTCAATGGCGCAAAATCAGGAAGTAGATGTTGAAAAGCTGGCAATTGAGTCGTCCAGATATTGGCTGGATCTCGATTATGTTGGCGATGGTCTCATCGGTCACAAACTGGATATCCATTTGCCCAAGACGGGCAGTGCGCCATTTCCGGTGGTCATTTGTATTTACGGAAGCGCCTGGCGGGCTAATTCCTGGAAGGCCAATACGTTCAATGAAGCGGGAATAGGCCAACGGTTGCTGGGCAAGGGATTTGCCGTTGTGAGTATTAATTACCGGTCCAGTGCGGATGCCCAGTTCCCGGCGCAGATTCAGGATGTAAAAGCCGCCATTCGATTTATTCGGGCCAACACCTCAAAATTTGGTCTGGATAACGCATTCATCAGCGTTACTGGCTGGTCGTCGGGTGGACATCTGGCAGCCATGGCGGGTGCAACCAATGGTATCAAAAAAACGCAGGTGAACGGACTGGACATCGACATGGAGGGGTCTTTGGGAAAATTCACCCAGGCCGACAGCCATGTCGATGCCGTGGTCGACTGGTTCGGCCCTACCGATTTCCTCATCATGGATGCCTGCGGTAGTACGATGGCCCATAACGATGCCAAATCGCCGGAGTCGATACTGGTGGGTGGTCCTATCCAGGAGAACAAAGACAAAGTGGCACTGGCTAATCCCATCAGTTATGTCCGAAAAAGTAACCCACCGTTCCTGATTTTCCATGGCGATAAAGACCCGCTGGTTCCTCATTGCCAGAGCGAGAAGCTGTACGAAAAACTACGCGCAACCGGCGCAACCAGCCAACTCGTAATTGTACCCGGTGGCGGGCATGGTCCGGGTGTTATGATCGACACCTATTACAATCAGGCACTGGCATTTCTGACTAAACAACGGGAAGCAAGTAAAAAGAAGTAGAGCCGTACTTCACCATACAAACAAATAATCATTCATTTGATTGCCGTTCTGTTTCCTCTTAAAACCATGCAATTTCCCAAAAAATACCTTACCGTAAAGGTTTTGATACTCGCCTGTGTTCTGTCGTTTCCTGCACTGGCTGCGCGCGTGGACACGCTCGATGTGCCCAGCGCTAGTATGAACCGAACGCTCCGGGCAGCCGTCGTTCTGCCGGAACGATATCGCAAAGCGAAACAACCCTTTCCGGTACTCTACCTCCTCCACGGGGGCTCGGGCAACTTTAGAGACTGGCTCACCAAAACACCGGACAAAACGCTGTTACACCGATTAGCCGACCAATATAATATTATCATCGTCACCCCGGACGGCGATCCTACCAGTTACTATTTCGACAGCCCGCTCGTTAAAACCAGTCAGTTCGAAACCTTTATTTCGAAGGAATTGATTGATAAAATTGACAATTCGTACCGAACCGTTCGGGAGAAAAAAGGGCGTATCATCGCCGGGTTGTCGATGGGCGGACACGGGGCCATGTACATTTCCAGCCGCCACCCGGAGTTGTACGCGGCCGCCGGAAGCATGAGCGGTGTCATGAACATCAACACCGCCACCTGGAAAGTCCCCGCCGATTTTGCCAAATCCCGCGCCGATAATTTTGCCAAGTTGCTGGGTCAGCCCAAAGACGGCGACGCCCCCTACCCCGGCTTCACGATGGTTACCCTGGCCGACCAGCTCAAAACCAACAACCTGCCCCTGATTTTCGATATCGGTGTCGATGATTTCCTGATCGAGACCAACCGCGAAATACACCGCCTATTAGTGGCTAACAAAACACCGCACGATTATACCGAACGGCCCGGTGCCCACACCTGGGAATATTGGGGGAACGCCCTACCCTACCAGATGCTGTTTTTCAATAAGATCCTGACCGCCAACCAAGTGACGATTCATTAACTAATGCTATGAAAAAGAGAACACCCATATCGGTCATGGCTTGCTGCATCGTGGCAGGATTTCTATCGTTCACAGCCGTCAACCGCGAGTTTGACGCCGTAAAGGTTACCGGCGGTCTGGTATCCGGCACGGTTAACAAATCCGGCGACATACATATTTTCAGAGGCATTCCGTTTGCAGCCCCGCCCGTTGGCGACCGGCGCTGGAAAGCCCCTCAACCTGTCATTCCATGGTCAGGCGTGCGCAAATGTGACGCTTTCGGGCCGAGCCCGATTCAGGGGACACCAAATCCGTTTGGCCCCTGGAGTGCCGAGTTCCTGATTCCCAAAGAACCGATCAGCGAAGATTGTCTCTATTTGAATGTCTGGACAGGAGCAAAATCAGCGACGGAAAAGAGACCTGTTTTGGTATGGATTTATGGCGGGGGCTTCAACAGTGGTGGTGCCGGAGTACCCATTTATGATGGTGAAACAACGGCGAAAAAAGGAGTCATTTTTGTCAGTATGAATTACCGGGTCGGGCCATTCGGCTTCTTCTCACATCCGGAACTCACCAAAGAATCGGGTCGAAACGCATCCGGAAATTATGGTCTGATGGATCAGATTGCGGCTTTGCAGTGGGTGAAGCAGAACATCGCTCAATTTGGTGGCGACCCTTCCAATGTAACTATCGCCGGCCAGTCGGCGGGGTCCATGAGTGTAAACGCTCTGGTCGCTTCGCCGGTAGCAAAAAGCCTCTTTACGAAAGCCATAGCCGAAAGTGGTGCTAATTTCGCTCGCCCGGCAGCAACGCTTGGTGAGGCAGAGCAGGCCGGTGTGAAGATGGCCCAGGCAATGGGAGCCTCCTCGTTGGCAGACTTACGCGCTTTACCTGCCGACGAAATTCTAAAAAAAGGCCAGGGTCGCGGGCTGGTTATTGACGGATACGTATTACCCCAGTCCATTGCGGCCATTTTTGCAGCCGGGAAGCAGAACGACGTTCGCTTGTTGACCGGTTGGAATGAGGACGAAGGAATGGTATTCGGTCCCGCCAAAAAGGCCGATGACTACCAGAAGCAGATCAACCAGCAGTACGGAGCCAATGCCGAGAACTTCCTCCGGTTTTATCCGGCCGGAACCGATGCCGAGGCCGCATCCTCGCAGGTAAAGGTGTCCAGAGATATGATTTTTGGTGCACAGAACTACCAATGGGCGAACATTCAAAGCCAGAACGGGAAGATAGCCTATGTATATCGCTTCTCCCGAAAAGTGCCCGCTACGGGCGAATACGCCCACTATGGTGCATTTCACACGGGTGAATTGGCCTATGCCTACGACAATCTCAAGTTTATAGACCATACCCTTCGCCCGCTGGAACCAGCCGACACAAGACTGGCCAGCGAGATGTCGGCCTACTGGGTCAACTTCATCAAAACTGGTAATCCAAACGGCAAGGGACTTCCCAACTGGCCGGTTTATTCAACAAAAGACAAGCAGATCCTGGTGTTCGATACGAAGACCGAAGCGAGGCCCTTAGCCGACGGCCCCGCGCTGGAATTTCTGCTGACGACGATGAGTAAACAGTGAAAAAATCCTGTCGAGTATTGAAGAAACATTAACCTCAACCAGCCTTAACAAACTTTAACAGCCCGCCCTAACCCGGTCGGGCTGCTTTTTTGCGTATTTTTGGCCACTACTTACACAAAAGCAGTTCGTTAATCTTCATTTGTATGCAATCATTTAAACGCCTGAACACCCTAACGGGCTGGCTCGTTTTCGCCGTCGCGCTCTTTACCTATGCGATGACCGTAGAACGTACCGCCAGTTTCTGGGACTGTGGCGAGTTCATTGCGTGTTCGTTTAAACTCCAGGTACCTCACCCGCCCGGTGCTCCATTTTTCCTTTTGCTGGGACGACTTTTTTCCATGATGTCGTTCGGCGATTTAACCAGCGTAGCCTACTGGGTCAACATGGCGTCGGTATTAGCCAGTGCTTTTACCATTGCGTTCCTGTTCTGGACCATCACGATGCTGGCCCAGAAACTCCTGGGTAAAGCAGAACGCGATTATACCACCGCCGATACGCTGCTGGTCATTGGAACGGGTGCCGTTGGCGCGCTGGCCTACACCTTCTCCGATACCTTCTGGTTTTCGGCGGTCGAAGCTGAAGTGTACGGCATGTCGTCGTTTTTCACCGCCATCGTCGTTTGGGCGGCCTTCAAATGGGAGCGCATCGAAGATGAAGCAGCCGCCAACCGCTGGCTTATCTTTATCGCTTACCTGACGGGTCTCTCCATCGGGGTCCACTTATTGAACCTCGTTACCCTGCCTGCGCTGGCCCTTATTTACTATTTCAAGAAATACCCCAAACCAACGTTCTGGGGTGGTGCCATGGCGTTTGGTATTGGCCTGGTCATTTTGGGCATTATCAACTCGGGAATTATTCCCGGCTTGCCGGGCATGGCCTTCGCCTTTGAGCGGTTCTTCGTGAATACCCTCGGCCTACCGTTTACGTCGGGCGCTATTTTCTTTACCGTCGTCTTCCTGGGTGCCATCGTCTACGGCATCATCTGGTCGGCCCGGCAGAAGCGGGTTGTATTGAATACCTCCCTGCTGGCGCTGGCGTTCGTGCTGATTGGTTACGCGTCGTACATGCAGGTGCTGGTACGGGCCGACTTTAACCCGCCTATCAACGAAAACGACCCCAGCGATGAACTGAACTTCCTGTCGTATCTGCGTCGGGAGCAGTACGGAAGTCGGTCGTTGCTGTACGGTCCGGTCTTCACGGCCCGCCCCATCGACCAGAAGCAAGGTGCCGCCATGTGGAAAAAACAAGGCAATAAATACGTGGTATTCGACCACCAGCCAGAGTACGTCTACGCACCCGGCGACGAAATGCTGTTTCCCCGCGTTTACAGCAGCCAGCAAAACCACCCGGCGCTGTACCGGCAGATGCTCGGTCTGGCAGAAGGTCAAAAGCCGACGATGGGTGATAACCTGAAATTTCTGTTCAACTACCAGCTAGGACACATGTGGTGGCGTTACCTGATGTGGAACTTTGCCGGACGGGAGAGCGACGAAGAAGGCGCGGGTTACCTCCTCCCCTGGTCAACGGATCAGGGTGCACCGGATTTATTGAAGACCAATAAAGCGCGCGATAACTTCTACATGTTACCGTTCATTCTGGGCCTGTTTGGTATCACATTCCAGTACTTCCGCCGTCGGCGCGACTTCCTGATTGTTGGGCTACTGTTTTTGTTCACGGGTATCGCCCTGCAAGTCTTCCTGAACTCGCCCCCATCGGAGCCTCGCGAGCGTGATTACATCTACGTTGGTTCGTTCTACTTCTTCGCCATGTGGCTCGGTCTGGGCGTTATGTCGATTGCCGAAGGATTACGCAGTGCCTTAAAATCGGATGTAGCCCGCAATGGCGTTGTGGCTGGTGTTTGTCTGCTGGTTCCCGTTATGATGGGCGCCAAGAGCTGGGACAACCACAACCGCGATAAGCGCTACCAGTCGGTCGATTTCGCGAAAAACCTCCTGAACTCGTGCGCGCCCAATGCCGTGCTCTTTACCGGTGGCGATAACGACACATTCCCCCTGTGGTACGTTCAGGAAGTAGAAGGGTTCCGGCGCGACGTTCGGGTGTGTAACCTGAGTTTACTGGGTACGGAATGGTACATCCAGCAGATGAAACGGAAGACCTATGAGTCGGAAGCACTGCCCATTTCGCTCGAATTCGACAACTTTAACAAGGGCAAGAACGACATTGTACCGTTCTACGAAGTGCCGGGCGTTAAAAACGGAATCGACCTCAAGCAATATATCAACCTCATCAAGACGAGCAGTCCGGCGGTTCAGGTACCGCTCACCAATGGCGACATGACGAGCATTCTGCCTTCGTCGGTGCTGTTTCTGCCCATCGACAAAGCTGCGGTAGACAAAGCGAACTTTGTACCGGCTGCCCTTCGTCCGTTGATGAAAGATACCCTGCAATGGACCATTGGCAAGAAGGATCTGTACAAGCCTGACCTGATCATGCTCGATATGATCGCAACCAACAACTGGAAGCGTCCGATTTACTTCTCAAGCACCCTGGCGAGCGACAACTACCTGAGTCTGAAGAACTACATGCAGTTGGAAGGGTATGCTTATCGGCTCATGCCGGTGGCCGTACCGGGTGCAACGGATGGCTATGTCAACTCCGACATCATGTACACCAACATGACGAAGAAAACTTTCTGGCGTGAGTTCAACAACCCGGATGTGTACTATGATGAAACCTACAAAGGACCGCCGGTAATTTCGGCCCGCATTGCCTTCTTCCGTCTGGCGGATCAGTTCATCCGGGAAGGCCGCAAAGACAAAGCCCTGGAGGTACTTAATTACTCGCTGAAGGTTATTCCGGACAAAGCGATTCCGTACGACCAGATTTCGTCGAACTATGTACGCTTCCTGTTTGAAGTGGGCGATAGCAAAAAGGCGCTCGAAATTGCCGAAGTGATGGCCACCCGCGCCGACCAGGATCTGACTTATGCCAAGAGCGGCAACGGGCGATTTGGCAGCCCTGATTCAGACTTGTACATTCTGCAAACGATTGTTGAAGCTTGTAAGGAAGCTAAGCAAACGGCAGCCGCCAACAAATACGAAGCCATTTTCCAAAAGCACATCAACGCTTTTGGTTGATAAGACCCAATTAATCAAAAAGCCCGAACTACAGCTGTGGTTCGGGCTTTTTTAGTTTGTCCAGTATTTTTTAACCACAGAGCCGTAACGTACACAGAGGTCAATTCGGGAAGAAAGTATCTTCAACAACCTCGGTATAGGTTGGGGGTACGTTGGGCATAGTCACAGACTATGCCAACAGGCCACTCTTAAAGGGGCTGTCGTTACGCGGTTAATCGCACTAATTGCTGTGTGAAGGCCTTCAGCCAGCGAGTCTTTTTTAATAGATTGAAAAGCGTGATACCCGTTAAGGCGCAGGTAACTCCGGCCAGCACATCGAGTACATAGTGGTGGCTGGTGTACACGGCAGAGAACCAGATGCCCGCCATAATAATAGCAAAGAACCCGTTTATGATGCCTAATCGGTTCCTGAGTCCGTAATACAGGACAATGACCGGGTACGATGAATGCAGCGAAGGCATGGCGGCAAACACATTGGAACTTTTGGCGTAAATGGAGCTAAATACCGAAACACCCAGAAGCTGATCGAAGTGAGCCAGGCCAGCTGTGTTGCCTGGGGTGTGCGGGTGAAACGTAAACCCATACTGCTGCACATACCAGGGCGGAGCCGCCGGATAGATGTAGTAGATGATAAAGCCTATCAGATTGACCAATACGAAAGTCAGCGCGAAAGGGAAAAACTGAGGTCGGTTGGTAAAGAAAAGAAACGTAGCAAAGGCCAGGGGAATCGGCACCCAGGTAAGGTAAAAAAGGCCGGTTACAATGTCGAGCGAATCCATTCGGTGCGCCAGCCAGAACTCGTTAGGTGTTAAGAGCGATTGCCCGTAGGGAATGCCGAACAGTTCCTTTTCCAGCGAATAAAGGGATTCGATATGTACCGGGTTGTACGCATAATTGGGAAACGCTTTCATGTAATCGAAAACGATCCAGTACACGATGAAGATTGAAAAGCCGATGACAAACTTACGGCTCTGTTCGGACGCATAATACAAACCATTCACCAGCCCGATGAGGACGAGTTGATCCGACTTGAATCCAACAAGCTGATAAGAAAGCAACAGATACCCAAGTGATGCCAGACTTAGCGGCAGAATTCGGCTAAGCGTAGTGGGACGCGTAATGTCGGGCTGTTGATGCATAAAAAGAACCGTGGTACAGGGAACGCTAGACCATGATTCGCTCTACGGTAGACTCTCCCGTCAGCGCATTTGTCCCTTCCAACTGAATGTACTTTACGTTGGGCATCCACATGGTGCCTCCTTCGATCCGGAGATAAATCCGCTTTAAAATCACTTTTTTCTGGTTTACATTGGCGTACACATAATAGTCGTTGGTGCCCGATTTAGCCAGATGAAGGGGTAACTTTTTGTAGGAGACAAAACTCAGTTCATACTCTTCGTTCCGCATCGGCCGCGCTTTAACGCCATAGGCAAATGTCCGCTGAATGTAAGAAAGCTCCTTTTGCTGACTTTGCTCCGTATAACGAATCCAGAAAACGTGAACGGGGTCTTCCTTGTCCAGCTTACCATTCTTCAGATTCAGGGCGCAGATAATGGTATTAGGATTAGGGTCCCTCTGGATATAAAATAACTGATTCGGAATGTTTTTGGGTGTTGGAAAAGCGATCACTGCTTTGTCCTGCGTATTTCCCATTGGAGACTCCTTCGCCGACATCGAGTAACCAGCCACGCTGCTGAGCAGTAAAAACGCCACCATGAGTGCCGTGGGTGGAGTCATTGTTTTTTCTTTTTCCTCCAATGCCTTTTTCGAATCAGTCAGTCGATTAAAAGCCGTAATGTTGGTCATAATGGCCATAACCATGAGCGGCAGAGTAAAGATAGACATGGTTTCAAAGACGTGCACCGGAATACCGGGGATGTACAGTTTATAATCTGGACCCAGCAACGGAGCAAAACAGCCGCATGCCAGTGCCGACACACCAATGGTAATGACCCGTTCGGGTCGTTGCATCAGGCCTCCCTTGCATTCAATGCCCAGGCCCTCGGCGCGGGCACGGGTGTAACTCACCATCATGGAGCCAATCAACGCGATGAAGGCAAACAGCGAGCTGAAAAAATAATGGTGGGCAATCAGGTAGTAACAAATGCCCAAGAAAAGAATCAGCTCACTGTAGCGATCCAGCACCGAATCGAAGAGGGCACCGTAGAGCGAACTCATCTTGCCCAACCGGGCCACCTGCCCATCCAGCATATCGAAAAGTCCGGCAAACAGCACCAGCGCCCCCGCCCAGCCTATGTAGCTAAAATCGCCCCGGTTACCCTGCTCAGCCCCATCGATAAAGATCAGGGCCACGCCGATGTTCAGCACCAATCCGATGGTCGTTACCATGTTAGGCGTTAATCCCAGGCGGATCAACAGCCGGACAAACGGGTTGATAAGGGTATAGATACCCAGTTGAAGTTTGGTTCGAAGTGGAAGTGCCTGCTGCATAGTTGGAATGGATTAAAAATCAAGCGTTGCCCGAGCCCGGATGCCCCAAGCCGACACGTTGGGATTATCTAAATAATTGAGCCGTCGAACCAGGTCGATCCGGAAGAATTTCAGCACATTCGCTACCCCCGCACTGGCTTCCAGATAAGGGGTGCTATTGAGTGTGTACGTATAGGGAACACCCTGGGCATCGACGGGAAACTGGTAGAGCGACGGATTTAGTCGCGGGTCATTCTCGCTTCGTAAGCCCCCATAAAGTGCTTTGAACGAGACGGCCTCCCGCCATTTTAACCGTTTAAATAACGGAATCTTGTTAAAGAAGAATCCATTAAACGAATGATCGATACTCATGCTGGCGTAGTGATCACTAACAAATTCCAGAAAATTCATCAGGTTGTACGAGTTCAACTGATACGCGTACGTTTGGTTGGCCCGGTGGATGGTAAGTAGCGGAAACGGCACCTGTCCCAAAATATAGCCACCCTGAAGTGTCACCACAGAATAGCCGAGTTGGGAGAGCCAGAAGCGTTTGCTGGCTATACCCGTAAAGTTCTGGTAGTTATAAGCGCCATTCAAAAGGCCTTTGATACCCGCCGTATAACGCAGCGTAAACACCGGATAACGGCCAACGATGGGTACGCGATAGATCTTTCCCTGAAAAAACTGTTCGTTCGGAGCCCAGCGGGCTTCTACCGAAAACTCGGAGGTGGTTAGTGTTGGCGAGGGGGCGTTGTCTGCATCCCCAACCCGCTTAAATTCCAGACTTCCTGCCGGTGCCTGCTGCCAGTTCTTAAACCCGATGCTGTAGGAAAAATGGTTTTCGAACTCGTGGACATAGTCGATTCGCCAGGTGTCGTTATACAGCCATTTATCATTCACACCCCGTTTAAATGACAGCAGGAAATTATCTTCCTGAACAAACTGAAGCTCCTGACCCGGAATTTTGGTATCACGCTGGAAACTAGCCCGGATGTAATTCTGCGGAAACTGGTAAATCGACTTATTATTAATGGAATAGGTTCCACTCAGAAAGTACTTCCATCGCTGGTCCCTAAACCCATAAGCCGCGTAGGTTTCCGCATAGTACCGTTTGCTCAGCTCCGGCGTGGTTCGCCCGCCAACCCGTAACCGGAAGCCTTCGATTGGGTTGAAACTGTAGAACGTATTGGCTGGTCCAACCTCAAACGGGCCGAAAGATTTGTATCCGGCAAACACGAACGTGAGGGCCTCCATCGTCCGCCGGAAGGAGGGCATTCGTTTCAGACTGTCGATGTTGGTATACACCTTCGATTCGGCCGCGGACAAGGAGTCGTGTCGGTTCGCGTTCCAGAACTCGTCGGGCTGGCTGGCGGCTGCGGCTTCGACTACCTGCGGCTGACCACTGTAGAATGCAGCAGGTTGTGGTTCGTCGGTCTTATAATTTCGATAGGAAAGCGTGCGCTGACCGAAAATCCCGCCCCCTTTGGTTTTGTTGACGCCAAAGTCGGCCAGCAGATCGCTTTTGCTCAGAAAATAACGCCCATCCGTATGCTGTTCAAACTGTAACCGAATCTGCAGATCCCGAACCCAGTTTAAGTTAATCCGGGGATTGACGGACAGGTTGATCTTCTGCACGGCAAAGTTACTATCCAGCGTTACGTACATTTTCCCCTCAAACAGCATATCCGTTGCGTTGCGGGGTACGAAGTTCAGCCCCACAAGCTTCGTCTTGCCAACCACCAGCGTATCGGCCAGATAATACTGGTAAAACGTTGGGGCGCTGTTGGCAATAGGACTCAGGAACTGGTTGGTCATCAGAAAGATCGAATTTGAATAAATATCCACTTTCGAATACATCCGATTCAGGTAAATGCTCAGGCCGTTACTATCAAAATACTGCCCAAAGTCGACCCGCTTATTTCCTTTAACAATGACTTTGTCGGTTGTTGGGCTTTTGCGGAGGAAGTGTTCCGATAGTTTCTCCTCCAGGTAAACAGGCAGCAGAGATTTACCGGGTAGTGTGGTTGTATCGCGATTGTTGAGCAGAAAGCGGTATTTCTGAAAAATCTTTCGTTCTGATATTTTAGTCGAGAGGCTACTGAGCGAAAACTGTAACTTGTCGTATTCCTCGTACGACGCGTAGGCGTAGCTTCCTAGCTGATTCTTCTCTTTATGACTGATCACATTTCGGATCAGCTCGACGGCCGGATTGTTTTTGTTTCGGTAGCGTTCGCGTTTTCCACTCCTGATAACGACTTCATTCAGCAATTGCGAATCCGGCTCCAGCTTGACCGTAACCGTCTGAGTTGTGCCAGGAATAATGGTTTTTGTGACCGACTTATAGCCAATAAATGAGATGACAACTTTGGTAAACGTACCGGATGCCGTTAAGGTATATATGCCCCGCTCATCGGTAGTTGTACCGATGGTTGTACCCGGAAAAACGATATTGGCGAATGGCAGGGGCTTGTTGGTTGGCCCGTCGATAATGGTTCCGGTAACGGTTGTCGTCTGAGCAAATGTTATCGAACTACTCAAAAACAGCAATCCGCTCAGCAGAAGGAGGGATTGACAGAGTGCGTTGCGGAGCGATTGACTCATGACAGGCTGAAGACAAAGTCCTTCTGAAAAAAATAGTTGTAACTCACGCCAATTAAAATGGCTACCATCGTTTTGGCCACCAGATACCGAACATCGAGAAGTTGGGTGACCATAAAGAGTCCGGCTGCGTTAAGGCCTGTATTGCCAAGCCAGACAAGGACAAACCGACCAAACTGCTGACTAACGGGTTGATTACTTTGTGTAAATGTCCATGATTTCGACATGCCAAAATTAACCAGTCCTCCACCAACAGCACCAATAACGCTGGCAGTTAAGTACCAGCAACCCAACCAATTAACACAAACCACCGTCGTCAGGAAATCGAATCCCGAAGCGACCAGCGAGGTTGCCTGTACCTTAAAGAACGTTCTCATAACTTTATAAAATACTCAATGCCAGAGCAGCCCGCAGCAACAAATTCGCGTAGAGCCCGGCCAATAGATCGTCCAGCATAACGCCCCAGCCACCGGGCAGTTTCTCCAGCTTTCGGATGCCGAGGGGCTTGCCAATGTCGAACAATCGAAACAGCAACAGACCCACCAGCAGACTTTTTACGGTTATCGGGATGAACAGCAAAGTCAGACACATACCTGCCAGCTCGTCGATAACAACCCGATAGCTATCCTTACCCCACTCCTCTTCAACCACCGTAGCCGACCAGATACCAACAGCCGTTAAGGCGATGGTAATCAACCCAGATACTAAAAATATATAACCACCGGGCTGGGCCACATCAGGCTGGGCCGCATCAGGCTGGGCTCCGCTCAACATGACCAGGTACCAGACACCGCAGCAGGCAACGGAAGCGACAGTGCCCCCGCCTTTGCGGATGTAGCCGATGCCCAGACCGGTGGCTATCAGTTTATGCATTATCTACACCGCAGGGGCCAAATCCTGGTAATCTTCCAGATCCAGATGAGCAACCAGGTCCTCACCCATCAGGGAACGAAGGGTATTTTCCAGTTTGAACAACTGTCTGAAAATATCGTGTTCTGGCGCGAGTTCGGGAGCCGTCTGGGGCGACTTAAAGTAGAAGGACAGCCACTCCTGAATACCACTCATATCAGCCCGTTTAGCCAGATCTATGAACAGGGCCAGGTCCAGCACTAAAGGCGCGGCCAGAATTGAGTCGCGGCAAAGGAAGTTGATCTTGATCTGCATCTGATACCCCAGCCAGCCGAAAATATCGATGTTGTCCCAGCTTTCTTTATTATCACCGTGAGGGGGATAATAGTTGATCCGAACCTTGTGGTACAACTCTTTGTAGAGTTCAGGATTCTGCTCAGGCTGGAAAATTTCGTCCAGAACGCTCAGCTTCGATACTTCTTTGGTCTTGAAGTTATCCGGATCGTCCAGCACCAGCCCGTCACGATTACCCAGAATGTTGGTTGAGAACCAGCCGGTAACACCCAATGCCCGTGCTTGTAAGCCCGGTGCCAGGATGGTTTTCATTAGTGTTTGACCGGTTTTAAAATCCTTACCGCAAATAGGCGTATTGGTCAGATGAGCCAGTTCGATCAGGGCGGGTATATCGGCCGTCAGGTTAGGCGCTCCGTTCGCAAAAGGAACACCTGATTTGAGGGCAGCATAGGCATACAACATGCTGGGGGCAATGGCAGGGTCATTATTTCTCAACCCTTCTTCAAAGTTGGCCAGACTGGAGTGTACTGCACTTTCCTCCATGTAGATTTCGGTCGAACCGCACCAGATCATCACCAGCCGACTACAGTCGTTTTTGGTTTTGAACTCTTCAATGTCATCGATCAGCGCCTGGGCCAATTCATAGCGTGTAGCGGCTTCTTTGATGTGTGCACCATCCAGATTCTTGACATAATTACGGTCAAAAGCGGCCTTCATAGGCACAATAGCTTCCAGTTCTGCCCGCACCGCATTCAGCAGGCCCGGCTCCAGCACTTTGGCGTTTACCGCTGCCTGATATACGTTGTCGGAGTAGACATCCCAGCCCCCAAAAACCAGATCGTTCAAATCGGCCAAAGGGACAAAATCCTTAATTCTTGGCCGGTTGTTGTCGGCTTTCGACCCCAGCCGGATTGTGCCCATCTGAGTAAGCGATCCAACCGGCTGTGATAAGCCTTTTTTAATCGCTTCAACACCAGCGATCATTGTTGTTGCCACGGCTCCCAACCCTGGAAGCAGGACGCCCAATCTACCATCGGGTTCTGTAGTGTGTTGTTTCATTGAGTTAGTTTTAATGTTTTTACTGGTGCCCTAAGCCATTATGTCAGAAAAGTCAGTAAGCAAACGCACATTTTTTGGAGCTTGATCCAGAGATTTACACGATTTGGTTAGTACATAAACCCTTTTTTATACCATTAAGTATGGCTAAGGGGTAAAGATTTTATGTTATGGTGTAGCTGCTTTGCTCATATCAAAACATTAATCTGTATGTATTTAACAGCACTTTAAAACGTTTGTTTAAATCAATTGAATAAACATGAATAAAGTTCACCCTTTGGCCAGATTTATAGGATTTATGAATTGAACTTATCTAATGGCTTACTCAGGGCGTTTGCACCATAAACGATCGGTAAAACCAAATGGTTTTAACAAAAAAAACTGATCAAGAACTAGTTAGCTGTAAAGCAGAAAGCCCCGATCAGGAACGACCGGGGCTTTCTGCTTTGAGGTATTTTATCAATCAACCGTGAAAGAAATCTTTCATTTTATCGAAAAATCCTTTTTCGTTTTTATTAGGCCTTGGCTGGAAATTGGGAGAATTACGTAGTTTTTCCAGAATGGAACGCTCCTCCGCCGACAGGATTTTGGGTGTCCAGACGTTTACATGAACGAGTTCGTCGCCACGTCCGTAGCCATTGAGTTCCTTAATTCCTTTCCCCTTCAAGCGCAATATTTTACCACTTTGCGTACCCGGTTCCAAGGTGATTCGTGCTTTCCCATCAATGGTTGGCACTTCAACGCTGGTACCAATGGCGGCATCCACGAAGTTGATGTATAGGTCGAAAACGACATTATTGCCGTCCCGTTTCAAATCAGCATCTTCCTCCTCTTCAATAACGATGAGCAGATCGCCTGCTACACCGCCCCGTGGGGGAACGTTGCCTTTTCCGCCTACCGATAGCTGAATACCTTCGGCAACACCAGCCGGAATTTTGATCGGGATAACATCTTCCTGCAACACACGACCTTCGCCAAAGCAGGCATCGCAGCGGTCGGTCACGATCTTGCCCTCGCCATTACAAGTTGGGCAGGTGCTGGTCGAGACCATCTGCCCGAGCATCGTATTTACGACTTTACGCGTCTGCCCGGTTCCGCTACAGGTGGAGCATGTCTGAACAGCGGTTCCATTTTTGGACCCGTTGCCCCCGCAGGTAGTGCAGGTTACATGCCGTTTTACTTTGATTTTCTTCTCAACACCGTTGGCAACTTCCTGCAAATTCAGCTTCAGTTTGATACGCAGGTCAGAACCGCGCCGAACGCGCTGGCGACCACCGCCCCCACCCTGAGCACCCCGGAAGAAACTGCCAAAAGGAGAATCGTCGCCGAAGACGTCGCCAAACTGGCTGAATATATCTTCCATCGTTGGGCCACCGGCACCGTATCCGCCCCCGGCAGCGCCACTCATACCCGCATGGCCGAACTGGTCATACCGGGCTTTTTTCTGTGGGTCGTTCAGGACGTCATATGCCTCGGCCGCTTCCTTGAACTTTTCTTCGGCAGTAGGGTCATCCGGATTTTTGTCGGGGTGGTATTTGATCGCCATCTTCCGATAGGCTTTCTTGAGATCCTCCGCCGAGACGTTCTTGTCAACGCCCAATATTTCGTAATAGTCGCGCTTCGTTGCCATGTATAGTGATGCATGATGCATGCTATAGGATGTATGACACAACCGGGCATACATCCTATAGCATACATCATACATTATTTAGCTTCCTACAATCACTTTTGCAAACCGAATAACTTTGTCATTCAGGTAGTATCCTTTTTCTATTTCGTCAATCACTTTGCCTTTGAGGTCATCGCTGGGTGCCGGAAACTGGGTAACGGACTCGTGCAGATCGGCGTTGAAGGTCTCCCCTTTCGATACCATTGGCTTCAGGCCTTTGCCTTCCAGGGTTTTAAACAATTTATTGTATATCAATGACACGCCTTCTTTCAGAGCAGCTACGTCATTGGTGCTTTCGATGGATTGCATCGCCCGCTCGAAATCGTCGACAACCGGAATCAGTGCCTTCAATACGCCTTCGTTTGCGTTGCTGATCAGGTCAAGCTTTTCCTTGGCCGTACGACGACGAAAATTTTCGAAATCAGCGTATAAACGGAGATATTTATCTTTCAGTTCGGCCAGTTCACTGCCGACTTTGTCGCGGTCGGCCGTTGCCGTTTCAGCCGCAAATTCTTCTGACGACGGAACTGCCTCATTTTCGGCTGGTTCACCACCATTTACCGTCACGGCTTCTTCCTCTGTCACGTTTTCAGTTGTCAGGTTGTCAGGTTGTTGCGAATCGCCGGATGCCTGTTCATCCAAAATGTCTTTATTTTCCATTACTGAGCTTCTATTTCTCTTCCAGAAATTCATAAGCAAAGATGGTCAAAAGACCGACCAAAACCGCATTTCATGACAACTTGACACATCCCTAAAACCATACAAGCTCCTTATCTGGATTTTTCGGATTTGCAGGATTTATATTCGGCTCGTCCCTGTTTTCCACTCGTCGCGCTATTGGTTTGCCAATACGATACGATTGTAAAGGCAACTAGGCATTGACTGACTAACAGATTCTATTTGTATGCACGCACCCGCACATCACTATTCAAAACTGATTAAAGCAAAGGCCGCTGAGCTGGGTTTTGATTTTTGTGGTGTGGCCAAAGCCGATTTTCTGGAAGAGGAGGCCCCGCGACTGGAAACCTGGCTCAAGAATGGGATGCACGGCCAGATGAATTACATGGCCAATCACTTCGACAAACGGCTCGATCCGCGTTTGCTGGTCGATGATGCCAAATCGGTGATAACGGTGCTGCTCAATTATTACCCCGAGCAGAAATTGCCCGAAGGCGATGACGACCTGAAGCTATCCAAATACGCTTACGGAACCGATTATCACTTCGTCATCAAAGACAAGCTGAAAGATTTGCTGACCTACATCCACGACGAAATTGGCGAAGTGGGGGGCCGGGCGTTTGTCGATTCGGCACCGGTTATGGATAAGGCCTGGGCCAAACGCGCTGGTCTTGGCTGGGTTGGGAAACATACCAATCTGATCAATCGGGAGATCGGATCGTTTTTCTTTATCGGCGAACTTATCCTCGACCTCGAACTGGAACCCGATGGACCTATTACCGACTATTGTGGTACCTGCACCCGCTGCATCGATGCCTGCCCGACAGATGCCATTGTTGGGCCGTACGTCGTCGACGGCAGCAAGTGCATTTCGTATTTTACCATTGAGTTAAAAGAGGCCATTCCTGCCGAGGTAAAGGGGCAGTTTAACAACTGGATTTTCGGCTGTGATATCTGTCAGGACGTTTGTCCCTGGAACCGCTTCGCCCGACCGCACCAGACTCCCGCTTTTGATCCGCATCCCGATTTAGCAGCCTTCACCAAGGCCGATTGGGAAGAAATCACGGAAGATGTTTTCCGGGAAATTTTCCGGCGATCGGCGGTTAAACGGACAAAGCTGGACGGGTTGAAACGGAATATTGGTTTCTTGTAGCCTATATGTGCGGCATCGGCGGCCCGGTGTACAGGTTGTTAGTAGACTGGACCGACCGGGCCGCCGATGTGGCAATACAAGGCTATACAAAACCTTTTAATGCCTCCCCTACGCGCCAGACCTCTTCGAAGGTGTTGTACAATGGGGTTGGAGCCAGCCGGATACAATCCGGTTCGCGCCAATCGCCGATGATGCCCTGTTCGGTCAGGTAGGTAAATAATTCTTTTCCCCTTTTGCGCACTAACAGCGACAGTTGACAGCCGCGCTGGTTGGGATCGTCAGGTGTTAGCAATTGAATGTCCGTGAATGGGCTGAGGATGTACTCCAGGTAGCCCGTCAGTTTTTCACTTTTTTGCCTGAGCGCAACGACACCGGCCTCGGCGGTAATGGAAATAGCCGCCCGATGCAGCGATAACGCCAGTATATTGGGCGTACTGATCTGCCAGCCATCGGCACCCGGTGCGGGAAGAAAACCGGGGGTCATTTCGAACCGACGATCTTCCCGGTAGCCCCACCAGCCCGCCAGTCTGGGCAAGTTTTGCTCATGATGCTTCTCGTGTACAAATACGCCCGATACAGCACCGGGTCCACCGTTCAGGTATTTGTAGGAGCACCAGGTGGCGAAATCGACACCCCAGTCGTGCAGCCGCAACGGCACATTCCCAATGGCGTGGGCCAGATCGAAGCCAACCGGGATGCAATGTTGTCTGGCAGTTTCGGCGATAGCGGCCATGTTGTACACCTGACCGGTATAGTAATTAAGTCCGCTCATCCAGATCACGGCCAGCGAATCGGCATGTTCGGCAATGGCGTTCTGGATATCCGTTGTATGAATCAGCAGATCGTCGGGGTGCGGAGCAATTTCGATGATGACTTCTGATGGCTGTAAGCCATGTTGTTTCACATGCGTTTCGAGTGCGTATTGGTCCGATGGAAAATCGCCCTTGATCGTTAGAATCTTATACTTGTTCGCCGTGGGTCTGTAAAACGACGCCAAAAGCAAATGCAGATTGACTGTTAGGGCGTTCATTGGACAGACTTCGGCCGGTGTTGCCCCAACGATTTCCCCCAGCGCCTTCTTGCAGGTGTCATGGTAGCGCAACCAGGGCTGGTCCGTTCCTTCGGGCACTTCAAACCAGCCTTCAACACCCAGATTTTGCCAGATAGACAGCTCCTGTTCAACAGCCGCCCGAGCGGTTTTAGGTTGCAGCCCCAGCGAATTTCCGCAAAGGTAAATTGCCTCCCGGTCGTTATGCCGGGGTATATGGAAACGATCCCGAAACGATCTGAGCGGGTCAGACTGATCGAGTCCTTGTGCGAAAGCGAGTGAATTTTCGTATGTCATGTGATGCAAATCTAACGGATAGGTAAACCTGATGACAAAGATTCACAAATCTCGTCTCATTATCTCCGGTAGTTCCACCGTTTTCCAACCGGAAGGCACATAAGTGGGTCCGTACAAATAAATCGCTTCACAATGAGCTATTCGCTGATTTCCAACCTTCTGACCGGTGCGCTGATGTGTGTCGGTACTGCTCTTTTCGGGCAGTCAAAAAACATTCCGGCCTCATTTCCAACTTATAATCAAATTAGACCGGCCCGTGAAGAAATCATGGATTATGTTCCCGGTCCCGGAAGGCCAGACTATATAAAGCAGAAAATTGTCTTAAACCTGTTTGATTACCCGGCGGGGTCTGTCACCTACATCATCAATGGAAAACCAACAACGGATGAGAAGTCAGCCAAAGAAGTGGTCAATAAAAAAGGGAACTACGTGACCAAAGCGTCCATCAACGGGCCAACTGAAGATGGAAAACGAACGATCTATATTGATTACACATCGAATAAGTAATCCGGCCTCTTCCTAACAAAAACGCCCGAATCTTGCTGGATTCGGGCGTTTTTTATAATGATGCTGATTTTTACTGATGCTCCATACCGCCACCTTTTTTGCAGCAGCTTGGCAGTTTATTGTAACCGGCTTCATCAGCAGCCACGTCTTCGGCATCGTAGCCCGTCTTACTAATGTTGGCTTTCAACTTGGCCACATCCGTTTTGGCTGAGTTGTATTTGATAGTAACCACTTTGGTCTTCACGTCCAGGTCTGCTTCTTTAACGCCTTTTTCGTATGCCAGATTCCGCTCGATTCGGGCTTTGCACATGCCGCAGATGGCCGACGTCTTGATCTTGACTTCTTTGTCCCTGTCATCGCGGGTTGGAACACCAGCGAACAAAGTGCCCATAAGCATCATCGACGTCAGGGCGGTGAGAAACAGGTTACGTAACATAGTTAGCTTGGTTTATAGTGAATTAAAAACGAAAATTTAATAAAAATGGTGCCGTACAGAGCATTTACATGCTCATTTTGTGATTCCTTTGTTTTTGCCCCGAATGACTCATACTCCGCATCGTCATCAGGCTCGGCGACAGGCGAAGGTAAATTTGCCCGGAAATAGGCATCTTACCGTAAACTGTCTGCAAAGACTTATCAGGCATACCAGCCGTCGCCTGCGCGCCAAGCACCAGATCGGAATTGAGTCGCTGAGCAATACGGTAATTCATGCCGAGTGTCAGGTTATTGATTACATAAGCCCGTTGTCCATCGATTTCACTTGGCAACGTAGTACCAAACAGATTCAGTTCTTCGGCCGATTTACTTACATTTTCATACCGGCCATAAAAAGCCACTTTGTTCATCTGAAGGCTGCTTTCGGCCAGGTATGAGTTTTCGCCCGAACCGTCATGGCTGTTACGCCCCCATACAAAAGCCGAGGTTACGTAACTCGCTGGCCCCAGCCCTTTTCTATGCAAAATAGATGCCGTTGTACGGGTGGTATTCTCGCCGGGATGAGCTTCTTCCGGACTGTGCAGAAAACCCTGCGAGAACTGGAACGCCAGTGAGGGCGATGGATTGACCGAAAGTCGGTATGAATAGCTGTCAAATTTGGGAGTGTCGAAGTTATAGCGGTTCTCATCCGGCTCACGTCCTTTGAATGTAGAGGCCTCCAGCTTTGCCCATTTGTACCGAATACCGGCCGTAGCAACGCCAAACAGAATATGGGTCGCATCCTGCCAGTGGTGGCTCAAGGGCGCATCGGGATTGTTGAACGAGGAAATCCGGTGCATAAAGGCGGGAGGCCCCAGCGCCGGTTCGCCGGGGTAGCCCACGTAGCCATACAGGTCAACGTCTTTACTGAAAGCATGGCTGTAACTTACCGAAAGCTCCGAAACCAGATCATGCGGGTGCTGTTTGTCGATCAACGGCTGGCCTTTGTAGGTTTCGCCGGTTTGAAACAACAACGGGTAGCCGCCATTGCCCACCGTCAGCGGATCGAGGGAGATCATGGCCCGCACCTGAAACAGGCCGCGCTGGCCAACTTTACGCTGGGCCATACCCATGAACCAGTTTGGTGCGCCAAATTGCTGCCCTCGCCCCCGACGATCGGCGTTATTGCTATTCTGACTGGTATAGCGCAGGTAAATGGCGTAATGCAGCATATAGCTCCATCCTTTGGGCGACGGCTTGGTCATGTAGGCATACATGGGGGTATTGTCCGGATGCCAGGACGTGCCCGATCCGTTACGATTCATGGGCAGGTTCCGGGATAAAGAATGCGTCATACCAGGCATGGATGCATCCATTGTCAGCCCTTGGTTGAGCATTTTCATATCACCCACGGTACTGTCCATGTTCATACCCTCCTGTTTCGACATATCCATACCCTCATGATGCTGGTGCTGTCCATAGGCCATACCAGCCAGCATACTCAGAGAAAGACTGAAAAGAATCCGATTCATAACGTTGTTGATGTGTTTAAATAATTGCGGCCCGGATTGTGCCCTCCTGTTCCCACAGACATAACACCCGGTCGTTGGCAAATCGGGTTAATTTAGCGTAAGCGCCCGGCCCCAGCGAAACTGGCTGTGCTTGACCGGGACTAATCGCCCAAAGCTGGCCAGCCTGTTGAAAGACGATGTAATCACCTTTTTTGGTCGAAGCGATCTTCGGGTTCTTGCCAGTTGCCCGCTCGACTTCGGGCTGTCCGGGCTGGGCAGTGAAGAGCTTGTCGGCCCGTCGCCAAACAGTCGAAATTTTCCCGTCTGGCCCAATGGATAATCCGCCACCATCCATTGGGCACGCGTTTAGTGTCCAGGTGCCCTCCCCCAGTTTCTCCGCCTTACCAAACGACTGACCACCATTAGTCGATTGCAGCAGGTACATATCCCGCGAGCCATTCACGAAGTTGCGAAACATGAACGCGACGTGCTTTCCCTGACTTACTGCCGATACCTGACAACACTCACAAATGGTCCCATCGGGCGACTGGTACAGTATGGTATTGGCAGACCAGGTACGACCGCCATCCGTTGAGCGAGCCCCGACCAGCTTATTCCGTTTGTTGTCGCGCAGATCAAGCCAAGCGGCATTGTAGGTATCGTTTGGTCCTGCGGTTACGGCAACGAACCCTTCTTTGGCGATGTCGGGGACGTCATTCACGCGAATGCGTTTCTGCCATTTTCCCGTATCTCTGCGTTGGGCGTACGCCCATATATTCCCGGCTTTGTCGAGGGCCGTAATCACCACAGACTGAGCTGTTGAGGCTATTTGTGGACCGCGCGATGCGCCCAGATGCAAACCCGGCAAACTATCTACTTTTACCGTCGTCCCCGCCTGTTCGCCCGTGCGAAACGTTGTGTAATAAAGGACTTCCCCCTGGCCGTACACAATATGGGCGGTGCTGTTTTGATCCATCGCGACCGACGGATGAATCCCCTTGCCGATCTCCGTGCTGGTGATTAGTGCTGGTTTTACGAAGCCAGTGAACAAGAGATAAAGTATAAGTAGAAGATGGGTCATACAAAGAGGTAGGTTAGGAACGTATTTGGGTGATAGGGCCGAAAAAGCGTAGCATAGCTTTTTCGGCCCTATTTGTTAGGCGTTAGCCGACATTGACCGGCACTCCTCGGCACATTTGCGACAAGCTTCCGCACAGGCTTTGCAATGGGCGTGGTGACCCGCATGTTTTTCGCACTCCTCTGCGCAGGCTTCGCATACTTCGGCACATAGCGCCATAAAATCGCGGGAGAACTCAGAGCCCCGGGCATCTAATCGACCGCATAATGTGCAGATATCGGCACAGTCGCGGCAGAGTTTGATACAGGCTGTCATATCATGACCTTTGCTGTCCTGGTCGCCCATTTCCAGGCAGGCCGTTACGCAGCGTTCGCAGGCTTCAGCGCAGTCAAAGCAAGTGTCGGTGTGGCTGTGGTTGTGTTGCGTCATTTCCATAAGCGTTGAACGTAGTTTAAAGGACCACCGTTGGTCTGACAAAATAACTACCTATACCCGATAGGGTTTTTACATAATTAGGGCCAAAGGTTATAACCACACTGTAAATCCTGGTTGTTAACAGCCGGAGCTACCCGTTTAAGTAGCCGTCATATGGCGTCCAGACTTCGTCTTGACACCTCTGCTGCTTTCCTGAACTGGCCCGGCGTTTGGCCGGTTACCTGCCTGAACTGCGTTGACAGGTGCTGAACACTGCTGTACCCTAACCGCCAGGCAATTTCGCTGAGCGTCAGTTCGTCGTACCGCAGCCACTCTTTCACCTTTTCCAGTTTCAGGGCTATGATGTACTTTTCCAGCGTATGTCCTTCACTCGCCGAAAATAACCCACTCAGGTACGAGTACTCATACCCTAACTTCCGCTCCAGAAAGGTCGAAAAGTTCTCCGAAGGTTGCCGCTCCCCTTTCAGGTGCTGGATTTCGTTAATGAGCAGTACTTTCATGTGTTCTACCAGCGACTGTTTTTTATCATCGATCAGATCGAACCCATTCATCTGCAGCGTTTGCCGAATCATGTCGAGGGATACAGATTCCGGCAAGGCGTCAATGTCTACTTCGCCGAGTTCTACCCGGTTGACGGTCAGCCCCAGTTTTTCGAGTTCTTCACGTACAACCCGCTTGCAACGGTCGCACACCATATTCCGAATGATCAGTGTCATTAGTTCACAGGTTTAAATCGGAAACCCACGTAAATCATGCGTCCGGTAACAGGTCCCCACGCCCGCCCGGCGGCATCGAAATCCGGCCCATACGGGTTATCAGCCGCAAAAATGGGGTTCAACTGACGGAAACCGGTCAGGTTTTCGCCACCCAGATAAATTTCCCACCCGCTCCTGAATCCCCGGCTCAGCTGCGCATTCAGGTTGTAGAAACCCGGCGAGAACTCTTCCGGAGCATTGACACCAAATGGATGCTGGTGGCCTTCCCGCATGTAATGAATCCGGCGGGGGCCATTCCATTGGAGGGTTGCGTCAAATTTCCATTTATCAAATGGCAGGGCGTAGCCTACATTGAGCAGTACCCGCTCGCGTGGCACCATCATTCGGGGTAAGAGTACCGTATCTCCAGCGGGTAAAGCGGTGCTTTGCTGGGTATCGAAGAGCCGGTACGCAAGCTTCAGATCGAAGCGTTTGGCAGGCTGAACGTTCAATTCTGCCTGAAAACTGTTGGCATACGACTTCCCGTGGTGGTATTCATCCCGCAGATTGTAGAAATACAACAGCGATGAATTCTCGACATTAACAACTAGCTGGTTCTGAAAATCCGTCCGGTAGTAGTCCAGCACCAGCGTTGCTTTCATGCCCAGCAGCAATAAATCTTTCGTCACGCTCAATCCGTAATTCCACGATACTTCCGGCTTGAGCGGCCCTAAATTCCAGTTCTGAAACGGCCCGGCATTTCTGTTTTCGTACATGAATACCGACCGCGAACTTACCAGAAAGCCCATATTTTCGCTTAGCGGATTGGCGACCCGGAAGCCCCTTCCCGCCGAGGCTCGCACTGCCAGTCCCTCATTAATAGTGTACTTCAAGTGCGCCCGCGGAGTAAATTGGGCACCAAACAGATTGTGGTAATCGAAGCGGCCACCCACGACAAGAATCAGTTTTTCGGGATACGTATAGGTGTACTCCGCGAATGCGCCCGGCACAGACTCTGTCCGTTTTGTGTGTAAACTGCCTAACGATTCGTGATAATCATCCAGCAAATAACTGATCCCCGCTTTATAGGCATGGTTGGTATTCCCGATGATGTTCTGGTAGATCAGATTGGCGTAAAACGTGCGCTGCTGGCCGCTATAAGGCCGAAAGCCAAGGCGGGCGGTCTGGTCGTGGTGGAGGCCGTTCAAAATGAGACCCAGTCCCTGATACGGTTTGTTCGGATAAAGGATCGCTGTTTTTGAGAAGAATTCAACCCGTTTGGTTGTGTTCCCATATTGGTAACGCCCTACACCCCGGGGGGTGTCGAACGAGGACAGCTGACCACCGTCGCGGTCTTCGTAAAGGGCTTTCACCCCAAACTGGGCCATGAACCGATCGCTGCTGTATTTATATCGGTTAATGGCATTGACCTGTGTGTAAAGCGGCAAATCCCGGAATCCGTCGTTATTCTGGTCAATCTCATTCCGAAGGGTACTGGCATGACCCAACAGACCCATACTCCACTTTTTGCTCAGTGGTTTCGACCAGTTGACATTGCCTTCCAAACGCCCGAAACTGTTAGCATAGCCGTTCAGAAAAAGCGTTTGTTTGTCGTCCGGCTTTTGCAGTTCGACGTTCATCTGGCCACTCATGGATTCATAGCCGTTCACTACCGAACCGGCCCCTTTGCCGACGTCGATGCTCGTAATCCAGGTACCCGGAATGTAATTCAGACCGAAGGTGGTTGCCAGTCCGCGAACGGTTGGAATATTCTCGACATTGGTTTGAACGTACTGGCCACCCAGACCCAAAAACTGAATCTGTTTGGCCCCGGTAACGGCATCGCTATACGAAACGCTGACGGAAGCATTGGTTTCAAAGCTTTCAGACAGGTTGCAGCAGGCGGCTTTGGCCAAGGTTCGCTGGTTGATAAACTCCGTTTGTATGGGGTTAATTCGGTCGATCTGCCCTGGTGCGCCGGATACAGTCACCTCCTGTAAGGTACGCTCGGAGCGTAACGTTACGGATAGTTCTTCGGAAGGATTCGTAATGGCCAGCGTATCGGGCTGATAGCCAACGTAACTGATAATCAATTGCGCGGAGGCAGCCGATACAGGCATCTGGAATCGACCCTCGGCATCGGTTACCGTTCCCGCTGTGGTGCCCGCCCACAGCACGGTTGCGCCCACGAGTGGCACACGTTTGTTATTAACCACTTCGGCAACGTTTCCGCGAATGGTTGCTTTGGGAAGTAAAGTTGAATCGGATTGTGCTAAGGCTGAATCGCACAGAGCCAGCCCGCCCATAAACAGGACAAGCCCTAAATAAAGGAATCGCATGATGTTGCTGATTATGAACAGAAATCACTACAGACCCGCATCAGGATGAAACGGGCAAACAGCATACCAATCAACAAATCAAATGAGGAGACTACGAACGAGTGTAATAATGTCGCGCCCGGAGAGAGAGGGCGGAGACGCAAAGGAAGAAATGGATGTACTGCTTTCGGCAAAGACGACGTCAATAATCCATACTAGAACGGCGGCAACACCGGCTACAACCGTTTCAGCAATGATTTTAACAAACTTGGCAACGAACTGACTCAGCGACGACGAAACATCGATGTTTTCGAACCGCTGGTCGTCCTGGCAGCACTCGGTCTTTTTCACAACCGTTTGCTGCGAGGGCATCGGCCGATTATCGGTAGCGCAACTCGGCTGGGTTTTCATCTCGCTAAACGCAACAACTACCGTCTTCTTCTTTCCACGCATCTGACACGAATGTTCAACCAGACCGAAACCGGTACTGCTGAGCAGTACGACACAGGCCATGAGGAGGTTGAACAATTGGAACAGAGAGCGTTTCATACGGGGACAAATATCTATACCGAACAGATTCAACGCAAGTAATTGGCGCTGAAAGTCAATAATTTCGTACAAACAGAAGGCCATTCTGTAAAGAGTGGCCTTCTGTCGGGTATATTAAACGGATTCGGGTTCGGGACTCAGCACCTCACTGAGTGGACGCAGATTTCGTTTTTCTTCCTCATTATACGGGAATATCTCCAGAATCTTCGTGGTGTTGACATCCGTGATCTCAAACGGGTCCAGTGCCGATTTCAGGCTTGCCTCCACCCGCTCGTAAGCCTGTTTTGGATTTTCGCCGTTGACGAGCATCACGCTGGGCGTTTTTTTCTGCTTACCCGTCTTCTCATCGTCTGTGATAAACATGGCTTTCACCTTATACCATACTTCGCCACCGTCTTCGATGTGGAACACATCGGCCAGTTTCATACGCGAGATGTTCGTAATCTCAAAGTCGGGCGTGTTGGCGGCAATCTCCTGATAAAGCCTGCCTTCGGCATCCGTATAACTAACGGCATCAACCAGATAAGCCTCCGTTACCGTTTTTTGCTTGATAAACTCCTCATTTCGACTACCGACGTTCGAGTCGTCGATGGGCTGCTGATAGCGGATTTTTCCGAGAAACCAGTTAGGCATTTTAACGAATTTTAGTACAATCTTATAACTGAAAAATGGGCACAAAGGTGCCGAAAATTAGTGAAGAATGAAGCGTTGAACGGTAAGAATTAGCGTTGAATAAGCCAACTGCTTTTCAGTCACCTTTCACCATTCTTCACTAATTTTTTATTCTTTTTTACTTGCCCGATTGGCTTGTTTGATGGTTTGCTCGATCGAGTCCCATTGGTCGGTCGTGACCTGTTCCAGGTGGCTGAACTCGCCTGCCATGAGTACTTCACCCCCATCGATGGTAATGCTTTCCCCGGTGATATAACCCGAGAAATCGGACAACAGGAATGCAGCCAGATTTGCCAGTTCGCCGTGTTCGCCAACGCGATGCAGGGGAATGCGGCTGGTGGGGTCCATCATGCTGGCCAGTGGCTCGGGAAAGAGCCGATCCCATGCGCCCTTCGTTGGAAAAGGACCGGGCGCAATGGCATTCAGACGAATACCATACTTACCCCACTCGGCCGCCAGCGATTTGGTCATAATGAGCGCACCGCCCTTGGCCACGGCCGACGGCACCACATAACCCGACCCCGTAGTAGCGTAGGTCGTGGATATGTTCAGTACCGTACCGGGAATCTTGTTTTCGATCCAGTATTTGCCCACGGCCAGTGTGAAGTAATAGGTGCCGCGCAGTACGATATCAACAATGGTATCGAAGGCCTTGTACGACAACCGCTCCGTAGGGCTGATGAAGTTACCCGCCGAGTTGTTGAGCAGCCCGTCGATCCGACCAAACGTGTCAATTGTCCGGGCAATCACGTTCTCAATCTCGGTGGTATTCCGAACGTCGCAGGCTACGGCAAGCACCTGCCCGTTGGTCTCCGCCATCAGTTCCTTAGCCGTCTCGTCGATGACGTTCTGGCGTCGGCTGCAAATGGTTACGTTGGCCCCCAGTTGGAGGAGATACCGGCTGATGGATTTACCAAGGCCTGTACCGCCCCCGGTCACAATAATGGTCTTCCCTTTTAGCGCATCGTCGCGCAGCATCCCGCTTACATTCATGGTTTTGCGTTTGGTACTCCCTAATATCCTTTGTTTATTTTCTTGTTAAACTCGGCCTTGCGCTTTTCTACTGTGGCCTGCATGGCTTCGCTGAAATCGCTGGACTGTAACTGGCTTGAATTCCAGACGGCTACGTATTGCAGGCCATCCTCGATGGATTTATTGAGACTGTAATTCAGCACCTGCTTGGCTCCCTGAACAGCGGTGGCCGGGTTGTCGGCAATTTGCCGGGCCAGCGTGGCAGCCGCTTCAAAAAGCTGGTCGGGCGTTTCGTATACATGATTGACCAGCCCAATGCGTTCGGCAAAGGCTGCGTCGTAATCGGCTCCCGTGAAGGCCATTTCGCGGGTGAAGCCCTGCCCGATAATGGTCGGCAGAAATTGCAGACCGCCAATGTCCGGCGTAATGGCCAGTTTGGCCTCCCGCAAACTGAACCGGGCGTCCCGTGAGCAAAGCCGGATGTCGGCCGCAGCAATCATGTTGACCCCGCCCCCGATGCACCAGCCATGAACGGCGGCAATGACCGGTTTCGGCGATTCATGCATTTTCTGGAAACCCAGCTGCATCTGCCGGATTTGGGCCATCAGATCAACCCGCTGGTGGGCCAGCACCGTACCCGTGGTCATAGACCCCAATCGGGGCATCATCCGCGCAATGTTGAGGCCGTAGCTGAAATGATCGCCACTACCCCGAAAAACAATACATCGAACGTCGGGCATTCGGTTTAATTCATCCATCGCCAGGGGCAGTTC
The DNA here is from genome assembly GCF_054781875.1 of Spirosoma pulveris. Classification (NCBI taxonomy): domain Bacteria; kingdom Pseudomonadati; phylum Bacteroidota; class Cytophagia; order Cytophagales; family Cytophagaceae; genus Spirosoma; species Spirosoma pulveris. The sequence continues at coordinate 976,964 of NZ_BAAGTO010000001.1, forward strand.
TTCCCAAAACTCCGGCCCCATCGCATTTCCTTTGCCGGGCCCGAGCAGTGCAACGGTCATCACACCCTCGACCTGCTCGAATGATAAAGACTCATACGTTCTATTCATGGACATTAGTATGCAAGCATACGATTTTTGTAAAGGTAATGGAATTACTAAATGCAACGCAATTTGATCGATAGAAGGGTAAGTAACCTGAAAATTTTAGGCACAGGAATCAGCCGGTCATCCGAATGGAATAAGGCCCGGTGAAGTTAAGTTTACCGGCCAGCCGGACGTTTTTTACGGTAATCGTTCGGTCGACGGTGAGGGTATGACCTGCGTTAACTTTAACGTATTCCGTGTCTAATGGTACCCGCCCGATGGACCAAACGCTCCGGTCCTGCCAGTTGCCCGAGGCTATCGTTTCAATGGTATTCGAGAATAACGACACGGTCGAAAATTCCCTGAAAAGCAGCGAGCCCGTAGTTGCACTATCCACCCCAAACCAATCCGTCAGGATATCGCTATACACACGCCGAAAGTCGATCTGCATGCCAATATCCTTGTTGCCGTACGTGCCGATCAGATTAGACAGGTCCGGGTTGCTGCCAACTGTCTGATGCTTAACTTCGGTACCAAAGACAAACATAGGTGCAGCTACGCCATGATCTGTTCCCGCCGAAGCGTTGGCATTAGCCCTGCGTCCAAACTCGGAAAACGTCATCCCAACGACCCGGTTGGCCGTTCCCTGCATTTCCAGATCCCGCTGAAACGAAGCCAGCGCAGCCGATAATTTACTCAGCAGGGAAGCGTGCTCACCCATCGTGGTATCGGTAGGATCTACCTGCGCCGAGTGCGTATCAAATCCATTCATCGACACAAAATAGACCTTGGTTTTCAATCCGCCATGAATCAGCCGGGCCACAATTTTCAGTTGTTCGGCCAGCGAGTTCGTCGTGCTGGGTTCGGGATAAGTAGCCAGATTTTTCCCGGCATCGGCAGCTTTTTTAATTTTTTCGGCGTAGCCAACGGCCAGATTTTGCTGCTTTCGGATAAACGATAGCAGGGCTCCTGTATCCCCCGGCAAAGGCTCTTGGGGCGAAACCGGATCATTGATGCCAACCAGGGCGTAAAAGTTATCTGGGTCGTTGAGGGCAATGGCCATCGACTGTTGGCTACCGAGTAACGCGGTAGAGGTAGTGTACCCGATCTGAATAGCCAGCGGATCGTCCATGAGGGCATTTGGGTAGCTGTTCGGGAAACCCGGAAAGCGATTTTCCAGATACCGGCCCGCCCAGCCGGAAGTAGCGGTTTGGCTGGCATCGACACCTGTCATCCAGATGTCCGTGGAGCGGGCGTGCGACATATCGGGGTTCGGGTACGAAACCGAATGCACAATCGTCAGCTTGCCCTCATTGTACAGGTTTCGCATCCCGCTCATAGCCGGATGAAAACCCGTTACCGGGTTGCCGTCAAGAGCCAGAATTCGATGTTGCGGCAGGGCGATGTTGCTTCGGAGGCCCGTATAAGCCGACAGTTGATCGAGCGGCAGTACTGTGTTCAACCCGTCGTTGCCGCCATTGAGGTACACCATAACCAGCACCCGGTCTGTATTCAGAGCCGATGTTTGCAGTAGAGACTGGACCAATGCCGACTGCCGACTCATGGCTTTCAGGCCAAATCCATTGAGCATAATCGGGAGCATACTGGCTGATGCCGCCGAAAGAAAGTCCCTTCGATTCATTGGAAACGGGGGTTCGAAACTAATGTTATCATATCTGGCAGCGCTATTTAAAAAACCTGGTACTCCGCCATACGAAGCATATACCGCATCAGATTACGTAACCGCCACAGCACGCCAAACTGACTCACGCTATCCGTTGGCTGTCGCCGATAGGCGTTCCATTCGTAGAGCCAATCGGTGCGGGGTACGCCCTGCATCAGGATGGTATCAATTAAAAAATCGGTTTGGGCCGGGCTGAGCTCAACGGCAAACAGGTTTTCCTGCAGCCGTGCCAATACATCGACACAGGTAATGGCTGGCGTCCCGATAACGTCCGAAAAATTAGGCTGGCTCGCCCTCATCCAGGCCAGTAAGTCGATACCCAGTGTGTATCCCGGCTTAATTTCCAACCACCGCCAGATGTAGGCATCGGTCAGGTTTCCCCGCAAACCAATGGTCGTGGTATTGATCCAGAGTCGGGTAAGGCCGGTTTGGTAATAAGCGTCGTACCCCAGCACGGCAGGCTGATCAATAAGCCCCATCTGCATGTCGTTCATTTGATAGAACACAAATTCGAAGTATTTTCGGAAAGCCACCGAGTCCGTGACCATATCTGGAACCGGCTGACTGAAAAACCGCATACTTCCCAGGATCAGCTCTGCCGGTGATTTCACAAACGTGCCGATATTGACCGTATCAAAAAATACCTGGCTCGTCAGCAGTTTTTCAACAACCGGTTGAATGGCAAAATTATTGGCCGGGCTGGCAAAGAAATCGGCAAGTGGGCCGATAACATTGGTTTCGATGGCGGGCGTCACGATCGGGTTGACGTACCAGCGGTATAGTTTTCGACAAATAAACCGGGGACACTGCGGATGCTGCAGCAGCATGGCAACGAGGTCGTTCAGCTCCGCATCGCCCGCTGAGTCGCCGTTGGATGCGGATTCCGCCCGGCCTTGTATAACGGTATTGTTGTAGTGAGCCGAAAAGGATTTATTGGCTGCGTCGTGGAGGCTGCTGGTAAACGTAGTCGAGATACTTGTTGAGCCGATCGCATTCTGGTTTGTATGCCCCCAGCCCGTCAACACTCTGGCAGCGGCTTTCACGTCATCTTCGGTATAATTCATCGCCCCATCCGAATCCACAGCACCTACAGTAAACAGCTCCTGAAGTTCGCGTGCGTAGTTTTCATTCGGCCTACCAACCTGATTCTGGTCGCCGTTCAGGTACGCCAGCATAGCCGGCTCCTTGGTCATCCCAATTACAAGTGCTTGAAAATTGCCCAGTGCATTGGCTCGGATAAACTGAATATACTGGTAAATGAATCGATAATCGCCCACAACGGTCCGGGTTACAACGAAGTGATTCTGCCAGAAAAGGGACAGTTTTTCAAGTAAACCCGGTGCTGTGCCCGATGCAGTCATCAGCGCCAGCCACCAGTACCGTACGCACTGGCCGAGTTCATAATTACGGTCAGGATCAAAAGGTAATGCCATAAACGGCTGGCCAGAGGTTGCTTTCGTTTCGTTGAGATCAACCGGTGGCGGTACCGCAAAGTGACTGTTTCCAATCAGTCGTGCAACCGCTTCCTGAGCGGTCAAGCCCGTGAAATCCCGTATTTCAGCGGGTGTTGGCCCAAAAGTAGCCCGACGCAACAGGTGGGCAGCTGTTGTGACGGTAAGTACGGTCGTGTATGGGGATAGGAACGCCATTCCAGCCTGTTAATTCCAATGGAGATGAAAAAGAAGAACACCGCAGCGAACTATTTGAGTAACGTATGGCGTAATGGCCACAGAAACCACTGAATCTCCGTATACAAAAAATGGGCCGCTTTTCGGTTCTATCCGCTTATGCACTTCGATACCCTCGCCCTCCGCGCTACCCATCAGCCTGACACGGCAACCGGGGCAGTAACCCCACCCATTCACCTGTCAACCACGTTTGCCCGTAACGAGGCCAATGAACTGGCTGGCGACTTTACCTACACCCGGCCAAATAACCCTACCCGCGAAGCACTGGAGAAAGCGATTGCGCTACTCGAAGGCGGAGCGACGAGTATGGCGTTTAGCTCCGGCCAGGCAGCTACCATGACGCTTTTTCAGGCACTCCGCCCCGGCGACCATGTGCTTCTCTCAACCGACGCGTACTATGGCACACCCGCCCTGCTCGAACAGGTATTTCACCCCTGGGGACTGACCTACACCCGCGTCGACATGACCGACCTCGATACCGTTGAGTCGTCCATTCACGAAAATACCCGGATAGTATGGTGTGAAACACCCTCCAATCCGATGCTGACCATAACAGATTTGTTGACAGTAAGTCGGCTGGCGCACGAAGCCGGGGCGCTTTGTGTGTGCGACAACACCTGGGCAACACCGGTACTGCAACACCCTCTCGACCTCAATTGCGATATTGTGATGCACTCGACCACCAAGTATTTCAGTGGCCATTCCGATGTGCTGGGCGGAGCGCTGGTCTTTAAACGAAATGATGAATTTGCGCAGCGTGTGCGACTATTGCAGGGACTTTCGGGAGCGGTGCCTTCGCCGTTCGACTGCTGGCTGGTGAGCCGGGGACTTAAAACACTGGGCGTTCGGGTGAGGGCGCAAAGTCTGACGGCCCAGGCCGTAGCCGATTTCCTGGATGGGCACCCGGCCGTGGAGAAAGTCCATTACCCAGGTTTACCCACCCATCCCGACCGGGCACTGATTCAGCAGCAAATGAACGGGCCGGGTGCTATGCTGTCGGTTCAGGTGAAAGGCGGGACCGATGAAGCCATTGCGTTTATTGGCCGGCTGAAGCTATTCACCCGCGCAACCAGCCTCGGCGGGGTAGAGAGTTTGATTGAACACCGGGCCAGTGTAGAAGGGCCGACTTCCGCCACACCCAAAAATCTGCTCCGTCTCTCCATTGGCCTCGAACATCCCGAGGACTTGATCAACGATCTGGCTCAGGCATTATCATTTTAACCGGAAACACGCCACTCTTCAAGGCTTTTTCGGCAATTCTGGCAGTACTGGTTTCTGTAACGGCTCAGGTGGATCAACCTGCCTGAACGGCCGTCTGAATGACCGCAGCATGGTGTAGTAGGTGGACGTGTCCGGAACCTTGACCGGCATATTATCCAGCGTAGCCCGCACCACGTTGGGCAGGTCTGTCGGATACCGATAAAATGAATTTCGCGGTCGGCTGGTAGGCATCATACCGGGCGATAGCCTGAAGGGTGTATGAACAGCCGGTGGAAAAACCTTGTGAGGCCCCACGTCCGGAAGTGAGTCAAGACGAAAAAACGTCATCGGCGATTGCCCGTAGGCACACCCGACAAGGAGTAGTAAAACCGGCAGTATTTTAATCATCGTACATGTTCGCTAAAGGTATGCCTGAATAGACCCATTTTCCATCCTGTTCGTTGCAACAACGTTCGGCTTTTATCGACTGAAACTAAAGCCTTAACACATCGGTTTCCTATCAAATTGACTGAATTGAAAAATGAAAATTACGCTGATTTCTACTTCATCACGCAAAAACAGCAACTCCCTGCGTTTTGTCAGCTACATGCGCAACCTATTGGTTAGCGAAGGGCAGCACGACGTTTCGATTGTGTCGTTTGAAGACTACGATATACCTTATGTTGGGCAGGGGTCGGTAAAAAAAGACGCCCTGACGCCCTTTCAATCCGAACTCATCAGCGCCTGGGAATCGGCCGATCTGGTGCTCTTTGCCATGCCCGAATACAACTGGACGGCTCCTCCCCAGGCCACCAATGCCATCCACCAGTTGGGTGGTCCGGGCTTCAAGCACCTGTTCGATAACAAAGTGTTTGCCATGGTGGGTATCTCCAACGGCCGGGGTGGCCGCCAGCCCGCGCTGGACATGACCACGGTGGTGAACAAAATTATCAGCTTCACCAACAGCTACTCCATTATTTCGCCGAAGCTATACGAATCGCATGAGACGGATAAAAACATCGACGAAAACGGCCATTTCTATGGCCATGAAGTGTACGAGCGGACCGCAAAAGCTTTTCTGGACTACACCCTGAACGTAGCGCAGCGGTGGGTTGGCAACGAGCAACTCGCCGACAAGTAACGTACTGATAAACCGTACGATAGCAAAAGGGGCACGGAGCAGAAACTACGTGTCCCTTTTGCGTATTTGCTTACCTGAACCTATCCTGCACATGAAAACGGTAAGCTCAATTCTTTTCCTGCTTTTCGGTTTACTCATTAGCTGCCACCAGGCGGAACAAGCTGCACCGGCGACACTCCCGCTTACGCTGGTTGACGGCTATGGCCCATTTAGTCCGGGTTTTTCGAGACTGGGTAATGAGCGTCAAAATAAGTCTGATGACAAGGAGCCATGGCGTAAACTGAGTTTAAACGTCGTAGGGATTCCGGCCAACTGGAGCCATGTCGACAAGGCAATGGTTTGGTTGAATACCAATCAGCTCGTTTACCAGAATTTTATTCAGGGAACATTAACAGAAGCTCAGTATAAAGACTTTCGGAACTATTGGAAGTTGACGGCGGATACAGCTCAACTTTCCCGAAAACCAATTAAATGTTACGTATATACCTTGAGAGGGTTCGATGAGCAGACCGGCAAATGGGCCGTACTGATCGACACAAACAACAACCTTGACTTCAGCGACGAAACAGCTTTTTATCCCGAAGTTATTCAGCGTAATAACCCGTACTCCTACAGGAAGCCTACAATTGTTAATTACGAAGTTTACCAAAAAGGGAAGATCCTAAAGGCATCGCTACCAATGGTGGTAAAAACGTTCGGAAATGACTTCTTTTACAATTTCCCGCAACATGCTCAGACTACCCTTAAACGTGCCGGCAAGACATACAACCTGGCGGTTAGTTTTGGCTTTACCCGGCCCGATTTCGACATCAACGGACTCGTTGACTTGTCAACTTTATCCACTAGTGAGCGAATTTCTGAAGATAAATTGATCGAAGTCAATGAGAACGTATCACTCGATGGAATCACGTACAAGAACAAAGGAGTTGACTTCTACAATAATGTACTGCGGTTAGAGCCCGTCGTCGACGGCAAGCGGGAATACGCGCTACAGGTCGGCTATCCGTTCAAACCCTTTATCGAGCCGGAATTCACGTCCAGACGTCCCATTGCCCTGGCCGATTATAAAGGCAAGTATGTTTACATCGATTTCTGGGGAACCTGGTGCAAAGGATGCGTTGACGATATTCCAAATCTGAAAAAGCTGTATGCAGGCCTCGACAAAAACCAGTTCGAGTTTATTGGCATTGTTCAGGACTCACCGGAACGGCTCACTAAGTTCATTCAGAAACAGGATGTGCAATGGCCACAAATTCTGTCCGACCAGTCCAACAAACTTGTTGAATCCTACCCGTTTAGAGGCTATCCCACATCGGTACTGCTTGACAAGAACGGCATTGTCCTGGCCAGAGACCTGCGGGGAAATGAACTGAGAGACAAATTAAAGGAGTTAACCGTCCAGTAACCGATCCATTAATCAGCGTCCGTCTGTTATACTGCATGAAACAACACATTGCCCACATTGCGTTAGTCGTTGACGACTACGACGAAGCCATCGAGTTTTACACCCGAAAGCTAAACTTCACTTTACTCGAAGATACCATCCTGACTGACACCAAACGTTGGGTACGGGTTGCCCCGCCCGGCTCGTCCGGCACGGGTCTGTTACTGGCGAAAGCGTCCGGTGATGAGCAGAAAAGCCGGGTGGGTAATCAAACGGGCGGTCGGGTCTTTCTGTTTCTCTATACCGATGATTTCTGGCGAGATCACGCGACTATGGTGTCTCAGAACATCCGTTTTGTGCGTGGCCCGGTGGAAGAAGATTACGGTACGGTGGCGGTTTTTGAAGATTTATACGGAAATCTGTGGGACATGATCGAACCTAAAATACAGTGAGCAGCTGACGGCCGTCGGCCAATTTTGCAGAAATGAAACAACTGCTTTAACCGGGCTCAATACCCGGTTTTTTCATGTCTTTCAGTCAAAAAAAAGGTCGACCCAGCTCCCAAAAATGGTCATTCGGATTGATTTAGTTTGTGATCCGTCAGAACAATAGCACTTTCGTAACCGTCAGGCTGGTAGTACCATTTCGTATAAACGGCCCGGCTTTTGTTCACCATCCGTCTGAAGGCGTTGCAATGCCTGTTCCATTCAACTAGACAACCGAATCAATGACTCTGGTAAAATTAGGCATGGCCGGGTTAAGCCTTGTGGCCCCTGCCTTAACTTCAACAGTCCCAAGTACAAGCGTTGGCATGTACATCAGTCAGTTTGACAACGTATTAGGTACATCGCTCACGATCAAAGCCATTGCCACCTCCCTGGTTGCAGCCCGGCAGGCAGAACAGGCCGCGTTAGCTGAAATTGAGCGACTGAGCCAGCTCTTAAGCAGTTACCGGCCAGAAAGTGAATTCAGCCGCTGGCAGGCAACTGAAAACGTAGCTACCCGTATTTCAGCGGATTTATTTTCCGTTTTAGCCCAATTCGACACCTGGTTCGAGCGAACGGAAGGAGCGATCAACGCGGGCGCTGAAGCTGTTAGTCAGGTTTGGCAACAGGCAGCAGCGGCCGGTACACAACCCGCTGAAGCAGAGTTGGCGCGGGCGACCCGTGCCGCTCAGCAATCCCACTGGCAGCTTGACCACACAAACCAAACAGCAACCCGGCTCAGTCAGGCACCTCTCCGACTGCATACTTTTGCGAAAAGCTACGTCCTCGAACGGGCAGCGGAAGCGGCTTTAGCGATTACCGACGTTCAGGGCATTGTATTGAACGGAGGTGGCGACCTTGTGGTTCGGGGAAACTGGGCCGAACCCGTCGGTGTCGCCAATCCACAGGCCGATGCCGAAAACCACGCTGTACTAAGCCGGTTTGCCGTACAGAACGGGACCGTTGCCACCAGCGGCAGCTACCGTAGGGGTGTTCAGTTAGGCGACGACTGGTTTTCGCACATTGTCGATCCGCGTACGGGCCAGCCTGCCAATGCGATAGCCAGCGCCACGGTCGTTCACCCGGATGCGGTGACCGCGGGCGCGCTGGCAACGACTTTTAGCATCCTGACACCGGCCGAGAGTGAGGCCATGGCGGCTACTCTGCCGGGTACCGAATTTTTTATCGTCACAAACAACGGTCAGCAGCACAGCAGCCCCGGCTGGGCTGCGACCGCCACTTCTGCAGCCCCAGTATCCAACGACCTGACTGCGGCCCGCCTGATGCACCTTGCGCCAGCGAAAGACAAGCTATGGAATCCCGACCAGGAAGTGCTGATCAGCCTGGAGCTACCCCAGTTTCCCGGCCGTTCGCACCGCCCGTTTGTGGCCATCTGGGTAGAAGATGAGAAAGGAAACCCCGTCCGAAATCTGGCGCTCTGGTACAACAAACCGCGCTGGCTCCCCGAATTACGGGATTGGTACGCCCAGCGCCGTAACCCCGATTTTGAAGCGGCTTCGGCTTCGGTGACCAGCGCCACCCGCTCGCCGGGGGCCTATACCCTGAGCTGGGATGGCAAGGATAACGCCGGACAGTTTGTGAAGCAGGGTAACTACACGGTTTTTATCGAAGCCGCCCGCGAACACGGCACCTACCAGCTCATTAAGCAGCAAATGGATTTTAACGGAAAACCTAAACAACTGTCGCTACCCGGCAATGTCGAAATTACAACCGCAGCCCTGGACTATCGCAAAAAAAGCGATGCCCGCTGAGCCCTCCGGCGCCCGTACCAAATCGGGAACCAACCCAACCATCAAACGCCGGATCTCTGCCGTAACACGCTGGCTGCACATTTACCTGTCTATGGCCAGTTTCGTGATCGTACTATTTTTTGCCGTTACTGGACTGACGCTCAATCATGCCGACTGGTTCGACGACCAGTTCAGTACGAATGAGTTTACCGGTAAAGTGCCGCTGGCCTGGGTAAAAACCGCCGATACATCCGCTATCAATAAACTGGGCGTAGTCGAACACCTCCGCAACACCCACGGGGTAAAAGGAGCTGTTAGCGATATGCGGCTGGAAGCCGATCAGGTATCGGTTTCTTTCCGGGGGCCGGGCTACACAGCCGACGCCGTTGTAAAACGGGATAACGGATCGTACCAGCTTACCGAAACCCGAATGGGGCTGGTAGCCGTACTGAACGACCTGCACAAAGGCCGCGATACCGGCAAGTCGTGGGCGTGGGTGATTGACGGTTCGGCCATTTTCATGACGCTCATTTCGGCAACGGGACTTATTCTGCTGCTGTTCCTGAAAAAGCGTCGGCTCAGCGGTTTGGTACTGGCCGGGTTTGGCTTTTTGATTGTTTACCTGATCTATGCTTTTGCCCTGGGTTAACATACCCTGATAAAGGCATGTTTATACTGGTCAGTAAGAAAGCGATTGCAGCACTAGCTGCCCATCATAAAAGCGGTTTTCTCCTTACCTTGCTCTGCTAATTGCGTCAAATAGGCATAATCAACAGAAAATTTAATGGCCAACGGTAGTCACGATCACTCGTCCGAAACACACCATCACGAACAACACCTCCATAGTTCCGATTTCATTTCTGATATAGTCATTGGCATGGCCGACGGACTAACGGTACCTTTTGCCCTTGCGGCCGGACTCAGCGGTGCGGTGGCTACTTCCACGCTTGTCGTGACGGCGGGCATTGCGGAAATCGTAGCCGGTTCCATTGCTATGGGTTTGGGTGGGTATCTGGCAGGGCGCACCGCAGCCGATCATTACGAATCGGAACGTCGGCGGGAGGTGCGCGAAGTGGAAACTGTTCCCGAACGCGAAAAAGAGGAAGTGCGGGAGGTATTTGCCGACATGGGCTTACCGCTCCACTTACAGGTTGCCATTGCCGATGAATTGTCAAAGGACAAAACGAAGTGGGTCGATTTCATGATGAAATACGAACTGGGCCTCGATGAACCCGATCCCAACCGGGCCACGAAAAGTGCCCTGACTATTGGTTTGTCGTACGTGGTGGGCGGTCTGGTACCACTGGCTCCTTATTTTTTCAATGCCGCTCCCCATCAGGCGTTAGTATACTCCTGTGCCGTAACGCTGATCTGCCTGTTCGTTTTCGGCTATTTCAAAAGCAAAGTCACCGGACAGCCGCCTGTTGGCGGTGCGTTCAAGGTCATGTTTATCGGAGCACTGGCCGCAGCAGCCGCTTTTGGTGTAGCCAGGCTGTTTTAAGATCCAGAGGCACTCCACTACCTAATACCCTTCATCCGTAACCAGATAGTAGCTTTCGTTTTGGGTCGACTGGTCCTGCAGTTCAACGATGACCGTTAGCCATTCCACATGTGTGTATTCGTTGTAGGGGGAGCTTTGGGTATCCTGAACGGCTAACCCCTGATCGGTAGCCTGCTGGTTGATATACGCGATGGCGTCTTCCCGGGACGAAAATGTTCCCAGTAGATCTCCGAAATTCAGGCTCGGTTCATCATCGGGCAGTTCCCCCGCTAGGTTGGATACCGGCGATTCAGGATGCTCGGTTGGGTTGTTGGCTTCCGGGGCCTTGTACAATTCGATGGTCATAAGCTGAGTTGGTTGGCAGCAGGCAGAGCGAACCTTCGGGTCACAAGCCTGTAGTCAATCAACTCAATAAAGCCACAAGTGTTCCTAAAACTGCAATTCTGACCGTCGATGTGTCGACCGATTGACTTTTTATAAACAATGGGGTGAGACGGCTATTGGGCCTAAATTCGCTTGAAGCTGACGGATCGGGACACCCATTGGCCATTAAGTGGGAATGAGTACCGGTAGTTGAAAACGTTTTCTGCACTGCACGTCATCGTCAACAAATCATCCTTTTGTACTTGCAATGGCCTGATCGAGTAAGCAACGCAATTGCCTTGAAAATCCTGATTCACCAAAGCCTTTCCGAGCGAAACGCTGTCGCCGGGCTGCCCGTTCGAAAAAGCCTGAAGTTTGATCACTACCGAATCGGCAGTAACCCGTTTCAGGGATAACTGAACGGTTTCGCCATTAACAAGGAACGGACCATATAGCGATTTGGCTTCGTAAACACCCTCCAGCGACGTTGCCGGTTCTGGTAGTTTCAGGGTATTATCGTGACACGACCCCCCCCCGATGGCAACGCAAAGAACTCCGATTATACCAAGTAGCCCACTCCGTTTCATGACCGTTCCAACATTTCTCAGAGAACGATCAATTTTTCATTTATAGTATACCTGTAGAGTAGATAAAAAGTCAAGAAATGTAGGTCAGTAAACGGGTGGCTGTGCAGTCGGAGGCCAGTAAACACCCGGCCAGGCTCAAAGACTATGACCACGGCCAGTACCCGTCCTGAACGTCACTTCACTAGCTCTTTCTGGTACAATCCAATCAACGTATCAACGGCATAGTCGATTTCTTCCGTTGTGTTGTATTTTCCAAAGGAGAACCGAACATAGCCCCGGTCGGGATCGAGTCCGGGCAAAGCGGCCAGCACGTGCGAACCCACGTTGGACCCGCTCGAACAAGCCGATCCACCCGAGGCCGAAATCCGGGCAATGTCGAGACTGAACAGCAGCATATCGCTCATGTCCGATGCGGGCAGGCTGACATTCAACACCGTATACAGGCTGTTGTCCAGATCGGCAGAGTCGCCGTTGAACTTAACATCGGGCATTTTGGCCCGAAGCTGGTCGATCATCCGGCTTTTTAGCGAGGTAATGTGCTGGCGGTGGGCGTCCATATCCCGGTAGGCAATCTCAAGTGCTTTTGCCAGCCCGACAATGCCGTACACGTTTTCGGTGCCGCCCCGCATGTTGCGTTCCTGAGCACCGCCGTAAACGAAGGGATGAATTTTAACCCGTTCGGCATTGACATACAGGAAGCCAACGCCTTTGGGGCCGTGAAATTTATGACCGGCACCCACAATAAAGTCGACCGGGAGCTGTTGCAGATTATGCCGAAAATGGCCCATGGTCTGCACCGTATCGGAGTGAAAAATAGCGTCGTGGCTTCGGCAAATCTCCCCTACCCGATTCAGGTCCAGCAGATTTCCGATCTCATTATTCCCGTGCATGAGCGACACCAGCGAACGCCCTTTGTGCGCACCCAGCAACTCGTCCAGATGCGCCAGATCGACATGGCCCTTTTCATCAATATTGACCAGACTTAACCGGATAACCCCCTGTTTTGCCAGGTGCTCCAGCGTATGCAGCACGGCATGGTGTTCGAGAGGTGAGGTAATGGCGTGGGTAAGGCCATAGGTTTCGATACTGCTCCGGATGGCGGTGTTGTCCGCTTCGGTACCACCCGAAGTGAAGAAGACTTCGGCAGGCGATGTATTGAGGAGCATAGCTACCGTTTTGCGTGCTTTTTCGATAGCCGTACGCACCGTACGTCCATGACTATGGATGGACGATGGGTTACCAAACTGCTCGGTCATGAGCGGCAGCATGGCGTCCAGAACTTCGGGGTCGAGCCGGGTCGTAGCGGCATTATCGAGGTAAATAGCAGCGGTAGGTTTCATCATCAGTCAATTGAACTCGCCCGCAAAGATACGGCGAATGGTCCTGCCAATGAAACAGAATCCTGTCTTGCGTCGTTCTACGGCTACGATTGTAACTTGGACTTTATGGATTTTTCTCAGGCACCGGGCCTTATTTACGCCGAACTTTCGCTTTGGCTGCGTAATGCCATTCGCTATTTACCCGAACTGGCCGTGGCCATTATCATCTTCGTCCTCTTCACCTTTGCATCCCGCTGGATAAGCCGGGGGTTTATAGGCGGGCTGAGAAGGGTTAGCACCAATGAGTCGGTTATCAACCTGACGGGGGCCGTCCTGCGGTTCGTTGTCGTTTCCATTGGTCTCTTTATCGCCCTGGGGATTCTGGGGCTCGACAAAACTGTTACGTCGCTGCTGGCGGGCGCGGGTGTCATTGCACTGGCCGTTGGCTTTGCCTTTCAGGATTTGACCGCCAACTTTATTTCGGGGACGATGATTGCCCTGGCCCGCCCCATTCAGGTGGGCGATACGGTCGAAACCAACGGCTACACCGGCAAAGTGCTCGACATTAAACTTCGGTCCATCGTGATGGATAACGGGCAGGGGCAAACCGTGGAGATTCCCAGTAAAGACGTTTTTCAGAAACCGATCACCAACTTTTCGCGCATTGGTCAGCGCCGGATCGAACTGGCTGCGGGCGTTTCGTATCTGGACGATCTGGTCACCGCCCAGAAAATTGCCAAAGCCGCCGTTTCTCAATTGCCGTTTGTTCTGAAAGATCACCCGGTCGACTTACACTATCGACACTTCGCCGATGCCAACATTCAGTTTGTGGTCTGGTTCTGGATCAACCCCACGGCAACGAATCCGCACTTCGCCCTCAGCGAAGCGATCATGGCGGTGAAACGGGCGTTCGATGAGCATCAGATCCTGATCGTCTTCGCCGGACAAACCTTTGACCTGAAGCAGAAGCTGCAGAACGGGCCTATTGGGAGAGATTGAATTAACTCGTTTTCGATTTAATAAAAAAGGGATTACCCTCTGTGGCCATTGTGCCATAACGGCGGACCATCTCTGTGGTTAATCCCTTTTTTATATAAATCAACGTCAACTACCTCACTTTGTAGAACTTGGCCCCGAACAGGAGGATAACTACGTAGCAGATTATAGGCAGATAATAGGCGTTTGCTACATCTTTCTCCGCGGCCATACCCATCAGGAACGGGAACACGGCCCCGCCAACAACACCCATCGAAATGAATGAAGACGCCTGTTGGGTATGTGAACCCAGGTTTTTCAGGCCCAGACTGAAGATGGTTGGGAACATGATGCTGAAGAAGAAGTTGAGCATCATGAGCGCAATGAACGAAGGCCAGCCGAAACTCTGGGTAATGATCAGGCACATGAGGATATTGCAACCTGCAAAAATGGCCAGTAACGTATGGGGCGCAATGACCCGCATCAGGAAGGTACCCACAAAACGGCCGGCCAGCATCAGGCCCATGAAGAGCACCATGTAGTTACCGGCCACCGCATCGGTGAAGCCCATCTTCTCGTGACCGTAGTTGATAAAAAACGCCCAGGTCCCGCCTTGTGCGGCAACGTTGAAAAACTGAGCGGCAACGGCCCAGCGGAAGTGTTTGTGGTCGAAGAGCGATTTACCGGGGGCCACATCCACATTGGCTGCGTCAGGATCGGCAACGGTGGCATGGGGATCGGTTAACGCCGGGACTTTTACAAACGAGAAAAGAATGGCGATGGTGGCGATAACGCTGCCAATGGCAATGTATAACGTCTTTACCGAGGTAAGGTCGGTGCTGCCCGGCGTGTTGTTGCGCAGCAGGAAATACGAGCCGATGGCGGGTCCGATAATGGCCCCCAGCGCGTTGAACGCCTGGGCGAAATTGATACGCTGGTCGCTGGTGCGCTGATCGCCGAGGGAGGCCACAAACGGGTGAGCAACCGTTTCGAGGGTCGAGATGCCGCAGCCTAGAATAAAGAGGGCAATGCCGAAGAACGTGAAGGAAGCAGCCGCAGCGGCCGGAACAAACAGAAACGAACCAGTGGCAAACAGCCCCAGCCCCAGCAAAACCCCGTTTTTGTAGCCAAACCGCTTCATGAACAGTCCGGCTGGTATACCCATCACAAAATAGGCCCCAAAAATGGCAAACTGCACAAAAGCCGATTGCGTTTTGGTCAGGCTCAGCACGTGCTGGAAGTGCTTGTTTAATACATCGCCCATGGTAATGGCGACCCCCCAGAACATAAAAAGAGACGTAACAAAAACGAGGGTTACAAGGTACTTGTTTTCAGTAAAGGCCGCTTTTGACTGGCCTGCGGTAGGGGTTGCCTGCATGGTTTAGGGGTTATGATACGCGGTTTACGTGTTGGTGCAATTGATTCGTTTTGTCCTTACTGCGCACCTCCACGGGTGTAAAGTCTTTTGAAAGGGCAAATTACCGCTTTCGGGCTTAAGTTGCTCTTTTTGTTATATTGCTTTCGGCAGGAAGGGCCGCTTCATAACGAGACTTCGAAATGACTTTTATTCCTGTAAAACAGGAGTCTCCTGATGTACACGCTTTTATAAAACATTAAATTCTCAATCATCAATTTCGCTATGAGCAAATTGCTCTTCACTCTCCTGCTTGTCAGTACACTTCCCGCTTCAGTCGAAGCCAGCACCCGCGATACGCTTCGGCACCAGGGACAAACCCGAATTTATTGGGTTCATATGCCGCTAAGCTACACTAAAACCGATGAGCCAATGCCGCTGGTGATCGCTCTCCACGGGGGTGGCGGTAGTGGACAGCAGTTTGAATCCCAGTCGAAACTGAGCGAAAAAGCAGATAAGGAAGGCTTTATTGTGGTGTATGCCGATGGCCTGCAAAATCCGGGTGTGTTGAAGCTACGCACCTGGAATGCGGGAAACTGCTGCGGCCAGATTGCATCGGCGCAACAAGCCGACGATGTGGGCTTTATCCGTAAACTCATTGATAAGCTAACGACAACCTACCGGATCGACCCGAAGCGGGTGTTTGCTACCGGGCATTCTAACGGGGCCATGCTCTGCTACCGACTCGCCTGCGAACTCTCCGACAAACTGGCAGCCATTGCGGCCAATGCCGGAACCATGCAGATGAAAACGCCCTGCCACCCCTCCCGTGTACTGTCGATTTTGCACATTCATTCCAGGCAGGATAACAATGTTCCCTACACTGGCGGCATCGGCTCCCTAAGCCTCAACAAACAGTGGAACGCCCCCGTCGACAGTACGCTGGCCGTATTTGCCAAACTTGCGGGCTGTACGCCCGAAAAGCCAACCACAAAAACAGCCGGGTTGTATACATCGTACACCTGGACGAATTGCCGGGACGACGTCGCTCTTGAGTACTACCTGACCATCGATGGCGGTCACGCCTGGCCCGGTGGCCAGAAAGGAGCCCGCTTTATTGGCGATACCCCTTCCGAAGCGTTCTTGAACAATGACCTGATCTGGGATTTCTTTAAAAGCCGTTCGCTGCCATAGCGGGCTGTTCTGACAAGTAGTACAATCAATCCTCACGCCCTTCTTTTCGGTTGGCATCGGCCATGCGGACGATTTTGGGGGTGAACTTCGCCAGTACGTCTACAAGATCAAGCTGGGCTCCGATGACGGTGTCGATGTTTTTGTAGACCATCGGCGCTTCGTCCAGGTCGCCCCCCACGAGTTGAACACCGGCTTCCACCAGCGCTTTGTTCCACTGCGAGCGGGTGATGCTGTTGAAGGCCTTCGTTCGTGACATCAGCCGACCGGCCCCGTGCGAAGCCGAGTTCAGCGACTCAACATTGCCTCGCCCACGCACGACGAAGCCCGGCTGTGTCATCGAACCCGGAATGATGCCCAACACACCCGCTCCCGCCGGGGTTGCTCCTTTTCGGTGAACAAGCACCTCCCGTCCATCGGCCAATTGCTCTTTCCAGGCAAAATTATGGTGATTCTCAACCATCACCAGCGGCTTCTCACGCAACGCTTTGGCCAGTTTATGGTGAATCTCGTGGTGGTTCGCTGACGCATACTCGCCCGCCAGATTCATCCCGATCCAGTACTCCTGCCCTTCCTGCGTGTTCAAGTCGAGCCAGGCCAGGTGAGCGGCTTCCTTTGGCAATCTGGTCTTCTGCATTGCCAGTTTGGAATACGTATTGGCAATATTAGCCCCGAACCCACGCGAACCGGAGTGCGACAACAGCGCCATATACTCGCCCGGCGGCAGGCTCAGACCCGATTCTTTCGTCAGGCTATCGTCATGCACTTCCACAATGCCCCACTCAACAAAGTGGTTTCCCGTCCCGGAGGTACCGAGTTGCCGGTACGCTTTGTCTTTTAAATCGCGGATCACTTTGGTCGCCTGCCATTCGGGCAGATCCATCACGCTCTCGTCGAATTTCTCGCGGGTTTCACCCCCCATACCGAATTTAGTCTGCTCGACTAAAATCCGCTTCAGCAAATGCGGTTCGCGGGTTAGAAAGGACGGCGGCAGGTCGAATACCGACAGGCACATTCGGCAGGCAATATCGACGCCCACCGCGAAAGGAATAACTTTGTTCGCTTCCGTCGCCAACACACCCCCAATGGGCAACCCATATCCCTGGTGGGCATCGGGCATGAGGGCACCCGCCACCGAGATGGGCAGACTGGAGGCCGTTTCCATTTGTTTCAACGCGCCTTCTTCAATAAACTCCCGACCGAAAACAGCATACGGCAAGGGTCCTTCACGCAGACCAATCGTTTGTTCGGCCTGTTTTTCCGAACTCACCAGCGCGTAAGGCTCGGGTTCGGCGGGCAAGTAACTGCCCGCCACTTCGCTCAACGGAACGGCAATACCCTGCTTGTTCAGGCCGTAAATCGCCTGCGCCAGATTCGTGACTTTGTTTTTTGAGAAAGCGTATTTTTTCGGGTTTCGAAGCATCTGCGCCAGGAGCGTCATCACCTTCTCTCTGGGGTAATTACCCCGCTGCATCAGCCCATTCGCCACCCGCAGGAAACCCGCCTGCAGCGACTCCGGAATGGGGCCTAACGTTAAAATATCCTCTACTGAAATCGGTGTTTCCATTGGTTTAGTTATTATAAGTATCGCGGGAGGAAACCCCTGTAGCTGAAGGCTAATACCATCCTTTTCCAGCCTTCGGCTACACAGGTTTCCTTCCGCGATACAATACTCATTAATTACCACGCCCTAAAATCTGCTTAAGCTGATCGACCATCGAGCCACTGTTCGAGACAGAAATCGAACTGATTTTGTCCGCGATCTTCTCGACGTATTCCATCTCTTTCAATTTCCAGAGCATCTCATTGTCCTCCATCAGCTTGGCTGTGTTCAGCAAACTCCGGGTCGACGCCGTCTCCTCCCGACGCATGATGACGTTGGCCTGCGCTTTCTTCTCGGCCATCAACACCTGGTTCATGATGTCGCGCATGTCGCCGGGCAGGATGATGTCGCGAATACCACCCGCCCGAAGCTCGACACCCAATTGAGCGGCTTTGTCCGATGTCGCCTTAACCACAAACGGCGCTATTTCACCCTTCTTATCAAGCAGTTCATCGAGGGTAAACCCGCCAACGTACTCACGCAGTGCGAGTTGCACCAACACGTACAACTGTTTGTCGAAGTCCTTATTCTCAACCAATGCTTTAACGACATCTCGCACCTGGTACTGAACGTAGAAGCTCAGGCGTAATGACGCTTTGTCTTTTGTCAGGATTTCCTGTCCGGAGACTTCCATTTGCTGCTGGCGCATATCGACTTTCAGCACTTGAACGGGCGTCGTGTTTTTCCACCAATAGTACGTTCCGGCGGTCAATACCCGGTCGAATTTCCAGTCGATGAATAACACCCCCTGCTCATGGGCCTCTACGCTGAAAGCGCGCACATAGGCCGATAAAGGTTGTGGCATCAGCGAAACCAGGTCGATCGTGGCCGGTATGGCCAACTGGCTCACATCAGCCCGTATATACTGATATTGCTTAACGCCCTTCCAGAAGGCCCATCGACCTTTACGCAGAATAGTCTGAAAAAGCCCATGCTCGTATTGTAACACGATCTCATTGTCGCCCACCTCCAGTACATCGAGCGCATCGGCCACTTCGGGATACTGAAGCAGGACAGACAGATCGCTGGGCGGATTCTGCAATAGCTCGCCCTGGTTATAGATATGCACTGTCTCGTTCGACCAAAGCCAGTACTGACCCGGTGAAAGCAGTTGCTTATAAGCGCCAAACTTGAACACCAGCCCGATTTGCAGGGCCTGAATACGTACCATTTTCATCATTGATAACTTTTTTGCGGCTTTCGGTGCTCAGTATCAGGGTCAGTGCGCGCTATTCCCTCCCCAGATACCGGATACCTAAACCCGATTAACGATTAACAAAACCAGTAAGAAGCCTCCCGTTCGGGCAACGCGGAAGCCGGTGAGCGATGGTTTTGGTGCGCTGGTCCAGAAAATGGGCTGGTTCGTTCCGTAGCTGCCCGAAGGCGGCTCCCAACAACAAACTCAGCGTCTTCTTCTGTCACAGCGCACACCCAACAACCGCGAAACGGGCCTGCTGGCGTTACCCAATCCGGTCGCCGAAGCGACTGCTCTATAGCCATAACAGCCACACAACCGGAGAACTCCTCACTGATCTTTCCCTATGGTGGCCTTTTTAGAAGTGGCCATCTTCCCAACCAATGGATCAACTTTATTCAAGTTGATAGCAGGATTCGAACCTGCATTTTTCTGCTGCTCTACCCCTGAGCTACCCCGCCGAAGCAGGGGAAGGATTCGAACCTCCGACCGACAGCGTAGAGACGAAATCATCCAGCACCAACAGCATAATGTACACCAGCGGTGACGATACTACGGGGCTATACAGAAACCCGCGTCAGGTTTGGTAATGGCCTCTCCCGTCGCTACAAAGGTTAAGCCTACCTGCGCAGTGTTTTTGCGCAGATGAAACTATTTTCTAACTTTTCAAAAAAAACTCAACTATCCATACAGTTTAACATGAACCTGTTTAAACTTTTACTTTGGAAGATAAGGCAGGTGCTTTTTGCTAAATCAATTGGAAAAGTTTAAACAGCTTCTATTCTTCACTCATCATTCCTAATTCCCTCCCGTGCCTGCTAACCGAAACGCCCTTGTCCGATACAAAACACTGGATGCCTGCCTGCGCAACCGGCAACGCAAATGGACGCTCGACGACCTGATCAGGAAAGTGTCCGAAGCCCTATATGAATACGAAGGGCTGGACAAAGGCATCAGTCGGCGCACCGTGCAGGCCGACCTGCAGATGATGCGCAGTGATAAGCTGGGGTACTTTGCACCCATTGTCGTTATCGATAAAAAAAACTACACCTACGAAGACCCCGCCTACAGCATCACCAACATTCCGCTGTCGGATGGCGATTTGTCGCGGATGAACGAAGCGGTCGAGGTGCTCAAGCAGTTCAAGGGATTCTCCCATTTTACGGCCCTGAACGAAGTAGTCCAGAAACTCGAAGATCACGTGTACTCAACCGCCCGGAAGTCACCACCGGTGATCGACTTCGAGAAAAACGAGAACCTGAAAGGGCTGCACTACCTGGATGAACTGTATCAGGCCGTCATTCAGCAACATACGCTCCGGATTGAGTACCAGTCGTTTTCTGCCCGGCAGCCCCAAACACTTACATTTCATGTGTGGTGGCTGAAGGAATTTAAGAATCGCTGGTTCGCCGTGGGGGTTTGTGACAGCAAACGATTCACCATGAACCTGGCCCTCGACCGTATGCTGAACGTGACACCGGCACCCGACGTTGACTACATCGCCAACCAACACCTCGACCCCGATGTGTATTACCGGAATGTGATCGGCGTATCGGTTAGCGAGCGGATGCGCCCTTTTAAGGTCAGGCTATTTGTGAGCCAGTTTCACGCGCCTTATGTCGAAACCAAACCGCTGCATTCGTCGCAGCAGGTGGTTGAGCGACGCCCCGAGGGTATCGTCATTCAGTTGGTGGTCCAGCATAATTTTGAGCTGGAGAAAGAAATTCTGGGCTTCGGCGAAGGCATGCAGGTCCTTGAACCGGAGCGTCTGCGCCGGGTAATTATCAGGCGATTAAAGGCCAGCGTGGATGCGTACACAGAACCGGTGCCAGCACAACCGGTTTCCAATCAAACTTGAAGGTTACCAAAACCGGCAGTAGGTTTGAGGATTAGTTTCACTACCCGAATACCTCAGGAGTACAGGCAGCGCGGTGGCACGACTGAATCAAGCGTCTGATTTTCAATAAAAGATCATGACAATGCCACAAGTTGGCGAGCCGTATCAATACATCCTCTAAAACCGCGAATGAATGGATTTTTGTGACCAGGTATTTACCCAGACTACAAACGAACTGGACCAGTGGTACCGGCATAGTTTTGAGCAATGCACCTTTACTGACCTCGACCTGTCGAAGGTGGCGTTCACCGGTACGAGTTTTGTCAACTGTCGGTTTGTCGACTGTAATCTGGGTATGGCGGTACTGGAGGGCACTAAGCTCGACGATGTGCTGTTTACCAACTGCAAACTGAATGGCGTCAATTTTGGGCAATGCAGCGCGTTTGGCTTTCATGTCGACTTTGAGACCTGTCAACTTGATTATGCTTCGTTTTTCGGCCGCAACCTGAAAAAGGCCCGTTTTGTCGATTGCTCACTGCGGGAAGCCCGTTTTCTGAACTGTGACCTGAGCGGGGCCTCGTTTAAAAATTGTAACCTTGAACTGACGGTCTTTGCTACCAATACACTGACGCAAACCGACTTTTCGAGTTCGTACAACCTGAGTCTTGACCCAGACAATAACAAAATCAAGAAAACGAAATTTTCGCTGCATAGCCTTCCCGGCCTTTTAAGCAAATATGATATTATCGTTACGTAAACAATCGATAAACAAACAACATGGACGTAGAAATCTGGAGTGACGTTATGTGTCCGTTCTGCTACATTGGCAAACGGAAATTTGAGCAGGCACTGAGCCAGTTTGCCCACAAAGAACAGATAAATATCATCTGGAAAAGCTTCCAGCTGAATCCGGACATGAAAACCCAGCCCGGAAAAAGTATCAACCAATACCTGGCCGAAGTAAAAGGCTGGAGCCTTGCCGAAGCCCAGCGCATGAACGACCACGTAACCAGCATGGCGCAAGAAGTGGGACTCTCATACAACCTTAATAAAGCCGTGGTTGCCAATTCCCGTGATGCACACCGGCTGATTCAACTGGCCAAACAAAATGGGCTTGGCGATGCTATGGAAGAACGGTTATTCAAGGCGTATTTCACCGAAGGCCGCGACACCTCCGAACATGCCACTCTGCTCGAACTAGGTACCGAAATTGGCCTGGATGCAGCAGCTGTGCAGCGGTTGCTGGATAGCAATCAGTTTGCGGATGCCGTTGATCGGGATATTTACGAAGCGCAGCAGGTAGGTGCACGGGGCGTTCCCTTCTTTGTGCTGAACCGTCGTTACGCTGTGTCTGGTGCGCAGCAACCCGAAACCTTCCTGGGTGCCCTTAACACTGCCTGGGCAGAGCAGACCTAAACAGGCTATGTATCCGCTTGTAAGTCAACCAAAGGCTACTGAGTTGAGGCAACGTCAAAGACCTAAAAGTTGGCTACCTGAACCGGTAAAATGTGCAGCTGCATCCGTAACACATGTACGCACGGAGGGGCAGGAAAAATAAAACTTTACGAACTAATTTTCCTCGGGGCACCCGCTCGACTAATGACCAATCCCCACATTTAGGACAGTCAGGCAATTTTTTCTTAGGTCTACTTCTTGGAGTTTTAGTTACCTTTTCTGTCATATTACTTATCCCAAGTCACTATATTAAGCATATTTAGCAAATATAATTACCTAAAGACAATGTAAGTAACAAAATACTTAACATTCAACACTGTGTTAACCGTGCCCAAGTTGACACTGAATTGAATTTTACTAACAACAAGCAGCTACATAACACTCCGTCAGATTCCCGACGTCGATCAGAAACTGCGTCTGTACTTCCTTAAAAACGTCAGTCGGTGACTCACCTGCTTAAGCCACTCGCGGGCCATCAGCTCATGGGCAAATACCGTTGGGTGAATGCCATCCCATACCCAGTACTCAATGTTGTTTTTAACAATGGCTTTATCAAGAACGGCGGGATAATCGACAACCACCGCATTGAATTCAGCCGCTAGCTTCCGAATGACCACCTGCCGATTTTGGCTATCGATTTGCCAGCGTTCAACGTTTTCTTTTCGACTCCCCACCGGGTACACGAAGGGAATACCCAGCACAAAAAGTATGTCCGGATTGGACCGTCGGCATTCCTCCAGCAGACTACGATAGATGGCTTCGAACTGCTCCGGGGTTGTCGCATCGGCTGGTTTATTGATGGTCGCTGCAGTATCGTTGATTCCGATCAGGATACTGAGCACATCAGGTTTGAGGTCGAGCGTGTCGGGTTGCCAGCGTTTTTGAAGGTCCGTAATTTTGTTGCCGCTAACTCCCCGGTTGTAAAACATGAACCCCCGCTCCGGGAAATCAGCCCCGATTCGACTGGCTACGGAATACGCATAGCCATGCCCCATAATGTGGTTGGGATCAGTGTTGCGCCCCCGGTTACCGTCGGTTATCGAATCGCCTTGAAACAAAAAGACAAGACCGGCTTCTTTTTCCGGACCTGATCTGGAAGCATCGGCCTCGGCCGGATTTGGCAACAAACCGGGGACCAGCCCCATAAGCGCTGACGATTTTAGAAATATTCGCCGTGAAGTTTTAGTAGGCATGGGTTATTAATAGACGGGCTAGAGACTCCTTTTCAGCAGGCACTGTTTACCTGCGCCACCCGTTTCTGGTTCAAGTGGTCCAGCCTCAATACGGAAGTCTACGCCGTTTTCTGGCCCAGCCGCCATTTCCTGGTAAGAATGATAAGTTGGGGAGTAGCTCCTTCTGTAGCACAGCAGGAAAGCGTTCACAGAAAAAACTACTCCGAAACGGCAAAACGCAATAGCTTCGGTGCAGTTACAATCAGGCCAGTTTTGCTTTAAAAAAGTCGATGGTACGTTTCCAGGCCAGTTCGGCCGCGGCTTTGTCATAACGTGGGGTTGTATCGTTATGAAAGCCATGGTTCGCATTTGGATAGACGTAAGCCGTGTATTCCTTTTTATTCTCTTTTAAAGCGGCTTCGTAGGCTGGCCAGCCTGCATTGACACCTTTATCGAGTTCGCCATAATGCAACAGCAGGGGGGCTTTTATTTTGGCCACATCGTCACCCGTAGGCTGCCCGCCATAAAATGGAACCGATGCTGATAAATCGGGGATCCGCACTGCCATCATGTTGGCAATCCAACCCCCAAAGCAAAAGCCAACAACACCCACTTTTCCGTTACAATCTTTCTGGGTTTTCAGGTAGTCATCGGCCGCTATAAAGTCCTCTAACATTTCATTTCTATCCCGTTTACTTTGCAGCGCACGACCATCGTCGTCGTTGCCCGGATAGCCACCCAAAGGGCTCAACGCATCGGGAGCAATCGAAACAAACCCGGCAAGTGCGGCTCGTCGGGCTACATCGGCTATGTGTGGATTCAGTCCCCGGTTCTCGTGAACGACAACAATACCACCAAGTTTGCCTTTGGCATTGGCAGGCTTCGACAGTAATGCTTTGATCGCTCCTCCCCCTTTGGGCGACTGATAAGTGATGTACTCCGATGTTATGCGGGGGTCATCTTCTTTAATCTGGATTGCGCCCTGATAGTCGGGCATGAGAAAACCCATCAACGAAGCTACCGTAATACCCCCTACGGCGTAGGTAGACAGCTTTTGCACGAAGTCGCGCCGGTCAATACGGTCGTGGGCATAATCATCGTACAGGTCAAACACTTCCTGCTTAAGGTCTTCCTTTTTAATTTCGCTCATGTTCGTCTGAATTCGTTTGCTCTTAAAATTAACAAATTTCCTAACAAACGATCCGTTTCCAACGGAATCCGATTAACGGTCCCGCCAAGCGCTAACGCACGTTACTGCATTCTCTTTATAAACTGCGTTAGCCAGCCTTTATATTATATAAAGTGGGAAGTGGCCTTTGTTTGGTACGTCAACGGTAAATGGCGATTTCTTATGAATCCGAGGCTATTTGCATTGATTTGTACATCGCTCACGGTGCTGTTCGTATCCCGGTCTGGTGCTCAAACGCGTATTCCGGTCAGCGATGTCATCAGCACCGATCTGATTTTTGAGCAGTACAACAGCCGTAACGGCCTACCCGACGACCGTATGCGGGCACTTTTTCAGGATAGTAACGGCTTCCTGTGGGTGGGCACCATGAATGGCCTGGCCCGGTATGACGGGTACTCGTTCACGAACTACTACCACGAAAACGGCGTCAATAGCCTGGCCGGAAGCTGGACCAACGCCATCTGCGAAGCGGCTGATCATTCGCTCTGGATCGGGACGAAAGAAGGCCTGAGCCGGTTCGATCCACGCCGTAAAACGTTTACCAATTATCGAAATATTACCGGGAAGACCAACTCTCTGCTTCATAATCAAATTAATAGCCTTGTATTCGATAATGCGGGGCAGCTCTGGATTGCCACCCCCGAAGGCCTCACCGTTTTTAATCCGGCAACCCAGACGTTCAGGCGGTTTTCGGCTTTACCTTTAACGACACGTATTTCCCGACTGCTTCGCTCCAACGGCGATGTGATTTGGATGACAACCAACGAAGGGCTGGTGAAGTACCATACGCAAACGGATACCTTCGATTTTTTTCCGCTGACCGCCCGGCTGAATCCGTTTGGCGACCGGTTTTCGTCGCTGCTCGAAGTGAACCACGATCTCTATGTCGGTTCGTTCATGGACGGTCTGTTTCGGTTGCACTTCGACGAAAAGACCGGTCGCTATGGCGCGATAGAGCCCATGAAATCCTTCGTTAATGGGCGACCGGAAAAGCGGGATTTGCAAATTCTAGACCTGTGCCAGGCGAAATCGGGCACGATCTGGCTCGCTACCAATAACGGCGTAGCCCGGATCGATCAAATTGTATCCGGTCGGGCTGACCTGCACTATTTCCAGCATAATCTGACAAACGGCCAGAGCCTCAGCAACAATACGGTCTATAAAATTCTGATTGATCGGACGGATGTGCTTTGGTGCGGTACCGAAAACGGCCTGAACAAAACCGATCTCCAACTGCTGCCCTTTACGTATTATACTTTTTTCAACCAGCATGCTCAGGATCAGGTTCGCAGCATCTACTCGTCAACCGGCGAAACCATCTGGTTCGGTACGGTCAAATCGGGTTTGTATCGGTACAATGCCAAAACCGGGGCCACCCAACATATCCGCTTTAGTCCCACCGACTCGTTTTTGAATGAACAACGAGCCATTTACCCGGATGCCGACGGTTCCCTGTTGCTCGGTACACTGGGTGGCGCTATCCGCTTGTCTGCTAATGCCTCCGCTGCCCAGACCGTCGATCTGCCCGGTCTGGCCACCTACGCATTCCTGACCGATTCCCGCAAAAACCAGTGGATAGGTACCAATGTTGGCTTATATCGAAAAAGCCCCAACGGTAAGTCTAATCAACTGCTGCTCAACGGAAAGACCGGCAAGAGCAATTTTGTGCGGGCCATTTACGAAGATCATACCGGCATGATCTGGGTTGGGTACGAAAACGCCGGGTTGTATTGTCTGAATCCCACCACAGGCGTTTTTCGCCAGATAGCCCCCGATCAGGCCAAACAGCGTCTGGCAGGGAATACGGTTTTTACAATTCTTGAGTACCCCAGAAATGTTCTTTGGGTAGGGACCGATGCCGGGCTAAACAAGCTTACACTAGCGGCCGGGAACACATATCAGCTTAAAACGTATGCCGAAACAGACGGCCTGCCGGCGCAAGCCGTCAATAGTATGTTGCCCGACGGGGAAGGGAATTTATGGCTCGGTACCATTAAAGGGCTGGCGCGGTTTTCGCCCCGGCAGGAACAGTTCCGGATCTACCTGAGAGGTAGTAGCTTTCGATACAATGGCGGCTGTCGATTGACGGATGATAAATTGCTTTTCGGTACGTCAGATGGCTTTGTTATCTTCGATCCGGGCGCCATTCATCCCGTTTCCAGTGTGCCGCCGGTAGCTCTGACGGAGTTGAAAGTTGTCAATAATCCAGTGACTATCGGTCAGGTGATCAACGGCGATACTCTACTGCGTCAGGACATCGGGCATACCCCGTCGATCACCCTGAATCACCTGAACAATGTGTTGACCCTGGGGTTCTCGGCCCTGCATTTTTCCAATCCTGCCCGTAATGCCTACGCCTTTAAACTGGAAGGGTTCGATAAAGACTGGGTATACACAAACGCTCAAAACAGGTCCGCTACTTACACCAATCTGGACCCCGGCACCTACCGCTTTCGCGTGAAGGCCGCTAATTACCTCGGCCAGTGGAGCCCCATACCCGCCCTTTTGACGGTGACAGTGCTGCCTGCACCCTGGAAAAGTAACTGGGCAATAGCAACTTATCTGTTGCTGTTTGTTCTGGCTCTGTTGCTGATTGTCCGCTATCTATTGATCCAGTCACGACAGCGGCAGTTGCTGGCATTTACGCAGCGGGAAAAAGAACAGCAGGATCGCCTATATCGGTTTAAACTCCAGTTTTTTACCGATGTTTCCCACGAGTTTCGAACGCCCCTGTCGTTGATCAGTGGCCCCATTGAAGACCTGGTTTTAGCCAAAGAAGTTCAGGGAGCCGTTCGGCAGAAGGTCGAATACGTACAGCGAAACACCCGGAAACTGTTGCAGCTCATTGACGAACTGATGACGTTTCAGAAAATGGATCAGGGAAAGCTCAGGCTGCAACTCGAACGCATTGACCTCCGTAATTTCATTCGCGAAGTGGTGGCCAATTTCGAGCTGCTGGCTCAACAAAAAGGCATTGAGTTCCGGCTGGTGATAGAAGCGTTGCCGCTGCATGTGCCGATTGATTCGGATAAACTGGATAAAATCCTGACGAATTTGCTGTTCAACGCGATGAAATTCACCCCCGCCGGAGGCTACGTTCAGCTCAGCGTCAGGGTAGTACCGGCTGCAACGGAAACCAGCGCGTCGAACGAATGGCTTTGCTTTGCGGTGGAGGACAACGGAAAAGGGATTACGCCAGACGAACAAACGCATCTGTTCGAACGCTTTTTCCAATCCGAAACCATCAAAGGCGGCACCGGGGTCGGGTTATCGCTGGCAAAAGGGCTGGTTGACTTGCACAAAGGACAGATTTCGGTGCAGAGCGAGCCCAACGTGCGCACCTGTTTTACGGTGTTGCTCCCGGTATTGCCAGCCACAGCCATCGAGCCCATCGCGGCCGACCGGGTGTCGATGCCAGTTTTGCCAACGAAGCGGCCACCCCTAAACGAGCCGCCTTTGCCCACCGATGCACTGCGTCCAGCCAGCCTGCTGCTGGTTGATGATAATGTTGATGTGCTGAACTACCTGGAGCTAACCTTCCAGTCGCAGTATACGATTCGCAAAGCGGCAAACGGGCAGGAGGCCCTTCGGCTCATTCAACAGCACGAGCCTGATATCGTCATCAGTGATGTATCGATGCCGGTTATGGATGGGATAGAATTATGTCGGCGGCTCAAAACCGATCTGGCCACCAGCCATATCCCATTTATTCTGCTCACCGCCCGAACCGCCGTCGAAAGCGCTCTGGAAGGTCTGGGTGCCGGTGCCGATGAGTATATGGCCAAACCGTTTCACCCGGGTTTGCTGGCGGTTCGGGTTGAGAAACTGGTTGAGAACCGCCGACAATTGATTCAGAAGTATCAGGCTACCGGCGTTCTTATTCCGGAGAATATCAGCACGAACCCACTCGATCAGGCCTTGCTGCAAAAAATCATCGATACCATCACGATAAACCTCGACAACGAGGAGTTCGGCGTCGAAGCATTGGGCGAATGTGTCAATATGAGCCGCAGCAACCTCTTTCGTAAGCTGAAAGCGATCACCGGCCAGACACCCATCGAGTTCATCTACAACATCCGGTTGACCCACGCGCTGGCGTTGCTGCTGGAGCGAAAACTGAACATTTCAGAAATTACCAACGCTGTTGGGTTCAAAACCCGCTCTTCTTTCACCAAATCCTTCCGCAAGCACTACGGTAAAGCCCCAACGGAATACCTGAATGATATTCTGGCGAATAAAGCCAGGTAATTCTGCCTTCTTACAACATCTCGTCCCTTTTTTGGCACGTCTGGCGCCCTCTCTGGCTGGCAAATTCACGTCTTTTGTGCGTATCATTCTGTACTATTTGCAGATAAAATATACTCATGTTAAGAAGAATGAAGTTGCCATTCATCGTAATAGCCAGTGTACTTGCTGGCGTTGGTATTTTGTCGATGGGGAGCATTGCCCGATGGCAATTGCCGGACAACCCACGGGCCAGTCGGCAGATGATGTACCGCGACACGTCTCGTCTGGGTCGCCCGTTTGCCAAAGATCCGCACGTCATTGCCTTTAAAGGGCGCTACCTCATGTATTATTCGATCCCGGCCGGGCCGTCGAATGCGGGCTGGGGAATCGGTATTGCCGAAAGTAAAGACCTCATCGACTGGCAGCGGGTGGGCGAAATAACACCTGACCCCAACGCGCCGTATGAGAAAAACGGGTTGTGTGCGCCCTGTGCCATTGTGCGCGATGGATCGGTTCACTTGTTTTACCAGACCTATGGCAACCGCGAGAAAGACGCCATCTGCCATGCAGTCTCGCCCGATGGTCTGGCCTTCACGCGGGATGCTACAAACCCCATTTTTCGTCCTACGGGTGACTGGACCTGCGGCCGGGCCATTGATGCCGAAGTGGTTCAGTACAAAGATCAGTATCTGCTCTTTTTCGCCACCCGTAACCCGGCTTACACGACCCAGATGCAGGGCGTAGCAGCCGCCCCGCTGACCACCAACTTCGGTCGCGATGATTGGAAACTCCTCGCCGACTCATCCATTTTACAGCCCGTGCTGCCCTGGGAAAAGAAATGTGTAGAAGGCGCTTCCTGCCTGCCGGTGGGCAAGTCGCTCTATATGTTCTACGCGGGCGGGTACAACAATGAGCCCCAGCAAATCGGGGTGGCGGTCAGTTCGGATGCTGTTCGCTGGCAGCGACAGGGTACAGAACCTCTGCTCAAAAATGGCGAACCGGGCACCTGGAACGCCAGTGAATCGGGCCACCCCCACGTGTTCAAAGACCTTCAGGGACGGATACACCTGTTTTTTCAGGGAAATAACGACAACGGAAAAACCTGGTACATCTCGCAACGGGAAGTCCATCTGGCCAGGGGGAAATGGGTAGTGGACTAAGTAAATGACTAATTGTTTAGTGAACAGACACCACCCCAACCCTTTCCCTTTTTCAAGGGGGGTGGGGTAGTTTTTCCAAAAGCAATTACCCAATTTTTTATTGATCACCTATAAACCAGTACAGTATGAAACAACATGTACACAACGGTCTTGGGCTGGCCGTTCTCCTGCTTTTCCTTGCCTGTATAGCCTTGCCGCTATCGGCTCAGCAACTTGCTTCGGCGCATGTGACGCGCCGGTCGGCGTCTGGTTCTGAACCGGCAAAACTTGCCACTCCGGCGGCACAACAAGTTACGGGCCGCGTTACCGACGAAGCGGGCGTGGGTCTGCCCGGTGCCAACGTAGCCGTGAAAGGAACCACAACCGGAACCGCCACCGACGAGAAAGGCCAGTATCGAATCAGTGTCCCAACGCCCGAGGCCGTGCTTGTCTTCAGCTCCGTTGGCTATCTAAAACAGGAGGTTAGGGTAGGCAATCAGACAACGATAGACATTCAGATGAAGGTTGATAACCAGAGCCTTAGCGAAGTTGTTGTAATTGGTTACGGCGAACAGTCGCGTAAAACCCTGTCGACGGCCATTGCCAAGGTAGAAGGAAAAAATATTGGCATTCAGCCCGTTAGTACACCGGGCGAAGCGTTGGCGGCTCTGGCTGCGGGCGTTCAGGTGCAATCGGACCGGGGCAGCACGCCGGGCGCACCGCCTACAATCCGAATCCGGGGTGTTGGTTCGCTCAGCACGGGTAGCACTCCGCTATATGTGGTAGATGGGTATCCGTTACAGGACCCGGCTCAGTTTGCGCTCATCAACCCAACCGACATCGAGTCGATGGAAATTCTGAAAGATGCCGCGTCGGCTGCTATTTACGGATCACGGGCGGCCAACGGCGTTGTGATTGTAACGACCAAACGCGGTAAAGCGGGTAAAACAACCTTCAATGTGTCGGTGTACACGGGCGTTCAGCAACTGGCCAAAAAAATCCAGCTCCTGAACCGCGATCAATACATTGAAAACGCTATATACTCGTCCAAACTTAAGAACGTACTTTACCCTAAAGTCTTCGAGACCAAACCTGATAGCCTTCCAGACACGGACTGGCAGGATGCTATTTTCCGTCAGGCGATGATCAGTAACTATCAGATTTCGGCCACGGGTGGTACCGATAAGGTTCGCTTTGCGGTATCGGGCGGGTATTTCAAGCAGGATGGTATCTTAAAAGGCTCCTCTTACGAACGGTATAACCTGCGGTTCAACCTCGATGCCGATTTGAGTCCGAAGTTAAAAATGGGGATGTCGGTGGCACCTTCCTACAGCAGCCAGTTCCAGCAGCAGGCCGCCGGTCAGTTTAACGGCTCGAATGGCACCGAAACGAGTGGAACACGGGGGTTGCCAAGTGCTATCATTTCGGCAATCGATATGCCGCCAACGTTGCCGATCTATACGCCCAATGGCGATTATGCGCAGTCATTCAATGGCAATACCAACCCTAATGGTACCAATTTTTACCAGACCAACCTCTACAACCCGCTGGCGGTGCTGGAACTCAGCAAGAACAACCTGAAAGGATACCGGCTCTTCGGGAATGGATTTCTGGAGTGGCAGCCTATCGCCAATCTGCGGCTCAAAACAACCCTCGGCTCTACGCTGAGCATTTTTGACCAGTCGGCGTATATCCCGGCCAATCTGGCGAACGAATCGGCTCCCCGTGCCAATTCAACGAACCCGGTGCTGGGTCAGATTTTTGCCCGCGAATCGCAAACGGTGACCCTCGACTGGCTTTGGGAAAACACGGCTACCTACAACAAAACGTTTGGCAACCACAACATCTCGTTGCTGGGTCTGTATTCGCTGCAAAAACTACAGGCTAAAAATACGGCAACTTCGGGCCGGTCGGGTAGTTACACGACTAGTCTGCTGGATAACCCGCTGGCCTCTCCCGACCGGATTGGTGAGCTGAACTACGACCAGAACGCGTTTTTGTCGATGGGCGGACGGATCACCTACGACTTCAAGAGCAAGTACATTTTCTCGGCAGCTATTCGCCGGGATGCGTCGTCGCGCTTTGGCCCGAACAACCGGTTTGCTTCCTTCCCGTCGGTGTCGGGTGCGTGGCGAATCAGCGAAGAGAAATTCTGGTCGGGCCTGAAGAACACCGTCAGCGAATTCAAGCTCCGGGCCAGTTACGGCGAAACGGGCAACGCCAACATCGGTAGTTTCAACTGGACCAACAGCGTGCAGGGGCGAAACTATAGCTTCAACCAGGCCCGCACATTCGGCTACGCGCAGAATGGATTTGCCAACTATGACCTGACCTGGGAGAAAAACACTCAGACTGACCTTGGTCTGGAAATGGGCTTCCTGAACGACCGGTTTACGCTGGGTATCGACTATTACAACCGACTGACAACCGGTATGCTCTTCCAGAAAGACCTGCCGGGTATCGTGGGCTACGCTACCAACTTCCGCACGAATATTGGCAGCCTGCGCAACCGGGGGCTCGAACTGACCGCACGGGCCAATATCAACGTAGGCGCAATTCGCTGGACGATTGACGGGAACATTTCGGGCAACCGGAGCCAGGTTATGGATCTGGGCGGTCCTGCATCGCTGCCCCCCGTAGCTGCAATTTTTGGCTGGAACAACGTCTATCAGGTTCGGGTAGGCGAACAGTTGGGCAACATGTACGGCTATCAGGTGCTAGGCGTCTTCAAAAACGCCGACGATCTGAGCAAGTACCCTCAGTTTGCCTCGGGTGATAAAGTAGGTAACTGGATCATCAAAGATCAGAACGGCGACAATAAAATTGACGAGGGTGACCGGGTGTATGTGGGTAAAGGCGTTCCAAGCTACATATGGGGTATGACGCACTCTTTCCAGTACAAAAACTTCGACCTCAGTCTTATTCTACAGGGTGTTCAGGGCGTGAACGTCATTAACGGAAACCTGCGGCATATCTGGGCCAATCAGGTGTTTAACACCATTCCGCTTTACTTCCGCAACCAGTTCGACCCGGCCAATCCAACACGCGATACCGACTTCCCGGCGGCTGGAGCGGGTGGCATTCACCCCGGCAATAACCTGACCGACCGGTTGCTCTTCGATGGCTCCTTTGTCCGTATTCGTAACCTCACGCTGGGCTATTCCGTACCGACCGTTTTGCTGAACAAGATCAAGCTTCAGTCGGCCCGCATCTACATAACGGGGCAGAATCTGTTCACCTTTACCAGCTACCCCTGGTATAACCCGGAAACCAATACGGTTCCCGATTCGCCCGTGCAGATTGGTGTCGATCAGGGTACGTATCCGCTGGCCCGTACCTACACCATTGGCCTCAATATCGGATTCTGATCCCACTGACAACTTACTTTTATCGATACTTAATTGCTAAAAACCGTATGGAAGCGTACACAAAATCTATAAAATTACTGGTTCTCACGGGGCTTATTTGCCTCTCGAGCGGCTGTGGGGAGAAATTCGTTGACCTGATTCCTCAGGACGTTATTCCGGTCGGGAGTTTTTACAAGAGTGAAGCCGATATTCGCTCGGCGCTGACGGGTGCCTACGGGAACCTGCGGGGTATTTACAACTCCTATTTTCTCTACACCGAAGTACCGTCGGACAACACCCGGACGTTCGGCGAGAACGAAGTAGGGCAGGGCGAGCTGGACAAGTTCACCTACCTGCCCTCCAGCACCAACATGTCGGGTGCGTGGAACGATGCCTACCGGACTATTTCGAACTGCAATGTTATCCTGGATAAGATAGCCCCGGTTTCGTTTGCCAGCACGGCCACCAAGGATCAGTATGCGGGCGAAGCAAAGTTCCTGCGCGCGCTGATGTATTTCAATCTGGTTCGCTATTTCGGCGATGTGCCGCTGGTGCTGAAAGAGATAACGACGGAAGCTGACGCCTATAGTTACACCCGCAGTCCGGTTGCTACGGTGTATGCACAGATTGAAAAAGACCTGCTGGAAGCCGAAAAAGTGTTGCCCGCCAAATACACGGGAGCCAACATTGGCCGGGCTACGAGCGGAGCCGCTAAATCGCTGTTGGGAAAAGCGTATCTGCAACAGAAGAAATGGCCCGAAGCCGAAGCGAAACTAGCCGAGGTGATTGCTGCCGGAACCTACCGGATTCTACCGAACATTACCGACG
Organism: Spirosoma pulveris; assembly: GCF_054781875.1. Lineage (NCBI taxonomy): Bacteria > Pseudomonadati > Bacteroidota > Cytophagia > Cytophagales > Cytophagaceae > Spirosoma > Spirosoma pulveris. The sequence goes on from NZ_BAAGTO010000001.1 coordinate 1,011,663, forward strand.
TGTTTGGCGTAGGCCGCGACAACAACGATGAGATTGTGTTTGCAGTGCAATACGTGAGCGGAGGTTTTGGTGAAGGAAACTCCTACTCGGCCAACTTTGCGCCCCAGCCATCCGGCACTTCAATTATCGGCGTAACGGGCAACAGTTTCAACACGGGCACGCAGGATTTATTCGACGCCTACGAAAAGGGTGATGTGCGCCGGGATGCCTTTATGGGCATTTACGGAACCACCCCGAACGTGTATTACTGGGCTAAAAAATTCATTTACTACGTGACGCTCCAGAACGAGGGCGAAAACGACTGGCCGGTACTGCGCTACGCCGATGTGCTCCTGATGTATGCCGAAGCCGCCAACAACAACGGCAAAACCGACCTGGCGCTCACGCAGGTAAACACCATTCGTAAACGCGCCGGGCTGGCTGAGAAAACGGGCTTATCAAAAGCCGATACCCAGTTAGCCATTGAGCAGGAACGTCGGGTTGAACTGGCCTTTGAAGGACACCGCTGGTACGACCTCATCCGGTGGGACAAAGAAGTAGCGACCATGCAGGCGTTTAAAGCAAAATACACAGCCATTGACCCGGCCAACGCCAACATGAGCCCGTCTGCTACCAAAAGGCTGTATCCGATCCCCTTCCGGGAAAGGACCCTCAACCCAGGCCTCACGCAAAATCCGGGTTATTGATTCGTTGTGTATTTAGGATCAGACGAATGGTTTATTAATCAACTCCTTACGTTAAACCAGTTTTGTAAGTAAGTCAATTGATTAGTAAACCATTTTTTTGATTGCCAATTCATGGCTACCGGAGCAAATCCCCATTAGCCAACAACTACCTCGTTCGGGCACGTAAAGGTCCTGTTTATTGGTTATGTAAGTGGTTTAAATGACCAATTCATACCAAAATTGCTGACTGCTTACCTGCACGCTTATGCTTGAACTCACGGCGCTTACTGCCTTTATCGGGTACATCATTTATTTGCGCTACTATGCCGATCAACGGTCTAAGGCCGAAATCGAGGCCGAACGCCTAAGAGATGGGATCACTCTATTTCAGAATGATCAATTGGCCGAAGCACTTGCTTATTTCAATGAGGTGATTCGAACAAAGCCCGACTCGTCGGTAGCTTACCTTTACCGGGCCCGCATTTACCGGACGCTGGGCGATACAAAAGCCGCCCTCGACGACCTGAGCCGGGGGAAAAGCTACGATGACACTGTCGCTGAACTACATATCGAAAGTGGACAAATCCATCACCAGGCACATGACTATGTTACGGCATTTCAGGATTTCGACAAAGCGATTTTCCATTCCCACGGTGAAGCCGCCGAGCCCTATTACTGGCGTGGTCTCACGCGCCAGCAACTGCACCAGGATCTGGACGCTCAGCAGGATCTGGACAAAGCCAGCCGGCTTGAGGCACTGGGTCGTAGCAGGGCATTGATTCAGCTACCAGGCAAACGCGCATTCATTGATCGGCAGCTTGTGCTGAACGCTGGCGTTACGGTTATGAGCGGGTTGATTCTGCTTTACATTATCAAGAAGAGTCCGGTTATTCACTGGCCCTACCTGTGGGCTGCGGCTTCGGCCGTTGGCCTTGGTTTTCTTGAGCCACAAAAAGGATGGATGCTGGCCCTACTACAAGCCTTTTTTATTCTGGTTGGCTACTACGGACTGGTTGGGCCAGATCCGGTTAGTACGCATCGGGAGGTCGAAGTATTCAGCCTGTACGGTTCTGTCGGGCTCACGTTTGCCGGTAGCCTGATTGGCAGCGTGCTTCGAAAAGCATACGCAGCCTGAATCTGGCACTAAGCAGGTTCAGGCTGCGTATTGAGCAGGTAATGACGGACATTATACCCGAATCGGCGGGCGTCAACCTTACTTCATGATGAGGGTGTAGCTTTTCCCGGGCTGGGTCGCAAAGTCGTACACCTGCCCGATCCTGGGTTTTGCCAGGATGAGTTGCGCCTGGGGTGAAACGATCGCTTCTTTCACAACAACCGGCTGATAAAATGGATTAGCGTTCGTTGCTGCGTTCAGAACGGTTTTAAAGCCTTTTGCCTGTAACTCATTGGGTACGCGAATCCGGCAGTTACCGCCGAGCGTCGATTTGATGGTTACACTGGCCACCTTGCCCTCTTTCCAGTCGAGCGAAATGATTTCAAATCCACCCCGCGCCCGAAGGCCGCTGATCGTTCCCGCAGGCCAGCGGTCGGGCAGTGCAGGAAGCAAATGAATGGCTTCGTCATGACTTTGCATCAGCATTTCGGCGATGCCTGCCGTGCAGCCAAAATTCCCGTCGATCTGGAATGGTGGATGGGCGTCGAACAGATTGTTATACGTACCGCCAACCCCTGTTCCGCCGGGCCGGTTCCGGCCCTCACTAACGGGAGACAACTGATTTGTAATGAGCCGATAAGCCCGATTTCCATCCAGCAACCGCGCCCACCAGTTTACTTTCCATCCCATCGACCAGCCCGTCGATGCGTCGCCCCGTTGCTCTAAAGTGTTGCGGGCAGCCCGGAATAACTGCGGTGTGCGGAAAGCCGAGAACTGCGCCGATGGATAGAGTCCGTAGAGGTGCGAAATATGCCGGTGCTTATCGTCCGGGCTGTCCAGGTCATCAATCCACTCCTGCAATTGGCCGTGTTTGCCAACCTGCATGGGGGGTAGCTGAGCCAGTTTAGACGCCACAATTTTCACAAATTCGGCGTCGACATTGAGGACTTTAGCCGCCTGAATGGTATTGGTGAAAATATCGAACACAAGCTGATTATCCATCGTGACACCCGCATCGATGGATATACCCGGCCGGGTGGACGGCGCATTCTCGGGCGACATACCAGGGCAAACAACCAGATAATGATGATTGGGGTCTTCGACGAGGTAATCAACGAAGAACTCGGCGGCTCCTTTCATGGCCGGATAAACCGACTTCAGATAGGCTTTATCGCCCGAATACCGGTATTTCTCCCATAGATGCTGGCTTAGCCATGCCCCGCCCATTGGCCACATTGAATAAAAAATGGGATCGACGGTGCCCGTAATCCGCCAGAGGTCGGTGTTGTGGTGCGCCACCCAGCCTTTGGCGCCGTACATAACCCGGGCCGTTTCCTGACCCGCTTGCGAAAGTTCTTTTACCATCTGAACCAAAGGCTCGTGCAGCTCCGTGAGGTTTGTCACTTCGGCGGGCCAGTAGTTCATCTCGGTATTGATGTTGATGGTATACTTACTATCCCAGGGTGGGTCCATCCGGTCATTCCAAAGCCCTTGTAAGGTTGCCGCTTGCCCTACAACGCCGTTGCGGCTGGGCTGCGAAGCCGAAATAAGCAGGTAACGCCCGAACTGAAAATAGAGCGATACCAGTTGCGGATCATCTCCCGAGGCAAACTGCCGAATACGCTCGTCCGTGGGCAGTTTGGCGGCTTCCGATGTGCCCAGATTCAGAGAAACCCGCTTGAAGTAACGTTGATAGGCGGCAACGTGAGCGGCCAGGACAGCGCTGAACGGCCGTTTTTCAGCACGGGTCAAATAGGAATCGGCCAGTGCTTTCGGGTTGGCGGTGAGGGTTTTATAATCCACAACATTTGTTGCCATCGAAACGTACAAAGTTGCCGCATTGGCCCCGTTAATCACCACCGACGTATCTGTTTTGGTGGTTTTCCCACCCTCCGGTACGACCCGTACGTGGGCGTTGAAGTTCACCTGCCCCTTCACACCCTCATGATCGCTGGTGGTACCGGTCATCACAAGTTTACCAGTTCCGTCGATACTCCGCTGAACTTTCTGGGGACTGTTGAGGAAGGCCGTGAATGACAATTTACCCGGCTTGTCGGCCGTCAGTCGAACGGCAATGACCTGATCGGGAGCCGACGCAATGACCTGACGCGTGTACCGAACCCCGTCGATCATATACATCGTTGTGGCAATGGCTTTTTCAATGTCCAGGTCGCGGTAATAGTTCGTGACCGACTCATGTCCCGGAAATGCCAACAGCAGATTACCCACCGGCTGGTATTTCATACCGCTGTTTTTCTTCGACTCAATGTTGGCAGCCGCCAGTTTCTGGGCTTCCGCCTGTTTGCCGGCAAAGATTAGCCGCCGTATTTCGGGCAGGGCAGCAAGCGCATCCGGATTCTCGTTCCGGTTCGGTCCACCCGACCAGACGGTGGCTTCATTCAATTTGATAATCTCCAGCTCGGTATTGCCGTACACCATCGCACCCAGCCGACCATTGCCGACGGGCAGCGCATTGGTCCAGATCTTACCGGCCGGTTGTTTGTACCATAGTTTCAGCGCAGTGGGTTGCTGGGCTTGAACACCAGCCGCCAAGAGGCATAAAAAGAAGGCTTTCTGAAAGTTTTTCACGCAAGATAAAAAGGAATAGATTCGACTAGACTACCATAAGCAGAACGGACTCGATTTATCACCATATACGGCTTGCAATTAGGTTGATCAGCACATTTACGATAAAGGCAAGACCAAAAGAGGACGCAACAGAAAACTCCTTGAGAAGAAAAGCCTGCAGGAACAGAAAGGTGGTAAATCCCAGAAGCCCAATAACCAGCCCCCGTAGCGTTGAGATCGTTGCCGTACTCCCCTGAAGCGTGTGCGAGAAAATAGCCAGAATAGTCGTCATGATGGGGAATGGGGTTAAGATACCGCTCCATTGCGGACCTAATAGCCCCGCTAGTCCGGTAACTGCCAGCACAAACAACGTTGCCACAACCATCCGGATGGGAATGTCGAACGGCAAACGACGGGTGCTGACGGGTGGTCCGTTGGGCACCGGATAGAACCGTAGACTCAGCAGGACGCTTACGATCACGAGGGCGTAGCTCACGTACAGATTCAGCCGAAGGTAATTGAATACCACCGCTGTGAGAGTGTATGAAGTATAGGCGAGCAGCAATGTTGGCAACCACCTGAACCGACGAGAAAAGGCCGAATAGCTGACACAGAAACTGATTAAGGCCAGAATTCCTATCATTGATCCCTGAATGGAATAAATACCGAATGGCTTCCCCTGTTCCAGAATAAAAAAGAAAAGAATGGGTCCGGCTACCCAGGGCATACTCCCGATCAGCCCCCCTATTTTACCACCCCATTTTCGAATTGCCAGGGTAATCAGGGCAATGACGGAGGGCATTAGTGTTACTTTAAGCAGGAGTACATTCATGCGAAAAACCTCGTTAACGGCATATTTACCCGCGAAGTTACAAGCCTTTCCCGTCTGGTAATTGCCCGAGCCGCAATAAGGCTTTACGTTTTTTTGGCTAATATTGACAAGTTGTAGAATATCCTGCCCGCCAATTGTTACGTCCGACAAGCCATCCCCACTTTAGAAAACGCAATTGAGCCTTTGTTCCCATGTATAATGAAAAATACACCCGTAACGATTAAAGACATTGCCCGTTCCCTGAATATTTCTATCTCAACGGTATCGCGGGCGTTGCGGGGCTTACCGGAAATCCATCCGGATACCAGAGCAGCGGTTGTCAAACTCGCTGAAGAGCTTGATTATCAACCCAACCAACTGGCCAAGAATCTGGCCAAAAGCCGTACAAAAACCATTGGGGTCATTGTACCCAACCTGAGCTATCATTACTTCTCCGCCATGCTCAACAGCATTGAGGAAGCGGCCCTGCAAGCGGGCTATAGTGTGCTGGTTTGCCAGACGAATGAATCGTACCTCCGTGAAATCACGAACATTCAGAACCTGCTTCGCAGTCAGGTCGAGGGGTTCATCATCTCCCTTTCCCGCGATACCGACAACTATGAGCATGTGGAGCGGCTGGCCCGGAAGAATATTCCATTGGTCCTGTTCGACCGCTATGTGGAAAGTATTGACGTATCGAAAGTTATCGTCGACAATGAAGCGGCTGCCTTTAAAGCGACCGAACATTTGATCGAAAATGGTTGCCAACGGATTGGTTTTCTGGCGGGACCCGCTCAGCTTTTACTTAGCAATCAACGTGTAAAAGGCTACCGGGCGGCTCTGGAGAAGCATAATCTGCCCATTAGCGATCAATATGTCCTGCACTGCGATTACACCCAGGAGAACACCATCCTGCAAACGCTGGTCCTGATGAGTCAGCCGCAGCCACCGGATGGAGTCGTCACGGTTAGTGACCGGGTGGCCTACCCGGCTATCTATGCGATGAAACAGAAAGGCCTTCGTATTCCGGATGATGTGGCCGTTGTGAGCTTTAATAATGAACCGGTTTCGGCGTTTTTCTCGCCCGGCATCAGCAGTATCAGCCAGCCGATTCAGGAAATGGGGACAGAAACCGTTCGCTTGCTACTCAAACAACTGGAATCGACCCACACCCTCGTTCCCCGGGAGACGAAAGTACTGGAAACTCAACTCATTATCCGGGAATCCTCCCTGCGGACACGCTCCTAAACTAAACAGGTCGGTCAGAGCCGGTAAGTCCGAATATATTCGCCGGGCGGCATGCCCACAATCTCCTTGAACTGCCGGTTGAAGTTCGACAGGTTCGTATAGCCGCAAGTCAGCGCAATCTGGCTGATGTTGTCCTGCGATTCGCGCAAATACCGACAAGCGTGTTCGATACGCACTTCATTAAGCAATTGCGAAAACGTTTTGCGCGTGTGCTGCCGAAAAAAACGGCAAAACGCGCCGGGGGTTAAATTAGCTACGTTAGCCACGTCATCGAGCGAGATAGGGGCCGCATACCGCTGTAGAATAAAGGAAAAAACCTGCTCCAGCCGACGCTGATCATCGGGGCGCTGGGGCTGGGCATAAGCCATAGCCGACAAGACTTCGCGGTCTGGGTTAGCCGCCAGATTATCCATAACCTGCAATAAACTCAATAATTGCTCGAAGGGTCGTTTTTCGTGAATAACCTCCAGCAGTCGGGTAAGGGCATTCCCTGTTCCGCAACGTAACCGAACGCCATGCTGCGCTTCCTGCAAAAGCGTGGTCAGGTGCCGGGTTTCAGGAAGGTTCAGCATCGTCTTTTCCAAATGCTCTGCCTTGAACAACACCGAAACCGAAGTGGCCCGGCGGGTGGACTCGAGCTGAAAATAGTCCGTATCGCTACGCAAAACATGGGGCAGATTAGCGCCTAGCAGCAAGACATCATACGGATTAAACCGGTCAATTTTATCCCCTACAATGAGCGTTCCCTCCCCTTGCTGAATGAGCGTCAACTGAATCTCGGGGTGAAAATGCAGTTGGCCATAAAAGTGAGGAGCATTATCCCGCTCAATCCGAAATGAGCGATCATCGACGGTGGGAACCCGAAAAAGTAGTGCCTTCATCAATACATGTTTGACCTATTTTCTGCAATAATCGCCAAAATGAGTGAAAATAGTATTAGTATAGATGAATTATTCGTAACGGCTTTGGCTAACAATTGCAGAACTTTGATAGACTCAAACCAACAGCCATTACACGAATGAAAGTTTCTGTACAGTGGGAAGGTGTTTACCCCGCACTTCTGACTCCGTTTACGGCCGACGATCAACTTGATCTGCCGCTTTTCGAAAAGAACCTGCATGCCCAGCTCGACGCGGGTGTTCATGGCTTTATCATTGGCGGCTCACTGGGCGAAGCCAGTACACTGCTCAATGAGGAAAAGATCACCTTGCTGGAATCGGCACTTGGCGTCTGCGAGGGGTGCGTACCCATATTGGTGAACATTGCCGAGCAAGGTACCAAACAAGCCATTGCCCGTGCTCACGAAGCAGAAAGCAACGGGGCCGATGGGTTGATGCTGCTTCCGCCCATGCGCTACCCCGCCGACGCACGCGAAACGGTCACGTTCTTCAAAGCCGTTGCCCAGGAAACGTCGCTGCCCATCATGATCTACAACAATCCGTACGATTACAAGATCATGACGACCGTTGCCATGTTCGACGAACTGGCCGAACTGCCCAACATTCAGGCGGTAAAAGAATCAACACGCGACCTGACCAATATTACCCGGATGCGTAACGCCTTTGGAGATCGCTTCAAGCTGATGGGTGGCGTTGACACGCTCGCGCTGGAAGCGTTGTTACTGGGTTGCGACGGCTGGGTTGGTGGCCTGGTCGATGCCTTTCCACAAGAAACAGTAGCTATTTACGATCTGGCCAAAGCGGGTCAGGTTGCCGAAGCACTGGCCATTTACCGCTGGTTTATGCCCCTGCTGGAGCTGGATATTCATCCAAAACTCGTTCAATACATCAAACTGGCAGCCACGGCAACCGGTATTGGCTCGGAGTATGTGCGGGCTCCCCGGCTCACGCTCGTCGGCACCGAACGCGAGCAGGTACAACAGATTATTCAAACGGCGCTGGCCAATCGGCCGGTGTTAACGACGGTTAATTAATATGGCCGAATTCCATTTTTTTTGTATCGACGCGCATACCTGCGGCAACCCGGTTCGGGTGGTTACGGGCGGCAGTATTCCCTTTCTGCAAGGCGAATCCATGAGCGAAAAACGACAGCATTTTCTGCGCGAGTTCGACTGGATCAGGAAGGGGTTGATGTTTGAGCCACGGGGGCATGACATGATGTCGGGCAGCATTCTTTATCCGCCTACCGACCCCGCCAACGATGCGGGGGTTCTGTTCATCGAAACATCCGGCTGTCTGCCCATGTGCGGTCACGGCACCATTGGTACGGTTACAGTAGCCATCGAGCAAAACCTTATTCGACCCAAAACGCCCGGCGTATTGAATCTGGAAGTACCCGCCGGGCTCGTGCGGGCCGAATACCAGCAGGAAGGCAAAAAGGTAACGTCGGTAAAAATCACGAATATAAAGTCGTATCTGGCAGCCGAAAAGCTCACCGTCGACTGCCCGGATTTGGGGTTGCTAACGGTGGATGTAGCCTATGGCGGTAATTTTTATGCCATCGTCGACCCTCAACCCAACTTCCCCGGTCTTGAGCACTATAAAGCCGAGCAACTGATTGGTTGGGCGCGGGTCATGCGCGAACGAATGAATGAGCAGTACACGTTTGTTCATCCCGAAAACCCGACCATTAATGGCCTGAGTCATATTCTATGGACGGGAAAGCCGATACAGGAAACATCGACGGCCCGCAACGCTGTTTTTTACGGCGATAAAGCCATTGACCGATCACCCTGCGGTACAGGAACATCGGCCCGGATGGCACAATGGTACGCACAGGGTCGCCTGAAACCGGGCGAAACGTTTGTGCATGAGAGTATCATCGGATCAATTTTCAACGGACGTATCGAAGCAGAAACGGAACTGGCGACTGTACCCGCTATTGTTCCAAGCATCGAAGGCTGGGCCAGAATTCATGGCTATAATCACCTTATTCTGGATGAAGAGGACCCTTACGTATTCGGTTTTCAGGTAATATGACACATGTTGGTATTGTTGGCGGAGGTATCATTGGGTTAAGTTCAGCCTATTACCTGCACAAGGCGGGTTATCAGGTAACACTCTTTGATCAGAAACCCATTTCAGACGGTTGCTCATTCGGTAATGCCGGCATGATTGTGCCCAGCCACATCATTCCGCTGGCTCAACCGGGCATGATTGCGAAAGGTATGCGCTGGATGCTCAACTCCACCAGCCCGTTCTACGTCAAACCAAGACTAAATCTGGAGTTGGCCCGCTGGGGCTGGCTCTTTTTCAGGAACTCAACCCCCGAGCATGTCGAGCGGTCGATTCCGGTCCTGCGCGACATTAGCCTGCTCAGTAAGGCACTCTATCAGGATTTAGCCGCCAATGGTGATCTGGACTTCGAGTGGCAGGAACGAGGACTGATGATGCTCTACAAAACGGCATCGGCAGAGCATGAAATGGCCGAAGAAGCCGAGGTTGCCAACCGGGCGGGTATCGAAGCCCGCGTCCTGACCAGCCAGCAGGTTCAGGACCTGGAGCCGGAAGCGCGCGTTGATGTTCGGGGCGCGGTATTGTACCCCGGCGATGCCCACCTTAACCCCGGCGAGCTGGTCCGTTCGCTGGTGACCTACCTGCGAAAACAGGGCGTTACCCTGCTTGAAAGTCAGGCGGTAACGGGTTTTGGCAAAGCTGGGACACGTATTTCATCCGTGCAGACAGCCCAGGGGAACTACCCCATTGACCAGCTTGTGGTGGCCGGGGGGGCGTGGTCCCCCACGCTAGCCCGGATGCTGGACCTGAGCCTGTCCATGCAGGGCGGAAAAGGGTACAGTTTTGTCCTTCGAGACGTAACGAAAAACGTGCGGGTTCCAGCCATCATGCTAGAAGCGCGCGCTACAGCCACTCCCATGGGCAGCGACCTTCGTTTTGCCGGTACGCTCGAAGTGGCGGGCACCGACATGACGGTCAATATGAACCGGGTTCGCGGCATTGTCCAGTCGATCAACCAGTATTATCCCGACATTCCGGTTACCATGCCCGAAGTCGATGTCGTCTGGCGCGGTTTGCGCCCCTGCTCGCCCGATGGTCTGCCCTACATTGGCCGGCCCAAACGGTATGAAAACGTGGTACTGGCCACCGGACACGGCATGATGGGCCTGAGCCTTGGGCCTGGTACGGGCAAACTGGTCAGCGAAGAGATTAGCAGTAAAGCAACCAGCATGGATATTTCCGCCTTTAGCCCGGATCGATTTTCGTGATCGCAGGACGTGTTCGCCAGTCAGTGAACGATAGACACGACTGGCGAACACGCTAAACGCGATTAAAAGACTTCGCCCAGATTCAGAAACAGCCCACGCGATCCCCCAATTCCGAATCCATAGTCGATAGCCAGATTTAAATTGGAGTGCTTGTTTACTTTTAAACGAAGACCCACTCCGCCACCGGGTAACAGTCGCCCAAAATGATTCGTCTCCGGGTAATCACTATAGGTTTGCATATTGGCAAAGACGACGCCACCCAGCAAGCCATTCCGTAGCAGGACCGTGCGGTATTCTGTTTCAAGATAGACGAGATTCCGGCCCCTAAATCGCCCCTGGGTGTAGCCTCTGCCCATATTGGAATACGTATCCCATCCGGTACTGGGTAGATCCAGATACGGTGCCTGCCCCCCAAAACTCAGCCAGTTCAGATTCCAGAAGGTTAAAATATGCTTCCCATTTTCAGCCAGGGGTATATATTTCCTAAAATCTGCCAACACCGACTGCCAGTTTTGATCACTGCCTAACCACCGCATATTTGGGCGTACCACAACATTACCAAAAAACCCATTTTGAGGATTATTTGGATTTCGGCGCGTGCTGTATTGCGCACTAAACATCAAGCCTGATGACACAGTCCGGGTACCTGTGCTGTATTTTTCAAAATCGTCGTTCAGTTGCGGGGTATTATTTTCGTCGCGGATATTCCAGTGATAGTCGAGTGCGTACCCCGCCCCTACCGAAAAATTAGGCAAAATTTGCCGTAAAATGGCTTGATGCAGTCTGAGATAGGCATATAATAAACGGTCGTCGACAGCAGCCGGAGAGTTGCCTCCCAGACCGAAGTTGTCTGCGGAATAATCATAATACCGCCAGTCGCTGACGATGTTGTACCGGTTGCCTTTCGTCCAGATATTCGTAACTACCGGAACAATGATCTGCTTATACTGCGTGTACTGAGGTGTTGTAATTATGGTCGAAATATTCTGGTCGGGATTGGTGCTGGTGAATGATAGATTGGCATTCAAGCCAACAGCAAAGCCAGTTTGGAGTGCATAGGCTAGCTCTGGGAAAACAGAGGGATGGAATCCGGCCTGTGCCCGTTCTACAGGACGATGGCCTTTCCGGTTGATAAATTGATAATACACATCCCAAACATCAGCCGATGAATCAGGTACCGATGCGGGTATATTCTCTTGATTTCCCAGTTGGTTTAATTCAGACTGAGCGACACTTTTTATAGATAGACAGGCCGACAGATAAAACCCAATAAAGAGTGTATGTTTCGTGCGTCGGTAGGTGGACAGGCCGTAAGTCGGCTTTTTCATGTTACGGCAAACTAATTTGTTTCGGTTGTGAATGCGCCTGCTAACCTATGCTTTTCTCCTCACTTTTTTCCGGTAAAAATGGAATCCATGCGTATACAGCTCAACGTACTGCAACTAAAAGCTTAACGTACAGGCAATTATGATAATAAGGCCAGCATTTCTTACACGTTGGATGCATTTATAGCAGGTAACGTAACGACCTTTATTTGCCTCTTATCAATAAAAAAAGCTGCCCAAACAGACAGCTTTTTTTATTGATAAGAGGGTTGATTCAATCTTTTTTGTACTGCTGAATGATCTTGTAGAGTGCCTTCTGCTTCTCCAATTCGGGAAAGAACTCGAAGAGTTGAACGTGTGCATCGTAGTCCAGCGAAAGCGCGGCTTCCAGTTGAATCAATGATTCACGATAATGACCGGCATGAATCAAATAAACGGCCGAGCGATAGTACAAATCAGCTTCAGAAGGCATATCATTGATACCCGACTGGATTATATCGTTAGCCCGCAGGAAATCGCCCTGATCGAACGGAACGAGTGACCAGGTCAGGTACACATCCGGGTTTTCAGCATCGACTTCGGCGGCCTTTTCAAAGGCCTCGACACTCGACAGCACATTCCCGATTTTATACTCTGTTTCGGCTACTGCCAGGTAATACTCCCCGTTCTGGTCGCTAAGTTTGACGGCTTTCTGCAAAAAGGGCAGCGCTTCGTACCACTTCCCCGACTCGCTCAGACAAACACCAATACCATACCAGGCTTCGTCCCACATAGCGTCCAGTTTAATGGCCTCCCGATATTCCTTAATCGCTTCTGTAATGCGATCCTGCTTTTCCAGACTGGCTCCCAGATGGCAATAGGTATCGGCGGTGGCTTCTTCAAACTTCAGCGTTTCGCGATAACAGCTTTCTGCTTTCTCGAACAATCCCAGATTCATATAGGTATTGCCCAGATTGAAGTGTGCCGACGCAAAATCACCTTTAATAATTACGGCGTAATCGTACGCTTCAGCGGCCTCAGCATAACGCCCCAATTTGCTGTAAGCGATACCAATATTATACCAGGCATTATACGAATAAGGGTCGGAATCGATCAGTTGCTGGTAGTAAGCCAGACTATTTTCCAGTTCGCCCGTTACATCGAGACAAAATGCGAGTTCGTACAGCGCGTTTTCGTTGTTGATATTCAGCGCAATGGATTTCTTATACTGGGTGATCGCTTCGTCGTATTTACCCCAGTTCTGATAACTCTGCCCTAACTGAAACAAAATATCGTCTTTCTCTTCAGCCCGGTCGAGCAACTCTTCCAACACCTGAATTGATTCTTCGTACCGACCGGCCATGTTCAACACAGAGCCTTGCATAAAGGGGACATCGAGGTCCCCGGGATTAAATAGTGAAGCCCGTTCCAGCAAATCCAGCGACTCATCGAACCGTTGAAAGTTGGCCAGAATCTGGGCTTTGTCGAGCATAAGTTCCAGCGCATAAGGGAAGTTTTCCAGACCGGATTCGGCGGCTTTAAGCGCCTTGTCTAAATCACCCTGATTGAGGTAATGTTCAACCATTTGTTCATAGACGTCCAGGTCGAAAAACTGGCTTTGCTGCTGATCCAGCATTTGCTCAAAACGCCGGATTGATTCCTTGATATCGCCTTCTCGTTCTTCGAACTCTTGCTCCATGCTATTGCCTTCAAAATGTGGGCGGATAGGGGCCGCACCAACGGTGCGATTTATCCTTTGGCAGTGAAATATAAACTCAAAAAAGCAGAACTCCAACCTGAGAACGTAAAATTTACATACCGTCCGAAGGCCGTCCAAAGGCGTTTGCCACACGCCCCAGCGTCTCACTTAATGGCCGATACTGAGTATCAAGTACCTGCCCGATTTTGCGTCCATCGTACTGATACAACGAACTTGCCGACCGGGCTGTTTCCCGAGTTATCAACGGGGTCTTGCCAGTCAATCCCGCCCGAATAGCTTCCAAAGGCCAAAGCAGACGCGTCAACGTGGCCGGAACCCGCCAACCAGGCGGACGTTTACCCAGCACAGCCGCTATCTGTTCTAACAACGAACGATACGGAATGGTGCCCCCGTTTAGGATGAACCGCTGTGCGGTTATGTCAGAGAACATCAGATTGACAAGGCTATCGGCCACATCCAGTACATCAACGTAATTGACCAGACCTGCCGGATAGAACGGCTTTTCCGAATGAACATAGTTGATGAGCTGAAGGCTGCTTTTACTCCAGTCGCCAACGCCTAAAATTAAAGATGGGTTGACGATGACGGCGTTTAATCCCTCGGCAACGCCCCGCCACACTTCCAGTTCAGCCCAGTACTTTGTCTTGGCGTACATAGAGTTGTTCGGCGAATCTTCCCATTTCTGTTCTTCATTGATCACGATGGGTTCCTTAGGCCCTCCACCTTTCGCAACCGGACGACCCAGGGCCGCAACCGAACTGACATAACCCAGTTTTCGTACACCCGCTTTCAAACAAACATTGACAACATTCGCCGTTCCTTCTACATTGATTCGCTCCATCCGGTCGCGATCTTTCGGGACAAACGAAACGACGGCAGCCGCATGGACAACGTCAACCGAAACGCCCGACCGTCCTGGTTGAATGGCCGCTTCGAGCGAAGGAATGTCCATGATGTCGCCTTCACACCAGATGATCTGACCAGCCACATCGCTCAGCAGTCCATATCCGTTTCCGGGTCGGTAAAGCACGGAAACGGTATAGCCATCAGCCAGATAACGCCGGGCAATGTGCGAACCGACAAAACCGGTGGCACCAGTAATAAGAACTGAGTTAGGTAGTGATGATGTCAATTGAAGTTTTTGATTTCGACCGGTTGAGGAAATTATTTGTGTTCGGCGTGGTGTTCTCCATAGCCGCCCGTCTTTTCAATCTGTTTGGCGCAGGGTGTTTTGCGCCATCTGTTTGCGTAAACATAACAACGTTCGGCCCTGAATTGCTAATTTTGCGGCCAATTAGTGGCTGGTGTGTCTTTGCAGGCATCAAACTCCTGACGCCGGAACGAACCAACAGCCCCTAATCACTAACCACTGACTATGTTAGAAAATCCACAACGCTATACCGTTACGGCGGCCCTCATTTACGCCAACGGCCCGATTCACATCGGTCATATTGCCGGATGCTATCTGCCCGCCGATATTTATGTTCGTTACCTTCGCTCGACGGGTAAAGATGTTGCCTTCATCAGCGGCACCGACGAACACGGTGTGCCCATCACCATCAAGGCGAAAAAAGAAGGCATTACTCCGCAGGAAGTCGTCGATAAATACTACGGACAGATCAAGCAGGCCTTCAGCGACTTTGGTATTTCCTTCGATATTTACTCTCGCACGTCGAACCAGATCCACCACGAAACGTCGCAGGAGTTTTTCACTAACCTCTACGAAAAGGGTGATTTTGATGAGGAGGTGACCGAACAGTATTACGATGAAGTAGCCGGGCAGTTTCTGGCCGACCGTTACATTGTGGGTACCTGTCCCGTTTGCGGAAACCCTAATGCTTACGGCGACCAGTGCGAGCGCTGCGGCACCGCCCTCAGCCCCACCGAACTTATTGAGCCACACTCTACCCTATCTGGTTCTAAACCAGTGCTGCGCTCGACCAAGAACTGGTTTTTGCCCCTTGACCGGATGCAGCCAAAGATTGAGGATTACGTTAACAGTCATCCCGAATGGAAAACGAACGTATCCGGCCAGTGCCAGTCGTGGCTTAAAGAAGGCCTTCGCCCCCGTGCCATGACCCGCGACCTCGATTGGGGCATTAAAGTCCCCCTTCCCGACGCCGATGGCAAAGTGCTTTACGTGTGGTTCGATGCCCCCATTGGCTACATATCCATGACCAAAGAATGGGCCGCCGAACAAGGTCGGGACTGGGAGCTGTACTGGCGTGACGAACACACCAAACTGGTACATTTTATCGGCAAGGACAACATCGTTTTCCACTGCATTATCTTCCCCGCCATGCTCATGGCCGAGGGCAGTTTCATCCTCGCCGACAATGTGCCCGCCAATGAGTTCATGAATCTGGAGGGCGACAAGATCAGTACATCCCGCAACTGGGCCGTCTGGCTCCACGAATATCTGGAGGAACTACCCGGCAAACAGGACGTATTACGGTACGTGCTGGCGGCCAATGCCCCCGAAACCAAAGACAGTGAGTTTACCTGGAAAGATTTCCAGACCCGCAACAACGCTGAACTGGTTGGTATATTCGGCAATTTCGTGAACCGGGCGGTGGTTTTGACTCAGAAATTCTGCGATGGAAAAGTACCGGCTATTGGCGAGCTGACCGATTACGACCAACAGGTACTGGATGAGTTAGCCCTTTTCCCCGACCGCATCGGGCAGGCCATTGGGAGTTATAAATTCAGGGAAGCGCTGGGGCACCTGATGGATCTGGCTCGACTGGGCAATAAATACCTGGCTGAAACAGAACCCTGGAAGGTAATAAAAACGGACCAAATCCGCGCCAACACGATCCTAAACATAGCCCTGCAAATTTCGGCGAACCTGAGCATCGTCTGCGAGCCGTTCCTGCCCTTCACAACGCAGAAGCTTCGCAGCCAGCTCAATATTACCGAGCATTTTAACTGGACAAACGCAGGCCGGGCCGATTTGCTGGTTACGGGTACCGAATTGGGTAAAGGTGAGTTACTGTTCGCCAAAATAGAAGACGACGAAATAAACACACAGATTCAGAAATTACTGAATGCCAAACGCATGAATGAGTTAGAAACCAAGACCGTTCCGGCCCTGAGGGACGAGATTACGTACGATGATTTCGCGAAAATGGATATCCGTATCGGTACCATCACCGAAGCCGAACGGGTACCTAAAAGCGACAAGCTTCTGAAATTAAAAGTAGACGACGGCCTGGGCGGACGGCAGATTCTGAGCGGCATCGCCAAGCATTTCACCCCCGAAGAGATCATCGGCAAACAGGTGACCTTCCTGGCCAATCTGGCCCCGCGCAAGATGATGGGCTTCGAATCGCAGGGGATGATCCTGATGGCCGAAGACCGCGATGGCAAACTAGCCCTCATTGCCCCCGGTGATGCTGTCTGGAATGGCGGAACGGTAAGCTAAGCTATTTAGAAACAATATATAAAGAGCCGGAGACACACATTTCCGGCTCTTAGTTCTTTACCCCTTTATCGCATGGTCGGTTTGTACATTTTGCCCCGACCATATTTTCTTGGCCGTCCAGTCGGTTGCGGGGGCCGACCAGAAGGGGTCTATGGCTGATAAACCCAGCGGCAGAAACGCCACTGAACATAAATACAGGCTGCCCGTTGAAATGTAAGTTTCGCCGATAGCGGGCTGATGACCGCACAAACCAATTTGTAGCCAGCCTTTGGCATCAAAGGTACCTTCCCTATCCATAGTTCGGTGAATGACCGCCGTCAGTGCCGAACGTACCTGACCGGGCGACAGCTCTGTCGGAAGATTTTCCTGTAAAGCGATTTGGGCCAGTAACTGAAATGCCCCGCATCGGTATGCCAGCGACCGGCCAAAAGCGGCAAACGAACCGTCGGGCGCAATTAACCGCTCCTGAATAATCGCGTAGCGTTGCGCACGAGCCAGCAGGGTTTCGTACAGTCCCTTTTCCGCTTTTCCGGCCTCGGCCAGCGTCTTAACAATATCGATCAGCATGGGCTGAATAACATAACTGTTGTAATAATTCCAGTGAAAGTCGGGCCCATCGCCGTAAGCGCCATCCCCTTTGTACCACGCCTGGTGCTGCCGGATGGCGTAATCCATACGCAGTTCATCGCCAGCACCGGCATACTTCAATAAAGCCGCTTCGACCATGCCACTAAAGAGTAGCCAGTTATTGTAACCCGGTTTGATAACCCGGCTGGCCTGCAGGGCCTTCACCACGTTGGCCTGTTCGGTGGTACTGAGGGCATGCCATAATTTAGGAGAACGAACCAGGCCATGCGCCAGAAAAGCGGCATCGACCAGCGGTTGTCCTCCTTTGGTAAAATTCAAATAATCGGGCGATTTTGGGTTGACCCCGTTGGCAATTGCCTGCCGCGACAAGTCGAGGTAGCGTTGTCGGAGCAGACTCTCCTGCACATCATCGTCGGCGCTGAGTTCGAGCCAGGGTGCCAGCCCGGCCATAGTCCGGCCCAGTGCTTCGAGGTGTGACACGATCAGGCGACCCGGCTGCTGCCCCGGCGCGGATTCGACGGGCATTGACGCTTTCAGCCGATTCTGCGCCAGCGCCGTTAACACCGGATCGACAACTTTGAGCAAGGTTTGCAACCAGTAAGCCCGGTCCTCATTGGCCGCGTTGGTTGCCGTTGTTGGTTGTAAAAAGCTATCGCTTGCTTTTATCGGGTTAATCCCCAAACTAACCGGCAGGGCGGTAACCAGCCGGGTGAACATACGCCGTTTCATAAATCGTTTTTAAGTCAGACCTTGTCAAATAAAGCGACTGTAATCCGTTTTTACTGCTACCCGATTCCGTTCCGGACCAGACCAAATCATATTTTGGCTGAAACGTTCGGGCTAAAAACGCTGTTACAATTCTGAACTTGCCCTTTTTGGTTACCCCGTGAACGAAGAACAAAAGTCAGGTCGGATTTTCGATCTAGCCATACTCCGACGATTATACGCGTTTATTAAACCCTATCAGACGCGTTTTTACGCGCTGATCGGCATTATTATGCTGGCGGCTTGCCTGGCTCCGCTAACGCCCCTGCTTATTCGTTATACCATCGATAACGTAATCGCCATGGGCGATTATCAGCAACTGACCACCATGCTCATCATCATGATTGGCGTACTGGTGGCTCAGGCGCTCATTCAATTCATGAATACCTACCTATCCGGTTGGTTGGGGCAGTATGTTATCAGGGACATTCGTGTGCAGTTGTATCACAAAATTCTCCACCTAAGGCTCAAGTTCTTCGACAACACGCCTATTGGCCGGTTGGTGACCCGTTCTATTTCGGACGTTGAAACACTGGCCGATGTGTTCAGTGAGGGGATGGCGGCTATCGCGGGCGATATTCTACAACTGGTCCTGATCATCGGCGTGATGTTTTATACCGACTGGCGGCTGGCGGCCATTAGTCTCTCGACCATTCCGCTGATGCTGTTCAGCACGTATGTTTTCAAGGAAAAGATCAAGAAATCATTTAACGAAGTTCGGACGGCTGTTGCCAATCTGAACTCCTTTGTTCAGGAACATATTACGGGCATGAACATCGTCCAGATTTTCGGCAGTGAGAAGATTGAGGCTGAAAAATTCCGGGTTATTAACGACGAGCACCGGGCGGCCAACATTCGCTCCATCTGGTACTACTCCGTGTACTATCCCGTTGCGGATATCATTTCGGCGGTGGCCGTTGGTCTGGTTGTCTGGTACGGTGCCCAGCAAATCATAAGTTCGGATGTTACGTTCGGGACGGTTACGGCCTTTGTGATGTTCATCAACCTGTTTTTTCGCCCGATTCGGATGCTGGCCGACCGCTTCAATACCCTTCAAATGGGTATCGTCAGCACCGACCGTATTCTGAAACTGCTGGATAGCGATGAGTTTACTGTCAACAATGGCTCATACGCACCAACCACCATTCGCGGGGATGTCGAGTTTAACCATGTCTGGTTTGCCTACAACAACGAAGACTGGGTGCTTCGGGATATCTCCTTTCGGGTCAACTCCGGCGAAACGGTCGCGTTCGTGGGTGCCACCGGCGCGGGTAAATCATCGATCATCAACTTGTTGAGCCGCTTTTACGACATCAACAAAGGCGAAATCAAGGTCGATGATGTTGATGTTCACGAATACGAACTAGGCCATCTCCGCCGGAATATCGGCGTTGTGCTTCAGGATGTTTTTCTATTTTCGGACACCATCGAAAATAATATTACGCTGGGCGACAAGCGTATCAGCCGCGAGAAAATAGTCGAAGCAGCCAAACTCGTTGGTGTTCATGATTTTATTGAGCGATTGCCGGGCGGGTACGAATACAATGTAATGGAACGTGGTTCAACCCTCTCGGTAGGACAGCGGCAGTTAATTTCGTTCGTACGGGCCATGGTTCAGGACCCCAAAATTATCGTCCTTGACGAAGCGACCTCCTCCGTCGATACCGAAACAGAGGAGATGATTCAGGATGCTATCGGGAAACTGATGAAAGGCCGCACCGCCATTGTCATTGCTCACCGGTTGTCCACGATTCAAAAAGCAAACAACATTATTGTAGTAGACAAGGGTCGCATTGTGGAGCAGGGCAACCACGAAGAGTTACTTCAGCAGGAGGGCTTTTACGCCAACCTGTACCGAATGCAGTACAAAGAAGTGGTGTGAGTTCACTTACGCGCGCAAGGCATCTTCTTCGTCCTCAGGTCCGGCACCCGTAATTCCTTCAGAAATAATTTCATGACCGGATACATTTGGTTTGTCGTTGGTCGGGCCGGGACCGCTGCCGTCGAGCGCATAGGCAATTGATGCAGCTAAATCGTCAGGAGCTATTTTCGCTGATTTTTCGACTGGTTTTGGGTGGACTTGCTGGGTTGGCGAATTGCCTCCCTGCTGATCAATCACTTCTTCATCAGCATTTGGGTCATTTTCCATACCGGTCGGAACACGGCTGGATGTGTTACCGGTCAACTCATTGGCATCGGGGCTGAAGTGTCGCATGAGTATTGATGAATTTGTTTTCATCTATAACTCGTTTCCTTACAGGTTGTTTACTCTTCGGCCAGCTTCTTAACCAGAATTTTATCGATTCGGCTTTTATCCATATCAATGATCTCGAACCGGTAGTTTTGCCAGACAAAGGTTTCTCCCGCTTTGGGGATGTCTTTAAGAATATGGAGCGCAAATCCGCCGAGGGTGTCAAATCCCGTGAGTTCGCGACGCGCCTGTGCGCTTATATTGATGGAGAAATACGAAATAAAATCTTCGAAAGGTAATTGGGCGTCAATCAGGAAGGTTCCGTCTTCGCGCTCACGAATCTCGTAATCGGAGTTTACATCATCGTTAATATCGCCTACAAGCACGTCCAGAATATCGTTCAGGGTAATAATGCCCAGTACGCCCCCGTACTCGTCAACGATAACCCCAACGTATTGTCTGCGCTCCCGAAATCGCTCCAGTACC
The DNA here is from genome assembly GCF_054781875.1 of Spirosoma pulveris. Classification (NCBI taxonomy): domain Bacteria; kingdom Pseudomonadati; phylum Bacteroidota; class Cytophagia; order Cytophagales; family Cytophagaceae; genus Spirosoma; species Spirosoma pulveris. The sequence goes on from NZ_BAAGTO010000001.1 coordinate 1,032,730, forward strand.
TGATACGCTTTATTATTTTCAGGAACAAAAAGCGCATCCCGCTTCATATCTGTCAGGTGCAGGAGTTCATTGTCCAGATCTCTGCCCAAAAAATCTTTTGTATAAATCAACCCAACCACCTCATCAACTCCACCATTGCAGAGCGGGTATACGGAGTGTTTATGTTCGAGAATGCGGGCTTTATTTTCGGCGGGTTCATCTTCCAGATCCAGGAAAACGATTTCCTGGCGGTTGGTCATGAGGGAGGTAATTTTCCGGTCGCCGAGTTGAAAAACATTCTGAACTATTTCCTGTTCAATTTCTTCAATGGCCCCACCGGATGTTCCTTCCTGAATAAGGCTTTTTATTTCCTCTTCCGTTACAGCATTCTCGTTCGGTCGAATATTCAGTATTTTGAGCAGTAAATCACTCGATACTGTCAGGAGCGCAATAAACGGGGATGTTAGCCGGGAGAGAAAAATCATGGGAGCAGCCATGGTTTTGGCAATCCCCTCGGGGTTTGAGAGACCAATTCGTTTGGGCACCAACTCACCGAACACCAGCGAAAGGTACGTAAGCAGCAACAACACCAAAACCACCGCAACAGAGTGTGCGTATGGACGGATAACATCAACCTGCGCCACAAACGCCTGAACATCGGTAGTCAGTTTGTCTCCCGAGAAAATACCCAGTAATATACCAATCAGTGTAATGCCAATCTGTACGGTCGACAGAAAGCGGTTGGGGGAATTCGATAAATCGAGGGCAACCTGCGCCTGCCGATCTCCATTTTTTGCGGCTGTTTCCAGCTTTGATCTACGGGAGGATACCAGAGCAATTTCCGACATTGAAAATACGCCATTCAGCAGTGTCAGAAGAAAAATAATGAGAAGTTCCACAAAGAGGATGATTGACCTGTTGCAAAAATATAGAAATGGAACTGGTTTGCAACAGATATAACCGTATGATAGACCATCTGTTTTAGTACTTTTACAGTTCGAACCGCATATCTTCTAATGATTGTTTTCATAAACGACCGCCCTATCCGGCTCGTTGGCCCCAAAGCCGCAACGCAACTGACCAATCCCGCATTGGCAAATCACCCGACATTCGTGGATTACGATCTGATCGTTGATGCTCGTTTAGAACTGCTTAAACAAGATTCCTTGAACGGTCACTTGCTGCTGCTGAACGCTACTCCGGCTACGGTCAGTAAATTGTTAACGCTACTTCAGAAAAGTGATGCCGACCATTTGCTTTCCGTTACGCTGGGTTGCCTGGATAAAGAAGCCTGCGAGGAAGCCATAAAAAAACCATTCAAGATCATAAAAGCCGCTGGTGGGGTTGTCTTCAAAGGCGATAAAATGCTGCTGATGTTCCGCCGGGGTGTATGGGACTTACCCAAAGGAAAACTGGATGATGGCGAATCCTCCCGGCAGGGAGCCGTTCGGGAAGTGAAGGAAGAAACAGGGGTTCGGGTATCTGTAGGCGAACGCATCTGTACAACCTGGCATACTTATACCCTCAATGGAAGCCGTATTTTAAAGCGGACTAAATGGTACCGGATGCGGGCACTCGACGACAGCCGTATGGCCCCACAGGTTGAAGAAGATATTGAGCAACTCGTCTGGTTCGACCAGCGGGAAACAAAGTTGGCCCTGGCGAACTCCTTCAGCTCAATTCGGTACGTTATCGATGAAGTTAATAAGCTCGTGAACGGCAAGGTTTGATGCACATGAGCAGCCGTGCGCTACCCTGCATTACTTTTCTGTTCCCGGCCTGGCTAACTGATAGGGCAAAAACGCATCGACGTCCTGCCCATACCGGTGCAGATCGCGTATAATGCTGGAACTGATTGGGGCAAGATTTGGCGAAGTGATCAGGAATACTGTTTCGACGTCTTCGTACACGTAACGGTTAACTTGCGAAATTCCGTTTTCATATTCAAAGTCGGTGGTGTTACGAAGCCCGCGCAGTAAAAAGCGGGCTCCCACTTTTCGGGCTACATTAGCCGTCAGGTCATCATAACTGATAACCTTCACGGCAGGTGTAGAACGGAAGGCCTCCTCAATTAACCCGGTCATTTGCTCCAGCGGAAAATAGCGCTCTTTACGGGCATTTCTCCCGATGCCAATAACAACTTCGTCGAACAACTGCAATCCTCGCAGAACAATGTCTTCATGACCACGTGTAAATGGGTCGAATGAACCGGGAAAAAGGGCAATACGCTTCATATAAAGAGAATGAGTGAATCGAATGAATACGAGTATACCTATAGTATTTCTATTCACTCAGTAAACCTAACCCGTATAGACTCAGGTATCGATGATTGGGCAGGTCCTCGAATGCCGATGAGAGCTGAAGACCAGGCGGAATCTGTCCGAATGTCAGTTTCGGCATAAATCGGCTTAATTCGGCGTAGGCTTCGGCAAAGGGAGTTATCTCCCCGTACAGAAAGAGGGGTGTCGACTCCGGTGCCAGGGATTGTGCTTCAAAGACGTACAGTATGTAATAGGTCAGATCCTGCACATTTTTATACCCAAACCGATTGCAGAAGCCTACCTTATGCGCATTTCGGCAGATGATGGTGACAAATTCATCTTCGAAGAATAAATAAACGTTCGCCGATGTCAACGCATGCCGATCCAGATCGGCCGTAGCCTGAATCAATGTGCCGACCTGATGAATATAAACCAGGGGCTGGAGCGGATAAATTTCAGAAAAGAAATCGGCTAAAGGATGCTCCATATTGAATACCGACAGAAACCCTTCGGCAGTATGGGCATAAGATTGGGCAAACTCATGAGCGGGTAATGCACTGCCGCGCATGAGTGCCAGGTAACTTCCGGCGTATTCCTTTCGAAAGAGAGGAGCCGGAATTAATGTAAACGAAGGAGAATTGACCCCGATACGTATTTCCTGCCAGGGACCTGCCGATAACACCGGGTGCTCGCGAAACACATCCGGCAGCACACCGGTTATCGAACGCTCGGTAAGCAGGGATGGAAATGTGTAATCTTCCAGGTATAAACCCTGTCCGCGACTATCCTGCACCATAAACCGAAACCTTTCCCGGCCCACCTCCAGACTTAATACGGATTTACTGGCAAGCCCGGCGTCGAACGAATCGGCGCTAATTTGTACGGTCGGAGATATGGTAACAGCGATTTGCACGGTATCGGGGCAGCCAGTTTTTAGTTGATGGTGAAAAGTAAATCTACAAAAAGCAAACCAGTTAGGACGACGGGTTTATTTCAGATATCCTTTCAATTGAAACACCTCGTCGAGCGAATTACAGTATCGAAACAGGTCGTGTACCTCCTCGGGAGGGTAGCTTTTTATTTCAGCAAACGTCATCAAGCGTACTTCTTCTATAATTTGGCCGCCCAAACTCATTTCGGGGTCTGTTCCCTGATGAAGCTGGCCACCCGTTACGTTAACGGTAAAGAACAGTTCCATAGCGTGCAGGGGAGGCAGCATAAATTCGTTAACGAACAAGAGGTCACCTGGCTCGATCTCCAGTCCTGTTTCTTCCAGAAACTCACGGGTGAGGGCTGCCGGTGCCTTTTCGCCAAACTGGGCTCCCCCGCCTGGCGGACACCAGAATGTGTTGGTAGGGCTAATTCCCCGATGGCGAACCATTAATAACTGATCACCTTCCCGATACAACCCACAAACCCGAAGTCGGAGACGGTTACCATACAACTTAAGTACTTCTTCACGAGGCAAATCGACATTGTCGGCCAATTTGTCACTCCCTAAAGAAACCTTTTCTACCCGCTTCAGCTTATCCGCTACTTCTGTCACAATCTTAAACGTATTTGGGGACGCAAAGGTAACAGATTTTAAGCATTAGTAGGTAAAGGGTAGTAATAGGAGCTAGGAGTGAGGAGTTGCTGACGCGTCATTTGTTTGCTGGCATCAGCAACTCCTCACTCCTAGCTCCCAATACTAATTTAATACGGGCTTCCCGATATATAGCTTTCCAGCGAGTCGATGCGCGTTTTCTGATCGCGTATGATGGCAGTTACGATGTCATTGATAGAGATAATTCCGATTAATTCGCCCTTGTCTACCACAGGTAAGTGCCGAATATGTCGATCAGACATGATCACCATACTTTCTTCCAATGTCTGATCAGGGCCTATCGTAATGACACTGGCCGTCATAACATCGGCAATGCGTGTATCATCGGAATGTCTGTCTTTCAGAATTACCTTACGTGCGTAATCTCGTTCTGAAAATATGCCCGTTAGCTCACCGTCATCGACTACGAGTAAAGCGCCGATATTTTTTTCGGCCATGACCTTGAGCCCATCCAGTACCGTTTGGTCTGAGGAGACACTATAAAGCGCGTTAATGCGCTTTCCCTGAAGTATTTGGCGTATGTTCATGTAGGAGGGTAATTAGTATAGGGTGAAGATAACAAAAAGGTTGAAGGGAGGAAAGGTGAGCTAAAAAAAGGATTAAAAAAATAAAAAGTTGGGGAATCCTGGCTTGTACGTTCTCTTTTCACTTTGGCCCTTTTTTCGTAAATTAGACCCATGAACGAAACCCAAACGGCCGCCCATTTGCTGGCCAAACGTTTCCCTTTTAAGCCTACTCCGGGCCAGGAGCAATTTTTCGAACAGATTGGCCAGTTCATCTCCAAAGAAGAAGTTGCCCATTATCGCGATTGTTTTTTACTGAGAGGCTATGCCGGTACCGGCAAAACAACACTCGTGGGCACGCTTATCAAAGTACTTCCCCGTTTTGGCTATAAATCGGTTCTATTGGCTCCCACTGGACGGGCCGCTAAGGTCATGACCAATTATGCCAAGAAACCAGCCCAGACCATCCACCGAAAAATATATAGACAGGTAGCTGATCCCGGTTCAGGTAATCTGGCTTTTCAACGACAGAAGAATTACCATGAAGACACGCTGTTTATAGTCGATGAGGCTTCAATGATTTCCGATGAAGCCGACTTCGGGGGGAAAGGCCTGCTGACCGACCTGATCGACTTTGTCTTTGAAGGCCCCGGCAATAAACTTATGCTCGTGGGCGATACGGCTCAGTTACCCCCCGTTGGCCGGGAGTTGAGCCCTGCCCTCGACCGGGGGTTTTTGGCCAGTGCTTTCGACATGACTGTGTACGAGCAGGAACTGACCGAAGTCATGCGCCAGGATGAAGAGTCAGGAATTTTGTACAACGCAACGGGCCTCAGGATGCTGCTCGATGGCACCTCTCCTACCCCTAAGGCGGTTGGTTTTGATGCCCTGCTAAATGACAGCGATTCCTCTACTGGAAACGGCGAAATACCGCCCATTCAACTCAACGTCCGTTCATTCAGCGACATTTACAAAATGCCGTTGACTAAGCTGGAAGACGGCATTCGGTACGCGTACGACAAATACGGCCGGGAGAATACAGCGATCATTTGCCGATCCAATAAGTCGGCGGTGCAGTACAACCAGTTTGTTCGACGCATGATTGACCAGTGCGAAGAAGAACTCGACGCCGGAGATATGCTCATGATTGCCCGAAACAACTATACAGTGCTTGAGGAAGACTCCCCGGCAGGTTTTCTGGCCAATGGTGAATTTGCGGAAGTGCAAAAAATCCGCAACAAGGAAGAGATGCATGGTTTTCGCTTCGCCACAGTCACGCTGCGATTGATCGACTACGAAGAGCAACCCGATTTCGATGCCAAAATCATGCTCGATACGCTTCATACGCCGGTCCCCTCGCTGACGGCTGATCAGTATAAGGCACTGTACGAAAGTGTTGCCAAGGACTACTTTTACATTAAAAGCAAGAAAGAACGGTCAGAAGCGATTCGTCGTGACCCTTACCTCAACGCCTTGCAGGTAAAGTTTGCGTACGCACTCACCTGCCATAAGGCCCAGGGGGGGCAATGGAGCGCCGTTTTTGTCGATCAGGGTTTTCTACCCGAGGGCCAGGTGAACGACGAATTCGTCCGCTGGTTGTACACGGCCTTGACCCGCGCCACCGACGAAGCCTTCCTGATGAATTTCAATTCCCAGTTTTTCGGCTGAAACAATCGGTTCGGGTTTCTGGTAGTTAAATTATGGTCTTAGAACCACTGGTATACTTTGAACCATCTACCCTAACGCGTAATTAGTATGTCTCTTGAATGGATAATGAGCGCCTGCGTTGGCGTCGGTCTGGCGGCCTGCTGTGGCTTTCGGGTGTTTGTACCGCTTTTGATTGCCAGTCTGGCCACTAAATTGGGATTTATCAATACCATGACCGGCTTCGAGTGGCTCAGCGGCTGGCCCGCCCTACTGGGGCTAAGCGTGGCTACTCTCTTTGAGCTTGGCGCTTATTACATTCCCTGGCTCGATAACGCGCTCGATACCATTGCCACTCCCACTGCCATCATTGCCGGAACCCTGCTGAGTACGTCTTTTCTTCAAATCGATAATCCGTTACTCCACTGGGGACTTGGTCTGATGCTCGGCGGCAGCACGGCTGGAATCATACAAGCCGGAACGAGTCTACTACGGCTTGGTTCTACCGCTACCACGGGCGGACTGGCCAATCCTGTTGTCGCAACGGGCGAAAATGTGGCCTCTGTCGGGCTGTCCATCTTTAGCATCTTTCTGCCGCTGGTTGCAGCCGTTGTTATCTTTCTGGTACTGATTTTTTTCATCGGGCGTTTAGTTGCTCGCCGGAAAATCTGGTTTACGCGCACCGATAAATCGCCTAAGCTTAGCCCGTAACACCTTTAAAAGCGCTCTGTCCAAGCTGATTTTACCCGACTTTTGGGTCAATCACTTAAAATGGGGCACAAACGATTTCATTAATTCGAAATCGTTTGTGCCCCATTTTAAGTGATAACTACTGATTACTAGGCTAATCCGGCAACCGTCCGTTTCACGAAGGCGGTCAGGTCGGCACCCGTCAGCATATTTTGGGCAAGTAGTGCCAGATCGTACACCTGCTTCACCAGTGCTTTTTGCGCATCGGTATCCGCTTCGGCAAGAACTTTGCCAATCAGCGGGTGGTTTGCGTTGACAACAATGTTGTACGTAACCGGTAGATTACCGTAGAACGACTGCTCGCCCGAGAGAGCGGACATGTCCTTCATCCGACGCATAAACTCAGGCATCGTAATCGTTACGGGCAGTTCGTCAGTTGGCTGGGCCTCCACACTCACCTGCAGCATTTTGTTATCCAGCACCTGCTCAAATACCTCTTTCAGTTTCGTCTGATCGGCCTCCGACAAAACGCTTTCATTGTTCAACCCTTTGTCGATTAACTTGTCGAGCGTATCGGCGTCTACGCGCTGGAAATGCACTTTTTCCAGTTTCTGCTCCAGAGCGTTAATGAAGTGAGCGTCAATAACATTGTCCATCAGGAGCACATCGTAACCCCGGCGTAGAGCCGATTCAATATAGGCGTCCTGTTGTTTCCGATCAGACGTGTACAGCATAACCAGCGTTTCATTTTTGTCTGTCTGGTTGGCCTGTATTTTCTCGCGGTACTCATCCAGCGTGGTGAAAACGCCCTCGGTATTTTTCAGTAGCACAAAGTTTTTGGCTTTCTCCCAGAACTTATCATCGCTCAGAATACCGTATTTGATGAACAGACCAATGTCGTCGAACTTCTCTTCAAAGCCTTTTCGGTCGGCGTTGAAGAGCTCGTTCAATTTATCGGCGACTTTCCGGGTGATGTAGCCGTTGATCTTTTTGACATTACTATCTGCCTGCAGGAAACTCCGCGATACGTTGAGCGGAATATCGGGCGAGTCAATAACGCCATGCAACATCATTAGAAAATCGGGAACTACGTCCTTCACTTCATCGGTAATGAATACCTGGCGGCTGTAGAGCTGGATTTTCTCGCGCTGAAACCGCAGTTCATTCTTGATGCGCGGGAAATACAAAATACCGGTCAGGTTGAATGGATAATCCACATTCAGGTGAATCCAGAACAGCGGCTCCTCCCCCATCGGGTACAGTTCCCGGTAGAAATTCTTGTAATCTTCGTCGGTCAGATCGGCCGGCGACTTCGTCCAGATCGGATTGGTGTTGTTGACAACTTTTCCGTCAAACTCGACGGCAACGGGCAGGAAGCGGGCATACTTGTCGAGAATTCCCTGCAAGCGGCTCTTGCTCAAAAACTCTTCGGAGTCGGGTGCTATGTGCAGAATTATATCTGTACCTCTGTCGGCTCGCTCGGCGGGTGTTAACTCAAACTCTGTAGAGCCATCGCAGGTCCAACGCACAGCCTCAGCACCATCCCGATACGATTTGGTAACGATGTCTACTGTCTCAGCCACCATAAACGCCGAGTAAAAGCCCAGGCCAAAGTGACCGATGATCTGTCCTTTGTCGTCCGTCTTGTCCTTATATTTCTCCAGAAAGTCGGTAGCACCGGAGAAAGCAATCTGGTTGATGTATTTTTTGATTTCATCGGCGGTCATGCCAATGCCATTGTCACTGATGGTAATCGTTTTGGCTTCCTCATCCAGTGAAACCGTCACTTTCAGTTCACCCAATTCACCCCCAAATTCACCGAACGAAGACAGCTGACGCAGTTTCTGAGTAGCATCGACTGCGTTTGAGACTAACTCACGCAGAAATATCTCGTGGTCTGAATACAGGAATTTCTTAATGATTGGGAAAATATTCTCGGTATGGATTGAGATTTGTCCCTTTTCGGTTTGTACAGCTTCCATAATTTATGTTAGTAAGATTATGAGTCTGTTTTGAGGTCGTCAAATCCTGTTCCAGCCTGTTCATTTCTGACAGATTGACAGAGTCGACGTAAGAACAAGTGCATTTGCAACTGATTGCCGCCTGATTGGGTCAGTACGATAAAGCCCCCTTAAATGATATGAATTCGTCTTCACTCCTCCTTTTGGCGCTGCTGTTCGGATGCCAATCGACAACAACAGTCAACCCCGGCGAACGCACTGAGGCTGCTTTTATCACAGACAACAGCAGTATTGCTGATGGTTGTGAAGATTTTGTCCGGCTGGCCATCGATCGAGCAGACACTGCCGGAATAGCCAGTTGGCGTAAACCCACAGCGAGTTCACTCCCTTTGTACCATCAGGCGATTAGTGAGATCCCGCCCTTACCAAACTCGGTGGAACGGGCCGTTTTTGTTCGTTTTGTGGAAACAGGAAAACAAGTTGAGTTACTATGCGGCTGGGGGAGTCGTCAGAAAATAAAGGAGATCGACATCCTGGCAATTTCCAGACGATAGGCTCATCACCGAACAGCCCTTCCGAAAAGTTTGTTATGGCCGTGTATGATCACACACACGTTCACAGATATTACACTTCCCGAACTCGAGAAATTACGGCATGAGCCGCATACCGCAGTTGTTGATGTGCGCGACGAGTGGGAATTTGAGGAATTCAACATAGGTGGTCTGAATATCCCCCTACCTGACATACGAGCCCGAAAAGCAGAACTTTTGCCCTTTTCGACCCTGCTCGTTATTTGTACCAACGGCGTCAGAAGCCGGGTGGCGGCCAAAGATTTGCTCCGCCAACCCGACTTACAGACTAAAGCCATTTACCACCTGCACGGCGGCATTATCGAAGCCGTCGATTAAGATCAGGTCATAATCGTGAAACCCGGCTTGGCAGCCTGTTTTTCGACATGGGGTAGATAAATCTGTAAAATGTCGTGTACATTCACACGAATCAGCTGACTTAACTGATTCAATGGTAAGTCATTGCGTTCTATTCCGAAAGGCTCTTCAATTTCTTCGCCAATCATTTCCAGCCCAACCAGTATGTACGATGTAAGGACAACGGCCGGTATGGTGAGGTAACCAAAGGCAGTTATAACCGTAAAAGGCAACAGCGTTACATAAAGCATGATGAACAACTTGATGAACAACATGTAAGAGAATGGAATGGGTGTGCTCTTGATCCGCTCACAGATGCCGCACACGTCCATCAGCGTCGTTAAATACTGATTCAGGTTAATGTGCTGCGATTCAGATATTTGCCCCTCCCGGTAGAGGATTTCTGTTTTCACCCAGAGTTGGTTCGATACCCCGGCTGGTTTATGATCGAAGTTGCTCAGGTCACGCCGTTCACCTTCTTCGATTATATCCAGCTCACTGGTGTTGCTGCTCTCGCGCAGGTGATTCTTCAGCGCGAAAGGAAAATTAGAAATGGCTTTCGCGTAAAACTCCCGACTTATGACATCGCCTTCGGGTAGAACGGCATTAAAATAAATGGCCAGGTTCCGGCAGTTATTGACCAGTACGCCCCATGCCTGACGTCCTTCGTAAAACCGGTCGTAAGCAGTATTGGTCCGAAAAATAAGCAACAGACTAAGCAGAATGCCCATTGCTCCCAAGAATGAAGAAGGGGTATCTTTCAGACGCATATCTGTATAGTGCATCTCTGCAAACGTGACAACGGTTACATAAATAACGATGATAATCAATCGACCCAACAGCGCTTTTGCCGTAGGTCCGGTGTGAAAATGCCAAATAGATGGCAGTAACCCTTTATTTTTATAAATAATCATTTTCCTGAATAGTGCTGGCAGTTTAATTAACTGCCTAATACACTAAACAGTTATAGTTCCGGCAAAAACACGATTTGCAGGACCAATGAGGTAAATGGAATCGAAGCCACCACCAACCAGTTGGTTAAAGGATACCCGAAGGTTGCCACCGATCGTTCGGATAAAGACGGGAGCAGACATACCCAGTTGCTGGTGAGCGACTAAAGCCACGGCCGTTACACCGGTACCGCAGGAGTAGGTTTCGTCCTCTACCCCCCGTTCGTAGGTTCTGACAAATACGGTATTTTCATCAACTACCTGGGCAAAATTAACGTTTGTGCCGCCCGGCCGAAAAGGTTCGCTGTATCGAATGGCTCGGCCTTCGGCCACGACATCAAACGACTCCAGGTCATCGACAAAGCGCACAACGTGGGGCGATCCCGTATTCAGGAACGTCAGTCCCTGCCGGTCTTCAATACCGGACACGTTAGTCATCTTCAACGAGATACTTTCGTCCGAAACCATCGCCAGATGTTCACCATCTACGGCGATAAAACGAGTTTCGCTGTCGAACAAGCCTAAGTCGTGGGCGAACCGGACAATACACCGGCCACCATTGCCGCACATGCTGCCCTCGGCGCCATCGGCATTGAAATACACCATCCGAAAATCGTAATCCGGATCGTTTTGGAGGAGAATCAATCCATCAGCCCCAATGCCGAAACGCCGATGGCATAGCCGTTCGATAAATGCCTGATCGGCTGCGGGAAACGTTTTGGTCCGGTCGTCGATCAGAATAAAATCGTTACCGGTACCCTGGTATTTAAAGAAGTTCATAGTAATAGCCGCAACAGACTCCGGCCGTTGCTGGTTCACGAGTTACGTCAACAGCCGGAGTCTGTTGCGGCCAACATAAAAAAAGCCGTCTTTACAGACAGCTTTTCAGAATTGACTAATAATTGAAGCAATTATGCGGCTACAACTGCTTTAGGCTTGCGCTCTTTAACCCGAGCGGCTTTGCCCTGACGACCACGTAGGTAGAACAACCGTGCCCGGCGAACTTTACCCAGGCGAACAACTTCAATTTTGTCGATGTTGGGCGACAGAATTGGGAAGATACGCTCTACGCCAACGCCATTTGATACTTTGCGGACCGTGAAAGTCTCGCCGGCGGAACTTGGGTTACGGCGCTGAATAACCGTTCCCGTAAATACCTGAATACGTTCCTTATTTCCTTCGCGGATTTTGACGTGTACGTTTACCGTATCACCCGCCCGGAATGTGGGCAACTCGGTGCGACGCTGCGCGTTGTCTGCCTCCACTAATTTGATTAACTCGCTCATGACCGTATATAAATCGCCAGATAAGTATTTGCGAAATGAGCCGCAAAGATAGTAAATTTATCAGTAGGAGAAAATACTTTTGTGAAATTACGCTCCGATGTCATCCAACAGCTTATGAAAATATTGAACGTTGATCAAATCCGTTCCCTTGACCAATACACAATTCAGCACGAACCCATTGCACCCATTAATTTGATGGAGCGGGCCGCCCTCACGTTTGTCGAGTGGTTTGCCGATCGATTCACAAATAAAACGCCAACTAAAATTTTCTGCGGCCTGGGTAATAACGGAGGGGATGGCCTGGCCATTGCCCGATTGTTACTGGAGCGAGCTTACCCGATTGAAGTGCATGTTGTCCGGTACGCACCACGGGAATCTGACGATTTCATGCACAACCATCGTCGGTTGAAACTCCTAACAGAAATTCATTACATCGAATCAGCCACCGATATTCCAACCATTCGCCATAATGAAGTTGTCGTCGATGCCATTTTGGGATCAGGTTTATCCCGTCCTGCAGAGGGTATCGTTAAAGCGGCTATCGAATCGATTAACCGGGCTCCCGCTACTGTAGTCGCCGTCGATATTGCCAGCGGCTTATACACCGACCAGCCAAACGGACCTACCGATGTGATTATTGAGCCCGACTACACCATTTCATTCCAGTTGCCAAAGCTCGCTTTTGTGCTGCCTAAAAACGGCCCTTTTGTTGGCGAATGGCACACGCTGGACATTGGATTACACAAACGGTTCATTGACAAGGCCCATACCTCCTATTTTTTTACGCAGCCTAAGGAAGCCCGTCTGCTGCTACACAAACGTGATCGTTTTTCAAATAAAGGGACCTTTGGCCATGCCCTGTTACTGGTAGGCAGTTATGGAAAGATTGGTGCAGCTATACTGGCCGCCCGCGCCTGTTTACGATCGGGAGTGGGGTTATTGTCGGTTCAGGTGCCCCAATGCGGTTACGAAGCACTACAAACGATTGTGCCGGAAGCCATGTGCCGCCCCGATCGAAATCAGCATGTATTGTCCGGAAGCAGCCAACTGGACGATGAACCCGACCCAAATAGTTATTCAACCATTGGTATGGGTCCCGGTATTGGCAAAGCTCCCGAGACGCTGGCGATGCTTAAAGAGCTGTTGCCCATGCTGAAAAAGCCCGTCGTTGTCGATGCCGATGCCTTGAATCTGCTTTCTGAAAACCGGGAGTTATTGAACTATCTCCCTAAAAACAGTATTCTTACACCCCATCCAAAAGAGTTTGAACGACTCACTAAAAAGTGGGATAATGATTATGAAAAGCTTGACCTGCTGCGCGAATTCACCCGAAAATATGGCGTAGTCGTTGTCCTAAAAGGGGCTTATTCAGCCATTGCAACGCCCGAAGGAGACATCCATTTCAACTCGACAGGAAATCCAGGTCTTAGTACCGGCGGCACAGGCGATGTACTGACAGGCATTTTGACGGCACTGCTGGCGCAACGTTACGAATCGGTTGAAGCTGCCGTTCTGGGTGTTTTTGCACATGGCCTGGCCGGTGATGTGGTTGCCCGAAAAAGGGGACCCATTGGCATGATTGCTTCGGACGTAATTGATGCGTTGAGTTGGGAATAACAGTACCAAAAAATGTAGAATTCACTCTATGCAATTGAACATGTGAATACGCTTAATCACAAACAGACACAATAATTTGTGATCGAATTATATGCATTTCATGACTATAGAAACAGGTAGTTATACCTACTGGGTAAATTCAGGGTTTCTGCGCTGAAATGTATATCAATAAGGCTTGAAATTTGTGTGCTGTAAACTATAAGTTTTTAGTACGGCACACCATGAAAAACACAACCCACAGGGATTGGCGTTTAAGCCGCCCCATCCGCAGAAATCGCTTTACGCTGGATCAAACGACTGCGTTGGGCGGCTTAACGTTGGCACTGTTTGCGTATATCCTTTGCTACTTTATTTACCCAATGCTCGCCAAAGAACTTCTCTGGTAGTCTACTTAAGGAGCTGGTAGGTAGCAAAAGCGGTTATGTAAGCCAGCGCCATCATATACACCAGTTGAACAGCGGGCCATTTCCAGCTCTTGGTTTCGCGTTGGGTGGCAGCAAGTGTACTCATACACATCATCGCAAAAACGTAAAAGATCAGCAGCGACCAGGCCAGCGCGGGTGTGTACATTGCTTCGCCCGTTTCTGAATTTCGCTCTTGCCGAAGCCGCTCCCGAATGGTTACGCCTTCCTCATCGGCACCACTCCCAATGCTGTAGATTGTTGACATCGTGCCAACAAACACTTCGCGGGCGGCAAATGAACTTAACAGCGCAATGCCTATTTTCCAGTCGTAGCCCAAAGGACGAATGACAGGTTCGATAAAATGACCAAAATTCCCGGCGTAGGATGCCTCCAGCCGTTCGGAAGCGATTCGGTCTTGTAATGCATCGGATGCAGCCGTCGGATTTTGCTGCTTCACCCGTGCTTCGGCTTCGTCCATATCATTGCCGGGGCCATAGCTTGCCACTACCCACAGCACAATGGAGATGGCCAGAATTACACGCCCTGCTTCCCACACAAAGGACCGGACACTCTCCCAAACGGTTAACCCAACATGGTTCCAGCGGGGCAGCTTGAAGGTGGGCAGTTCCATAATGAAGTAACCTCGTTCTTTAGTCTTAAGCAGGACTTTTAGCACATAGGCAGCCAGTAAGGCGCTCACCAGCCCCAGCAGGTACAAGCCCATCAAGGCTATCCCCTGGAGGTTAAATACGCCTGCCACACGCGTGCTTGGTACAACCAGCGCAATAAGTATAGTATAAATGGGCAATCGGGCAGAGCAGCTCATCAGTGGAGTTACCAGTATGGTAATGAGTCGGTCGCGCCGGGTGCCAATACTTCGGGTAGCCATAATAGCAGGAACGGCACAGGCCACACCGGAAATAAGTGGCACCACACTCCGACCGTTGAGGCCGAACTTTCGCATGATACGGTCCATGATGACCATTACCCTCGACATATACCCAGACTCTTCCAGTAAAGCGATCAGCAGGAACAGGAAGGCGATTTGTGGAATAAAGACCAAAATACCACCAAGGCCGGCCAGTACGCCATCCGTCAGCAAATCGGTGAGCGGGCCAGCGGGTAAGCTTTCTTTCAGTTGCCCATTAAGCCAGGCGACACCAGAATCGATGGCGTCCATGAAAGGCTGTGCCCAAGCAAAAATAGCCTGAAATATCAAGAGCAGTACGAATCCAAAAATTGCATAGCCCCAAATCGGATGCAACAGAACCCGATCCAGTTTCTGGCTCCAGGTTGGCTGATTGGCGGGGCGCTGATCGCTTACGACTTCCGTTACAATGGCCGCAATTCGCTTGTAACGAGTAATGGTTTCGCCTGCCTGAAACGTAGTCTCGCTAAACTGATGCTTGTCAATAAGTGCATCCAGCGCTTTCCGTTGGGGTGGGTTCAGGAACGAGAAACCATCATGCTGAATGATATACTGTAAAGCGAGATAATTATTGGTAATCTCATACTGCGCTTTGGTGTCAGCAATTAACCCAGACACGTCATCGGCCGGGTCAAAGAAGAGCTTTCCGGGGAGAACCGGTTCCTGTATCTGACCCAAAACCGCCTTCTTCAACAGATCGACCCCCTCGCCCGTTCGGGCATTGATACGGACAACAGGTACGCCCAGACTCATGGCCAGACGCACCGAATTAACCACCTTGCTTTGTTGCTGGGCAACGTCGAGCATATTGAGCGCCAATACCGTTGGCACACCCAGATCAGCTACCTGCGTGAAAAGAAGCAGATTTCGATGAAGATTCGAAGCATCGACTACCACAACTGACACGTCCGGATAATCCGGATGGGCAGGGTTAGCCAGAATATCAGTTACGATCTGTTCGTCCAGCGACTTTGGATAGATGGAATAAACGCCGGGAAGGTCAATTACGGTTGCCGTATACTGTGCATCAATTGGCCACGTTCCGGATTTTTTATCCATCGTGACACCGGGGAAATTACCCGTTTTCTGACGCAGACCGGTTAACTGATTAAATAATGATGATTTACCGGCGTTAGGATTGCCGACGAGGGCAATGGTGGGAGACGATTTCAAGGCAGTTCACGGTTTACAGCAGAGTGCTCACGGTGGTGAACCACACCCTATAAACGTTTAATTATCGATCAGGATCGTAGCGGCTTCGGACTTGCGCATAGCCAGACAATAACCGGCTACGTTCAGACAAATAGGATCGCCAAGCGGGGCTTTGCTGTGCAGACAAACTTCAGCGCCGGGCAAACAGCCCATTTCGAGCAGTTTAAGCGACATCAATTGATTATTGAACGACTCAATAGTGGCTCGTTCTCCAATTTTCAGGTCAGCTACGCTACGCTTGCTCATGGTGTCAATGAGTCTAATCTTTATTTAGATTCAGTTTAATTAACGCAAGTTTACGACGGAAAGTTTGTTGATGCAAATCTACTTTATCAAATCCCACGCAAATCGCAGAATGGTTGCCGCAATCAACACCAGAAAGAACACCCGGATAAATTGATTCCCTTTCAGAATAGCCAGTCGGGCTCCTAAAAATGCCCCTGATAAATTGGCTAAAGCCATGGGTAAGGCAAAAGTAAAAAGGATTCGACCTTCACGGAAAAAGAACAGCGCGCTCGCCAGATTCGTCGATGCATTCACCAGCTTGGCATGAGCATTGGCTTTCAGGAAGTCGAAGCCAATAAGGGTGATGAACCCAAGTACCAAAAAACTGCCGGTTCCCGGCCCGAAGAATCCATCGTAGAAACCAATCCCGGCCCCCATGAGCCACATGCGCCTACGTTGCTGGCTCGCCGTGACAATCCGATGTGACACCTGACCAAAATTTTTTTTAGTCAGGGTATACATAAACACCCCTATTAAAATTACCAGCGCAAGGGGTTTCATAAAACTATTGGGTACTCGCGTGAGCGTCCATGACCCAAGCCAGGCGGCTGCAAAGGCAATCACCATCATCGGACCAATAAAACGAGCCACTACCGTCACCCGTCGGCTGTACTGAAAGGCACCCATCAGGCTGCCGGATAAAGAGGGTATTTTGGTAGTACCAATAAGCGTAGGAACTGGATACTGTGGCAGGCTGAACAGAATAGCCGGTGTTTGAATCAGCCCCCCTCCGCCAATGATCGCATCGACAAACCCGGCAACGAATGAGAATCCGCAGAGAATAAAACCCGTAGAAAAATCCATTAATAATGCACTCCTTTATTTACTAAACAGGGAGATTCAGCTTGCCCTTAGCCGGAAACATACTCCGTCCGAACTTAAATCCGCCACGCCAACCTGCTATTTTGCTTTTTTAGTAAGGCTAAAAACAGGCGCTTCGTTCACGAAACCTCCTTTTCGGTTGGTTAATTGGCCATTATCCTGCCATAAAGTCGTCTGGTCGGCAATAGCAGATAATATCCGAATGCAGAACCGTAAACTATTTCTTTTTCGCATCAGCATTGCGCCGTAAATTTGCCGAATTAATAGAGAAAGTATGGCAGAATCGGTACGGCAACTGAGTGCGCTGATGCGGAAAGAGTTTCTGCTGGAGTGGCGGCAACGGTATGCCCTCAATGGAATGTTGCTATACATGGTGGGGGCCGTGTTTGTTTGTTACCTGAGCTTTAATGCGCGACGTGGTCAGCTAACACCCATTGTCTGGAATACATTGTTCTGGATTATTTTGTTGTTCACGGCTATCAATGCCATTGCCAAAAGTTTTGTGCAGGAACGGGCCGGACGCCAGTTGTATTATTATACCCTCGCCAGTCCGCAACAGATTATCCTCTCGAAAATCCTTTACAACACTGTCCTGATGCTCGTGCTGGCTTTTTTGGGCTTTAGCGTGTATGCATTCGTATTAGGGAATCAGGCCAACGATGTACCGCTTTACCTGTTGACTCTGGTACTGGGCGCGGTGGGCTTTGCCTCTTCATTAACCCTTGTATCAGGCATTGCCAGCAAAGCCGAAAATCCGGCTACGCTGATGGCGGTGTTGAGCTTTCCGGTTATTCTGCCGCTTTTGTTGATGTTGCTTAAAGTATCGAAAAATGCGCTTGATGGCCTGGATAGAAGCGTAAGCTGGAGCGAAATAGGCACAATACTGGCAATTGATGCCATTGTTCTGACACTTTCCTGGTTGTTGTTTCCGTTTTTATGGCGGAGTTAAGTATGGCGGGCGATCCGCCTTGGCGGGGTAACCCGCGCTGTTAGATTAGATAAGCGGGACTCTCCCGCGCTACTTGATATGAAAAAGAATTGGTGGAAGGCCCTGGCGGTCATCATCCTTACGTATGTTATCTTTCGGGGACTGCTTGGTGTAGTGCCCCGCCAGCCGATTTTGAACGAAAGCATCCGGAACGTGTATTTCCACGTTCCCCTTTGGTTCAGCATGATTGCCCTGCTGCTAACTTCAGCGGTTTACTCCGTCCGCTACCTCCGCAGCGGACGACTCGACGACGACCTGGTTGCCGTTGAATTTGCGAATACAGCCATTCTGTTCGGTCTGCTTGGTTGTCTGACAGGTTCTATCTGGGCGAACTTCACCTGGGGCGAACCCTGGCCAAACGACCCTAAACTGAATAGTGTTGCCATTGGTATGCTGATGTATATGGCTTATCTGGTGCTGCGGGGTTCGTTCGACGATGAACAGAGACGGGGGCGAATTTCAGCCGTTTATAACATCTTTGCTTTTGCGGTCTTTATCCCACTCATCTTTATTGTTCCGCGCCTGACGGATTCGCTTCACCCCGGCAACGGCGGGAATCCGGCTTTCGGCAAATATGATATGGATAACCGGATGCGGATGGTCTTTTATCCGGCCATTATCGGATTTATTCTGCTGGGCGTCTGGATTACGGAGCTGCGCGTTCGATTCAGACGATTGAAAGTGGCTCTGGATGACTAATATTTGCCATTTCCGGAACGGTAGTTCCGGGAATGATTACCCTTATTTTTACGTTATTTTCTTACAATCCGTACAACAATGCGACTGCCTTCCCGCTCCATGTATCTTTTAGCGACTTTGCTTCTGTTTAGCCAGCATTTATTGGCCCAGCAACCCGTTTCCAACGGTGTAGAAATGGCCGACCAACTCCGGGCTGATGGCAAAATATGGGTCGTGGTCGCCGTCATCGCGGCTGTATTCACAGGTATTATTGTGTACCTGATCCGGCTTGATCGTCAGATCGGGAAGTTGGAAGACGAAGTAAGGGATAAAAAGAAGCAGTTTAGTTTATAGTTCGTTGTTTGTGGTTGAATGCCTGACAGCATACCGCCCGTTAACCAGTTAACCAAAATGAAAATCTCTCATATTATCGGCATTATCATTATTGCAGTAGCCATTGGTGTCATTGCCAGCACCGCGGGTGATGCCAGCGTTTACACGACCTTCACGAAAGCCGAGCAGATGAAGAAGGATGGCGACGACAAGATGATTCACGTTGTTGGCAAAGTTCAAAAAGATGCCCAGGGTCGTATTACCGATATGCTGTATAACCCCGCCATTGACCCGAACCACTTCGAGTTTACCCTGATCGACAACGAGAACCGGGCACAGAAGGTCGTCTTTAACAGCCCTAAGCCCCAGGACTTCGAGCGATCGGAGCAGATTGTGATCATTGGCGCCATGCAGGGTGATCATTTTCAGTGCAACAAGATCCTGCTGAAATGTCCATCGAAATACCAGGATGGCAAGCTGGAAACAACGGAACACGAAGCCAAAACGGCACAGTTGTAATTGGCTGAATGATTGAATGACAGATCCGCTCAGGTGGTAAGTCTATGCATTCACTTATTCATTCACTCAACGATTCACTCATTCAATTCATGATACATACCACAGTCGGGCAACTCGGCCACTTTTTTGTAATTCTCTCGTTTGTTACGGCACTCGTAGCAACGGCTGCCTATTTTGTTTCGGCACTCGGTCTGGGGCGTTCCCTACAGGCAGAGGTTGTCGAAGAGCCTCAGCTTGCGTATGCCGGTGAAGCAAGCTTCGGCAACAAGAAGGCCAGGCATTCGGCTAAATCCGTTACAAAAGCAGCCATACAACCCGCCCGCGACGACTGGCGGTCACTGGCCCGATGGGCTTTTTATCTGCATGGTCTGGCTGTGGTCGGGGTAGCGGCTTCCCTTTTTTACATCATCTTCAACCACTACTTTGAGTACCATTATGCCTGGAGTCACTCGTCTCGGGCGTTGCCGGTGCAATACATGATTGCCTGTTTCTGGGAGAGTCAGGAGGGTTCGTTCCTGCTTTGGCTGTTCTGGAATGCCGTTTTAGGAGCCGTATTGATTCAGAAAGCGGGTACCCGTTGGGAAGCCCCTATGATGGCTATTTTTGCGCTGGTACAGGCATTCCTGGCATCGATGATTCTGGGCGTCGTTTTTGGTGATTCATTTAAGATTGGGTCTTCGCCCTTTCTGCTGTTGAGTGAAGCAATGCCGGAAGCACCCATTTTCGCTGCCGACCCTAACTTCATTCCTAAGGACGGTAAAGGCCTGAATCCGCTGCTCCAGAACTACTGGATGGTCATTCACCCGCCTACCCTATTCCTGGGTTTTGCCCTTACCCTGGTGCCTTTTGCCTACTGCATTGCCGGTCTGTGGCGTAACCAACCGCTCGAATGGATTCGTCCCGCGCTCCCCTGGACGCTCTTTGGCGCCATGATTCTGGGAATCGGCATCATGATGGGTGGCTACTGGGCTTACGAAACGCTTAATTTTGGTGGCTACTGGAACTGGGACCCCGTCGAGAATGCGGTCTATGTACCTTGGCTCGTTATGGTGGCGGCCCTGCATACCATGCTGATTGCCAAACGCTCCTCAACGGGCTTAAAGACGGCCATCATTCTGACCATCAGCACATTCCTACTTATACTGTACGCTACCTTCCTGACCCGTAGCGGTATTCTGGGTAATGCGTCAGTGCACTCGTTTACCGATCTGGGACTCTCCGGCCAGTTGTTGATTTACCTGCTGGTTTTTGTGGCCTTGTCTGTACTGCTGGCGGCCCGTAAGTGGAAACAAATTCCGTCGGATGCCGAAGAAGCTTCGGTCTACACCAAAGAATTCTGGGTATTTATTGGCGCTACGGTCCTGTGTCTGGCTTCGTTTCAGGTAATTGCCACAACGTCTATTCCGGTTTATAACAAGATTCTGGAAGCATTCGGAAAAGTATCGAATCTGGCTTTACCTGCGGATCAGATCGCTCACTACAACAAATTCCAGGTTTGGTTCTTTGTTGTGATTGCTTTAATCACCGGTGTTGGCCAGTTTATGTGGTGGCGCAAAATTGAGAACAAGAAATTTGAAGCGCTCATTACGCCGGGTATCCTGACCTTACTCGTTAGTGCCGCTCTCATTGCGTTTGGCGAGATGAAAAACCCGGTATACATGGTACTGCTCGTGGCCTCGGTGTTCGCACTGATGACCAACGGCACTATTTTGCTGGGTGTTATCCGCGGTAATTACCGGCTATCCGGTGGTGCCATTGCCCACATCGGCATGGCCCTGATGCTGATTGGCATACTGTATTCTGCCGGATTCTCGAAGGTAATTTCCATCAATAATACGGGCCTGCTGATTTCGAAGCAGGACGAGTTCACCAAGAACGATAACAAAGAGAATAAGGAAAATACGTTGCTCTGGCTGAACCAGCCCGAGCGGATGGGCCCTTATCAGCTAACCTATCGCGGTCAGCGAATAGAAGCCCGCGACATGCCTGGTTACATTCCCCGTGCCGATGTTGAAGTTATTGAAGGCGACTTCCACGGAATTGCTCTGCGCGACCTTGAGCAGAATGGCAAGATTTACCACAAGAAAGGTGACACACTGGCTTTATATCCGGAGAACACCTATTATGACGTAGAATACCGGGAACCTAACGGCAAGATCTTCAATCTTTACCCCCGCGCGCAGGTAAACGAGCGGATGGGCTTGCTGGCCTCACCCGATATTCGGCATAAGGCAGACCGCGATATGTACACGTTCGTATCGTCGGTACCTGACCCAACGGCCGAGAGTAAATGGGAGAAAACAGAGACCTATTCCGTTGCTATTAAAGACACGTTTTTCCTGAACGATTACGTCGCTATTCTGGACGATGTTGTTCGTACGACGGAAGTCGACGGGGTAGAAATTGGCGCTTCTGATGCTGCTGTTCGGGCCAGGGTCCGGGTGCTCGACAAAAATGGCGAACACATCCTAAACCCGGCCTTCGTCATCAAGGACCGGATGGTAGCTCATCCTGCCGAAACGAGTGATGAACTGGGCGTCCGTATTCAGCTTAATGAAATAGATCCCCGCACCGGCAAATTCACGTTTGCCGTTAACCGGACCCAACGCGATTACATCGTTATGAAAGCCCTGGAAAAGCCCCTAATCAATTTACTCTGGATTGGGACTCTGGTGGTCGTGCTCGGCTTCTTCATTGCCACGGTTCGACGGTATCGGGAATTCAGTAAGATGAAAGGTAAACTGGAGGCATAACAACAAAATGAAACTTTCAGAAATACTGCTTTTAGCTGTTGCGGCTGGCTTTCTGGTCATCTGGATTGCTGAGTACCAACGGACCAGTTTTGGCGACAGTTATTGGTTGTTAATGCTTTTTCTGGGCTTTTTGCTTGCCTTTCAATACGTTCGTACCAAACGGCTTGAACGGGAAAAAGTGGTCTCACCAACCATTAAACAAATGGTGGAAGACCGAAAGAAAAAAAAGAAATGATGACTGACAAATGGTGAATGTTCTGCTCAGGCATACAACTCACCATTTGTCAGTCATCACCGCACCGGCGAACCGGTCATTCGTAAACAATGGAACCCTACGCCCTTTTATTTGGTGCTTTACTTGCGCTAGTGCTGGCTGGTTTTTTCTCGGCTGTCGAGATGGCCTATGTATCGGTCAACCGATTGTATTTTGAGCTGCATAGTAAGCAGGGACCACTCAGTGAGAAACTGGTATCCGGTTTTCTAAAAAACCCCATTCTCTTCGTTGGCACAACACTGACCGGCAATACACTTTTCCTGGTTCTGTATACTGTACTGGGCGTAACCGTTCTCAACCCGCTGCTGACGACCCTTCTGCCAGCCGCCTGGACCGCACATGAGTATGTCATCATTGGCATTGAAACACTGATCTTAACCGTCATTTTCCTGCCCCTGGCCGACTATATTCCAAAAAGCCTGGCACTCATTCACCCCGACCGGTTTCTGGAAGCATTAGCAGTGCCTCTATGGGTTATTTATAAGACAATTGCGCCCGTTGTGCGGGTACTGGTGGGCACGGCGCGGTTCTTTATCCGGTATGTGCTGGGCAAAAAGAACCCGGAAATCCGACCTGTTTTCGGACTGACAGACCTTAATCATTACCTTCAGCAGCTCAATCAAAAAGCAGATGCGGAAAAAGAAGTTGAGGTCGATACGCAGATCTTTAATAACGCTATCGAATTTAGGGATGTACGCGTACGTGATTGTTTGGTACCCCGCACTGAAATCACCGCCGTTGCCGTTGATGATACAGTCGAAGAGCTTCGGCAGGCGTTTCAGGGAAGCGGTCACTCCAAAATTGTTGTCTACCGCGATACCATCGATGATGTAATTGGGTATTGCCATGCGCTGGCTTTATTTAAAAAACCTGCTACCGTCGAGGAGATCATTACGCCCATAATTGTCGTTCCTGAAACAATGCCGGCTCAGGATCTGCTGTTACGCTTTCTGTCAGAACGCAAAAGCCTGGCACTGGTTGTCGATGAGTTTGGGGGTACGGCCGGTATTGTCAGCGTAGAAGATATGGTCGAACAGATTTTCGGTGAAATTCAGGATGAATACGATACCAACGAAGACTGGGTTGAACAGCAACTCGACGAAGCGAACTGGCTGTTAAGTGCCCGCCACGAAATCGAAGACCTGAACAAAACATACGACTGGCATATTCCCGAATCGCCACAATACGATACGCTCGGTGGGTTAATTCTGGCTACCCACGAAGACGTTCCCCAGGTTGGCGAGGTTATTGAGTTTTTGCCTTTTACGTTTACCATTGTTTCAATGGACGGTACTCGAATCGACACGGTAAAGGTCCATCTGAACAAAGAGTAGTCCACCATTGCTTTTATTATTTACTGTTAAATCGTGAGTCAATCGTCCATTCAAAGAACTGTAGCGCGGCATCTGCTGGCGGTACAGGCTGTCCGGCTTAAGCCCAACGAACCTTTCACCTGGAGCTCCGGATGGAAATCTCCCATTTACTGCGACAACCGGGTTACACTGGCATATCCTGACGTACGCACCTACATTAAAAATGCCTTAGCCGACGCCATCCGAAAGCGGTTTCCATCGGTTGAAGTCATTGCGGGTGTTGCCACGGCAGGTATCCCACAAGGTGCGCTGGTGGCCGATGTATTAGACATCCCGTACTGCTACGTTCGGCCGGAGCCCAAGTCGCACGGTATGGGTAAGCAGATTGAAGGGCACCTGACCAGCGGCCAGCGCGTGGTTGTTATTGAAGACTTGATCTCTACGGGTGGTAGTTCGTTAAAGGTTGTCAATGCCCTTCAGGCAGCAGGTGCTGAAGTACTGGGCATGGCGGCTATTTTCACGTATGGATTCCCGGTAGCCGAGCAGAACTTCGCTAATAAAAACATACCACTGGTTTGCCTGAGTAACTACGATGCGCTGCTGCTTGAAGCGCAGGAACTGGATTATATTCCGGCCGAGGCCATGGAATCGCTGGCAGCATGGCGTCAGAACCCAGCTCAGTGGGGCCAGTAGTTGGTTATTCGTTTACTGATTATTAAGTTAGTGGTTGATGACTGTCAACTGACAGCGTATAATAAGTAGGTTTGGTATGACTACCCGTTGACCAATAACTTAATAATCCGAACAACATGGCTCTGATTACCGCCCGAATTGATCGAACACCGTACGAAACCCATCTTTCGACCTCCTCGCAAGTTATTGTTGCTGATGAGCCGATAGAGGTTGGTGGTCAGAACCGGGGTATGGGGCCAAGTGAGTTGCTAGCTGGCTCGCTGGCCTCCTGCACAGTCATGACCGTACGCATGTATGCTGATCGGAAAGGATGGCCGCTCGATTCGGCAGTCGCTCACGTTGAGTTTACCTACAACCCAGTAACCCAACGGTCGCTGTTTACGATGGAACTCATCCTGAACGGTGACCTCACCGACGAGCAACGAACCCGGCTTACCGAGATAGCCGACCGCTGTCCCGTTCATCGCACTTTACAAAATCCGATTGACTTTGAAACGATTCTCGTTGAGGATAACAGCCTGAAACGGTAAGCCTCCGTCCACGAGAAGCCTGCTCCAATCCAAACGCTCCCCTCCTAACCTACATGCTCGATGGCCGACTCAACGCCAACCCCCGACGTTACCAAAACCTATACGAACGGCGAAATTACGGTTGTTTGGAAACCAGCCGTTTGCATTCACTCCAAACTCTGCTGGACGCAGTTGAGTGAAGTTTTCAACCCCAGAGAACGTCCCTGGGTGAAAATGGAAGGTGCCTCTACCGACCGCATTACCGAACAGGTTGACCGTTGCCCATCCAGAGCGTTGAGTTATTACCGGAACGACCAAAACCTGCAAGCCGAAAATATACAAGCCGAAAGCATTGTAGAGCCATTACCCAATGGTCCTTTACTAGTGTATGGCAATTTGACCGTTAAGGGTGCCGATGGGCAGGAAACAAAGAAAAATAAAGTCACTGCGTTTTGCCGCTGCGGAGCAAGCAGCAACAAGCCCTACTGCGACGGATCGCACGTTAAAATAAACTTTGTGGGTTAATCGAGGGCGGTTATTCAATCATCAGGCAGCATCGAACTCAGGTCAGACCCATGCGTTGGGTACGCAAATAACGTCGCTCTCATTTCTTTAGCCTTGATACCATGTTTAATGGCCAGCGTAAACAGGTTAATGACCTCTTCGGAGCTCGACCCTAATACGTGTGCCCCCAGTATCAGGTCAGTTTCGACATCGACCAGGGTTTTGAAAGCAGTAAACGACTCATTGATCCGTCGGCTGCTGTACCAGTCGCTGGTTTCCTGAAACGTTACCTTGACATTACCACCTTTCTCTTTAACCTGCTCTTCGGTTAAACCTACCGAGGCTAGTGTTGGTAAAGTAAAAACAGCCGAAGGCACAGGATTATCTTCATACATCCGGTTATTCCCGTTCAGGATGTTTGCAGCTACGATGCTTCCTTCGTAGGAGGCCAGTGGTGTGAGCGGTAATCCTTTATCGGCTACATCGCCACAGGCATATACAATTGGGTTCGATACGCTCTGGAGGTACTCATTCACGACTATTCCTTTCTTACCTGAAGTAACTCCGGCTTTTTCCAGATTAAGTTCAGCAACATCGGCGATACGTCCGGCAGCATGAACAACCTGGTTCGTTGTAATCGAGTATTCTTTCCCCTGTTGTTCATACAAAACGGTCAATGCATCCGTATCTCTATTTACGGCGGTTACTTTGGCTTCCAAGATGATGTGAATGCCGATGGATTCCATGGCCTTTACGAGCAGCTTGACCAGATCGGCGTCGAAGCCCTCCAGCGGGCGCTGACCCTGGTGGATGATGGTGACATCCGCCCCGGCCCGGGCGGCAATATGCGCAAACTCAAAAGCGATGTAGCCGCCACCGACCATGACAAGTTTAGCCGGTAGCCGGAGAAGTTCCAGGAATCCGGTACTGTCGATCAATAATTCCTCTCCGGGAATGTTGAGCGGCTGTGGCCGCAGACCCGTTGCGAGCACAATATGATGCGCCGTAAGTTCCTCTTCACCAACCCGGATTACGTTGCCGGACACAAACGATGCACTACCGTGAAAAGTCTGAATACCCAGGTCATCAAATTTCGTTTGTGTTCGCTCCGGGACCGGACTAGTGAACGTCTTCTTGAACGCCATCAGATCGGCCCAGTCAATTGTGGCGGGCTGGGTAATGCCTTTTCCTGTTAGTTGTTGCGAACGGGCTATAATTTCGGCTGCTCCTACCAACACCTTTTTAGGATCGCAACCCCGCTGCGAACAGGTACCCCCAAAAGGTAACTTGTCGATAATAGCGACAGATTTACCGGCTTGCCGGGCCGTTTGGGCAACCGTTGCACCTGCCGAGCCGGTGCCAATAACAACTAAGTCAAACGTACGCATACCTGTGAAGAGAACTGAATAGTCATGCGTATAACGCAAAAACTACCCTCACCGGCTAAAAAAAGTGGCTGATTCGTCTGAATCAGCCACTTCACCAAAATCAATTTATGCGTTAACCCGTTAGGCAACAGCTTCGTACAGTTCTTCGCGCTGCGCTTTAACGCGCTCGTCGGTGAGGTATTCATCGTAGGTCATGAGCTTGTCCAGAATACCCGCCGGTGTAATCTCGATAATCCGGTTGGCCACCGTTTGCACAAACTGGTGATCGTGCGAAGTAAACAGAATTGGCCCCTTAAAGTCGATCAGGCCGTTGTTCAGCGATTCGATGGATTCGAGGTCAAGGTGGTTGGTTGGCTCGTCGAGCATCAGGAGATTAGCCCCCGACAGCATCATTCTCGATAACATACACCGCACCTTCTCTCCCCCGCTCAATACAGTTGCTTTCTTTAGTGACTCTTCACCGGAGAACAGCATCCGTCCAAGGAATCCGCGGATGAAGCTTTCGTCTTTCTCAACCGAGTACTGCCGCAGCCAGTCGACCAGGTTAAGATCGGTCTGGAAGAATTTCTCTTTTTCGGCATCCGTCGGGAAGTACGACATCGTGATCGTAATTCCCCAGCGGAAGGTTCCGGAATCGGCCTTGCGCTCACCCGCCAGGATGTCCAGCAGGGCTGAAACGGCCAGTCCATCGCGGCTAAACAGGAATATTTTATCCTGCTTATTCATCGTGAACGACAGGTTTTCAAATAGCTTCGTTCCGTCTTCGGCCGTATAGGTCAGGTTCTCGACCGTCAGGATCTGGTCTCCGGGTTCACGCTCGGCTTTAAAGTTCACGTATGGATACTTTCGCGAAGAAGGTTGAATATCTTCTAGCGTCAGTTTTTCAAGCAGCTTGCCCCGGCTGGTAGCCTGTTTGGATTTCGATGCGTTGGCCGAGAAGCGACGAATAAACTCTTCAAGTTCTTTGCGCTTATCTTCCGTCTTCTTGTTCTGATCCTGCCGTTGCTTCAGCGCGAGTTGACTCGATTCATACCAGAATGAATAGTTACCCGCAAAGAGTTTCACTTTGCTGAAGTCAACATCGACAATCTGCGTACAAACCTGATCCAGAAAGTGCCGGTCGTGGGAAACCACGATAACCGTATTTTTAAAGTTCGCCAGGAAGTTTTCGAGCCACAACACCGATTCCACGTCGAGGTTGTTGGTCGGCTCGTCAAGCAGCAGTACATCCGGGTTACCAAAGAGCGCCTGCGCCAACAGAACCCGTACTTTCTCGGAGCCATTCAAGTCGCTCATCATCGAGTAGTGCAGGTTTTCTTTAATGCCAAGTCCGGACAGTAGGCTAGCCGCATCCGACTCCGCATCCCAGCCGTTCATCTCGGCAAATTCCGATTCGAGTTCGGCAGCTTTTTCGCCATCGGCATCCGTAAACTCTTCCTTAGCATACAGAATATCTTTTTCCTGCATGATGTCATACAGGCGTTTGTTGCCCATAATGACGGTTTGCAACACAGGAAACTCATCGTAGGCGGCCTGATTCTGGTTCAGCACCGACATCCGTTCGCCGGGTGTCATGGCAACCGAACCCGTTTGCGGCTCAATTTCGCCCGATAATATTTTCAGAAACGTTGATTTACCCGCCCCGTTCGCGCCAATGACGCCGTAACAGTTGCCGGAAGTAAATTTTATAGTTACGTCGTCGAAAAGCACCCGCTTACCATAGCGCAGTGAGACGTTTTGTACCGATACCATCTTGTAATTCCCTTTTCAGATTGAGCCGCAAAGATACGAATTTTTAACGGGATTCGGGGCGTTTTGGTCAAGGTTGAGAATAAGACCATTTTCTTTTCCCGGCGGGATTTACTTGTCCCGCACGCACCGGAAACCGAGGTTGTTGCTACCGCTGCTGATTTCACCTTTACCCCGGCTGCCCGCCTTGTAGCGAACGCAATACTGGTCACTACAGAGGAACGAGCCGCCCCGTTGTACGTGTTTTACAGCACCGGGTTCTTCCGGGTCGTAGCTGTCCGAAGGGCCCTGAGGGTCCGTTTTGGGCGATTTCATGTAGTAGTCCGGCCGGTACAAGTCCTGACACCACTCCCACACGTTGCCGTCCATATCGTAAAGACCGTAGGGATTAGCCGGAAATGACTTAACCGGGGCCGCCCCTACAAAGCCATCTTCGTTGGTGTTCTTCGATGGGAAATCGCCCTGGTAGATGTTGGCAATCCATTTGCCCGATGGTTTCAATTCTTCGCCCCAGTAATACGTTCGGTTTCCTTTCCCACCCTGGGCGGCAAATTCCCATTCGGCTTCGGTAGGCAAACGCTTTCCGGCCCATTTGGCGTAGGCAGCGGCATCTTCATAGCTAACATGGATAACCGGCTCGTTCTCGTGCCCTTTTATACTACTTTTCGGGCCGTTGGGATGATTCCAGCTAGCGCCTTTTACATACTCCCACCACTGCAGTGGATTGGCCAGCGAAACCTTTTGGGTGGGTGGTGTAAAAACCGCCGACCCCGGTACCAATTCCTGGGCTGGTACATCCGGATAATCGGCCGGATTCAGCGGACGTTCGGCCACGGTAACATAGCCGGTAGCGGCCACAAAGCGGGCAAATTCGGCGTTGGTTACCTCGTGCGTATCCATCCAGAACGCTTTCACGGTAACCGAATGCACCGGGCGGGCGTCCGGAAATTCGTCGGAACCCATCAGGAATGTACCACCTGGAATGAGGGCCATGTCTGCCGTACTACCAGCCCCGGCGGCTGCACCGGAGGAGGCATTTCGGATGGCGGCTGATCGGGACGGCATTCCCTTCGCCACACAGGCAGCCGCCGAGTCTGCCGCCCGGGCTTGTTCATTCGTTGATTCGTTGGTCGTGTTACAGGCGGCCAGGCCCGCAAGCAGCATGAACCCTAAACAGGCCTTCAGCATAGTACTATCGTTTACTTTCCCCGATTTTGAGGGCGTCATCGTCTTTATAATGGATTTCTTTTGTCCGTTTCGTCTTAAAGTTAGTCCGTCGGGTAGACCTACTGACTTTTTCAATTCTATACTTTAGCCAGTTCCTGCCACGAGATGAGGGCGATAGCTACCACGGCCAGTCCAAGACCAAGCTTATTGGCAGTTGACAATTGTTCCCGAAAAAATAAAGCTGCTACCACCGCTGCCAGCAAGATAACGCCAATGTTGTATAACGGATAAACGAACGCGCCGTTACTACCAAACGCCGAAAGTGCCAGCAACAGGGTATAAAAACTCAGAAAGTTGGGTACGCCCAGGGTTACGGCACCTGCCAGACTCCGAAGCTGGATCTTCTCTTTCCCCTGAATAACGCGTACCAGCAACATCAGCAGTCCGGCAGCTACGGCTCCTAAAACCATAGTGAGCGTTACCTGAACGGTTTTATCGGCCGATGGGATATATCGCAGGTTCATGAAGTTGATCATAGTGTTCGTCGCGCCATAAAACAGAAAAACGGCCACCGGCAAAAGGGCGCTCAGGCCCAGTCGGATTGTTTTTGGTGAAGACCCATCCACCTGCTTTTCAACGGTCGTTTCTTTTTTATACGTGCTCAGCCCAACCGCGACCAAAGCCAGTACCAGGCCCAGGTAGTTTAACCTATCGAACGCAACAGCACCGCCCCCTGCCTGAAAGACGAACAAACTAAAACAGACTGGAATCACCAGAGAGAGGTTATTGGCGAGTGAGGTGGCTGTAATGCCCATACGCTGTGTAGACGCCCCCGACAGGAGAAACGTCAGGATAAATCCTACGCCAAGCCCAAGGGCCAGCCAGGTCCAGGTCTGGGAGAAGTCAACGGAAAATGTTTGCCCGGATGGCAGGAGCAGCAACCCCGTGATGAAGCAGACGGGATAGTTAAAAACAATGGCTTGAAACGTGTTAATCTCGTAGCGCGGGAATAACCGAAAATTCAGCAATAGCAGCACTGATAGCAGAATACTAAGGCTTAAAAAAAGCATGGACGGAGGGTTGCGGGTTGGTAAATTTTAGGCTAAGTTAATTCACACTTCGGTTGTGCGCTTATCTTTAATCAACCGACTTGAAAATGACATCCCCGTTATGAGCAGGAACCTTCTCTTTCTATTAACGCTCGTCTGCTTACCAGCCGCTCTGTGTCTGGGTCAGCGGAAACTGGCTGTTTCGGCGACCGTTGCTCCCACCCTGTCGCATACGAATTATTTATACCGGTACTACTATCCCAACAGCGATGGCCAAATTGTGGAACCTGTATACATGAATGGAATCCGCTGGGCTATGGGGTATTCGGCGGGTGCTTCCGTCGTTTATACGTATGCGCCCGGCTGGTCTGTTTCATCCGGTCTATTATTTCAGCAGTTAACCACTCGCCAGGCCCGACAAATTGCCGCCGGCGACGGTACCACGACTATTCATAACCGGGCCATTCGCATTCCATTGTTCCTGAATTACGCATCTTCGACAAAGTCGCTGTCGCCTTACTTTTCATTTGGTCTGTTGACCGACATTCCTCTGCCCTCGCGCGTCGTGGTTACCCGAATGGGGCAATCGACGCAGTATCTAACACTTGAAACCAGCCCCCGCCCCATACTACACCTCCTGGCGGGCATAGGTGGAAAATACCAGATCAGCAAGCGCTATACCGTGATGGCCCAACCCGTGTGGACCTATAAATTCGGACAAATTGGAGGAGCCAACACCTATAACTCTTCCTTTGAGGTTAGCCTGTTAACCCAGCTGGCTTACACATTTTAGTCCCGTACCAACCATTCTGCCTGGACGATTAGCCAATTCCTGCCCGACACCGGCCGGTTGGTATTACTGCATTATCTATCGTCTGGATGTGTTTAAAAGCAGGATTTTAGAACAAGCAACCGCTTTTAGGTGTACATTTGCGCCCTTTTATTCAGTAAACGACCTGTATTTAGGTGACTCCCTGTATTTTCTAAACAGTGATAAACCATGTGCAGCTATAGTTAAGGCAGCTACGAATGACAAATATTTCCTGCGGAATAGACTTTGGCACCTCCAATTCAAGTATTGCCATTGCCCGCGACGGCAACGTAAACCTGGTGCCGGTTGAGCAGGCGCAGGTTACCATACCCAGCGCCATTTTCTTCCGGCGCATCGACAACAAAGCGGTTTATGGCCGGCTAGCCATCAACATGTTCCTCGATCGGCAGGATGGCCGGTTTATGCGGAGTTTAAAGCGGGTGTTGGGAACATCGCTCATGAAGCAGGGAACGCTTGTCAATGGCGCATCCATGAACTTCTCCACCATTATTACCTCTTTTTTAAAACACATAAAAGACAAGGCCGACGCGGTGGCTGGTCAGGAAATCGATACTGTCGTGATGGGCCGCCCCGTTCACTTTGTCGACAATGATCCACAGGCCGACATACAGGCGCAGGCCGAATTACAAGCCATTGCGCAGCGCATCGGATTTAAAAACATCGAATTCCAGTTTGAACCCATTGCCGCTGCTTTTGCGCACGAAGCCCGGCTCACCAGCGAGAAACTGGCTATCGTTGCCGATCTGGGGGGTGGAACATCGGATTTTACGGTCATAAAGCTGTCGAATCAATACATCCATAAAGCTGACCGCTCACAGGATATTTTAGCCAATACCGGGATTCGCGTGGGAGGTAACGACTTCGACAAAGAGTTGAGTCTGGCGGCTCTCATGCCCGAAATAGGGTATCGCAGTACGTACGGCGACAAGCGGCTGGAGGTACCTCTG
Source organism: Spirosoma pulveris (assembly GCF_054781875.1). Classification (NCBI taxonomy): domain Bacteria; kingdom Pseudomonadati; phylum Bacteroidota; class Cytophagia; order Cytophagales; family Cytophagaceae; genus Spirosoma; species Spirosoma pulveris. Next base: position 1,065,500 of record NZ_BAAGTO010000001.1, read on the forward strand.
AAACCCTTCCATGACCTGGCCGAATGGAGTAAGGTCAATTTTTTGTACACGCCGAAGGTCATCCAGCAGGTACGGCAGTTGCTCCACCAATCGCACGACAAAACACGGTACCGGCGGCTGTTGCAGGTGCTCGAAGACGAGACCGGCCACACGTTACTGTCGGCCGCCGAAGGGACTAAAATCGCCCTCACAGCCGAAACTGCGCACAACGCTCCTTTGGACTTTATCGAAAATGGCTTCTTCATACCGGTTCAACGGGCCCTATTTGAAAAAGCCATCGAAGATGAGGTGGAAAAGATTTCCCTTTCAGCCAGAGAGTGTATCCAACTGGCGGGCATCAGCAATGACGACATCAACCTGGTCATTCTGACGGGTGGTTCCACCGAAGTAAAGTCGATCCAGACCGAGTTTCGTCAGCTGTTCCCAAAAGCCGCCATCGCCGACGAGAATAAACTGTCCAGCGTTGGACTGGGTCTGGCCTACGATAGCCAGTATAAATTTGGCGCCGGTAATCGGGTTAACTTGACAACACCTTGATACCGGCCATGGGTTTGGTAACCCCAAAGGCGACTTAGCGGGAATTAGGACTATGAAATACGTGCAATTTAAGTAGCTTTAGGCAACGAGTTCATCTCCTCTGGCTCTTTGTAAAAAACGCTGCCCAATGCCTTTTTCGCGACTCACGTTTCATTGTCTTTGCCTGTTCACAAGTCTGCTGACGACCCTTACCGGCAACGCCCAGGTAGTTCAAACCTTTAAGACCAATGGACAGATTGATACATTGGTCAGGGCGCTGATGGATAGTGCCCACGTGCCTGGGTTATCGATAGCCGTCATTCAGAATGGCCAGCTACGCTACAGCAAGGGGTACGGTTTAACCAAGTCAGACTCGACCCAGGCGGTTAGCTCAGCAACAATCTTTGATGCAGCTTCCCTGAGTAAGCCTGTATTTGCGTATACGGTGCTACGGTTGGTCGAACAGGGAATACTTGATCTGGACAAACCGCTTTTTGAGTACCTACCTTACCCGGATGTTGCCGACGATGAGCGGTACAAAAAAATAACAGCCCGACTGGTGCTGAGTCATCGAACAGGTTTTCCAAACTGGCGTAAAAACCGAAGGGCACCCCAACTGGCAATGGCAGCCTCTCCCGGTGAACGATTCGGCTACTCGGGTGAAGGCTACGTTTACCTGCAAAAAGTTGTGGAGAAGATTACGGGCAAGTCGTTGAATACGATCGCGACGGAGCTGGTGTTCAGGCCCCTGCAAATGACCCGAAGCAGCTACATCTGGAACCCGGCCTTCGACGCTAACTTCGCCCTGCCGCACAATCAGGAGGGAGCACCCGAAACAAAATACAAATCCAGCCAGGCGAATGCCGCCTATTCACTGCAAACCACGGCCGACGATTACGCACGATTTATACTAGCCATCATGACCTCAAATGGGCTAAAACCGGCCACTATCGACCAGATGCTGACAGCTCAGGGGCGGTTGCCTGCTACCTTTTCGGGTGGTGAAACCCTTTCGCCAACGCTCAGTTGGGGCCTGGGGTTTGGCTTAGAGAACACCCCTACCGGCGACTATTTCTGGCACTGGGGCGACAACGACACGTATAAATGCTATCTGGTAGGCAATCGCAAGCGACTGGAGGCAATCGTCTATTTTACAAATTCAGCCAACGGCTTAAGCCTGATCGACGAGATAACCCGCCGGTTCATGGGTTTCACAACATCGACAGTCAAATTCCTGGGGTATAAATCGTACAAAAAGACTCGAAAGGACTAAGGGTACAGTGTACAATGGCCCGACGGCAACTCTCAGTCACAAAGCAAGTTTTAGTCACCACCATATCTATTAAGTTTACTAAATTTATTCTTAGATGATTTGAGGTAATCCATAAATTTCCTCATAATCACCAGTCAATGCGTTCCGCTTCCCCCATAATCCCAGAAGATCTGAAGCTATAAGAATAAATGTTAAGCATCTAACAGTTAATGACTTACCATTTAGTGATGTTGCGTACAATAATATGTTGGGTGGCGCGAACAAGATGGGCGTTTAAGGCGGGCTACCGGCGACAGGTTGCAGACAGTAAGGTCAACACCGACAGACCAACAGCCCATGTGTGTAAATGTTTCCCTACGGTCGCCATCACCACTTCAAGGCGTTGGGTGAACCCATCTCAAGCCATACACCACAGTCAGTCGGCATTATCGTACTTGTAAGCCATAAACTCGTCTATCCTTTACGTTTACAAAATATAGGCAGTTCTAACTTCGGTTCATGAATCTAAAAACCTAACGCCGGCACATCTTCAGACGTTAGTTTTCCGGGACATACCAGAACGGAATGGTTATTAGCTCTTCGGGTTTGGCGAGAGAGTCGGCTTGGAGGGCGATGCGAAGTGTGTTTTTGCCCGTTTTGAGGTTACTTGGTATGAGAACCGTTTGCCAGCCGCGCTGTTCCAGAGAGCCGCGTCGCGTAAAGAGAAGGTCCGGGTTAGCGTATAAGGAGTCATTGACCGAAATGCGCACCAGTCGGTTGGTTTGCTGGTTACTCCACTCGGCGATGAGTCGTCGCTTCTCGGTTCGGGGTAGCGTGTCGTTCCACTTAGGTTCGGGAGCCAGCCGGGTCAGCAGCGTATCCAGTGCTTTGGGGTAGGCGATGTATAGCCGGATAAAAGGCTCCCGAATCACATCAGCCTGAATAGCGGCTACATCAACATAAGCATCCTCGGCAAGTTGATTATCGTAGGCAGTCGGGTTGACAAATAGACTATCGACGCGGGCCGTGTAGAGATGGCGTCGGTTGAACGTCGAAATCCGCCGATCGGTACGGGCAAGGTCAGACGCATACTCAGTCATGAACAGCACAAAGAAAACAACGACCACCATAGCCATCGTTCGCAGAATTTTCTGATAAGGCAGATGGCTGTAAAATGTATTGGTAATGAACAGGAAGGGACGGTGCATACCCCAGTACATCAATTTACTAACGGTCATTAGCCGGTATTGCCAGGCCGTGCCGGTTGGGGTTGCCCGCACTTTTGGCAGACTTAACACGATGCTGGCCAGCACATAGAGTCCAAAAAATACGGAAGCACCAATCTTGACAATCTGCCAGATTTCTGGCGTCAAGGCGGGCCGCAGTACCGAATAGATCAGGAGGATAAGCAGATAAGCGATCGCCACGAAAAATAGCAGTAGCACAAACAGGAAAGCTATGGCAAAAACGATATTGCACCGCTGGTCGAGTCGAAGGATGTACCGGTCGAGTGGCCCCATCTCATCGGCCATTTTCTTTTGTGCATAAGGGGTTGTGAACGGGATTCGGTCGTAGTGGATGCCGCTCGGGTACACGGCCAGCAACCCAACAAGCCCCACCCAGAATGCCCGCATCACAAAATTGATCAGGAAGGCACCGAACAGCACATAACAGGTTGCCTTCATCATGCTATAAGCCAGCGATGAAAGAAGGGTTTGTACCCCCTGCTCCTGACTCATAAAATTATACCGCAAATAATCGTATGCCTGATCGAACAGGTCTGTCAACTGCAATATTCCGAACAGGGCCGCTCCCGAAATGACGAGTTCAAGATTCCAGCTCTGCGTGGTCAATTCACGTAACTTTTCCTGCTGATCGGGCAGGATTGACGGTTCAGGATTAGGCGATTCGGTCACGAAAGTCGAGTAAAGTTGGGATGGGTATCGTTCAAAAATAGCGAAAAAGGCGAATACTGGTACCTGAATGCACTATTTCAGCGAAGTACAATCCCGTAATTCGCCAGGGAGAATGCACGATTCCTACCGACCAGATGAATCATTTCAAAAATTCAGTGTTTTTAAGGTACAAATTTCACGAACTCATGATTGAAAGACCCCTTACAGACTGGTTGCCTCTGACGATGAAAGAAGTCGAGAAAAGAGGCTGGGACGAAGTCGACATCGTACTGGTATCAGGCGATGCTTACGTCGATCACCCGGCTTTTGGAACCGCTGTGATCGGCCGCATTATGGAAAGCGAAGGATTTCGTGTAGCCATTATTGCTCAGCCTAACTGGAAAGACGACCTGCGCGACTTCAAGAAGTTCGGTAAGCCAAAGTATTTCTTCGGTGTAACGGCGGGCTGCATGGACTCGATGGTCAATCACTACACGGCCAATAAACGCCTGCGCTCCAATGACTCCTATACCCCCGGTGGGGAAGCGGGTTTCCGGCCCGACTATGCCACCATCGTCTATACCAAAATACTGAAAGAACTGTATCCCGATGTGCCCGTATTACTGGGCGGTATTGAGGCTTCCCTGCGCCGGGTTACGCACTACGACTACTGGCAGGATCGGCTGATGCCTTCCATTCTGGTTGATGCCGGCGCCGATATGCTGGTCTACGGCATGGGCGAGCAACCCCTTCGCGAAATCCTGAGGCTGGCCCGGCAGAATGTACCCTTCTCGTCGATGCGCAACATCAACCAGGTGGCTTTTATGCACGACGCCGATACAGAACTGCGGGAGTATAATGATTGGAGTTCGGTCGAACTGGCGAGCCACGAAGTATGCCTGGAAGACAAGATCAAGTACGCTGCCAATTTCAAGATTGTAGAGGTTGAGTCGAACAAATGGCAGGCCAACCGGATTCTGCAACGCGTAGGCAATCAAATTCTGGTTATCAACCCGCCGTTCAAGACGATGGAAGAGGCCGAAATCGATAAATCCTTCGATTTGCCGTACACCCGTCTACCCCACCCCAAGTACAAAAAGCGAGGTCCGATTCCGGCTTACGACATGATCAAGTTCTCGGTCAATATGCACCGGGGCTGTTTTGGCGGGTGTAGCTTCTGCACGATTTCGGCTCACCAGGGCAAGTTTGTGGCTTCGCGGAGCGAAGCGTCGGTACTGAAAGAAGTTGACGAGATCACAAAGCACCCTGATTTTAAGGGGTATATTTCTGACCTGGGCGGTCCATCGGCCAATATGTACAAAATGAAGGGTAAAGATGAGTCGATCTGCGCCCGTTGCCAGAGCCCAAGCTGTATTCACCCGGTAATCTGCTCGAACCTCGACACGTCGCACAAACCTATGACCGAGTTGTACCGCAAGGTAGATGCCAACCCCAAAGTCAAGAAAGCCTTTGTTGGTTCGGGCGTGCGCTATGATTTGCTGGTCGATGATTTCAACAAAAATAACAGCGACGGCAACCACGACGAATACATGGAGCAGCTGGTTACGCGCCATGTGTCGGGTCGGTTGAAAGTTGCCCCTGAACACACGGCCGACGATACACTTCGGGTGATGCGGAAGCCATCCTTCCGGTATTTCAAGCTGTTCAAGCAGAAATACGATAAGATTCAGGAAAAATATAACCTGAAACAACCTCTTATCCCCTACTTCATTTCGTCGCACCCCGGCTGTGAGGAACAGGATATGGCCAATCTGGCGGCTGAAACGAAAGACATGGGTTTCCAGCTCGAACAGGTTCAGGACTTTACGCCAACACCTATGACCGTGGCTGAAGTGATCTATTATTCCGGCGTCCATCCGTATACGCTGAAGCCCGTTAAAACGGCCAAGACGCGGGAAGAGAAACAGGCGCAGAACAACTATTTTTTCTGGTACAAACCAGAATACAAGAACTGGATTCGGAATCGGCTAAACCAGCTTAAACGCCCGGATTTGGCAGAAAAGTTGCTTGGCAGCAGCCGGAAAGAAAGCGCTGCCAAACCATCAAAATTCACCGGCAATTATAAAGGCAAAAAACGATAAAGACTAGTGGACACAGAGCCGCCGGGAACACTGAGGTTAAGTAGTATTAAACTCTTTGTGTTCCCGGCGGCTCTGTGTTCACTGGTTTCGTTTACGCCCGATCGAGACGGTCGGTGTTGTTCATTAACCGCATCCGGTACGCGTTCATGGCCGTCCGGCCGAGCTGATTGACGAGCTGGTAGTTGACCACGATGCCCACAGCGGCTCCAATGCCCGGTATCAACTGTGCCATCTTGGCGAGGTCGATGTAATCTCGGTATTCCTGCTGGAACGTGAGCCAGTCGAACTGATTGATATCCTCGGGTAATTCGCGGCTATGCTGCTCCCAGTTGGCAATGTGCTGATAAACCAATTGCCTGCGTTCCTGGCTGGAAAACGCCAGTTGAAAAATATACAGAATAAATACCCGCTCCCGGTAGTCACTCACCGAAAAACCGTACAAACTGGCTATTTCGAACAGCATTTTCATCTTCAGACCAAGCAGTATTGGGAAATCGGCCAGGCCCAGCAAAAAGCCGCCCGCCCCCGTTACCCCACCTTCGGCAGCGCTTGTTTTCTTGTAAAAGTCAATCCGTCGGGCTACGGCAGCATCGCGCTGGGTTAGCGTTTGCCCTTGTACGGGTGCGCGATTCAGGAACTCCGCCCCGAATAAAACAGCCCGAGTCATTTGCTTGATCGTAGCGGTTATAAGGGCATGAATGCGATCTGGAATGATTCGGTTTATACGACGCTGCAAGGAGGTTGATAACCGGCCAAACCTAGACGGAGGCTTCTGCATGGCCTGTTGCCAGCGAACTAACTCGGTTTGGACAGCTTGTTCGTAAGGGGTCATGTTTCCTATATTTGGCAAAAAGTAGTATCTTCATCGAATCAAAATAGTTGTAAGCTTGTTGATTCTGTATGCATCCTCATAAATCCCGACATCGTAAGTTTGTAGGTATGATGAGCATCCTTTTGGTCATGGTTGCTCTGGTATTCGTTTATTTTGCCGGCACCGGGCTCAAAAGCATACCCAATCCTCCCGCTAAAGCAGCCGAAGCTGTAGCCTCTAAAAGCGGAAAAACAATAGCGCACCTCGACGTCTACGACCAGCTAAATCTAAGCAAAGTTGGCTTAAAGAAAAGCGTTTTTGAATATGCACTTCGTGGCTGGCAAAAAATAGACACGGCAAAGTCCATGCTCACGATCGTTGATCTGAGTCAGCCGTCGAGTCATAAACGGCTGTACGTTGTTGACTTATTCAACAAGAAGCTGCTTTTTAACACCTATGTATCGCACGGCCGCAATTCGGGCGATCTGATGGCCAATCACTTTTCCAATACGGAGTCTTCCTTTCAGAGCAGTCTTGGATTTTACCAGACCCTCAACACCTACATGGGTAAACACGGCCTTTCGCTTCAACTGAAAGGGCTGGAAAAGGGGTTCAACGACAACGTCTACAACCGAAACATTGTCCTTCACGGAGCCGATTATGTTTGTGAGGATATTATTCGTAAGACGGGCCGGTTAGGCCGCAGCCAGGGTTGCCCGGCTGTGCCCTACGCGGAATCTAAAGGTATTATTCAAGCCGTTAAAGGTGGCTCCTGCCTATTTGTTTACTCGCCAAATCCTGACTACCTAAAGCAATCGGCCTACTTATCCAACGAATATACATCGTTGTAAAAACGGAGCTTCCCGGTGGCATCTACATCGGCAACGTTGTAAGCGATAAATACAGGGAATTTCTTCGGAATAGGTAACGTCCGTGGTTTCTGGTCGATCAGGCACTTGTTCATAAAATCGGCATCGAAGGTTTTGGCACCCAATACCAGATTAGCCAGTTCGACCGGTTTCTGCACCCGTACGCATCCGTGACTCCGCCAATGATCCTTGGTAGCTTTAAACAGGTCGCGACTGTTGGTGTCGTGCAAGTAAATAGCCAACGGATTAGCCAGATTGAATTTCAGCAACCCAAGTGAATTTTCGCACCCGGACGCCTGCCGAACGCGGTAAGGGAAATTAGTTTCGGAAAGGGCATCCCAGTCAATTTCTTCCGGGTCGACTTCCTTGTTTTTAGCATCCAGAATCTGGAGGTTCTGATTGTAGATGTACGACAAATCCCGTTTCATACGGGGTAGCATCTCATCAAGCGCAATATTCTGGGGCACATTCCAATAAGGATACATCACAATATCCTGAATATAGGTAGCCATGCAGGGCGTCCGTTTGTCGGGTCGGCCGGTAATCACCTGCATGGGTAACAGGCGCTTGCCCGTCCGATCAAATACGTTCAACTCGCCCGCCGGAATATTGACCAGCACAAACTGATCGGGATCAAACCGATTGATGTACCGATAAAAATTAAGTGTTTGCCGGATAAGCCGTAATGAATCGGCCATAGCTGGATTAGCCGCACTCGATTTCTGTAAACGATTATAATGTGCCGCCAGTTGTTTATACGGTCCGAAAGTCGATACCGTTGCCAACTCGCTGGTGTTTGCTTTGGTTGCCCAGAGTGAGTCAACAGATTCTTTCAACCCGTTGAACTCCATGCGGGACGGTTTCTTGCCATACCGTATTTCCAGAAGCACGTTTGTCAGCCTTGTCTGGTTCTGATCAGCATCCATAGCGGTTGCATATCGACTGGTATCAATCCCAACAGAGGCCGCATACAAACAGGCCTCATGCAGCGACTGTGCCAGTTGCCGGGCTTCTTTTTTAGAGAGATCCTCTTTTTCCTTCTCGACTTTCGCCTGACTTGACTTTTCGGTTTTGTTCGTGATAAAATGACGCCCAACAAAGAAAAGAATGACCAGACCCGCTACCACTGCTACGACAATTCCAATCTTTCTTCCTCGTGTATCCATGCTTGTAAATTCAGTGTGTTTACTTCATATAACACCCTAAACCCATTGATGGTTGTAAATCTATCCACCAATCCGAATTTTCGGTTGCCCACCCGATCGCTAAGATCAATCTATATCTTCGGAAGCCAGTCATCATTTTTTCATCACTGTTATTAAAAAAGCGGTACCCTGAGTTCAACCAGAGCACCGCTTTTTCGTGACTTAATCTAAGCCTGTCACCTACTTCCTGGCTTATTGCCCAGCCGATGTGGGCATCAGTATCGAATCGATTGAATGGACAATGCCGTTGGTTGCTTCAACATCCGCCTGATTGATCGTGGCTGTGCTGCCTGCTCCATCCGTAATGGTGATCGTATCGCCTTGCTTACCTACGGTTAACGTACCACCCGTTACGGTTTTAAGTTTCTGCCCATCCTGTAATTGATCGGCGGTGAATTTGCCTTTCACCACATGGTAGGCCAGTAGCTTGACCAGCTTCGATTTGCCCGCTGGCTTCCATAATTCGTCCATTGTGCCAGCCGGCAATTTTTCAAAAGCTTCATTGGTTGGCGCAAACACAGTATAAGGCCCTTTTCCACTCGCTTGCTCTGTAAGCCCCGATACACGCAGGGCACGAAATAAAATGGTATGATTGGCTGATTTGGCCGCACTGATTGCCAGGTCTTTCCCGGTTGAGCTACCTGACTTTATGGTCGTGGTGGTTGTCGTGGTTGTTTGTGTTGCCGCATTCTGGCTCTGCGCCATAACATGTCCGCCTGTGCCTGCAAAAAGGGCAGTGGCTACCACCCAGCCAAAATATGATTTTCTGTTCATCTGGATTTAGTTGAAAATGGAACAATCGACTCGTTTAATCAACAAGCCCGAAGCAAACGCCCCGTTTTGTTTATTAAACGGTCAATAGGCCAACTAAAATTGTCTTTAAATCGAACAAACTGAGTGAAAGGGAAAATTCAGTCAATGTACTACGGTTAGCTGTCCTCTATACGTATTCGCTAATGGACCTATTCCGGTATGAATCTGATAGGTGTAGATACCACTGTTAACGATCTCCTGCCGGTAGGTACCGTCCCAGGGCTGTGCATATCCTTTCGAATAAAAAACCAGCTCGCCCCAGCGGCTGTAAATAAAGACTTCTGCCTGTGGGAAGGCACTAATGTTGGGAATTATCCAGCGGTCATTTATCCCATCGTCATTAGGCGAAAAAGCGGATGGAATGTATAGCGGCTCCACTACTTCAACGAGGGTAGCGAACGTGGCCAGGCATCCCCCTTCCCCTACCACCGTCAACTGATAGGGCGTTGTCTCGACCGGGCTGGCTTCCGGGCTGGCTACGTCGGTTCGGCTCAGTGCCGTTGGTGGCTCCCATTGATATTGACGGATGGGTTGATCGCTCTGTGTTACCAGCTGAACCGTTGCCCCTTTTGTTATGGCGTATCTGGAAGCCCCCGTAATTCCCGGCGCTGCCGTTACAACAGCCCACCGATTAGCAGAGGCTTTGCACCCATCAATTGATGTAATTGTGTAGGAAAGTCTGTGCCTGCCTACTCCCGCAGCCGTCGGATCGAAACGATTTCCCTGGACACCGGCACCCACATAAATACCCCCGGTGGGTTGTCCCTGTAAAGGAAGAACGGTTGCGTTGGTGATGCAAACCGGTGGCAGCGAATCGAGTTGAACCATCGGGCGGTCAAACTGGCCTATAGAAACCGCATCCGACAGAGCAGTACAACCCATGGGCGAAGTGACGGTAACCTGGTACAACCCTGCCTGACGTGCTTGCAGTAAACGCGATGTGTCCGGCAAGGTTGCTCCATTTTTTTGCCATACATACCGATATCCGTCTGAACTGGCGGCCGTTAACTGAATGGAGGAGTCCGGGCAAAGTTTGGGCGCCGATGCGTTTATCCGGGCGGTAGGCCGTGCATTTATTTTCACGCTGATACTATCGAGACCATCGCAGGCGGCAGCCGTAGTTTTAGACGTTACCTGATAGATACCTGATTCATAGACCCGTATCGTTGACTTGCTCCCTATTATTGACTTGCCATCCCGACGCCACTGGTACTGAGCCCCGGGCTGTTCCTCCGCTTGTATGGTTAATGTATCTCCCGTACAATAGGGAGCCGGGGAGGCTATGGTTAACTTGATCGGGGAGGTATTTGTGAGGGTAACCTTTACCGCCTGCGACATTGTATCATTGGCACACACCTTCGCCTGGCTCTTTACCACGGTATACACTCCCGATTCGGTTATCTTGAGGGTATCCATCGTGGCCCCCCGTAGGTTGGTCCCGTCTTTTTGCCATTGATACGCCCAGACGGCGTTTTTCTCGACCGACAGCACCAACGGTTTTGTAGCACACCAGCTTAAATCGGTTACGGGCACGCCACCCGCCATGACAACCGCCGGAGGGGGCGTATTTTTTGAGCAGTCGACTACCGGCAGCTGGAAATCCCGACGAACAACGCCAATAAGTACGCCATTGCGGTACTCTTCGCACTGTACTGCAAATAAATAAAGTCCTTCCTGATTGGCCCGCACCGTTAGCTGGCCCGTTGCTGAATTGATACTCAAAGGTGGATTACCAGGAATGATGTTGGTTAAGCTATAGCCTGTCCGCCAGGGTATGGTCGGGTAACTGTCCCTGGGTGTGTCATCATAAGTTATGGGTATGCTACGGGTTGTGTAGCCATTTAACGGGGTAACGAGGGAATATTTTAGCTGATCACCGTCGGCATCGGTAGCGCCTGCCTCAAATGTAAAGGGTTTATTGATACAAATGTAATCGCCATTGGGTACCCGAAAATCCGGTGCCGAGTTGGTAAATCTCACCCCATTTTTCGTCATGGGCGGAAATTCCAGGTAAAAAACCATAGCAACGCCAGCCACTATTGCGCTGTTTACATTGGTGAGGTTGTCATTCCGGCAACACCGTTCCCACACCATGTAATACCCATCTGGATCGGTATACTTCGTTACGTCGAATTGATAATTTATATAATATTTGGCCTGCGTAAAACTCAGCTGACGCAGGGCTGCACAGGCTGCATTGTTAAACGTAAGGGGATTCGTTTCCTGAAGCCGGAGCGTAATTCGCTCGATTAGAATGGGGTTTCGCTTGCGATATACCAGTAACGTAACCGACTGATCGCGATTGCCGGAACTTGTTTGGGTTTCATCCCAATACTGATTGAGCTGAAGTCTGAAAAGACCGGGAGTAGTACCCACGGCCCGCATACTTACATCTCCGCCAATGATATGGGTAGCCTGAACACCAATGGATAGCAACAAACCAACGGCCAGCACGATTCCCGTTGTTAACCAACGTGGACTGTCTTTTCTACCCACCTGCATAACACCACTAAAAGTTTGTCAGATCTATTCAGTCTATTTACTATACTACTGAATATACAACGAGTTCGTGGCACTTTGCGTAAGGAGTCCTGATTCTATTTATTGAATGGTTTTCAACGAAACAAGAGCCACAAAAGTGAAATAAGTAGTTAACGTTTTACCTGGATAATATACCCTTGGCTATAAGGTACGGAATCAGGAGCCATAGGAGACCTTTGATCAGGAAGAAAAGAAACCCACCCCATCCAAGCCGTTTGAGCCAGAATTTAAATCGCTCGTTCATAAAGTAAAGTTAGTAATTTCCTGTACCCGTCAAGCACGTGAACTTGAACAGATAAATTAGGGCAAAAAAAGAGGATTAGTACATTTATTAGCGTCTAATAAAGCAACTTTGCCCCGTCGTTTGTTATCAAAGCAAAACTAACATCCGACAAAACCAATCATGAATATTACAAAAGACAAAGTAGCCGCTATCCATTATACTCTACGTGATAGCAACGGTACTATACTGGATTCGAGCGAAGGACGCGACCCATTGTATTACCTTCACGGAGCTAACAACCTGATTCCCGGCATGGAAGAAGGACTGGAAGGCCGTGTAACGGGTGATAAGCTAAAACTGGATGTTGCTCCGGAAAAAGGATATGGAAAGCGTGATCCTCAACTGATCGAAGAAGTTCCGCTGCAGGCATTCGGTGGTCAGCCCATCGAAGTGGGCATGCAGTTCGAAGCGAATGACGGGCAGGTTATCACCGTAACCAATGTCGGCCCGGAAACGGTTACGGTCGACGCTAACCACCCATTAGCCGACCAGAGCCTTCATTTTGACGTTGAAGTTGTAGAAGTTCGGGACGCTACGCAAGACGAACTGGCACACGGACACGTTCACGGTCCGGGTGGACCTCATTAAGAAAACAGGAGCCGGAAAGGGAGCGTAGAAATTCATGCTCCCTTTCCGGCTTATTCCCCTGCTCCTTTTTTATCTCTATCTTTGCACAACGAAATCATGGCACAGATAGGTACGGATACAGGGAAGGCAAAAGAATTTCTGGAAGCGGGAAATGTGGTGGGTATTCCGACAGAAACCGTGTACGGGTTAGCCGGTAATGCCCTCAACACCGACGCTGTTCTACGAATCTTTCAGGTCAAGAACCGACCGTCTTTCGATCCGCTCATCGTTCACACAGATTCCCTCGGCAAGCTCGGACGCTTTGTTACAGATATTCCCGATCTGGCTCAGAAATTAGCTGACACGTTTTGGCCCGGCCCCTTAACCCTGCTGCTTCCCAAGCAAAACCTTATTCCGGACCTCGTCACGTCGGGACTGTCAACAGTTGCCGTCCGCATTCCGAAGCACCCGCTTACGCTGGATTTGCTGCGCTCACTCGATTTCCCACTAGCAGCACCAAGTGCCAATCCTTTTGGCTATATCAGCCCCACTACGGCTCAGCATGTGGCCGATCAGTTAGGCGATCAGGTGCCGTATATCCTGGATGGTGGTCCTGCAGGAGTCGGTATTGAGTCGACGATTATTGGTTTTGACGAAAATATACCGACCGTGTTTAGGCTGGGCGGCATGGCACTGGACCAGATTGAGTCTGTCATCGGGTCGGTTTCGATACGTACGCACTCCACATCGAATCCGCAGGCACCGGGCATGCTGAGCAGCCATTATGCTCCTCGAAAACCGCTTATACTTTTAGCACCGGGAGCAAGTCCACAACCGGGCGAACGTGTTGGTGCGCTGGCATTTCGCGAGCCATTTGGCGGTATTCAGGCCAAACATCAACGGATCCTCTCACCCACCGGCAACCTGAACGAAGCGGCAAAAAACCTCTTTGCCTATCTTCGGGAATTAGATACCCTCGACATTGATGTCATCTACGCCGAACCGCTGCCCAATGCCGGTCTTGGCTGGGCCATGAATGATCGGCTGCGCCGAGCCAGTGTACCGGCAACTACAGCAGTCCCGTTTCAATAGACATTCCTGCCTTCGTAGCCAGTTCAACGATCATGGGTAACAGGTGCCCAAAGCGCGCATCCTGACTGTGCCCCTGTTTCCAGCGAGCGTAGATCTGCTGAGCAATGACGGCGTTTTTGTACAGCCCAAACACGTAGTAGAACAGGCAATTGCTTAAATCGCGTCCGCTTTTGTCCGCGTAGCGACGTACCACTTCCTGTCGGGTAAGGTTGCCCGGAAGCCAGGTCAGATTAAAATTTCTGTAGGCGGAGCTGTCCCCCGCTTCAGACCAATAGGCCAGCGTGGCCCCCAAATCCATGAGTGGATCACCCACAGTAGCCATCTCCCAGTCCAGCACGCCTTTAATAACCGGCAACGGCTCCCCCGTGGCTTCATCGGTGGCAAAGAGGACGTTGTCGAATTTGTAATCGTTGTGTAAAAAGGCCGGGGCCTGTTCAGCGGGGTAATTTTGAAGAAGCCAGTTGCCGGTACGATCCATCGCCGGGATTTCATCGGTTTCGGCATTCCGGTACCGTTTGATCCAGCCTTCTACTTGCCGCTGCACGTAGCCCTCAGGCTTTCCTAATTGTCTGAGGCCAGTGGTGTTTATATCCAGATTATGGATGGCAACGAGATTATCAACCAGCGCTTCAGATAGTTGCCGCATGCGTTCGGGGGCCAAATTCAGCGTTGGTGCCATCGACGCCCGCAAAATCACGCCAGTTATCCGGGTCATTATATAGAACGGGGCACCCAGCACGTCGGTGGTTTCGTCATAGATGATGGGCCGGGGTGTTTGGGTGTAGTGGCCCTGCAAAAGCGACAGTACCCGAAACTCCCGCCCCATGTCGTGCCCCCCTTTAATGGAAGCCCCAAACGGTGGCCGACGCAGTACAAATTCCTCGCTCTCTGTTTGGAGAAGGTATGTCAGGTTGGAGAATCCACCCGAAAACTGACGAATGGTAAGCACTGCACCTATTTCCGGCGCGTTCGCCTGAAGGAACGCGTTCAGCTTTGGTAGATCAAGTTCTTCGCCCGAACGAACCGAACGGGGCAAATCAGGAGTCATCATAAAGAAGTAGTCATCATTCGGCGCTCATCGTTCGCTCGGCCTCCATCAACTGCCGAAACTGACGCAGTTCGCGGGCTTTTTTCTTAACATCCAGACCATAGCTTTTCAGGATATTGATGGCCAGATTCTGCTTGTGCACCTCATCGGCACCATCCCAAATCCGGGCACCCCGCTCGTGCCGGTACATGGCCGACAGTACCGTATCGTCGGTAACCCCCAACGCACCATGCACCTGAATTGCCCGGTCAAGGACCCGCAAAAAGGCGTTCGCCACGTAAAATTTGATGGCTGACACGGCATCCCGTACGTTGCTGACGCCAACGGTATCGATCATGTGCGCCGTGTTGAGAACATACAGGCGGCTGGCATCTATTTCGGCCCGGCTTTCGGCAATAAAGTCCTGAATGAACTGTTTTTCACCAAGCATCACCCCATCTTCAATTTCGCGGGTGGCGGCCCGTTTACACATGAGATCCAGCGCTTTTTCGGCATTGCCAATCCAGCGCATGCAATGGTGAACCCGGCCCGGACCCAGTCGTTCCTGCGCCAGCCGAAAACCCATTCCTTCGCCGGCGATGACATTTGAGACAGGCACGCGGCAATTTGTGTACGTGACCTCGGCATGACTGAACCAACCTTCGCCCGCTTCGCCAAAGACGGGAATATTCCGCTCAATTTTGAAACCTGGTGTATCTGTCGGAACAATGATCATACTGGCTCGCTGGTGCGGAGCGGCATCCGGATTTGTTACAGCCATCACCACGGCAAAAGCGGCTCCATCGGCCGAGGAGGTGAACCATTTCCGCCCGTTAATCACGTACTCATCGCCCTCCCGCACAGCAAGCGTAGCCATACGGGTAGGGTTGGAGCCTGCAAATTCAGGTTCCGTCATCGAGAAGCAGGAACGGATTTCGCCCGCCATCAATGGTTTCAGATACCGTTCCTTCAGCTCGGCTGAGGCAAATTTGTTCAACAGCTCCGTATTGCCAATGTCGGGTGCCTGACAGCCAAATACATAATGGCCGAAAAACGGCGCGTGAGCCAGCGCTTCACTAACCTGTCCGAATTCACAAAGGGTCAAACCGTGTCCACCCTCCTCTTCAGCTAAATGCAGTCCCCACAAGCCAGCAGCTTTAACCTGTTGCCGTTTCTGATCGAGAATGGGGAGAATAGCGCCGAGATTGTGATGCGAAAAGCCGTTTTCAAGTGGAATAAGCTCAGTTTCGACAAAATGACGGACCTGTGCCAGCAACAACCTGACGCGCTCGGTAGTGAATATCGTTTCCATAGTAGGTTCGCCTTCGGGCAAATTATGGTATTTATAGCTTCTAAAGTAGTACTTTTTACAAATGATAGCGACCAACCGTCGCACAGCCACTGGTTCAGCCTATATCCAGCTCACCACTCCTGCCCTGCAGCCCACCGGTATGAACCACCACAACGGAGGCCCCTTCGGGAAAGTAGCCTTTCCGGGCGAGGTCGTAAACTCCGAAAAGCATCTTCCCGGTGTAAACCTGTTCCAAGAGAATACCCGTTCTCTGCTCGAACGTACGGATAAAATTCAGCAATTCCGGCGTCGTTCTGGCGTATCCGCCAAAATGATAATCAGATACCCGATGGCCTCTGGCTGTCGGTGGAAACAAATCTGACAGCCAGAGGCTATCGGGTACTTTTAACACCAGAAAGCCCAACACGCCTGTCTCATTCGGAGCAGACTTTAGCAGACCGGCTACCGTGCCACCCGTACCCACCGGACAACATACGAAATTCGGCGTATGGCCGAGTTGCTGTATAATTTCGGGCATAATTTCCGCAGTACCCTGAATTGCCAGCTCATTCGTTCCACCCTCAGGAATTAGGTAAAACGCCCCAAACCGCGTCCTCAGCTCATCCAGAAAATCGGCATCTTCTTTGCGCCGGTAGTCATTCCGGTTAACGAAATAAAGCTGCATTCCGCATGCCCGGCAGAAAGCCAGTGTACTATTCAGCGGCTTTCCACCAAGTTCGTCTCCGCGCACGACGCCAATTGTTCGAAAACCAAATATCTGTCCGGCGGCAGCCGTTGCATACAGGTGGTTGGAATAGGCCCCGCCAAATGTCAGTAACGTTTCCAGTTTCTGGACGCGAGCTGCCAGCAGGTTATACTTGAGCTTGCGCCACTTATTCCCCGACACTTTTGGATGCAGCAGATCGTCCCGCTTGAGAAACAAACGGATAGCTACTGGCTCAGGAAATGGCGCTTCAATTAAATTAAGAGGTGAGTTGCCTGCCAAATTGGCTAGTTGCCGGGCAAGTTCGTCCATATTCCGTATTTTTGTCGATTCATTACAAACCTAGGCTCTTTTTGAGCGGGAATGGTTTTTTTAGTTATAAAAATGGTGGCGGAAACGGAAGACGAATTACCGGAAGACGACGAATTATACGAGCATCACCGTATTGTGGTGGATAAAGGCCAGAGCCTGCTGCGGATTGACCGCTTCCTGATGGACAGGTTGCAAAATGCCACGCGCACTAAAATTCAGGCCGGTATTGATGCCGAATCGGTTCGGGTAAATGATAAGCCGACAAAAGCCAGCTATAAAATCAAACCCTCGGACATTATTACCGTTTCGCTGCCGCACCCGCCCCGCGAAACGGAAATCAAACCCGAAAACATACCCATTAACATTGTGTTTGAGGACGATGACCTGCTGGTCATTAACAAACCGGCGGGTATGGTTGTCCACCCGGCGCATGGCAACTGGGATGGCACTCTCGTAAATGCACTGGTCTACCACTTTCAGAATCTGCCTACCTCCCGGCATGGCGAAGTCAGGCCGGGGCTGGTTCACCGTATTGATAAGGATACGTCGGGCCTGATGGTAATTGCCAAATCGGAGTTTGCCATGACCTACCTGGCACGTCAATTCTTTGAACACACCATCGAGCGGACGTATAATGCACTGACCTGGGGAGTACCCAGTCCACAAACGGGTACCATCACGGGTTTCATCGGCCGGTCGATAAAAGACCGTAAAGTGCAGGCTATTTACGATGACGAATCAAAAGGAAAGTGGGCCGTTACGCACTACACCACCCTGGAAGACCTGGGTTATGTAGCCCTGGTTCAGTGCAAACTGGAAACGGGACGCACGCATCAGATACGGGCGCATTTCAAGCATATCGGACACCCGCTTTTCAATGATGCCATGTACGGGGGCGACCGGGTTTTGCGCGGCACTCCCGTTGGCAGTTACAAAGCCTTCGTCGAAAATGCGTTTAAACTGCTGCCCCGTCAGGCCCTTCATGCCCGATCCCTGGGTTTCAAACATCCGCGTACGAAGGAATGGCTTCAGTTTGATTCAGACCTCCCCGACGATTTTCAGGCTGCCCTTTCCAAGTGGAAAAGCAGACGGGAAGGCCAGGCGCTTGATATCAACGACTGATCTTACACATTTCAACAAGTCCCATAACGTCCCTCCCTATCACTTAAACAATTACCCAACCCACTCCCTCACATGATTTCAATTCGTCCCGGCACGCGTGCCGACATTCCACAAGCGTTTGATTTAGTTATGGAGCTAGCCGTTTACGAACTGGCTGGCGACCAGGTTTCCAACACCGTTGAGCAGATGGCCGAAGACGGCTTCGGGCCAAATCCATTATTCGGAATGATCATGGCTGAAGATTCAGATAGTCAAAAGATCGTTGGTATGGCGCTGTACTTTTACCGCTACTCCACCTGGAAAGGCAAACGGCTTTATCTGGAAGACATTATCGTGACCGAAGCTTTCCGCGGCTACGGGATCGGCAAACTATTGCTCGATGCAACCATCGAAATGGCCCGCGAAACCAAATGTACCGGTATGATGTGGCAGGTTCTCGACTGGAACGAGCCCGCAATCGGCTTTTACAAGCAGTTTGGCACTCGCTTCGACGATGGCTGGACCAACTGCCATCTGGACTTTTAATTAGTATTAGGCGTGAGGAGCAAGGAGTGAGGAGAGCTGACGCGTCTGATTGGCTGCCTGCGCCAGCAACTCCTCACTCCTCACTCTTCACGCCTAATACTACTTTAAAAACCCTATCTTTGCACTTCCGAGCATAGACACAAAGCATGACGTATCGTCAACGTAAAGCCCTCCGGATTGCAGGCTGGGTATTTTTAAGTATTTTCTTGCTGGCCCTGGTCGGCGCTGGCATTGCGTACTCTAAACGTGAAGCCCTACTGAAAACCGCCTTAGAACGCGGTATCCGAAAAGCCAAACGCGATTACAACCTTGACGTAAAGATTGGTTCTGCAAAATTCACCGGATTAAGCTCATTAGCGTTTACTGATATTTCTGTCGTTCCTGAGCAGGGCGACAGCCTGGCCCGTGTCCAGCGGGTCGAACTGGCAGTTCGATTCTGGCCTTTGCTGGCTGGTAAGATTGGCTTATCGGGCATGACGCTCGAAAATGGACTTATTCAGGTCATCAAGCGAGATTCGTTGACTAACATCGACTTCCTGCTTCATAAAAAACGGGATTCGACAGCAACCGACCCGGCACCGGCGGAAACCCGACGCCGGACTAACCTGGCTGACGTATCGGAGAATTTAATCGATAACATCCTGTCTAAAATACCTGACGACCTTCATATCAACAACCTGGAGTTTCGGGGTGTTGACGTCGGTAACGATACACTCAGCCTGTTAACGCAAACCGCACTCATTGATAACGAAGCCGTTTCATCAACCATTAAATTGAATGGGAATCAGGCAACCTGGCATGTTGCCGGTACGGCTGACCCCGGCGACCGTGAGTATAACCTGGCCTTATACGCCGAAGGTCAAAATGGTCGTTCAGTCCCCATTGAGCTACCGTACATTCAGAAAAAGTATAAACTTAAAGTACAGGCCGATACCCTACGGGCCGAGCTTCGCGATGTAGACCGGTCGCGGGGAGAGTTTCGGCTTGAAGGCGCCGGTTCGGTTCGAAACCTGCGTATCAATCATCCTTCCATTGCCCGGACGGATGTGCTCATTAGCCGGGCCGCCATGGATGCCAACCTCTTTTTTGGTGAGAACTACGTGGGAGTCGATAGCTCGTCTACATTGTATCTGGGAGAAGTGAGCGCCCATCCGTTCCTGAAATACACCTTGCCCGATGTGTCATCTTCGGAAAATTTGGCGCCGGGTAAAATTTTTGACGTGCAGTTGAATACGGGCCCACTTGATGCTCAGGCCCTTTTCAATTCGTTTCCGCAGGGCTTGTTCGAGTCGCTGGAAGGTATGCAGGTGGATGGCAAGCTTAATTACAATCTGGCCTTTCATTTCGATACCGCTTTACCGGATTCGGTTAAGTTTAACTCCAGCCTGACGCAGGATAATTTCCGAATCATTAAAATGGGGCAAACCGATTTCAGCGCGATCAATCGGCCCTTCGTCTATACGCCATACGAGAAAGGTAAACCCGTTCGAGATATTCTTGTGGGACCTGAAAATCCGGATTATACCCCACTCAATCAGATTTCACCCGACTTACGGAATGCTTTATTAACATCGGAAGATTACAATTTCTTTACTCACAATGGCTTCAACGAGAAGGCGTTCCGGGTTTCTATTGCGACCAACTTCAAGGAAAAATCGTTTAAACGGGGAGCCAGCACGATCTCCATGCAGTTGGTAAAAAATGCGTTCCTCAATCGAAATAAAACTATTTCCCGTAAAATTGAAGAAATCCTGATCGTCTGGCTGATCGAAAACGAGCATATTGTTTCGAAAGAACGGATGTATGAAGTGTACCTGAACATCATTGAGTGGGGCAAAAATATTTACGGCATCAGCGAAGCCGCCCGCTATTACTTCGCCAAAACCCCGGCTGACCTTAATTTAGGAGAGAGTATCTTCTTGGCCTTTGTGGTTCCACGACCAAAAGCAGCATTGAGCTGGTTTGTTCCCGACGGCACGTTGCAAGTTCGAAATGTGCGTGGTTATTTCAGACTCATCGGCCGGATTATGGCCCGGCGAGGCCTAACGGCACCCGACTCAGGTGCGTATGGTTTTTATGATGTTCGCCTGCGCGAAGGTTTGCGTCGGCAAGTTGCACCCGTCGACTCCCTCTTTCAGAGCGATAGCCTGATGACCGACCCGGTTGACGTGGACGTTAACGAGGAAGATGGCGGTACAGGAGGCATAGGCAATTTCTTCCGCCGACTTTTTAAAGGCAAGAAAGGTGAGGACAACCGCACCAACGATGAACAGCCGACGGTTCAACCCGAACGAACGGAAGGCGTTTCTGGTGAAGCTGCGCCAGCCGATACGGTAAAAACCCGAAAGCAGTTGCGGCAGGAACGACGCGAACGAAAGCGTCGGGAAAAAGAAGCGCAGCAGGCGCTCGAAAACAACAATCCATAAGCTAGTACTCAGCGAATGAAAGCCCTTGTCAGATTACTCCTGTTTGTACTCATTGTAGGCGGTATTGGTCTTTTCGTCCTATCCAAATACAACCATACTACGCTCAAACCGCAAACCATCGATTTAACCGTCGACTGTTCCGATCTGGACAATATACTGGTCACGAAAGCGGTCAATGTGACGGTCAGAAACCTGTCTTCCCGGTCGCACAGGGATGTACATGTGAAAATCGTTGCTTATGATGCTGCGGGTAAATTAGTACAGGAAAAATTTACCACGTTTTCACGAACACTCCCTGCCCACAGTCTTTACGACAAGCCGGTTACGCTGTCTACTGCTACGAAACGCTGCGATTGCACCATTGTAGACTCCCATCCGGAGTAGCCGAAGTTTGGCTGACATTACCGACCCGTAATCGTTAGGGCTTTGTGCAGGTTTTCCTGGCTCTTTAGCTGATCGAGTAGAAAAGCGGCCACATCGGCGCGGCTGATCCGGGGCATCGAGAATAGTGAGAACGGCAAGTGTTCGCCAAGTCGATACTGCTTGGTAACCGGCCCATTGGTTAACCGAGTGGGGCGAACAATAAGCCAGTCGAGCGTACTTTCCCGCACGGCCTTTTCCTGCTTTTCCTTTTCGGCAATTGGTCCGCTGAGAAACGTTTTAATGAACAGCTTGCTGGGTAGCGGTGCTTCTTCATAACTCGTTCCAACCCCTAACGAAGACACAACAAAAAGTCGGTTTACGCCCGCCTGGTGCATAGCGGCTATCAAATTTCGGGTCCCCTTATCTACCGCTTGGTCTGACTGACCGGGTCGTCCGCCCAACGAACAAATGACCGCATCCTGCCGACGGACCGCGGGTAACAGTGTTTCGAGCTGAAGCACATCGCCGGTCACTACGGTCAGGTTGGGGTGCTGAACAGGAAGTCTGGCTGGATCACGCACGAAAGCGGTTACAAAATGTCCCTGTTCAAGTGCCTGTTCGACTACCTGACGACCTGTTCCGCCCGTGGCGCCAACGACTAGTAATTGCATAAAAAAACTGGTTTTGAGTAGAAATATAACTCAAAACCAGCCAATCAGTTTATGTACTTCCTCCGGCACTTACGGTTCCAGCAAATCGGGCCGTCTTATTCTTGTCCGTTCGAGTGCCTGTTCGTGCCGCCACTCATCTATCTTAGCTTCGTGACCCGACAGTAAAATGTCCGGAACACGGTGCCCTTCAAACTCCGCCGGACGCGTGTAAACGGGTGGGGCAAGCAGATTATCCTGAAATGAATCCGTCAGGGCCGAGGTCTCATCGTTGAGAACGCCTGGCAGTAAGCGGATAATGGCATCGGCTAGCACACAAGCCGCCAGCTCTCCGCCAGACAGTACGTAATCGCCAATGCTTATTTCCTTCGTGATAAACAACTGGCGAACGCGCTCATCAACGCCTTTATAATGACCGCAAAGAATGATCAGGTTTTGCCGTAACGAGAGCGTGTTGGTTGTCTGCTGATTCAATCGTTCGCCATCCGGCGTCATATAAATAACCTCATCATACGTCCGGTCGGCCTGTAAGGTTCGGATACACTTGGCAATGGGTTCGATCTGCATGACCATACCGGCCCCGCCACCAAACGCATAATCGTCTACCCGCCGGTGTTTATCGGCCGTGTAATCACGCAGGTCGTGAACGACTACCTCTACGTAGCCACCCTGCTGCGCCCGTTGCAGAATCGAATGGGCGAAGAAACTGTCTAGCAGCCGGGGCAGGCAGGTAATGATATCAATCCTCATCGGTATCGTCCAGATCGCCGTTCACTTGTTCGTCATCACCAGGCTTGGCATTATCTTCCATATAGATTTCCAGCAAGCCATTGGGCAGCGCTACATTCAGTTTCTGGTTGGCGCGGTCCACCGTCCGAACGATGTCGCTATTAATGGGAATCAGGACTTCTTTTCCGTGATAATCCATCATAATCAAGTCCTGCGCATTCATAGCGTAAACACCCTGCACAACGCCTAATTCACCAGCTTCGGCATCGACAACCCGATACCCCACAATTTCGTGAAAGTAGAAGCGGGTTTCATCCGTAATGGGTTCCAGTTCGTCCAAGGGTAGAAAAGCCCCGCAGTTAATGAGTCGTTCAGCCTGCTCAACGGTATCGACGTCTTCGAAGGCGATGATGGCACGGCTGCCTTTTACGATGGCAATGGACTCAATGAAATACGGAATCAGTTCGCCTTTAACCTCCAGCAGCACCGATTCCAGATCGGCGTACTCGGCCGCGTTGTCAACATCCAAAAAAAGCACTAGCTCACCGCTAACACCATGCGTTTTGGTGATATGTCCGAGCTGATAACAATCGTCTTTAGTCATAAGGTAATGCAGCTGGCAAGCCGCTTAGCGTGCGACGTTCACCGGTATGTCGGTTGGCCGCTTTACGTATAGAAAGAGCCTGTCCAACAACGAACAGGCTCTTTCATAACAGTTTCCGTCGAAAAATTATTCAGCAGCCGGAGCCTCTGGTGTTGAATTTTCTTCAGCAACAGGTGCTTCTGCAACGGGTGCCTCTTCAGCAGCCGGCGCTTCTACTACAGGTTCTTCAACTTTGTTTTTCTTAGCGATAGCTTCCGCACGCGCTTCGTTCACCTTTTTCTCCGCTTCCAGACGAGCAGCACGAGCCTCCTCTTTGGTTTGCGACTTGGTGTCGGCAGCACCGGCTTTCCGGTTTTCTTTTTCACCTTTCCAGCTAGCGAATTTCTCATCAGCCTGGTCTTGCGAAATAGCGCCTTTGGTAACACCTACCTGCAGGTGCTTGCGGTACATGATGCCTTCATGCGACAATACCGAACGAGCGGTATCCGTCGGTTGAGCACCAACCATAAGCCAATAAACGGCCCGTTCCGACTTCAATACGACCGTCGAAGGGTCGGTGTTGGGGTTGTATGAACCGATTTTCTCGATAAACCGGCCATCGCGAGGAGAGGTTGACTCAGCTACTACGATGTCATACATCGCCATTTTCTTGCGTCCGCGACGCGCTAAACGAATTTTAACAGCCATTTGTGCTTGTTTGTTTTTGACGGGAGACGCATCCCCCTTGTAAAACGTGGCCGCAAAGGTAGAAAAAAAATTTGAGGTTTGTTGGTAAATGTTTGACGATTTTTATATCGACACCATCTTTAACCAACAAACCTCAAACGAATTCGATAAAACCCTAGTCCCTACAAGTCTATAAGCCGGGTTCTGTCCTCCAAACAGACCTGACGGCCTGTCCGAATGGCTTATCATTTATCTGGGATGGTCGTCACCGGCCACCTCGTTCGACCTACCCGCGTCGGTATCCGGATTGCTCCGAAACGGAAACGGGCCGCCCCACGTCCGACGCATATTTGGTCTTTCAGCCCCTAAGGTTTATCCTGCCCCGCTGGTCGCCCAGCGAGCGGTAGGCTCTTACCCCACCTTTTCACCCTTACCCGCTCTTCAATGAGTGAATGAGTGAGTATGTCAATGAATGAATAAAATGTTGGTCAACTCGTTACGCATTCACACATTCTATCATTCACTCATTGAAGAGCGGGCGGTATATTTTCTGTGACACTGGCTGTCGAACGGCCGTTCCCAACCGTTCTCCTTCCCGTTAGGAAGTAGGGTGCCCTGCGCTGCCCGGACTTTCCTCGCCCGATTACTCAGACGCGATAAGCCAACTTGTATTGATTAGGGAGGGCAAAGGTAGGGATAAGTGTCGGTTTTAAGAAGTAGTGGTATGGGGTGTGGTGGAGTAAGTGTAGTAGCCATTCACAACACTAATTCCCACCATTCCGCTCACTACACCAAAAACACTACCCCCACTGCACTACAAACCTTCCACTTTCACTTCCACGCGGCCACGGGCGTTCACGACGGCCAGCATGGAGGTGGGCGTCAGGTAAACCTGATCGGGCTTGATTTCGTCGATACGCCCATTGAGCACTACTCCTTTTATGACCTGATTATTTTTCAGCTGCTCCTGTATCTGCTTTTGCATGTCGGCAAGCTGGCTCCCTAGCGGAATGGTCAGTTGTTTTTCGAGCGTTCGGGCAAAGGTTCCTTTTAGCAGCCAGCTTGCCGATTGCTGTAAGATGTTTCGGGTATCCAGATCGTACTTTAAATCTTTCAGCGAGATGGTCTGATCACTGGGGTCGTAGTAAGGCCGACCACTCAGGTAGATATCTCCGTTGATGGTTCCTTTCAACCCTGCTTTGATAATCAGGTTATCGTTCTGGCCATACATATCCATGCTTGTGATCGTAATCGAATAGCGATTCTCACTGAAGGAAAACGATTTCCCGACAAATTCATCACCAGCCAGCTTTGCCGCTTCCGCATAGCTGGCTTCACTTAGCAAACCAATCTGAAAATCATCTTTCACCTGCGAAACCACCGTCAAATCGGGTAGCGAAACAGCGGCCTTAACAGCCGGTTTTGCCCCGGTTGTGGTCAGGGCGTACCCTTCGATCCCGATCGTTGACCGAATGACACGACCTTCAAAACGCAGGGGAGTAATAAGCACGCGTTTGGGCACTACCTGTAGATATGTCCGGTATTTATCGGAGAGTAAATATGGCTCCCTCAGCAGATTCCAGGCTTTCAGCACGGGCGTCCGGAGGTCGACATTCCGGCGCACCTGCTGGTCGAGTGTTTTCGTGATGCTGCCCAGGTTTTTGTCAATCATCCGCGCCACCAGATTGGTGATCGGGATATTCAGGCCCACGAAGCTAACGGTTGGCCGCCTTACCCAGCCGTACCCATCGGCCTCCGTGTGCGTATTAACCGACCAGTCGCGATCAAGATCAAACTTCGTCTTAAAGCGAAGGTCAATCTCAAATTCAGTCTCCTTATACTGCGTGAATCCCAGCACCGACACCCCCGCTTTAACCCAAATACGCAGGGGTACGGTAAAATGAAAAAGGCTGTCCTGCGCGTTGACCAGAATGGTGCCCCGCTTCCAGACCTTTGTCATGAACTGGTCATGATTATTGTCGTCCAGACTGTTGTCTTCGTAAATCAGCCCACTGACCTGCGCATTGATTTGATGCTCAATATCACTTAGCGTAATAGAAACAGGTATGTGAGCCGTCGACAAAAACCGTTCGTTCTGGACTTCCATTTTGGTAGTGTTATAGACTTCTTTAGGCGCTTTAGGGTTCAGACGGTTACCTGATGGCTGGCAGGAAACGATAAAAAGGCTTAGCCACAACGATAGACAAAGAAGGTAAAATACGTTAGCATGTACACGTTGAGCCACTGCCTTTGCGCACCTCATTTTCCCGCTGCGCATCTCTGTGCAACATTCATTTAATCGTAACCTTCGTGGCACCATAGCCGAATTTCTGTTTCTGGGCATCTTCAAAAAACCGAACGTTTGGATGTTTACCCAGGCGTTTGTGCAATTCTGTTCGTAGGGAACCGCTGCCAAGACCATGAATAAACGTGATCTCATTCATACCACTGGCAATGGCATTTTCAAGCGTTTTTTCAAAGGTGTCGAGTTGAAGTTTGAGCAACTCGGCCGGATTTCGGTTACCCGTTCCATTTGGCAGAAGTTTCTCAACGTGCAGATCCACGACGGCAGATGGGCGTTCAAAAGCAACCCCTTCCAACTCCGATTTCGGCTTGAGCATTTCGGCCTTGAGCTCATCGGGGCTGATGCGTTTGGGCTGGGGCTGTGCAGCTCGATTGCTGTTCGGCGCAGCGGCTTGCGGCTGGTCACTTTCGGCATCCAGCTGGGTTAGAAATCCCGGCAGATTGACCACAGGCACCGTTGTTTTTGTCTTAAAAAACGTGGCTGTCCGGGCTTTGAAGCGTTTGATCAGTGGTGCTCGCAGAGATGACTTTCCGGCCCGGAACCACAGGCCCTGCACCACAAATGTTGGCCAGTCTTCGAACGAAGCGTGGACATAGTGGTCGTTCATCTTCTGCTGCGACTTTGGTTTAAGCAAGCCACTATGGAGACCTCTGAACTGCACACCGCCCGTAGCCCCCGACGATTCTTCGCCAAGCACGTAGGCAAACTCCCAGTCCGTATTATTGATAAGATGGAGCGTATACTCCCGGTCGTTTACAGCCAGAAATGCCAGATAGATGCCCTGGTTCGACAGGATCGCCGGAGCTGAAGGCGTAACCGTTTTTTGGGGTGCATAACTGGTCGCTTTAAGTAGTCGTTCGGCTTCCAGTGGCGAAACCGGTACCAGTTCCGAACGCATGACCGGAATCCGGAACCCATCTTCTATTTCAATTTCAATCATTCCGTCGGGCAAAAAGCGCGACACGACACCCTGTTCTTTTGCCCGGAGCAACCGGACTTTATCGCCTATATTCATAATGATCGTTGGTCAAGAGTCCTTTGCGGCTGCTTTTCTGTGCCACAATGACGCGTCAAAAGTATAACGTATATAACCAAAAAACCTTCCCATGGATTTATAAATACGTTGACCAAAGGCGTTCATGACTGAATCTCAGCTGACTTTATTTCGGCAGTTGCGGATAGACATCGCCGGTATCGAGCCCATCATTGTCTTTCAGCGACACACCCGTGAGCTGCATCCGAAAGGCAGCCTGAATAAGGTACATGAGTTTATCTACGGCCAGTTCAGTAGGCAAGCCCTGCTCCCGAATGTTTGAAATACAGTTCCGGCGCTCGTCGGTCAATCCCGGCTGTGGTGCAAACGTAATGTAAGCGCCCATACTGTCGAACGAGCTTAGGCCTGGCCGTTCGCCGATGAAAATAATGGCCAGTCGGGGGCGCAGCCACTCCCCTATGGCATCGGTAATGGCTACCCGCCCCTGTTCCACTACGAGCAGTGGAGACAGCGAAAAACCCGCCTGCTTCACTTTTTCGACAAGCCGTTCAATGATCGATCCCGCATTTTTCATGATGGCCGTTGCCGATAAGCCATCGGCAACAATAAGACAGACATCAGCAGGCGGACTGCCCAATTTTTGAAGCGTTTCAATGGAAGAGGCATTCAGCAAACGACCGAAATCAGGTCGCTGGAGGTATATATCCCGGTTTTCTGCCGCACTTTTAAGGCAGTAAACGGGTAAACCAGTCTTTTCCAGAACCTCCTGAAGCACCGGCACATTCAAATGCGAGTAGACCGCATCTTTGGCGTGGGCGTGGGCCAGTCTGAATTGAAGTGATTCTTTCAGCGGAATGGAAACACCGGTTTTCCCGAGGGCAATACGGGCGTTGGTATACGCTTTCAGTGGCTCCCAATCGTCGGTTTCGGTGCTGTTTCTCTTCGATTCATTCATGCGGTTAGGCTACCAGAGCGGCATACAATAGTTTTTGTGTGTTGCCGGACAGACGGTTGCCCCGATTGTCCATAATTCCCTGCCGAAGCAGCCACTCTTCAAACTCGGGAGCCGGACGCAGGCCAAGTACACGACGCAGGTAGAGCGCATCATGAAACGAGGTCGACTGGTAGTTCAGCATAATGTCGTCGGCCCCCGGAATACCCATAATAAAATTGATTCCGGCAACTCCGAGCAACGTCAACAGCGTATCCATATCGTCCTGGTCGGCCTGGGCGTGGTTGGTGTAGCAAATATCCATGCCCATTGGCAACCCGAGCAACTTCCCGCAGAAGTGGTCTTCCAGCCCCGCCCGAATAATCTGCTTCCCGTCGAACAGGTATTCCGGACCGATAAAACCAACCACGGAGTTCACTAAAAACGGGTTGAAAGTACGCGCTACGGCATAAGCCCGCGTTTCGCAGGTTTGCTGATCGACGTTATGATGCCCATTCGACGAAAGGGCGCTTCCCTGCCCGGTTTCAAAGTACATCAGGTTATGGCCCACGGTACCCCGTTTGAGCGACAGACCGGCCTCGTAGGCTTCCCGCAAAAGAGACAGCGACACGCCAAAGCTTGCATTGGCTTTTTCAGTACCGGCAATGGACTGAAAGATCAGATCGACCGGCACCCGCTCCTCCACCAGTTGCAGGGTGGTAGTTATATGACTCAGTACGCAGTTCTGGGTGGGCATGTCGAAGCGATCCCGTAAGTTATCCAGCATATACAGCAACCGCGCCGTAGCGGCCGGACTATCGGTAGCGGGATTTATCCCGATCATTGCATCGCCACTGCCGTAGAGCAGCCCATCGATAATACTGGCCGCAATGCCTTTGGTATCGTCTGTAGGATGATTAGGCTGTAGCCGAACCGACAAATGACCGGACAACCCCTGTGTATTTCTGAATCGGGTGATGACTTCACATTTTTTTGCCACCAGAATCAGGTCCTGATTTCGCATTAATTTCGATACGGCGGCCACCATCTCGGGCGTCAGGCCGGGGGCTACCTGCCGAAGCATGAGTGTATCGGCTTCATCACCCAGCAGCCAGTCGCGCAAGTCGCCGACTGTAAAGTGGCTGATTGGTGCAAACGACTGCTTATCGTGGGAGTCGATGATCAGGCGAGTTACCTCGTCTGTTTCGTAGGGGATAACGGCCTCCGTCAAAAAGGTAGTCAGGGGCAAGTCGGCCAGGGCCATTTGAGCGGCTACCCGTTCCTCGTAACTATCGGCGGCAAGTCCGGCCAGCACATCGCCCGAACGCAGCGGACTGGCTTTCGCCAGCAACTCTTTCAGGTCGGCAAAGTGGTATGTAAAAGACCCGATAGTAAATGGATACGGCATAGTTTGAACCTATTGATCGTTTAGTCAACTACCTTTTCAACAACGTCGCCCCACTCCTGTCTGATTTTCCGATAGCGACCCGATGCCACAAAGACGCCCGTTACAGCGGCCAACCCACCGAAGAATAGCAGACTCAGCCAGCTATAAAAGTAGATCATGGCGCCCAGCGTGACCACCGCCAGCAACAGCGCAATAGCCGGGAAGAACGGATATAAAGGGGCTTTGAACGACCGGGGCAAGGCTGGTTGGATTTGCCGAAGCCGGAACAGCGACAACATACTGATAATGTACACCACCACCGCCCCGATGGTCGACAGGATGACCAGCTTACTCGTGTCCAGCGCGATCAGGGCAATAATACCAAAAAGAGCCCCGGCGATCAAGGCCCAGACTGGCACCTTTCGGGTTTTACTGACCTGGGCTAATCTGTGAGGTAAATAGCCACTTCGCGCCAGCGCAAAAATCTGGCGGGAATAGCTGATGATAATTCCATGAAACGACGCGATCAGACCAAACAGGCCTACACTGGCGAAGAACTGCGTGAGTGGATTTTGTCGCCCGAGTACAATGGCAACCGCTTCAGGCATGGGGTAATCGAGTCTATCCAGATTTTCCCAGTTCGTAATGCCACCCACGCTGATCATGACCGTCAGGGCCAGAAACGTCAGCGTCAGCACGGCAGATATATACCCTTTGGCGATGGTATTCTTGCCGTCTTTCACCTCTTCGGCTACCATCGCAATGCCTTCCAGACACACGAACAACCAAATGGCGAATGGCAGAGCGGCAAACACCCCCGGCCAGCCAAACGGCATTGGATTGTGTAAAAAAGTGTCGATGCGAGTGTATGGATATACGACGCCAATGAACAGCAGCAGCTCGCCAATAGCAATGATGGTCATGATCAATGAAAACCAGGCCGCTTCTTTGATACCCAGCAAATTGATGACGGTAAACACCATAAATGACCCAATCGAACACCAGACGACCGGCACAGCGGGGTACAAAAAATGGACATAGCTACCCAGCGCCAGTGCAATGGCGGGGGTAGCAAAAAGAAATTCAATGAGCGTCGCATAACCGGCCAGCAGTGCCCCCAATGGCCCGAATGCCTGAAGTGCGTAGGCAAAGGGGCCACCGGCATTGGGAATAGCCGTCGTGAGTTCGGTAAAGCTAAAGATGAACGTAAAGTAAAGCAGGGTGATGAGCAGCGTGGCGATGAGCAACCCGACCGTTCCGGCCACACCCCAGCCATAATTCCAGCCAAAATACTCGCCCGAAATAACGAGTCCAACGCCAATAGCCCATAAGTGAACTGGAGTTAATGCCTTTTTGAGGGTTGGGGTTTCGCTGGACATGGGGAGGTTGACAAGTTGTAGCGTGAAGATGAGCAAGGTGTCTGCCGGTTCGTCATCACGCTACAACTTACGAATTTATCCGTTACCGGCTAGCCAGCACGGGTACCTTTCCCATCAATGGGTCGCTAAAGCCCGCTTTCCCGGTTTCCACCCGCCCGGCATAGCGTTGTTCGAAGGTGTCGAAGCCGGTCACGTTTACACTGAAATCATACCAGTTATAACTGTCTTTGAGAGACAGCACCAGCGACTTGTGCGCTCCGGTAGTGCCTGCTTTGGCCAGAACAATCTGTTGAGGTTTTGCCTGATAGCCATTGTCAGAGATCTGAACGGTGAGCGAACGAGCCGAGTCGTTGTTTTTCAGGTGTAGTACTACATTGCCTGTCAACTTCTTCCTGGCATCTTTTTCATATGCACAGTTAACCTCTATGGCCGGATTAGCTGCACCGCCTTTAAATTCCCGAAAGAATCCATTAGGACCCTGCACGCAGATGTCGAAAGTGTCATCCAGAGGCAACCCATCCCGCAATTCATCCCCCGCAGCCACGGTATACGACCGGATCAAAACATCGTCCGATTTGGGCTGATATACCTGGAAAGGTGCACCAAGCGCCCGTTTTCCGAAGACCTCATTCTTAGCCGACAGCCGGAGCGAGAGCTGTTTGTCCGTTACTAGTCCATCGACATACAGTTCATATGGCAGGGCGCAGGACTTGCGAATGCCTTCTTCCTGAGCAGGCAGATACGGCGATGCCTGACGGGTGTTGCATTGCTGTATTTCCTCGTCGGTCAGGCGTTTGTAGTTCGTGGGTACATCCTTGAACTGGGCTTTGTGGATGGACTCGATAAAGGCTTCTTTATCCACCGATTTCGGCATTCTGATCGTTTCGCCATTATAAGGCCGGAAGGCCGACGAAAGATCCCCACATATAGTGCGACGCCAGGTGCTGATGTTCGTTTCTGCTATCTTTTTGCCCTTCTTGTGACTCAGGAAGTTTTCCAGGAACTGCAGCGTGGAGGTATGATCGAATACTTCCGAACACACATACCCACCCCGGCTCCAGGGCGACACGATCACCAGCGGCACCCGGAAACCCAGGCCAATAGGGCCGGTTCTTCCCCGATTTTTACGGGTCCTTTCCTGCTCCTGCGTCACAAACTCCGGGCGGGTATCGATGTTTGTGCTGGTTTTTCCCGTCTCGGGTTGGTCGGGATGAGCGGGCACAAACGGGGGAACGTGGTCGAAATAACCGTCGTTTTCGTCATAGGCCAGCACAAAAATTGTTTTCTTCCAGATTTCCGGGTTTCGGGTTAGTATGTCCAGCATTTCTGAGATGTACCAGGCTCCGTACCAGGCCGACGACGGGTGATCAGAAAAATTCTCGGGCGCAACAACCCAGGAAACCGTTGGCAGGGCTTTATTTTTAACATCCTCCCGAAACTGGTGCAGCACATCCCCTTTCGGGACGTTCACGGTACGGGTTGTGCTGCCGTCCTGATACGTTAATGGAGTCAATGCACGGTAGTGCGGATCATTGGCATTGGTCGTAAACGCCCGCCGACAGAGGTTTTTTTCGGCAGGAGAAAGCTTCTCGAAATTCGCGGGGCTGTACGTTATCAGATCTGCCTCGACTATCTTCTGCCACTTTTGCTGATTATCCAGTTCCCGCTTTGTCTTCGCGTACTCTTTATCGGTTTCGGCCAGTGTTTTTAATTTTTCTTCGAGTGTAATTAGCCGCTTCGGCAGCACTTTTTCTTCCTCCTGAATGTGACGGTAGTAGGCCGGATGGAAGCGCACCCGGTGCTGCGAAAACCACTCAATGGGGTTATCGGTAAAGTTACCCAGCCAGCCGTCGGCTTCTCCTTCCAATCCGGTGGGCAGACTGATTTCATTTTGATATATTTTCCAGGGAATACCCATCGTTTCCAGTCGCTCAGGAAAGGTAGTCCAATTCACTTCAGCCCCATAGTCGACGTTTTCATTGCGAACGTTGGCAATGGCCTTCGGGTCGCGGGGGTCACGAATGGTTCCCGTCCAGAAAAAGAGCCGGTTGGGCGTGGTGCCCGTTAATGACGAGCAGAAGTTCTGGTCGCAAATGGTGAAGGCGTCGGCCAGGGCGTAATAGAACGGCAGGTCTTCGCGGTTATAATAGCCCAGCGTAAGGGGCATATCGGCATAGGCTTTGTTACCCGACTTTTTGGCATCGAGCCACTTATCGTTCTTTCCTCCGTTGAGAGCATCCACCTGATTTTCCCAGGAATGCGGCAGCGAACTCATCCAGGTCGCTTTCGTATCGCGCATGTTGAGCCGGAAAGGAGCATAGGTTTCACCCGCCCTGTTGGTTTGCAACCATACTTTGTTGCTGTTTGGCAGTCTGATAGCCCGTGGGTCGTTGAAGCCACGGACGCCCTGAAGCGTGCCATATGTATGATCGAAGGAGCGATTCTCCTGCATCAGAATCACTACATGTTCGGCATCCAGGTAAGTGGAGCCGGTTTGTGGATCAATGGCAAACGCTTTTTGAATCGACTCGGGTAAACTACCGGACAGGCCTGCTGACAGCAACGCGGCTTTTTTGAGAAAGTCCCTTCTGGAATCCATACGTTTCGTAACTGACGTGAATGAGCAACTGATTTATAGGACCAAAAATAGCCGGGATATCATCAACTACTCTTTCTGTCAGATTATTAAATCATTTTATCTCACTTTTTGCTTTATAGGTAGGACATTGCAGGTTATAGTATGTAATGGCATTACGGATTATAAGCAAACACCAGCGATCAGTCTTTTCCTTTGTCATCAACATTATGTGGATTCTCTTTGCGTTACTGGCTGCCGTAGCCGCAGCTGTCGTTGTCACGTTGTCCAAAGCGGGCATTAAAGACGTCGATTCCAGTCTGGCGTTTGCCATTCAATCGGTATTGATCCTGATCGTTTCCTGGACCGTTGTGATCAGCCAGGGCAACCTGCCCGACGTGACGCGCATCGAGCGAAAAGTCTGGATTTACCTCATTTCGGCAGGGGTGCTTACGTGCATTTCTTCCCTCCTCTCCTTTCGTGCATTAAAGCTGGGTAATGCGGCCCAGGTATCGCCAATCACCAATGTTTCTCTGCTGTTTGCGGTCATTCTGGCGGTCATATTTCTGAAAGAGAAAATTACCTGGCAGATTGTTGCCGGAGCTGTATTAATGGCTGCCGGAGCCATCGTGATTGCCGTTAGCCGTGAATGACCCCAGCGGATAGATGACCAAAAGGGCTGGAACTCGTCTCGAAAACGAGTATCTTTGTTCATTATGTCCTGTGCGTTTTTATGACCGTTTCCGTTAATGAAAAGCTCGACCTGGCTCACAACTTTGTCCTGCATACCAACCAGAATATTTTCCTGACCGGGAAAGCCGGAACCGGTAAAACAACCTTTCTGCAACAAATCAAGCAACTCAGTGCCAAGCGCCTGGCGGTCGTTGCGCCCACGGGCGTGGCTGCTATCAATGCGGGGGGCGTGACTATTCACTCGCTGTTTCAACTCCCGTTTGGGCCAATCACACCGGGGACTACCCAGCGCGAAGGCAAGAAGTTCAACAAAGAGAAGATCAACCTGCTACGAACCCTCGACCTGCTCGTGATCGACGAGATCAGTATGGTTCGTAGCGATGTGCTCGACGGTATCGATGAGGTACTCCGGCGCTATCGGTCCAGCTCGGCTCCGTTTGGCGGGGTTCAGTTACTGCTCATCGGCGATATGCAGCAGTTGCCACCCGTCATTAAAGAGGAAGACTGGAACTTGCTGAAACCGTATTACGATACCGGCTATTTCTTCGGCAGCAAAGCCCTGCGCCAGACGTCTTACGTACCCATCGAACTGACGCACATTTATCGGCAGTCCGACGAGCGGTTTATCAGCCTGCTCAACAGCATCCGGGAAAAGACCGTCACCCGCGCCCAACTCGACAACCTGAATCAACGCTACATTCCCGACTTTTCGCCCGCCGATGATGAGGGTTATATAACACTTTCGACCCACAATACGGCCGCTCAGCAAATCAACAGCCAGAAATTGCAGGCACTGAAAGGCAAGCCGCGCACATTTACGGCAACCATTGAGGGCGATTTCCCGGCGCACACCTACCCCACCGATGCCAGTCTTGAACTAAAAGTGGGCGCCCAGGTGATGTTTATCAAGAACGACATTTCCCGCGATAAACTGTACTACAATGGTAAGATCGGGCGTATCACCGACATGGATGATTCGGCGATTTACGTCAAAAGCCATCAAAACGGGGAGGAAATTGTCGTTTACCCTGTCGATTGGACCAACATCAAATACACGCTGGACCCAGCCACGAAAGAGATAAAGAGCGAGCCGATTGGCACTTTCCGGCAAATGCCGCTCAAACTAGCCTGGGCCATCACCGTCCACAAGAGTCAGGGATTGACGTTCGAAAAAGCTATACTGGATATATCATCGGCATTCGCCCACGGTCAGGTCTATGTAGCGCTAAGTCGCTGTAAAACGCTGGATGGGCTGGTTTTGCGGAAACCCATTCCGGCGCACAGCATCAAAACGGAGCTGGAACTGGAAGACTTCCACCAGCAGGTTCAACTCCAAACGCCCAACGAACAACACCTGCACCAGGCGAAACTGACTAACCAGCAGCAGCTGTTGCGCGAACTGTTCTCGTTCGAGCGGGCCAACTCATTGCTGTATCGCTGCCGCCGGGTCGTGAATGAACACGCCGGTAGCTTGGACGCTGAATGTCCGTTCATCTTGTCACAGCTGACCGATCTACTGCGCGAAAAAGCCAGCGATGTATCGGGGCGATTCCAGCAACAGCTTCCCAGCTACTTTTCGAACGAAAAGCTACCGGAACACAACGAAGCCTTGCAGGAACGCGTCCGAAAGGCAGGAACCTATTTCCAGTCGCTGCTTGGCTCCGACCTCTTGCCGCTCCTGCAGCGTTGCCCAACCGACTGCGACAACAAGAAAGTGCGCGACCTGCTGCTCGAAGCCCTGGATGAACTGGAAAAAGAACTGTTCTCCAAACTGCTGAGTTTTGAAAGCTGTCGGGAGGGGTTCAATGCGCTGGCCTATTTACAGGCCCGAAATCGCGCCGAGCTGGACTTCCAGCCCGAACGTAAAAAGTTTGAGCCACAGGTCGCCGAAACAACAACTTTGGAAGGCTCCTCGCGTGGCGGATTATACGGTGCCCTCATGAAGTGGCGGAACGATATGGCTGGTGAACACAACACGTCAGGCTTTATGGTGTTGCCCCAAAAAACCATCGTCGAACTGGCACGTGTGCGCCCAACGTCCGAAGCCGAACTACTGGCAATAAAAGGCTTTGGCAAGACGAAAGTACGGCAGATTGGAGCCGACATTCTGCGCATCGTTCAGGAAAACCCCGGTGGTAGGGCAGCAACGGTCGCGACACCCAAGGGGAAGGTAGTGAAAGAAAAACCCGTTAAAGAGCCTAAGCCACTTAAAGAGCCAAAGGAACTTTCGCCCGCCGTCACGCTGGCGTTCTTCAAGTCAGGCAAAAGCATCGAGCAGATTGCCACCGAACGCAGTCTGGCGGTCTCGACAGTAGAAAGTCATCTGGTACGCTACGTAGGCCTCGGTGAATTAACCCTTGACTCGGTACTGCCACCAAAAAAAATCGCTAGCATTCGTTCCTATCTGGAAACCTACCCTTCCGAAACGCTGACCGAAGTGCGGCAGGGTTTAGGCAGCGACATCTCGTTCAGCGACATCCGATTCGTGCAATACGCGATGCGTTCTGAAGCCGCAGCGAGTGGGGAGTAAACAAAGGAGAAATTTAGTATATTTGGGTGGGGGCCTGTTATCGTGAACCCATCTGCTTATACCAGAATATCAGGTTTGGTAAACTCTGCATTACTGGTATACAGATTGCCGCATCGAACATTTAGAATGGTTAGCCCGGGAAACAACAATTGAGGCTGTTAGGATCACACAAAACAGTACTTTTTGATAAATCAAGAACCTTTTCAATGCACGAGCTTGGATACAAACCTGAACGATTATCACCAGAAGCAGAGCGCACGATTAGCCAGGAAAGTCTCCGAGCAGCCCTTGCTGTCGCCCGAAGAATCCATGAAACAAATCCAGCGGCTCAGCAAGCGGAGCCAACGTCCCAAGACGAACGTTGGGAGCTAAACGCTCAGATTCGGATTAAGGAAATAGAAGCGTTGCGTACTTGGGCTTCATCGAATGGTCTATTAATCGGCACGGCTGTACAGTATGTGAGGTAATTTAACTTACACCCGACCAGGACGGACGACACTACAAATACCTAATACCCACCATAGAACTTACGTAAACCCCACTCTACCGCTACCAGCGTAAGCACAACAAAGAAGAGCCAGCGCCAGTTAATGAGTTCGTTCATCTCTTCGGTGCTTGTCAGTCGGGCCGGGTGCGGACGGTTTGTCAGCGTTTGAACGAGCGCATCTGTCTGGCTGGCATTGTAAAACTGCCCGCCCGTTTGCTGCGAAAGCTGACGGAGTAAGCCATGATCGGCCGTGGTGTTGAGAGCTTCGAGTTGCAGGTCGCGCACAACAAACTGACCCGTTGACTGCTCCGCTTTATTATTGACCGTAACACTCGCCTTGAAGCTGTACGCCCCTTCGGGTAACCGGCTGATCTCAAACCGGCTATTCGCTTCGGTTGGGGTGAAGTTGTACGACCGTGTCAGCCCTTTTTCATCGCTAATCTCAAGTCGAACGGGTTTATCGTATAGCCGTTCGTAAATGTCGTTGTAAAGTTCCGTCTCGAAAATAACCTTTTCGCCCGCTACAAATTCATTCCGAATCGGGTAAACGCGCAGTTTACGACGGTCTTCTTTTACCGAAATCAGTTGAATCACTTTTTGAATCAGTTCATCAACCACTTCCTGCTTATCGGTCAGGGCGAACTCTTCAAGACGCCACGCCCAGAGTCCCTCACCCGCCAGCACAGCCGTTTTACGGGGACTTGTCACGTTTAAAGCTAATAGTGGTTTTGTGGTGCGTACACTACCAACCTGCTGCCAAAGCACAACTTCACTGCCTGCCTGCAACCTGAACTCGCCATACGGGACCAGCAAAGGCGGCAGCTTGGCCAGAATATCAAGCCGGGCAGGATCAAGATTGAGTTGCTTGAATTCAGGGTTGAAGAAGCCCGTAACTTTATCACTCTGATTGGGCTGGGCGTTTACCTGCATCACTGGATTCGAGGTATTGAACGGCCCCATTGACGACTGGTTGCCCAACACAAACAACACAGGTGTATTCTTCGCCAGATACTTCTGCAACAGCGCGGTACCTACGCCCCCATTATCGGGAATCTGGTGAAATATAATTAAATCGTATGTTTTGTCGGCAGGGGGCGTGGCTTCGGCGGGTGTGCCGGTTAGAATCCGGATGTCGAGTTCGTAATTCTGATTTTTCTCCAGAATATTCCGCAGCGCTTTTATATCCGGGTGTGGCGAAAGCGCTAGTAGCAGCACTTTCTCTTTGCCGTCGATAACATCGATATACACATCCTGACGATTGTTTCGCGTACTGAACTCACTCGGCTGGGGCAGCACCTCAACCACAAAATGCTGAACGCCCTTTTGGGTAGCCGTCGCCTGAAACGTCAGTTGATCGAACGTGTCATTTTTCCCCAGATTAACCGACTGACGCCCCAATTCTTTGCCATTCTGCCGCAGCACCACTGTGGCGCTTCGGCCCTGAAAGCCATTCGTTATGATTTCTGCTTTTACCGGAAACTGGTTGCCGAGGTAAGCAATCCGGTTGGCAATGATACCCTTAAGCTGTATGTCCTTTTTGGGAATCGTATCACCTAGGCCAATGGTCTGCACCGCAAAAGGATATTGTCCAAACGTTGGCGAAAGTCCCTGGTTAAAAATCCCATCCGACACCAGCACGACATCTGTTAGGTTACGCCCTTCAAAATCCGAGCGAACCCCTGCCAGCAAGCTGGATAAGTCCGTTGTGCGTTGTGTAAAGGCCAGTTGTGTTAAATCGCCATTGGTTACTGAATCGCCAAAAGTCCGAATCGACACGTCCAATCCTTTATCGGCCAGTTGCTGCTGAAGCGTTTGCAAGCTTGCCAGTGCACGTGATAGCGCGGGCCTACCGGCGGCCGCTACGGACTCGGAATTGTCAATAGCCAGTACGACTTTAGGCTTTTCGGTCAGCGTCCGTAAACTCCGGATCAGGGGATTGAGCAACAGAAAGGCCAAAAAGCTGACAACTACGAAGCGTAAGGCCGCCAGTCCGTAAGTAGTCCGCTTGTCGAACCCTCCCATGGCCGTGCCACTGTCCACGAGTCGTGGGAGCGGCTGATACATTGCAAACGCATACACGGCCCCGACGAGCAGGCACACCAGGATCCACCAGGGTGAGGATTGAAAAGTGAAGTTCATTCTTTTAGGGAGTGAGGAGTCAGGAGCGAGAAGTTAGGAGAGAACGAACTCCTCGCTCCTACTACTAGGTAAGCATTCCCCCGTCCACTTGCAGCACCTGACCGGTGATGTAGCGGGAGAGGTCGGAAGCCAGAAAAACAGCGCAGTCAGCGACTTCTTCGGGTTGGCCTCCACGTTTCATTGGAATCTGCTGTTTCCAGTCTTCCAGTGCCTTTTCATTGATTTCACCAGTCATTTCGGTTTCAATAAAACCCGGTGCAATGGCATTGGACCGGATATTCCGGGAACCCAGTTCCAGCGCAACGGATTTGGTGAAACCAATGATACCGGCCTTCGATGCGGCATAGTTGGCCTGCCCCGCGTTACCCCGGAGACCAACCACTGACGTTAGATTGATTATAGAACCAGACTTCGCTTTCATCATGGATTTGATAGCCGCTTTAGTTAGGTTAAAGACCGACTTTAGGTTAACGTTAATTACCGTATCCCATTGTTCTTCGGTCATACGCATCAACAGGCCATCTTTAGTAATACCGGCATTGTTAATGAGCACATCGAGCTTGCCAAAATCGGCGAGTACCTGAGCAATGAGATCTTCGGCAGCTTTGTGGTCTGAGGCATCAGAACGGTAGCCTTTTACCCGACCGCCAAACGCCTTAAGCTCTTCTTCCAGCGCTTGTCCTTTTTCAACACTCGACAGGTAAGTAAAGGCAATATCGGCACCCTCTTTTGCAAATTTTTCGGCCATAGCCCGACCAATTCCGCGCGACGCACCTGTAATCAACGCAACTTTTCCTTTCAGTAAATCCATTTTACGGGGTAATAATAAATAGACGATGAAGAATGGCGTCCTGAATACGCAGTGAGGGCCATTCTATTCAATTTAGTAAGCA
Source organism: Spirosoma pulveris (assembly GCF_054781875.1). Classification (NCBI taxonomy): domain Bacteria; kingdom Pseudomonadati; phylum Bacteroidota; class Cytophagia; order Cytophagales; family Cytophagaceae; genus Spirosoma; species Spirosoma pulveris. The sequence goes on from NZ_BAAGTO010000001.1 coordinate 1,106,216, forward strand.
TCATGTCCTACTAAATTTAGTCAAAAATAGCGGTTTGGTCTAAAACGACAAGGTACGCATTGGTTTTGGTTTCGCCGATAAGCTGTGTTACTTTGTCAAAAATCAGGTAATCCACCATGAACTATCGTCTTGTCCTAGCCCTCCTGTTATCGTCGGTGTCGGTTACACTGGCTCAGAAAATTCATTCTCACAACGATTATGCCAAAGCCCGTCCATTTATGGAGGCTTATGAACAGCGAGCCGACTTTATTGAGGCCGATGTGTGGTTACGGAATGGAAAGCTGGTTGTTTCCCACGAAAAGCCTGAAGAAAGCCCGCAAGTTCCACCAACATTGGATTCGCTGTATTTGCAACCTATTGCCCGATTATTTCAGCAGTACAAAGACAGACCCAGCTCCGATCGGGATTATACTTTCTCACTGGTGATCGACATCAAGGAGAACCCCGCGGGGGTATTGCCCAAGTTGATGGAAAAATTACAGGAAAACCTGATCTGCTTTAATCGGTCGGCCAATTCGAAAGCGATCCAAGTCGTCATTAGCGGTGAACGTCCTAAAATAGATACTTACCTGGATTACCCTCTGCTTCAATTCGACGGTCGGCCCAGCGAAGTCTATGATCAGGAAACGCTGCAACGGGTAGCCATGATCAGCGACAATTTTCAGTCGTACTCCCGCTGGAATGGGGTTGGTGAAATAGCCGACGGAGACCGCGATAAGCTGAAACGGGTCATAAAGCGAGCCCATGGCGACAATAAACCGTTTCGTTTCTGGGCCATTCCTGATACGCCAAATGGCTGGAAGCAATTGAAAAAACTGGGTGTCGATATTATCAATACCGACAACGTAGCGGAAGCCATAAAGGCAAGACGTTGAGTTAAGGGTTTTTAGAGTAAACTCTACCCTAATCCGGCTTATTAAGTAAATCAAGCTATCACTGATTTACCCTATCGCAACGCTACCGGATGGATATTCCTCAACTCAAAAAAGCTCCGCTTGTCTACGACGTAGCCATAGTCGGCTCAGGTGCAGGGGGCGGCATGGCTGCGTACATGCTCGCCAAAGCAGGTGCAAAAGTTGTTCTGCTCGAAGCAGGTGGTTATTATGACCCTGCCGATCCCAAGTACATCACACAACTGAAATGGCCCTGGGAATCGCCCCGCCGTGGTGCCAGCACCGAAGCTCGCTCCGGTGGTGATTTCGATGCCGCCTGGGGAGGCTGGGAAATAGACGGGGAGCCTTACTCCACTAAGTCAGGTACGGAGTTCGGCTGGTTTCGGTCAAGAATGCTCGGCGGACGAACCAATCACTGGGGCCGTATCTCCATGCGCTTCGGCCCCGACGATTTTCGGCGTCGGTCGCTGTCGGGTGTAGGCGACGACTGGCCAATCACCTACGATGACCTCAAGCCGTATTATGATAAAGTAGACCGTCTGATTGGCGTTTTCGGCTCGGTTGAAAATTTCCCGAATGAACCGGATGGCATTTTCCTGCCACCGCCAAAACCTCGTTTGCATGAGTTGATGATCCGGAAAGGTGCTCAAAGTATAGGCATTCCGGTCATTCCATCGCGGTTAAGTATTCTAACCAAGCCCATTAACAAAGACCGGGGCTCCTGCTTCTATTGCCATCAGTGTAACCGGGGCTGTCAGGCTTATGCCGACTTTTCGGCTTCGTCAGTATTGTGTATTCCAGCCGTTAAAACGGGCAATGTTACCCTGATCAACGGGGCTATGGTTCGTGAGGTTCTCACTGATCCACAAACGGGTTTGGCAACAGGCATCAGCTACGTAAATAAACATACGCTGGAAGAAATAACCGTTCGGGCCAAAGCCGTAATGCTGGGCGCCAGTACCTGCGAATCGGCTCGGATTCTGTTGAACTCCAAATCATCACGCTTCCCGAATGGATTGGCAAACAGCAGTGGTGTGGTCGGAAAGTACCTCAACGATTCTACGGGTGCCAGTCGTTCAGGGTTTATTCCTGCCCTGATGGATCGCAAACGTTATAACGAAGATGGCGTTGGCGGTATGCACGTATTCACACCCTGGTGGCTCGATAACAAGAAGCTGGACTTCCCCAGAGGTTACCATATTGAGTATGGTGGCGGCATGGGTATGCCTGGCTACGGATTTGGCAGTGGTGTTGAATCCCTGAATAGCATCATTCCGGGTCGTGACGGTAAAATGAAAACAGGTGGTGGTTATGGCGCGAGTCTGAAAGATGACTACCGTCGATTCTACGGTGCCTATGTTAGCATGTCAGGTCGGGGTGAGCCCGTCCCCCTCGAAACCAACTACTGCGAAATTGATCCGAATGCGGTGGACAAGTATGGTATTCCAACCTTACGTTTTCACTACAAATGGTCGGATTACGAAGTGAAACAGGCCAAGCACATGCAGGATACTTTCGAAGAAATTATCCATGCGATGGGTGGTATTGCGCTCGGCCCTAAACCCGGTCCGAACACAGCACACGGCTATGGATTGGCTGCTCCCGGCCGCATCATTCACGAAGTTGGTACCGTTCGGATGGGGAATGATCCGCAAAAATCAGCCCTGAACAAATACCAGCAGGCCCACGATGTGAAGAATCTTTTCGTAGTCGATGCAGCGCCGTTTGTGTCACAGGGCGACAAAAACGTAACTTGGACAATTCTGGCTAGTGCCATGCGTACTTCCCAGTATTATATTGATATGGTGAAGGCTAAAAGTATTTAATCAAGTAAGGTGTATAGAAACTCGCCTAGCTCAAAGGCCAAGTTTGTGAAAGATAATGTAGGTTTTTTTAGCTAAGCGTATTTCCACCCGCAGTACTTACTAAAAAAGAGGCCTGACTTTCTCAAGTCAGGCCTCTTTATATAGTGAAGATTAGATCTCTATTCAACAGCCACTTCAGGCTTCTTCACCGTAATGGTCAGCGTTTCGCCTTCGCCACTGTAATCGGCCATAATTACGTCGCCTTCTTTGAGTTCACCTTTCAGAATTTCTTCTGCAACGGGATCTTCGAGGTAACGCTGAATAGCGCGGCTTAGCGGACGAGCACCATATTGCGGATCGTACCCTTTCTCAGCCAGGAAGTCTTTTGCCTTCTCGGTCAGTTCGACAGTGTAACCCAAGTTGGTAACGCGGCCCAGGAGTTTACCCAGCATCAGGTCAATGATCTTATGGATGTCTTCGCGTAGAAGCGAGTTAAACACAATCACATCGTCAAGACGGTTTAGGAACTCAGGAGAGAATGCTTTCCGAAGGGCACTTTGAATCGTGCTTTTCATCAGGTCATCCTGCGTTTCAGCCGACTTCTTGGTGGCAAAGCCAATACCTGCTCCGAAATCTTTCAGATCACGAACCCCGATGTTCGAGGTCATGATGATGATCGTGTTCCGGAAGTCAACCCGGCGGCCCAGACCATCTGTCAGAATACCATCGTCAAGCACTTGCAACAGGATGTTAAAGACATCTGGGTGCGCTTTTTCGATTTCGTCCAGCAAGACAACGCTATATGGCTTCCGGCGGATTTTCTCCGTTAACTGGCCACCTTCCTCATAACCAACGTAGCCTGGAGGTGCTCCAACCAACCGGCTTACACTGAATTTCTCCATGTATTCCGACATGTCGATCCGTACCAGCGCATCATCTTTATCGAAGAGATAGGTAGCGAGCACTTTTGCCAATTCAGTTTTACCGACACCCGTTGGACCGAGGAAGATAAATGAACCAATTGGTTTCTTGGGATCTTTCAAACCCACGCGCGTCCGCTGAATGGCTTTCACCAGTTTGTCAATGGCCGACTGCTGACCGATAACCCGGCCTTTCAGTTCGTCGCCCATGTTGACCAGTTTCTTGCCTTCATCATTCGATACACTCGTGACTGGAATACCCGTCATCATCGCTACGACTTCGGCAACGTTTTCTTCATTGACCGTATAGCGACGTTTCTTGGTATCCTCTTCCCACAACTGTTTAGCGCGGTCGAGTTGGTCGATCAGACGCTTTTCCTTGTCGCGAAGCTGAGCAGCTTCTTCGTATTTCTGGCTCTTGACAACCTGATTCTTTTCCTTCTTGATATTTTCAATCTGCTCTTCGAGCTTCAGAATATCTTCGGGAACCGTGATGTTTGAAATGTGCACACGGGCACCCACTTCATCCATTACGTCAATTGCTTTGTCGGGCAGGAAACGATCCGAGATATACCGCTCCGACAACTTCACCGCAGCCTCGATGGCTTCTTTGGTGTAATTGACATGGTGGTGATCTTCGTATTTATCCTTGATATTGTTCAGAATCTCGATGGTCTCATCAATCGAGGTTGCGTCCACCATCACCATCTGGAAACGACGGGCCAAGGCACCATCTTTCTCGATATACTGACGGTATTCGTCAAGTGTTGTTGCACCAATGCATTGAATATCACCACGGGCTAACGCTGGTTTGAACATGTTCGAGGCATCGAGCGAACCCGAAGCACCACCTGCACCAACGATTGTGTGAAGCTCATCAATGAACAGGATCACCTCCGGCGATTTTTCCAGCTCGTTCATAACGGCTTTCATACGCTCTTCAAACTGACCCCGATATTTAGTACCCGCTACAAGCGAAGCTAGATCGAGGGTAACCACCCGCTTACCGAACAACACCCGCGATACTTTCTTCTGAACAATACGCAATGCCAGACCTTCTGCAATGGCTGTTTTACCAACGCCAGGCTCACCGATCAGGATCGGGTTATTTTTCTTCCGGCGGCTCAAAATTTGAGCAACGCGCTCAATTTCTTTTTCACGACCAACAATCGGGTCGAGTTTGCCAACTTCAGCGAGTTTAGTCAGATCACGGCCGAAATTGTCAAGCACGGGTGTGCGCGATTTCTCAGAACCTTTTGGATCTTTTCCTGAACTGGAACTGCTGCTGCCACCAAACATCCCCCGGTCATTATCATCATCGTCGGTATCGCTTGCCATAGTGGGGCGGCTACCGGTTGATTGATATTCCAGCATCTCTTTAATGACTTCGTAGTTAACATTAAACTTGTTAAGAATCTGCGTGGCGACATTGTCTTCATCGCGCAGAATCGATAGTAAAAGGTGCTCCGTACCGATAAGCGGGCTTTTGAAGATCTTAGCTTCCAGATACGTAATCTTGAGCGTTTTTTCCGACTGACGGGTCAGCGGGATATTCGCTAAGTTTTTCACGTTGTTGGTGGCTGTTCCTTTCGTAGCCTGTTCGATAGTAACCCGGAGTTCGTCGAGCGAGATGCCAAGTTTCTTCAGCAACCCGACCGCTACACCCTCACCCTCACGAATCATACCCAGCAACAGATGCTCTGTGCCGATGTAATCGTGGCCTAAGCGCAAGGCTTCTTCCCGACTCAGCGTGATAACTTCCTTGACGCGGTTTGAGAATTTTGCTTCCATTCGTTTTAGGGTCTCCTTAGGTAACCGTACTATAGGCCTAACGAAGAGTTTTAAGGATTTGTTCACTCCTGAAGGCCTGCCAGTAACACATCCGGAGCGGCCGGTCCCTGGCAGAACAACAAGTCAATTATACTAAGATTCGGTACAAATTCTTGGCCAAAATTCTGTTGGTAAACGACTGGCTCATGGAATACATACGTTTCCGGCCCATTTCGTGGATTTACTTTCGATCGAGCGTCAAATAGACCGATTGCCGCACGCTTCTCATACCATTCTGTCAGGTTCACTGACTGTCTAAATCTAATCAATTTCAGACAAATTGTCAGCAGCTCATAATTTAAATCGAACAAAAAAGTCCATTTTTTTTGATACACTGACTCAAAATAAGGGGCATAATACTCAAAAAACGGGGCTTTCCCGTAAGCAGCCTGCAGGCATCGCCAGTGGGTTAGTTGCCAGGGCTGATCATTAGCTATCCGCAAGTCGCGGATGGGTTGGTGGTGGGTTCCCTGTAAAACCGGCACCGTAAGGACGTCAACTTTGTTAGCCGTCAGAACGTAGCATCGATTTCTGTAACTTTGCTTCTGGTAATGTTCCTGGGACTCAAGTTGCACTCGTTCAAACTGCATCAACCCTGATATATAATCAATACAAGGCAAATAATGTAGTTCAATGAGCAGTTCGTTTTCCTGAGACTCGGGTTGGTTTCGTTTCAATCACGCTAGTTTGTATCCGTTTACAAGTAACGCAAAAAAGCGATACTAACAACTGATTGTAGTATTTTTTTAATTTCCCGGCAGATGGAGTTTTACACTCACGTCGGCCCTACATTCGTCAAATGATCTTTTTCCGACTACTGTCGCGTTTGCCACTTTCTGTGTTATATGGCATTTCCGATGTCTTGTCTTTTTTGCTGCTGCACGTTATTCGGTATCGCCGAAAAGTTGTACTCGATAACCTGACACGTTCCTTCCCGGAAAAGACATCAGCTGAGATTCAGCAAATTGCCCGGAGATTCTATAAAAATTTGGGCGACCTCATCGTTGAAAGCATCAAACAAGTTACCCTCCCACCCGAATTTTTCCTGACACATATCAAGTTCCCGAACATCGAACTGATCCAGGAGAAGATATTGGCCGGACACACAATTATCGGGATGAGCTCTCACCAGGCTAACTGGGAATGGATACCAGCAGCTCTGGTCCTGAACAAGATGCCGGTCGATAGTATTTATAAACCTCTGTCCAGCCCGTTCTTCGAGCAACTGATGGTTCATATTCGCTCGCATCTGGGACCCGTTCCGACGCCGATGAACGCATTACCGCGGCAAATGGTCCTTCGCAGGCACATTCCCCGCATTATCGGCCTGATCGCTGACCAGGTTCCCGATGTACCCGAACAAGCATACTGGACCGATTTTCTTCATCAGGACTCCCCATTCTATCCGGGCTCTGAACGACTGGCCCGCAGTCGGAAAATGGCCGTCTATTTTTTCGATATCGTCCGGGTTCGTCGGAGTTATTACGAAGTTACGTTCCGACTCATTTCCGAGCCTCCTTACGACAACCTACCGCTGGGTGCCATCATGGAGGGGTACCGCGATGTTCTCGAAGCCTCCATCCGACGCAATCCATCCGACTGGCTGTGGTCGCATAAACGGTGGAAACACTGGCGGGGTAAATACCCCAGTATCAGTGCAAAACTTGAATAAGCACAAATGCCTGATAGATTAACCATTGGGCATTTGTGCTTACAATTTCCTTATAATGTATCCCGACGCGCTTTTTCGGTCTTTGCCGAATCGCGTTTTGCTTTTAGCCTGTCGGCTTCAGACAGAACAGCATTCTCAGCTTTATCCAGCCCCTTGTTAACGGATTCTCCTACTTTTTGAGCCCCTTTTGTGACGGCTTCATCAGCAACTTTCGCCTTTTCTTTGGCTCCACGACCCACTTCTTTTGCCGCATCGCCAACACTTTGACCAGCGTTTTTAAGCTCGCCTTTTACGCGGGCTTTTCGTTCGGCACGCTCCTGCTGCCGGATTTCTTTCTTACTCAAGGCCGTTGTATCCTGAGCATACGCTCCAACGGTAATCAACAAGGCCAGTGCTATCGTATTTACCAACTTCGTTTTCATAACTTTCAGACTAGATGAACAGGTTGTATGTGTACTCATCTGGAAACCAGAGTATCTCCACCAGGCTATTTCAACTACCCTTGCCTGCGTTTTGTTTCCTCGTACTAACCTAATCGACTAGTTTCCAGCCGTGTAAAGGCAAGTACCTAAACCTGTGTTAGCCGAACATTTACGCTTTGCCTTACGTTTCTCCTACAAATGGACTACGTCACGGAAAACGCTTTTTCCGTACCTTTGCCCGGTCAAACGGCCCTGCCGAAACCTGTATGCTCAATTCGCTGCTTTCTTCATCATCGTCCCTTGTCAGTGCTACGGCTGAAGGGGCTAGCTCACCTGTTCTTTATACCGCTTCGCTCACGCAGTACATTCGCCGGAAAACCAGTACGGTTACGATTGGTGATGTACCTATGGGCTCCGATTATCCCATACGTGTTCAGTCGATGACGACCATCGACACAATGGATACCAACGGCTCAGTTGAACAGACTATCCGGATGATCGAAGCCGGTTGTGAGTATGTTCGCATTACGGCACCCAGCGTAAAAGAAGCTCAGAACCTGGAGAATATTCGGAAGGAACTTCGAGCGCGGGGCTATACAACTCCTTTAGTCGCCGACATTCACTTTACGCCCAATGCTGCTGAACTGGCCGCACGTATCGTGGAGAAGGTTCGGATTAACCCCGGTAACTACGCCGATCGGAAGCGCTTTGAATTCATTGATTATACCGATGCCGCGTACGCTGCCGAACTGGAGCGCATCCGGGATAAATTCCTGCCGCTGGTACGTATCTGTAAAGAATACGGTACGGCCATGCGTATTGGTACTAACCATGGCTCCCTATCCGACCGGATTTTGAGCCGTTACGGCGATACCCCCGTAGGCATGGTTGAGTCGGCACTGGAGTTCCTACGTATCTGCGAGGCAGAAAGCTACTATAACATCACGCTGTCGATGAAGTCGAGCAACCCGCAGGTGATGGTGCAGGCCTACCGTTTACTGGTTCAGCGTCTGGACGAAGAAGGATTGAAGCCTTATCCGCTGCACCTCGGCGTAACGGAAGCGGGTGAAGCCGAAGACGGTCGAATTAAGTCTGCCTTGGGCATTGGTACCCTCCTCGAAGACGGCATTGGCGACACCGTTCGGGTTTCGCTCACCGAAGAGCCGGAACGGGAAGCGCCGGTAGCTAAAGCATTGATCGACCGATACACGAACCGGGCGGCTATCAGCCAGCCGATTCCAACTGTTACGTCCTACCCGATCAACCCATTTCAGTACAGCCGCCGGTTAACACACGAGGTAGCTAATTTTGGCGGGCAGAACGTACCCCGCGTTATTGCCGATTACAGCCAGGTGCCGGTAACGGAGCATAAACATCTACACCCCATCGGACATTTTTATCTGCCCGAGCCTGACAAATGGCGCATGAATGATCTGGGCGCCGACTATATATATACGGGCTCCGACCCGGCGAGGTTCATGTTGCCCAACGGCCTTAAAGAGATCCTTAATTATACGATTTGGCAGACCATTGCCGATCAGACAAATGTGTTTCCTTTGCTGACCACGGCCGAATACCTGGCGGCTCGTGCAGGAGAACTGAAACTGCACGCTCGTTTGAATTTCATCCGGGCTTCGCTGGCAACGTTAACCGATGAATTACTCAGGGCAATTAAGGCAGATCTAACCGTTGTCCTGCTGATCTCGACCGAAAATGCGCACGCTATGCCCGAGTTGCGTCGATTAGTCGTTGAGTTGATCAATCGCGGTATTACCGTTCCCGTTGTTATAAACAGAGGGTATACAGACGTTTCGGAAAGCGACTTACCGCTCTACGCATCTACAGACGTTGGTGGTCTGCTTATCGACGGGCTAGGCGATGGCATCATGCTATCGACACCACAGACATCCCCTTCTGAGGCAGACCTAAAACGATTAAATAGTCTGTCTTTTGGCATTTTACAGGCAGCCCGAACGCGCATTACCAAAACGGAATACATCTCCTGTCCATCCTGCGGCCGGACGCTGTTTGATTTACAGGAAACGACGGCTCTCATTCGTCAGCGTACCGACCACCTGAAAGGGGTTAAAATCGGGATTATGGGCTGTATCGTCAATGGACCGGGCGAAATGGCCGATGCCGACTACGGCTACGTAGGTATCGGGCGGGATAAGATTGCCCTGTATCGGGGCCAGCAAGTCATTAAGAAATCGGTTCCGGCAGACCGCGCCGTCGATGAATTGATCGAGCTAATCCGGGAAGATGATCGCTGGCTGGAACCTACCTTCGAAAACGCCATTTAATCAATGAATATTAAAAGGGTGGGTAATTTTTTACCCACTTTATTTGTTCTCAAGTAGAACAATTATGTTCGACATGGTATTTTCTCAATAATCATCAAGAGCCGCATTCAGCGGTGTTTTAGCCACTTCAGCTTGTGAACAGATTCGTTGATTATTTAAAAATAGGGCCCGTATTCGCTTATTTTCTACGCGTGTTTCGCAAACCCGACCCGAATAGCCCTACCAGCGTAAATCTTCGGATGATGCACGGCATCAATCGAATTTCTATTCTGATGTTTCTGATGGCAATCATTGTATATACCGTTCGCCACTGCGTCCGATGAATACCGAAACGTTGCGTGAGTATTGCATCGGCAAGCCAGCGGTTACCGAGTCTTTTCCGTTCGGTGGCGATGCGCTCGTCTTTAAAGTAGGGGGTAAAATGTTCGCCCTGCTGGCAACCGAGAGCCAGCCAACGACAATAAACCTCAAGTGTGACCCCGAGTTGGCGGTTCAGCTACGGGAAGAACATTCTGCAGTAGCACCCGGCTATCACATGAATAAGACCCATTGGAACACGGTTACCCTGGATGGCCGGGTTCGTTCCAGCGATGTGCAGGAATGGATTGACCACTCGTATGAGCTGGTAAAAAGGAGTCTACCAAAGGCTGTTCAGGCGCAATTAATCTAAACAAGTAGCTTGTCAGGCCAGCCCAAAACGTTTAAATTCGCAAGGCTAGTAAAAACCAGATTCGGTTATGGAAGTTGTACTATTAAGTCTGCTTTTCGGAATCTATCTAACCATCCGGTTCTTCCTGATGGACCACGACACTCCGTCTGATAAAGATCAGAAACGCTTTCGAAAAGGCATAGAAATGGTCCAGAACCGTAACTTTGCCGATGCCTACCGTTATTTCGACGATGCTGTCCGGCAATATCCTAAGTCAGCCATTGCTTACGCATACCGGGGCAAATGTCAGCTTGTTCAGGAGAACCATTATTCGGCGATCTACGACCTCACACAGGCTATCAACCGGGACAATACGCTTGCAGAATGTTACCTCGATCGGGGCGTTGCTTTTTATTATACAGGCGACTACCAACAGGCATTTCGTGAATTTGATAAAGCCGTCTGGCACTTTCGGGACGACAAGCCTGATGCCTACCGGTGGAGAGCCCTGGCCCGCATCCAGGTTCGCCAATTACCACAGGCAGAAAACGATCTCCGCCGGGCAGTTTCCTTAGGCGACGAAAATTCCTTCCATATTTTGCTGCAGCCCCCCTTCACCCGGCCGGTGTATCAGCAAAAATAAATTGAGGTTTCCAATGACTATGATGAATAGTCATTGGAAACCTCAATCGGTAATATAACTCGCTATTTCATTATTTCAGTTTTCCCATCTGCTCCACATTTCTACGGGTATCGAGTTGGGTAGCCTGCGCTAGTTCCATCGATTTCTGAGCCGCTTTCTGGGCATCGGCGGTCTTTCCACCGCGCCGATATGCCTCTGCCATCTCATAATATAAATCAGCCTGTTCTTTGGGAGCCGGCTTCAGCGCAAGCCCTTTGTTCACCCATTTGACAACCGTTGGCGCATCGGCAGCGTCGGGACTAGACCGGTTAAATAACCGACTGATGTAAACGTACTCCGGCACACTCAACTGGTTAGAACTAACCTGGTTATCCATCCGTTCAACGGCTTTTGCAGTCTGATGGGCGCGAAAGTAGGCGTTCACTTCGGGCAGGAGCGTTCGATTGTAGGCTACTTTTGTGTCAATTCCGATCTTGATTAGGTCTTGCCTGATCTGGATGATCTTGGCAATCGGATACTGTGCCCCCCGCCCACTAAACAGCGACGACATCAGGATATTTTCGGCCACCTGCAACGTTTGTTCTGCTCCGTACGCTTTCCGGTAGGTATCCATATGGTTGAGCATGTACTGAAACATCGGATTTTCATAATCCAGAACCAGTTTTTGTAGCGCCAGCCAGTTTGTTTGATTGGCAAACGTAGCTGCCGACTGCTGACGCGCATACTCGTTCATGGCCGCCATATTCGCAACGGTATCTTTCGTAACCCGACCAAACATGGCATAATCGATCAGAAAATTAGCCGACCGTTCACCCTGTTGGTATCGTGCCTTCATTCCTTGGCTTCGCAGTTTTGGGTCAAGGGCATTGCCTCCATGGCGAATCACTTCGTCCGTTGAGTTATTACTCATGGCAAAGTGAATCAGGTTTTGCTGTGGATCGAAGTAAAGAAACAAGGGCAATGACGGTACAAATAACCGGCGACTGGTTAGAAAAGACTGAGTGGCAGGTGAGTTGATATCCAGCTTCGTACTTAAAAATTTAGCGTTATAGAGCTTCCCTACCCGACTATCGGCCAGTGTTGGAATAAAGCTCTGACAGGTATGGCAGGTTGGCGAATAGATTTCAACAAATACGGGCTTACCGGACCGCCGGGCTTCCTGAAAAACACTGTTTATTGGGGCTGTTTTGAACTCAATACCGCCCGGCTTCTGAGCTAACGAAATATGGGCTACCAGCAGTAGCAGAAGTATTTTTTTCATAAAAAATAGCAGTCGTTACGAGGTACGTCTTTGCAAATTAACGGCCAAACTCAGGCGGTTGGTATCTGCTATTGCTGTTGTTGCTTTTGCTGCTTGATCTCCTCCTCCAGCCGCTTGCTCAATACCTTGCAGGTATTTTCGATATCATCCGCCATACGCTGGTCGCCCGTTGCGCTAAGCGCCGTATCAGCAATACCGCTCATAATCTCGATCATGAAACGCTTCATATCGACCACCTCCATATCTTTGGTCCAAAGGTCAATCTTGAGGGTACTGTTATGGTAATGATCCCATAAAGAAATGGCAATAGCCCTCGTATCACTCAGCCCCTCATTTGGGTTATCCGTGGCTTCCCAATAAATTTTCTCGGGGATATTCTGGTTGTCTAATTCAACCGAAAAATGAATGTCTGATTTTTTCATAGTTACAAAAATACGTAGTGCGGCTGTAAACCCGCGACTTAATGGCTAACAAACATCCGTGTTTGCTACGACTGAAAACGACATTTTCGGTACTTTCGTCCCAAATTAATACCCCTCATGTACACATTATACGCCATTCCGAATTGTGACACAGTAAAAAAAGCCCGAACCTGGCTGGCTGGGCAGGGTGTCGACTATCAATTCCATGATTACAAAAAACAGGGCATTGACCGGCAAACGATTGAACACTGGCTGACTCAAAAACCCTGGGAGGAACTGGTAAACCGGTCGGGCCAGACTTGGAAGAAGCTTCTCGATACCGAAAAACCCACCGATACAGTTAGTGCAATGGCGTTGATGATGGAAAAACCATCCGTTATTCGTCGCCCATTGATCGAAGCCGATGGACAAATAATTGCGCTGGGCTTCAATGAAACCACTTATCAGGAAACGTTTTCTATTGGAACCCGGGTTCTGTAGGAAAGAATATATCCATGTCAAAGATAACATTGGATTCTCCGGAAGCAGTACGTTTTCTGGTAGATTCGTTTTACGAGAAAGTACAGGCAGATACGTTCATCGGCCCAATTTTCACCGATGTAGCCCAGGTTGACTGGTCACATCACCTTCCCAAAATGTACGCTTTCTGGGAGTCGCTGATTTTGGGAAATAACGCCTACAACGGCCATCCATTCCGGCCACACTTGATTGTCAACCAGAAACATACACTTACTATCGATCATTTTGAGCGCTGGCTTCAGTTGTTTACTGCTACTCTTTCCGAAAAATTTACGGGCGAGATGGCAGAACAAGTTCGCCAGCGAGCTACACAGATCGCCCTTGTGTGGAACAACAAGCTCGAATACATCAATAATGACTCGTTTATGGAGTCATAAAACGGAGAACCCCGCGTTTGTGATAATTGGCGATGAAGCCTGAACGTCACAAACGCGGGGTTCTGTCTGTATTACATGTATTACTGCTTGCTAAATACTTTCTTCAACAACTCCGTAACCCGCGCAGCCGGATTCTCCCTAATTTTTTGCTCTTCCTGAGCAACCAGAATGAACAGGCCATCAACGGCCTTATTGGTAGCGTATTGCGTTAGGTTCGGATTTACTTTCTGCACAAAAGGTACCCTATTATAGGTGTTCACCAAATCAGCATAGTACCGGGTGGCATTGTTTTTCTTCAGAGTACTATCAATGATAGGCGTAAACTCCGTAACCAGTTGCTGTCCCGAAGTCCGGCGTAAATACTGCGTTGCAGCATCATTCTGACCCCGCAAAATGCCCACTGCATCCTGAATGCTCATGGAGGTAATTGCCTTTATAAACACCGGCTTGGCCTTTTTGGCGGCATCTTCAGCAGCTCGGTTGAGCGATAGTTCAAACTGATCGACTTGCTTGCCGAGTCCTATTTGCCGCAACGTTGAGGCAACCTTCTGCGCTTCGGGTGGAAAAGCGATTTTCAGCAGGGGATTTTTAAAATACCCATTCACAGCCGACGCCTGATCAGACCCTTTACTGATACCAACCTGCAAGGCTTCTTTCAGACCAGAAGCTATATCACTACTTGTCAGACCACCCGCTGTACCTGAGGTGGCTGTGCTTACCGCCTTTAACACTTTACCGAAGATACCGCCACCCGACGATTGTTGTTTGGTTGTGTCTTGTCCAAAAACGACCTGGCTGCTTACCAGAGCAAGAAGGGCGGCTGTGAAAACTTTTTTCTTCATCATAGAATTGAATTATTCAGGTTGCCATTTTATAACGGTCAATGGGCCTAAATCGTTTTTTCGTACTTTTGACAGCACCGAATGGAGAAAGTAAAGTGGCTATTGATAATTTTTTGGTGAATTATTGACAACCCGATCGATAAAACGTCACACTTTCTTTATTTCTTCCTTTCTTATTACTCAGTTAAAATGATCAACACCGTCCGCGCCGAAGTAATCACGATTGGCGACGAAATATTGTTTGGACAAATCACCGACACGAACACCGCCTGGATCGGAACCCAATTAACAAACATTGGTATCCGTGTTGTTCGCAAATCGTCGGTGGGCGACCAGAAAGAAGCCATTTTACAGATTCTTGCCGAAGCTCACCAGCGCGCCGATGTCATTATCATTACCGGCGGCCTGGGCCCAACGAAAGACGACATTACCAAGAAAACACTCTGTACTTATTTTGGCGTGGAGATGGTCCGAAACGAAACGGCATTGGCTTTGGTCACCAGCTTTTTCGAAAAACGAGGCCGTGAAATGACCGACCTCAATCGAGGGCAAGCCGACCTTCCGGCAAACGCCGTATATATTCAGAACGATTGGGGAACAGCGCCCGGCATGTGGTTTGAGCACCAGGATCGGGTGTACGTATCGCTGCCCGGTGTTCCGTTCGAGATGAAGCACCTCATGGAGAACCGAATCTTGCCAAAGCTGACTGCGCACTTTCAAACTCCCATCATCAAGCATAAGATGATTCGGACGGTTGGCATTGGCGAATCGTTTCTGGCCGAACGGATCGAAGCCTGGGAAGATGCCCTTCCTGAACACATTAAGCTGGCTTATTTACCAAGTTTTGGCGGGGTAAAATTACGTCTGACCGCGACTGGCACCGACAATATGCTGCTCGACAGCCAACTTGCCGAACAGGTTGCGAACGTGATGCCCCTCATTGAAAAGAATGTATATGGCTTCGATAATGACGAAATCGAAACCGTTGTGGGTAAGCTGTTACTTAAAAACCATCTGAGCCTGGGCATTGCCGAAAGTTGTACAGGTGGTTATGTATCAGCCCAGATAACGAAAGTGCCTGGTTCCTCCGCTTATTTTTGGGGCAGTGTGATTAGTTATAGCAATAGCGTGAAGATAACTCAATTGGGAGTGCTGCCCGAAACGCTGGAAGCTCATGGCGCTGTGAGCGAAGAAACCATCCGTCAGATGGCAGAGGGCGTTCGTAAATCCCTTGGCACATCCGTTGGCATTGCGACCAGCGGTATTGCCGGTCCGGGTGGCGGTACACTCGATAAACCCGTGGGTACGATCTGGATTGCCTGCTCAACCGAACAGCGCACCGTTACCAGACTCTTAAAGCTAGGTCAGTACCGCGATCAAAACATTCAGCTAACAACGATGTATGTTTTGAATATGCTGCGGGAAGAAATATTGAATCAGTAGTAGGAGTTAGGAGCGAGGAATGAAGAGGGCTGATGCCAGCAACGAACGAGTTAGCTTTCTTCACTCCTCGCCCCCAACTCCGCAATCCTTAAAAAGACATGGCTCTCATCGACATGGTTATGCCCAAAATGGGCGAAAGTATAATGGAATGTACGGTTATTGCCTGGCTCAAGCAGCCTGGTGATCGTATTGAGGCTGATGAATCTGTACTGGAAGTAGCCACCGATAAAGTGGATACAGAAGTGCCAGCTTCACACAACGGCATCTTAAAGGAAATCCTGGTCAAAGAAGGCGATGTGGTTGCTGTGGGTGCATCCATCGCCCGCATTGACACCGAAGCGGCTGTTGAAACAGAGCAAACTCACCACCCATCGACACCGGCTGAGTCTTCGGCGATAGATGCAACCAGCACACCCCTAGGCGTCGGCGATGTTGCCAACGTGCCTGCTCCCCAACCTGATCTGATGCCTGAGCCAGCTGTTGAAACGGCGGCTTATGAACTTGAAACGGGCATTGCCGCTCTAAGCAGCCGCTCAGCACCCGCCGAGAAAGCCGTAGCGACTTCGGCGAAAACATTAGCGGGTGATAGCCCAATTTTCAGCAACCGGTTTTATTCTCCACTCGTACTGAATATTGCCAGAGAGGAAAACGTTTCGCGCGATGAGCTTGACCGCATTCCGGGCTCAGGTGCCGAAAATCGGGTTACGAAGAAAGATATACTCGCTTACGTTATTGACCGCGCTGAAGGCCGGGCACCTTCTGCAAACGAAAACGAGCTGCAACCCGAACAGGCTATTTCATCCACTGTTTCTCAAACGCAACTAGTTCACTCCGCAGCTTCATCAGCCGTGCCGAAACCGGCAGGCAGCCAGCTCAACGGTTCCGTAAACGGACAGGCCGACATTATTCAGATGGACCGGATGCGGAAAATGATTGCCCAGCGGATGGTGGAATCGAAGCAGATTTCCCCGCACGTCAGTTCATTCGTTGAAGCCGACCTGACGCCCATCGTCCAGTGGCGTACCCGAATGAAGGATCAGTTTAAGCAGCAAACCGGCGAAAACCTAACCTACACGCCCATTCTGGTTGAGGCCATTGTGAAGGCAATCAAAGACTTCCCGATGATCAACGTATCCGTTGAAGGCGATGCTATTCTGGTAAAAAAATCGATCAATATCGGCATGGCCGTCGCTTTGCCGAGTGGCAATCTGATCGTGCCGGTCATTCACAATGCCGACCAGTATAACCTTGTTGGTTTAACCAAGCGTATAAATGACTTAACCAGACGCGCCCGCGAAAATAAACTGACCGCCGACGATCTGGCGGGCGGCACGTACACGATCTCCAACATCGGCACCTTTGGCAACCTCATGGGTACGCCTATCATTGTACAACCACAGGTAGCCATTATGGCATTTGGTGCTATAGTAAAAAAACCGGCAGTTATTGAAACGGCGGAAGGAGACTTTATCGGAATACGGCAGCTAATGTTCCTGTCCCATTCCTACGACCACCGCGTGGTTGATGGCTCGCTGGGTGGTCAGTTTGTCCGTCGAGTAGCGGATTATTTAGAAAAATTTGATGTAACCCTTAAACTCTAACCGGGAATTTAACCAGATTCTAAGGGTTAAATTCCCGGTTCTGACTACATGAAAAAACGAATTGCGATTGACATGGATGATGTGATGGCAGACACACACGCCAAGTTCATTAAATTGTATCTTGAAGGCGAAATGCCTCGCTACACGCTTGAGGAATTGAGGGAGAAGTCATTCCACGAATTATTTGATGAGCACGAATACAAAGCAATATCCGAACGAGTCTATGAGCCAGGCTTCTTCCGGGACATTCCGGTCATGGAAGGCGCACAAGAAGTGATTAGTCAACTGATGGAGCGATATGAGGTGTTCGTTGCCTCCGCGGCTCAGGAGTTCCCAAATTCGCTGCGGGAGAAATGGGATTGGCTACAGGAACATTTCCCCGATATATCTTGGCATAACTACATTTTCCTGGGCGACAAAAGTGTCCTTAACACCGACTACTTGATCGACGATCTTCCCCGTAACCTAAAGACGTTTCAGGGCGAAGGGCTGCTGTTTGATGCATTGCATAACCGCGAAGACACCGTATTCAAACGTGTAAAAAGCTGGCAGGATATTGCCGACCATTTGCTGAAGTAAACCGTAAGGCGGGTGGAAACCCGCTTTAACCAGGCTAAAGCTTAACAATGAGGCTTCCCGCCTGCCTTACAACAAAAAAGCTCCGGCCATCAGGTCGGAGCTTTTTATATAAACTAGAACTATTGTCTTAAGCTTCTATCTCTTTCTGAACTTCTTCGACCCGCCGGTCATGACCCACTTCGTACTGAGCTTTCTTAGCTTCAGCGGATGGTCTTAACCGAACGATATGCAGTTTGTGCAAAAGGCCGATTACGGGGAAAGTGGGGTCAAATTCGAACCATTTAGCGCCGAAGTTAGCCGCATTAGGCCGTTTGTGGTGGTTGTTCTGAAACAACTCACCCATCATAACTACGTCCAGAATAAGCGAGTTTTTCGATTGATCCTGATTGTCGAAGTTCGAATAACCGTATTTGTGGCCGCTCCAGTTAATAATTGCACCGTGTACAGGTCCCATTACGAAGTGAACTGGCAGCAGGAAGAAAAACGCCCAGTGCATATCCAGATAGATAAAGGCGAAAATATAAAAGACGCTATAGAGGACAGCCCAGCCAGCGCGCGATACCCACGAATCACCTACTTTTTCGATGAAGCTCCATTCCGGGTAGTTCCGGTCGAACTGGCGCTCTACAGGCTGTTTGCGGTGGAGTACGGCATTGTAAATATCTTTAGTCTTCCACATCATCGTGAAGATGTTCTTCGTGTGATGAGGTGAATGAGGGTCTCTCTCAGTGTCACTGAAGGCGTGGTGCATCCGGTGAAGCACGGCATAAGCCCGCGGACTCAGATACGACGAACCTTGCGATACGTAGGTGAGTGCATAGAAAAAACGCTCCCAAAATTTGCTCATCGAGAACATTTTGTGGGCGGAATAACGATGCAGAAAAAAGGTTTGGCAGAACAGGGACAAATACCAATGCCCAATGAACGCGGCCAGTACAATCACAATAATAAAATTAAAAGGTGAAGTTTACTGATAACATGGGAATACTCCTACAAAACTAACGAAATTTAAAGCGTTTTGGCTTGTCTTCCCGCAATAATACTTTAATTAATTTGTGGTTGTTGCGTATTGCAACAGGTTGGCACCCATACGAAGTGCCTGCTGCCGCACCGGTTCTGGGTCATTATAGACACTCTGATCCTCCCAGCCATTCCCCAAATCGCACTCATAACTATAGAAACAAACCAGCCGTCCCTGATAGATCAGGCCAAAGCCCTGGGGTGCCTTGGCATCATGCTCGTGTACCTTGGGCAATCCAGTCGCAAACTTGAACTTCTGCTGGTAAACCGGGTGATTGAATGGCAACTCTATAAAGTTAAGCTCCGGAAAGACTTTTTTCATTTCACGCCGGATAAATTTATCCAGTCCGTAATTATCATCAATGTGTAAAAAACCACCCGACATCAGGTACCGACGCAGGTTTTGCACATCGGCGTCGCTGAAGGTAACATTGCCATGACCCGTCATGTGTACAAAAGGATACCCGAAAATATCAGGACTGCCCGGCTCAACAATATCTTCTTCCGGGAATATGTTCATGCGCAGGCTGGCATTCGCAAACTTGATCAGATTAGGCAGAGAGGTTTTATTGGCGTACCAGTCGCCCCCACCGTTGTACTTGAGCTTGGCAATTTTATAGGCATACTGTGCATTCGCGATGATTACTGAAACCTGTAGAAGAACGAAAACGAGAAGTAATTTTTTCATTGCTTATCTGACCAACCTGATGCTGGCAATTAGTTACTCAACAAACGGGCCAATTGACAGCTTAGCCCAGAGATGACTGATTAATAAAATTCAATAGCTGGCAGGCCGTCAGTGCGGCTGTTTCGGTACGAAGTCGGTTGGGGCCAAGGGTCACCACCTGAAAGCCAACAGTAAGTGCCTGCTGAATTTCGTTATCGGCAAAATCGCCTTCTGGCCCAATCAAAATAACATACTGCCCGGCTTCGGTTGCTTGTTTCGCCAAATTGACCGGGGGCTGATTAGCTGGCAAGTGAGCAATAAACCGTTGTTCATCCCCTATGGTTTTCAGCATTTCACCAAACGGAACCGCATCGTCTAATTTAGGCAAAAAAGATTGTAACGACTGCTTCATAGCCGCAATCGCGATCTTTTCTATGCGTTCCAATTTCAACACTCGTCGCTCGGAATGCTGACCGAAAAAGAAACTGATTCGCTCGATGCCCACTTCCACCGCTTTTTCAACGAACCACTCGATCCGATCCAGGTTCTTAGTGGGGGCCACGCAAATCCGGATCGAAAAGGGCCGGGGGGGCGTTGTCTGCACAGCTTTTATGCGAAAGGCGCACCGGCGAAGATCCGTTTCATGAATAACGGCAGCATACTGATTTCCGTGTCCATCCGTAACGGTAATCGCGTCGCCAGCCCGCAACCGTAATGTTTTGACAGCATGGCGGGAATCATCTTCCGTTAAATGTTGAGTGGTTTCGCCGGCAATAATCTCGGGTTGATAGAATAGATGCATAGGTTCAGCAAAAATACGAAGCTGCAGCGTCTACACGATCATTTTCCAGCAACATCGGCCCACAACCAGCGTAAGGATTCCGGCAGAATAGAGCCCCCATGCTTACCCGTATGACCACCGGTTCCGCCCACAAATTTGTAATCATAACCACTAAATTTAAGAGCCGCTTCCATTTGCAGATTACTCAGCCACCAATTACCGTGCTGGTTATCCAGATCGTTGTTTCCATCCTGTAAAAAGACTTTTATCGGTCGCTTAGCCGATTTCCGAATCAGTGACGGATACACGTATCCCCCTTTGATATTGGTAAAACTTCCAATGTGGCTTAACACCTTTTGAAAGTAATCAGGCCGTTGCCAGGCAGCGGTAAAAGCACAGATGCCCCCCGATGACAGGCCACAAATGGCTCGCATGGCAGGAGAGTCAGCCAACTTGTAGGTCTTGCTGATTTCGGGAATAAGCTCTTCGATAAGCATTCGGTCGTATTGGTTGGTCACCGTATCGTATTCGAAGCTTCGATTATCGGCTCGAAAAGGGTCTTTGGGTAGCTCTTCGCCATGCTGGCCGGGATTAATGAACAAACCAATCGTAACGGGCATGGCTTTCTGGTGAATGAGATTATCAAACACGATAGGTACTCGAAAATCTCCATCTTCTTTCACGTACGCATGACCATCCTGAAACACCATCAGGGCAGCCGGACGCTGCGGGTCATACTGAGCCGGAACGTACACATAATACTCGCGGACGGTATTGGGGAATACGTTACTTTTCCAGGTGTGTTTCGTTACAAGACCCTTGGGAACACCGGTTTGCCGCTGTGAATCTGGCCCATAGCTAACCGTTTCGCTTACCGGTTTCTGCTGTGCCTGAATACGATGCTGAACTACAACAAATAAACTGCTTATCAGGAGGATAAATAAACGGTATCTCATGGCTAAAAAAGCCGGGTTATCACTTAAACTACCGGCTGAACCATGAAAAACGGAACCCACCCCATCGTTTTTTTGTACTTTTGCAGGATATAGATCTTGCCGTGAAAAAAGTTGCTTTTTATACACTCGGTTGCAAACTGAATTTTTCCGAAACCTCTACTCTGGCTCGTCTGATGGAACAGCAGGGTTTTGAACGGGTGGAGTTCAACCAGCAACCCGATGTTTTTATCATCAACACCTGCTCTGTGACGGACAATGCTGACAAAAAATGCCGGAAGATTGTTCGTGAAGCGCAGAAAATTAATCCTGATGGCTACGTAGCCATTTTGGGGTGCTACGCCCAGCTAAAACCGAAAGAGATTTCGGAGATTCCGGGTGTCGATGCGGTATTGGGTGCCGCCGAAAAATTCCGTCTGCACGAGCTCATGCCCACTTTTGTGAAGGTGCCTACGGGCGAACCTGCTCAGGTATTCAATTCACCCATCGAAGAGGCCATTGATTATCATGCCGCCTATTCGCTTAACGATCGGACACGTACCTTCCTGAAAGTGCAGGACGGCTGTGACTACCCGTGCGCCTATTGCACCATTCCGTTAGCAAGGGGCAAAAGTCGGTCCGATACGATTACCAACGTTGTGAAGGCTGCTCGTGAAATTGCCGAACGGGGGGTCAAAGAAATTGTGCTGACTGGTGTCAATATCGGCGATTTCGGCTTGATCAACGGCCAGCGGGAAGAAACTTTTTTCGACCTTGTTCGGGCTTTGGATGAGGTGGAAGGCATCGAACGTTTTCGCATTTCGAGTATTGAACCGAATCTGCTTACCGATGAAATCATTGAATTTGTTGCCCAGTCGAAGCGCTTTGTGCCGCACTTTCATATTCCGCTTCAATCGGGCAGCAATCGCGTGCTGGGGCTAATGCGCCGTCGGTACAAACGAGAACTCTACGTTGATCGGGTCCAGAAGATCAAAGAATTAATGCCCCATGCGTGTATCGGCGTTGATGTGATTGTCGGACATCCCGGTGAAACCGATGCGGAGTTCAAGGAAACGTACGTATTCCTGACTGAACTTCCAATCTCGTACCTGCATGTATTCACCTACTCCGAGCGGCCGAATACAACTGCATTGACCATTAAACCGGTCGTTCCGGGGCCAATTCGGGCGGAGCGGTCAAAGATGCTGCACATTCTGTCGGATAAAAAACGCAGGGCCTTTTACGATACGCAGGTTGGTCGGGATGCCACCGTACTCTTTGAGGAAGATGTGGCCGATGGGCTGATGCAGGGGTTTACCGAGAACTACGTCCGTGTTGTAGCCAAGTACGACCCTTTGCTCATTAACGAAACGCTGGTCGTTCACTTAAGCGCAGTCAATGCTGCCGGTTTAATGGATGTGACTGAGCCAGAGACCCTACTGGAAACTCATTGACTAACGACGAGTTAAATTGTAAAGTAAGCCGGTGTAACTACCGGCTTTTTTATTGCCCATGGTTTGAAGCAATCACGTTTGACAGTAGTCAGCAAAACCCTGCTAATCAAAAGGTTGATGACATCAAAAATGCCATTTGTGGTGTAATTCTATTGGCGTTTAACGTTCTTGCGTTTTTAGCAACACCTTCTAATCAAACCCTTTACGATATGAAATTAATTTCTGAAATCCTTATTGGAATTGTTGCACTCGAACATCTCTACATTCTATGGCTGGAAATGTTCGCCTGGACTACCCAGGGACGTAAAACCTTCAAATCATTACCAATCGACTTATTCGAGAAAACTAAATCGCTGGCGGCCAATCAAGGGCTTTATAATGGTTTTCTGGCCGCCGGTCTACTTTGGTCGTTATTGATTGACGACGCAGTCTGGAAAATCAACGTTGCTTACTTCTTTCTGGGGTGTG
Source organism: Spirosoma pulveris (assembly GCF_054781875.1). Taxonomy (NCBI): domain Bacteria; kingdom Pseudomonadati; phylum Bacteroidota; class Cytophagia; order Cytophagales; family Cytophagaceae; genus Spirosoma; species Spirosoma pulveris. The sequence continues at coordinate 1,129,719 of NZ_BAAGTO010000001.1, forward strand.
TTGTAATAGCTGGTGTATTTGGCGCACTAACCGCCCAACGTTCTATCTTTTTTGTTCAGGCGCTTCCGGCACTTCTCGCCTTGCTTGCCCTAGCCTTTGCTTAATGACTCCGATTAACGCTGTCCAGTACACTAATCAGACTTTCTGAAATGCCCTTAAAATAGGAAACCGCTCCCAAGTGGGAACGGCTCCATGAGTACAACAAAACCACAGATAAAGCTGTCAGACATTGTAGGCCAGACAGGGTGCCTGTGGCTCAGTTGCTATTGAATATAGGATGTATGATCGGGGTAATGCGTCGGCATATATCCTGTATCACACATCCTATATAAATTTAGGCTTCGATGAGGAACTCGTCGTGCTGGCTTACGTCCAGACCGGTTTTTTCATCTTCCTCCGTAACACGCAGTGGCAGAATCAGATCGGTAACTTTAAGCAATGCGTAGGACATTATGAAAGCGAATACCGATACACCAACCAGCGCAATCATGTGGGTGATGAACAGTTTGGTTTGACCAAATGCCAGCCCTTCGTCAACAACAGCGGAGTTGATGCCTTTGCTCGCGAAGATACCCGTCATAACCATACCTACCATACCGCCAACCCCGTGGCAGGGAAATACATCAAGCGTATCGTCAAGCGTTGACTTCGAACGCAGGTGAGCTACATAGTTTGAAATCATAGCCCCAATCGTACCAATGAAAATGGCCGTTGGGATGGTCACGAAACCGGCGGCAGGGGTTATAGCAACCAGACCAACAACCGCACCGATACAGAAACCTAGAGCCGATACTTTCTTGCCTTTAGCGGCATCAAACAATACCCATGCAAGACCGGCAGCAGCAGCAGCCGTATTCGTAGTAGCGAAAGCCGAAGCAGCCAATGGAGAAGCAGCTACTGCCGAACCAGCGTTAAAACCAAACCAACCGAACCACAGCAGACCTGTACCTAACAAGACGAACGGGATGTTTGCCGGTGGGAAATAGCTGGCTTCGAGGTGCGACTTCCGGCGCTTCAGATACAAAGCACCCGCAAGCGCAGCCCAACCTGCCGACATGTGTACAACAGTTCCACCGGCAAAATCAAGAACACCTAACTTAAACAGGATACCCTCCGGATGCCAGGTCATATGCGCCAAAGGAGCATAAACGAACAGGCTGAACAGAATCATGAACAGAACGTACGAACGGAAGTTGATACGCTCAGCCATCGAACCCGTAACAAGCGCTGGGGTGATGACGGCGAACTTAAGCTGAAAGAAGGCGAAGACGACCAGCGGAATAGAAGCCGCCAGCGACCATGGCTTACCGTCCAGTACCCCTTTGAACATGAAGTGATCCATTGGGTTACCGACAAAGCCACCGATACTGGAACCGAATGCCAGGCTAAACCCAACCACTACCCACAGAATACTGATTACACCCATGGCTACAAAGCTTTGCAACATGGTCGAAATAACGTTTTTGTTGTTAACCATTCCACCGTAGAAGTACGCCAGACCTGGAGTCATCAACAAAACCAGCGCGGTAGCAACAAGCATCCAGGCGGTATCACCAGAATTTATTCCTTCTGTAACAATTTGTGTCGGAACGGAAGGCATAAACACAGCCAATATACTGATAATCAGCAATATGGCGAGAGGGATGTAGTTTGGCTTTTGCATAGAAATTGAGGTTTTTTGTTGTACTAATGAAAGTTGGGTTAAGAAATTGAGTACCAGTTACTAGAATTTGAAGATAGCAGCCATGCCGAGCGTGGCCTGTGAAGTTGTCAACGAACCGTCGTTCTTCTCGAATTTATTGGCGGAATAACTATCAATCCGCAACTCAGGCTTGAGCAGTAAGTGGCCGTCCGCAGCGGTAATATTTCCAGTCACCGTGATCGAATTGACACTAGCACCCAAACCGGCAGCATCGGTCAAGGCACGGGCCCCGTTTTTGTTGTCAAATGTTTCGTAACGAACACCAAGACCAAATTTGTCCGTGAAGGCATAGTTCGAATAAACAGCTACACCACCCCAGCTTTTTGAGGTCGATGGGCCGCCGGTGCCCTGATAATCCCCTTTCTGAGAACCAGAGGCCGCGTTCAGTCCTAAGAAAAACTTAGACGTTACCTGATAGGTAGTGGTTAAATCAAATAATTGATACGTTGCCTTATCGGCGGTGACAGCATCTACATCATTTGTTGCTTCATTCGACACGATAGCGTTCAAATAAACATTCCAGCCCGATACGGGTGAGAAGAACAACTGGCTGATCAGCCCTTTCTTCTTGTTATTGTCGTATAGATTGTCCACGTTATTCACCAACCCTACCATCAGCGATGCCCGGTCACTGAAGGCATATTGTGCTTTCAGGCCGATATGATAGAAAGGACCGTTATTGAATAAGTTAGACAGCGAGTAATTGTAATTCACCGGGGCGTCGATTACTTCATACCCGATATGTGTACCAAACTGGCCAGCCGTGAACGATAGTTTATTCGTTGCCTTGTATGTAATGTAAGCTTGCTTGATCGCTAACGAAGTAGAACCGGGGCCAAGGGGACCAATGTAGTTACCGTAGTTACCCAGATCAGAAAATGGACCGAACGTTAAGTCCATTACGGCATCAACCTTACTGGCCGAGTAAACAGCTTTTGCCTGAATCAATCCAATTCCAAACTGGCCGGCCCGCTGATCGAAGGCACGGGCGTTTCCAGCTTTCCCTGCCCCGCCCAAGCCCAGGTTGGACTGACTTTTGGGATTATTGAAGTTCCCGAAGTAATACGTATCCATGTACCCTGAAAACGTAAACTTCCCTGGAGCAGCAGTGGTCGAATCTTGCGCTTGAGCGGTAAAACCCAAAAACAAAGAACTAAGAAGTAAAATTACTTTTTTCATACTGTTTATTCGGTTGCAGATAATCTTTACTGTGGTCTTATTACGAAGCAAATTTTGTTGAATAATTTATCCTATGCAATAGACTACCCAAAATAATTATGATTTCTGTCCGAAATAAGTCAATTTTATTAAAAATATGCTAAAACTTAGATGTAAAATACCCTAATTTACCTAAAATAAATAATTTTAATATATTTTGTTCAAGAGCGATTAAACCAAATATTATTCTTAATGAAATGCCCTTTTTTTATCTACATAATGCTTATTTTATTAAACAAATATGTCTAAAATGCAAAAAAGCCCAACCAGCGAACTGATTGGGCTTCATTTATAAGAAAGTTGTTTTCTTATGCCTCAGCGTGTAACCACGCTTTCTTGGCTAACAGAATTTCTTCGTCTTCAACATGTTCTGGGTCAGGCACGCAGCAATCCACCGGACAAACAGCAGCGCATTGGGGTTCTTCATGAAAACCCATACACTCCGTGCACTTATCAGATACTATATAATAGAATTCATTGGAAACTGGTGATTGCGGTGCCTTACCACTCACAACCGTGCCATCGCCGAAATCAACTTCGGTCAGTTCGGTTCCACCTCCCCAGGTCCATTCAACGCCACCTTCATAGATAGCCGTATTGGGGCATTCGGGTTCGCAGGCACCACAGTTGATGCACTCATCGGTGATCATGATTGCCATGAGCAGTATTTATTTATTAACGTAAAACAATAGCCTTGTAAATTGAACAACAAATATAACTATTTAAAGGTTGGCGCCAAACTAATATTTAATTACAATAGTTGATGGGGTATTCCATTTGTTTATCCGATTCATGATTTTATCAGAACGACTGCATACGTTCGTTGCCCTGGGCGATTTTCTACGCTCGGCCGACGCTCAACCCGAACTTACTGAAATTGTCCAGCAAGCGTACTATAAAAATAACTGGTTCACGCCCGAAAACTCGAAGAATGCGCTTAGTGCGATTGCCAATGAGTTTCTGACAACCGATAAACTTTCTGCCTGGGTAAATCAATATGATCTTGACTCCACTATCGGCTCCGGTCAACACGTACATGCAGTAGGCGTTGTTATGGCTGGAAATATTCCGGCTGTAGGCTTCCATGACCTGCTTTGCGTTCTCATGAGCGGGCATAAACTCATGGCTAAACTCAGTAGCCAAGATTTTGCACTTATCCATTATTTAATACAAAAATTAAAGGAGATCAACCCGCAGTTTAGCGACCTTATTGAAGAAGCCGACCGTTTGAATGCAGCGGAAGCTTATATCGCAACGGGCAGCAACAATACCGCTCGTTACTTCGAGTACTATTTTGCCAAAAAGCCACACATCATCCGCAAGAACCGGACATCGGTCGGTTTGCTAATGGGTGAGGAGACGGAAGACGAATTTTTAAAGCTTGGTCATGACATTTCGGACTATTATGGCCTAGGTTGCCGTAACGTGTCGACTATTCTGGTACCCGAAGCGTATGATTTCACTCCTCTCCTGCGTACGCTTGAGCCACAGGTGTCTATTTACCTCAACAATCATAAGTACCAGAATAACTACGATTATAATAAGTCGATTTATCTGATCAATGCCGTACCGCATCTGGATAATGGCTATTTACTGCTGACTGAAAATGATGCTCTGGTCTCCCCTATTTCTGTTCTGTACTTTCAGACCTATAAAACTCAGGACGATGCTTCAGCCTGGCTCAGTAAGCATGCAAATCAGATTCAGGTCGTAGCCTCCGCACAGGGCTGGTATCCAGGCAGTGTTCCATTTGGCAATACACAGCGCCCAGGGTTGAGCGACTATGCTGATGGCGTCGATACAATGAAATTTTTGAAGGAGTTATAAGTCAGGAGTTAGTATGTAGGAGCGAGGAGTTGCTGACGCCAGTAGTTTTCTAGCGTCAGCAACTCCTCGCTCCTACATACTAACTCCTTTAAAGATTAATAACGCCAGCTTTTCAGATCGGCGCCCTTAGGGGCGGATTCGTTAATTCGTTTCAAAATTTTGTCGATGTACAGCGTATTATACCGTAGTCGACTAATATAATTTGGTTGTGTTGGATCGCCATTCCAGCAATGTTCAGCCCGATCGCCGTAGGCGACTTCACTGCTGGCAGATGGATTTTGAACACTTTTCAGGAAGTCTTCCATCAAATAGACGGCGTTATTGAGATAATAATTGTCCATATCTCCACAATAGATATGAATCTTGCCTGTCACTTTGGGACCTAAGGTTTTCCAGTCGCGCCGGAGGATATGCAGTAAATCGTAATGGTCTCGCCAATAGAGTGCTACCGTTGGATCAATATCGCCGGTGAGTTTATCCCAGATACGCTTTGGATAACCGTCTGGCCCGGCAGGAGAATAAACAGCCTCCCAAATATCGAACTGGTCTCCCGAACGGGAATGGGTACCCAGTGCCAGCTCACGATGGTTGGTCTCTTCAACGGTTACTTTCACCTGACCGAGGTAGTTCCGCTGACCGGGGCGGGGTGTTCGCCGAAACGGTCCTTCGGCATAATAGGCATTTTTGTCTTTATAGAGATTGAAAACGGTATACGCATCGAACGCAATTGGGTCCGGGCATGCAGCAAAACAACCATTGAACTCATCGGGATAAAAGACCTGTGCCGCCAAAGCCTCCCAACCACCCGTCGACCCCCCATACGTAAAGCGTGCCCAACCCTGCCCTATTCCTCTAAAACGCTTTTCGATTTCGGGTAATAGCTCATACATAATGGCATCGCCATAGGGCCCAAGGTTTTCTGAGTTTACAGCGTATGAGTCGTCATAATAGGGGTTAGCGTGCTGTATTTCAATAATCAGCATGCGTGGAAAGTCCTTGCTCGTCCATTTTTTATAGAAATTATACGCTTCCTGAGCGACTATTTTCTTATAGCCATGGATTTTAAACCGCTCAATGTAGTCGGTGGTGTCCATGTTTGCGGATGGGGGCGTTTCACTAAAGCCATCGAAATTTGACGGAAAGTGACCGTGATTGATGCAAATTGGGTAGCGGGCTTCGGGATGCTCGTCAAAACCGGCGGGTAGCAATATGTGGGCACCAAGGTACATAGGGCGCCCCCAGAACTCGGTCAGGCGCTTACTCTGGATTTTGATATGCTTGATAAACTTCGTGTCTTTCGGCTCATCCAGTGCTGGATTTACCTGATCCAGTACCACCGAAAATGCCTGCTTTGAGCCTGCTTTGATGCTTATTTTCTGGGGTTTACTGAACAGGTTACCCGGTGCGGTTCGCCAGTTCTGCCCCTCTCCCCTGTCCATCGGCAACTTTACGGTATGCCGGGTTCCATTCGGACCGTTCTTGACCTGAAACGTCTCGTACTTATGCAATACAGCCTGTACAAAATAATCGCCGGCGGGCAGGTCTTTGAGACTACGCTTTGGATAACCGAAAGCGCCCGCATCAACAATAGCCAACTGGCCCGGCTTGAGACCATTTACATCGATCCCGAAAAGCTGGGCTGTTTCGACGGCGTCACTTACCTGTTCACGAGGTTCCGGTTTATTGGTTTTAGCCAGAATAAGCAGAACCCGCCCATCCAGCGCCGTTTTGCTTTGCGCATTCGGAAATGAGACAGAAAAGGTTGTTTGGGCAAATACATTGGCTAAAAATGTACAGCCGAAAAGAGTAAGTAGCAGTCGATGCATCGTGTAGAAAGGAGTTAAATGAGTCCTCAAACTACACAAAAAACCGACTTTACAAGCAATGTGCATCTAATTTACAGCTATTTAGCGCTCTTTCACGGCAGTCTGACCATGCTCTTGCACAAGCAGATTAGAAAGCCGTTCATTCAGTTCTTCGACATTACTGCTCCGTTTCAGATTTAGTCGTTTTGTGTGAAGGGTATCCGTTTAAATTTTAGTAAGCTGGTCGGTATAAGAATGAACCAAGACTGGCACATGGGTCTTTTTATTTTCTTCAACTATCAAAAGCCTCCTCGGGGTGGTAGTGCGGGTTACCTGATCAGGTCCGGGAACAAGGGTGTTTGACAAACGTACCACCATCAATTAAAATGGGGTAGCCAGCCTTACGGCCAGCTACCCCATCACTAAAGCGGCTGCTATTTTTTTATTGGTATACGCGTACGTAGTCAACCTCCATACGTTGCGGCCAGATACTTTCATCAACGCCTTTCTGGCCACCCCAGTTTCCGCCAACGGCTACATTCAGGATCAGAAAAAACGGTTGATCAAATGGCCACTGTGCCTCATTACTGCCTAAAACTGATTTTTCTACGCTATAATATTTATGGTCATCCACGAAAAAATCAATTTTATCGGCAGTCCATTCGATGGCGTATAAATGAAATTTAGTTGTTGCATCGTTCAGGGTGGTGGCACTTCCTTTTTCGGTCTTTCTGGCATGGTTATAAGCCTCGGTATGAACCGTTCCATGAATAACACCCTCATCGAATCCAACGTGTTCCATTATGTCAATCTCGCCACTTCTGGGCCAGCCCGCCGTTGATATAGTTTTTCCCAACATCCAGATGGCGGGCCAGGTACCCACACCTTTCGGAAGCTTAGCCATGGCTTCTATGCGGCCATAGGTCCATGTTGTTTTGTTCTGCGTCAGTAATCGGGCAGAGGTATAATTTTTACCCTGATAGGCTTCTTTACGGGCTTCAATGACTAGTTTGCCATTTTCAACACGGGCATTTTCAGGACGCCGGGAAGTGTAAAACTGAAGTTCGTTATTTCCCCAGCCGTTCCCACCTACTTCGTATCCCCATTTGGTTGAATCGGGTAAACCCGGTTTATCAAACTCATCCGACCAGACCAGTTTGCGGGCAGCCGGCATGGCTGTTGTGCTTGGTGGCATGGTTACTTCAGGGCTTTTACAAGCCAAAAACAGAATCAGAACAAGGGTTTTAAGAAGTAACAGGTTTTTCATAGTCGTTTAGCTGCTTTCGGTCAATTAGTCATTCGGCGAAAATGCCCAGCCAAGGAAATCGGGCATTATTTCGCTCCACGTTTCCTGATTATGCTCCCCCCCCTGTATTTCTACATACCGAATGTCGCGGTTACGGTCATACCCTTTTTTAACGAGTTCATCAATCAGGTCGGTAGTATCATCAATGGCATCGATAATACCGTTGTTATTCCGATCGCTGGTTTCGTCTTCGGTACCGGTCTCAAACCAGAATTTTAGAGGTTTGTGATCACTCCCCTTTCGTACCAAATCGTGCATGATCCGGTCGGTTTCATCCCGATAGCCGTCAGCCGTGCTTTTACTGCGCCACCAGAACGAGCCCGAAAAAACCCCCGCCCGACCAAATCGTTCGGGGTGGTGAAAGACGATATCGAAGGCGGACAAGCCCCCTAATGAGAACCCGGCAAATACCGATTGTGCCGGTTCTGTACTCACTCGGTAATGCTTTTTAGTGAAAGGCAACAGCTCTGTCAGGACAAAGTCGGTGTACATACCCGCTTTACTGCCCCTGTTCATATAATCGGCCTGTGCAGCTGTGCCATATTCCTGAATTCGATCACCGGCATGAATAGCAACAAGAATAAAGGGGCGAATACTGTTTTTCTGGTACAGTGAATCCAGAACAGCCGTCATCTTCAGACGCGGTAAATCCTGCCCGTCATTCAGGTATAAAACAGGGTATACCTTCGTAGTTGACAGATAATCTGGCGGCAGTACAATCGTCAGGTGAACTGTTCGATTGAGAGGAACAGAGTGTAGAGAGTCGTCGCGTCGAACCGTTACGGACAGTGGTTCGATGCGGTTAAGGGCCGGTATATTGTCAGCCATAAGCGCCAGTAAAGTCAGAAAGAAGAGAATCACAAGGTGCAAAATTGATGTTTTTTCCGCTCAATAAGTGCCCTTTTTTGTCGGAGCCAGCTATTTCGTCTATTTTCATCCGATTTTACTACGTCCTCAACAAATAGATACAATCGTGCAGGAAGATTATCGTAAGTGGTATTCGCACCATCTGGGCCGCGACATTGAGATGCTGGTTTATGGAAACTGGGGGTATCCAGTCATACTCTTTCCAACCTCGATGGGCCATTACTATGAGTATAAAGATTTTGGTCTGACAGAAACTGCCCGGTGGTTTGTTGAAACAGGAAAAGTCAAATTATACTGTATTGACAGCATTGACCGCGACAGCTGGTACGCCAAACATCTGCACCCCGGCACCCGCATCTGGAACCACGTGTTGTACGATCGCTTTTTGCATGAAGAACTGGTTCCGGGGATTCAGCGGGAGTGCAACGTCCAGAAAATCGGGGTATCGGGCGCTTCGTTTGGGGGGTACCATGCGTTGAATTTTGCCTTCCGGCATCCGGAGCAGGTCGGGCACTTATTAACAATGGGGGCCGCGTTTAATATTCGTTCGTTTCTGGGTGATTATTACGACGAAAACGTGTACTTCAATAACCCGCCCGATTTTCTGCCAAATGCCCAGAACAATGAATTTTACAACATGAACATTGTACTGGGAACATCAGAATACGATTTCTGCAAAGACTCAAATTACCAGATTTCGGGTATCCTCAACCAGAAAGGTATTCGTCATAAGCTGGATGTGACACCCTGGGGCAACCACGACTGGCCCGTCTGGAAAGACCAGTTTCCCCGCTATTTAGGCATGATTTAAGTCTACTATAATAGACGGTTGCGATGAGGTTGAATCTAACAACCACACTGCATTCATTGGGGTTAAGCCCTATAAGGCCCGTTGGTGCCCCTGATGCTGACTGGTCGGCAAGGGAAATAATTTTTAGTACATTTACCCGCGTTGTCATCCTGTAAACAGCACAGGCTACTTTTACTTTCAGATACAACTAATTAATTATCAGCTTTATGAATCGTATTGGAATTTTATTCGGCCAGGAGAACACATTTCCTCAGGCATTTGTAGACCGAGTTAACGAAAAACAAAGTCAGTTTCCGGCTGAGTTTGTTAGCATCGAACAGGTTGAACAGAGCGTTCCCACCGACTATGCCGTCATTATTGACCGGATTTCACAGGACGTACCTTTTTATAAAGCGTTTTTAAAAAATGCCGCGTTAACGGGTACGGCCGTTGTCAACAATCCCTTCTGGTGGAGTGCCGATGAAAAATTTTTCAATAATGCGCTGGCCGTTCAGTTAGGCGTTCCTGTTCCAAAAACGATTCTACTGCCTTCTAAAGAACGTCCGGACGATACCAATCACAATTCATTTCGCAATCTGAAGAATATGAATTGGGAAGGTATTTTTAACCACATTGGCTTTCCGGCATTCATGAAACCTCATGCCGGTGGCGGTTGGAAGAGCGTATATAAAGTTGACAATCCCGACCAGATGTTCAAAGCCTACGATGAAACGGGGCAGTTGGTTATGTTGTATCAGGAAGCGATTGACTTCACCGACTATTTCCGTTGCTACTGCATCGGTGGGAAAGACGTTCGCATTATGCCCTATGAGCCGCGGAACCCGCACCACCTCCGTTACGCTGCAGAAATGCAAACCACCGGCGATGCAGGCAAAAGACTGCTCGAAACCATGACGGACTACGTGTTGAAGCTGAATCACGGTCTGGGCTATGATTTCAACACCGTTGAATTTGCTGTGCGTGATGGGATCCCCATTGCCATTGACTTCTGCAACCCGGCCCCTGATGCCGACATTCACTCAGTAGGTCAGGAAAATTTTGAATGGGTGGTTGAAGCGGCTGCCAACATGGCCATTGAACGAGCCAAACGAGTGAAGAAAGGTCAGGACAATTTAACCTGGGGCACTTTTGTTCGTAACTCGGTATTGAATTCGCCAGTTGAATCTGCTGTTGAAAAGTCGTCGAAAGGGCCAAAGTCGAAAGAAGCGCCAAAGGGTGAAAAAGCCGACAAGGAAAAAGAAGAGACTAAGCCCAAAAAAGGGAAGAAGTAATACAAAAGCGTATCTAGCAAGCACTTGTGCCGGGGCTGGTCATACACTGGTCCCGGCACAATTTGTTTGCAGTAGGCAGGTATCTTCTTAAGAAGCTCAAAGACCAATCGACTTCGGGTCGATTCCAGTATCACGCGCTGATGCCCGCAAAATGGCTATCATTTCAATGTAGCTGAATAAACGCCCATCAATATAGTTCTGCTCCTCCGGGTCGGCAAAGGTTTTCTTCTCCTCCAGATCACGAATATTTGCATGAATGGAGATGAGCACATCCTGAATAAACTCGTTTGCCTGTTGCAGATTCATACCCAAAACGAGGATCTTTTTATACAAGTTAACCATTAACAGGAATTCCCTGTGTATAAGCAATAATACCGAATAATATTGGGGATTTTCAGAGAGTAACGACTTACCGTTCGTCACAAAATAAAAAATCTCTATTAATCGGTTCGCCTTTTTTAGCCATATTCGTGCTTTTTCCGGGCTACTGCATAGGCTCAACCATCAACAATCATTCTCTTTATACATGCAAAGACGAGACTTTATTCAATTGTCTGGCCTGGGTATTGGCAGTCTATTTACGGCTGGCGTCCCGGTTCTCGGCAATACCGTATCGGCGGAGTACCTGCTGGAAGCAAGCGGTCGCGGTGTAGGCATAGACAACGCTGCTAAAAAGCGTTTAGCTGATATCGCCCTTAATGCCGCTAAAAGTAAAGGTGCTACCTATACTGATGTACGCATTGGCCGTTATCTTCAGCAGTTTGTTTTCACCAGAGAAAATCGGGTTCAGAACATTTCCAATGCCGAGTCCTTTGGCGTTGGCATCCGGGTTATTGCAAACGGAACCTGGGGCTTTTCTGCCACCAGTAACGTAACGCCCGATGGTATTGCCAAATGCGCCGAAACCGCCGTTGCTATTGCCAAAGCCAACGCCAAACTCCAGACCGAACCTGTCCAACTGGCGCCACAGAAAGGTGTTGGTGAAGTTGTCTGGAAAACGCCCATCAAGAAAAATGCCTTCGAAATTCCGGTTCAGCAAAAAATTGATTTGCTGATGAACGTGAACGGCGAAGCCATGAAAAACGGGGCCGCGTTCGTTACCTCTAACCTGTTCTTCGTCAACGAACAGAAATATTTTGCCTCAACGGATGGGTCGTATATCGATCAGGATGTGCACCGTATCTGGCCCACGTTTACGGTTTCGGCCGTAGACCGGGCGGTGGGCAAATTTAAAACCCGCGACGCTCTCAGCTCGCCAATGGGCATGGGTTATGAGTATTTGGATGGACTGGCCTCCGAGAAGATCAAAGCCCCTAACGGACTCATCGGCTACCGGAACTCCTACGATATGTTGGAAGATGCTATTCTGGCGTCGAAACAGGCAAAGGAAAAATTAACTGCCAAGACGGTTCAGCCGGGCAAGTACGACCTTGTACTAGACCCTAACCACCTCGGCCTGACCATCCACGAATCGGTTGGTCACCCCACCGAACTCGACCGGGTGCTGGGTTATGAAGCCAACTACGCCGGTACCAGTTTTGCTACCCTCGACAAGTGGAAAACTAAATCTTTCAACTACGGCAGCAAACTGGTTAATATTGTTGCCGATAAAACGCAGCCGTATACCCTCGGCACCGTTGGCTACGACGATGAAGGTGTTCCCTGCAAACAGTGGGATTTGATTAAGGATGGCATTCTGGTCAACTACCAGGCTATCCGCGATCAGGTGGCTATCCTGGGCGAGAAAGAATCGAACGGCTGCTGCTATGCCGACAACTGGGACTCCGTACAATTTCAGCGGATGCCAAACGTGTCTTTAAAAGCAGGTACCGAGAAACGGTCCGTTTCCGACATGATCAAAGGGGTCGACAAAGGCATTTACATCATTGGTCGTGGCTCCTACTCCATTGACCAGCAACGGTATAACTTCCAGTTTGGCGGTCAGTTGTTCTATGAAATCAAGAACGGCGAGATCACCGGTATGCTCGATGACGTAGCTTACCAATCGAACACCCAGGAATTCTGGAACTCCTGCGCGCAGCTTTGCGATCAGGACGACTACCGTACATTCGGTTCATTCTTCGATGGGAAAGGACAACCTTCGCAGGTAAGTGCCGTATCGCACGGATGCCCAACCACCCGTTTCAACGGAGTCAACGTGATTAATACAGGTCGGAAAATATAGTGAAATGGTAAAGTAATAGACGAGTGCAGTTAGTAGGTTCGTCAGTACGGCCCTCCACTCACTTGGTTTACGGCTCCACTTCTACACTTAATGAACTAAACAATGGCAATCTTAACCAAAGAAGAAGCAAAGAAGATAATTGATAAAGTACTGAGCTACTCGAAGTCGGACGAAATGAGCGTCAGCCTGACGGGTGCCCGTACCGGTAACATCCGTTACGCCCGTAACTCGGTTTCGACTAGTGGCGAATCGGACAATCTGGCCCTGGCCGTAACCTCCGTTTATGGCAAACGGTCGGGGACGTCGACCATCAACGAGTTTGATGATGCATCGCTCGAAAAAACCGTTCGTCGGGCCGAAGAAATTGCCAAACTGGCTCCCGAAAACCCCGAATACATGCCCATGCTGGGACCCCAGACGTATCTGGAGACCAATACCTATGCCGAAAGTACTGCCAAGATAAATCCTGACTTCCGGGCTCAGGCCGCTTTCGACAGCCTCGACCCCTGCCGTAAGAAAAACCTTACAGCTGCCGGGTACATGGAAGACACCACCGGTTTTTCGGCTATCGGCAACAGCAAAGGACTATTCGGCTATAATCGGTCCACCAATGTTGATTTTTCCATAACCGTTCGTACGGCGGATGGACTGGGTTCTGGTTATGCAAACCCGGATGTTACTGATGTTAGTAAGCTGAGCACGAAGGCGGCTACCGAGATAGCCATGCAGAAAGCGATGGCCTCGGCCAATGCAAGAGCCCTGGAGCCGGGGAAATACACCGTTATTCTGGAACCGACCGCTTCTGTCGAACTTCTACAAAATATGGTCCGGAGTATGGATGCCCGTTCGGCCGATGAAGGACGGAGCTTCCTAAGCAAGAAAGGAGGAGGTACCCGCCTGAACGAAAAGCTTTTTGATGAGCGGGTTACGTTCATCTCCGACCCCATGAATGCTGAATTGCCCCTCTCGCCCTTTGGTGGAGGAGGTGGTGGTGGCGGTGGTGGCCGCTTTGGTGGCGGTGGTGGCGACGGCCTACCCCAGCAAAAACAAACCTGGATCGAAAAGGGCGTAGTGAAGAATATGTTCTATTCCCGCTACTGGGCCGACAAGAAAGGCGTTCAGCCCATTCCGGCACCGGGTGGCTTCATCATGCTTGGGGGTACGCAATCCCTTGCCGACTTGATAAAAAGCACCGACAAAGGTATTCTGGTGACGCGTTTCTGGTACATCCGCGCCGTTGACCCACAAACCCAACTCTATACCGGCCTGACCCGTGACGGGACGTTCTATATCGAAAACGGCCAGATCAAATTCCCGATCAAGAACTTCCGGTTCAACGAGAGTCCGGTTATCATGCTAAATAACGTCGAAGCCCTGGGCAAACCTGTCCGGGCGGGTGGCAACCTGATACCGCCGATGAAGATTCGTGACTTCACGTTCACGAGTTTGTCTGATGCTGTGTAAGATTTTGCCACAGAGATGCACGGAGGATGAATTAGCAACAATCGTAATTGGGAAAGCCATTGACGTACATCGGGCACTAGGCCCCGGTTTACTTGAATCGGCCTACCAGGGATGCCTGTTTTATGAACTTCATTCCCTTGGTCTCCATGTGGAGCGTGAACTATCAATGCCAATCGTTTATTAAGACATTGTTCTGGAAAATGGCTATCGACTAGACTTGCTGGTCGAAAACAAGCTGGTCATTGAGCTTAAAACCGTAGAAGAACTCAATGACTTACATATGGCCCAGCTACTGACTTACCTGAAGTTTGGCAACTACCGCTTAGGCTTACTTATCAATTTTCGCGTCAGGATGTTACGCGACGGCATTAAACGATTCACAAACTTTTCTCTGTGAATCTCCGTGCGTCTTCGTGCATCTCTGTGACCCAACCAAAACACATGAACCGTCGAGATTTCAACCAACTTATAGGCATGGGAGCTGCGGGCATCCTGCTTCCAAACCTTCCCGCCTTTTCACGAACCGTTAGCCCCGAAGCCCTTCTGGAAGCAGGCCTTGACGTGGCCGTCAAGAAACGCCTGGCTGATGCCGCCCTGAACGCGGCAAAAAGCAAAGGCGCCAGCTACACCGATGTGCGCATTGGCCGGTACCTCAACCAGTTCGTGATCACTCGCGAAGACAAAGTCCAGAACATCGTTAATACTGAATCCTATGGCGTTGGCGTTCGGGTCATTGCCGATGGATGCTGGGGATTTGCCGCCGTCGTTGACGCCAGGAACGAAGCCGACATGGCCAAAGCCGCCGAAAAAGCAGTAGCCATCGCCAAAGCCAACGCCCGACTCATGAAAGAGCCCGTTCAACTGGCTCCCCAGAAAGGGTACGGTGAAGTATCCTGGAAAGCGCCCATCAAGCGCAACGCGTTCGAAGTACCCATCAAGGAGAAAGTTGATTTACTCCTGTCTGTCAACAGCGCAGCTTTGCAAAACGGAGCCAACTATGTGAACTCGGTCATGTTCATGGTGAATGAGCAGAAGTACTTTGCTTCCAGCGATGGCACCTATGCCGATCAGGATATTCACCGCATCTGGCCAAACTTTACCGTTACAGCCATCGACCCCAAGACGGGTAAGTTCGAGACACGCAACACCCTTAGCTCGCCGATGGGCATGGGCTACGAATACCTGCAAGTCAACCCGGCCGATAAAGTAACGGGCATTACCACCCGCTACAACAAAGGATACGACATGCTGGAAGATGTTAAGGCAGCGGCCAAACAGGCCCGTGCTAAACATGCTGCCAAGTCGGTAGAAGCTGGAAAATATGACCTGGTGCTCGACCCGTCGCACCTTTGGCTCACCATACACGAATCCGTCGGTCACCCGCTCGAACTCGACCGCGTACTGGGCTACGAAGCCAACTTTGCCGGGACAAGTTTTGCGACGCTCGACAAATGGCAGTCGAAGAACTTTAATTACGGCAGCAAGCAGGTCAACCTCATCGCCGACAAGACCCAGGTTGGATCGCTGGGCGCAGTTGGTTACGATGACGAAGGCGTCAAAACCAAGCAGTGGGATCTGGTAAAAGACGGCACACTGGTGAACTACCAGGCCATCCGTGATCAGGTACATATCATAGGCGAGAAAGAATCGCAGGGGTGCTGCTATGCCGATAGTTGGAGTTCCGTTCAGTTTCAGCGCATGGCTAACGTATCGCTGGCGGCTGGCAAAACGCCTTTGTCTGTTCAGGAAATGATTAAAGATGTCAAAAAAGGCATCTACATCATCGGCGACGGCTCGTTCTCGATTGACCAGCAGCGGTACAACTTCCAGTTTGGTGGCCAGTTGTTCTACGAAATCAAAAACGGGGAAATTGCCGGTATGCTGAAAGATGTGGCGTACCAGTCGAACACCCAGGAATTCTGGAACTCCTGCGCGCAGGTTTGCGACGAACGCGATTATCGACTCGGCGGTTCGTTCTTTGACGGCAAAGGGCAGCCCTCCCAGTCAAGTGCCGTTTCGCATGGCAGCAGCACCGCACGCTTCAACGGCGTCAATGTGATCAATACCGCACGGAAAATCTAAACGTTATGACACAGCTATTCACGGAGGAACACGGAAATACATTGAGATTTTATTAAAAATTTCCTCTGTGTATCTCCGTGCAGCTTGGTGAATCTCTGTGGCCCAAAACATATGGCTATCATACTCACAGAAGCAGAAGCGAAAGCCCTGCTCACGAAAGTTCTCAGCTACTCGAAAGCTGATGAATGCGAGGTAAATCTAGGTGGCGAAGAGCGTGGCAACCTGCGCTACGCCCGGAATGAAGTGTCTACCAGTGGTTCCCTGAGTAATCAGAACTTACAGGTTCAATCGGCTTTTGGCAAGAAAGTCGGTGTAGCGACTATCGACGAGTTCGATGATGCTTCACTGGAAAAAGTCGTACGCCGTTCCGAAGAGCTGGCTAAACTGGCACCCGAAAACCCCGAGTACGTTGGTGTTCTCGGGCCACAGCAATACCTGAAATCGAATGGATTTTTCGATACTACGGCTAAAGTTACCCCCGACACTCGGGCTGAAGTAGTGGCTAAAAGCCTCGAACTATCCCGTGCCGAAAATCTGGCGGCAGCGGGCTTTTTGCAGGATTATTATGGCTTTTCGGCCATGATGAACTCCAAAGGGTTGTTCGCCTACTATCCTAGCACCAACGTCAACTTCTCCCTGACCGTTCGCACCAATGACGGTAAAGGGTCGGGTTATGTGGCCCGTGGTTATAGCGATTTCAACAAGCTCGATACCGCAGCGGCTACCCGCATTGCCATTCAGAAAGCCAAAGGATCGGCCGAAGCACGGGCTATTGAGCCGGGCAAATACACCGTTATTCTGGAGCCGACGGCGGCCGTCGTTTTGCTGGAGAATATTTTCTACAACATGGATGCCCGCTCCGCCGACGAAGGCCGGTCGTATTTCAGCAAGGCAGGCGGCAAATCCCGGCTGGGCGATAAAATCGTTGACGAACGCGTTACGATTTACTCTGACCCCACCAACCCGGAGTTGCCTGCATCGCCTTGGTCAGGGGATGGACAGGCTCAGGCAAAAACGATGTGGATTGAAAAAGGAGTAGTCAAAAATCTGGCTTATTCACGCTATTGGGCGCAAAAGCAGGGCAAAAAACCGCTGCCTTATCCCAACAATTTCATCATGGCAGGCGGAACGGCTTCGCTGGAAGACATGATCAAGAGCACCCAGCGGGGCATTTTAGTAACCAAGCTCTGGTACATCCGCGAAGTGGACCCGCAAACTATTCTGCTCACCGGCCTCACCCGCGACGGGACATTTTACATTGAAAACGGCAAGATCAAGCACCCGGTCAAAAACTTCCGGTTTAATGAAAGCCCGGTAATTATGCTGAATAATCTGGAGTCATTGGGTAAACCCGAACGCGTTGTGAGCACCGAATCGGATCAGAATTACCTGATACCACCGATGAAAATCCGAGAGTTCACGTTCACGAGTTTATCCGATGCGGTGTAAGCCATTGTTAACATAGAAGTTTGTGTTTAACGTGTAGTACCGACGGTCGGTACTACACGTCAATATTTGACAAGCAGACCAATCTGGAAACGTTACGAACGGATGAATCCGGCTGCTTAATTTTTTTTGTTTTCATGATTGCCATTACCGAAGCTACCGAAACCGACTTACCCATCATCCGCGACATTGCTTACCAGACCTGGCCGTCGACATTCGGCGTAATACTGTCTGCTGACCAAATTGCGTACATGCTCAACATGATGTACAGTATGGACGCTCTCAAGCGTCAGGTACACGAGCAGAAGCACGTTTACCTGCTGGCCCAGGAAGCGGAAAGTAAGGCATTTCTGGGGTTTATCTCCTACGAGTTCGATTATAAGGGGCTGTCAAAAACTAAAATTCACAAGATTTACCTGCTTCCTACCAGTCAGGGTAAAGGAGTTGGTCGGTTGCTGATCGATCAGGTAGCCGGCCTGGCTTTGGCTCGAGGAAACGCTACTCTTTCCCTGAATGTAAACAAGTATAACAAGGCCATTCAGTTTTACGAACGGATGGGCTTTTCCACGGTCGACACGGAGACGATAGACATTGGCAACGGCTTTATTATGGATGACTACGTGATGGAAAAGCCAATGAAAATATAGGCATATCACTCAAAAACAGCTATTTTTAAGCTGAGTAAGGCCTTTTTACAGCTGGTTATTTATGTTCACTACGATGAATATAATAATAACCACTAATAGTAATATCAGTGGTTACCTGTTCAACCATTGACGATTACGCTGACTTAAATACTTTCTCAACAAACGCCTTTGAAACCTTTTTTCTTTACCCGTATTCAGTACACATCCGGCAATTGGGATACCGACCAGCGGATGCCGTCGAACCTGCTGCATTCACTGGTTGAATACACAACCCTGCCGATTGATCAGAAGGAAAAGGTGGTACAGTTGAGTAGCCCCGACTTGTTCAAAAGTCCTTTTTGCTACCTGAGCGGGCATAAGCTGGTGGAGTTTTCGGCACAGGAGCGCGACCACTTCAAACGTTACGTACAAAACGGCGGCTTCGTTTTTGTCGACGATTGTAACCACGATGTCGACGGTTTATTTGCCAAGTCGTTCGAGCAGGAAATGGGCCGTACGTTCGGACAGAAGGCGTTACAGAAAATCCCGAACACCCATCCTATTTACACCTGTTTTTTCAAGTTCGATGAGGGCCCGCCAACCACCTCATTCGAGCTAAACGGCTGGGGCGATGACCTTGTCCATGACTACCTGAAAGCTATAACCGTAAACGGCCGGATCGGGGTCTTATACAGTAATAAAGACTATGGCTGCGAGTGGGATTATGACTTCCGAAACAAACGATTTCTGGCCGAAGACAATACCAAATTTGGCGTCAATATTATTACTTACGCGCTGACTGCGTAAAATATGTATGATGTAGGATATATGATATAGCCCATACACCATATATCCTACATCATACATCCCTCTAACTGCAACCTGAACGATAGAACATTGAATTCAACAGATCTAACTCACTACAAAGCACTGGTGGCCAAGCTGCCCCAGCTACGCAAGGAAATCGGAAAGGTGATTATCGGGCAGCAGGAGGCCATCAGTGAAGTTCTGATTTCGCTTCTGGCGGGTGGCCACTGCCTGCTCGAAGGGGTTCCCGGCCTCGCCAAAACGCTCATGGTAAAAACCATGTCCGACGCGCTGGCGATGCGTTTCAAGCGTATACAGTTTACTCCCGACCTGATGCCCGGAGACATCGTTGGAACGGAAGTTCTGGAAGATGACCATGAGACGGGCCACAAGGTCTTCGTCTTCAATCGAGGGCCTATTTTCGCCAATGTCGTGCTGGCCGATGAAATTAACCGGACGCCCCCCAAAACACAGGCGGCCATGCTCGAAGCCATGCAGGAATACAAGGTTACGTAC
The DNA here is from genome assembly GCF_054781875.1 of Spirosoma pulveris. Lineage (NCBI taxonomy): Bacteria > Pseudomonadati > Bacteroidota > Cytophagia > Cytophagales > Cytophagaceae > Spirosoma > Spirosoma pulveris. The sequence goes on from NZ_BAAGTO010000001.1 coordinate 1,149,652, forward strand.
GGCGGCAATGATTATGTGCTGCCCAAACCATTCCTGATCATTGCCACCCAAAACCCTATTGAACAGGCCGGTACGTATCCCCTACCCGAAGCCCAATTGGACCGTTTTCTGTTGTATATCAAGCTAAACTACCCGTCGGAGCGCGAAGAGCTGGAAGTTCTGAAAAGTACAACCGGCACCGCCCGCCCTGAACTGCAAACGATACTGTCTGACGAAGACATTATCCAGCTACAAAAGCTAACCCGTCAGGTGCACATCAGCGATGAGCTGATCGACTACATCAACCGACTCGTTCGGGCGTCGCGCCCTGTAGATTCGCCATCGGCCTATGTGAAGCAATGGGGCGAGTGGGGAGCAGGTCCACGAGCGGGTCAGGCATTGGTCTTGTGCGCCAAGGCGAGAGCCGTCCTGAACGAACGATTCTCAGTAATTCCCGACGATATTCAAACGCTGGCTTACCCAATTCTACGGCACCGCATTGCCCTTAACTTTCGTGCCGAAGCCGAAGGCATCACCACCGATCAGGTCATCAAGGAGCTATTATCGACTGTGAAATAACCTGTCCTGATGCTCATAACCGAACTCATTAAACTCAACAACCTGCAACTGGCCAGCAAACTGGTGAGCGACGAGTTGCTGCTGGGTATTCAAACCAGTCGGCGGTCAGGAATTGGAACTGAGTTTGAGCAATTTCGTCACTATACCCCCGGCGATGATCCGAAACGCATTGACTGGAAACTCTTTGCCAAATCGGGCCATTACCTCGTTCGGGAATCGGCAACGGAAAGTAATCAGCAGGTCCGTTTCCTCATTGACCTATCGGGTTCCATGAACTACACCGAAGGGAACATAAGCCGGTTGCAATACGCCAAAATTTTGCTGGCCTCGCTGGCCTACCTGAGTAACCGGCAAGGCGATCAACTTAGCCTGTTCTCCCTGCAAAATGGGCTGGTACAGGCCATGGTACCGGCGGGCAAGCAGGCATTCCAGAAAATCGTGGCGACGCTCGAAACCAGTTCGGCCGCTGGTGCCTGGGATAAAAGAAGCCCGTCGATTCCCGAATTTGGACGAAAGCAGACCGAAGTGCTCATCATCGCATCCGACTTTTTACAGGTTGATGACGAATGGATTGAACTTATACAACGCATAGCGGCTCCTCGTCGGGAAATCGTCCTGTTTCAATTACTGGGCGACGAAGAAGTTAATTTTTCGATGAATGGCTTTTACCGCTTTCAGGATTTGGAAACGGGTCGCGAAATTGAATTGCAGGCCGATGCCATTCGGGAAACCGTTCGGGAGCGGGCCACCACGTACCTGACCAAACTTGAGGAGAATTTACGCATTCCGCATGTCCGGCTTATCCGTGTTCGGTTAAGCGACCCAATTGCCTTGGTGTTAAAACAGTTTTTAACCAGTTAAGCCACGTTCCAGATTATGCAGTTTGTTGAGCCGTTTTTGTTGTGGGGTGCGTTAGCCGTCACGATTCCGGTGGCCATTCACTTCTGGCACCAAAAGCAGGGAAAACCCCTGCCCTGGGCGGCTACGCAATGGCTCATCGAAAAACAACAGCAGCAAAGTCGCGGCCTCCGACTCGATAACATTCCCCTGCTGCTTGTCCGATGTCTGCTGTTAATTCTGCTGGCGGTTTTACTGGCACAGCCCATTATTGGCTGGTTTCAACAAAAGCCCACAATTCAGAAAGTACATCTGGTGCAGCCTGACAAAGCCGTTGCCGACAATTATAAGTTTGAACTTACCGAAGCCCGAAAGAAAGGGGAGAAAGTCATCTGGGTCGATGATCGCCTAAGCGCGATGAATGACGCCCCGTTCACGGGTCAACAAGCCAAACGGTTCGGCCCGTTACCGTTACAAACCGCCATCAATAGCCTGGATATTAAACATATTGAACTCCATCTTTACTTAGTCAATAGTCAGAAATTAGCTGATGTACCGGCCATTACCGTTCCGGCTTCATTCCGTTTGCACACGGTAGTCGACTCTTCGGGGCAGCTTCGTCCGTATCTGGTAGTAAAAAATGACCGCAAGCTGTTTGTTAATCGGATCGGCAAGCTGGTAAGCCTTCCAGCCCTCGACCCAACAGGTAAATTTCAATCGACACCCGTCCACTCCGGACCAATAAACGTTTTAGTTGGGTATCAAAACCTGCGAGAGCAGCAAACCGTTAAAGCATCCCTTGCCGCGTTGTCGGATGTGTACGCATTTGACTTTTCGATCGACGAGAAACCAACGCCTAACCGCCACTACGACTGGATACTGACAGATAAACTCCCGGCCCGACCATCGACTCAAACCTTATATACCGTTTCGGGCGTAGCGCAGATTGATGGACAGCCTAATATAACGTTTACGAACGAGACCTTAACGCCCCAAACCTCAGATCGGGCTGCTACGGGGCAGTTACCCGAATGGCTGGGGGTGCAGTTGTTGCATCACTATGGCCTCGGATCGCTTGATGAACCTCTCGGACCTAAAGACTTACAATCACTGTTTATTCCGACAACTAAACCTACAACCGAACAACAGGCAGGCATACAACAGGCCCTCTTGTTGGTTTTTATTGGCTTGCTTGCCGCTGAACGCTGGATCGCCTTAACGAAAAACGCATGAACGAACTGAAACGCCTTGTCTCGTCGGTCACGTACCAACTCTACGCCAACGCCCTGCTTCGCTGCCTGTTGCTGGCCATCTCAGCTTATTTTCTGGTGGCCACCTTTACAGGGCCATCGGCGGTGGCTATCCTATCCGCTCTGGCAGGCTTTGGTGTAGGTGCTTTCCTAAGCAAGCTTTATCAGGATAAGAAACCACAAGCCATTCGGCTTATTCACCAGACTGTGGGCGATGTCGAATACAGCCTGCCTCTCCTGACCAAGCAAGAGCTTAATCTGGCCGAACAACTGCAACTTGACCGGCTGAACAGTCATATTCAAGGGGTACGTATCCCGATGGTGGTGCTGTCGAAAGCCGGTGCATACGGACTGGTTTTGCTCACAGCGCTGGGCGTTTACGTCGGCTATCCCCTATTAAAAGACAATGATGTAAAGAACCCGCCCACCAAGGGGTTTCTTGCTACATCTACCCCCGACAAGAAAACAGAGGCTCCATCTTTCGAATCAGCATCACTTCGTATTGAACCACCCGCCTATACAAAACTGCCTGAAACAAACTCATCGAATCTGAATGTGTCGAGTGTTGTTGGTGCAGTGCTTTCCTGGCGGTTACAGTTCAGTCACAGCAACCAGCTTTCTGTTCGACTAGTGAATGGGCGTGGCCAGGAACTCCCCTTTCGGCTAACCGGTGACGGCTATACGTATCAGGATCGACTGGTCAACTCCGGTCTGTACGCCATCAAAGCCTATTGGCGAACCGATGCCAAGAAAGATTCGGTCGTTTATCAATCTGACTTTTACCGCTTGGAAGCCCGTCCGGATTTGGCGCCCAAGATTGAACCCGATTCGAAAGAACTGTATCGGTTTCATACCATCAAAGACCCAAAGACGCTGACAGTAGGTGCCCATATTTCGGATGACTTTTCGGTTTCCAACACATTCCTGGTTGCTACCGTTGCGCGGGGGTCGGGCGAGAATGTCAAATTTCGGGAGGTTAAGTTTCCGCTTAATCAGGCTAATTTCAAAGAGGCCAGACTAACCAAAACCCTTGACCTCAACGAACTGAAATTTGCTCCCGGCGATGAACTGTACTATTACTGGGCTGCCTTCGATAACCGCCAACCTGAGCCTAACTTCACAAAATCCGACACCTATTTTCTGGTATACAAAGACACTACTCAGGTTGAAGAAAGTGAACTGGCAACTATGGCAGTCAACATCATGCCAGAGTATTTCCGAAGCCAGCGGCAGATTATCATCGATACCGAAAAACTGATTGCCAGCCGGAAACGCATGACGACAAAAAGTGGTGTCAGCCATCCCTTCAAGAGCCAGTCCAACGAGATTGGTTTCGACCAGAAGGTGTTGCGGCTACGTTACGGTCAGTTTCTGGGCGAAGAGTTCGAAACATCAGCCGGGGGGGGTCATATTGAACCAACCGATGAAGGTGGCGACCCGCTCAAAGGGTTTGTTCACGCCCACGACACCGGCGAAGAACATGGGGAAGCGCACCACGTTGAAGAACCGCATCACGACCACGGCCCCTCCGGTCCTGAATCAGATAAAGACCCCATTGCAGCCTTGATGGAACAGTACGTCCACTCCCACGACAATGCCGAGACCAACACTTTCCACGAGGAGTCGACGCGGTCGTTATTGAAAATGGCGTTGGAGCAGATGTGGCAATCGGAGTTGCACCTGCGCATGTACGAACCCGAAAAAGCCCTGCCGTTTGAGCAGAAGGCCTTGGAGTACCTCAAGTTGTCGCAGCAAAAAGCCCGGTCGTACGTTAAGAAAACCGGCTTCGACCCGCCCCAAACGAAAGAAAAGGAAACGCGGCTAACGGGTGAGTTCAAGAATGTGACCACGGCTTTCAATCAGGAACGGGTCTATACGAAAGAACGGGTCGAGTTGCTGGTGGCGCAGGCCATTGGATATCTGGACCTGCCCAGTATGAATTCTCAGCAGCGACAGACCTTTCAACAACTTGGCAACGCTCTGGCAAACGGGGTCGTCAATAGTGGTCTGCAAAACTGGTCAGTGCTGGCTTCCCTACAAAAATTAGCGGGAGGAAAGGTGCTTACATCGACGGAGCAAGCCCAATTAAAAACGAAATTATACGCCCTGACGGGTGCGTCGGAGCGAACCGGCCCTACGTACGTCAGTGATCGCGCTCTTCAACAAGCGTTCTGGCAGCACATCAACTAGCCGCTGGCTTATCTGAATCACGAATGCAAACACCTGTAAACTGGACCGAGCCGATTACCTGGTTCATTGTCCTGTCGTTAGTCATCTTATTGATTGGCCAAATCTGGCTCATCAGCCGGAACCAGTCGTTGTCTTCAGGTCGAAAGGGACTTAGGGCAGGGTTGAATATACTGCTCTGGCTGGTGGTGGTTGGTTATTTTCTGCAAGTTCAATGGCAGCGCGATCGTCCGGCCTCGCATGCCCTGCTCGTGGGCGACGAAGTTCCCTCAGCCGTTGCCCGTCAAATTCGAGACAGCCTCCATATTCGGGATAGTTTTACCAGCCGCAATCTTAAAGACGATTATGATTCATTGACCCTGATTGGCCAACGCTTTTCAGCGGCAACCCTTACGCAGCTTAGTCAGTCAGCTTTGCAGTGGATACCCTATGCGGAACCCAACACAGTGCAGAGCCTCCACTGGAAAGGCGTTGTTCGTCAGGGCGAAATTCAGAACGTAACAGGACGGATTCAGTCGGCAGAAAAGGGTTTACTTCGATTGAAATTTGGCGGCCGAACATTGGACAGTGCAGCGCTACACGAAGGCGAGAATACGTTTACGCTTCAGTTTCCGGCTTTTTCACGCGGACGCACGCAAACTGAGTTAGTGCTGGGACAGACCACGCTTGATACGATTCGTTTCTTCACCCGACCAACGGAGCCACTCAACGTTTTATTTCTGCTTAACAGTCCCGATTTCGAAAGCAATACATTAGCCGGTTGGCTGGGTAAACAGGGGCACATCGTTCAGGTGTCAACTACTCTATCGAAGGATATCAGCAGTAACGTCAGCATTAATAAAGCAGGAAAACCCAATGGCAAAACTCCGCCAGACCTGATTATTACGGAATCAGCCAATGCTGCAAACCCCAGCGTCCGCAAAGCGGTTGCCGATGGGAAAGCCGTTTTATTTATCAATATCGTCAATCCGGAAGCCGAAAGCCGGGGCATCAATCAGGCCTTGGGCAGCCGCTGGCAGGTTAGAAAAACGTCGAACGAAGCAACCGTCCCGGTGGGCAATGGACTGAATGCCCTCCCCTATCGATTCGCCGAAAGCCTGAACCAGTTTTCGGTGACGGGCTATCCAATTGCTGTGCAGCGGAGCAATCGCGGATTGGCCGGGCGCATTGGCATGAGTTTACTGAGCGAAACCTATCCGTTATCGCTCAGTGGCGATAGTGTTGGGTATAACCGTGTCTGGACTGCCGTACTGGCCCGACTTTCCTCTGCTGACAAACCCACAATCCAGGTTAATTCGCCCGTTTACGGTGGCTTGCAGCAGGAAATTCTGACCAATAACTCCATGGAGTCGGCACGCCAACTGATTATTGGCCCAGACACCGTGACTCTGCGTCAAACGCCTTTCAACGAACGTTCGGCTTCAGGTTTATCCTTGTTCCGGCAAACCGGCTGGCAATCGGTGCAGGACTCGCTGGCACTCTTTGTCAATGCCCGTTCTCAAACGGATCCCATTGCCAACAGGCAGACGGTCAGCCGATTTATACTCGCTCATGCACAGGCTCAATCGACGGCTGTCCAACATGACCGAACGACTACCACTCGCGTGCCGGATTGGGTTTGGCTCGTTTTATTCCTTGGCTGCTTCACGGCTCTTTGGATAGAGCCTAAACTAGTATAACCTTCGACTCTAAGGCTATCCTGAATCCTAGGTTATACTGTTGGGAAGCTACCGTGTTTCTACTGAACCTGATTTTGGTGACTCCCCATTTTGGTTTGTATCCCCACAAGCTCCGTCACGGCCATAGCCGTTGCCGTAATAATGGCCATGACGGTGAGCCCATGGCCCACGATGGTTTCCGCCAAAACGGGGACCAACAAAAGCCATCAGGCTTCCAAATGTTAGAGCGGCTGTCAGGACGACAACCCAAGGGTTTAAGCGATTTCTCATTTGTCGTGTTGTTTACTGGTTAGGTGTATTTTCTGATTTTCCCTGGTCTGAAGCGTCGCTCCAACGTCCTCTATAACGCTGCTTGAATTCGGTGTATTCAGCATCGCTCATCTGGCGAATCCGGTCGGCAAAGGCAGGCATGTGTCCGTATCCACGCCCCCAACCCCTTCGGAAACGTCCGGCGCCGAATAATCTGAATAACGCGCCAACGATGAGGAGGAAGAACGCCAGTCGGATCAGAAAGAATGGCATGATAAACAGGGCTAGTCCAAGAAGAAAGCCTGCTACAATGGATCTTACAAGATTATTGTTCATTGTATTTATTGGATGATTGTTGTTCTACTAAGGATGACGGACTGGAGAAGAAATTACTTTAAACTGCATAAAAAAACCCCGTAGGATTGCGCCTGCGAGGTTTGAAAGTAGATGGGATCAGGATTCTGATTCAGGTTTATTATGGCATCGTTTGTTCCATTCGCTCCTGAACTTTCGTCGGTCGTCGTCGCTCATCTGACGCCATTTTTCCCGCCAGGGTGGTCCGCCACCGGCTCCACGGAAACCACCAGAACGAGGACCAAACTTAAAACCGCCTAAAAGTAGTCTCGACAAAATCAATAAGCCTACAGCCTGCCAGAACGTAACCGACTTAACCGGCACGACCGCTACCAGCACCGTATTCCAAAGCCAGTAAACGGCATATGAAACAGCCAGCAGTGCCAGCAGGATAAAAAGCGGTATAAAAAATCGTATGCGCCTGTAAGGGGTTCTCATAACTTATAGGTTATCAAGTTCGTCGTATAGTCGTTGTAATCGCTTTCGCAGGTGCTGAACGGCATAGCGTTTCCGGGAGATGATCGTTTTCAGATTGTCTCCCGTTTCATCGGCGATCTCCTGAAGGGTTCGATCTTCGAGTTCATTCTGAACAAAAACAGTTCGCTGATTTTCGGGTAACTCATCCAGCGCCTTCATTAGTTCTTCCCAAAAGATATCCTTAAAAAACTGGTCTTCGGGCGTTTCAGCATCGGCCAGAAGTATTTCCCGAAAGCGGAAATCATCGTTATCCTCGTCGCCCATCAAATCCGACAACGATTCATCTTTTTTCTTCCGGTAGGTGTCGGTAATTCGATTTCTGGCCACCTGAAACAGCCAGCCACTTATGCTTTCAATCCCATCGAGGTCAACGACTCGAGCAAGTTGATACCAGACATCCTGTAATATATCTTCGGCGTCCTCCTCGGATTTTACCTGCCCGCGAATGAACCGAGACAGCCGATTTCCGTACTGCTTTACTGTCTCAAGAATGGTTCTTCGGGGCGTTTCAGCCATGGTGGGGTAAATAAACTAATGAGCAAACGGCCAGGGATCGATGAGCAAAACCAGGAAAGCATAACACCCAATTCAACCGCCAATCCCTGACCATCGACCAACACACACTTGCCCGTTTAATGTTGATCGCGTCTATCCAGCTCGCGCAAAACGTCGACCATCGTTCGAAAGCGGTTAGCATCGCCAATGAAACCCAAACCGGTCATAATAAGTGCAAAACCACCCGTACTTACCCAAAACCAGGGATCCTCGTTGGCTTCCTTCATTTTAGAACCGTGAAGCAACACGGCCAGCCCGCTACCCAGCAGCATAGCACCACCCCCACCAAATAGCCAATATTTTGTTAAGAGTTTTTTTTCTCGCTGTGTTTTCATACAGAAATTGGTTTGAGTTTCAATTGGTCAAAAAACCATTTATAGCGTATCAGGTTTACAAAAAAAATGTATCTTACCACTAGTTCAGGCCGTTTTCAGTAGCCTGCCAGTCACTAACCTTAACGTCTATGCCCGTTTTCACCCTAGGAATTGAAGAAGAGTTTCAAACGATAGACCCAAATACGGGCGAGTTACGGTCTCACATGTCGAAGATTGTAGATGGCGGTCAAATTGTTCTTCAGGAGCGTGTAAAGGCCGAAATGCACCAGGCCGTCGTTGAGGTTGGTACGAATATCTGCAATAATATTCAGGATGCACGCCAAGAGGTCACGTATCTCCGAAAGATGATTATTGAACTGGCGGATAAGCAGAACTTAAAGATCGCGGCTGCCGGGACTCACCCTTTTTCGGATTGGCAGGAGCAGTTAATTACCCCTAATGAACGGTATGACAGGCTCATCGACGAACTGCGCGATGTAGCCCGCTCGAACTTAATCTTTGGCTTGCACGTACACGTTGGCATCGAAAACCGGAATGAAGGCGTTCAGATCATGAACGCTGTACGTTACTTCCTGCCACATATCTACGCGCTTTCAACCAATTCGCCGTTCTGGCGCGGCCGTAACACGGGCTTTAAGTCATACCGATCAAAAGTGTTTGACAAATTTCCGCGTACCGGTATCCCGGATTTCTTTTCATCGGCTGCGGAATATGACGAATACATCAATTTACTGGTGAAAACCGGCTGTATCGACAACGGTAAGAAAATCTGGTGGGACATACGCCTGCACCCATTCTTCGACACCATTGAGTTCCGTATCTGCGATGTGCCAATGCGGGTCGATGAAACCATTTGTCTGGCGGCCATTATGCAGGCACTGGTAGCTAAAATTTATAAACTTCACCAGCAAAACCTCAACTTCCGACCCTATCGCCGGATTCTAATCAATGAAAACAAATGGCGCGCGGCCCGGTATGGTATTGGGGGAAAACTAATTGACTTCGGAAAGCAGATTGAAGTGCCAACCCACGAACTGATTCATGAATTGCTAAATTTTATCGACGACGTTGTTGACGAACTCGGTAGCCGTTCTGAATGTGAATATGTCCTTAAAATCCTGGAAATGGGAACCGGCGCGGACCGTCAACTGGCTGTTTTTCAGCAAACGAATGACCTCAAACAGGTTGTAAATTACATAGTTGAAGAAACTTCTTTTGGTATTATATAGTTATTTCTTGATTCATTATTAACTAGTAGTTAGCCGTAACATATACTCTATGAGCTCATTAAAAATTGCTGTTCTCGATATGAATAACAACCATGCCAACGAGGGCATGCGTTGTATTTTGCACATAATTCGAAACGTACAGGGAAGTGATCACGCAGATTTAGCATTCGATGTTTTTGACGTTCGTGCCAACAATGACCTCCCCGACCTGGATTACGACATTTATATTTCGTCTGGTGGACCAGGTAGTCCTTTGGCCTCCACCGAAGAGTGGGAAACCCGTTATTTCGAGCTTATAGACCAGATTTTTGCATGGAACGAAAATAATGAACGGAAGAAGTATGTGTTCCTCATCTGCCATTCGTTCCAATTGGTTGTGCGTCATTTTGGTTTAGGTCTGCTGAGTCGCCGTAAATCAACGTCATTTGGTATTTTTCCGGTACACAAAACCGATGAAGGTGATTCGGAAACGTTACTGGAGGGGTTGCCAGATCCGTTCTTCGCTGTCGATTCCCGCGATTACCAAATCACCAGCCCTGATGTTGAGCGAATGAACGAGATAGGGGCAGAAATTTTGTGTCTGGAAAAAATCAGGCCCCATGTGTTACTGGACCGGGCGGTTATGGCCATACGTTTCTCCCCCGAAATTATCGGAACGCAGTTTCACCCCGAAGCCGACAATGAAGGTATGCTTCGCTATTTCCTGCAGCCCGAAAAGCGCAATCATATCGTCCTGAATTTTGGTCAGGAAAAATATGACGACATGGTGTCTTACTTACAGGACCCGAATAAAATTGCACTGACAGAGTCGGTTATTCTGCCTGCTTTTTTGCGGCAGGCCATTCAATCGCTGTCGTCAACTCTCGAAGAACACGAAGTGGCTTAACCGCACAGTGGCGGTGTTCATCTCACGGGATAAACACCGCCACTGCGTTATACGGAGCCAGAAGCCAGCCTTGACTATTCCGGTCCGATTTACCCAATCCCTTTATGATTAAGTCCGTTAGAGAAGCCTTCAACCAAGCCTTTAGCCCGGAGAGCTACCGGGCTTTTTTGGCTAAAGTAGATACTGATTTTCCCGGCCAGTTGGATTTCCGGGTAGCTGAAACGCCCATTTTCGTCCCGAAAGTATTGACCGACAAGCTTCTAAAGGCTTGTGACGATATTATTTCTGTTGTCACCCGTGATGACTTTAAAGTCCTTACTGACAAAGCTATACCAGAAGACCAACGGGTTCCGAATGAGGACGAACATACGCAGTTTATGGCTGTCGATTTTGCGGTTTGTTTGGATGAGCAGGGTGAATTAACTCCCCAGTTAATCGAACTTCAGGGCTTTCCGTCATTGTACTGTTTTCAGCCTTATCTGGCCAGTTTGTTCCGGAGCCTGTATCCCATCCCCGAAAACCTCTCTCACTTATTCACGGTTACCGACAATGCGGCTTATCTGGAGCAGTTACGCCAGCTGATTGTGGGTGATGAGCAACCCGAAGAGGTCATTCTTTTGGAAATCTATCCGGAGAAGCAAAAAACCCGGGTCGACTTTGTGCTGACCGAGAAATACCTTGGAATACCAGCCGTTTGTGTCACGAAGATAAAAAAAGAGGGACGGGCTTTATACTATGAAAAAGACGGTCGCTTGATTCGCATCAAACGTATTTATAATCGTCTGATTTTCGACGATCTCCAGAATTATCCTGATCTCCAGACCGACTTTCACCTGACCGATGATGTTGACGTAGACTGGGTTGGGCACCCAAACTGGTTTTTCCGGATTAGTAAGTACACCCTGCCTTTATTGAAAAGCCCCTACGTACCCGCCAGTCATTATTTGTCAGACTTGAACACGTATCCGGCCGATCTCGAAAATTATGTATTAAAGCCCTTATTTTCCTTTGCTGGCAGTGGCGTCAAACTGAACATTACTCCCGATGACCTGGATTCCATACCCGCTCATCAACGGGAAGGTTATTTACTACAGCGCAAGGTCAAATATGAACCTGTTATTCAATCGCCGGATGGCCTGGTGAAATGTGAAATCCGAATGCTCTTTATCTGGCATAAAGAGGACCGGCAGCCAACCTTACTGACCAACCTCAGCCGCCTGAGCCGGGGCGAAATGATTGGCGTAAACTTCAACAAAAACAAAGATTGGGTTGGCGGTTCAGTCTGCTTTTTCGAAAAATAATTGCCTAATTATCGAGTCTTACCTGATTTTTCAGGAATGCGCTGAACTCCGGCTGCTCTGGCAAACCCATGGCAGCCTTTCTTTTAATCCCTTTTCAACATGGAAACAAACCCTACAGTAACTATCGAAAAAGCTATTTTTGACCTTACCGGCAAAGTGGCCATCATCACCGGTGCCAGTAAAGGTATTGGCGAGGACATGGCCCGGGTATTTGCCAAATTCGGAGCAAAAGTCATTATCAGCAGCCGCAAACAGGATGCCTGCGACGCACTTGCCAGCGATATTAGGGCTCAAGGTGGTGAAGCTACGGGCATAGCAGCCCATGTAGGCGATATGGATCAGCTTCAGCAGTTGGTCAACAAGAGCATCGCCACGTATGGAGGCATTGATATTCTCGTCAATAATGCTGCATCGAATCCGGTTTTCGGCCCCTCGCTCGACTGCGATGGAGCGGCTTTTGACAAGATCATGCAGGATAACGTAAAGGCTCCTTTTGAATTGAGTAAACTTTGTTATCCCAGCATGAAGGCACGGGGCGGAGGCAGCATTATTATGATCAGCAGCATTGCCGGACATACGCCCGACCCTGGCCTGGGTATGTACAGCGTGAGTAAAGCATCGCTCAACATGCTCACGAAAGTGCTGGCAAAGGAATGGGGCCCTGATGGCATTCGCGTTAATGCCATTTGCCCTGGTCTCATTAAAACAAAATTCAGTCAGGCCCTTTGGCAGAACGAAAAGATTCTGGAACACTTTACAAACCGCATCCCCATTGCCCGCATGGGAACCGTGGATGAGATCAGTCCGTTGGCCCTTTTTCTGGCTTCCGGTGCGTCATCTTACAGCACGGGTAGCCTGTTTTATGCAGATGGTGGCACTGTAATCTGAGTTAACTTTTATGTCAACAGAAACGCGCGAAGTCTGGCTAAGGGGACCACTTTCTGACATCCCTGCTTTAGTACAACCCATTGCCCATGCCCTGATGCAGGCACGTGAAGAGGTACACACGTTGATGGCAGATTTTCCAGAATCACGACTTTGGGAACGCCCAGCTGGTGTGGCTTCGGTTGGCTTTCATTTACAGCACCTGACAGGCGTCCTTGATCGTTTGTTCACGTATGCCCGACAGGAATCGTTGTCGGATGTTCAGTTAGCAGCTTTACATTCGGAAGGAAAGCCCGAGGATACTATATTATCTACGCCGGAACTGATTCAAAAATTTGAGAAACAGGTGGAGGATGCCCTTGACCAACTACGCCTGGTTGATGAAAGAACATTGACCGACATACGGGGCGTTGGTCGGGCGCAACTGCCCTCAACGGTGCTTGGTTTGCTAACCCATGCGGCAGAGCATACCATGCGGCATGTTGGACAGCTATCCGTTACGGTCCGTTTCCTAACAGTTTAACCTTTTTTTAAGTTATCCTTTATCGGCATTTAATTTATCAGGCCGACCTTTCACCTGGAAAGTCCGCCAGTGTGGTGGATAGGAACTTAAAACCATTCTCAATCGTATGAAAACGTCCATTCTGGCTGCCTTCGTCGTAGCCGCACTCGGTGTAAATAATGCCTCTGCCACGGCCCCATCGCAGACCAAGCCTGCCAGCAAAACAATGACAACGACGGTAAAGAAGTCAACGCCGGTTAAATCGACGGCGACGACCAAATCGGTTCATAAAAAACACGTTAAGACATCTGAATAGGCTTTGCCATCCCTAAAAAAAGAGACCCCGCCTGGCGGGGTCTCTTTTTTTAGGAAGTACAGTTTGTCCGTTTATTCGACGGCTATAATCTTGAACTCGGTACGTCGATTTTGCTGGTGTTCACCTTCCGAACAATTTACGCCATCGACACAGCCATTAATAATTTCAGATTCGCCATAACCCCGCGCAACCAGTCGATTAGCCTGCACACCTCTTGAAACCAGGTAGTCCATAGCGGCTCTGGCACGGTTTTCTGACAACCGGATATTGTAGGTGTCCGTAGCTCGGGAATCGGTATGCGACCGCAACTCGATCTTCATTTGCGGATATTCTTTTAAAATGGCCAGCACGTGATCCAGTTCATGAGCGGCATCGGCACGAATAAAGAACTTATTCAGATCATAATAGATATTTTTCAACTGGAATACATCTCCCACACCATACAGACCAAGTGAATCGGTAATGACCTGCGCTTTGCGTTTCGTTTTGTTGTATTGGGCTTTTTTAGTGGCGTATCGATCTTTTTGCGCTGTGATGGTATACGGAGCATTCGGTTTAACGTCAAACTCATAACCGCCATCCGGGCCTGTGGTTACGGTTTGCTCCGATTTATCTTTTTCGTTCCGAAGTGTCACTTTTACACCGGTTGCTGGCTGCTGGTTCACTTCTGTCTTAATTACCCCTTTTACCACCGTATTCTCGGAGCGTTCCAGGTAAATCGATACATTTAATACCGGCTTAGGTGACTGTGTGAGGGTTGAAAAACGAACGCTGTTTATGGCAAATCCTTCCTTGATGGCTCTGAATTCGTACTCCGCATTTGAATCTACACACAGGTCAGTGCGCCCGGCTTTATTCGTTACCCGAAGTTCCTGATTTACCCCATTTCGCAGAATACGAACATCTGCACTTTCGAGAGGTGTATTGGTCTTAGCATCATAAACCAGAATATTAAGCTGTTTGCAGGACCGCCTGAACGAATAAATATCATCATCACTGATCCCTTTCTTACGGTTACTGCTGAAGTAGCCACTTGTACCATTCTTGTCCGTAATGAAGCCAAAGTCATCTTTCTCTGAGTTAATGGGAGCACCGGCGTTTTGAACTCCTTTGTAGGCAATTCCATCTTTTAGCTCGGCCACGAATACGTCCAGACCACCCAAACCCTCATGCCCATCGGAGGAGAAATAGAGATTGCCACTTTCGGCAGCAAAAGGAAACATCTCATTGCCTTCAGTATTGATTTCTTTACCCATATTCACCGGACTACCCCATTGGCCATCCGTATATTCTACAACATAAATGTCCGTTCCTCCGAAGCCACCTGGCATATCCGATACAAAGTATAGCTTGCTATCGTCTGGCGCAAAAGCGGGGTGTCCCACCGAGTATTCACTGTTGTTGAACGGTAGTTCCTGTATATCGACCCACTTTCCGTTCTTATTGATAGCAGAATATAACTTCAGCTTTTTTACTCCTTCCGAGCTTTTTCCTGATTTTCCCTTGCTGGCGTTGTTGCGGGTAAAGACAATAACATTCTGGTCTTTTGTGAAGGTCATCGGCCCTTCGTGATATTTGGTATTGAGTGTCCGGCTAAAGATTTCAGCTTTCGACAAAGCTATATTCTCGTTTGCCGCTTCACCGCTTTCCTCCCTGGCTTCGGTACCACTACCTACTACCGCCGAATTAACCAGACCAGCTCCGGGCAACCGAAGTTGATTTGTATCGGGATGGAAGTATATATCCAGGAATGGCGTTTGATTCCAGTTGAACACGCGCTTGATCGCGCCCGACTCATCGCGTGAGGACACAAACACAAGTCCGCCTTTGTAATACATGGGGCTAAAATCGGCCTGGCGCGAATTAATGGGGAGGTTTTGAATCCTATACGAAGAAGAGTCCTGGTAAAACCGACTCATATCCATATACGAAACGGTAAAACGACGGCCGCGTAAATCCTGGGCCTGTTTTTCGCCATATTGACTGTACATTTTCTGCGAATCACGGTACTTCCCGTTGGCCGCCAGCGCCTGCGCAAAATAAAGATATATCTCGCTATCCAGATCGGTATAGGTTTTTACAAGTTCACCATACACTCGCTCAGCATTGCGGGTATCCTGAAGTTTACGGTAGCTGTACCCAAGTTTTATTAACGCATCCCGTGTATCAGCAGCGTCCTTCTTTTTGTCGGTCCGTAAAAATTCTTCATACGCCCGTACTGCACTGACGTAGCTAAGATTATCAAATTGCTTATTTGCCGCTCGTAGCCGCGTACTCTGGGCCTGAACAGTCAGACTCGACAAGGCTAATCCCGCAAGTAGCAGGATACACACAATTCGGTTCATAAATAGTAGTGAGTTGTAAGAAAATATGGGCTCATTCATCTAGCATCAAATAGAATGCCAACTTTTTAGACCTACTGGCAATTCTCATATCAGCCAGCTCATATAATCAACTCACCGACTATCAGATCTACTCTTTCAGACTCCATGTAAACTTCCCGATTCGGCGCGTGCTATTGGTGATTCTAAACGAATGGGCTATTCGACGCCCAATCACCCAGACAATTTCACTTCCCGATAGAAGTACAGCGGTCTGTTCACGTTCAGACCGGCTCAGTTTCAGATCATTCAGTAAGTCGCTAACCAATTTATATCCGTTTAAACCAATTGGTCGAATCTTATCCCCCTGTTGCCAGAGCCGAATCGTTAGCGGGAACGTTAGTTGATCAGCGTCAAGACAGGCTACCTCTGGCTCAGTCGGAATAGCATAGTCAATCGGTTTATTGAATACGTTGACCATTAGCGTAAAACGGTTTTCGACAAGAATAGGTCCATCCGGCCAATCAACCAGTTGAATTTCGAACTCGCCGGATTGTGCGACGGGCTCAAGCAGCAGGCCGTTCCGTTCGTGGGTTACCCGGTGGGTGGCCGACATAAACACTTGCCCCACTGGCTGTGAAAGCGCAGTAACTAATAACGAAGCCTGATCGCTTGTAAAGCCAAATGGCTTCATCCACTCCATCAGTCTAAAAGACAGCTCAGATTGGGCGAGCAGCTTGGCTCGGGGAAGCAGGATGGCACTCCCCCGAGCTTCGGCAGTTGCCTGCCAGGAGCGGTCCAGTTCGGCTCTCATGAGCGTTTCGGCAGCTCTCAACCGCTCAACGGTCCGGGGCAGTGTTTGCCAGAGACCAGGGTTCAGGTCGGTAAGCACAGGCACGACAAAGTGGCGAATTCGATTCCGGGCATATTTAGTGTCGGCGTTTGAGCTATCCTCCCGATAGTCCAGGTTATTCGCAGTTGCATAAGCCGTTACCTGATCCCGGCTGGCAAATAACAAAGGCCGTACAACCTGATTTTGGTGGGGTAGAATGCCATGTAAACCAGCCAATCCGGTGCCACGTGTCAGGTTGAGCAACAACGTTTCGAGAACATCATTCTTATGATGCGCCGTTGCCAGACAGGTATATGAAAAGTCGCGGAGCAATTGTGCAAACCAATCATATCGAAGTTCACGTGCGGCCATTTGAATGGACATACCCCGCTCACGAGCTATCGCCTTCGTATCGAAACGAATCAGGTGAAACGGAACCCCATAACGCTCGGCCTTGTTTTGAACGAAAACAGCATCAGCTTCTGAAGCGGCTCCCCGCATTGAAAAGTTAACATGAGCGATCGCAAACGGTTGGCCAGACCGATAGAACAGCTCTGCCATAACAATTGAGTCGATACCGCCACTGACTGCCAGAAGCACCCGATCGCTCGGTTTGAAGAGTTGATTGTCGTTAATAAATCCTAAAAATCCTTCTTCAATCATTTGGAGTCGGCACTAAGCCGTAGTTTTGTCACTATGATTCGTTTGCTTACCCGTTTTCTTGTCGCTTTCGTTCTCCTTGGTTCGCTACTTGTTTCAGCCGATTTGCTGGCTCAAGTGGGCGCTCCACCGTCCGGACGCCCATCAACGCCCGGTAGCGCAGCCGATAAAGTTGAGCTGCTGCCGGGTTCCGATAGTCTGGTTGGCATGAACGTACCCGGTCAGGTTGTTCGTAAAATATACAATAACGTCCGTTTTCGCCAGAAAGGAGTACTGATGTATTGTGATTTGGCTATTCAGAACGCAACGACGAATGTGATCGAAGCCTATGGAAATGTTCAGATCATTCAGGGAGACACCATTACCGTTAGGGGCGATACTTTGTTTTACTATGGCAATACCCGACAGGCAAACGTACGTGGTCGGGTAAGCTTACGCGATCGTAAAATGACGCTGACGACCGCTCAACTCGATTACGACATGCTGTCGGGTATTGCGCACTACCCTACCCCTGGTCGAATTGTTGACAAAGAAAACGTGCTTACCAGCCGGGAAGGTTATTACGACACCCGAACCAAACTGTTTACTTTCCGCCAGAACGTACGGCTGGTGAACACTAAAGGCACACTCACGGCTGATTCGCTGCTCTATAACTCCATAACCCGAATTGCTACCTTTCAGGGACCAACGCGCATAACCAATAAAGATGGCGTCCTGACGGCGGTAGCTGGTCAGTACAATACGACGTCCGGCATATCAAACTTCCAGCGAAGGGCGACGGTTGAAACGCCCAAGTACCGCCTAACAGGCGATTCGCTCTATTATGATAACGTATCGGAGCTGGGAATTGCTAAAGGCAATGTGATCATGGTTGCCAAAGATCGTCAGGCGGTGATTACCGGCGATCATGTTCGGTACAACGGCAAGGCCGGGATTTCGCGGGTAACAGGCCATCCCGTTGCCAAAAGCCTGGCTAATGAAGCGGCCAAAGACACACTTTATTTACGGGCAGATACCTTATTTTCTTTCGACAATAAGGTAACAAATACACGCCGGTTACTCGGCCAGAAAAACGTTCTTCTGTATAAATCAGACCTGCAAAGCAAGTGCGATTCACTCATTTACGACACCGCCGATTCAACAATTTATTTCTTTAAAAAACCGATTGTCTGGAGTCAGAATAAGTACCAGATGGAGGCCGATTCCATGCGGGCGGTGCTCAAAAATAACAGGATACAGACCATGTATCTGAAGGCGAAATCATTCGTAATTTCTCTCGATACACTCAAGAATTATAACCAGATAAAAGGGCGTACTATTACGGCGTATTTCGCAACTAAAATCGCGTCAACAACGCTGCATGCAGCAGGGCAGCCACCTATACAAGCTTCGTCCAAAACAAATTCTCCCCATTCTGTATCTACGGTTGCAACGAATGGCCTACCAAAGCGCGTATTGGCATCAAAAAGCAGTTCACCTGCGTCAACCACCGTGCTCAATCAGGAGCAGACAGTGCTGGATCGGGTGCTGGTTGATGGCAACGGACAAAGCATATATTATGCCGTTGATGAGAAGAATAAATTAATTGGCTTGAATCACGTAGAATCGAGCCGAATGAACATTGAATTCGAGGATAATAAAGTTGGCCGAATTCGGTTTTACGGCCACCCGGATTCTCAACTTATTCCGCCGAAAGAATTGACACCGGATGTCCAGCAGCTCGATGGTTTCCGTTGGCGGGAAGCGGAAAAACCAACTAAGAATCAGGTATTATGGCTTGAAGTACCCCCGGCGGAGCAACCGTTAATTAGAAAGCCATTAAAAAATAAGAGTACAAATAAACCTTTGGCCCAAAAATTGGTTCGAAAAGGTAATAATTGACTCATTTAACAATTTTTTAGACAACGGCCCGTTGACTTTGTCTTTCAAGATGAATAGGTTTGTGTTGTATAGATGTGTACCTGAAGTAGACTTACATGAAACAAATTATACTTATTGGTGTATTGATGGGCTTGCTAACCGCAGTTGCCCCGCTCCAGGCGCAGGTCGCCCAGCGGGATTCTGATGCGCGGAAAGGGAGCCGACTCGAACTGGGTCGTACCTCGTCAGTACGCAAACCAACAACTGGCTTGCCAGCCCAGCGATTCTCGATCGCTCCCAGCCCGTCTCTTTCGGGTTTGGACCGGTCGATGGCGTTGCATAAAAACAGTGCCATCAATGAGCATTACCGCTCGATCATGATGACGCATAGCGGGGCCAAAATTCCAACGCATACCACAGCGGCTGAAAGCACCCCAACAGTTGAAAGTGTTCCCCGGACATCGGCTATCGCTCAGGAAGGTAAAGCGGAAAATCGGCTGTATACCAACGAAAAAATATGGGTGTCCAACGCCTACCCAAATCCGGCTGACGACGTTGCTGAAATCGACTATCAGTTCAATGGAACGGGCGATGCAAAACTTGTTTTGCTCAACGTGTTAGGGGCTCCCGTGGCCGAATACGAACTGGAGCGCAATGAACGTAAAGTTCGAATTGGAACGCGCTTGCTCGATACCGGTTACTACCTCTATCAATTGTCGGTCGATGGCAAAAAAGTGGCGACTAAACGACTGCTTGTCCGCCATCAGTAAACCGGATAGTAATTGTTAAAATACGCTAAAATAAGTTGTATCCTTTATCCTTTCCAGCACTATACAGGGCTTCATCCTCGTTAATTCGATGAAGCCTTTATTTTTTTTGTATCTTTGCAAGCATATGCAAAACCGTCATATTGGTAAAATCCTGTTGGGGATTGGGGTCGTATTTCTGCTTGGCTCATGCAGCCCGTTTTCGAAATTGCAGAAAAGTGGAAGTGATGACGCGAAGTACAAAGGTGCGCTTGAATACTACAAAAAAGGCGAATGGTATCGGGCAGGCCTCTTGTTTGAGGAGTTGATCCCTGTGCTTAAGGGTAGTAACGAGTCTGAAATGGCTCAGTTTTATTATGCTTATACGCAGTATCAGCAACAGCAATATCTGCTGAGTGCCACGCTGTTCAAGAAATTTTATGAGACGTTTGCGCGGTCTGAGTACGCGCAGGAGGCTATGTATATGTATGCCTACTCGCTTTACAAAGATACGCCTTCTTTCAACCTCGATCAGTCCAACACTTTGACGGCGACGTCGGCACTTCAGGATTTTATCAATGCATATCCGGATAGCAAATACAAAGAGGAGTCGACCAAATTAATTCTGGAGCTGCGCGGGAAACTGGAGCGGAAAGCGTACGAGAAAGCCAAGTTGTACTATAAAACCAGCGGTTTCAACATTGCCTCTTACAAATCAGCTGTTATTGCCATCAATAACTTTCAAAAGGATTTCCCGGATTCTGAATACAACGAAGAACTGTCTTACCTGAAAGTTGACGCCGAGTTTAGCCTTGCGCAGAACAGCATGGAAATAAAGCAAAAGGAACGTTACCAGGAAGCGATCAGTTATCATCAGGCATTTGTTGACAAATACCCCAACAGCCAGTTCCTCAAGCAGTCCGAAAAGATGTTTGAAACCAGCCAAAAAGAAATTGAACGTTTGGATAAGCTGGAGCAGGAGCGTGAAAAAGAAAAGGCGCGATTAAAAGACGCCAACCGCCCAGCAAAAGTAACAGCGGCTAATTAATACAGTTTACGGGCTGAAGCGTGCGGTCACACTACTTCAAAACCCCAACGTTGATTGACTATTTACCAAATACCGACTATAAACTATTATGGCAACAAATCCATCAATTATCACCCGTAATAACGACAAGATTGCGGCTCAAACCGGAAACCTGTACGAATCGGTATCGATCATTTCGAAGCGTGCCCGTCAGATTGCCACTAAGAACAAAGAAGAATTGAGCAACAAACTATCGGAATTCGTTTCGGCGGTTGATAACCTTGAAGAGGTCTTCGAAAATCGGGAGCAGATCGAAATCTCCAAGTTTTACGAGCGCATGCCCAAGCCTACATCCATTGCTACAGATGAGTTTCTGGAAGGTAAAGTGTACTGGCGTTATAATGACGAAGAGGCTCAACAGTAAACCAACTGTATAGCTTTTCAATGACCGCACAGTATAACGCTGTGCGGTCATTGGTGTTTTATATCCGGTTACTGGCCATTGAGTTATTCGCAATGGAACCAGTAACTGATAACCATTAACCACCAACCAATGTCATTAGCAGGGAAGCGAATTCTTTTGGGTGTAACAGGCAGCATATCGGCCTACAAGTCGGCCTTATTAGTTCGGCTTCTCGTAAAGGCCGGTGCTGAGGTACAGGTTGTTATGACGGCATCGGCCCAGCAATTTATTACTCCCCTTACGCTGGCAACCTTATCGAAACGCCCTGTTTTATCGACATTCGTGAATATCGACTCGAACCGTCCCGGCGATGGACGCTGGAATAATCATGTTGACTTAGGACTCTGGGCTGACGCGTTCGTGATTGCTCCGGCCTCGGCTCATACGCTGGCTCGCTGTGCAATGGGTCTTTGCGATGATTTACTTTCAGCGGTTTATTTGTCGGCACGGTGTCCGGTATTTTTTGCACCTGCCATGGATGTCGACATGTACAGCCACCCTTCAACGGTCGACAACCTGCGTCGGCTTAGTAGCTTTGGCAATCACATTATCAAGGCCGAACATGGCGAGCTTGCCAGTGGTCTGGTTGGTGAAGGTCGGTTGGCTGAACCCGAAACAATTACTCGGATTTTAACCGACTTCTGGTCAGACACGCCACTGGGGGAACCGAGTAAACCAGGCGCTCTGGCCGGCAAACGGGTCCTGATCACAGCGGGGCCTACGCAGGAACCCATCGATCCTGTACGTTACATCAGCAATCATTCAACGGGTAAAATGGGATATGCCATTGCAAAAGCCTTTGCCGAAACCGGCGCCGAGGTAACGCTGGTGAGCGGGCCGACTGCCCTCCTTATCCCCGCCCCTGGTATAAAACGGATTGATGTCCGGTCGGCGCAGGAGATGTTCGAGGCCACGGAAGCGGAATTCAGCCGAGCCGATATTATTGTCCTGAGTGCCGCCGTAGCCGATTACACTCCGGCTCACCCTTCCGACCGGAAGATTAAGAAGTCAGAAACGTTTTTTTCGATCGAATTGACCAAAACAACCGACATTGCAGCGACACTTGGAAATCGCAAACAACCCGGACAGTTGTTGATGGGTTTCGCGTTGGAAACGGACAATGAGCAGGCCAATGCACTTAAGAAACTTTATGCTAAGAATTTAGACTGGATTGTGTTAAATTCACTTCGTGATTCAGGGGCCGGTTTCGGGCACGACACCAACAAGATTACCGTTATAGATAAAGACGAACAAATCCATGCGTTTCCACTTAAAACAAAAGACGAAGTGGCACTAGATTTGGTTACGTTAGTCGTAAAGTCGCTCTGACACAGTAAGGTCTCATCCATGAAAGCAATACGCATTTTACTGTTAGTTAGCTGTTTGGCGTCCTCGGCAAGCGCTCAGGAGCTAAACTGTCAGGTTACGATCAACTCCGATCAGCTATTTGCGCAGCAGAAAACTGATTTCTCTTACGTAAACCAGTTAAAAGGCATCATTACCGAGTTCATGAATAACCGGCGATGGAGCAACGACCAGTTTTCTGTAGCCGAACGAATTAACTGCTCAATAAACATAAACCTGCTGAAGTCATTGACACAGGGGGCTTTTGAAGCAACGGCGCAAATCATTGTGACTCGTCCTGTATATGGCACAACGTACGAAACAACTACGTTCAGCTATGTTGATCGGGCATTTAACTTTGTTTACTTACCAACAACACCCGTTTATTACCGGGAAAATCAGTTTTCAGACGACCTTACTTCTTTGCTGGCGTTTTATGCCAACATAATTATGGCTGTCGACTACGACACCTTCAGCAAACAAGGCGGAAATCAATTTATTCAACGTGCTTATGCCATTACAAATCTGGCCCAGCAAGGATCGCCTAATGGCTCCTGGCAAACCGGGGGCGACCGCAGAAACCGGTACTGGCTCATTGAGAACTTGCAGAACCAGCAATTATTACCCTTCCGGGATGGGCTTTACACCTATCATCGCCAGGGCCTTGATGTCTTTGCGGCTAACCCCGTGCAGGTTCGCAAACAAACGATAACCTTATTGAATACCATACGAACCATTGGCCTGCAACTACCGAATTCCGTTCTGATCAATTCGTTTTTTGATGCCAAGTCGCAGGAACTATTCAATATCCTTTACGAAGGAACACCGACCGAACGAAAACAGGCATTCGACTTATTGTCATTTCTCGACCCGGCCAAAACAGAAAACTACCGAAAACTAATCCAGTGAGTTACTGACGGTACGTAATTTTACCTTTATTTACCGCCCCTGCTCACTGTTAACTATTCGCTGATTTTGCTTTCGCATTTATTCATAAAGAATTACGCACTGATTGACGAACTGGAACTTTCACCCGACCGTGAACTCAATATTGTAACGGGCGAAACAGGTGCAGGAAAGTCAATTATTCTCGGTGCCATTGGGTTGCTGCTTGGCAACCGGGCCGATACACGCGTCTTGTATAACCCCGAACAGAAATGTATTATCGAGGGAACATTTGGCGTATCCGGCTACCGAATCGAGCAAATCTTTGACGACGAAGAACTCGATTATTCAGATACATGCATCGTCCGTCGGGAAATTGGAGTGAGTGGTAAGTCACGGGCGTTTGTTAATGATACGCCCGTAAATCTGGAAACGCTTCGACGAATTACCAGCGAAATGATGGATATTCACTCACAACACGATTCGGTGTTGCTGGGCTCGAATGAATATCAGCTGGAAATTGTAGATACCTACGCACAAAATGAAGCGTATTTACGTACCTACCGAGCTGACTATCAGGTTTATCGAACTAAAAGAACGCACTATGACCAGCTTCAGTCTGAGGCTTCGGCTATGCGGAAAGAGTTCGATTACAATAACTTCTTGTACGAAGAACTGGTTAAAGCGCAGTTACTGCCCGATGAGCAGGAAACGCTTGAGCAGGAGCTGACAATCCTGGAAAACGCTGAAGATATTAAGGAGCGCCTGCAGGTAGCTTACGAATACCTGGACAATACAGAACAATCGGTTATCGACTTCCTGAAAGGTACGGTTAGTAATCTGACCTACATCAGCAAGTTATCTAACCAATACGAACAACTCCTGCAACGGGCCCAGAGCAGCCTGATCGAGCTGCGTGACCTGGCGGATGAAATAAGCGTTGAGCAGGACCGTGTTGACATAGACGATACCCGCGCCGATACGATTCGGGAACGCCTGAACCTGATGTACCAGCTTCAAACCAAACACCAGGTTAAAGACGTAGCGGGGTTGATTGACTTACGTAACGAACTTGGTCAAAAGGTAAGCAAAGTTCTTAACCTGGACGATGCCCTTACCGATGCCAAAGCACAGGCGGAAGCGGCTCGGACTCAATTGCAGATTAGCGCTGATGCGTTATCTGCCTCCCGGAAAGTCGTTTTGCAGTTAATTGAAAGTGAGATTGGCAAACTCCTCAACGACTTGGGTATGCCAAATGCATCCCTGAAGATCCAGGCAGAAACCAGTAAGCCCAGCTTAACGGGCATTGATACCATTTCTTTTTTGTTCAGTGCCAACAAAGGTGTCAAACCCCAACAGCTGAAAAACGTAGCCTCGGGTGGCGAGTTTTCCCGGCTTATGATGGCCATCAAGTACATTCTAGCCAGCAAGCGCTCCTTACCAACCATCGTTTTCGACGAAATTGATGCAGGTGTGTCCGGTGAAATCGCCATCAAGATGGGGAACATGATGCGCGATATGGCCCATAGCCACCAGATCATTGCCATCACTCACCTTCATCAGATAGCGGGACAGGGTACGGCACACTATTTTGTATACAAAGATCATTCGGCTGCGAAAACGGTTAGCCGAATCAAGAAACTGTCCCTGGATGAACGCGTCAATGAAATCGCTCAGATGATTGGCGGCAAAAATCCTTCAGCCAGTGCGCTTAAGAATGCACGTGAAATTTTAAAACAACGCCCTACGTCAGCTGTCAAATGACGTAAGGCGTACCTAATCTAATTACCCTTACTATTTCCTAAACTATGACACAACGTTTCCTTGCCTTTGCCGGGCTGCTTCTGGTATCCAGAAGTTTTTACGCGTGTAAATCAGCAGAAGACACCGTTAAAGAAGCAGAAAATGAAGTTTTTGCCATTCATGATCAGGTAATGCCTAAAATTGATGACATCATGAAACTTCGCAAACAACTTAACCAACGCATCACATCTTTGGATAGTCTGAAAGCAAGCGGCTCCACGGCAGCAACCCTCCGCACAGACGAAGAGCGAGAACAGGCACAGCGATTACGTACTAATTTAGCCGTTGCTGATAGCCTCATGATGGATTGGATGGGCCGATATAACGGCGATACACTTGCCAAATTATCTTCTGACGATGCCCTTCGTTATTTAAACGGGCAAAAAGATCAAATCACCGATGTTAAGACAAAAGTTAATACCAGCATTGAACAGGCTCGCCAGTTTTTGGGCAAAAAATAGCGTTTGGATTCTCGTTCTCAGTACCTGTGGCCTGCTTGAGGCCTGCAATGGTTCATCCGGCGACACGCTGCCTATTCTTGGCCAGCGGGAGGCAGTTACCAAAGTAGTCAACGGTAAATCTGTGACAGATTCAGTTTATCAGTCTGTTCCGGATTTCAGCTTTCTAAATCAGTATGGCGATACGGTTACGGCCAAAACCCTCGATAATAAAATCTACGTCGCAGATTTTTTCTTTACCACTTGCCCTACAATCTGCCCTAAAATGAAGGTGCAATTAAAACGGGTATACGAAAAATTCAAGGGCAATCCCGAGGTGATGCTCCTTTCGCACACCATCGATCCGGCTCACGATTCGGTGGCTGTTTTAAAGGAGTTCGCCCAGAATCTGGGGGTTACGGGCCACCAATGGCTATTTGTAACGGGCGACCGGGAAAAGATTTACGACATTGGCCAGAATAGCTACATGGTGACGGCTCAGGCCGATTCTACTGCACCGGGTGGCGTTGTGCATAGCGGTGCGTTTATTCTGGTCGACAAAGCCAAGCATATTCGCGGCATTTATGATGGCACAACTGAGGATGGTGTCGACAAACTAATGAATGACATGGATCGGTTATTAGCCGAATATAAAAAATGAGTCGACTGACAGGAATAGTAGTAGCGGGTATCCTCTTCATCAACTTGTTTTCCTGCCAGAGCGATGAAGAAATAAAGCGGCAGCGGTACATCACTGAGGGAATTTTTCTCTATAAAAATAACTGTGCCAACTGCCACCAGAACAAAGGAAAAGGACTGGCCGCCCTATACCCACCCCTTGCTGGTTCAGATTATTTGAAAGATAAGAAAAGCGTTATTTGTTTAATTCGGTACGGTCAAAAAGGCCCGATTGTCGTAAACGGGAAGCATTACAACCGCCCGATGCCTGCTCAACCGCAACTGAGCGATCTTGAAATAGCGGAGATTGTTACCTATATCTACAAAGAATGGGCGGGCGAAACGAAGATAACTGACGTTAAAACTGTTACACCAATTCTGGAGCAGTGCAAACAATAAACGTATCTGGTCAACTACCGGGGCAGTTGACCAGATACGCTAAATTCCTCCCTCCATATTAAACACGCCGGTTGGCTTTCGAATCGAATACTGACTGAAGTCCTGATTCGCATCCAGGCCAATGCCGTAGAGTTTTTCGCCTGTCAACTGGCTGAGAATCGTAACGCGTTTATCGGTATATACCTTCTTGGTCTGCGGCTTCCAGCTTAGTTCGGGCGTGAGTAATTTCTCCTGTTTTTGTTTGTTAACAACCACAACATTGCCCGTTACAACATACACATCTTTGGCTTTGTCGTAGCGTCCGGAATCGGAGCGAATAGTGGTTATTTCCTCCCCCGCGGGATTATAGAATACTATATTGACTGGCTTAGGATAGCGCCGATCATCGTTAATGTACCGAAACTGCTTCGCGGTTGTCAGCTTTACTTTTAATTTGGCAGCCTCACTATAGAGTAGCTTTACATCATTTATTTCCTCAATCGGCCCTGAATATGGATTTACTTTTTTAGCTTGTTTAGTCTCTTCGCAACCGAATAACAGGCACGAAACATAAACAATACAGCTTACTCTGAGCAGCCTATTTTGTAACCAGGATACTTTTGTATTCATTCTATTAGAAGCTACATCACTCATTTAAGTTCTTAACAGAAAGTAAAAAACTGGCGGTAAACCCCATTTGATTAGTTTGTCAGGCTATCAGTAAATTAACAAGTAGCCAGCGACCTATACAGTAAAAAAGCAGATACTCACAGAGAAAGGTCTGCGCTTATCTGCTTTTATAATTTGCTGGCTTACAAGTCGCAGACAGAATGCCGATCCGCTACGTGCTTTACCGAAATTAGTCAACGGCTATCTTACGGAACCATACGTCATTCAGGGAGAATCCAAGCCCGATACGTACATATTGTTCCTTGATCTGCGTACCAGACAGTACGCCCCGCTGTCCGCCGACCAGAGATAGCGTTAAGTGATTTACAAAATAAGCGCCGAGTGGTAAAGAGATTCCCAAACTACCGTTAACATCGGTAAGTTGCGAACCACCGGCCATGTAAGGTAATTTGTTGTATTGGAACCCCGCCCGATACGTGATTAAATCGCGGTACCGGTTGGATGTTGGTTTGGGAGTATACTCAAGCCCGGCGGCAACATTCATCCCATCGGCCAGATTACCGGGTTTGTTTTCTGCAGTTCGGAATTGACTCCACTTCTGAAAACCAACATCGACGCCCAAAAGCAGCGTATTCCCTTTTTCGATACTTGCGCCGAAATGCATCTGTTGAGGTAAAGTAGCCTGGGCATTCGAATTAAGCCGCATCGTATCAGGCAACGAAATCGCCTGACCCGTTAAAGTCGTTTGCTGGTAGATATCCGTTTGTGATGCCTTGATACGTATTTGCGGATCGTATGTAGCGCCCAGATTAAGCGTCCAGGTATTGTTTAGCTTAGGTCGCCAGACTGCGCCAACCTTCCCGATAAGATCACTGTAATTTGCTCTGTTCAAGTGCGTCACCCGAATATCAGAACTACCGCTAACGACGGCTCTGGCATCAGACGAGTTGGTAATATTACCAAACAGGAATGACCCTTCTACCCCCAGATATATATTTTTGGTAACCCTGAATCCATTAGCGAATGTAACTTTATTTAAACCACCTTTCCCTGTATAGTTATATTCTGCTGTGTAAGGTGTTCCGGCAACGGCCTCTACTTTCTGAATGTTGTAGTTTACATAGGTGTACGGTTTCAGGCTAAGCGACATATTCCAGCGCGAGTTTGCCGGGAATGACAAGGCCAGATACCCTAAGTTTGCCCCAAAATTACTCTGGCTCTTAGTGCTGTTACTAATTGTCTGACTTATTGATTTTGATTGACCCATCAGACCAACCTCAAATATCGTGAATCGGCCTCTACGGGCTAAAAGGGCAGGGTTTTGCAGATTTAGATAGAACGCGTTGGTATTACTGATACCTACATCGCCCATACCCATGTTTGCGACATTGCCGGGGCTGTACAGTTCTCCAATACCCAGCGCCGAATACGGGGAGTTCCCTAATCCCTGCGCCATTACCATGGGCGATGTCGCGGCAACAGCCAGCAAACTATGCGTTAACGTCTGGCGTATTCGCTTGTAAATTCTCAACATTATAGCGTAAAATTCGATTCAATCCAATCAGCACCAATTCAGGCACTACAAATATCGGGGGTTTAAGACGACTTTCAAAGGAAGATGCATCACCCCCGCACAACAGCACGACAATACCCGGTATTTCCCGACGATAGTTTTCGATCAGGCCGTTCATTTCCAGAGCCAGACCGTTCAACACACCACTCTGCATAGCTTGCCGGGTGTTCTTAGCGGTCAGTACTGGCCATGCCTCCGTTACGTTAACCGGAACATCAACCAAAGGCAGGCGGGCCGTTTGCTCATGCATGGCCCGAAAGCGCATGTGTACCCCCGGCGAAATGAGCCCCCCCTGAAATACCAAATCACGATCGATAACATCTGCCGTCAGACAGGTACCCAAATCGAGAATCAGGCAATCCTGGTTGGGAAACAACGTTGTAGCCCCTACCGCTCCAGCTACCCGATCGGCTCCCAGTGTGGTGGGGGTGTCGTAAGCGTTGCGTATGGGTACGGGCGTTTGGCTATTCAGTATCCATACATTGGCTCCCATCCCGGTTAGCTGTTGCGTTATTTCATCGCCGGACCGACTTGTTGAAGAGACCAGCACCTGCTTTACCGGACGCTTCTCAAAGTCGTTTAACATCGCGTCAACTGAGCTATAGAATTCGACATCCAACAAGTCCGGACCGGCAAACCAGCCAGTCTTCAACCGCGAGTTTCCCCAATCAATAACAAGATACCTGTTTGTCGTTGGGGAATCATAAAGTAGTCTGGTTTCCATTTCTGTCTGCTAAGGTCAACGTTTTATCGGAAACAAAATTTGTCATTCCCCGTTGATTTAAGGATTTTTAACGGCATAAAAATCCCCCCGGTTATTGAATAAAAAAACGACTGTGGAAACATTTATATCAGAATAACGTTATGATGTTAAAATCGGAACAAAATACTATCTTTGCTACCATCAATCCGGTCAGCAAGTAGTGCTTCTACCAAAGCAGCGCCCATCGCTACGGCGGACCTCCGTTTTCCAAACGTTTTAACAACCTCCGCGTCTGGCCCCACCAGGCGGTTGTGTTTGGATTAAGCAAACCACCCCAATTTATAGTTTAGGTTTATTTTCATCACGTAATCGCTTGAACCTGTTTAGGTTAATTTGGCTTGATAAATCAGTGACCCCGCTTTTAGACTTGTAGTCGTCTGCCAACTTGCCTGTTAAAACGGCCCATTCATACAACAAATCCCATACTTTCATTCTTACCGCTTCGGCGGTCCTATTTAGGTTTATTGCTAACCTGACCTCTATGTTTAAGAAAGAAGAATTAGATATGAAGCTCCTTTCGGAGCTTCACCCCATTGCCGAGCAATTTGGCATTCGTAACATCAGCAAATTCACGAAAGAAAAACTCGTTTACGAAATTATAAAGCAACAGTCCGAAAGCCCCGCAGCTGTTGAAGAGACTCCTTCTCCAGAAGAGGCTCCCCGTCGTGGACGGCGCACAAAACCCGTTACACCAGCCGATGCAGCCCCAGCACGTCTTCCCGAAGAGAATTCACCTGCAGCAGATACATCTGCGGCCGCTACGATAGAAACACCCGCTTCTGAGCTTACCAGGCCCCGGCAACGGAGTCGGCGTGAACGCGATACGGTGGTTAATGAAACGGTATCCCCTACCGAATCCGTTCAGGCTCAGGAGAACCAAACCGAGGCATCCGTCTCAACAGCACCGCCCTCGGCTACCGTTGAACAGACACCCGTTTCACCCGCATCGGATTCGGCTTCACCTGCTGAAACCAGCCCAACCGGGCCGGCACCCGAAACACCACAGGCCGTACGCCAACCCCGCGAAAATCGGGAACGGATCGTAAACCCAGGTCAGCGCCCTACTTCGTTTAACCAATCCGTTCGCAATCGTAACGAGGGTGATGGCTCACCTTCCGACCGCAATTTCCGGACGGGAAATCCTCGAAATGACCGCAACGGTAATGGTCGCCCGGATCTGAACCAGCAACGCCCCCCCCGGCCGGATGGCTCAACACAGGGGCCACGGGATGCCCGCCCTCGCTTTGATGTAAATCGCGACCGCAATAGCAGTGATAGTTCACGCGACAATTCACAACGCAGGGATCAACGGCCTCGTACACAGCGTATAGTTACTGATGAATCGGGCCTGAACTATGGGGGTCAGCCAGACGAGGAGTTCATGACACCAACGGTTGTTACAGAAGATAACGCGGCTAATATGCAGACAGCAGGCCAGTCAGTTGCGACAGAAACAACTGCCGTGGCCGAGCCAACCGAAGCACCGTCCGAAACTCAGGAAGGTCAGCCTCAGTCAGAATCCAGCCAGACCGACCAGCCTGCTCAGCCCCAGCTTTCTCAACCCTTGCGGGAGGCTCAGGAATACCAGAATCGGATACGTCGGCAGTACAATCAGCATATTCGTGAATTCGACGGCATTATTGATAACGAGGGCGTATTAGAGATTATGCAGGATGGCGGCTACGGTTTCCTACGCTCAGCCGACTACAATTACCTGGCTAGCCCCGATGATATTTATGTATCCCCTTCGCAAATCAAGCTGTTTGGTTTGAAGACCGGCGATACTGTACGGGGAGCTATTCGCCCACCGAAAGAAGGTGAAAAATATTTTGCACTGCTCCGGGTATCGACGGTTAATGGCAAGACGACGGAAGAAATCCGGGATCGAATTCCGTTTGAATACCTGACTCCACTTTTCCCGGAAGAGCAACTTCATCTGAGCAACCGCCCCGAAAATTATTCTTCCCGCGTACTGGACCTGTTTGCCCCTATTGGTAAAGGACAGCGTGGTATGATCGTGGCTCAGCCCAAAACCGGTAAAACAGTTCTTCTGAAGGAGATTGCCAACGCCATTACAAAGAACCACCCGGAGGTGTACCTGATTGTCCTGCTGATCGATGAACGGCCCGAAGAGGTAACCGACATGGCGCGCAGCGTGAACGCTGAAGTAATTTCATCAACCTTCGACGAACAGGCCGACCGGCATGTAAAAGTATCGAGCATGGTGCTTGAGAAAGCGAAACGGATGGTTGAGTGCGGTCATGATGTAGTGATTCTGCTGGATTCAATTACACGTCTGGCGCGGGCTTACAACACCGTTGTTCCATCGTCGGGTAAAATACTATCGGGCGGTGTTGACGCGAATGCTTTACACCGGCCCAAGCGTTTCTTCGGAGCAGCCCGTAATGTAGAAAATGGTGGTTCACTTACCATCATTGCTACGGCATTGATTGATACGGGTTCTAAAATGGATGAGGTTATCTTTGAAGAATTCAAAGGTACTGGTAACATGGAACTTCAACTCGACCGTAAGCTGGCTAACAAACGCGTTTATCCGGCTATTGATGTCATGGCATCGGGTACGCGTCGTGAAGACCTCTTGCTGGACAAAGAAACGCTGCAGCGGGTCTGGATTCTTCGCAAACATATGTCGGATATGAATCCTATGGAAAGCATGGACTTCCTGTTGGGCCATATGAAAGGTACACGAAGCAATGAAGAGTTTTTAATCTCGATGAATCGATAGGTTCTAAACTCATTTGAAAGGCACAGGAAACAGGAAGTTGTTTAAGCTCCCTTTTTCTTGTGCCTTTGCTTTTACCATTCACAAAAAAATAGACAGATATGCAGCCACAAACCATTAGATTGCATTATATACAGGAATTTTATGCGTGATCTAATTCAATACGCCATCCCCGGATTCATTATTCTGCTCGTTACTGAGGTTGTTATTACGGCTATTCAACATAAAGACTACTATGACCGGAATGACACGTTTGGTAGCCTGAGTATGGGGATCGGGAATGTTGTTATCGGGTTCATTGGCAAAGCTATCGTTTTCGGTTCTCTTTCCCTGGTCTATCAGTTTCGGTTACTCACGGTTGATATGACCCAATGGTGGGCGTGGGCAATTCTCTTTTTTGCTGATGACTTCAGTTATTACTGGTTTCATCGGATAAGTCACAGCAGCCGGTATTTTTGGGCGTCGCATGTGGTGCATCACTCTTCGATGAAGTACAATCTGGGGACGGCACTGCGCCAAACCTGGACAGGTAACCTTACCGGGTCGTTTGTATTCTGGTTATGGCTGCCCCTTGTCGGCTTTTCGCCGGTGGCGATAATGACCATGCAGTCCATAAGCCTGCTGTACCAGTTTTGGATCCATACTGAGCATATTAACAAGTTTCCGGCCCCTATTGAGTTTTTCTTTAACACGCCTTCCCATCATCGGGTACACCACGGCTCAGACCTCGACTATCTGGATAAAAACCATGCGGGGGTCCTTATCATATGGGATCGTATCTTTGGTACGTTTGCACGGGAGCAGAACCGTCCTACTTATGGATTAACCACCAATATCCATTCCCATAACCCCTTTCGGATCGCCTTTCATGAATGGGTGTCCATTGGTCAGGATCTTCAACGTGCTCCGTCCGTACAAGCTGCTTTGGGCTATCTCTTTGGCCCTCCGGGCTGGAGTCATGACGGCTCCAGAAAAACAACAAAACAGCTGAGGCAGAAACCTGTCCAGATTCCAAAACACGAAAGCACGCCCTCATTGTAGCAGATAAGCTACAGTGAGGGCGTGCTTCAGAATAAAGCAGGATTAGTCAGGAAACGAAACGCAGCTCCTTCAAGTATCAGAAGAAGCGCGTATTGGTCGAGTAATTAATGAGTTGCTGGGTATTATAGACGTTGTTGAGCAGGTTTATGTTGTTCAATTGTGCCTGCTGATACGTCCGGATCTTATCCAGATAATCCAGTAATCCAATGGTCCGGGCGTTATAGGCTTTAGTTGCCTCTACCGAAATGTTTCGAATCCTATCCAGATACCCCGCCGGCTGGGTGTTAAGCTGCTCATAAAAAGTGTTGAGCTTATCATACGCATTCAGTACATCGCTTTGAACGATGGTTTGTTGATTCTCCAGACCACCCGTCACACTTTTCAGGGTCGTCTCTGCCGACCGTATCGCTCCTTGATTTCGGTTTCGAACCGGTAAATCCATGGCTAGCTGAAGGCCCGTGAAATTGTTATAGGCATTCCCGTATTTTTCAAACAAAATGCCAGTCGTCAGGTCGGGCGTACGCCGGGCTTTTTCAAGCGCAAGGCTTCGTTCGGCGTTGTTGATCTGCTCCTGCGACAGGCCCATATCCGGTCGATTCGTCATGGCGGAATCGATCGCCGTTGCCAGTGCCGGAAGCGTTACCCGCAGGGGGGGTAACTCAGTGGGTAGGATAAACGTACCGGCGGGCTGACGCAACAATACCCGAAGGGTAGCTTGTTCATCAGCAATTTGCGTTCGGTAATTAGCGCTGTTAGCCTGCAAATCACGCATAGCCACTTCAAGCCGGGTCACTTCGTAAGCTGGCACCCCTCCGGTTCGGAGAACGATCCGGTACGATTCGAGTAACCGCTGCTGGCGGATCATTTCATCCTCAAACAGGCGCAGCACCTGTAAGTCATAGTACAAATTGGCGTAGGTTGTGTACAGTTGATAATGCAGCGTTCGCATAATATCCTTAAACGCAAGCCGTGACAGTGCCTTATTGCTTTCCGCCAGAGCTACCAGCTTACTGCGTTTGCCCGCCAGTAAGATCACCTGCTGTAACTGAACGGCATAATAACCACTATTGTAGATGCCCGCATTCTTATCGGCCTGGGTGGGTGGCGC
The DNA here is from genome assembly GCF_054781875.1 of Spirosoma pulveris. Lineage (NCBI taxonomy): Bacteria > Pseudomonadati > Bacteroidota > Cytophagia > Cytophagales > Cytophagaceae > Spirosoma > Spirosoma pulveris. The sequence continues at coordinate 1,184,544 of NZ_BAAGTO010000001.1, forward strand.
GTACGGCAGCACCTTTCCGGTATTTGGGTTAAAGAGGTTGCCCTGAAACCATAAATTTGGATTCGGCCGCAACCCTGCCTGTGTAATAGCCGCATCGGCAATATCAATTTGATAACGCTGGGCAATGAGTTGGAAATTCCTCTCCAGAAACTGCTGTTCAAGCTGAGGCAGACTTTGGCGGATTGTATCCGGCACAGCACTGACACCAGATGTCTGCGCGAATAAAGACGCTATCGTGCCCAGCCAAAAGGCAAAGAGTGCAGAAACAAAGTATGTAGTTGAGCGTAACCGATCCATAAAATAACGCCAGCCGGAATATAGTTCGGCTGATTCGGCCGCAAGTAGCGATGCTATCGTTAAGGTGTAGTTAAAGCGCTATTAATAAGACCTTAAAAAAAATGGCTATTCTTCTAATAGTGTCACCTTATTGTGGTTGGTTTGAATTTTAAAGAAGTTTTAATTAGGCTTTAAACTAGCTTTAAAGTTTCCCACTCACCTTTGCCATTGACTGTTAACCAAACTCAACGGGCGCATGAAGATTCTTCTTATTCAAAGTGATGCAGATTACCTCGACGTTCTCCATCGAACGCTGGCCGAACGACAGTATACGCTTGAACTGGCCAGCGACGGGTACACCGGTCTGGCGATGGGATTGCACGCTCGATTCGACCTGATCGTGCTCGATACACATTTGACCCGTATGAACGGCCTTGATGTAATCCGGCGACTTAGGCAGGAAAATGATTCAACGCCCGTTCTATTGCTGTCGCGGTTTGGCGAATCGGCCGATAAGGCAAAAGGCCTTTATGCCGGTGCCGATGATTACCTGGTTAGACCATGCGACTCTGACGAATTACTCGCCCGTATTTATGCGCTGCATCGCCGAAGAATTGGTGGATTTAACGCGCCTTCCGTACTGACCGTAGATAACCTCGAGCTTAATGTGGCGGAAAAAGTGGCTTATCGAGCCAATCAGCGCATTAAATTAACGGCCCGTGAGTTTCAGTTGCTCGAATTTCTAATCAAAAATGCTGGTCGTGTTGTTACTAAAGCGCAGATACTTGAGAAGGTATGGGATAACGCAGCCGTAAATAGCACGAATAAAGTGGAAGTGTACATCAATTTTCTACGCAAAAAAATTGACCGCGACTTCGACCATAAACTCATTCACACAGCTATGGGGGTTGGCTATCTGCTTCGCTCAGGATCTTAATGATTTAGTACTGCTGATGCATGATGCATTTTGGCTTAAATGAATTATGCATAGAGTTCACTTAACCGCTGAACTGATTTTCGTCTAAAAAGTCAACATGTTGGCTGTTTGTCTACTTTCTTTTTCGTTACTCTCATTTCGGTCCGACTCAATTGTTCCGGCTGATACCACACGCCCACCTCATTTCCGGATCAAACCTGCGTTCAACCTTGATTTTCGGGATTCGTTCCTTGAGCAGCAGCACGTTAATATTTGGGGAGTCAATGCAGGTATCGAGTTTGGCCCTAAACGGCATCAGTTAACCATAGGCTACTACTGGATCAATTATGCCACGTACCTACGCCTGATTGACTGGCGACGCGATGCAGCAAAACGAATCAATCTTACCTATTATACCCGGACCGATTTATGGTTTATCAGTACCCAGTATTGGTGGAATCTAATCAACAATAAGCGATGGATGGTAAGCTTCCCGGTAGAACTTGGCGGTGGTGTAGCGTATGCAATTCCTTTGAATCTGGCAAAAGATAACCCAATTGACCGTACTCGCCGAAGCTTTTTTGTGCCCCTTCAGGCCGGTGCCTACGCCCAATGGAAAGCTACGCGCTGGGTAGGCCTGACCGCTCAGGTAGGATACCGAGTTTCGGTTTTCCAAACCGATATTGACCAGAATTTTAATGGAAGCTACTACAGTATTGGTATTTCCATTTATCCGGCCCTGCCGGCAGACATTTGGCGATGGGTACGAAAAGGAGACCGTATTTCGCCCGTACATCCACCAAAAGCCCAGCAGTCCGCCGGAAAATATATCCGTTAATCTCCTGAAATCAATGTTGATGATGAGCCCCTTTTCGGGAACAACTCATGCAGGCTATTCATCAGAAATCGCTGGTATTATACGCCGTCGAAACAACTCGATTCCAGGCTGGGTGGCGTTTTAAATATGCGTCCACGAATGGGCAAAGCGGAACAATTTTAAGATTGTTCTGCTCAGCATACTGCAATACCTCTTCCACCAGTCGGGAGCCAACGCCGTGCCCTTCCAAAGCAGGATCTACTTCCGTATGCGTTAATGCCAATGTTTCATCGTCTACTTTCTGATAGGCAACTATAGAGCGTTTCCCATCTGTTTCCAGTTCAAATTGCTGGCGGTGCGTATTGTTGGTAATGTGTTGCTCGTTCATGTTATTCATACGTTTATTAGCCATTCTACACAAAAAAATGCCTACTTGTTCAAATGAAGGATTGTAATTTGCAAACGGCTTAACCCTTCTGTCGCTATGAACCGTCTAGACCGCCTGACCGCCATCCTGATTCATCTGCAAACCAAGCGTGTGGTGCGCGCACAGGAACTGGCAGACCGTTTCGGCATTAGTCTTCGTACAGTTTACCGCGACATCCGGTCACTGGAGGAAGCGGGCGTTCCGATCGGAGCAGAAGCGGGTGTTGGCTATTTCCTTACTGACTACCATCTGCCTCCTGTAATGTTTACGAATGCGGAAGCAAGTGCGTTACTTTTTGGTGGAAAACTAATTGAAAAACTAACAGATCAGTCCGTACAGACGGAGTTCGAATCGGCTTTATACAAAATAAAGTCTGTCCTAAAACGTCCGGATCAGGAGCATCTGGATAGCCTGGAAGCTCATATCGATGTAGCCAAGTCTTCGTATCAAACTACCGATGGAGAGGGCTCACTAAATAAGCTTCAGCATGCTATTGCGCAACAACATGTGCTGGAACTTCAGTACTATTCGCACTACAACAACGCTGAAACCCGGCGCCGGGTGGAGCCAGTAGGACTGTATCATTACCACTCGAATTGGCACTTGATCGCATTTTGCCAAATTCGTCAGGACTATCGGGACTTCCGTGTGGATCGCATTCGCCAGCTTACTGACACAGGGGAATACTTTTCACGACGAGACCGTTTATCGTTACAGGAATACCTCGATCGGGTAGGTAAACAGGATATGACCGTCATGGAAGCTACGATTGTTTTTCCAAGATCGGCCACTCGGTATATGCAGGAGCAAAAATATGCATATGGTTTTCAGTATGAAGAAGACCTTGGGAATTTCGTTCGAATTCACTTTCAAACACCCTATCCCGAAGGCCTTTCCCGTTGGCTAATTATGTATGGCAATCTGGTCACAATTGAGAAACCAGACTCCCTAAAAGAAATGATTCAAATATTAGTGGATGAGTTGCATACTCATTACATGGGCAGTAAAGTCTTTCCGGTAACTTAGATGTAGATGCAATAAAAATTCCTTGTAAATTTTTTATTGCAAAAAATGACATGTATTTACTACAATTGTAATAGTAAAAATTTTTTACTGGCTAAGAACTCAACTTACTTAGCTACTATTAGGTGGGGGATTACAAAACAAACCCAACCAATAGTATTGACCAACAAATTTTTATCATAAAGCCATTTTACAAAAACTAAAAAATGGTGCATAAATTAAATATCCCACATTTCAGTTACTAATGTAATCTCGAAGAAAATACTTTACAATTCTAATTAAAAACTGCTAAGAAATTACTTCATGTGCTGATTATCTGTTTTTTATTTAGTAGTAAATGAGCTTGTGGTTAGCACCAAGTTTTTCATACAAATTAAGTCCTTCTATACACTTAAAACTTATTTTGTTTAGCATACATGATTTGCACTTTCTCACGGCTTCGTTTAAGACGCATCTTAACCGCGCTTGCCGTAATGCCGTACAACTTAGCAATATCATTAATACTTAGTCCCTGCTCATATTTTAGCCTGAGTAATGTCTGCTCCTTAACGGCCAACGTATTCATGGCAACTCTGAAAAGTTGAAGTTTGTCTTCGTGAATCTGTGCCCAATTGGAGTCGGGGATATTTAGCTGAGAATCATCATCAATCGAACTCGTCAGCATTCGTTTAGCTATCCTGATCTGATCCAGGCAATGATTACTGACAATTGTATATAGCCAAGTTGAAAAACTGGATCGCTCTTGGAATGCATTAAGCTTGACAAACACTTTTAGAAATATATCGTGTGTAAAGTCCTGCGCCTGGTCAGCATCTTTTATAATTGACAAACAATGACGGTACACCTTCGTTTCGTAACGTTTGTATAAAATTTCGAAACAACAATTTGGCTGATTCGGCAAATAATGACGAATCATTTCTTCGTCGGATAAAGTTGTTTTCATGAATTCGGTTAAGTACCATTACGGGTAGGCAATAAAACATGGCCCTGATTATTAACTGGATTTATACAAATTCAATTAAAATTCAGGGTTACACTAGCATCAAACTAGCGAATGCTAAGTTGATGAAGTTTTATTCTGTACAATAGAATAACCTATGGTGAAACACGTTACAATAGCTATTATACAAGTTCACAATCAACATATAAGTTATTCGTTTGAATATAGTCAGCATATATTCTTAAGTTACAGAATATTTAACTAATTGAATATTTACATACAGCTAGCTTACATATAGCTAAACCGAGATTTGAGGGGGAAAGATAAACAAGTTATTTTCATTCACGATCGTGAATTCTAGGGATATAGGCTGAGTGAGGACAATCGACCAAAATTGGTAAACATTCAGCATTTATTTCTCTAAAATGCATCCATTGTTTATTAGTACACTTCTACTAATAAATAGCTGGTTTATATTCTTAATCTATTAAGTATAGAATACAAGCCAAGGCTCCTTTTATATCGTCAGGGCACTTTCAAGTTGTAAACCTATGCATCAATCCGAATGCGTTACTGCGTGAGAAAATACTGACCTTTTGAACAAAATGGTAACTTGAAGCTTATCAATATCCTTGAAAACCAGAAAGACTTTTAATATTTATTTTTTGATCGTTTCCATTTAGGAATAACATTACAATGGTTGACTAATGGAAGGGTGTCAATTTTCGGCGTTCGTCTCATACCGAACCGGCAGGTACTTTAACTGGCTAAGCTAACTATCGGCCTGATTAATGTAAGGGGGACATTTGTCAAGCTTTTTGTCAAAATTAATTCCTTCAATTGGGTACTTATTGGCGAAATAGGAGTCAACCGAAATATTAGTCTCCATCTCTCAATTAGCACAAACCACGTGCGACAGCTGGATGTCTAACCCAGTAGCGGTGCAGACAAAATGGCCATTGTGATTATCAGCAGCCTATGTTCCTCCGATGTTTTCTTTAATAACTTAGTCGAGGGTATACCCGTTGGGTCTAACCTCTTGTAAAGGCCTTAGCTTATATATAGAAATGCAGATCAAACTAGTAATTGTTAATACCTTATAAGTTTTTCGAAGAACTCAACTATAAATTTTAAGAACCAGTCTCACTATAAAGGTTCATAGCACAACCAGCAAATAAGTATCCATTAGTGAATATTTGTTGATAAATTACTGTGACTTTTCGGCTTGCTCCCCGTATTAACTATATATCTGCTGTGGTAGATGAGTTGTAGGTATGAATTGTATGTAAACTACCCAGCTTGCTATTTATAACGGTTTACTATACACCACAAACAGCTCATTAAGCCACCCAGAAATAACATGGATAGTTACCTAACACCCTCAATTCTTATTATTGAAGATAATCTAGTTGATGCCTCCTGGCTTAACGAAGTATTGGTAACCATGGGTTTCAGATCACTTGTTGTCGTGCATGATATAGATTCCGCAGCCAATATCATTGCCTGTCAACGTCCTAACTTAATGATCTGTGACCTTTTTTTCAATGGAAGACCGGACGGGTTAACCTTATTGAAGCAATTTTCAGCATTAAGCAGGCAGTTTATAGTAACAACAAATTCCTACGAAATCAGGCATTACGAACAAACACGGGCAATAGGTGTAGGTGGTCATCTAATTAAGCCATTTCACCCGCTTACCCTTCGTTCTGTAATTGACCAGTTGCTCATCCCTTCGCCAAATCCGCATTCAAATTCCCATTTGTTTATCCGTGGCGCTCAGAACAAACAGGTACGAGTCCATTTAGACGAAATACTGTTCTTATATTCCGAACGTAACTATACGTTTATCAAAACAAGACAAGGGCGGTTTACTATAAAGCGATCGCTGAATAAAATGCAGGAGGAGCTAGACAAGCGTTTTCTTAGAATTCATAATAGCTATATCATCAATGTAGATTTCCTGAAGTCTATATCAACGAATACAGTCTTAATTGACAAAGATATAATACCATTAGGAAGGGCTTACCGTAAAAACCTGGTTCCACTATTGCATTCCAATCGGGAGGAGAAAGAAAACTGAGTCAGTAACTTATCCTATCCAGATCGTATTATCTATAGAACCTTCATTTTGTGGTCTGGCGCCGTTTTATCTATGTATTAATTTATTTTTAACTCTCCTTTCGCATTCAACCTACACACACATAGTCACTTGATTAAGAGGAAGTCAAGTTTTCACTATCAAACGGAATGACAGTAAATACGTAGGTAAACATGGCTATAAATAACTAATTTGAACTTATAATTAGGCCTCTTCAGGAACTAAAGTTATTTTTAGACTGTAAATTTAAGCTTGTCAACCATTCTCTGAGTGTACGGTTAAACTTTATTCTTAAACGAAAAGACTATACTGTGTCATCAAAAGGAGTTCTGGAAAATCGTCGAGAACTACCCGTAGAGGACTATCCATGGTATGCCCGTTCAGCAGTAAACAGTTTCCATTATTCATACATCCGGCTCTAAAAGACGCAACAGATTTAGTTTTTTCGGAGAAGGGATACAATCAACGTGTCTGGCTAATGAAATGACATAGTCCACTCACACTCAATACGTTTAGCCTTAGAACAACATGTCTCATCAATTCCCAATCCTGTTAGTAGACGATGATCCATTAATTGCTGACATATTACAGCGAGCTTCATCAAGTAACTTTCCTGAAGCGACGTTTATACATGTCAGCAGTTTCGAGGATGCCAAAACGTATATTGAAGGATTACAGGGTAAAGGTCCCAAAATTGTTTTACTCGATATCGACCTTCAGGATAAAGTCGACGGCTTAGACTTTTTAGCATTATTAAGGGCCCATCCTAAAGGAAGAGTTTTGCCGGTTGTGATGCTTTCGGCAAATAAAACACCTGCTCTGGTCGAGCGTGCCTATTCCTTTGGTGCTTCTTCATTTACAATCAAGCCGTTTAGCTACTCGGACTGGAAGATGTACCTGAGCAATCTACGAACATACTGGTACGAGACCGTAACCCTGTTAGACATACGGCACTACAAAGAAGATGCTGCCGAGTAGGTATTTGATTCGGCAGCAACTACCTTGTTGCGCACGAAATAAAGAAGAGATACAGTACACCTTTTAACCAGATTACCTTTACTCGGGTAGAGTCATGTAATAGGTCTTTCCTGTTTACATGACCCTGCCCGCATTTATTTTTATTCCGTTGTAACCGCCCCTGACAACATGAGAACGTTTTCCCTTATTTGCCTTATTTTTTGTGTATTCCTAACTCTTAGTTGTTCGAAGAGTTCTGACACCAACACAACCGAATCAACCACTGCTGATGGGACATCAGGCCGACTGAAAATTTCGCTGGATCTGGTTGACAATAATTACCAGAACCAGGCTCGTTCCAGATCCGTGTTAACGCTTACAAACACAGGTGATGAAGAGCTTCCGGCAACAGGCTGGAAGCTGTTTTTCAACGGTGGCACACCGGCACCCCTCGATTCATCAGTGGCGAACGTAACGCTGTTCAACGGCGATTTACACTATATAAGCCCCGGCCGCAACTTTAAGGCGATTCCTCCCGGACAATCGGCCAAATTGGAAGTCTTAGCGGGTAAAATCCGAAACAAAACTGATTTCCCGATTGGGTTTTACCTCGTTCTGGATAAAGATCCGCTACAGGCATTTCCAGTCGAGCTAACAATCAACTCCGGTCATATCTTCGAGAAATCGGATCGTAGCCTGGCCGAAACCATATTCAATGAAAATCAGAAAATACAGGCTATACCGGACGACAAAATACCACACGTTTTTCCTACTCCCGCTTCGTATCAGCCACAGGGAACACCGTTTGTCCTGACAGACCAGGTAGTCATTATTTCCGAAAAAGAGTTCAGGCCTGAAGCCGATTATTTGGCTACTCGTTTAACAATGGTGTTAGGCAAGAAGCCCGCCATTCAGGAATCGGGAGCCGGAAAAGCCATTTTTTTTCAGAAAAAAGCCGGACTCGGTCCGGAAGCCTATGAGTTAACCGTCGATCAGGACGGTATTCGGCTGGCAGCCGCTACACGGGCGGGTATTTTTTACGGTATCCAGTCCCTGCAAACGCTGTTACCAGCAGACGCTCTCGCAGGCAAAACACAGTCTATTTCTCTTTCGGGGGTTAAGGTGACAGATGCGCCCCGCTTCCCCTACAGGGCACTTATGATGGACATGGCCCGAAATTTTCAGCCTAAATCAGAGGTATTTAAAGTGCTGGACGTAATGGCCCTTTATAAACTCAACACCTTCCACTTCCATTTCAGTGAAGACGAAGGCTGGCGGGTCGAAATGCCTTCCCTACCCGAGCTCACCGAAGTAGGTGCTAAACGAGCACACTCAACCGATGAGACCAAAAATCTAATTCCCTCCTACGGCTCCGGCCCATCGACCAGCAATGCATCGGGAACCGGCTTCTACAGTAAAGCCGACTTTATTGAAATCCTGACCTACGCCCGTGAGCGGCACATTGATGTAATTCCGGAAATTGAATCGCCGGGGCACGCCCGAGCGGCTATCAAAGCGATGGATGCCCGCTACGACCGGCTACTAAAAGCAGGAAACAAAGCCGAAGCAGAGAAGTACCTGCTGCGTGACCTAGCCGACAAATCGGTGTATCGATCGGTGCAGGGCTGGAATGACAATGTCATCAATGTATCGCTGCCTTCGGCGTATTCCTTTATGGAGCGGGTGGTCGACGATTTGCGGGCTATGTACAAAGAAGCAGGCGCTCCGTTGAAAACCATTCATTTCGGGGGCGACGAAGTTCCGGAAGGCGTATGGCAAAAATCGCCCGCTGTGCAGAAGTTGATGGCGGGTAATTCTTCCGTGAAAACTACTGACGATTTGTGGTATTACTACTTCGGAAAAATCAATCAGATTCTGAAAAACCGGGGCTTATTTTTGTCGGGGTGGGAAGAAATCGGGCTAAGAAAGGTAACTCAAAACGGGAAAGTTACCTGGATACCAAACAAAGCGTTTGCTTCGGAAAATTTCCGGGTGAATGTCTGGAAAAACAGCCCTGGGTCCGGGGCGGAGGATCTTGCCTATCGGATGGCCAACGCGGGCTATAAAGTCATCCTGACGGGTGTTACCCACATGTATCTAGACCTTGCTTATAATTCCTCGTCCGAAGAACCCGGCCAGTATTGGGGTGGATATGTGGATACGGAGAAACCTTTTTCGTTTATCCCGTATAACTACCTGAGAAATCTAAAGGACGACTTCACCCGAAAACGCATTGCCCCCTCCATGATTAAAAGCCGTGAATCAGTAACCGAAGCTGGAAAGGCAAATCTGGTAGGTATTGAGGCTCCGCTCTGGTCCGAAACGAACCGGACACCCCAGCAATTCGAATACAAACTTCTACCGAAACTGCTGGCCGTTGCCGAGCGCGCATGGGCAAAAGACCCGGCCTGGGCTCTTGAAAAAGACGATGCCAAAAGCGATCAGCTTTACAACCAGGCCTGGTCTGAGTTTTTACATGTTGTCGGGAAACGGGAGCTTCCCCGCTTAGACGTTTATGCTGGTGGTTACCAATACCGTATCCCCGCCGTAGGTGCTAAAGTTAGCAATGGTAACGTAGCTGCCAACGTTCAGTTTCCAAGCCTTACCATTCGCTACACGACTGATGGAACGGAGCCGACCGCCCAGAGTGCCGTTTACAGCGAACCGGTTGTCCTCACCAATACTGTTAAATTTAAAGCTTTTACGGCCACCGGCCGCTCCGGCCAAACGGTGACAATCACTAAGTAGCGTGCTAATGACCGCGCAGCGAATTAACATTAGCGCCACTTAAAGCCCTATACACACGCGGTAGTATAGACGCGTTTAACCAAAGAGACGCAACGCACACCCAGGTTGACACAGAGGGAAGTACTTCTATCAACCACGGTGTGCGTTGTGTTTGCTGCCAACTGCACCACAAAAAACAATTTCATTATCTCTTCTTCCTGATGCAGCGTATCGACCGGATGCCGGTTCGCTTGATAAAATACATCCTCAATTAGGTTCCGGGGCACGTTTAAACCGCTGAGCCAATTGATAAAAGTAGCCGTATGGAGAAGCTTAAAACTCCGATAAATAAAATTTACGGCAGCTAAACTAACGAAAGCCCCCATAGTTGACGTTTATAAGGGAATAATCCCTCCAAACAGTCTGCACATGGCAAATAAGCCCGGTGGTTGGCTCAGTAAGTTGAGTAACCTGATCATTCCGCCCAGCCAAACCGATACCAACTCTACCTCTGTTGTTACCAATAAACGTATCCTGGACGAACTAATCGCCAGCTTTGAAGACTCGTTAAGTCGGGAGTCTTTCGGGACAAGTTTGCTGTTCAATGCACACTTTCTGATTATTATGCACCCCGACACCTACGAAGAACGGCAGAATGCCTTTCCAGTTGTGGTAAATGAAGCCGTTCAGGCATTTAATGCTATCATTGGCACACATAAAAGTAAATACGGCCGGATATCGCCGGTGGCGTCGAGCTGGTTTTTTAAGTTTGGTGCCGGACAGGAGTTCAACGGCGAACCGGTCGGCCCTACCGAATTAAAAGTCATTGGTGCCTTAACCGGAATTCTGCCCGGTAATGGTCCCGCCGGTGCTGCTACCGAGAAGGTGAATGTAACCCGCCGGGTAAAACAAACGAACCTGTACGAAAAAGTTGATGTCGATGTCAATGCCTTTCAGCACATTGATTTCCGCGAACCGGGGGCCTTTGTTGTGAAATTCAATTTCGACAGCCCGATAAATATTGTTGGGCAGCCCCCCGTCAACGTATCGTCGCGGGTGGCACCAGCAGCGACCCCGCTTCCCCGCAGTCTCGACGCGGGACTGGCACAAATAAGCTATTACATTGCTGAATTAAATAAGGAAGACACCTACCTGATGCGTGATCGGGAAATTGTGGTTGCCCGCAAAGAACCCGACAACGAGCACTTCCCGAATTATCTGTTACTCGAATCGGTCTACGTATCAAATCCACACGCCCGGATTCGGTACAATGACTCGACGCACTCGTTTCAGATTGCCTCATTCAGCCGTAATGAAACGCGGGTCAATGAGCAGCTTATAGCCCGCAGCGAACCAGCTAATCCTCAGTGGTTTGACTTATCCGACAGAGCCCAGATTTTGCTTAACAGCATGGTAACGCTTCACTTTCAACGCAGCTTCTAACACCATGGTCGATTTTCTCCTTGTCCTGCTCCTTTTCCTGTTTGTCCTTTTTCTGGTATTCAGGCATTTTCAGGACTTGCCCCGATAAAACCAAACCAACCGGTTTGGGCGGAGTTGTAGTAAAACTGAACCACTTATCCGATCACTTTTTTCGTTTCGAATGAATGACTTACTAATCGCCGGCTTAACGGATGTTGGCCAACGCAGGAAGGACAATCAGGACACGTTTATCTGCACCCCACTCTGGTCGGAGTCGAGCGCGTTACTGGCGGTAATCGATGGTGTGGGCGGCTATGCCGGGGGCGACCGGGCAGCTGCCATTGCCCGGGAGGCCATTGAGCGGTACATGGCAACACCCAACGGCGACCCCCTGTCCATGCTGCGCGAAGCGGTTGTGTTTGCCAATAATCAGATCAACGAGCAACGCCAGCAAGACCCTAAGCTGGGCCAGATGTGCTGTGTGTTAACAGCCGCTCTGGCCGATACAAGTACCAATAAGCTGTACTATGCCCACGTGGGCGATACACGGCTGTACCGTTACCGGCGGGGCGACCTGATGAAACTCACACACGACCATTCGATGGTGGGCATTCGGGAAGATGCCAACGAACTGACCGAGGTCGAAGCTATGGCGCACCCCCGCCGTAACGAAATTTTACGTGAAGTGGGTCTTACCACTCATCGGGTTGATGATGCCGATTTTTTGGAATCAAGCGAAACAACGTTCCTGCCGGGCGATCAGTTGCTGTTGTGCAGCGACGGCCTGACGGATATGATCACCCAAGCCCAGATTAAAGCGATCCTGAACCAGAGCGTTTCGCTGGATAAGCAACTCTCCGAATTGATCCGGCTCGCCAACCACCAGGGCGGTAACGATAATATTACCGTAGTACTCGCCCGACACAATACCCCGGCAAACGGGCCTGTTACTACCGAAACAAACACTGTCATTCCTTCCGAACGGGCCAGCGAAACGGCCGTTTCGCCAGTTGTAGATCCTATAAAATCGGAACCGGTCAAGCCCTCTTCAACAGGTCGGTGGCTGGCTATGATCATTGTTCTGCTGTGTTTGGCGGGTGGTATTTACTGGTATCAATCCTGGCCATCGGAAACCGCATTCATCCCCTCCGATAGCCTGAACACCGCGGTTTCAACGGCCGATACGGTCGATTTAACGGTACAGGCCACCCCTAAACTTGACTCCCTGGTACAGGCGGCCCACCGAAGCACAGACCATCGGCTGGTACTGGCCGATGATACAGTCCGCATCAACCAGCCGCTCCTGATCACCGATTCCTTGCTGGCTGTATTGGGCAGCAACCGGATGACCGTCCTCATACCTGCCGACACAGCCAGCGCCCGGCTAGCCCTTCGGGTGAACCGACAGGGTGCGACCAGCCTCGACAACCTGATTATCAATGGATTTGACACGGGCATTGAAACAAACGGCAACGCCATCCTCCAACTAAAAAATGTATATTTCAGGCAAGTCGGGATGCCCGTGCGGGCGGCTATCCGGCAGGACACTTGTCTGAATACCATCGTTACGGTTTCTGTGCAAAAGCAATCCGTGCCTGCTCCGACTAAACCCCTGCGTCCCTGATGACTACCGTACGCTTCGACACCCGATTCCCCGGCTATGAAATTTTGAGTGAGTTGGGCCGCAGCAATGCCCGAATCCTCAAGGCACGTCACCTGGATACGGGCGAACTGGTCGCTATCAAACACTTTGCGCTGAATACCGATGATGAGACACTCCGCCGATTTCAGCGGGAATCGGCTATTATGACCAGTATCGCCCACCCCAATATTGTGAAAGTCAGGGAGGTGCAACTGGAGGCCGAACTGCCCTTTATTGTTATGGAGCTGATCGAGGGTGGGAGCGTTTGTGACCTTCTCAAAGCACAGGGCCACCTGGATATTCCAACAACCATTCGGCTCGGCCTGCAAATGGCCAGTGCATTCAGGGCCATTCACGCTCAGGGAGTTATTCACCGGGATATTAAGCCCGACAATATTCTGTATCGCCACCTGCCCAGTGGAGAACTGCACTTCCTGTTGACCGATTTTGGTGTGGCACGGCTGCACGAGCAGTCAAACACGTTAACGGGACAGTCGCTGATGACCTACGAATATGCCTCTCCCGAGCAGTTCAATAACCCCAAGGGTGTCAGCACCGCCACCGATTATTATTCGCTGGGCGTGGTGTTGTACGAATGCCTGACGGGTAAAGTTCCGTTTGCCATGGGCGACCATTCGGGGATTGTTACTTTTATGAATAAGGTGCTGACCGACGCCCCGCCCCCATTGACTGTTTCGGCAAATGGACAGTCGCTGGGTTTGTTTACGCCCCTGCTGGAAAGTCTGCTTAAGAAGAATCCCGCCGAGCGACTGAATGACGCGGATGAGTTGACCTGGTTGCTCAAGCAGGCCGAACTGGCGTATCTGGAAGCGGGCCGATCGAACCGCGCCACCGTAATTCGTCCGGTGGTTGAAACGCCTAAACCGATCGTTCCAACTCAGCCCAGTCAGCCAACGCCGACACAAACTTCGGCCTCGGGATCCCATCAGGAACGAGCATCCCGAAAGGGAATCAGTGCCGTAAAGCTTATGGGTTTCATTGCCTTAGCGGTGATTATGCTGGCGGGCGTGTATTACCTCACGGCAAAGCGCGACCCGGAATCAGAAGGTAATTCGTTCCGGGCCGAACAACCAACAACGCGCAATCCTGCGGCCTCGACTGCCCAATCCGACACCGCAGCCGCCCGGATCAGCCAACAGGAAGAAGAAGCCAGACAGCGGGCAAAAATCCGTCAGGAAGCTTTGGCCGCGGTGAAAAATATTAGGGCTAAAGCCGTCGATTTCAGGGTCGGACTGTTTGGAGGGATCAAGCATTTGCAGATTCAGTTGAATAATCCAACCCGGCTGTCGTTTACCTATGTGGTGGTCCAGGTTAGCTATTATAAAGATGGCGGTGGCCTCTACAAAACTGAAAAAGTATATTTTAATCATGTGGAGCCCAATTCATCACCTATTCAGGCGGCTCCTAACAGCGATCGGGGAACGCGCGTAACCTGTAAAGTAGCGAGCTATGAGTCGCGGGACATTCCACCGGCTTCCGATTCACTGACGTCATCCCAATCTGAGTCGTTTTAATAAACTACCAATGCCAACTGTAAGCGTCAACACCCATTTTCCGGGTTACGAAATTATAGGCGAACTCGGTCGATCCAATGCCCGCGTGCTGAAAGCGCGGCATTTGGACTCGGGCGATTTAGTAGCCATCAAGCATTTTACCCTGAACACCGATCCTGAAACCCTCCGCCGATTTCGGGTCGAATCGGAAATAATGACCAGCATCCGCCACCCTAATGTGGTACGGGTTCGGGAAGTGCAATTGGATATGCCCCTTCCGTTTATTGTGATGGAATGGGTAGAGGGCGGAAACCTGCGAACGCTTATTCAGGAACAGGGGCAGTTGAGTGTAGCAACCACCATCCGGCTGGGCTTGCAGATGTCCGAAGCGTTTCATGCCATTCACCCGCAGGGGATCATTCACCGGGATATTAAGCCCGAGAATATCCTGTACCGGCCCCTGCCCAGTGGCGAACTCCATTTCCTGCTGACCGATTTTGGCGTGGCCCGATTACGGGAACAAACACAGACCATGACGGGACAGTCGTTGATGACTTACGAATATGCCTCCCCTGAGCAGTTCGATAATCCCAGAGGAGTCGATGTCGCCACGGATTACTACTCGCTGGGGGTGGTTTTTTACGAATGCCTGATGGGTAAAGTGCCGTTTTCAATGGCCGACAGCGCCGGGATTGCTACCTTCATGGGGCAGGTACTGCGAACAGAACCGCCGGCGCTGGCACTTCCATCGGGGCAATATCTACCACCCAGTCTGGTAACGCTCATTGACTGGACGCTCGTTAAAGATCCGTCTCAACGCCTTAGCGACATTACCGAACTGGCCTTGTTGTTTGGTCAGGCTAATGTTGAACTGCTGCAAGCCAACCGATCCGGTATTCGGCAGGCACCTGTACCAACGCCACGAACGCAGACAATGGCAGCACCCGTGCCGGTAACCCCGCCAGTCGAGCCTTACGAACCTACCTCCACGTATGAGCCCGCTCCTCAGTCAAACACCTGGCTGATTGCACTGGCCGTTGTTGTTGCGGGGCTGATTATCGGATTTGCCATTTATTACAAAGGACTCGATAAAGAAACCCCGGCCTCGACGTTAGCAGATTCGACCGCGCTCAACCGGGATTCAACGGCGACCGAGGAATTCGTACCGCGCAGAGACACAGCAGCCACAACAGAACCGGAATCGGAAGAAGAAACAACGACAGATTCGGTAGAGATCACGCCAGTACCACCAGCAGTAACGCCAAACAGTGGTTCCACGGCTACGCCCGATTCAACGGCTGTGCAGGACTCCATCCGGTAGTTTTTCCTGTCCTGTCTACTAACCAACACTGCATGAAATCACTCACCGAACGTTTGTATTTACCTGTTGCCTCGGTCATGCTTTTGCTGCTGTTTTATCGGCTGTATACTAACTTCCGACCAGCACTTAATGAGGCCAAACAGGCTTATGCCAGCGGGCAGGCCCTCAACCTGACAACGGACCTAAAGTCGGCGGCTATTGAACGGCTTTTAACGAGTGGCAACTACTACACCGACGCCAAAGACGTTACTCTCATTGCCGATTCACTCCCCGCTAAACTGGCGCAGAACGGCCCACTCGACAATCTGGGTGCTATAAATAAACGTCAGTTTTCAATAGTCGCCCCGGTAAAGTGGCGGAGCCGCATTGGTGGTACCGACTTCCAGAGCCGCTTACGGTTATCCCGGCAGCAAATGGGCTTCGATTCGATCTTGTACAACCGGGAGGTAACAAACCCCAAAGCCTATCCGTCCAGCGTAAACACTGGCAGCGGCACAGCAGCTTTTAGCGGGAAAGTCACGAAAGACGATGAACCCATGCCGGGCGTGCTGGTTCAGCTCAAACGCCACCCGGCCACCGCTCAGCCGGATACCCTGGCCGACCGGTACATTTACGCCCGTACCGATGCTGACGGAAATTTCACCTTTACGGGGCTGAAGGCGGGCTTAGGGTATAGTGTCGTGCCACTAAAGCCCGGATTCGAGTTTGGCACTCGCAAGGGCACGTCGCATCTCACCGGTAATCAGGATGTCCGCTTTACCGCACGTCCGCACCAATTGCGGCTTATTGGGTCCACGGTTTATAGCCAGCTCAAAACCGACCATGCCCTTACCGTTCGTAATCCGGATACCTTTATCCGGCAGTTCTGGATCATTGTGGGCGGGTTTCTGCTGGCTTTCTGGATCGTACAGCTAGTCTGGACAATTCGTCGTTTCCGGCCCGATCCACTGTTGCTTCCCATTCTGATGCTGTTGACCGGCTTATCTGTCCTGACGTTACTTGCTATTCAGGACCCTTTGCAGGATATGCTTTACGCCGGGCAAACTGTACAGGGTATAGCCCTTGGCCTGCTGGGCATGACCGTGTTGTCGCAATTGAACATTGGCCGTTTCTACGCTACCTGGCAGTACGACTGGCTTTTTTCATACAGAAACCACAACGCGGTGAGGCTTTCGGGCTGGACATGGCTGGTATTGGCAGCCGGGTTAGCGGCCTTTACCCTACTGCTGGGCTCAGGGCCGGAAGGCAGTGGAGTACGCGTCAATTTGTCATTTCTGGGATTGACATTCCAGCCTAGTGAAATAACCAAATACCTGCTTTTGCTCTTTTTTGCGGGTTTCTTTGCCGCTAATGAGCAGCAACTTCGGCAACTTCCCGATTTGCGCTGGCGGTTTACCGTGAGC
This sequence comes from Spirosoma pulveris, assembly GCF_054781875.1. Taxonomy (NCBI): domain Bacteria; kingdom Pseudomonadati; phylum Bacteroidota; class Cytophagia; order Cytophagales; family Cytophagaceae; genus Spirosoma; species Spirosoma pulveris. Next base: position 1,202,027 of record NZ_BAAGTO010000001.1, read on the forward strand.
TTTGGCGCACTGGCAGGGGCCGGGCTGCTCATGTTGCTGTACCTGTTACTGGGCGATATGGGACCGGCGCTGGTAGTCTGTTTTACCTTCCTGCTTTTCTACAGTATTGCCCGGGGAAACCTCCCGATCACCCTGGCAACGGGGATAGGCTACAGCCTGGCGCTGTGGCTCCTACCGGGCTGGCTCGCCACCGTGCTTAGTCTGGGAGCTGTCATTGCGTACTTATTTCTGAAGGGGGATGCCCGTTCGAAAACCGGACTGGGTTGGGCGGCTCTCCTGGCCGAAGCCCCAATTCTATTACTGCTGGTGATGTCCATGTTTGCCTTCGGCGATCGGTTACCGTCCGTTGGCGACCGCCTTGCCGATCGAAAAGCCATGTGGCTCAACCCCTGGAACAACGATGTGTACGGGGGCGACCATCTGGCACACGGCTACTGGGCACTGGCCTCAGGAGGTTGGTCGGGACAGGGTTTGGGCAAGGCCTTTGCCAATTCCATTCCAGCCGCTCATACCGACATGATCCTCCCCAGTCTGGGCGAAGAACTGGGTGGTTTGGGTGTTGTGTGTGTCTTTCTGCTGTTTGGCGTGCTGCTTCACCGGATGTTTCTGCACGCACGTCGGGCGGGGCAGCCGTTCAGTTTTTTCCTGATTGCCGGTATTGCCATCGCCACCGGAACGCAGTTTCTGATCATTGCCGGCGGCTCCATTGGCTTACTGCCGCTTACCGGCATCAGCGTACCGTTTCTGAGCTACGGTAAAATTTCACTCATCATCAACCTCACGGCCATGGGAGCCGTGTTCAGCGTTGCCCACCGACCGGGGCAGGCCGAACAGCGTGAATACCTCGAAAAACATTACGACGTTGTGCTGATGGCCGGCATCGTCGGTTTTCTGGCGGGCGTTGTGGTATTGATTGGGCATTTACTGCCAATCATCAGTTGGCGTGGTCGCGACTACATCGTTCGGCCTGCCCGGGTCATTACGCGCAACGGCGACCCGGTGTACAGCTACAACCCCCGCATCGAACGACTTACACGAGCGATAGCTGCCGGCACCATTTACGACCGCAACGGGCTCGTTCTGGCAGCAAGCTCACCGGATGTTGTGACGCAGCAACTCGGAAAACTACAAGAAAGCGGCTTGAAAGAAGATGTTGTTGAGAGCCTTACGAAAAAACGACTCCAGCGGTATTACCCATTTGGCAACCAGCTCTTCTTTTGGGTAGGCGATCTTAACACGCAGCTCTTCTGGGGCCAGAGCAACGGGTATTATGCCGAAGCTGCCCACCTCAGCGAGTTACGGGGCTTCAACAGCCGCCCCCGTAAGACAGATCTGGTCACCACCGATTTCCGGGCCGACCGATTCAGTCCGTCGGTACAGCAAACGCGAACGCTGTCGGTCTATGATTACAGCGAACTGGCCCCAGCCTTACGCGCCGGACTCGATAGCCGCGAAGTAGCCGAACGGAAAGCCAAAAACCGGGACTTACACCTTAGTGTAAATGCGGAGTTACAGGTAGCCATTCAAAACGCGCTGGCTAAATCCAGCTTTCGGGATAAACGGGTTTCGGTAGTGGTGCTGGATGCCGCTTCGGGCGATGTGCTTACATCCGCTACGCACCCACTCCCTAATCTTCAAACCCCCGATGCCATGCTGCTGGCGGAACGGGACCGGCAAAAATTACCGTATCTGGTCACCGAACGGGACCTGGGCATGACCTACCCCACGGCTCCCGGCTCAACGGCCAAAATACTCACGGCGATGGCGGCCTTCAACAAACTGGGTTCGTCGGCTTCGGACGTTAGCTACCGGATCTCCTGCGAGGAAATTATTCGGCGGGGTACGCGGGAGTCTGAGCCCTGCAATGAAACGGTCGACATGCGAAAGGCCATTGTTCGGTCGAGTAACGTTTACTTTATTCGTACGGCCAATGACCACAAGCTGGATAACCAATTGGCCGATCTGTACCTGGCTACGGGCATGAACATCGACTTTGTAGGCGGCTATTCCTTCTCCGACACCCGTACCGAATCCGAACGCAGCGCCATACGCGAACACTGGCGCGACTCATCGTTCGTTATTCGCCGAAACCTGTACAACAGTACCCAATATCCCCGGCGGTACCGCAGTGAGTTTTCGGGCTTAGCCTGGGGGCAGGGGCAGTTAACGTCCACCCCGGCGGCTCTGGCGCGAATGGCGGGCGCTATTGCTAATGGAGGGATTTTACAACCTTCGCGGTACCTGCTGGACCTGGCCGGAAAGCCCCAGCCGATAGCAGCCGGACAGCCGATAGCCAAACAAGCCAACTACGCGAAACAACTGGAATCGTTCATGATCGATCAGTCGAATTCATCCGAAGGCCGGTCTAAAATCAGCGTAGCAAGGGTGGCGGGTAAAACCGGTACGCCGGAGCGTATCGTGCAGGGCGTTCGACGGAATGACGGCTGGTATGTTTTCTTTGCGCCCACACCTGATGGCCGGTCGCATACGGTGGTTAGTGTTCGCATTGAATTAGGGGAATCGTCGGCAGAAGCCGTTCAGCTTGCCAACAGCATTGTGGCCCCGATCCTGAAACAGCAGGGGTATTTAGGAAGTTTTTAACGGCTAATTTTGGTTTCCCTCAAACGGAATCGGATGGTATGCCACTACACGGAAAGACTATGAGCCTGCTGGATAGCGTCAAAAACTTATTTGGGTTTACACCCGCCCAACCCGCTAAACCGGAGTCCGGATTAGAGCAAGCCCAGGAAACGCCAAAGCCCGTTTCGAAAGGACTACCTCCCGCCGGACAGCAACGCGACCGCCTGCTTCGGTTCGTTATCGACAAGTTACGTCCTTATCAAAACGAACCCGAAACGGCCCCCGTGAGCCTTAATTTGTGCATCCTCAGCGCAACTACCGAGGAAGAGGACGTGTATAACGTTGCTCTATGGGCCAATCAGCCGGGTAAATTCCGGAGCGAGCTTGCCAGGCAACTAGCGGATAATTACATCCAACTGCCAGCCGACTGGCGTTTTGCGTATACATTTTATTCGGATGCATTGCCACCTTGTACCTACCGGGACGGTAATCTGGGGCTGATTATTCCCGAAAAGGGTAAACCGGATACCTCGCCCCTGCTGGCTCGACTTGTGGCGGTAAAAGGGCAGACCGAACAAGATGCCTATCTACTCGATCCCGCGCAAAAGACGAGCTACTGTATCGGGCGGGGTCATTCGACTCAAACAGCATCGGGACGAGTTCGGACAAATGATATTGTTATCGTGAACGCGGATGATCCTGGCTTCGATGCCGAACGGGGCGCGGGCAACGGGGCCGTTAGCCGGGCACACGCCACCATCCGATATGATGCCGCCCGACGACAATATTCGCTGCTGGCCGACCCCGGTGGTTTACCGGCCAGCGGGAATAAAACCAAGATTTTCCATCTGGACGGCAGCCTGGACCGTGCCGACATTCCCGGCATGGGGTATCCGCTGCAACCCGGTGACCAGATTGAGCTGGGTGGCGAAGTGACACTTCTGTTCGAAGCCGTTTAAACGTAATTTGTGCCATTGACTTCCTGAACGGGTAACGTTAATTTATCGAGTCCTGCCTAATTGTCTCGGCGGCTGCTTCGTGAGCAGTTGCGGATGTTCTAAGCCCGTTGAATCAGTAAAAGTGGTAGGAACATCTGTAATCTGTATACCACTTATTTCAGCTACTAATCAGATATTTGTACATTCCTCACCTAATCCGGACGCTGGTGATTAGCACCCGGCAGAAACTGGTTCTGAACGCATTCCAGTGGCCGTTCCTGCAAGCGCCTAAGGCGGAAGTATTGACAGGTAACCGTTTTTATAAACGCTTAGTACATATCCTTAACCAGTTTTCACCTTGGCAAAGTATACGTTAAAAATCAACGGAAAAGTCAGGCCGGTGGACGTGGATCCATCTACGCCAATGCTTTGGGTTCTGCGTGACCACCTCAATCTTGAAGGCACCAAATACGGCTGTGGAATGGCCCAGTGTGGAGCCTGTACGATCCACCTGGACGGCACGGCTGTGCGCTCCTGCCAGTTGCCCGTTTCGGTCGTCGGCAAAGGCGCCATTACGACAATTGAAGGCTTATCGGCCAACGGCGATCACCCGGTTCAGAAAGCCTGGCTGGAACACGATGTGGCTCAGTGTGGCTACTGCCAGGCGGGCCAGATCATGAGTGCCGCTTCCTTGCTGAAAGCCAATCCTAATCCGAGCGACGCCGATATCGACGCCGGCATGAGCGGCAACATTTGCCGATGCGGCACGTACCTGCGCATCAAAGAAGCCATCAAATCAGCCTCGGCCAAATAATGGATAGTGAATAATGGGCCATTAACTACTGAACATCAGCCATTATGCATTGTACATTTTCCATGATCCCTTACTGACATGAAAACGACTAAGACAACATATAACAGGCGGTCTTTCCTGAAAGCTTCACTGCTTTCGGGTGGCGGTATGCTACTCAGCGTTAGCTGGTTATCGAGCGCAAAAGCTGCTGACAAACTGGAGGCTCTGAACCTGCCCGAGCAGTGGGTCGAACTCAATGGATACATCCAGATTACCCCCGACAACGTCATTAAACTTCTGTGCCCCAATCCAGAGTTTGGCCAGAATGTAATGACTTCGTTACCCATGATGGTGGCCGAAGAACTGGATGCCGACTGGAAAAACGTGGTCGTGGAAATGGGACCGCACGACAACGCGAAGCTGGGTCCCCAGTTTACGGGGGGCAGCAATTCGGTTCGGATGTACTGGAAACCCCTCCGCGAAGCGGGAGCAGCCGCCCGGCAAATGCTGTGTGAGGCAGCCGCCCAAACGTGGAATGTGCCAGTCGCTGAAGTAACGACCAAAGCGGGTGTATTGCATCACTCGAGCGGCAAATCAGCGAAATATGGCGAAATGGCCAGTAAAGCGGCTACTGTTGCCGTGCCCAAAGGCGTGAAATTAAAAGACCCGAAGGATTTTACCATTGTTCGGAATTCGAAGAAAAACGTCGAGGGTCTCAAGGTCATTACCGGCAAACCCCTGTTTGGATTGGACTATCGGGCAGATGGTATGTTGATCGCCATGATTCAGCACCCGCCGGCTTTTGGCATGAAGCTTAAGTCGTTCGATGCGTCGCAAGCCATGAAAATGCCGGGCATTAAAGACGTTTTTAGTCTGAAACTGTACCAAGATGGTTTCGAGCAAGGTGGCTTCGACACCCGCACCTTCAACGATCTGCTGGTTATTGTAGGCAAAACGACCTGGGAAGTGATGAATGCCCGCAAAAAGCTGGTAGCCCAATGGGAGCCAGCCGGTGCCACCAAAGATACCATGGCGGGGCGGGGCGGAAAACGCGAGGTTACTGTTCCGGGTGAGTTGGAGAGTACGACTGCCCAGCTCGAAAAAATGCAGGAGTACGCCAAAAGACCGGCTCAGCAATTACGAAAAGACGGTGACCCCGAAACGGCGTTTAAAAATGCGGCTCAGATTATTGAACGCACCTACAACGCTCCATTTCTGGCGCACAACTGCATGGAGCCAATGAACTTCTTCGCCCATGTAATGGATGACAAAGCCGTATTTGTTGGCCCCATACAGGCACCGGGATGGGTTGAACCCACGCTGTCGAAAATTCTCAATCTTCCTGCCGACAAGATTGAGATTAAAATGACGCGCATGGGTGGTGGCTTTGGTCGCCGGGCATATGCTCATTATATGTCCGAAGCGGCTCTAATCTCGAAGAAAGTCAAAGCGCCGATTAAGCTGATCTACACCCGCGAAGATGATATGACGTATGGCATATATCGCCCGATGTACACGGCCACGTATCGGGCGGCTTTGGATGCCAATAAAAACCTGATCGGTTTCCATGTTAAAGGGGGAGGTATACCGGAACATGCCATTCATGCCAACCGTTTCCCGGCCGGAGCCGTGGACAATTACCTGGCCGAAGGCTGGGAGATTCCGTCCAATATTACCATTGGGGCCTTCCGGGCACCACGTTCGAACTTCAACGCAGCCGCCGAACAATCCTTTCTGGATGAAGTGGCCGAGGCTATGGGCAAAGACCCGATCGAGTTTCGGTTGGAGCTCTTGAAACGGGCAAAGGAAAATCCGGTAGGCAAAAATAATGAATATGATGCCGACCGATACGCAGGTGTACTCACCCTGGTGCGGGATAAATCGGGCTGGAACAAGGCGGGCGGATCGACGCCCGGACAAGAGAAATACCATCGGGGTGTGGCGGCTTATTTCTGCCACAACTCCTACGCGGCTCACGTGGTCGATATGGTGACCCGCGATGGGCAGCCGTATGTGGAGCGGGTATTCAGTGCCATTGACTGCGGTATCGTGGTCAACCCCGATTCAGCTAAAAACATGGTGCAGGGAGCCGTCGTCGATGGCATCGGCAATGCGTTTTACGGGGCGCTTACGCATAAGAACGGGGCTCCTGAACAAGGTAATTTTCATAACTACCGCATCATTCGCCATAACGAAGCGCCGAAGCAGATCGACGTTCATTTTGTGGAAAACGACATCGACCCAACCGGCCTGGGCGAACCGCCTTTCCCACCGGTGTTTGGTGCCGTGGCCAACGCCTTGTATAAAACCACTGGCAAACGGCACTATAACCAGCCGTTCAAGCCCGAGTTAGACAAGCGGATCTAAACGCTAGAACTGGCTACTATCTCTAAATCTAAAAGGGGACTTTGTTCACGTTCGAACAAAGTCCCCTTTTAGATTTAGACGTATTTCGTTTTGAATGAATCGGTGGTCTGAATCCCAATCTTACCAAACCACGATTCTGTCCTTTTCCGCCTTATACATTTTATCGCCCGGTTTTACATCAAAGGCATTGTAAAATGGGGTAAAGTTCATTAGCGGGCCATTTACGCGCCACTTGGCTGGCGAGTGAGGGTTGGTGTTCACGTACATACTCATGTAGGCATCTCGGGTTTTCACGCGCCAAATCCGGGCGATCGAGATAAAGAACCGTTGATCGGGCGTAAAGCCATCGAGTTTTGTTGTACTTTTTCCCTGCTCGGTCAGCTTAAACGCATCGTAGGCAATAGCCACCCCGGCAATGTCTGCCGTGTTTTCGCCCACGGTCAAGGCCCCTTTTACGTGCACAGAATCCAATACCGTGAACTTGTCATATTGGTCGATTACCTGATTTGTTCTGGCTTTGAATTTGGCATAATCGTCTTTTGTCCACCAGTTTGTTACGTTGCCAACTTTGTCAAATTGCGCGCCCTGATCGTCGAACGAGTGCGTTATTTCGTGACCAATTACCATGCCGACACCGCCGTAGTTCAGTGCATCATCGGCATTCACGTCGAAATAAGGTGGTTGTAATATACCCGCCGGGAAAACGATCTCATTGAGCGGAGGATTGTTGTACGCTGTTACCGTGGGTGGTGTTGTATGCCATTCCGTCCGGTCGACCGGCTTCCCTACTTTCACCACGCTTTGGAGGTACTCATTTTTGTTTGCCGACAAGCGGTTTTCAAAATAAGCATTGCGTTTAACGTCCACCTTCGAGTAGTCTCTCCATTTGTCGGGATAGCCGATTTTCTCGGTAAAGGCGTACAGTTTTTCTTTCGCCCGGGTTTTGGTCGAATCACTCATCCAGTCCAGCTTGTTGATCCGGGCTTCAAAAGCTTTTTTAAGGTTGTTGACTAAAGCCGTTATCCGTTTTTTGGCTTCTTCCGGAAAGTATTTTTTTACATATATCTGGGCCAGTGCCTCGCCGAGCGATCCATCGACCACCTGCGTCATTTCCTCCGCCCGAGTTTTTTTAGCCGCCTGTCCGGTTAGTATTTTCGAATACACAAATGACTCGTTCACAAAGGGTTGACTCAGGTAACCGGCATAGTTAGTGAGGGCATGCGCTTTCAAATACACTTTCCAGTCATTTATGGAAACGGATGTCAGCAGCGTGTTCAGCTTGTCATAATACCCCGGCTGCGCAACGTTGACGGAATCAGCCTGTACGCCCAAGTTGGTCAACAACGCTGGCCAGTTTAGGGCAGAGTGTCTTTTGGCAAGATCAGCGACCGCCAGTTTATTGTAGTTAGCTTTTACGTCCCGGCGCTCAATATTCGTCCGGTGGGCGGTGGCCAGCTGCTTTTCAATATCATAAGCGGTAGCCGCATTTTTCCGGGCTGTGGCTGCGTCAGTACCGGTCAGTTCAAACAGGCGGGTGAGGTAGTTTCGGTAAGCCTTCTGAATTGAACCGGTTGACGAATCGGTTTTAAAGTAATAATCCCGTTCGGGAAGGCCAATTCCGGTTTGACTAAACTCCGAAATATTGATCGAACTCCGTTCATTGTCGGGGCCAACGTAAAAACCAATAATGGACCAATTCTCTGCTTTCTGTTCTTCGGCCACCAGCTTCATTAACCCGGACACATCGGTCAGCGCATCAATACGGCCGAGCAGGGGCTTAATGGGATCATACCCTCGTTTATTGATGGCGGCTGTATCCATGCCTGACGCGTAGAAATCGCCCACCTTTTGTTCGATGCTCCCGGCCGGAAATTGCCGGGACGAAACGCTGTCCAGAATTCCCTGCAGCCGAATTCGTTGCGGGTAATTCATGAAGGAATATGCCCCTACGCCTGCCTGACTTTCGGGTATCCGGGCGGTATCCGTCCAGATGCCATTGGCGTATTTAAAAAAATCATCGCCGGGTTTTTTAGTCGGGTCGATACCCGTTATAACGACGCGTTTTGTTGTCGGAATAGTTGTCGTTGGCGTGGCCGCTCGTTGACAGGCGACTGCCAACAAGAGCGTTAGAGAGAAGTAAACTAGACTTTTACAGTTTGTCATGTGTAGGTGCTGGTCAATGTGTACCGCCTAAAGATAGTCAATTTAGGCACGGGGCATATTCTGGCCAACGTATTCATTTGCTCTGCTGCATCAGTAGTCCAACGGTGTCCATTGGCCGATACAGTCTCCCGTTCAGGAACCACTACTTGATCTTCATATCGGGCACAAGCGGCACCGTCTCTACTAGTTCCAGCGACTTCACCATGTCTTTCGTTCCGGTTTTGTATTTCAGAAAATGGGGCGTCTGGATGTGCGCCTTGTAAGCAGCAGAATCTGCGTAGATTTCCAGAATCGTGATGTGTGTCGGATTGTCCTTTTCCGTCATGGCATATAGTGTCAGGACACCGGGCTCAAGGCGCACAGAGGCTTCGATTTCCTCTTTTAGAAGAATCTTGTAGTGTTCCAATTGAACCGAGTCAACTACAATTTTAGCCATTCGTACCATCCGGGATTTGGGTTGACAGAGAGTCGGTCCAGCCGATAGCAGTAACAGCATGCTTACCGTCAGCACCCGCCATAGCCGTAAGCCGCTGAAACGATGCGTATTTGTCATTCGCTCTTGATTCGAAAGGTTGTAGTTGTTCATCCTGATTTTGCGCTGCGATATGGCTGCTGGTTAGGGTAACGTTCTTAACGTTTTACTAAAATTATAAGCCAGCATCACGTTCCACATAAAGTCTTTGTTGCCCGGAATGTTGGAATTGATGGTCTGGTTGATGGTGGACTGAATCGTGAATGGTACGTTTTTCTTCGACAGTATGGCCGTTCCAGAGAAATAGCTGCCCTCATGCCCATCAAGATACAACAGATACACCGTTGGGATGAGGTTGAGTTTGAAACTGCCCCCTACGTTGATGTTTGAAATAGTGTTATTCAAAAAGAACACATTGGTGTTTTGAGGCCCATGATTTTGAAGGCCACTCCCGTGCAGGTAAACGGCTCCGATGCTCCAGTTTGGTCTGATTGTGTAGGTTGGAACCACTTCAACGGCGGCAAATCGCAGCATTTCGGTAATTTCGCTATCGGTGCCGTTATCACTGATGGTTTTCCTGACCAGCGAAAAAGCCGGATGGGCACCCACCCGCAAACTGAATTTCTTTTTCTCGATCAGGCGGTAGCGAAACCAGAAAATAAAGCCCCCTTTACTGGCATCCGATACCAGGCGAATGTCGGGATCGAAACTGAATCGGTTCTTCCGCCAGTAAAAATTCATAACCGTCGCCGGTCTGTTTAGCGAGAAAGTTGGAACAATGGAGAACCCATTGTTGGTAATTCCCACAGAACCCGAAAACGTAGAAACGGCCTCTAGAGAGGTAGACACGGGAGCTGTAGATGCGCCCCCCATGAATGCGCCCCCTGTGGATACGGCCACTGTGGCTATTCCCGCTGTGGATGCAATTTGGGTACTATCGGTAGCTTGTCCGGTGCTTATCTCCGGTAAAAAAGCGATCGAAATTAGGAGTAAAGAGGTAAGTAGTTGTCTCATTTATACGATGGTCTCAAACAAGTAGGTCGGTATGGCACAAAGGTACTTTGCGCTCAAACGCTCGTTTGTATACATCTTACGGTATTACTTACCACTATTACCGATAACGGCAGGACTGAGTATTTTCCGCATTGCTTTTACATAAAAAGGCACTCACTGACTGTCATAAAGCGCTGGCTTATTAGTTATTGTGGATCATACGGTATTCGTTGGGCGATTGACCAACCCGTTGTTTAAACAGTCGGTTAAAGTGCTGGGGATACTTAAAGCCTAGTTCATAAGCGATTTGACTCACCGATTTGCCGGGGTCAAAAAGGCGCGCTTTGGCGACATCCATCACCTTCAACTGAATGTACTCCTGCGCCGTTTTGCCTGATTCTTTTTTCACCAGATCACCAAAATAGTTGGCCGACAGGTTCAATTCGCCGGCGCACCAGGCTACTGAAGGCAATCCAATGGTGAGGGGCTTGTCAGTCAGATAATAGGCGTTCAACAAGACTTCAAACCGTTCCAGAACGCCCTGATGCACGGTATCACGGGTAATGAACTGCCGGTCGTAAAAACGGACACAGTAATTCAATAACAGTTCAATGTTGGAAACAATCAAGCGTTTACTGTGCTTGTCAACGGCATGTTCCAATTCGTAGTCGATTTTCGAAAAGCAGTCCAGTACGATTTTCCGTTCTCGCTCCGATAAATGCAGCGCTTCGTTGGACTGATACCCGAAAAACGAATAGTCCTGAATGTGCCGACCAAGAGCCGTGCCATGAATGAGATCGGGATGAAAGACAACGGCATAGCCCTTGGGTTGATAGATTTCCCCTGCATTTTCAACGCTGATTACCTGCCCGGGGCCAATGAACACCAGGGTACCTTCCTGATAATCATACGTATGCCTACCATAGCGAAGATCACCGCATTTTACATCTTTTAATAGGATTGCATATAAACCATAATACATGGTCGAGATCTGCCTTGGGTGAGCCTTCGACATATCTATTACACTCACCAGCGGATGACGTGTTTCTGTATTGTTGAAGACATTGTAGTCATTCACGTTCTCAAATCGTCGCAAAAGGTCCATAGCACGGTTTGTTTATCTAGCTCAAAATTACCGCTTTTTTTACCCCGCCCGGTACCACCATCTTCCTATCCGGAATATTGGTAGTAATCACTGTAATCTGTATACCATCCGGGCAAAAAAATGACCGGACCTTTGTACTACAAACGTAAACAACCAATGCAACACGTAGTATTGAACAATGGGGTAGAAATGCCTATTCTGGGATTCGGCGTTTATCAGGTTCCCGATCCCGCCGAGTGTGAACGGAGCGTACGGGATGCCATCGACACCGGCTATCGGCTGATCGACACAGCGGCTGCGTATAATAATGAGGAAGCAGTAGGACAGGCCATTAGAAAAAGTAACGTATCCAGAGAAGATTTATTTATTACCACCAAGCTCTGGATACAGACCAACGGCTACGATGACACGCTGAAAGCCTTCGAGCTGTCGATGAAGAAGCTGCAACTGGACTACCTGGATTTGTACCTGATCCATCAGCCCATAGGCGACGTGTACGGCGAATGGCGGGCCATGCAGGAGCTGTACAAAGAAGGACGCATCCGAGCCATTGGCGTGAGTAACTTCCACCCCGACCGGCTGATTGACCTGATCGGTCATAACGAGATCGTTCCGGCGGTTAACCAGGTCGAAACCCATCCGTTCCACCAGCAGATCGACACGCAGCAGTTTATGATCGACAACAAGGTGCAGATCGAATCGTGGGGCCCATTTGCGGAAGGCAAAAATAACCTGTTCGGCAATGAACTTCTCGGAACAATCGCAACGAAGTATAACAAAACCACTGCCCAGGTTGTCCTGCGCTGGCTAACCCAACGGGGCGTTGTCGCCATCCCTAAGTCAGTACGCAAAGAACGGATGATCGAGAACGTCAACAGCCTCGATTTTCAACTCAGTGCGGACGATATGGACGCCATCAAAACGCTGGATACAAAGGCCAGTCTATTCTTCGACCACCGCGACCCGGCTATGGTAAAATGGTTAAGTAGTTATAAAGTCGGCAGCTAACGTCATTCATACAAAAACGCAAGCGTAACCACAGTTCTATCAACAACATGATAACAAGAACATTAGGGAAAAGTGGCCTGGACGTATCAGCCCTTGGACTGGGCTGTATGGGTCTGAGCTTTGGCTACGGTCCGGCCACCGAAAAGGGCGAGGCTATTAAATTGATTCGGGCCGCCGTTGAGCAGGGCGTGACTTTCTTCGACACGGCCGAGGTGTATGGCCCCTATACCAACGAGGAACTGGTTGGCGAAGCCCTCGAACCGTTCAAAGGCAAGGTAGCCATTGCCACTAAATTCGGATTCAACTTTCAGGAGGGGAAACAGGCCGGGCTAAATAGCCGTCCCGAGAACATACGAGCCGTTGCCGAAGCCTCCCTAAAACGGCTGAGGGTCGACGTCATCGACTTGTTTTATCAGCATCGCGTTGACCCCAATGTACCGATTGAAGACGTGGCAGGGGCCGTAAAAGACCTGATTCAGGAAGGTAAGGTGAAGCATTTCGGTCTGTCGGAAGCAGGCGTCAACACCATTCGCCGGGCGCATGCCGTGCAACCCGTAACGGCTCTGCAAAGTGAATATTCGCTCTGGTGGCGCGAACCGGAAGCCGAAATTCTGCCTACTCTGGAAGAGCTGGGTATTGGCTTTGTCCCCTTCAGTCCGTTGGGTAAAGGGTTCCTGACCGGAAAAATCGACGAGACAACGGTCTTCGACCAAACGGATTTCCGGAATACAGTTCCCCGTTTTTCGGAAGAGAACCGAAAAGCAAACGCAGCGCTGGTCGAGTTGCTCGGCAGTATGGCCAGTGAGCGAAGCGCCACACCCGCCCAAATTGCGCTAGCGTGGCTGTTGGCCCAAAAACCGTGGATCGTTCCCATTCCGGGCACTACCAAAATACACCGGCTGAACGAAAACCTTGGGACCGTTAACATTACACTGAGCGCCAACGACCTCGCATCCATCGCAGCGGCTCTTTCCCGCATTGACGTGCAGGGCGGACGGTACTCCGAGCAGGCCCAAAAGATGATTGACCGCTAGAGACATATGGGTAAAGCTGAAGTATATACTAGCACCTAAGCGATGCAACTTACATTCATCATAGACAAAGCTTACTGATGATTCTACGTCAAACAGCGTTGACAGCGGCTCTATTGGCAGTCTCTGTATGCAGCGCCTTACAAGCGAACCAACCAGCAACGGCAGTTCCTATGCAAACGAAACAAACCGAACCGCAATTGACCCAAAGCCAACAAGCGATCGTTACCATTTCGGCCTTCATGGCCCAGGGTAAAATACCTCAGTTGACGAAAGCATTGAATGCGGGTCTGGACGCTGGCCTGACCATCAGCGAGGTTAAAGAAGTTCTGGTGCAGCTCTACGCGTATGCCGGATTCCCCCGCAGCCTGAACGCCCTGCAAGCGTTTATGGACGTGCTGAAAGAACGTAAGCAACGGGGTATCAATGACCCGGCAGGTAAAGAACCCTCACCCCTGCCGGCGGATCAAAACAGACGGCAGTTTGGCACGGACAATCAAACTAAGCTCATCGGAATGCCCGTAAAAGGGGGTCTTTTTGAGTTTGCACCGGCTATTGACCAGTTTCTGAAAGAACACCTGTTTGGTGCTATCTTCGGACGGGATAACCTGGACTGGAAAACCCGCGAACTGGCCACCATTTCGGCGCTCGCCAGTCTGGGTGGTGTTGACAGTCAATTACGCAGCCATTTGAATATCGGCTTGCATAACGGGCTCACCGAAGGAGAGCTTACGCACCTGGTTTCTATCATTCAAACCCGTGTTGGCGAAAAAGAAGGGGACGCAGCAAGCCAGGTATGGCGAGCGGTACGCCAGGAAAGAGCCGGAAACCCGTCGACGAAGTAACTAACTGAATGATGATTAAAGAGGTGCCAGAGAACTGGCAAACAGGTTAAGCCAAGCTCGAATTAGCTTTTTAATCACAGAGGCACAGAGGCCACAGAGGATTGAGTTCTCTGTGGCCTTTGTGCTTCTGTGATTAAAAAACTAACGTTGTTTAGTCAATTAATATCCCTGATTCTGCGGGAAAGTTGTCTTGTTGTTATACGTATCGATTTCCGACTGCGGAACCGGGTACAGGGTTCGGTAAGCAGGCATGGTGATCCCCGTTACTTTGATGGCTTCCACGGCCGTACCCGTCCGAATCAGATCGAACCAGCGGTCGTTCTCCAGCGCCAGTTCCAATCGGCGCTCGTTAATGACTGCCGTACGAAAAGCGTCTTTGGTGGCCAACTGCGTTCCGGTATAATTAGGAACACCCGCCCGCGTACGCACCAGATTGAGCGTCCGGAATGCCTCTCCATCGGCCTGATAACCCACTTCGTTCAGTGCTTCGGCATACAACAGCAGTACGTCGGCAAAGCGCAGCACCGGGAAGTCATTACCTACGTCGTTCGTACCTGACAGTTCATCGTAAAACTTCCGGGGTATAGCGTTGATACTGGTTGGCACCGGCACCTGAACTGTTAGCGGAAGCCGCTTATCGGTTGGCAGATAAGCCGCCCGCAGCGACGGTTCGATGTTGTCGCCAATGCTGGTGCCGTACCAGGAACCGTGTCCTTCGCCCTGTAAGCCGCCTTTTTTGAACTTCACCGCGAACAGTATCTCTGCATTGTTCTTGTTGCTAACCAGAAAGACATCGGCCACATTGGGCAGCAGCCGATAGGTGGTGCCGTTCACAACATCACGCAGGGTCGATACGGCCAGGTCGTACTTTTTCTCCGTCACATACACCTTGCCCAGCAATCCTTTGGCAGCACCGGACGTAGCCCGGCCAACGTCCACACCCGCATAGGTAGCAGGTAAACCGGCAGCCGCATCGGTCAGGTCTTTTTCAATGGCTGCGTAAATTTCGGTTACTTCGTTGCGCACATACGACCGGGCCTCGGTGGTTGAACCGGCTTTCAGCACGAGCGGCACTTTCCCCCACAACCGAACCAGGTTGAAGTACGACAACGCCCGGATAAACTGGGCCTCCCCTTTGTATCGGGCTTTCAGTGTCGCATCCATCGACACAGCGTCAATCTTGTCCAGAATCAGGTTGCAGCGGTTGATGCCGGTGTACAGACTTCCCCAGGTGTCGCGCAGGACCGAGTTTGTAGTTGGTTCAATAAATCGGTCGATATTATAACGCAGTCCGGCACTCGACGAGGGGTCGTTATCCAGAACATTATCACTTCGGGCCTCCACGATGGTGTTGTAATCGCCCCCGTACTGACTCGCACTCTGGAGCGCATCGTAAGCACCATTGACCGCGTTGCCGAAGTCGTTGGCTGTTTTATAAAAATTATCAGCGTTGGGCTGCGACAGCGGCTTTAAGTCTAGAAAGTCTTTCCGGCAAGCCGAAAGCCCGATAATGAAGGCTAGTAAAACGGTTATCTTTTTCATAACTAAGGCTAGAAGGATAAGTTGATGCCAACCGAAGTTGTGCGGGGCAATGGATACGTGCCATAATCCTCTCCCGACGACAGCGCGCTGTCGGGGCGGCTGTTTACCTCTGGGTTGTAGCCGAGGTATTTGGTGAAGGTGAACGGGTTTTGGGTGGTCACATACAGGCGGGCGCGGCTCAGACGAATTTTCTGAAGCAGGGCCGTTGGCAGCGCATACCCGAGTGTAATGGTCCGAATACGCACATACGA
This sequence comes from Spirosoma pulveris, assembly GCF_054781875.1. NCBI lineage: Bacteria > Pseudomonadati > Bacteroidota > Cytophagia > Cytophagales > Cytophagaceae > Spirosoma > Spirosoma pulveris. Next base: position 1,218,115 of record NZ_BAAGTO010000001.1, read on the forward strand.
GCCACTTTCAATGTGCCAGGTCGAGATTTCGCCATTGGAGCCGGAGGCCAGACGGTTCGCCCGGTTCACCAGCCCATTCCCCGGATTATCGGGCGACTGCCAGCGGTCCAGCGCGCCCCGGAACAGGTTGCCATTACCCTCCATGTTGTAGATGTAACGTCGGATCAGGTTCAGGATTTTATGCCCCTGAACGCCCTGAATGGCAACGCCCAGATCGAAGCCCCGGTAGGCGAAGTTGTTGGTAAACCCAAACGTGTATTTCGGGAAGTAGCTGCCCGTAACGGCCCGGTCGCTGCTGAAGTCAATTTTACCGTCGCCGTTGTTGTCCCTGAATTTAAAATCGCCGGGGCGGGTGGTCGTGGTATGAGGATAGGCGTCTATTTCGGCCTGATTTTTAAACACACCATCGTTGATCATCGTATAATACTCGCCAATAGGTCGGCCAATCTGAGTGATAAACTGTGCACCCGCCACACCACCGGCCACAATGATCGGATCGCCGGAAGGCCCCAGCGCGATCACTTTGTTGCGGTTGGCGGCTATGTTGGCACTGGCCTCCCAGCGGAAACGCCCGAACGTCTGACGGGTTCCCAGTGTAAGTTCAACACCCTGGTTGTTGACTTTACCAATATTCTGCAACTCGGTACTGAAGCCCGACGCACGCGGAACGGGCACGTTCAACAATAGATCGGAGGTGTTGGCGTGGTAGTAATCGAAGGTCAGGTTCAGCTTGTTACGCAGGAAACTCACGTCGAAACCCACATCGAACATGGCCGTTTTCTCCCATTTCAGCTTGTCGTTGGCCGAGTTGGTGGGCGCTAACCCGCTCACAATGGTTTCGGGGCCGAGAATGTAGTTCTGATAGCCCAGCAAACTCACCGAGCCATAATTTGGAATCTGGAAATTACCCGTCAGACCGTAGCTGGCACGCAGCTTTAGATCGCTCAGCCAGGTGGCTGATTTCAGAAACGTTTCCTGGGAGACATTCCAGCCCGCCGACACCGACGGGAAATACCCCCAGCGGTTCGCTCGCCCAAAGCGCGACGACCCATCGGCCCGAATAGCAGCCGACAGCAGGTATTTCCCGTTGTAATCGTACTGAACCCGACCAATGTAGGAGAGCAATGACCACTCCTGAATATCCGAACTCCCGGACGAAACCTGACCGGCGTTGAGCGTCTGGACTAAGTCATTGGGGAAGTTGGTGGCCGTTAATTCATTGGCCACCCGCCTGTCCTTCTGCGACGAGAAACCCGCCAGTGCCGAGACATTGTGCACCCCGAACGACCGGTTGTAGTTCAGCGTATTTTCGACCAGCCAGTTCACGAAGTTTTGGGCTCTGGAAAAGCCCGTTGGCACGGACGGCCCTTTCCGGTCGCGGATTTCAAGCGTCGATGGTCGGTAATAATCGCGTTGAAAACTGTTGATATCAGCCCCCAGGCTCAGTCTGTACGATAATCCTTTCAGAATATCGTACTGCGCATACGTATTGCCCAATACCCGCAGCTGGCTCAATTTATCGCTCACCTGGTTGGCAATTGCCACCGGGTTCAGAATCGATGTGGCGCCGTACCCCCAGCCGTTATTGCCGAAATTATAGGAGCCGTCGGCGTTATACACCGGAAAAATCGGGGCCATCTGCAACGCCAGACCCACTACCCCTTCGCCCAGGTAGGGACCTTCGGCCTTAATGAGATCGTGGTATGAATAGGTTGGATTCAGGTTGACCCCTACCGTAAGCCGGCCACTTTTCACGTCGACATTTGCCCTGGCACTGTACCGTTTAAAACCCGAGTTGATAACCACCCCACGCTGATCGAGGTAGTTTCCCGATACGTAGAACTTTACATTTTCTTTCCCACCCGAAACTGAAATCGTGTGATTCTGAATTGGTGCCGACCGGAAGATGGCATCCTGCCAGTCGGTATTTGTCAGGCCCGGCTGCCCGGAAAGGTAGGGCACAATTTCGGGTTGAATAAGTGTACTGGGTGCCCCTACCCCTTTAGTCCGGATATCATTCGAATCGGTTGGTTTGCCAGTTGGATTCCGGTCGATATAGGCATTATTCTTAGCTTCGTAGCTCAGTTGGGCATACTCATAGGCATTGAGCATATCGATCTTCCTGGACACCTGCTGAATGCCAAGGTAAGAGTCGTAGCTCACCACCGTTTTGCCTTCCTTACCCCGCTTGGTAGTCAGAAGTACAACCCCATTGGAACCGCGGGAGCCATAGATGGCCGCTGCCGATGCATCTTTAAGCACTTCAATACTCTCGATATCATCGGTATTGAGCGTGCTTAGTACGTTGATCGGGTTGTCGGGAAACTGCGTGTTGGTACCGCCCGTTGCAAATTTGGTATCGCGCGAGAGCGGAATCCCGTCTACCACATACAGCGGATCGTTACCCGCACTGATGGAGCCCGTACCCCGCACCCGAATAGACAGCGCAGCACCCGGCGCACCGGACGTTTGCGTGACCGTTACCCCGGCAATCTTTGCTGCCAGCGCCTGATCGAAACTGGCCACTGGCTGGTTAGCCAGATCTTTCGCTTTTACAGAGCCAATGGCGGTAGTGACATCGCGCCGGTTTTGCACCCCGTACCCGACTACTATCACTTCACTCAGCGCGTTATCTGAACTACTCAGCTTCGCGTCGACCACGCTGCGATTGCCAACCGTAACTTCAGCGGGTTGATAGCCAATGAACGAAAAAATCAGCACTTTCCCTGTGGCAGGTAACGAAATCTGGTATTGTCCAGCCGCATTGGTAGTTGCCCCAACGTTGGTTCCCTTAACCTGAACAGTTGTACCAGCCATAGCCTCACCGGTAGTGGCATCGGTTACGGTACCTGTAATGGTGGATTGCGCATAACTAAGCTGTACGGCGAACAAAAATAGAGGAACGAGCAGCCACTTCCATCGTCTGTTCCTGGCATAATCAGGTAATGAATTCATCATAACGAGTTAGTTTAATAGATCTATCAGCGCTCCGGATTTAGTTAAAACACAATGAATTGGGTCAACTTGTCAGAACAGCGTCTTACAATAATATCTATAACTCGCTTATTTTCGGGGTATTTCCCACTTAAAATATAGTTTATATATTTTTACCTATTTTTTCTATAAAAAATAACATATTCAGATATATATAACTGTTACTCGAGAGGCAGCAATGGTCAAACGGTAGTGAGGCAACAAACTCTGTTAGCTTCGTTTGAAAGTAAGTGTCCCAAGCTGCTCCCCCTGCTGTGAAGTAGCTACTCGTTGACTATAGCTATATAAATAGAGTTCCCATGACTTACGAAAAGTACCTCGACGCGGATGCAGCTGTTCACACAGTTGGCGGAGCGGTATTTATTAAGTTAGTAGTTACCCACTGGCTTCGCTATGAAATAGCGGTAAAATCAGCCTGGTTTCATTTACGCTTGCGGGCCTCTTTGGTCATCATATACAATAGCAGGATCAGACATATAGGAAACAAAAAAAATGAATCTATATATCCGAACAGGCTAAACGGCATTAATATCCCAGCCACGAGCAATGTAATTAACAAAGATTTAGGCATGATAAGTACCCTGTAGGACGGTGTAGGCGTTGGTTAAAGGTAAATCAAACGGGTTGTTTGCTATTCGTTTTTTATATAGACGGCAATCATAATCCATATACGTGCTTATTAGCCCTACGCCTGCCACCTTGTCATTCCGGAAAAATAAACAGCACTTAAGGTCAGTAACGGCCACTCGTTTCCTCTTGATGTTCTGTGCAAAACTCATCTAAAATAATTAATCACTCTACATTTTACATGTGCCATTTTTAAACAATATAGACACTATTAAGGTATTAAATGATTTTTTTGATAACTTTTAGTACTTCAATAGAGTAGATAGAGTAAATTTTACCATATAATCAGTTTTGTTGGTATACATTGTACTCAACATGCATTAACCTATATCTTTGGATGAGTTTAGTATGCTATCTATATAGACTAATGGGCAAGAGAAAATATAAATCCCGCAAAGTGTATTCTGATCAGAATCAGCACTTGTCGATCATAACCTTTGAGCAGTTACTGGCTCATTATAGAAAAAAGGTTTGGGAGCTGGCCATAACGCCTACCCTTATAGGTTCCGATTCGTACGCGAATTGACAGACAGCCAACTCCAGTTGAAGGGCCTTCGGAAGACTGAGCAAAGGCACTTAAAATTGAATTACGCGCTCATAAATCAAGGGTAAGCTGGCCATTTTCAGGACGCTCGCCCGACTGTAGATTTGATAACGACACGCCCAGCAGTCGAATACCTTTAGGTAGCGGAAACAAAGTGGTTAGCAGATCAACGGCAATCTGGGTCAGCATAGTTTTACTGGAAAGTATACCCAATGTTGTGCGACTGCGTGTAATCTGCTCAAAATCGGCGTACTTCACTTTCAGCGTGAGGGTTCTTCCCCGCACGGATGTTCGTTCGCAATAACTCCAGACACTATCGACCAGCGGAATCAACTGATCAATCAATTGGTCCTGTTCCGTTAAATCGTCAGCAAACGTATTTTCGGACCCAACCGATTTACGAATTCGGTTGGGGGTTACCGGCCGGTGGTCAATTGCCCGTGCAATACAGTAATAATGATGACCCACTTTACCAAAATGCCGGGTTAGAAATGCTTCGGTCTGCCCCCGCAAATCCAAACCGGTAAAGATGCCAAGCTGATTCATCTTTTCGGCGGTGACGCGCCCGATGCCATGAAACTGACCGACCGTTAATCCCTCCACAAACCCCGGTCCCTGTTGCGGCTTGATCACATACAAGCCATCTGGTTTTCGGTAATCAGACGCTAGTTTAGCCAGAAATTTATTGTACGAAACACCCGCTGATGCGGTTAGGAGGGTCTCCTGTTTAATTTGCTCTTTGATGAGTTGGGCAATCTGGGTAGCCGATGAGTTTTCCGGTAAGTTATCCGTAACATCCAGATACGCTTCGTCCAGCGAAAGCGGTTCTATCTGGTCGGTATGACGGGCGAAAATAGACCTAATCTGATTGGAAACGGCTTTATAAACGTCAAACCGGGGTTTAACGAACACTAAATCAGGGCACTTTCGCAGGGCAATAGACGAGGCCATGGCCGACCGGACACCAAACTGTCGGGCTTCATAACTGGCCGCGGCCACCACCCCGCGCTGCCGGGATCCCCCAACGGCCAGTGGCCTGTTTCGTAATTCAGGATTATCCCGCTGCTCAACGGATGCATAAAAAGCATCCATGTCGATGTGAATAATCTTTCTATTATCTGGCTGCTTCACAACTCGCTCCCTAAAGAACGCTAATTTACGACCTTAGCCGGTTCCATTCCGCATTCACTAACCTATTTGAATGATCGAATTCAAACGAACTTAATTACCAGTTCGCTCGCCGAAGTTTATCCGGCTCCACAAGCCGTATGCCTGCGCTACTCATTTCAATCAGTCCATCATGCTTGAATTCGGTCAGAATCCGAATCAGGGACTCCGTCGCCGTACCAATTACAGCTGCCAGATCGTCGCGGGATAGCTGTATTGGCGGTACCGGCTCACCGTCTGGCGAAGTGCCCAGCCGCAGGAGTGTATCGGCTACCCGACGGCGCAGTGAGCTGTAGGCCATACTCAGCAACTGTTCCTCTTTACCACTGATATGGCCCGCCAGCATATGGACAAACTGACGCCCGGCTTCGGGCTGTATGGCCAGAATCTGCAAAAATTCGTTTTTAGGAATGTAGATCAGCTCCGAATCATCCAGTGTAACCGCAGAATCCGAATAATTTATATTCTCCAGCAGTGCCCGGTAACCGATGAAACTGTTCGGGCCGAAAAGATCGGTTACCAGTTCCTTCCCATCGTTGCTGGTGCGGACAATTTTCACCCGTCCGCTTTTTAGAAAATAAAGCCGCGTCGGTTCATCTCCATCGCTGTAGATAAACTGCTTTTTGGGTACCCGGTGCAACTTACGATTAGCAATCAGCGCCTGAAACCATCCATTTGTGGGTGCCTCCACAGCTGAACGCCCTGGTCCCTCCTCTCCCGTACCGCTATCTGACAACAGCATAGTAAATCGGTTTAGCCGACTCTCAATGGCACTCAGTAGCTCACTTTCGCTGAACGGCTTAGTCAGGTAGTCATCGGCTCCCAATTCCATACCCCGCCGGAAATCATCGCGCTCCGATTTTGCGGTCAGAAAAATAAATGGAATACCGGTAAGAGCGGGGTTTTTATTAACGATATGCAAAACGCCATATCCATCCAGCACGGGCATCATAATATCGCAGATGATAAGATCGGGACGGTCGACAAGCGCGAGTTCAACCCCTACTTTACCGTTATTGGCCGTTAGGACCCGGTAACCGGAGAGCTCCAGAATTTCAGCCGTATTTTCACGGATTATATCATTATCTTCAATTAGCAGAATAGTTTTCATGGGGGAGTAAAATAGTTACGGTCGTTCCTTCACCTAACTGGCTTGACAGTTCAATTGACCCATTCAACAGTTCGATGTACTTGGCAACGATATGAAGGCCTAGGCCGGTACCTGCGAAATTGGTGGCATTCTTAGCGCGAAAAAAGCGTTCAAACAGCCGCTTTTGATCGTCTTCCGATATCCCGATTCCTTCGTCACTGACGATTATTTGTACACCATTAGCCCGGACGTTCACTTTTAACTCAACTGTTTTATCTTCAGCTGAGTACTTGATGGCATTCGACAGGAGGTTTACGATTATCTTCCGAATTAGGGATTTGTCCGTCAGAACGGGTTCCGGACAGTTGAAGTCGGTTTGAATTCGCTGACCTTTTTTCAGCATATCCTCCAAATCGGCCATGGCCTCATTCAGTATTCTGGGTAGCTCAACCCACGACTTTCTGGGCTCGATACGCCCTTCTTCCAGCCTGCCGACCGATAGAAACTCCTCGAGAATATCGTTCATGTGGTTAACAGAGGCCCGAATTCGTTGAATGTGACGGAGCCGCTTTTCCTGCTGGTTAACGTCGGGGTATTTTTCAACCAGCGATGCCGATGTGAGAATAGCGCTTAGGGGCGTTCTAAATTCGTGAGAAGCCATCGATACAAAGCGAGATTTTAGCTCGCCCAGCTCACGCTCGGTATCCAAGGCCTTTGCCAGCTCGTTTTTGGACAGTTCCAGTTGGTTTAATGTCGCCATGAGGGCGCTCGTCCGGTTAACTACCTTTTGTTCCAGTTCACTGTTTAACTGCTCAATTCGGCTTTTCTGTTCAAGCAGAGCATATTCAGCATCCTTTTTAAAAGTGATGTCGAGAATATAAGCGACTACAAATAAGGATTCCGCCTGGCGGAAATAGCTAAGACTTATCTCGGCAGGGAAAACGGTATCGTCCTTACGACGGGCGTACAGATCACGGCCGTGGCCCATGGCCCGGACTTGCGGATCGGCCAAAAAATTGGCCCGCAACTGTTTGTGCCGGCTGGTAAGGGTTGAAGGTACCAGGGCATCGATACTTAGGCTACTCATCTCGCCCGGCTCATAACCAAAGAGATTATGTGCAAACTGGTTTGCCGACATGATACTCCCCTGTTCATTGGAAACAATGATTGCGATGGTAGCATGCGAAAAAACAGCCTCAAACGAGTCGCCTGACATACAGTTTTCTAGTTTCGGAATACAAAGTAAGTACCTGGTCAGGCTACGTACCTGAGTAGAATCAGCTTTTAGACTGATCTATCTCAACAACCGTCATTTTAGAAACCATCAATTTTACATTCATCAACCGGCAAATTGTTATGTTAACTCATTCTGCACTGCCAAAACCGGCATCCCAACGACCTGTTCTGCTGGTAGTCTCGCCTTCAGGAGTGGGAAAGTGGGCTGAAGTAGATCAGGTAATGGAAAGAATTCGGACAGGATTGGATCCAGCGGTTCAGATTATGCGAATTACGGATACGACCCACCCTGAGGTTGTGCGAAGCTTTAATTTTAACGCCTTACCAGCTTTTGTCCTGTTACAACAGGGACAGGAATTGTGGTGGCACACAGGACAGATTGATAGTCCCGATATTTTTCACGAATTGTATCAACAGGTCGAAATCGTCCTACATAAAACCATTAAAGGCTCTCAAGCATGACACACACTGCTCAAACGATCCCTGTAAGTTTACCCATCACGACTACCAGCTGTCATCAGGATAATCAGCACTGGAAACAGATTATCCGGCAACAGGAAGAAGAAATCCTTCAGCTTCGTGCTCTTTTGCACGATGTCATGGAACAGCACAACTGCCGTAGTCTTCGGTATGATGCCGTCGATTATGACCAGGCTTTGAATCACCTTCAGGGAGACATTAATCAGCTTCGACGGAATATAATCTGCGAAAGCAACGAGTGCATCTATCACTCAAAAAATACGGCCTGCAAAGACACCCGATTTGGTCTCTCGGCTACTATTGAGCGCCATGCCACGCATGTCATCAACGAATTTACGCGGGTTAAAGACGGCTGCCTGCAATTTTTATCGGGCATGATGAGCCTCAATCTACTTTAATTCAACAAGTTACCTTATAAACATAAATCAGGGGAGAAGCCAGTATATTTACTGGCTTCTCCCCTGATTTATGTTTGACTGGCTGGGTTACGCCAACCATTTGCCATCCTTGTGGTACCCCGCCCGTGCCACTTCGTTTTAGTTGGAAGCAGGCTTATCAGGAAGCTCTTTCGGCAGATCGCAACCGGCAGATATGTTTGTCTGAAAAATTGGCGGATAATCGCTTTCTTCGTACAAACAGTTAATCCGATTAACCTTTGCCTGCAACTATGATGGACATAACACAGGTTTTCGAAAAGAATAAAAAGTGGATTTCCGAAAAGCTGGCTGTCGATGAGAATTATTTCTCGGATCTGTCGAAAGGCCAGCACCCGGAATGCCTTTACATTGGCTGTAGCGACAGTCGGGTAACGGCTGAAGATTTGATGGGAGTACAACCGGGAGAGGTATTCGTTCACCGCAATATTGCCAATCTGGTTGTTAGTACCGACAACAACATTAATGCCGTCGTGCAATATGCGGTCGAGTATTTACAGGTAAAACACATTATCGTGTGTGGCCATTATGAGTGTGGTGGTGTCAAAGCAGCGATGAATCCCAGCGATATGGGCCAACTGAACAGCTGGCTGCAAACCTTGCGGGATGTGTACCGCTTTCATCAGAAAGAACTGGACTCGATCTCGGACTATCAGCAAAAATTCGATAGGCTCGTCGAACTCAATGTGAAGGAGCAGTGCATCAATATTATTAAAATTGACCACGTACAACGAGCCTGGTACAAAAATGGGGTTCCCCAAATTCATGGCTGGGTATTCGATGTTCGAACGGGAAGGCTCATCGACCTCAAGCTAAATCTGGTCGACGAGTTTTCCAGCATCCGGAAAATTTACGACCTCAAGCCTGCCGGGTAAATGATCGAGTGGATTTGTAGTGAGGTAATATGTTTAAAAAGCACCTGACCATCCACCGGCGTTCCTTACGAACATCGGCTTTTGGTTAGGTGCTTTTGTTTGCCATTTAGGGTTGGCTCACCTGGAAAGGGACGGAATAGTCGGTAATGGGTAATATTAGCTGGCCAGGAAATTAACAGCCTGTTTCAGAACGCGTTCGTTATGATTTTCGGGATCGTTGTAGGAGCGCTCACCTACTTCGATAGTCAGTTCTTTGCCAATCAATTGCTTGGTATCGAGTTCTTTTCCTTCCTGAGCAGAGATACCTACCATGTCGAATAAGCTAATGATAGCTGGCATACCCGCCTGCGACTGGTAGAACCGGTGCGATACATAGCCGTCTTCGTTTTCGAAACGAACCGCAAAAAATGGAATCCCTTTATATTCACTGGTACCTTCTTCAATATCCGTGATGGTAACCTGCTGCCGACCATCTTCTAGCAAGGTCTTATCCTGACCTTTCTCTACTGCAATTTTCATAGCGTTGAGTGTATGTTTTATCTATATCATATAACTGATAGCATTATCATTTGTTTATAATCTGCGCAAAGAAATTCAGAGATTTCATGGATGTAACGGCTAAATCGCTCAAGAACAATCTAGTAGTTACTATATTTTAGTTATATTATAATAGCTCAGAAAATGTGAAAATAACAGTGTATCAGGCATGAAAGGCATGGCAAACCCTGACACTGGAAAAAGAAGCCCACTGTGCAGGTACGATGAAAAACAATACCTTTGGTCTTATGGAAAATACACCCGATCTCCAGCCCGGGACTGAGAATCAGCCTTCACCTCAGCTCATTTGGCTTGAGAGAGCCAACGATTTCCTGGAAACCTGCGACCGCATCTCGACAGGCTACGAAAGCGGGCTTTATTGGGACGATGTGCAACGGGCTCTACGCATTGCCGCCGGATTGGAAAAGTGGCCCGACTGAGTCAGGCCACTTCGTTAAAATCAATGAGCTAGTAACCACTCCCGCACGCGCGGATTGAAGTCGTCGATACACTCCCAATGGAAGGCATGACCCGCGTCGTCATATAGATGCAATTCGCTGTTTGGAATAGCAGCTGCTACCTCCTCGGTCATCCAGACGGGGGTAAAAATATCTTTTCGGCCACCTATCACCAGACAGGGCTTGTCTATTGAGGGTAAATCGGCCAGGGTATTGTGCGTGATACAGGCTTCAGCCTGGCCCTCCAGACCGTGTAACGGCTGTGGCATGGGATCGATGGCCGCCTGTTGCCGCCCGTCCAGTAAACCAGCAAAGGTAGCATCATCATCCCAACTACGTTTGGCGTAAATAAGGAATTGAATGTAGTTGGTAAATTCTTCGGGACGGAGCCGTGCTTTGATCGTAGCCATGTGCCGAAAGATGGCTTCGGCGGTACGGTCGCAGCGCGCCCACGGACATAACAGCACCAGCGAATGTACTTTATCAGGGTGTCTCAACGCTAACTGCTGGGCAATGGTACTGCCCATGGATACCCCCGCCACACGCACTTTACCCAGGCTGAGTTTATCGATCAGGCCGGCATAATCGTCGGCCATCTGAGCAGTTGTGTAAGGGCCTGCCGGTTTATCGGACCGGCCTACCCCCCGGTTATCACCCAGAATACAGCGAAAGTGATGCTGCCAGTCGTCGGCATGTTTCGCCCACACGGAGCCAGGGGCGGTGATGCCCATTATCAATAGCAGCGGCTCACCACTCCCGCACTCTTCGTAATATAAATTGATGCCGTTGGTTTCTACGTAAGGCATATTATTTGTAACATTTTGTGGTGTCAGGTGTAAGCACCTAACACCACTATATTACTTAAGTACTCAACTAATTACTAGACCGATGGAAGCAACGTTTCATACACCCAGCGGCCATCGTGAAGGGTAACCCCGTCAGGGTCGTCCATGGCTTCGGGGCCTTCGTCTTCGCAGATGATCCAGCCGTCGTATTCCTGCTCGATCAGCCACTTCGTAATACTCACGAAATCAACCTTCCCCTTCCCCAGCAAGGCAAATTCAGGTTCTCCATTCCAGTCTTTATAATGGACCAGATTGATGAGCGACGCGTATTCCTTCATCTTGGTCAGCGGGTCCATACCGCCATTGATAAGGTGCCCCACGTCCGGTGTCCAGCCCGTTACCGATGCATCCAGCGATTCGAGGATAACCCGGTAATCTTCTTCCGTGCGCGTAATGGACGAATGCGGGGAATTGGGGTGGAAGCTACAAGGCACTCCCTGATCCACCGCCCGGCGCGATACGCGGTTGACGATGTTGACCAGATTCCGTCGGCGGGTTTCGAGTTCGTGCCGCCCCGTTGGCTTCTGGACAGTGCAGAGCAACGCCCCCGGAAAATGCTTCAGCAGGGCAATGGCCCGGTCGGCTTCGTAGCGTTCCTGTTCGGTTTCTTCGGTGCCGTTCCAGTCGAGGGCGAGAGCGATCGCGGCTAATTCAACCCCCTGCTCGGTAAGTTTATGACCCAAACTTTCCGGATCAGGCAGATCACCCATCCAGTTGAAGATGGGCTCGATACCCGCAAAACCCGCCTGCGCCGTAATGTCGATCATGTGCCCCTGCCGGTTGGCGTGGGTCAGACCGTTGTTATTCATGAACCAGGTATACGCTTCGGCACCAAAGCGAAAAGAAACAGGTGTAGGCATAGTTATGCGTTAGTGTATTTAGCCTGCATGGCTTTGATGAACTTGAGACCATTTTCCGCAATGTCCCACGGTTTGCTGAACTCCCGCCAGACGTTGATGGAATTGGCAAAATTGATGTCGTTGCGGGTAAACGCTTCGATGGTCATCCATCCGGAATAATTAAGTTCGGAGAGCGTCCGAAAGGTATCATCCCAGGGGATATGCCCATCACCGGGGGTACCCCGGTCGTTTTCGCTGATGTGTACGTGGGCCAGCAACGGAGCAATGGTCTTCAGCGCGTCGGGGAAGTGTTTTTCTTCCATGTTGGCGTGGTGAGTATCGAACATGGCCCGTACATTGGGGTGATCTGCTTTACGCACCAGCTCGGCCAGTTGGCTCATGGTGTTGCAGAGGTAACACTCAAAGCGGTTGAGGGCTTCGGGTGCCAGGACGATATCAGCCTGTTTGGCATAATCGCCAACGGTATGCAGCACCTCCGCGCTGTAGGCGTACTCGTCGGGTTGCGGCTCACGTCGGGAGAACGTGGCAAAGGCCGAATGAAACGGCCCGCAGATGACCGTTGCCCCCAGCGCATGCGCCCGGTCGACTACACCTTTCAACTGAACAACCGCCTGTTCGCGCACTTTAGCCGATTCGCTGGCGGGATTCTCGTCCGGCCCGACAACGGTAACGCAGGTACTTTTCAGACCGAGTTGCTTCAGATGGTCGCCAAATTTTTGATAGACACTAACGTCCTGCTGGTCAATAAAACATTCAACGCCGTCGTACCCAATCGTTTTCAGCCGTTCGGCGATGGGGTTCATTTCTTCGGATATGGCGGCTGTCCAGACTAACAGATTGAAGCCAATCGGTGCCCATTGGCCAGCCGGCATACCCGATGCAGTGTTCGATAAAGACATAAAATAAAGCTATTATTTGTAGGCAATAGGTTAGCGCGAGAGTTCGACTTAACCGATTTCCCTTACTCCATTACTCAACCAAATTACTATTTCGTGCTGGCCGACTTAACCCCGTCTTCGGTACCCATTGGGTGCTCCTTGAGGAGTTGCGTTGGCGTATAGAAATCCACTTTCCGTTCCGTAGCAGCACGGACTTTCTTCACCGTTGCTGGGCTGACGGCCGAGGCTTTGTTTCCAAACGCATTTCGAACGTAGGTCAGCACGGCGGCTATTTCATTGTCCTTCAGCAACCCGCCGAAGGGCGTCATGGGTACCTGTCCGGGGTAGTTTTTACCAGCCACTTCAATCGGCCCCATAATACCTTTCAGTACAATTTTGATCATTCGCTCTTCACTACCTGTTACCCAGGGCGTACCACTGAGGGGAGGGAATCCGGAAGCGGCCAGCCCTTTTCCATCGGGCTGATGACAGGTGGTGCAATAGCCTTCTTTGGCGTAAATCTGCTTTCCCAAATTGAACATGGCCAGTTCCTGCCCTTTCAGCGACGATACCTCCTGTACTTCTTTTTCTTTTGGCACGTTCATGTCTTTCAAGTGAGCCACCGCTGTTTTATGGGCGTGGATCATCCAGTCGTCGAGCGGTTTTTTCGCGGCTTCGGCCAAAATGGGCAGCCCTTTTTCCTTACCGATCCAGGAAGCGGCCACGATGGCATCAAGTCGTACGCGGCTATTTTCGTCACGGGCGGCCTGCATCAGCAAATCAGCCTGGTCGGGCACCTGATGGCCGGTGTAGCGAACCACCTGAACAGCAGCCGCCCGGGCGTGATAATCCTTCGCTTTCAGCAGCTGACGCAGCAGATTCTGGTCTACTTTGTCCATGCCCCAGCTCACCCAAAGGCCTTCCAGCAGATGGTGTTCGTAGCGGGGATCTTTTTTATCCAGTCCGGCAACCCAGGTTTTCAACTTAGCCAGCACCTCGGAGGCATTTCGACCCCGGAGTTCGCGCCGGGTGCGGTAACGGGTACGGTATTCAGGTAGTTTGAGGTTATCCAGCAAGGTTTCTACCGAGGCTCCGTCAATTTTAGCGGGTGTCACGAGCGGGCGCGACGGGTACGTAATCCGGTACACCCGACCCCGCGAATGGTCGCGCAGGGGGTCGCGGGCGTTGTGCTGCATGTGCCCGATGAGGATATTGTGCCAGTCGATCAGGTACAGCGACCCATCGGGCGCAAACTCCATATCGACGGGCCGGAAATTCCGGTCTTCGCTTACAACCAGATCCATCCGGTGCTTGCTTTTATAGCCTGTACCATCGTCAACCAGCGTATGCTCTTTCATACCGAGGAATCCAATGGTATTGTTGATCAGAAAATCACCCTGCAGCTCGTCGGGGAAGTGACGGCTGGAGACGAATTCCAGACCGGACGTTGGCCGCACGCGGTGAGCTTCTTCGATCAACTGCACCGATTTGTGGGTGGCTTCCCCGTAGCGCGGCAATACTGTGCCGGGCATCATCCACCGAACATCGGGGCTGGATGTTTCGGCAAAGAAGGGCTGTCCCCAATCGTCGAAGGCTATTCCCCACGGGTTCGGAATTGAAAGCTGAGCCGTCCGTTCCAGTTTGTGCAACTGAGGAGCGTAGCGGTAAAAACCACCATTGGTCGCCCGAACCGGACCGTACGACGTTTCGACATTGGTGTGCAGGAAAACGCCCTCACCCGAATAAATAGCCCCGGATGGATCGACGGTAAAGGCGTGGCTGTTGTGGTGGGTGTCGTGGTCGTCATAGCCGCTCATTAGGATTTCACTCTTATCGGCCTTATCGTCCCCGTTGGTGTCGGTAAACAGTTTGAGGTTTGGGCCCTGCGAGATGTACACCCCTTCTTTGGCGATCTCAAACCCGAGCGGCAGGTGCAGATGGTCGGCAAAAACGGTTTGCTTATCGGCTTTCCCGTCGTTGTTGGTATCTTCCAGGATCAGGATTTTGTCGTTCGGCTTGGGATCGCCGGGTTTATAGTGCGGGTAACTCGGCATGGCCGCCACCCAGAGACGCCCTTTGTTGTCGAACGACATCTGCATGGGTTTTGCCAGATCAGGAAACTCCTCTTCCGACGCAAAAAGCTCAATTTTATAGCCCTGCGGGACTTTCAGTTTACTCAAGGCTTCTTTTCCGCTGAGGTAAGTCAGACTCCCGTTTTTCTCCGGATTGAAATTGGTTTTCACCTCGGGCAGTTTCCGGGTACGCGCATCGGCAGCGGCAATATCAATCGTCTGCCCTTTGGTAGCGGCCAGCCAGACGGCCGTGTCCCGAATGGCGGTCATCTGCCGGATCTTCTCGATTTCCGCCGGATAGTTATCAGGGCCAAACGGATTGTAGCGACGCCCGTAGACGTGAACGCCGTTGGGGATTTTATAATCGTTGTGCCACATCCAGTTTTTCTCCATCACCGTCTCGTGTATCAGCTTCCGATTGGATTCGGCCTTGGGAGCCGCTTTACCGAAAAGCTGATCGGCCAGCAAAAGCCCGAGCTTTTTATAGCCTTCCTCGTTCAGTTGGGAGCCGTCGATGGTTAGTGGCTCTTTGGTGGTATTGTACCACTGCTGCGACGGCGTGAAGGCATCGACAAACAATACCTTATTCTGCTCGGCCACTTCCTTCATGGCTTTGGTATAGAGCAGGATGTTGGCGTTCTCTTTTTTACCATTGGGCAGGTCGAGGGTAGCCGATAGATCTTCGAAGGCAATGGGCGACACGATGGCCAGTTGCGGGGCCGTTTTGCCGTTGTACTTCTGGCTCAGCGTGTGTTTAATAAACGCGTCCAGTTCGGCTTTGTAGTTGGCCAGACCGGCGGGTCCCTGGAAGGACTCATTATAGCCGAAGAACGAAATTATAATATCGGTTTTGAGCCGGGTCAGCCATTGATCGGGTGATTCGAACTCGCCCTGGCTATCAGACGGGTTGGCGTACTCGGTCTGGAACTTCTCGGCACCCGGAAACGCCCAGGGGGAGAACCGGCTCGAACGGGGCCTGAAACCGGGGGTATCACCTGGGTCGCACATGTTGCGGATGTACAGCATACTGTCCGGGTAGCGAACCTGCATTTCGGTTTCAAACTGCCCGTAGTTCATCATCCTCGACCCCAGGTTATTGCCAATCAGCATAATGTGGGCCTCCTTTTTGAGCTTCAGCGAATCCGATGCGTAGAACTTAAATGCGCTGATACCCAGCCCTAACAGGCCCAGTAAGGCAAGCATCGCGTAGATATTGGTTTTCCTGCTAACAAAAGCTTTCATAGAAGTTAGGATTTACTGGGATGGCCATAAGGAACGTCAATCGCTAATTTACCTTTCCACTTTTTGGGAATTGGCTTGCCAAGCTCCCAGTGAATAGCGTTGATAATCAGGCGCTGGAACGACTCCACCTGAAAATCTTCGGGATGACCCAGGGTCGTCATAAAGGCTTTGCCGCCCCACTGGTTTTTCCAGGTCCAGGCAACGGGGTTATCGATGGCCTCTTTATCCGGGTTAACCGATTTACCCATGAGCAGGGG
Source organism: Spirosoma pulveris (assembly GCF_054781875.1). Taxonomy (NCBI): domain Bacteria; kingdom Pseudomonadati; phylum Bacteroidota; class Cytophagia; order Cytophagales; family Cytophagaceae; genus Spirosoma; species Spirosoma pulveris. The sequence continues at coordinate 1,234,711 of NZ_BAAGTO010000001.1, forward strand.
CACGGCTCCCTTTGCCGGATAATCGGGCAAGACGCGGTAGAGCCAGGAAGCCACATGAAAGGATGGGGCTACACCCGTTAGAATCGGATTTTTGGCTGCTTCGGGAATAACGGTCACATCGGTCGTGCTTTTGTGTCCGTAGTGCGTGTGCTTCGCGGCTCCACCCCAGCCCGGAGGAGCCCCAAAGGCAAACTCCCCGAACGCGTTCCAGCGTTTGCGATCGTCGCCGTCAGGGTAGTTGAAGGCGTGTGTTGTGGTTCGAAAGCCCATAACCGGTTTCCCTGACTTCAGGTAATCGTCGATGTACTGAAGCTGCTCCTTGGGCAACAGACGCCAGCGCAGAAAGAAAACAGCCAGATCGGCCTCTTTCAGAGCTTCCAGACCGGGAATGTCCTTTTCCGCATTGTAGTCGGGATAGGCTTTCAGGACTTTCGTCCGCATTCCGTAGTTTTTTTCCAGCTCCTCGGCAATGTACGGCAGTGTCAGTTCACCACTGTACTCATGGTCGCCGGTAACAAATACCACGTACGGTTTGTCCGCTTTTTTACCGGTCAATTTCGAATGGCTGGCAAGGACTTCACCAATACTCAGGGTGCCAAGTGCCAGCAGGCCGGCAGCGTGTTGTAGAAAATCTCGGCGGTTGTTTTTCATGCGGGGCTGTTGGGTTGTAGCGGGTCAGGCTTCTAGTCTAAGGACGTTCAATACAAAATTTACTTACCTGCCAGTGGGTAATGTTAACCAAGCGATACCATGGCTTTGATGACGCCATTGGCGGGGTCCAGCCAGCTATCGAACTCGCGTACAATCTGATCGAAACCAACGCGGTGCGTAATGTAGGTAGTTGGCTTAACCAGCCCTGCTTTCATCGAGGCAATGACATGGTCGAAGTCGGCGCGGGTGGCGTTGCGGCTGCTCATGAGCGTAGCCTCCCGCTTGTGCAGTTCCGGGTGACTCACACTGATGTCACCTTTCTGCAAGCCCACCAGCACATACCGTCCCGTATGCGCCAGGTACGAAAAGGCCGTATTAATGGCGCGTAAGCTGCCGGTGGCGTCGATGACAACCGTAGGCATATCGCCGTTGGTGATAGCCGCCAATTGCTCCATAACATCCGGCGACTGTGCGTTGATGGTATGATGAACGCCCAGTTGCGTTCGGCAAAAGTCCAGCCGACCCGCGTTAATGTCCAGTGCAATGACCGTTCCACCGGCTATCCGGGCGAACTCCATTGTTCCTAAGCCAATGGGCCCCGCACCAACAACAAGTACGTTTTCGCCCGGCTGGACATCGGCCCGACGAACACCATGCGCTCCAATCGACAGGGGTTCTACCAGCGCCAGCTCATCATGCGATAGGCCCTGTCCATGCACCAGCGTGTGTACCGGAACGGAATAATATTCGACCATACCGCCGTCGATATGCACGCCAACGGTCTGCAAACGAACGCAGCAGTTTGGCTTTCCGGTGCGGCAGGCAATGCAATACCCACAGTTGAAATAAGGCAGAAAGGTAACGGCCTCACCTACCGAAAAACCGGGGGCATCGTCTGCATCGACCAGATCGGCAGCCAGTTCGTGGCCCAGAATACGGGGATACGTAAAATAAGGTTGAGTGCCCTCAAACGCGTGCAAATCGGTTCCACAGATGCCAATCCGTCTGATCTTGAGAAGGGCATGTCCCGGCTTAAGGTCCGGCTTTTGCACTTGCTGATACGCCAGTTGTCGGGGCGTTACACACACTACTGAATCCATCATAACAGGGTTAATATTTATATAAAGGAACTGACCCGAACGAAAACGTCGGGCTGCTCTCTCTTTATTAATGCGACACCGCCAGTTTCACGTTGGTTACGGTGCTGTTCTTTAGCGCGAAATAGAAGACGACCAGGAAGCAAAGTGCCGGTACGACATAAGCGATCTGAATAGTCGTCAGGTCGGAGATACGGCCCATGATGACCGGAAATACGGCCCCGCCCACAATGGCCATGATAACCAGCGACGACCCGATTTTCGTTTTCGACCCCAGCCCCCGGATGCTCAATGCGAAAATGGTTGGGAACATGATCGACATAAAGAACTCGACACCCACCAGCGCGTAAATCGGTATCATGCCCTCCGTGACGATGGCGAACCCGAGCAAGATCACATTAATGATGCTATAAATGGCCAACAAACGCGGTGGTGCGATGAACCGCATGAGGTAAGTACCAAAAAACCGACCGATCATAAACGCCAGCAATGACCCGGATAAATACAGAGCCGCCGTTTTTTCGTCTACTCCCGCTACTTTGTCGGAGAATCGAATAAAGAAACTACTGATGCATACCTGAGCGCCCACGTAGAAAAACTGCGCCACAACGCCCAGGACCAGGTTTTTCTCGCTCAGGACAGAGCCTGATGCCTGTTCCGGCGTGTCCTCTTCATCAATAATATCCGGCAATGGGGTGCGCCAAAGGACAATCGCGACAATTAATACGACAATACCGATGATCAGAAAAGGGACTTCCACCGATGCGGCTTCCTGACTCAGATACGTATCGAGTTGCCCCGGCGACATGGCCGTTTGCTCCTGTTCCGTCAGGTTTTTGCCCGACAGGATAAACGTACCACCCATGAGCGGGGCCAGAAAAGCGGCCAGTCCGTTGAACGACTGAGCGAAGTTCAGCCGTTGCGTGGCGGTGTCGCTATCTCCCAGTACGGTAATGTAAGGGTTAGCAGCCGTTTCCAGCAGTGTGAGTCCACTGGCAATGATGAACAGGGCTACCAGAAAAAACCCAAACATCCGTTGTTCGGCTGCGGGGTAAAAGAGAAAAGTGCCAAAGGCAAAGAGCAGCAGGCCGAGCGTAATCCCGGATTTATAGCCGTACCGTTTCATGAAAAGGCCCGCTGGCAGTGCCATCAGAAAATAAGCGATGTACGAAGCCGAGTCGATTAGTGCCGATTGCAGATCGCTGAGCTGACAGGCTTTTTTAAGGTGCGGAATCAGAATCGGGTTTAAGTTGAGCGCAAATCCCCACAGAAAAAACAGGGAAGTAATTAAAATGATAGCCAGGCGGGTCTTACGGTCAGACATAGGTAGAAACGAAAATAAGGGTGATTTCGGAATCAATCCCGCATATTGAACAATACAAAGGAAAAGTATTTACGAATAAGGATACTAGCAATAATTATCCAATAAGTAAGGGATATTAACCTTATACCGGAAGATAGAAGCCAGTTGATGTATATTTCTCACCATGAAGACCCATCTGTTTACGCTTTGAATTGAACCAGCCTGGTCGTCCAGTATCAGGCGTCAAACATTATCAATTGACGAAGGGCAGGCTAACCCTTCATAACGTCTATACTTAGCTGCGTAAGACCGGATAGTTGGAGACTGCTCGCTACCAGTTTATAAACCAGAAATGGCGGACTCAAAAGCCCGCCATTTCTGGTTTACAAAACCCTGCTCCTCCACGGTGTTGACCATAGTCTGTGACTACGGTCGGGGGTTATCCGGTCTCCGACCAGTATAGCTTCAGTGGTGTTTGGTATGAGGACCTAACACCATCTGTTAACCTCTCCGTTTCCGGATAAGATATACCAATCTGGTCGGAAACCGGATAACCCACCGATATCGTCATAAACGAGGCTTCTAAAACCTCACCGGTCAGGCTAAAGAAGCTAACCGCACATGAATACCCTACTTCATACTCAAAACGGGCTTTTTGTACGTAGCGGTGCGGGCATCCTGAATGACGCCTTTCCAGTTCAGACCGAAGCCAAAATCGTAGGTATTACCTTCCGAATCTTTATAGGCGGTCATGTCGCGGGGGACGTCTTCAGCCTGGGTTTCCACCGTTTTCATGTCAGCGGGGAATTGCATGGGCAGGAGTGCGGAGGGCTCATGAGCGCCCGTCATGATCTCCAGTAAGGCCTGGTCCTGCACGCCAAAATGCGCCAGAATGGCGTTCGACTGCGCTTCGAACTCCTTCGCCACCGTTGGATTGGATACCTGAAGGGCCACAATAACCGGCTTGCCCTTCATTTTGGCGTAGGTTTCGGTAACCATCGTCAGGTCGCTGCTGTTAATGGTCTTCGCCGTTTTGCCGGCATACGTCCGGTTGGTGAACTTCTCCATCGGATCGCCACCCGCAATACTTGGGTTGCGGGTGTCCTGAGCGGTATAGTCGCCGTACTGCAAACTTACCGGAACGTAGCCCGTCCCGCCCGCCTTGGCCTGTTCCGAATCGTACCCGCCCCCCGAATTCGGACTTTGGATAAAGACCAGTGCGTAATCGGCTTCGGCCGGGTTGTCGGTCACGGTAAAGTATTTTTTGATGACAGCCAGATTGACCGGGTATTCCAGTTTTTCGGGCGTTTGCATCCCCAGAAAATTGCGCCCCGCTGGCGTGAACCGCTTGGGAATGTAAACGGTCTTCCCTTTGGTGAGGGGTAATGCCTTTGCCTTGTTCTTGAGCATCACCACCGATTCCAACTGTGCCTGATACCCGGCTTTCATGAACTCGGGCGTACCCACGGCTTTCTGCGATACCTGCGGATCCAGGTAGGGATTTTCGAAAAGCCCAACGCGGAAGATATTCTTCAGCAATCGCACCGCCGACTGTTCGAATCGGGTGCGCATAAACGATTCGCCATGCTCTTTAACGCCCATCTGATACGCGTCGGTAACGGGTTTTGCTTCGTTGTTGCCGCCAAACTGGTCGACACCGTTCATCAGGATTTTGTAGTGCCGCTCCGCAACGGACAACTTCTCGACACCCCAGGATTTACCCGTCAGGAACACATCGACAGCCGTTTCATCGGCGGTGATGAGCCAGTCAGTGCAGACGACGCCATCGTATTTGTACTTCGTCCGCAACAGATCGTGGATGATGTATTTGTTGTAGCTGTTGCCCACATTTTCGCCGTACTTTTTGTCCTGGTTGTAGGAGATGGTGTAGTACGGCATTACGGCCGACGCCATGCCCGTTTTGCCTTTCAGTTTGAAGGCTCCGTTGAGGAACGGCATGAAGTGCGTCTGGAAGTTATTGCCGGGATAAACCGCGTATTTACCGTACCCATAGTGTGCATCCCGGCCCCCTTCGCCCGAGCCACCACCCGGCCAGTGTTTTACCATGGCGTTGACACTGGCGTAGCCCCACCCGCCGGTGATCTCATTGGCACCAGTTGAGGTTTGAAAGCCGTCGATGTACGCACGGGCCATGTCCGTTGCCAGATTGGGATCTTCGCCGAACGTACCACTGGCCCGGTTCCAGCGGGGGTCGGTGGCGAGGTCGACTTGTGGCGAGAGGGCCGTAGCAATGCCCAAAGCCCGGTATTCCGTAGCGGCAATCTGACCGAATTTCTGCACAAGTTGAGGGTTGAACGTAGCGGCCAGTCCCAGCGAGCCCGGCCACATGGAAATAGCGCCACCCGCCCCGGCATTGTATTCGGCATCGGCGCGGGTGCCGTGCCGGGGGTCGGAGCTGCTGTTTATTGGAATACCCACGCCCAGCCCTTCGACTAGTGCCTGTGCGTTGTTGTTCCAGACGGCAGCCGCTTCCGGGCTTTGAACCGAGGTAATGAGCACGTGCCGGAGGTTATCTTTTGTCAGAAACTCCCGTTGCTGGTCCGACAGATCAGACACATTGGCTCCGCTCTGCGCAAAGATTTTGCCGTTATAGGTGCCCGCAAACGGTCCCCCAGCTGCAGCCGGAATGGGCTGGTGTCTGCTGTACAGCATTAATCCGGCAATCTGTTCGACGCTGAGTTTGGCCGCCAGATCTTTAGCCCGAACCTCGACCGGCAAACGCCAGTCTTCGTATTTATCCAGCTTCCCGTTCTTATTCAGGTCCTTGAACGCAAAGCCTTTGTCAGACAGCAATTTAACACCCGATATGGGCGAATAGCCGAGCGTTTGACCGCCTTTGTTCGTCACTTTTACCCAGTTGCCCGTCTTGCTCTCGGTCCAGTTTTGACCGAATGTGACGGAGACCGTGAGCAGGCTGAGTAAACCGATACTGATTCTCTTTTTTCTCATAGTTAGTTGGCTTTAATCAATTTACACGGCTACATCTTCTGCCGATTTCAGCACCACCGGACCGATGAGGCCGGAATCCAGCAGGGGCGAGTCTTTCTTATAATGTTTCCAGGTGGTGAATGTCACCCGGCCATCGGCTGGTTTGGGCTTCCCTTCTTTGTACCAGGCGGGCAGCTCCACGATGGCACCGTTGTTCAGGCTGGCAATGCCACTGGACCCACCTCCGGGGGTAAACTTATCGGGGTCCGGCAACTGCTCGTCGCCGATCAGGCGGTTGGGCCAGAGGTTAGTAACAGCAATTTCCAGCGTATTGGTACCGGATTTTACGGCATCGGTAATATCGACCAGAAACGGACGCTTCCAGAATACACCCAGATCATTCCCGTTTACCCGAACACCCGCCAACACCTCCACACGACCCAGATCCAGCATGAGTTTCTTTCCTTTCGCGAGCGAGCCGGCCGCCACCGTGAACGATGTGCGATAACTGGCCGTACCCGAAAAATACTTTACGCCATCCTGCTCATGGCTGCTCAGCGACAGCAGTTTGGGAAGGGTAATCTGCGCCGGTGCGCCCAGATTTGGGGGGAAGCTCACCTGCCACGGACCAGTCAATTCTTTTGGCGGAGCAATTCCGGCAACGGTTACAGGCGTCGTACGGCTATCGCTGTGTTGCAGCGTGTAGCGGCCATTCTGCCAGAAACGCAGACCCGGTACGCCGTTCGCAGCCAGTTGCACAGCAGGCATGGTTTCGGATTTCGGCCGGGGCTGGGTGGCGAGTTGTCGAACGCGTTCTTCCGTTATGGCTTCCGCAATCAGCTGCGGTTCGCTCAGGTCGCCGTTGTAGAACGACGCGCCATCACGCAGGTACGCTTGCCCCAGACCGGGGTGAACAAGGCTACCGGCGGCTTTCCCGCGCTGAATTAGTTTGCCGTTGACATACACTGCCGGAACACCATCGGTGTACACCAGCGCAATGTGCGACCAGCCGGATATGTCTGCCGGAGCAGCCAGTTTAAAGACGGGGTTGCCGGTTGTGCGCTCCCAGACCGCCACGCCGTTTCGCCCGATGGCTAACCCGCAGACCGCGTGCCCCTCCCCGTACAAGTCCGTACCGGCGGGTGGATACAGGGCGTAGAAATCCGTCCAGGCACCTTTCACCGTGTCCAGAAACCCACTCGTCGACAGCATGATATTCAGCTCCGGCTTGGCCCACAGGCTGATGGCAAAGTTATTTGACACGTCTTTATAGAGCTTCCGGGCAGGAACTGAAAAGGGTTTATTCGTCAGGACAAGCTCGCTTCCGTTGCTGACCGATTGGAGTTGTTTTGACTTGGCAGCCGAGCGGAATACGATAAAAGCGGAGCCAGCCGGGTCGAGTTGGACTGGTACCTGCGTTTGCCCATTGGCCGTGGCATAAACGGGCAACGGTGTCTGTTTACCCGTTGCCGCATCCCACAGTTCGGGCTGCATCCCGTCGACGCGGAAGGTGCAAACCAAGTCTTCAGGGGTGCGTCGCTGATTGGCCAGAAAGTATACCTGCGTCTTCCCGATGCGCCGGTGAATATAGGTAACGGGCGCATCGCCGGAGCGGGATGTAACCTCGAAATCGGGTTTGATGGCCAGCGCCGACAGTACCGTTTCAATAGGCTGCTTCAAGAATACACGCCCCTTCCCCAACCGATTTTCAGGACGGTTGCCAGCTCCCCAGATTTCGTTCACCAGCCGCTGGAATTCATCATTTCCCTGCGTTTTCGTTCGTAAGCCCAACGACATCGCTGGCCTCGAACCGATCAGAGTCAGCCCGCCATTGACCAGCTCCCGTAGTTTGCGAACCAGTTCGATACTTAATGCTTTGTGGTCCTGCAGTACCAGCAGCCGATAGCTCATGCCGTCGGGCAGGGTCAGGTTTCCGTTCAACACGCTGGCCCGTTTTATGATCGTTTCGGCATTGATGAGATCATAATCGTAGCCCTCCGGTGGGGTTGGCGTTAATTCGTGGGGCTCCACTTTCGTGTACTGATTGCCGTCTTCGCCGGTGAAATAGGCGAGATCGGCAACGAACAGCCCCTGTTGTAACAAACTCTGGCAACGGGCAATGTAATCCAGCCACGATCGTCCCTGATGCCACCAGGTCGTTGTCCGGTCGAAGTGAATGCCCCACGGCCCCATCGTCATGCCCGGCACGGCGGTCGGGTGGGGCTGGTGCGCGTACCGGTGAAAAATAATCTTGTTCAGTCCCTGGGTGAACATCTTGTCGCCCAGGGCTTTCATAGCAAAGGGATACTCCTGCCAGCGCGCCGATTCGGGTTCGCCGGTGAAGGCTTCCGCCCCCACCACCTGTGGGTTTTCGGGGGTACCGCCACCCGCAACACGCCCGTTGATATGCGCGATCGAAGCCGCCAGCTTAGTGGTCCGGCGCATGGTCAGGTTATTCTGGAAGATGGCCGAAAGACCGTTCCAGAATTCGCCCATGTTCACGTCGACGCGGGCACCGATCTGCATTTCTTCCATTGGCCCCCGGTCGTACGGTTCGGTGTAGGCCGTAATGCCGTTTTTATGGCACAACTCACGGAATCGACCGTAGTAATTATCTGCAATGAGGTCGGCCTGGGTTCGGCGCACATCCCACAAAAACCGCTCGGTGGTGTCGACATCGCCCACGATGCGTCCGGTGAATGCCGGGAGGTAGTTCAAAAGCGAATAGCCCGAGCGGGCCTGAAACGCCTGCGGAAACTGTGCCGTCCAGTTCTGCATACCCACTTCATAACTGTCGATGAGCATCCCGACGCGGCCTTTTTTCGCTATCGGCCCGAGCGTTGGCAGTAGGTTTTCCATCATTTTATTGAAATGGAAATCAATGGCTGCTGCACTGTATTTATCGCATTCCAGCCCCACACCCGTATCGGGTGCCGATCGGTTCATCTCGCCGTTGGGCGTGTAGCCCATCCGAAGTACCGTCCAGTTGCCCGCCGGTGCCGCCCAGGTAAGCACTCCGTCTTTCATGAATGAACTGAGATCGACAAGCGCATCCAGCCGGATAGCCGCTTTGGTAGTGCCGTCGGGATCGGGCGTAACGCCCATGACACCAAAGGCACTGTTGGCTTTCTTTCGCCAGTCGGCCAGCCGTGCCGCTCCCGAAAAACGAAGCTGAGAAAACTGACGCGCTCCGGGCGATGTCAGCCGGAAAAACTTCGCTTTTGTAACCGGGAACTCCGCCAGGCTCAGCGACAGATCTGACGAACGCCCGGTACCAATCGACGTTAGCTTCCGAAACGTCTGCCCATCGTCCGACAGTTCGAGCGTTAGCTGGGGACCGCCACCAAAACCACCGGCTGGTCGGGGTTTGCCCAGGGGTTTACTCAAAAACGCAATGGAGCGCACTTCGTAGGGCTGATTGAATTCAATAAGCAGCGTAACGGGTTTATCGTCGGCCTCGGCCATAATCGACACGCCTTTGCTACCGGCCAGTTCATCGGCAGAAACCGCCCCTCCCCCATTGGCACTAACCTGCTGGACAACTGCTGATAGCGGCACTTCGCCGGGGAGCGACGGGTAGGCAATCACCGCCACATCCCGGTAATAATTCAGATTGGTGAGCGGTTGCGCCAGCGGGATGGTTACCGTCTGTCCACCCGTCACAAAAGTTTCACTCCAGCTCACCTGCTGCATGGCAAGTTCGGGCGTAATCCACGGCCCGCCACTCGACGACCAGCCGGGGCAGTTGTGCATGGTAAATTCCAATCCCAGCCGCTCTGCTTCTTTCATGGTATGCTCCTTCAGCCGGAGCCATTCGGGGCTTAGATACACCACAGGACCTTTGGGAATACCCGTACCAGCATCGAAGTTCTGAAACCCGCCCAGCCCGATCTGTTTCATAGCTTCGAGATCGCGGGTGATCCCGTCGGCGGTGACGTTGCCATTCATCCAGTGCCACCAGCATTGCGCCCGTGCCGACGCTGGCGGATTGAGGAAGGCGTCGGCGAACGATTCGGCAACGGCGGCTGGTTGTGCAGACTGCTTTTTACGAATGTCCAGGATGCCGGTTGGCGTGATGAGGGCCATCAGCCCGGCTGTGGAGCTGTTTTTAAGAAAACTGCGTCTTTTCATGAAGGCGGTACAAGTCGGGAGATACGAACGCTGGATTCAGGAAGCCGGTCCCTGATCGCAGGTAGTTAGCGAAACAGTAATGGGGCAAACGTGTGTAGATTAGTACGCCACGCCAGGAACGAGTGCCCGCCGGGCACTTCGACATATTGGTATTTTATACCGTTCTTATCGAAGAGGGCCATCATATTCTTGTTGTTCGGGTAAGCAATATCGGCTGGGCCACCCATGGCAATCCAGACTAATTTGATCCGGTTGATTTCCGGATTTTTTAATACGGCCTGATACTTCTCTTCCAGCTCCTTAATGACAGGCGGGAAGTAGCCGGTACTCAGTGGAAGCACATAGCTGAATTTCTCCGGATGCCAGAGGGCAATATTCAGTACCTGGATACCTCCCATCGACAGGCCCGCAATAGCCCGGTCTTCACGACGGGTCGATACACGGTATTGCTTTTCAATGTAAGGCATCACGCTACCCATAAAATCAATACAAAACGGGTCTTGCTCCGGGCCAGCGCCCATGTGTATGCCGGGTGTGGGCGTGTGTCCCGCGGGCATGACCACCAGCATGGGCTTCATCTTGCCTTCGGCCAGCAGGTTATCCAGAATGAAATTGGCCCGTCCCACAGTCATCCAGCTGGCATCGTTATCGCCCCCGCCATGAAGCAGGTACAAAACCGGTAGTTTGGCCGTCGACTTCTCGTAGCCTGGTGGGGTATACACGTGCATTCGGCGGGTTATACCCAATGAAGCCGATGGATACCAGACAATCTCGACCCGGCCATGCGGTACATTTTTTTCAGTCACGTAATCGGTCTCTTTTCCCGGTATCGTAACCAGGTTCGACAGACCGTTCAGGCTCTCTTTATACTGCGGATTTTTTGGATCGAACGTTTTGATGCCGTCCACCGTAAAATCGTACGTATACAGATTGGAGGCCAATGGCCCAACGGTGGTTGTCCATACGCCATTGGCTTGTTTCGTCAGACTGGCGGCTGGCTGCCCGGCCATAAAGTCGCCGTTCACCGTTACCTCGGTGGCTTTGGGGGCGTAGATACTGAAGCGAATCCGGCTGTCAGGTAAAATTCTAGTCGAAACCAGGGTATCATTGGGCGACGGGGTGCGTGCCGGAAAATTCTGTCCCTGCGCCAGTCCGGTAGCCAGCAGGCTAAGGCAGACGATAAGTTTTTTCATACAAGTCACGGGTAGATCAGGGAACAACAATGCCGTTTTGCTTCAATATTTTGCTAAAAAACAAGACATGCGACGGGAGCGAATTTTCCCAATAGTCCCAGGTATGCGCACCAGGATGCTCGGTGTAATCGTGGGGAGTCTGGTTGTACACCAATCGACGGTGCAGTTCCCGGTTCGGCTCGATCAGAAAGTCGTCAACCCCACAGTCAATGATCAGTGGCAGGGCGTTGGCTTTCAGTTTGTCGGCCATGTTTACGACCGAGTTAGCCGCGTATAGATCGGGGGTTGCCCCAACGGGTCCCAATATCCGGGTGAATCCCGGCGCAATCTGTTTAGCGAACTCCGGTGTAATTTTCCAGTGCGTCGTTGACAGATCGAGTGCTCCGCTCATGCTACCGGCAGCACAGTAAAGCTCCGGATGACGGCCTGACAGGTACAAGGCACCATGACCACCCATGCTCAGGCCCGTAATGACCCGCCCTTTACGGTCGCGGATAGTACGGTAGGTGTTATCGATTTTTTCGACGACCTCTTTTGTTATGTAGGTCTCGAAAAGGTTATCTTTCTGAATGGGGCTATCCAGATATCCGCTTAAGGGTTCCCCTTCCGGCGTCACGATAATGATATTGTATTGATCGGCCAGATTATGCAGGAGCATTTTATCGGGCGTTTTATTCAGCCAGTCGTTGAACTTCCCGCCACCCCCATGCAGCAAATACAAAACGGGATAGTTGGCTTTGCCTTTGGCGTAAGAATTCGGCAGCACCACAGCCGCCCGCAGATTCTTCTTCATCACGGCCGATGGCACGTCCAGCGAATCGACTTTAGCAGCCAACGAAAGGGTAGAAAAGCACAGGAGAAAAAGTAGTAAACGTGATCGAGCTGGTGTCATGAGGTAGGTTGGAGAATGGTTAAAAAACACCCCACAGCAACGGCGTACCGTTTGGGGTGGGGTATTTTTCAAAATCAAATTTCACTTACTTAAACAGCAGTGGCACATACTCATTGAGGTACTGGCGCCAGTTGATCCAGGTGTGGCCGCCGGAGGTTTCTTTGTACTGGTATTTGATCTGATGCTTGTCGAGAAGGGCCAGCGTTTTCTTGTTGGCATCCATCACGAAATCATCTTTACCGATGGCGATCCAGAACAGTTTTTTGTTCTTGTTGAACGAAGGATCGTTCAGCGATTTGGCATATTTGGTTTCGGCTTCGTCGATAGAAGCCCCGAAAAATCCGGAACTAAATACGCCCACGTAGTTGAACAATTCGGGCCGGGTGAGCGACACGTCGAGCGTCTGGAAACCACCCATACTCAAGCCCGCCAGTGCCCGATTTTCGCGATTGGGCAATGTGCGGTAGGTTTTCTCCATCATTGGCATGATGTCGTTGAGCAAATCATTGGCAAACATAGACCGGATGGTATTCATGGCCTGAGGATTCATTCCACTCGATGGGGGCAGCGGCATACTCCCGTTAGGCATGACCACAATCATGGGTTTGGCCTGTCCCGCAGCCAGTAAGTTGTCGAGGATAAAACCCGCCCGGCCAATGGTTTTCCAGCCCGAATCGTCATCCCCGGCACCGTGGAGCAGGTAAAAAACAGGGTATTTGGTATTCCCTTTTTCATAACCCGGTGGCGTGTACACGTGCATCCGGCGCATCATGTTGAGCGATTTCGACGAATACCAGACTTCCCGAACTTCGCCGTGAGGCACAGCCTTGTTATCCTCAAAAGCGGTTTCGGCACCCGGCACGAGCATGATATTTTCGAGACTGCTGATGCCCTGTTTAATAATCGGATTCTTGGGGTCCATCGTCCGAACGCCATCCACCAAGAGTGTATACGAATAATAATCCGGGCGGAGCGGGCTGGTCGTCGCCGACCAGACGCCCACGTCATTCTTGGTCAGGCTGATGGGCTTACCCCCCGACAGGAAGTCGCCACCCACGCTTACCTCGCTGGCTTTGGGTGCGTAAATCTGAATCATGACCCGCTTGTCGTCCAGCACTTTGGGTGACTTGAGCGTGTCGTTGGGTGTGGGGGTCCGCTGGGGTGCCTGCGCCAGAGCGCCCACGGCAATACCCGTTGCGAACAGGGTTACCAGCAAACGTGGAGTGGTCATATTGATTTTCATATACTTGGTTTTATTTTCATTCGCCATCATTGTCATTGCCGCCAGAGGTTGGGCAGTAATTTGTAATACAGCAGATGCCGCCAGGTACCCCAGTCATGAGCCCCTTCGCCACCGACGTAGTAATCATGCTTGATACTATGCTTTTGCAGCGCTTCATGTAGGGCTACGGCCCGTTTACCGATTGTTTCTACCTCACCGGTTCCCTGCCCTACCAGGAGGTAATCAACTTTCCGGTTCGCGGCCGGGTCATTGAGGAAAGCCGCACTAACTTTTTCCGTTTCCAGATCGCCCGCACTCAGGACACCGAAGGCGCTGAACAGGTCAAGATTTTTCAACCCAACCAGCTGCGTATGCCGCCCTCCCATGGACAGACCCGCCAGGGCACGTCCTTTACGGTCGGCACGGGTGCTGTAGCTCTTGTCGATCAGCGGAATGATCTGCTTTTTCAGCTCCTCTTCCAGCAACGGGAATGTTTTCTCAGTATGCGCAGGATCGTTGCGGTGAACCACCTGATTGTTTGGCATGACAATGAGCATTGGCACCATTTTACCTTCGGCAAGCAAATTATCGGCGATGAAATTGGCCCGACCATCGAGTGCCCATCCGGAAGCCAGCTCACCGCTGCCACCCATCAGGTACAGCACCGGATACTTCTTTTTGGGGCTATAACCGGGGGGCGTGTATACGTACATTTCCCGCTCGCCATTAAGCACATCCGAGTGGTAGATATGACGCGTAACAGCCCCGTGCGGAACTGGTTTCGCATCATAGTAAGCAGGGCCGTCGCCCTGAACAACCAGATTGCTGTAACCGGGCTGGTCATTAAAGCCTGTAAGTGTGTTGTTCGGGTCGACAACCTGCACGCCGTCGATACTGAATTTATACACGTATATGTCAGGCTTGAGCGGCCCAACCGTCAGCGACCAAAGTCCTTCGTCGCTCTTTTGAAAGGGAATGGGGTCCTTTGCCTTCAAGGCCAGCAGCATAGGACCACCGGTTAACAGAACGGTCCGGGCTTCGGGGGCTTTGAGTCGGAAAGTAACAGTGCGGTCGTCACGAACTTCAGGAGAGATGACGCTGGCACCGAAAGGCAGCAAGTTCTGGGTATTCTTCTGTGGATTCCAGTCAAGGTTTACATGTGCCTGCTGCGCCTGTGCCCAGTAGTTTCCGACCAACAGTAACGCGATAAGCTGACTAACTATCCGATTCATAGGCATCATTTTTTCCTTTGTGTCAAAAGTACATAAAGTTCCTGTTCAACCTCATAGAGACGGCGACATTTTGTGAATTTTTCATGACTATTTATTACAATTTGTTGGCATGGAATATCTTCCTACAGCGGTCTGTCAGCAGTATCGGTTCTTTGGGTGCATTGGCTGGCATCGTTACCGGGAACGATTGCACAAAAAAAAGGCAGGCTTTCCTTGAACGGTTGCTGAATTTAAGGTCACTTTCGCGAATTGTTATCAACTGTTCAACCGGATAGATAGTCAGACATCACCCCCGTTTTGACCGCTTTCCGGTCGCCCCTTTTATGAAAACTGCCACTGGACTCGCTACCCTGTTTTTTGTTGCCATCGCCCAACTTGTGTCGGCCAGACCGGCAGACTTACCGAAAGCCGTCCTGCCTGCTTTCCGGAAGGACACTTTAAACATCGCCCGGTTAGGCGCCGTTGCCAATGGCCTTACCCTGAATACAGCCGCCATCAACAAGGCTATCGACCAGTGCAGTAAAGCCGGTGGGGGCGTCGTATTGATTCCGCGTGGACTGTGGCTAACGGGTCCGGTTACGCTTAAAAGCAATGTCAATCTCCATCTGGCTAAAGGTGCGTTGCTTCAGTTTACGAACCGACGCGAGGTGTATCCGCTGGTGAGCACGACCTGGGAGGGTGAAGAAGCCATTCGAAATCAGGCCCCGATTTCGGGCGTAGGCCTGGAAAATATCGCCATTACCGGCGAAGGTATTATCGATGGTGCCGGGGAAGCCTGGCGGATGGTTAAGAAAGGCAAACTTACCTCCGACCAGTGGAAAAAGCTGGTTGCCTCCGGTGGCGTGTTGAATGATAAACAGGATACCTGGTACCCAACAGCGCAATCGCTGAACGGAGCCAGTGAACCGGTAAAAGCAGGGCAGCCCATGGCATACTACGAGCGCATCAAGGATTTTCTGCGTCCCAACATGCTGAGCCTAACCCGCTGCAAGCGCATTCTGCTGGAGGGCGTAACGTTTCAGAACTCCCCCGCCTGGTGCCTGCACCCGCTGCTCTGTGAAGACATCACTCTTCGCCGGGTTACGGCTAAAAATCCGTGGTATGCCCAAAATGGCGACGGCCTGGACCTAGAATCCTGCCGGAACGGATTGGTTGACGACTGCACGTTCGATGTAGGGGACGACGGTATCTGTATCAAATCGGGCCGCGATGAGCAAGGCCGCAAGCGGGGCGTTCCCACCGAAAACATCACCGTTCGGAATAGCCGGGTGTACCATGCCCACGGCGGGTTTGTGATCGGCAGCGAAATGTCGGGCGGAGTAAAAAACCTGTACGTATCGAACTGTACATTCATGGGCACGGATGTCGGGCTTCGTTTCAAGACGGCGCGGGGCCGGGGTGGTGTTGTCGAAAACATCTTCGTAGATGGTATCGACATGACCGATATTGCCGGAGAAGCCATTCTGTTCGACATGTATTATGCTGCTAAAGACCCGGTGCCGCAACAGGGTGAAAGCAATGAGTTACCCAGTATTCCGGCGCAGCCCCTTTCCGAGGCAACCCCTCAATTCAAGGCGTTTCAGATTCGGAACGTTACCTGCAAAGGTGCCGAAACGGCGATTCTGATCCGGGGGTTACCCGAAATGGCCGTCAAGGATATTTTGATTGAAAATGCGGTGCTGCAAAGTCGGAAAGGGCTGGTTTGCATCGAAGCAGAGAATATCCGGCTGAAAAACGTGTCGCTGTTTACCAGCAACAAAACCGTCATGCAGTTGCAGAACAGCCGCAACCTGACCCTCGACGCAATTCAGTATGCAAACAATGCAGATTTGCTGATGCACATTGCAGGGGCGCGTTCCAGTGGCATCCGGCTCCTGAATACCGACACGTCCCACGCAAAAAGAACGGTAGAATCCGACGCATCTGCCCCGGCAAACGTCATGACGATGAAAGAGGAGTAATCCGCACCGACTACCTCACCTTATAATCCGTTAGAATCCCCTGGCACATCCAGTTAGCCAGGGCCTGCCGGTTCTGTGCCTGCAAAAACCGGCGCTGGTCCAGTGCGTTCTGGATATTACCCAGTTCAATAAAAACCGTGGGTGGATGGCTGTTCTTCACGACGTATAAGCTCCCCCGGCTGCTCACCCGGCCCATGTAGGGGCGGGCGGGGCGATGGCGCCGGTAGTTAGCCAGAAACGTTTTATGAATATGGCGTGCCAGGCGCAACCCAACTTTACTCTGCGGGTGGTGGTAGAAAAACACATCGGTCGTTTCACCTTTACTCCGGCTATCGACGTGAATGGTGATGAACCGCTGGTATTGGCCTTTATGGCGGGCATATTCTGCATTCACTGCCGTAGTTGTCTGCCGTAGTCGACTGGTTTGATTTAAGGGTATGGCCTGATTTGGGTAGGCCACTTCATCGTAATCAATGGGTAACACGGCCGCATCCCGAATCCCATCATTTCGATCCTGCACGATCATGTACACCGTTGCGCCGTGCTGAATAAGCAGCCGGGCGAGCCGCAGGGTTACGTCATACGCGTACTCATCTTCGGGAAGCCGCTGTTTACCGTAGCGGCCAATGGCTCCCGGATCGGGGCCGCCATGCCCGGAGGCCAGGTAATAGACCGTTCCGCCAAGCTGGCCATCCAACGTCGGAATGGTCGCGTACCGGCTGCCCATGATAGCGAGCCGTCGGCTCACGGGCAAGGCTACTTTTTTAATGGCTGGCTTTCTTTTCCTGACCGGCGCAACCGGGCGAATGCGTTTGGGCAATCGCTTGGATTGGGTAGCTTTCCTGGATTTCGGACGAACCTGAAGGCGCTTGTTGGTACTGATTTTCCGTACCCTCTTCGTTTGCCGGGTCGGTTTTCTCACCTTCTTCTTTTTCTGACCCGCTTGCTGATTGTGGCTGATACCCCGCACACGATAAGACGAGCTAAGAATGGTTGCCGGAGATGTAGTTCCTGAGAGTGTCAGGTAAACGATAAATAGGGCTATTAGATGCAATAGACTAAATTAACAATTGAGTAATCGGGACAACTCTTTCACAATAAGGCTACTATTCGGACGAGACCGGCCAATCAATGTCACAATGACGCAGGAATTTCGTTCAACGTCCCCAAAACGACAGCCTGGCGTCCGCAAGTACACAAAGTTCTAATTCGCTGCCTGTTTTAAGTCATCAGGCTGAGAAATATTACTTACAGGCATACTGCATCTTCAAGAGATTCATAAATTTCTAAAAAAATGTCAATTTGGTTCAGGGGATGTAGACAACAGCGTTCAAGTCCAATCGAAAACATCCCGTAAACCCGCTGAAACCGGCAATCTGGTACGCGCCGTGCTGTCGGTTTCTTAAAACCTGCCTTGTCAGGCTACCAGCTATCCGCTTGAGGATTTGAGAAACCTTGCCGGTCGGTTTTGAGAAACTGACCACACAGCACGTCGACGGAGAAAAGAACATTTGAGTACCCTAAGCTTTACTACCTTCAAGTCAATAACCTCATTTCTAACCCTTTTTCAATAGTCTTGAAACGATTCCTGCTCCTCGTTATCGTCCTGGCCGTGACGCTCGGCCTTCGTCAGCCGATCAGTCCGGCGTCGCGGCCACCCTCGGCTCCCAATATCATTTTCCTGCTGGCCGATGACCAGCGATGGGACGCCCTGGGTGTTGCCGGGAACAAGACGATCCAGACACCCAACCTCGACCGGCTGGCGCGGGACGGGTTCTACTTCCGGCGCTCGTATGTGACTACGCCCATCTGCTGCATCAGCCGGGCCAGTATCCTCAGCGGGCAATACGCCCGTCGGCACGGGATTGTGGATTTTGTTACGCCTTTTACCGATTCTGCACTGGCGCAGACGTACCCGGTGCTGCTCCGCAAAGCGGGGTATCGAACGGGTTTCATTGGCAAGTATGGCGTGGGCAATATAATGCCCGTTGACGCTTACGACTACTGGCGGGGTTTTGACGGGCAAGGAAACTATGCGGCAAAGGATGCACAGGGGAAACCAATTCACCTGACCGATCTGATGGGTCAGCAAATGGACGAGTTCGTTCGGGATAACCCATCGGGGAAGCCGTTCTGCCTGTCGGTGAGCTTTAAAGCACCCCACGCACAGGATGGGGCCAACCCCGAATTTCCCTACGCCGAGCGATTCGCCAATCTCTACCGCGACCAGACACTGAAACAGCCCGCAGCAGCCGACGACAAATATTACCGGCAGTTTCCGGACTGGTTCCGACACAACGATCAGAACGAGTCCCGCATCCGCTGGAGCCGACGTTTTGCTACGGATTCCATGTTTCAGCAGACCACCAAATCGTATAACCGGCTGATTACGGGCATTGACGACGTGGTGGGTAACCTCCGCCGAACCCTACGGGAACGGGGGCTGTCGGATAACACCATCATCGTATACACGAGCGACAACGGATTTTATGAGGGCGAATATGGATTCGCCGATAAATGGTACGGCCACGAGTTATCGATTCGGGTGCCGCTCATAATCTACGACCCCCGCCGACCGGAGCGGCAAGGGCGCACCACCGACCGCTACACCCTAAATATTGATTTTGCTCCTACCCTGCTCACGCTGGCGGGTATCCCGGTGCCGGGCCGGATGCAGGGCCGCAGCCTTACACAACTCATGGACAATCGCGACGGCGCACCGCTCAAAACGCCCTGGCGAACGGAGTTCTTTTTCGAGCACATGTTCAATTCTCCAGCCGTATTTATTCCACAAACGGAAGGCGTTCTGAGTGCCGACAGAAAGTACGTCCACTATTTCAACCTCCGCCAACCGACGGATAGCTACGAGGAAGTGTATAACCTGAGAACCGACCCGCTGGAACTCCGCAATCTGGCGGTTGAGCCACAGGGAAAGGCATTAAAAAAATCGCTGTTACCCATTTTCGACCGGCTCAAGGCAGCCGCCCGTTAAGTCATCAAACCCGACCATCAACTATGGATTCTGTTACCCTCTGCGTAGCCGGTGCGCTGTTAACCGGTCTGCTTGCCTGGAAGCCATCGCCTGCACCCACCCGACACGAACGCAGTAAGGCCGTAGCGCGCAAGCCCAATATCGTGATCGTTATGGCCGACCAATGGCGGGCACAGGATCTTGGCTACGCGGGCAATCGGGAGGTGAGAACGCCCAATCTGGATAAACTGGCCAGGGAATCCGTCAACGCCCGCTTATGCGTAGCCGAAGTACCGGTTTGCTCCCCTAGCCGGGCCAGCCTGTTGACCGGACAACACGCCACCACCCACGGGGTATTTTACAACGACCGCCCCCTGCGCAACGAAGCCGTCACCCTGGCCGAAGTGTGCCAGCAGAACGGTTACAAAACCGGCTTCATTGGCAAATGGCACATTAACGGCGGTTTAGCCAAAGATTTTGCGGCTGGTCGGCTGGCACCGATTCCGGCCGACCGCCGGCAGGGTTTCGAGTACTGGCGGGGGCTGGAATGCACCCACGACTATAACAACTCGCCCTATTACAATGAAGTAAACAAACGATTTGTCTGGCAGCAATACGATGCCATCAGCCAGACCGATTCGGCCATTTCATTTATGACCCGGGCACGCAAAGAGCCGTTTCTGCTAGTGCTGGCCTGGGGACCACCGCACGACCCCTACCAGACGGCCCCGAAAGAATACCGCCAGCGGTACGCCAGCAAAACGTTGTCTCTGCGTCCCAATGTTCCCGTTAAAGACACGATGGAAGCTAACCGGGCGTTGAAAGGCTACTACGCCCACATCAACGCCCTCGACGATTGCATTGGCCGGTTACAGGCCGCACTAAAAGGGGCTAATCTGGACGAAAATACCATTTTCGTGTTCACCTCCGACCACGGCGACATGCTGTATTCGCACGACCAGATCAACAAACAAAAGCCCTGGGACGAGTCCATCCGGATACCGTTTCTGCTCAAATACCCGGCGGGCCTGAGCCGAAAAGGGCGTACTCTGGATGTACCCATCACGCTTACGGATGTGATGCCTACCGTCTTGTCGCTGAGTGGCCAGACCATTCCAGCCAGTGTACAGGGGCAGAACGTCGCCAGCCTGATTCGCCAGCCTCGTGCCCCCAAGCCAGACGATGCTGCCATGATTGCCTGTATCGTACCGTTCCACCAATGGAATTACGGGCGGGGAGGTCGCGAATACCGGGGCGTTCGTACGGTGCGCTACACCTATGTACGTGATCTCAAAGGGCCATGGCTGCTGTACGATAACCAGCAGGACCCGTTCCAGCTCAAAAATCTGGCCAATGAGCCCCGCATGGCGGAGACCCGAAAACGACTTGAGGGCATTCTGACGCAAAAGCTCCGGGCGGCCAACGACACCTTCCAGGCCGGAAACGTGTACATGGACAAATGGAATTACCCCTGGGCCTACATCGACTCACTGGGCAATCCGTATTATAAGTAGGTCATAGCCTATCTGCTACTTATAGTGTCCATATACCCATTCACTCTATGAATTTCGCCCGGCTTATTGCGTTAACCGTCTGGTTAATAACCTCTATCATAATGGTTTTAGTCACGTCATCGGAGGCAATTTCCGCTCACCTCACACCCGTTCATTTACGGACAGAGTACAAACAAAACCCGGTCGTCGACGTCGACAAACCCCGCTTAAGCTGGGAACTGACGGCTACCGGACGGGGGCAGGTTCAATCGGCTTATCAGATACTGGTCGCATCGTCGGTGGCGTTACTAAATGCCGGAAAAGCGGATTTATGGAATTCCGCCAAAGTAATGGGCAATGCCACAAATCAGGTGGAATATGCCGGGAAGTCACTGACCGCCCGAACAGTCTGTTACTGGAAAGTACGAAGCTGGAACAAAAACGGCCAACCCGGCCCCTGGAGTGCCGTTTCGACTTGGGAAATGGGCCTGCTCACCAAAGCCGACTGGACAGCCGACTGGATCGGGAACGACCTGACCGCATTAGGCAAAGGGAAAACCTACCACCTGCCGCCCGCACCTTTTTTCAGGAAAGACGTTCAACTAACCGCCCCGGTCAAAAAAGCCCGGCTGTATGTCACGTCGCTGGGGTTATACGAGTGTCAGATCAACGGCAAACGCATCGGCAACGACTATTTCACTCCCGGCTGGACCGATTACAACAAACGGGTTTACTACCAGACCTACGACGTGACCGCCGATGTAAAGACCGGCAAAAATGTACTGGGGGCCATCGTTGCCGATGGTTGGTACGCAGGCTATCTCGGCTATGCCCTACTCGTCGGGAACCCGGTTGTGAAGAACTTCTACGGTGACGTCCCCCTGCTGAAAGCTCAGTTGGAAGTCGAATACACTAACGGCAAAACCGAAACGATTGTCACCGATCAAAGCTGGAAGACAAGCCAAGGCCCCATTCTGGAAGCCGATATCCTGAACGGCGAAACCTACAACGCCAATCTGGCCTTTGTCAACTGGAGCAAACCGGGTTTCAACGACGCAGGCTGGAAGAGCAGCACCATTTTCCCGGATAAAGCCGACCGGCAGATTGAAGCGTATCCGGGAAACCCGATTCGGGTGTTTCAGGAGTTGAAAGCCAAAACGGTTACACCGAAATCGGGCGGACATTACCTATTCGACTTGGGTCAGAATTTTGCCGGTATGGTGCGGCTGCGGGTAAAAGGCAACAAGGGCGATACCATTCGCCTACGATTCGGCGAAGTGCTGTTTCCCAACGGCGACATCATGACCGAGAACCTGCGCAAAGCCCGCGCCATGGACACGTATATACTCCGGGGAGATCCGCAGGGCGAAACATGGACCCCGAAATTCACCTACCACGGCTTTCAATATGTCGACGTCTCCGGTTTCCGAACGGCACCTACAACAGACGCCATTACCGGAGTCGTTCTAACCTCCGCAACCCCCGAAGCGGGCGGGTTCGAAACGGATAACCAACTCATAAACAAACTATACCAAAACATTGTCTGGACACAGCGTTCAAACTATTTTGAAGTGCCTACCGATTGTCCGCAGCGGGACGAGCGGCTGGGCTGGACCGGCGATGCCCAGGCTTACGTTCAATCGGCCACGTATAACAACGACATTTCTGCGTTTTTCACCAAATGGCTGGTTGACCTCAACGATGCCCAACGCGCCGATAATGCCTACCCGATCTACGCCCCCGCGCCCAATGTCCGCAAAACGGATACCTACTCGCCGGGCTGGTCGGAGGCCGGAATCATCTGCCCGTACACAATCTACAAAACCTACGGCGACACCCGCGTGATTGAAAAATTCTGGCCGAATATGGTGGCATACCTTCAGTTTATGGAAGCCAAAAGCAAGGGCACCTTCGTCTACAAAGAAGGTTCTTTCGCCGAAGTTTCGCCCAAAGGTGGGTTTGGTGACTGGCTTTCAGTCGGCAAAAAAACACCCCCCGACATGCTGGCAACCCTATACTTCGGCTACGCAGCCTCCATGATGGCCGACATGGCCAGGGCTATTGGCAAGTCGGAGGAGTCGGCATATTACGAAGGGGTGTTCAGGAAGATCAAACAGGCGTTTCTGGCGCATTACGCCGATTCGGAGGGCCGTTTTAAAACAAACAGTGCTGCTTACGGAAATGGCGAAGGCTATGTGGATGGTGAGATGGGTTTCGAAGGGCACACGCAAACCGCCTACGCCAATGCCATTTACATGAACATGATCGGCCCCGATTTGACCTCTAAAGCCGGAAACTGGCTGGCCGAACTGGTTAAAGCGAATAACAACAAACTCTCGACCGGATTTCTGGGCGTGAAACCGCTGTTGCCGTCACTGTCAATGACGGGGCACACCAACGAAGCTTACAAACTTTTGCTGAGCACGGAGTACCCGTCGTGGGGTTTTGAAGTGGTAAACGGAGCCAATACCATTTGGGAGCGCTGGAATAGCTACATCAAAGGAAAAGGCTTCGAGAACAATGCGGGTATGAACTCCTTCAACCATTACGCCTTCGGATCGGTGAACGAGTGGCTGTTCGGGAATGCCGCCGGGATAAAAACAGCAGAAGCGGGTTACCGGACATTCACCATAAAGCCCGAGATTGCTCCGCAAGGCATAAACTTTGTGAAAGCTACCTACCAATCCATCAACGGGACAATTGTATCGTCCTGGAAAAAAGAAGGGAATCGAATCCAGTTGCAAGTGGTAGTCCCGGTAAACACCACCGCCACGGTTTTTATCCCGACTACCAATCCAAACAGCGTCTTAGAAAGCAATAAACCCCTGAAAACAAGCCCTGACATCCAACCCAATGGCAGCAAAGACGGGTACCTTCAGGTAACGATTGGTTCCGGAGCCTACCAGTTCAGCGCGGTAAACTAAGGTGGATTGTACCCGACAGCATAGCTTTGGCCACTCCGCTTGCTGTCGGGTACTTTTTTACTTCGACGAAGCCCGCACCACCAGCTGGGTTGGGATTTTGATTGAGTTGGGTTGTGGGACCTTCTGTTTCCCTTCGATCAGGTTGATCAACTGCTCGGCGGCCACCTGACCAATATCAAGAGCCGGTTGCTCAACGGTAGTTAGCGCTGGAGCCAGCAGATCAGCAACCGTACTGTTCGTAAAACCGATCAGTGACACATCGTCGGGGATGCTAATGTTCCGTTTTTTTAAGGCCCCCAGGCAGCCCAGTGTCAGTCGGTCGCCAGCCGCAAAAAACGCATCGGGAGTGTACATCAACAGTTCATCGACCAGCGGTTCTACTTCATCCTGTCCAAACCAGCCGTAGCGAACCAGATTCTCATCGTATGCCAGCCCGTACTGTTCCAGTGCCGCCCGATAACCGGCCAGCCGTTCCTGCGTAACCGAAATGTGGGAAGGCATGGTGAGGTGGGCAATGCGCCGTCGACCGCTGTTGATCAAATGCTCGGTTGCGGCAAACGCCCCGGCAAAGTTATCTGCCGACACACTCGGGCTATCCAGTTGAGCCGAGACCCGGTCGAAGAGCACAATGGGTAATTTTTTATCCTGCAACTCCCGCAGGTAGGTCACATCGAGCGTGCCGCTGGAAAGCGAAATAAGCAAGCCATCGGCTTTGCGGGCCACCGCCTGCTGTACCGTTAGCAATTCCCGCTCATACGATTCGTGACTCTGGAAAATAATGACGTGGTACCCCCGGTTATAAGCAATTGCCTCGATGCCGTTGATTACCTGAGAAAAGAAATTATTGGCAATCTGCGGGACGATGACAGCAATAACCCGGCTACGGTTTTCCTTTAAACTCAGAGCAATGGGATTGGGCCGATAGTTGAGCCGCTCCGCGTATTCGGTAACCAGCCGTTTTGTTTCGGGATTGATTTCGTAGCTATCCCGCAGTGCCCTCGAAACGGTTGAGGTCGAGAGATTTAAAGCGCGGGCAATATCTTTTATCGTTATCGTGTCCAAGTGAAGATATTAATAAAATCCAAAAACCGGAAAGTGAGTGGAAGGCGTGCTTCAATAAGGCTACCTCGTCTATTTGCTACCCATAACCTGATCTTACAATATCCTGCCAAAAAATGGTAACGTTCCCGATAACGTTTGCGTGAATAAATATGGACTAATTCTTCTATTTAATGAATAGCCTGCTTACTCTTAGTAGGCCTGTCCTGAATCAGGGGCATATCCATTCCCGGATTTTTCCACGAAAAAGATAATTTCCAATCATTTCCGGCGCTTAAATTACTCCCTTAAAACCTATGCATTCCTTATCGATCGCGTCCTTATCTACGAGCCCGTTCAGCCCGGCCAGTAACCTTCCTCCAACGAATAGCCAGCAACTGCCCGAGCGGGTATTACAGTTTGGAACGGGCGTTTTACTGCGTGGCTTGCCCGACTACCTGATTGATAAAGCGAATCGGCAGGGTATCTTCAACGGGCGCATTGCCGTGGTGAAATCGACAGACGGGGGCGATATGACCGCCTTCGCCCGGCAGGATAATCTGTATACGCTCTGCATTCGAGGCATCGAAGCAGGTGAGACCGTCGAAGAAAATATAATCTGTTCGTCCATAAGCCGCGTCTTATCGGCCAAACAGCAATGGAACGAGATTTTGACGCTGGCAGCCAGCCCTGATCTACAAATCGTCATTTCCAATACGACTGAAGTGGGGATTCAGCTGATCCGGGACGACATCCGACAGTCGCCACCGGAGTCATTTCCCGGTAAGCTCCTGGCCGTTTTATACGCCCGTTACAAAGCCTTTTCCGGCGACCCGAATAAAGGATTAATCATAATTCCAACCGAGCTTATCCCCGATAACGGAACGCTACTGCGGTCTATATTGCGGGAACTGGCGCAGCAAAATGCACTCGAATCGGCATTCATCGACTGGCTGGAAACGGCAAACCCCTGCTGCAACTCGCTGGTTGACCGGATCGTTCCGGGCCGTCCGGACCCAGCTACGTATCAGTCGCTTTCCGATGAGTTGGGTTACGAGGACGAGCTGCTGACGGTTTCGGAAGTGTATCGTTTATGGGCCATTGAAGTACCGGCCAACTCCGATGAAGAGCATGTAAAAAACGTGCTGTCCTTTCACCGGGCCGATCCGTCTGTTTACATACGCCCTGATATCGGCCTGTTTCGGGAACTGAAACTACGACTGCTCAACGGCACCCACACCCTGAGTTGCGGGCTGGCGTTTCTGGGCGGCTTCACTACCGTTCGGGAGGGGATGGAGAATGACCGGCTGTCGACATTCATCAGCCGGGTAATGCTGACCGATGTGGTTCCGGGGATTCCCTACGCCGTTGATGAGGATGCCGCCCGTCACTTTGGATTGCAGGTTCTCGACCGGTTCCGTAACCCGTTCATCGAACACCGCTGGATGGCGATCACCATGCAGTATTCGGCCAAGATGAAAATGCGGATCATTCCAGTGCTGCTTCATCTATATGCGCAGCCTCAACCGGCAGTCCCTCAATACATCGCGCTGGGTTTCGCGGCTTACCTGCTGTTTATGCGGGGAACGACGCAAAAGGACGGCGTCTGGCAGGGTGAACATGATGGAGAGCTGTACCCGATCAACGATGCGCAGGCCGCTTACTTTGCCGACGTATGGGCTCGGTTGCCGCCCTCGGAGCTTGTCGATACCGTTCTGCAAAACACGTCGCTTTGGGGAGCCGATCTACACGCATTACCCGGTTTTGCCGAGACCGTCGACACGTACCTGACGCAGTTACTCGATCAGGGCGTAAGGGCTACGCTGACCGAAAACCAGAGTCTATCCGTCTATCTTTAGGCAACACAAAATCGTACAACAGACTACGCTCTGGCGGTTTTTAGGGATTATTTTGGGTATAGAACGCCCGAAAAATGCTCTTTCCCCTATAAGCTTACCAGGTTCGGTTGACCGATACTTCTTACTTTATGACCAAAATCTGCTGCTTCGGCGAATTATTATTACGGTTTTCACCCATTGCCAATGGTGAATGGATTCGACAAACGTCGATGCCCGTTTTTGTGGGGGGGGCCGAATTGAATGTGGCCACGGCCCTGGCCAAATGGGGCATTCCCGTTAAATATAGCACGGTGCTTCCACAGAACTCCCTGGCCGACGATATCATACGCCACATCGATGCGAAAGGCATCGAATCATCGGGCATTGTCCGATTTGGTCAGCGGGTAGGCACGTATTACCTGCCGCAGGGCACCGACCTTAAAAACGCGGGCGTCATCTACGACCGGGCCCATTCGGCGTTTTCTGAACTGGCCCCCGGCAAGGTAGACTGGAACACTGTTTTACAGGATACCGAGTGGCTGCACGTTAGTGCAATAAGCCCCGCTCTAAGTGCTGAAGTGGCCGATGCCTGCCGGGAACTGATGGCGGTGGCCTCGGCCAAAGGCATCACCATTTCGATTGACCTCAATCACCGGGCGCGACTCTGGCAATACGGTCTTTCGCCCACCGACATTATGCCGGGTCTGGTTGAGTATTGTGATGTGGTGATGGGTAATATCTGGGCGGCCAATGCGCTGCTGGGGATTCCCGTCGATGAACACATTCATGCCAAAGGGCAGCCATCCGATTACCTGGCCCATGCTCAAGCCACGTCGGAAGCCATTCAGAAGCGGTTTCCCCGGGTCAAAGTCATTGCCAATACATTTCGGTTCGATACGCCCCCAACGGGCCTTCGGTACTACACAACCCTGTTCACTGAGGGACAACAGTACGTGTCGCCCGAGTTACTGACCGACTCTGTCGTTGACCGGGTGGGCAGTGGCGACTGCTTCATGGCCGGGTTGATTTATGGCCTCTACAACCAGCATTCCCCGCAGGAGGTGGTCAATTTTGCCGCTGCTGCTGCTTTTGGTAAACTGCAGGAGTTGGGCGATGCCACCAACCAGACTATTCCCGACATTACAAACCGCTATTTTCCAATAACAGCCTTATCCTAACCTCTTATGTCTGCATTTACGCCCGAAAAAATTCTTGACCTGGTGAGCAATCACCCGATTGTACCCGTTTTTTATCATCCCGACAGTGCCCATGCGCAGTCTATCGTTCAGGCTTGCTACAATGGTGGCCTTCGGGTATTTGAGTTTACCAACCGGGGGGCCATGGCGCTGCCCGTATTTACCGATCTGGTGAAATACGTCCGGGTCAACTGCCCCGATATGGCCATGGGTATCGGTACCATCCTGACCCCCGCCGACACCGAACTTTTTCTGGATGCCGGGGCCGATTTTGTGGTGCAGCCCGTTACGACGGCCTCCGTGGGCGATGTTTGTCACGAACGGGGTGTATCCTGGGTTCCGGCGGGTTCGACACTGAACGAACTGTATCAGGCTACGCTGCTGGGTGCCAGTCTGGTGAAAGTCTTCCCCGGTAACGTAGTGGGTCCGGGCTTCATCAAGGCCATCAAAGGGCCAATGCCAGGGCTCAAGCTCATGGTAACGGGTGGCGTTGAACCCACAACCGACAGTCTGACGGCCTGGTTTCAGGCGGGTGTAACGGCGGTAGGCATTGGCTCACAATTATTCTCGGGTCAGAACTTAACGCCCGAAGCCTTGCAGGAACGGGTAGCGGGTCTGGTTCAGCATATTTCAACTTTTACGCCTAAATCTGCATGAACAAGCCCCTGGGAAATTATCGCTGGACCATCGTCGCGCTTCTCTTCTTTGCGACGACCATCAACTACCTCGACCGGCAGGTAGTGGGCTTACTGAAACCCACGCTGGAAAAAGAATTCAACTGGTCGGAGCTGGATTACAGCCGCATTGTGCAGGTCTTTTCGGCGGCTTACGCCATTGGGTTACTCGTTTTTGGTCGGTTCATTGACCGGATTGGCACAAAGACCGGCTATTCGCTCGCCATTATTTTCTGGAGTATCGCGGCAATGGCGCATGCCCTGGCCACGAGTACGATGGGATTTATCTTCGCCCGCATTGGCCTTGGTCTGGGCGAAGCCGGTAACTTTCCGGCGGCTATCAAAACGGTGGCCGAATGGTTTCCCAAGAAAGAACGGGCGCTGGCAACCGGCATCTTCAACTCCGGCGCCAACATAGGCGCTGTGGTTGCCCCTATTCTGGTTCCCTGGATACTAGGCATCTACGGTTGGCAAATGGCCTTCATCGTTACCGGAGCGGTGGGATTTATCTGGCTGATATTCTGGTATGTCAGCTACGAAATACCCGCCAAACAGGCTAAACTTAGTAAAGAAGAATTCGACTACATCCACAGCGACAACGAAACCACCCCCGATGACCTTGCCGACCACGGCAAGCCGGTTTCCTGGAGTGAGTTGCTGAGTGTTCGCCAGACGTATGCGTTCGTATTTGGCAAGATGCTCACCGACCCGATCTGGTGGTTTTTCCTTTTCTGGTTGCAGGACTATTTCTCCACCACCTTCCACCTGGATACCAAAAAACCCAACCTGTATCTGGCCGTACTTTACACGCTGGTCAGTATCGGCAGTATTGGCGGAGGGTACCTGTCGTCGGCGTTGATTAGCCGGGGATGGAGCGTCTGGAAAGCCCGAAAAACGGCCATGTTCATCTTTGCGTTGCTGGTTATTCCGGTTATCGCCGTCCGTTTCGGGCCGGGGATCTGGACAACCGTTGCCCTGATTGGTCTGGCCGGTGCGGCTCACCAGGCGTGGAGCGCTAATATTTTCACCACCGCTTCCGACATGTTCCCGAAGCGGGCGGTTAGCTCAATCGTTGGCATTGGCAGTATGGCGGGGTCTGTAGGGGGCATTATTTTCCCCGAAATCGTCGGTCGTATTCTGGACAGCTACAAAAAAGCGGGCGATGTGCAGAGTGGCTACGGCATCATTTTTCTGATGTGCGGCTCTGCCTATATGCTGGCCTGGCTTGTCATGCACCTGCTCGCGCCAAAAATGCAACCCGTTCAATTGGGGAGACCCGAAACCGAGCCGGTGGCGTAACATCAACCCTGTAAGGTCACTAGGGCCTTATAGGGTTCTCACAACACACTTTTAAAAGCCTATTGATAACCTACGCATAAAATGTAATACTCAATCAGACCTCTACTCGTATTCAGTATGGAAATCACGGCTTCTCACCCATTGGCATTGCCCGTTGGCGTTACCCTCGACCGGTACATCATGCACCGGCAAACGGCTTTCCCCTACGCCACCGGCGAACTATCGCAGTTACTGCGCGACATTGCATTGGCCGGCAAAATCATTCACCGGGAGGTAAATCGGGCGGGTCTGATTGACCTGACGGGCGGCATGGGCGTTCAGAATGTGCAGGGAGAGAGCCAGCAGAAGCTCGATATGATTGCCAATATCCGCTTTAGCCGGGCCCTGAAAAACGGGGGCGAAGCCTGCGCCATAATTTCGGAGGAAGACGAGGATATCATTTTTACCGGCAACAACAACGGCAAATATGTGGTCGCGATTGACCCGCTGGATGGGTCATCGAACATTGATGTTAACGTGTCGATTGGGACGATTTTTTCTATTTACCGACGAATAACTCCTGTTGGTACTGAGCCTTCCCTGGCCGATTTCTTACAGGGAGGTCGCCGGCAGGTGGCTGCGGGGTATATTCTATACGGTTCATCGACCATCATGGTCTATACAACCGGGCATAGCGCCAATGGATTTACTTACGATGCGTCGCTGGGTGAGTTCATCCTGTCGCACCCTGATATTCACAGTCCCGCCGACGGGCAGACTTACTCCTGCAATGATGGAAATCTGGATAGCTACGAAGCGGGTATTCGGGCGTACCTGACGATCTGTCGGCAGAAACAATTTACCGCCCGGTACATTGGCTCGCTGGTAGCCGACTTCCACCGCAACCTGCTCAAAGGGGGGATTTACCTGTATCCGCCCACCGAAAAGTCGCCGACGGGTAAACTGCGCTTGCTCTACGAGGCTTTCCCGCTGGCGTTTTTGGCCGAAAAAGCAGGTTGCCTGGCCACATCGGGACACCAGGCCATTCTGGATATTAAACCCACGAGTCTGCACCAGCGCACCCCTTTGTTCATAGGAGCGCCACGTATGGTCGAAAGCTTAATGGGGTATCTCGATTAGTCCAACTTCCTGAACCAATAAAATCTTTTAGGAATTACTGCCTGTCTTACCTGAAATTCGTATGCCTCACCCCTCCAAACTCATTGCCTGCCTGTTGCTGGTGGCGCTTTGTTCGTTTACGCACCCGCCCGCTGCCATCACCGTTTACCTGATTGGCGACTCGACCATGTCGATCAAACAGGTGAAGGCCTATCCCGAAACAGGCTGGGGCATGCCGTTTGCCAATTTTTTCGATGAAAGCGTTACGGTAGACAACCGGGCGCAGAACGGCCGCAGCACCCGCACCTTCATTGAGGAGAACCGATGGCAGTCGGTAGTTGATAACCTGAAAGAAGGTGATTTTGTGTTCATTCAGTTCGGCCATAATGACGAGGTAAAAAGTAAGAAGAGTTATACGACGGAAGATGAATTTCAGAAGAATCTGAATCGGTTCATTAGCGAAAGCCGGGCAAAAAAAGCGACTCCTGTGCTGCTGACACCCGTTGCCCGTCGGCAGTTCGACCCCGCCGGAAAGATTGAGGATACGCACACCGTCTATGCCGAACTCACCCGCTCCGTTGCCCGTAGTGCCGGGACGCCACTGATCGACATGAGCAAACAGAGCATGGACCTATTACAGGCCTTTGGCCCCGAAACATCGCGATTGCTGTTTCTTCAGCTGGCACCGGGAGAACACCCCAATTACCCCGATGGCAAGGAAGACAATACCCATTTTAATGAACTCGGCGCCCGAAAAATGGCGGAATTGGTGCTGGCAAACATCAAATCCCTGCAACTCGATCTGGCAAATCGAATTGTGAAACCTCAGGCTAAGTAGCCTTTGGCTTATCAGCATCAACCTTGTTGTTTTAGCAGCGTGGCCGGATCGCCGGTTATGCTCAAAAAATTAGTCTCTATGACAAAAGCCGTCCTTTTCTTTTTCCTGACCCACTTACTATGGGCGACTCCCCTACTCGCTCAGCCAGTCAACGGCCTGACGGGTGTTCGGGACACGTCGTTTGCCGTTTGGAGCACCCATCAGAAATTAAAAGGGCAATACCCGGCTATTCAGATCGTAAAGCCGCTACTGCCGCCGGGTGTCAAAGCGGCCCAGAACATTGCCTATTGCCAGCGAAACGGACGCTCGCTGCACCTCGACGCTTTTTATCCGGCTCAAACCGCCCGTAATAAACGGCGTCCGGCAGTGCTGCTGATTCACGGTGGCGGCTGGCGTTCCGGCGACCGTTCGCAGCAGGTGCCAATGGCGCAGTACCTGGCAGCCCATGGCTACGTGGCCGTAACAGCCGAGTACCGGCTATCGACAGAAGCGCTTTATCCGGCGGCCGTTCATGACCTGAAAGCGGCTATCCGGTGGCTGCATGCTCATGCCAGGGAGTACACCATCGACACCACCCGACTGGCCGTGCTGGGGTGTTCGGCAGGTGGACAGCTGGCAGCCCTGCTGGGTGCCACTAATGGCGTATTGGCGCTGGAGGGCAGCGGCTGCGCGGATGGGCATTCGAGTACAGTACAGGCGGTAGTCGATGTAGATGGCGTGCTGGCTTTCGACCATCCCGAATCAGCGGAAGGAAACGACAGTAAATCCATCTCGGCCGCTACGTACTGGTTTGGCGGCCCCAAAGCCCAGACGATTGATTTGTGGCATGAAGCGTCGGCACTGACGTATGCCCGTCAGCAAACCGTACCGATTCTGTTTCTCAACAGCTCGGCAGAACGCATGCATGCCGGACGGGACGACCTGCGGAAGGAACTGGACAGCCGGGGTATCTACTCTGAAGAACATACGTTTGCCGATGCTCCTCACCCATTCTGGCTGTTTCATCCCTGGTTTGAGCCAACCATGACGTACACAATCGGCTTCCTCGATAAAGTGTTCAAAAACTAGATTAGGTTCGTGCATCTACGGCCCCAACCTCAGGAATGATCGCCTTCTCCGACAAATAGATTCTAAAAAAGTGATAAGTAGGTTTCTAAAAAAACCATATTTATAGCTGTTAAGGGGCTTTAACTGCTTTTCTTACAGGAACGTCAGTGCCACGTTCTATCTCCCTGCTACAACCTGATGATTCATTACACACATCCCAATAGAATACTTGTTGCGTTAGACTGTATTATTTTCGGCTATGATGGCGAAGAACTCAAGCTCCTGCTCATCAAACGAAACTTTGATCCGGAGCGGGGTAAGTGGTCATTAATGGGTGGTTTTTTGAAAGAAGAGGAAGACCTCGAAGCAGCCGCCCAGCGCATTCTGTACGATCTGACAGGGCTTACGAACACGTATCTGGAGCAGTTGCAGACATTTGGGGCTGTAAACCGTGACCCCGTCGAGCGAACGATCTCGGTCGTTTATTATGCGCTGGTCAACATTCAGGATCAGGACGTGAATGCGATCCGGGCTCACAATGCCTACTGGATTGGCCTGAATGAGAAGCCAACCCTTATTTTCGACCACAACGCCATGGTCGAACAGGCGCTCAACCGGCTCCGGTACAAAGCGGCTCTGCACGCTATTGGCTTTGAACTTATGCCGGAGAAATTCACGATTCCCCAACTTCAACGCGTTTACGAAGCCATTTACACCAAGCAACTCGACCGTCGGAACTTCAGTCGCAAGATCCTGTCCACCGACCTGCTGATTGGAACGGGAGAAAAAGATACAACCTCCGTGACCAAGAAGGGGCAACTCTATCGGTTAAACGTTGAAAAATACCAGCAGTATCTCACAGATTACGTTAGCTTTTTCCCGGAGTTAACCCTGGCTTAGTAGACTACCATCCTTTGTCACTTTGTCCTATTTGTAAATAACCCATCTCAATAGCTTTAGAAAAATAGCATGTTCCCTCATGAAATTAGCTAATATTGTAGTAGTATTGTGTCAAACATACACTATTCCTAAAATAGCCTTTCTCATGAAGGAGCTGCCCACCGATTTATTCCTTCGGCAGTTCGATAAACTTCTATTATGACGAATTCTTATGTTATTGGCGTCGACTTCGGTACTGACTCGGTCAGGGCGCTGGTTGTCAATGCCCAAACCGGCGAAACTGCCGGTACCCACGTTCATGAATACGCTCGCTGGAAACAGGGTCTTTATTGCAATCCTGCCACGTCGCAGTTCCGGCAGCACCCGCTCGATTACCTCGAAGGACTGGAAGCAACCATAACCGGTGCACTGGCCGGTGTGTCGGAAGCGGTTCGAAATGGGGTTGTGGGCATCTCGATCGACACTACGGGTTCTACACCCGGTCCGGTCGACGAAACGGGGTTACCCCTCGCCCTGCGACCCGATTTTGCCGAAAACCCCAACGGGATGTTTATCTTGTGGAAAGACCATACGGCCAATTCAGAAGCGGAAGAGATCAACAACCTGGCCCATCATTGGGATACCGATTACACGAAGTATGTAGGCGGCATTTACTCTTCCGAGTGGTTCTGGGCCAAGATGCTCCGTACCCTGCGCGTCGATGAAGCCGTTCGGGAACACGCCTTCTCCTGGATTGAACACTGCGACTGGATGTCGGCGGTCCTTACCGGGAACACCAACCCGCTAACCCTGCGTCGGTCGCGCTGTGCAGCTGGCCACAAAGCACTCTGGCATAGCGAGTTCGACGGCTTACCCTCCACCGAATTCCTGACGAAACTCGATCCATTGCTGGGCGACATGCGCGAGCGTCTGTTCAGCGATACGTTCACTTCCGATCTGCCCATGGGTAATCTGTCGGCAGAATGGGCGGGCAAATTAGGCCTGTCAACGAATGTTGTTGTTGGGGTTGGCGCCTTCGATGCGCATATGGGAGCCATTGGGGCCGAGATTGAGCCGTACGCTTTCGTCCGGATCATTGGCACATCGACCTGCGACATTCTGATGGCCCCGAACGAAGAGATTGGCCACCGGCTGATCCGTGGCATCTGCGGGCAGGTGGATGGGTCCGTCGCGCCGGGGATGCTTGGCCTGGAAGCAGGTCAATCGGCCTTTGGCGATGTATATGCCTGGTTTTCCCGTCTGATCACCGGTCCTGTCCGCGACCTGCTGGGCAACGAAGCTGCCGACGCCCTGTCGAAGCAGTTGATTCCCCATCTGTCGACACAGGCCGCTAAACTGCCCGTTACGGAAAACGACATTGTAGCCCTCGACTGGATCAACGGACGCCGGACGCCCGACGCCAACCACACGCTTAAAGCCGCTATTTCGGGGTTAAATCTGGGTACGGATGCCCCGCTCGTTTTCAAAGCACTGGTTGAAGCAACCGCGTTCGGATCGCGGAGCATCGTGGAGCGGTTCATCGAAGAAGGTGTTCCCATTAAGAAGGTGATTGCCATTGGCGGGGTCGCCAAAAAGTCACCTTTTGTGATGCAAACCCTCGCCGATGTCCTGAACAAGCCCATTCAGGTAGCCAGCGCCGACCAGGCCTGCGCTTTGGGTGCGGCCATGTGCGCATCCGTTGCGGCTGGTGTTCACCCAACTATGGAAGCCGCCCAGAAAGCCATGGGTTCGGGTTTCGACGCTGAATACCACCCGCGCCCCGAACAGGTTGCTACCTACGATGTGCTGTATCAGAAGTATCTGAAACTAGGTGAATTTGTAGAGAATAAGTGAATTTTTGTAGAACGGAGTGGTACTCCGTTCAGCCGTGCAAGCGGCTAATTAGTAGCTAAATAGGTAGCCTGACGGCGGAACGGAGTACCACTCCGTTCTACAAAAGATAAGAACATAATGCTCGATCTGAAACAATTTGAAGTCTGGTTCGTCACGGGAAGCCAGCATTTATACGGCGAAGAAACCCTTCGTCAGGTAGCCGAACATTCGCAGGTTATTGCCCAGTCGTTCAACCAGTCGCCAACCATTCCGGTGCGGGTGGTATACAAGCCGGTCGTTAAAACGCCGGATGAAATTTATGCCATTTGTCAGGAGGCCAACGTAGCCCCCAACTGTGTGGGCATCATTACCTGGATGCACACGTTTTCGCCTGCTAAAATGTGGATTCGGGGATTATCGGTGCTGAAAAAGCCCCTGCTCCATCTGCATACCCAGTTTAACCGCGATATTCCCTGGAGTTCCATCGACATGGACTTCATGAACCTCAACCAGTCGGCTCACGGCGATCGGGAATTCGGGTTTATTATGTCGAGAATGCGGCTGAATCGTAAAATCGTTGTTGGCTATTGGGAGCAGGAAGACGTTCTGGCCAAAATTGCCGACTGGAGCCGGGTTTCGGTAGCGGCTTACGAGCTGAAAACGATGAAAGTTGTACGCTTCGGCGATAACATGCGGCAGGTAGCCGTAACCGACGGCGATAAAGTAGCAGCTGAGATCACCTTCGGCATGTCCGTTAATTCGCATGGCATCGGCGATCTGGTATCCGTTATCAACCAGATATCCGATGCAGAGATTGACCAGCTGGTAACCGAATACGCGGACAGCTACACGCTCATGGACTCGCTGCTGCGCGGGGGCGCTCAGCACAGCTCGCTTCGGGATGCCGCTAAAATTGAGCTGGGCCTGCGGGCCTTTCTGAAAGACGGCAACTTCACCGCCTTTACGGATACCTTCGAAGACCTGCATGGCATGGCCCAGCTGCCGGGTATTGCCGCCCAGCGACTGATGGCCGATGGCTATGGCTTTGCGGGCGAAGGCGACTGGAAAACGGCAGCCATGGTGCGTACCATGAAAGTGATGGCCTCCGGCCTGGCAGGCGGCAACTCGTTCATGGAAGATTACACCTACCATTTCGATCCGTCGAACCCGCTGGTGCTGGGTTCACACATGCTCGAAATCTGCCCGTCCATTGCCGCTGATAAACCAACCTGCGAGATCCATCCGCTGGGCATTGGCGGCAAAGCCGACCCGGTTCGGCTGGTGTTCAATGCGCCCGCCGGTCCGGCCCTCAACGTGTCGCTGATTGACATGGGCAACCGTTTCCGGATTCTGGTCAATGAAGTCGAGGCTATTGACGTACCGGAAGCGCTGCCCAAGCTCCCCGTTGCGCGGGCCATCTGGAAACCCATGCCCGACATGCAAACGGGTTGTGCCGCCTGGATTCTGGCGGGAGGAGCGCACCATACCGTGTACAGCCAGAACCTGACCACGGATCATATTGAAGATTTCGCCGACATCTTCGGCGTTGAGCTGGTTGTCATTGATCGCAACACCAACCTCCGGCAGTTGAAAAACGAGCTTCGTTGGAGCGAAGTGTATTATAAATAAAGCGCATGAAAAAACAAATCCTTACTCTTTCCTTTGCCTGCCTGACCCTCCTGGCCTCGGCGCAGACTAAAGTGGCCATCAACGCCGGAGACGGTAAAACGGTCATTAGCAAACATATTTATGGACACTTCGCCGAGCACCTGGGCAGAAGTATCTATGACGGCTTTTATGTTGGCGACAACAACACCAAAATTCCCAATAAAAATGGGGTTCGGCTGGACGTTGTCAGCGCGCTGAAGAAGCTGAAAATCCCGAATCTGCGCTGGCCGGGTGGCTGCTTTGCGGATACTTACCATTGGAAAGACGGCATCGGCCCGAAAGCCAAACGCCCTAAAATCGTGAACACCTGGTGGGGCGGTGTTACGGAAGACAACAGCTTCGGAACCCACGATTTCCTGAATATGTGCGAACTGCTGGGCACCGAGCCCTATCTGGCCGGGAACGTGGGCAGTGGCACCGTGCAGGAACTGTCGGACTGGGTCCAGTACGTCAATTTCGAGAAGAACAGCCCCATGGCGAACTTACGCCAGCAGAACGGTCGTCAGGCTCCCTGGAACGTGAAGTACTGGGGTGTAGCCAACGAAGCCTGGGGTTGTGGCGGCAACATGAAACCGGATTATTACGCCAACCTGTATCGCCAGTACAGCACCTTCATGAACAACAAGGTGGGCGATGGCAAGATTTTCCGGATTGCATCGGGAGCCAGTGATAATGATTACACCTGGACCGAAACGCTGATGAAAAACATCCCATCCACTATGATGGAAGGATTGGCTATGCACCATTACTCGGTGCTGTCGTGGGGCGAAGGCAAGAAAAGTTCGGCGACGCAGTTTACGGACGAGGAGTATTTCAAAACGATGCAGCAGGCCCTGTTGATGGACGAGTTGATCGAGAAGCATTCGGCCGTGATGGACAAGTACGATCCGGAGAAGAAGGTAGCCCTCATTGTCGATGAGTGGGGCGGCTGGTACAACGTAGAGCCAGGCACCAATCCGGGATTCCTGTATCAGCAAAACACCATGCGCGATGCCGTACTGGCCGGGTCTACGCTCAACATTTTCCACAAACATGCGGAACGTGTGCGTATGGCCAATCTGGCGCAGGCCATCAACGTATTACAGGCAGTCATTCTGACCAAAGGGGACAAAATTCTGCTGACTCCAACGTATCACGTGCTGGAAATGTATAACGTCCACCAGGATGCCACGCTGCTGCCGGTGAGTGTTAAGTCGGAGGATTTCGCGTTTGGGAAAGATAAGCTGCCCGCCGTGTCGGTGTCGGCCTCTCGTGATAAAGCGGGAAAGGTTCACATCTCGCTCGTCAACATCGACCCAACGAAGGCACAGGAAATTTCGGTCGACCTAAACGGCATCAAGGCATCCGGGCTTACAGGCCGTATCCTGACCTCGGCCAACGTACGCGACCATAATACGTTCGAGAATTTAACCAAAATAAAGCCGGTCGCTTTTAACGGGGCAAAAATCAGCAACGACAACCTTACAGTAACGTTGCCCCCGGTATCGGTGGTGGTGCTGGAACTATAGTAAGTGAAAGAGTGAAAGGCGAAAGAGTGAATGAGCAAAAATTTGCCATCTTCTTTCACTTTTTCACTCTTTCGCCCTTTCACTCTTTCGCTCTTTAACCATGTATACATCCCTAAAAGAAGAATGTTACGAGGCCAATATGCAGCTTCCCAAACTTGGGCTGGTGCTGTTTACGTTCGGGAACGTTAGCGCGGTTGACCGGGAGCGGGCCGTGTTTGCCATAAAGCCCAGCGGGGTGCCTTACGACACCTTGACAGCTGACGACATCGTGATTTGTGATTATGATGGTCGTGTAGTTGACGGGCAGCTGCGTCCATCGTCGGACACAAAAACCCACGCGCTGCTCTATAAAACATGGAATACCATTGGTGGTATTGCTCATACGCACAGCACGCATGCCGTGGCCTGGGCGCAGGCGGGTATGGATATTCCGATCTTCGGAACCACGCACGCCGACCATACCCACCAGGATATTCCCTGTGCCCCAGCCTTGACCGACGAAATGATCCAGGGCGATTACGAACATGAAACGGGTCACCAGATCTTCAACTGCTTCGCCGAAAAGGGGCTGGTCAATACCGAAATGGAAATGGTTCTCCTGCAAAATCACGGGCCGTTCACCTGGGGCAAATCGGCGGAGAAAGCGGTTTACAACTCCGCTGTACTGGAAGAACTAGCCCGAATGGCCTATCTAACCTTACAGATAAACCCCAATACCCCCCGTATCAAAGACACGCTCCGGTTGAAACATTACGAGCGCAAACACGGCAAAAACGCCTACTACGGCCAGGGCTGCTAACCCCGTGTAGGGTATGAATAGGCCCCGTCATTCTTTTCAAATTGAGTTCACGTGAAGGCGAGACAAATAAAACTTTGTGTAGCTCTTTATTCTTTGTGAATCGCTGTGACACAACATGACCAAACCCCTTAATTCTCAATAGTTCATGAAGTTTTTGCCCCAACTCCTATCGCTGGCTCTGTTAACAAGTTGCTTAACTATGACCTCCTGTTCATCCAAAAAAGAAAACGAATCCGACGACCAGAAGCCGGGTATCGAAAAAACGACCTACGGACAACTTCCCGATGGCCAAACGGCTGATCTGTATACCCTGCGCAACGCAGCCGGTATGACGGCCCAGATTACCAACTACGGCGGCATTATCGTGAGCCTGAAAACGCCCGATAAAGACGGCAAGTTTGAGGATGTTACCCTTGGGCAAGACTCGCTGTCGAGTTACGTAAAGAATAATCCCTACTTCGGCGCGCTGATTGGGCGATATGGTAACCGGATTGCCAAAGGAAAATTTACCCTTGATGGCAAGACCTACAACCTGTTCATCAATAACATGGGCAACCACCTGCATGGTGGTAAAGTCGGTTTCGATAAAGTATTGTGGACTGCCACCCCGGTCGAAGGCGACGAACCGGCTCTTAAACTGGCGTACACCGCCAAAGATGGTGAGGAAGGGTATCCCGGCAACCTGTCTGTAGAAGTGACGTACACGCTGCAAAAAGACAATGCGCTCAAGATCGACTATAAAGCCACAACCGATAAGCCAACGGTAGTCAACCTGACCAATCACACGTATTTCAACCTGACGGGTGGTGCCAAGCGCGACATTCTGGACCATGTGGTAACGCTCAATGCCGACAAGCTGATCGCCGTAGACCAGACGCTGATTCCGACCGGCGAACTGAAGCCGGTAGCGGGCACGCCGTTCGATTTTCTCAAGCCAACGGTTGTTGGAACACGCATCAATGATTCGACGGATACCCAAATTAAATACGGTGGCGGCTATGACCACGGCTGGGTGCTGAACGGTTCGGGCGATTCGTTGAAACTGGCGGCCACTGTTTACGAGCCTACGTCAGGCCGGGTCATGGAAGTACGCACGACGGAGCCCGCCATCCAGTTTTATACAGGTAATTTTCTGGATGGCAGCGTTACCGGCCGGGAAGGCTTCCCGTACAAAAAACGGTATGCGCTCTGCCTGGAGACCGAACATTATCCCGATTCGCCGAACCATCCGTCGTTTCCAACGACCGTGCTGAAACCCGGCGAAACCTATAAAACAACGACCATCTATCAGTTCTCGACAAAGAAGTAGTCGAGGAAGAACGGATTTTAACCACAGAGGCACAAAGAGCACAGAGGAGTCAGCAAGAAAATCTCTGTGTCCTTTGTGCCTCTGTGGCTAAAACCCTAACAGTATTCTCCCCTTTTCACCTCTGGTTGTGTCGACGATCTTGTTGGCATGACCTTTTTCATTTCGTTTATGGCCGAACAACACCTCGCAGACCGTGCTAAAATGCCCCAGGCGCACAACCCCGTTCTTGAACGCAGAACCGTCGAAAACGCCAATCGGAATCTGCTAAAGTATTTAAGGCCGGGGCTGTCTGTTCTCGACGTAGGCTGTGGCTCGGGAGCTATTACCCGCAGCATTGCCGAGAAAACCGGAGCGAATGGGAGTGTGCTGGGAATTGATCCAAATCCAAACCTGATCGCACTGGCAAAACAACAGGCCGGAGATACGCCCGCCCTTGACTTCCAGCAGGCCGATGCGTACGCGTTTGACACCCCGGAGCGGTTCGATCTGGTTACCTGCGCCCGAACCCTCCAATGGCTCACTCAGCCTGAGCTGGCACTTCGCAACATGAAGCGTTTCGTGAAGCCCGGCGGGCATTTAGCCATTCTGGACTTTAATCATGAGAAGATTTCCTGGACACCCGAGCCCCCTAAGGCGATGCGAACCTTTTACGACGCCTTTCTGAAATGGCGGCAGGACGCCGGATTCGACAACGCCATTGCCGATAACCTGAAGACACTGATGCACTTCGTCGGCTTTGACTGGGTACAGGTTGAAGAGCAATTCGAAGTAACCGAAAAAAATGACCCGAAATTTAGCGTAGCCAGCCGGTTATGGGCCGAAGTTGCCGAACTGCGTGGCCCCCAGTTAGTTCAGGATGGCTACATTACCGAAGAGCAACGGCTGACAGCCATTCGCGAGTATGATACCTGGATTGCCACCGTTGGGGAGTCCATGACCGTGTATTTATTAGCCGTTGAAGGCCAGCAACCCATATAAGTTAATGGTGTACCGTGTGGTGTCGGTTTTGAAAAGCCGACACCACACGGTACACCATTAAATAGAAATTACCCGATCGCGCGAGATGGTGCGCCACTCGCCCGAAAGGACACCGTTTTCAATTGTGTAAGCCCGTTCGTATAGGGCCACCGTAGGACAAATATGGTTAGGCAGTCCATAAAGTACATCCCCTACTTTGTAGGCATGACCTTCACCCGCTTCCACCACCAGATGCTCCTCGCTCTGGCCGATGGCCTCCAGTTCGGGAGCGTTCAGAAACATGATCCGCTGACTTAATTCCCCCTCGGCAGCAATGGATTTGTGGCCGACATCAAGACATATTTTCGTAGCATCGGGCAATGATATAACCCGTGTTACGACCAGCCCCGCTGGTAAAAAAGGCTGCTCAGCCAGCGCCGTTTGGTAGCCTTTATCCCAGTAGATAAACGTACCGGGGCTGCACTCAACGTCAGGTCGTTTGGCGTGGATGGGAAACGTTGGGCTCCCCCCCACAACAAGAATGGGTCTACCCAGTCCACGGGCCGAAATCGTATCGCTCAGCAGTTTGACGGGCCAGAAAGCTGCATCGCACTGAGCCGTCCGGACGGCCAGATCCGGGTCGCGGAGGTGACCGTCGTAGGCATGAAGGCCCATTGGCTGGATACCGGGCAACGCTGATAGTTCGGTATAAAGCGCCAATACGGCTTCGCCGGGCGAAATACCCGTGCGGTTCATGCCTACATTTAAATCGACATAAACGGGCACGACTACTCCGGCCGCCACGGCCAGTTCAGAAAGTTGACGGGCGGTGTTGAGGTTATCGACCAGACACGAAAATTTCGTTTCAGGATACGCGTTTATGAGACTCAGCAGCCGGTGCATTTTGGCTTCGTTAGGCTGGTAAGCCAGCAGCACATCGGGCGCGCCAACAGATGCCAGCATTTCGGCCTCGGCAATGGTAGCACACTTAAACTTGCGAATACCGGCATCCATCAGCAACTGCGAAGCCTCCCGCGACTTACTGGTTTTAACGTGCGGGCGCAACCGATCAACGCGGTCAACCGACCGGACCAGCAGGGCGATATTCTGTTTCACCCGTTCCGGATAAACTACCAGCGCGGGTGTATCGAGCCGGGCAATATCGGCAATCGAATACCAGGGCGTTTGCTCCATCAGACCAGTTCGAACAGGGCTTCTATTTCAACCGGAATATTATCGGGAAGCGAGCCCATACCCACTGCCGACCGCACGCCAATGCCGTTATCAGCCCCCCAGATGGTGGCAAATAGTTCGCTACAGCCATTAATAACGTACGGATGACGACCAAAATCGGGAGCACAGTTAACCATACCGAGCACTTTAATGACCCGTTTTACCCGATCAAGGCTGCCCAGGTTGGTACGGATGGTCGATAAAATAGTTAGCCCTACCTGCCGGGCGGCCAGTTTACCCTGCTCGATATCCATGTCAACCCCAATACGGCCAATGATCAGGCTTTTATCATCCCGAACCGGACCATGTCCGGATATATACAGGTATTTACCGTCAATCAGATAGGGCTTGTACACGCCAAGTGGTTGTGGTGCCGGAGGCAATGTAAGGCCGGTATCAGCAAAGTTTTTTTCGGGCGAAGGGCTGTCAGCTTGCATCATTGAGTGAATTATTAGACGAATAATTAAGTAGGTGTGCAAACTTAATTGAATACCGGGTTATTTTACCAGAAGCGGTTAATAGTTCGGATAGAATGTCAGGCTTTCTGTAAGCTGTCTCGTAACAAACTACGGCCTATTTGGATTAAGCATTTAAGAGTCGGACTTTGCTGTTTATGTACCGACCTTTGCAAAAACTCAACACCAGTGTATACCCGTTCATG
The DNA here is from genome assembly GCF_054781875.1 of Spirosoma pulveris. Taxonomy (NCBI): domain Bacteria; kingdom Pseudomonadati; phylum Bacteroidota; class Cytophagia; order Cytophagales; family Cytophagaceae; genus Spirosoma; species Spirosoma pulveris. Next base: position 1,278,605 of record NZ_BAAGTO010000001.1, read on the forward strand.
AAACCCATACATACATCCACACTTATTCTCGTCACTGCCTTTCTCTGGATTGCTGCCATCGTTCCCCAGCGCCCAACGCTGTACCTGATCGGCGATTCGACCGTCAAAAACTCAAACGATAAAGGCGAAGGGGGCATGTGGGGCTGGGGCCATTTTATCGACGCCTATTTTGATACGACCCGCATTAATGTCGAGAATCAGGCCATTGGAGGCCGGAGTAGCCGCACATTCCTGACCGAGGGGCGCTGGGAGAAAGTCCGGGCAGCCCTGAAACCCGGCGATTTTGTGATGATGCAGTTTGGCCATAACGATGCAGGCGCTGTCAATGACACCCTTCGGGCACGAGGAACCCTGAAAGGTATTGGCGAAGAAACTGAAGAAATTGACAACCTGATCACCAAAAAACACGAAGTTGTGCACAGTTACGGCTGGTACCTGCGCAAATACGTGGCCGAAACAAAAGCGCGTGGGGCTACTCCCATTGTCCTTTCACTGGTGCCCCGGAATGGCTGGAGAGACGGCAAAGTGATGCGGGGGTCTGACAATTACGGCAAGTGGGCGTCCGATGTAGCGAAAGCCGAGGCCGACGGCAGGATAAAAACATACTTCATTGACCTGAACGAATTGGTTGCCCGTAAATACGACGTCGTTGGCGATTCGGCCCTGCTGCAGGCCACGTATTTTGTGAAAGATAATGTCCATACGAATGCCGCCGGGGCGAAACTGAATGCGGCCGCCGTTATAGACGGCCTTAAACAGTTGAAATCATGCCCGCTCAACCAGTATGTAAAACCGTAAACTGACTGGTAACCGTCGTCCGTTTTTTAGTTGACCATTCCGCGAATTCCGGCGGCAGGCACGCGTTCTTCACGTGCGAATGCCGCTATCCCGAAACAAAGCGGACACATAGAAGTTGGAGATTTACTACCTGCACACGACTATGCCTACACTAGACTCCGATAACCCAACTCCCCTGGCCGAGTTAGTTTCGTACTTTTTTACTCGCCGGGAAGCAATCCTGAACAACTGGCGCATCGCCTGCGAACAGGATACTTTTTTAGGAAAAGTATCCACCTTGAGTCGTGATGAATTCAATAACCTGATTCCCATCGTTCTGGGTATTCTTGAAAAACGATTGCTCAATAAATCGGAAGATGTCAACCCGACCATTGTTGCGACGTCACACGGATTACACCGCTGGCAAAAGTCGCACGCGTTGTTGGAAACGATTCGGGAGTTAAACCACTTTTCACAGACACTTTATAATGAGCTGGAGACATTTCGCGGTCTATTTCCGAAAACAGACGCTGGCTTTCTGCTCCGGGTTCACCGACTGATTGCTCAGTTCATGAGTGAAACCATTGATGGCAGTGTTGAAAAATATGATGAGTTGCAACGACTGGAAGCGGCCAACCGTGCCTCTTCTCTTCAAAAGGCCATTGACCAGATGACAGAGCTGTCTCGCACGCGGGGTACTATGCTGCGTACCACGTCGCATGACTTGCGGGGTAGTTTTGGGATCATCAATAGTGCCGCCTATCTTCTTAAAATGGATGGCCTGAGTCAGGAAGAACGCGAACAGTATCTGGATATGCTGAACCGCAACCTGACAACGGTGCAGGCTATGCTGGGAAACCTGACGGATTTATCGCGACTGGAAGCCGGAGAGGACGTGTTGCAGATTCAAACGGTTGACGTTGTTCAATTGCTGAACCAACTGATCACAGCTGTCCAGCCGATGGCCAGCGAGCGTGGTCTGGTCCTGTCTGCCGATGGACCGGCATCAATAGACGTGCAAACCGATCCGGAAAAGCTTGAGCAAATTGCGTATCATCTGCTTCAGAACGCCATTCAATACACACCTTCCGGGTTCATATCCGTATCCTGGACAATGGAGAATGACTTTCGCTGGATTTTTAGTGTTCAGGATTCCGGACCGGGTATAACCGGTAATTTGACCAGCCTGTTAACCAAACAGCTTAAACCAAATGTAGAAACGGTCAGCGTAATGTCGCCGGAGCAGAGTGACCCCGTTTCGGTTGTTCCGAATGATGAGCATACCATACCGGAAGGGCCGGTTCTGGCGCAGAAGGCCGCTGGTTCAACTCATCGGGAGGGCGTCAGTCTGCAAATAGTGAAGCGATTGTGCGAACTGCTGGATGCCAATCTGGAAATGGAAACTGAAGAAGGACGTGGTACGTTATTCCGCATCCGTTTTCCCATTCAGTACGACAACTAAAGCGGAAGGCTCACCGTCTGCCACCAGTATTGCCGTAAAGCCTGAAAATAAGCGAGCCACTGCTGAAAACTGCCGGGCTTAACGATATAGGAGGTCGCTCCCTGGTCGTAAGATACCTGTATATCTTCGGCCAGACTGGAGTTACTTAGAACAGTTACGGGAATAAGCCGATAAGGTGAGTTACTTCCTTTCAGAAGCTGTAATAGCTGCAAGCCTTCATCCCGAACCGGAAAGTACAAATCCAGTAAGATCAATCGGGGTAGACTTTCCTTGGCCTCCTGGCAGTTTTTGAGTTGAGCTATGGCCTCTTCCCGGGTATTCGCAGTCAGTAAATGAGCATCGGGCATACACTCCTGTAGTACGGTTTCGATCAATACACAGTGGTCAGGGCTGTCATCGATTAACAAAATTTTATTTCCCCTGTGCGGACGTCCCATTTGGGCTTTCGTTCCTTCGTTCATTCTGACTGCTACTAAGATATAGGCTTTGTAGATAGATAATGAGCTAACTGTTACATAAAGCAGGTAGTTACTTAAGGTGTTTTCTTATAAATAACTATTCGGGCTTAAATCTGGCAAAACTACCTTAACATACCAAATATTGTTGGTTATATATTGCCCGGATAATGTTGACTGATGGCTTCAGATACGAATACACGACTGTATTTTAGCCGAAAATGATTGGTCGCTGCCGCAACACCCGTCTATTTTACCAATCAGTCCTCAGCGTTACGTATAGGTCTACGGTATCGTACTTACGCTTAATAAAGTAATGCTGATTATTCGGCGATAACCAAGTAGAAAAAAGCCCCGGGCGTATTCATATTACGATTATGTCAACATGTTAATGAGTTATAAGCGACCGTTTGCCCTCATCCAACCGATGCACTATTATTTACTGCTGTTTCTTATTGGTTGTCTGACCACCGGGGCCACAGGACAAACGCTAAAGCCCGATAGTTCTTTTCGGCAACTGGCCCGCAACCAGGCTGTACTTGCCTACGAACAGGACCTGCGTGAACAGGCGCATGTGTATGAGGGCAATGAGTACATTGCCCACGACCACCGCATTAAAATTCATCCTTTCTTCGGCGTCGACAGTATTCTGTCCTGTACGATTGTGTATCGGGGTGCCCAGTACTCAGGTATAAAGATGCTTTACGACATTGTGCGTGACCAGTTGGCCATTCAGCCACCGGGTGGCGGCTTTCGACTCCGGCCACGCAACGACTACGTAGCGTCCTTTATCATGGGCCGGCATCAGTTCATACGCATTGTAGGCGACAGCGCAGCCGGCGTCCCCACGGGTTTTTACGAAGTCCTGCACAATGGCCGCGTCAAAGCACTGGCCCGTCGGATTAAAGTGGTTCACGAAGACATTTCGAGTGGAAAATACCAGGCTGACTACCTGGTGAAAGACCGTTTTTTTATTCTGAAAGAGGGCGTCTATTACGAGGTAAAATCCAAACGATCACTGCTTCAGGTGTTTCCTGAACAGGCCAAAACACTCCGCAAATTCATGCGTTCGAAGGGGCTCAAATTCAATGAAGAGAAACGAGAAGAAGCCATTTCACAGGTAACAAACCGGTATGAAGACCTACTGCAGTAACTATGATTCAACTTTACCGGACCACACTCCTTTACATCGGCTTGCTTTGCTTACTGACACCGTCATTTGGTCAGACTCCCACCGACAAACCCATTAGTGGCGACTTTTCGAATAGCCGCTTTACGCAGTTTGTTCAGCAAGTTGAAGCGCAGTCGCCCTATCGATTCTTTTATGACCCCACCGATGCCGATAGTATCCGTATGGATATGCGCGTTGATAAACAGCCGCTCCGGTTAGTACTTCAGCAACTGTTCAACGGCACTAAATATGCGTTCTCCATCGACAACCGGCAGCGGGTTTATATTACCACAACCCGGCCCATCCGTACCGAACTGCCCATTGGTTTCTTCACACGCGGAGGGACAGGTACCGAAGTCGATTCAACCCTGGCGGGTTACCTCACCGAGAGCCAGAAGAAACAGGTGGAACCGGAAACAAAGGTGTACGAAATTGGTAAACCCACCACACCTATCCGGCCGGGGCGGGCTACGCTGGCGGGTTACGTTCGTAATGCATCGTCGGGCGAGCCCATCGTAGGCGCGGCAGTCTACCTCGAAAATCCGCGTATCGGGACCATATCCGACCAGTTTGGCTATTATTCCATTACCCTGCCGCGTGGCAAACACGACCTGAAACTGCGGAGCATTGGTCTGAAAGATACCCGACGCCGGATTATTCTGTACGCAGATGGCAAATTCGATATTGAGATGGAAGACGACGTCATTGCGCTCAAAGAGGTCATTATCGAGGCCGAAAAAGACAAGAATATTTCGGGCCTTCAGATGGGTCAGGAACGGGTCGATATCAAAAGCATCAAGCAAGTTCCTACCGCACTGGGCGAAGCCGATCTGCTTCGGGTTATCCAAACGCTGCCGGGCGTTAAAACCGTTGGCGAAAGCTCTACGGGACTCAACGTTCGCGGGGGCGCTACGGATCAGAACCTGATTCTGTACAACGACGCCACCATCTATAATTCTTCACACCTATTCGGTTTCTTCTCGGCGTTTAACCCGGATATGATCAAAAGCGCCGAACTCTATAAAAGCGCCATTCCTTCGCGCTTTGGCGGTCGGTTATCGTCGGTTCTGGATGTGCAGACGCGGGATGGCAACAAAAAGAAGTTTGTCGGCTCGGGTGGAATTGGCCTGCTCACCGGTCGCCTGACGCTGGAAGGCCCGATCTTCAAAGACAAAACGTCGTTTATTGCGGGTGTTCGTTCGTCGTATTCCGACTGGCTGCTTCGGCAGCTTCAGAATGCCTCGTTTCAGAAAAGTCAGGCGCAGTTCTACGACATCAACCTGCACATCACCCATGAGGCCAACGAAAAGAACACCTTTTACCTCACCGGCTACCTGAGCCGCGACCAGTTCAAGCTTAACAGCGATACGTCGTACCGGTATCAGAACCAGACCGCAACGCTGAAATGGAAGCACGTTTTCAACAACAAGCTGTACAGCGTTTTCACGGGTAGTTACAGCGGCTACAAGTACGATGTAGCGAGCGATAAAAATCCGGTGAACGCCTACCAGCTCGACTTTTCGATCAGGCAATCGCAGCTAAAAGCCGATTTCAATTACTACCCGACCAACCAGCATGCCGTGGATTTCGGCATCAGCAGTACCCACTACCGGATCTCGCCCGGCAATTTTCAGCCTAAAGGCCGTGAATCGCTGATTCTGCCCGATGTTGTGCCAACAGAACAGGCGCTGGAGAGTGCGGTGTATATCGGCGACCGATTTGATATCAATCCCCGGCTATCGATCAGTGGCGGGTTACGGTATTCGGTATACTCCTATCTGGGGCCGAATTCAATCTATCAATATGCACCGGGTTTACCGAAGTCCATAAATACCATTATCGACACACTTGCCTACGGCAACAATAAATCCATTGCTACGTACCAGGGACCGGAATACCGGCTGGCCATTCGCTATGCGCTCTCGAATACTGCTTCGGTAAAAGCCAGTTTCAACCGGACCCGGCAATACATTCAGATGCTTTCCAACACGACGGTCATCTCCCCTACCGACATCTGGAAACTCAGCGACCCGAACATCAAACCGCAGGTGGGTGATCAGTACGCGGTGGGCATCTACAAGAACAACCGGAACAACACCATCGAGTTTTCGGCAGAGGCCTATTACAAGACCATGCAAAACCTGCTCGACTACCGGGGTGGAGCTTCATTAATCCTTAACCACCATATTGAAACCGATGTCGTGCGGGCAGAGGGCATGGCTTACGGGGTTGAATTTCTGGTCAAAAAAATGACGGGCAAACTGAACGGCTGGATAAGCTACACCTACGCCCGAACCCTCCTGCGAACCAACGGGCTGAGCAGCAGCGAGACGATCAACCAGGGCAATTTCTACCCGAGCAGTTACGACAAGCCGCATGATTTCACGATGATCAGCAATTACAAGATTAACCGCCGGTTTAGCCTGTCGTTGAATTTCACTTACAGCACAGGCCGCCCTATTACGCTGCCGGTGGGCAAATACACCCTCGACAATGCCGCCCGCCTGCTATACTCTGAGCGCAACCAGTACCGGATTCCGGATTATTACCGTGCTGATTTTGCCATGAATATTGAAGGCAACCACAAGGTAAAGAAGCTGGCGCATAGTTCCTGGACGGTGTCGGTCTATAATCTTCTGGGTCGGCACAACGCCTACTCGGTCTATTTCAAATCGGAGAATGGGCGGATCAATGGGTACCAACTGTCCATTTTTGGCAACCCGATCCCATCAATTACGTATAACTTCAGATTTTAAAAGTGAGTCACAGAGATGCACAGAGGAAAACGAATATGCACAGAGATGGTTTTTATAAATTTTTCTCTGTGCATCTCCCTGTGTCTTGGTTCATCCGCTTCGGCGGTCCCATCTGTGGCTTGACTCGTGTATTATGAAAAATACAGCGATAAAAATAGTATCCTGGTTTTTGGTCCTGCTTGTTGGCGGGTGCGTTGATCCGTACCGCCCACCCGAAGTGGCGACACCCAACAGTTACCTGGTCGTGAATGGTTTCTTCGACAGCACACCGGGTGCCCCAACGACCATCCGTCTGTCGAGAACGCAAAATCTGGCCGACACTAAAGCGCCCACTGTCGAAACCAAAGCAGTTGTAACGATCGAGAGTCAGAACAAAGCCATTTACACCCTCGCCGAAGGCGCTGCGGGTACGTATGTGCTGGCGGGCGTTACACCCAGAACTGGCGAAAACTACAGGCTGCATATCCGCACAGCGAAAGGAGTCGAGTATTTTTCAGCCTATGTGCCTGTTATTCAGACCCCGCCCATCGACAGCGTTAGCTGGCGGAAGGAAAATAATGGCGTGCAGATCAATGTAAACGCCCACGACCCAACGAACAATACCCGGTATTACCGCTGGGAATTCGATGAGACCTGGGAGTATTACTCGGCCTACACATCCACCTACGAGTTGATCAACAACCAGCTTGTCAGCCGTGCTGTACAGGTCGATCAGTGCTGGAGCAGCGCAAGCTCAACCAATATCATGACCACCTCAACTGCCCGCTTGAGCCAGGACGTGGTGAGCCAGTTCCCATTAACGTTTATTCCCGGCAGTTCGATAAAGCTGGGCGTCAAGTACAGCATCCTGGTCCGGCAGATCGCACTGAGCCAGACGGGCTTCGACTACTACGACCAGCTCGCCAAAATAACGCAGAACATCGGCTCCATTTTTGACCCGCAACCTTCGCAGATCACCGGCAATTTGTATTGCGCCACCAACAGCAATGAACTGGTACTGGGATTTTTCCGGGTAGGCTCGATCGCAACGAAACGAATCTTTATCAACCGGACGCAAGTCCCGGATTTTCGGGCCATTACGGGTTACGAAGGCTGTAGGACGGATACCCTTACCCTGGCTGAAATCCGAAAGGATCAACCGGCGGTCATCACCATGTACGACATGACGCGCTACCTGACCACTTCTATCAACTGTGTGGATTGCCGCCTGCGGGGTGGTGTTATCAAAAGACCTGACTTCTGGTAATAAGCCCCTGCACCAAACGCCCTCCCCTATGCCTATTTATATGCCCCGCGTTCTCTTCACCCTGCTTCTCCTCGTTCCGGTGCTGGCCTGGGGGCAGTCTCTGCCATCGGGCAATGGGCCTGTGCAGTCGTTTGATCGGTACCGCCAGCAAGCACTTCAGGAAAAGCTGTTCGTTCATACCGATCAGGCGTTTTACCTCACCGGCGAAACCATGTGGTTTAAAATCTATTACGTCGATGGCGTCCGTCACCAGCCGCTCGATGTAAGTAAGGTCACCTATGTCGAATTGCTGGACAAGGAAAAAAAATCGGTGCTGCAAACTAAAGTAGCCCTCCATCCTGACGGCGGCAACGGCAGCCTGTTTCTACCCTCCTCATTGAATTCGGGCAATTACCTGCTTCGGGCTTATACAAGCTGGATGAAGAACTTCAGCGCGGAGTTTTACTTTGAAAAGACGCTTACGGTTGTTAATCCCTTTAAGCCGCTGGGCCTGCCACTGCTGCGGGAACCGACCGATTATGACGTTCAGCTTTTCCCAGAGGGTGGCAATCTGGTGCAGGGACTTCCCGGCAAGGTAGCGTTTAAAGTAGCCGACGCATCGGGCCGTGGAGTGGCCGTTCAAGGCTGGCTGGTTTCGGAGAAAAACGATACCCTGGTCCGATTCAAATCCCATAAATTCGGGATCGGCACGTTTACCCTGACGCCAAATGACAAGACATACAGAGTCGTTTTCCGCGATAAACAGGGCCGCACCGTATCCCGGCCGCTTCCTGCTGCGTATGCTCAGGGCTACACCATGCAACTCGACGAGGGCAACGGCAATCAGCTATCCCTGACGGTTCGCACCAACGTGCCGGGGGCATCGTCTGTGTTGCTGTTCGCCCACACCCGAAACGACATAAAGGTGGCCGAATCCCGACCTGTTCAACGCGAAGCAACCTTCTCGATTGACAAAAAAATACTGGGTGAGGGCATCTCTCACCTGACCGTGTTCAATGCTGAAGGCAAACCCGTTTGTGAGCGGTTGTACTTCAAACGGCCCACGCAGCCGCTGGCGATCGCCCTCAAACCGGACCAACCCACCTATGCTTCCCGAACAAAAGTAACGTTGGACGCAGCAGTGTCTGCTGCGGCTCAGGGCCATCAGGCAGGTTTGTCGATGGCGGTGTACCGGGTCGATTCCCTGGCCGAAACCAGTTCCGGTAACCTACTCAGTTACTTGTGGATGACCTCCGATCTACAGGGCCGGGTCGAATCGCCCGACTACTACCTGCAAGCCGGTAACGAGGATGTGACTCAGGCCACGGACAACCTGATGCTCACGCATGGCTGGCGTCGGTTTAGGTGGGAGGATGTCCTCAGCAGCGCTGTTGCGGGGAAGAATTCACTCAAACGCCCGTTCACTGCCGAACATAACGGACTACTCATTCAGGGCACTGTAATCGACAGCCTGACCGGAAAGCCGGTACCGAGTGTGATCACCTACCTGTCATCAGTCGGGAAACCCGTTCGGCTGTACGTCTCGCGGAGTGACTCAGCGGGCAGGATTCGCTTTGAGATGCAGGATTTTTACGGTGCCCGCACTATCATCGTTCAGACCAATCCGAAGGACAGTATTTATAAAGTAGCCATAGCTAATCCATTTTCCGGCACGCTTTCGACCACCCGCTTACCCGCGCTGTCTGTTGCCGAGTCGCAAGCCGATCAACTCCTCAACCGCAGTGTAGCCATGCAGGTACAGGCTACGTACTGGGGAGACCGGGCTATTCAATACCAATACCCAGTGGTCGATAGCTCGGCGTTTTACGGCAAGCCCGGCGAATCGTACCTGCTGGATGTCTATACCCGTTTCCCGCGTATGGAGGAGGTTTTGCGGGAATATATTCTGGGCGTGATGCCCCGAAAAAAGCAGGGACATTTCCGGCTTTACGTACCGAACGAGCCCTACCGGACTATTTTTGAAGATCCTTCGCTGGTTATGCTGGATGGCGTACCCCTTTTTGACATGGACAAAATCATTGAGTTCAGTCCGTTGAAAGTGAAGCAGATCGATGTCGTCACCAACCAGTTTTTTATTGGCCCGGCTCTGTTCCCCGGCGTAATCAGTTTCATGACCTACAAGGGTGATCTGGCGGGTTATCCGCTCGATGCCCGTCTGCTGAAGCTGGATTACGACGGCCTGCAAGTACAACGGGAGTTCTATTCGCCCCACTACGACACAGCCCGGCAGCTAAGCAGCCGACTGCCCGATGGCCGGACGCTTCTTTACTGGAATCCAAACCTGAAAATTGATGGGCAGGGCAAGGGCCGTGCCGAATTTTACACGTCCGACCAGACCGGCACCTATGTTGTTGAGGTGAATGGGTTAACCACCGATGGACAGGCAGGCAGCCAGCGGACGCTCTTTGAGGTAAAAAATAGTCCGAAGTAGGTGCGTACAGTATGGGTATATTGAGCCAGATTTGTTCCTTGCGAGACGCCTTCAGCCCTCCGTTAATTCATGAAGTATTCAGTTTTTGCAACCTTATTCCTCCTTTTGTGGCGGCCCATTTCTCCAGCCGCCGACGCACAGTCTCAAAAAGTCACACCAGCACAGCAGGCAAAAGGGAACCCGGCAAAACCCTGGACCTATTGGTGGTGGATGGGAAATGCCGTCAATGCATCGGACATCACCTACCAGCTCGAGCAGTTTGCCAAAGCCGGGCTCGGTGGCGTTCATATCATCCCGATTTACGGCGTCAAAGGCTACGAAACTGAATTTATTCCGTACCTGTCCAACAAATGGCTGGCCGTCTTTGGGCATACCGTTCGAGAAGGCAACCGACTGGGGCTGGGTGTCGACCTGACTACGGGCACGGGCTGGCCCTTTGGCGGGCCGGACGTATCGACGGCGATGGCGGCAAAGGAATGGAAGCTCGCAGCGGGCAAACTAACGGCCGTCCCCACCAAACAACAGGTCAAACGTCCCGCTCCGGGTGCCCAGGGGCCAGTTATCGATTATTTCAGTAAACAGGCTCTCGAGCAGTACCTGCTTCGATTCGATTCGACCCTGGCGCACTCGTCCTGGCAGCCCCGCGCCGTTTACAACGACTCTTACGAGGTGTATGGCGCAAACTGGACGGATAATTTCCTGATTGAATTCAAGGCCCGGCGCGGCTATGACCTCAACAGCCAGCTAACCGCTTTTCTGGATACGACTCAGACCGAAACCAGTATTCTCGTTCATCAGGACTTTCACCAAACGTTGGCCGAATTGCTGCTCGATGGCTTTGCGAAACCCTGGGACAACTGGGCGCATAAAGCGGGCTACCGAACCCGCAATCAGGCACATGGCTCGCCCGGAAACCTGATTGATCTTTATGCAGCCACCGACATTCCCGAAACCGAGTCTTTTGGTTCCAGCCGGTTTCCTATTCCGGGCCTGCGCGTGGATGCCAACTACGAAGTGGACCGCTTTGGAACACCCAACCCACTGGCCATGAAATTTGCTTCGTCGGCGGCTCACCTGATGGGCAAGCCACTGGTCAGTTCCGAAACCGGCACCTGGCTGGCCAACCATTTTCAGGTGTCGTTATCGCAGATAAAACCGCAGGTCGATGAGTTGCTGGCGTCGGGGATCAACCACATTTTCTACCACGGCATCCCCTACTCACCCCCTGCCGAGAACTGGCCGGGCTGGTCGTTTTATGCCTCCACGAACTACGGACCAAGCTCGCATTTCTGGCCGCATCTGCCGTTGCTCAATCAGTACATCGAACGCTGTCAGGCGCGTTTGCAACGTAGTAGACCCGATAACGACGTGCTGGTTTATTTCCCGATCCATGATCTCTGGGCAACCCCGGCCAAATCGGCGGGCGGGATTCATCAACTGGAAGTTCACCATGTGGAACGCTGGTTGCTCCCCCAGCCGTTCGGGCGTTTGTGCGAGCAGCTGGCGGAGCACGGCTATGCGTTCGATTACATCTCCGACGACCTACTCAAGAGTCTGATCGTCACTAAACAGGGTATTCGGGCAGCCAGCGGAGCCATCTATCAGGTTATTGTCGTGCCGAAAACCAACTATATTCCCACCACTACCCTTGAGCTGTTGGACAAACTGGCTCAGCAGGGTGCCCGGATTGTTTTTGATGGACAGTTACCCCGCCAAGCGGCTGGCTTTCAAGATCACACGGCCCGAACAGCCACGGTAAACCAACTCGGCCAAACCCTTCAGAAACGCCCGACCGTGACGGTCAGCCCCAATCTGTTTAAGACCCTGACTACATTGGGCGTTCGCGTGGAAACCTGGGCAGCTCAGGGCTTGTCGTTCATCCGCAAACGACAGGATACGGGTCTTAATAAAGCCGGCCTTTCGGCAGATACCACCCACTATTTCATTACAAATCTGAACAATCGCTTTCATCAGGGCTGGATTACCCTTTCGGCAGCGGGCCGGGTTAGCCGCTACGACCCGCTGACCAATTTAACCGCCGGGCTACCCACCCGAAAAGGGAAAGGTGGTAAAGCCGAAATCTATCTGTCGCTTGAGCCGGGCCAATCGTGCTTCCTGGATGTTAGTTTGGGAACGCCCAAATTTGCCAATACAACCGCACAGCAACGGGTCACACATTCTCCCGGAGCAGCCATTGCGCTAAAGAATCCCTGGCGTATTCAGTTCGTCAGACCAAATCCGGAACAGGGACAAACCGCTTTCAAGCTGTCGGCTACGCTACCAGCCCTCACCGACTGGACGACACTATCCGAATCGGCGGGTTATTTCTCCGGCACCGCCCGCTATACCACAACCGTCAGCGTACCTGCCGGTGCTGCTGTCTCTGCCTACGTTCTCGACCTCGGCGATGTACGGGAGGTAGCCGAAGTCTGGCTAAACGGACAATCTCTGGGAACAGCCTGGTGCATCCCCTTCCAGCTAACGATACCTGCCAACCGACTGAAAGCCGGCGATAATCAACTGGAAATCGACGTGACCAACCTGTCGGCCAATTACATGCGGCTTTATGACCGCCAAAATCCGGGCTGGAAAAAGTTCTACGATATAAACATTGTCGATATTCGCTACAAACCCTTTGACGCCACCCGCTGGCAGGCACTGCCTTCCGGTTTGCTCGGGCCGGTAACATTAACCCCAACTTCGGCCAGGTAGGCATCGGATAAGACAAAAAAGGATCGGGTATACGCTGTATAGTGCGTATACCCGATCCTTTTTTTATCGGAAGAATTTTGAGCTACATATGGCCTGGGTGGACGTCCGTATGGACTTGAAAATCAGGAGAAGTACGCAGCCTAAAACGGGTGTTTATACGGAGTTAACTATCAACTGGTTTGCTGAAATTAGATGCACTCTACGACTCACCTTTCCACGTCATGATACCATCTCGCCCCCTGGATCCTACAACACTTTATCTTGCTGACAAGGCTGCAACTCATTATGCTGATCATGCCAATGAAATAGACAAAATTACCCAGCGAATTACAGAGAATCGATCCGGTATACGCTCGCTGACGGACATCACGGATGATAAATCCCGCCTGATCAAACGCGCAGCCCGGGAAGGCGGGCAATTTGAACAGGCACTGGAGCGAATCAATGGCATTCCTGATTTTCAGGACATCGCTACGCTGAGAAAGATTGTGCGAGCCTCGGCCAGTGTCTGCCGAATCATATTGCAGGGTCCTACCGGTATTACCGGTTATGGCACCGGTTGTCTGATCGCCCCGAATGTACTGATCACAAACAACCATGTCTTCCCGGACCCTGATACAGCCAGTCGCGCCATTGCTCAGTTTAATTACGAACTCGGCGACAATGGCCAGGTGCTTTCCCCCGTTTCGTTCCGTTTGCGGCCAGACTTGTTTTTTCTGACTTCACCTTATACCGAACAGGCTAATATACCCTTTAGCGGTCGTGATTTCACACTGGTGGCTGTTGAGTCAACCAGTACGGAAGGAGGCAGTCTCAATCCGTTCGGATTTATCAGGCTGGACCCATCGCTGGGCAAAATCATTGAGGGCGAGAATTGCGTTGTTATTCAGCATCCTAAAGGAGATTATAAAAAAATAGTTCTGAAGGATATCCGGCTGATCACCTTTACTGACAACTTCCTGATTTATGAAGCCGATACGCAGCCCGGCTCATCAGGCAGTCTGGTACTCGGGCTGGGTACGGCTGATGCGGTTGCCCTGCACCACAGTGCAGTCCCTAACAAAGATGCCAACGGAAACTGGCTTCGAAAGGACGGCAGACCCCGCCAGCCGGGTGACACCGACGACGACGTTGACTGGATAGGAAACGAAGGCGTACGGGTAAGCTGCATCGTTGAAGCCTTCAACAAATTAGCAATACCTGATCACATGCTGCCTTATCGGGCCAAAATTGTTGAGGCTCAAACCCCACCCCTTCTTGTTAATAGCCCTTCTATGCTTACGATGCCTCCCCCAACAATCGTGTCCGGCAATGCCCCACGTGCCGAAGTCATTCCAACTACGCCTGCTGTTTCTGCCGCATCAGCACCCCCAGCTAAATCCAGTGAGCTACTGTATTTTGAAGTCCTGCTGACAGACCAAACCACCCTGCAAAACGACTGGACTAAACGAGCTAGCGAACTGGTTCCCGGCTTCATTGACCAAACGACTTTGTTTCCAGTATCGCAGGAGACAGTTGCCCGACGTATGGTCTACGTAACGGTAAAATCCAGCGAAAATCCGTGGGCACTGGCAGCCACCATTGAAGGCCTGCCGCACGTTGAAGCTTGTCGACCCGACCTGCAAAGCCTGACCGATATTGGTCGGAACAGCACAGAAGCCGGGGCATCTGTACGTGCTACAGAATCTGAATTTGTTATCAATAATGGTACCGAAGAACCCAACGAAAAAAGATTCCTGGAAACATGGGGCAAATCCATTCAGGTACAGGCAGCGCTCAACAACGGTGCCGATCGACAACGCTGGTGGCACTGGTCGGCTATCAACTGGACAGATCTGGACAAAGGGGGAATGGGTCTGAACAAAGACGAGCTTAACCAATTGCGCGAACGGCTGGTCCGGATGCGGTTGATCCAATTGGACACCGGCTATTCAGACCATTCCAAAGTGGCGAATGGGTATAATACCGATCTGGATTTCGACTTTATTGACAACGATAACGACGCCCGGGATGAGCTGGCTAGTTTTGGCGTCAAATTCCCTTACCATGGTACCCGAACGGCCAGTCTTGTGGTGGGCGGCTCCCTGGCCGATACTACCAGCAAACTGGATGGTAATAACGGTTTGCTGGTTGAACAGGGAAAGTGCTTAACCCGGCTGATTCCGTACCGAATTGCACAGTCAGTTATTCTGATCGGGAGAGGAAAGCAGGTAGTTGACGGGGTCAATTATGCTATTCGGAGTGGAGCCGATGTGCTGTTTATGTGCATGGGCAGCTATCCACGGCTCATGCTCGAAGCCATTGCCCGCGAAGCCTACGAAAAAGGGGTTATCTGGGTCTGTGCTGCCGGTAATGAAGTGGGCCTGGTCGTAGCACCGGCTTTGTACCCGGGCACTATTGCCGTAGCCGCCACTAACCCTGAGGATAAGCCCTGGTCGGGCAGCAGCCACGGGCCATGCGTAGACATTGCCGCGCCGGGTGAAGATGTGTACGTACCCTTTCTGGATAAAAAAGGGCAGGAGATTATGGTGTACGGCAGTGGAACCAGTTATGCCACTCCTCAGGTAGCCTCCGCAGCCATGCTCTGGAAAGCCCGACATTATGAGCAGTTGAGCGATTACTTACCCTGGCAGGTTGTCGAAGCGTTCCGGCATACGCTAAAGGCATCAGCGCGTCAGCCGAAAGAGTGGCCCGAAGCCTACGGAAAAGGTATTATCGACATCACCGAACTGCTGAATACCAAACTACCCGAAAAGGATAGCCTGAAACATGCGTACGCAGAACAGAAAGACGTTGGCCCGCATAGTGTTGGCATTGCGGAGGCTGTTCATTTCATCTGGAATATATTCAGTAAAAACGTGTTGCCGGGCGCTACCGAAAGCACAATAGGATCTGTACCCCTTACACAACGCGGGCAGCAGGCGCTTGCGGCTTTCTCCAGTTCTTCAGCCTCGGGTGGACGGGAAAGTAGTGCGCCCATAACGGATTCTGACGCGCTTCTTCGCTATTATTTTAATCAGTAGTACCCATTTATCCACCTTTCTTAGAGAAACTACAACTATGGCCAGCCCTGTTTTTTTCGACTTTCACCTGCATCCGGTCTTCAAAAAATTTATTTGTAAATACGAGGAAAGCTACCCTTCCACTCGTTCGCTGGATGATCTGACAGGACAGTTTGATCTGACCAGCCCTCTTGTGAAACTGCTCGATGAGGAGCTGCTCCATATACTGGGCAGTCAATCCTGTATCGATCAGCTAAGCGAGGGGAAATTAACGGTGGGGGTTGCCGCCATCGCACCCATCGAACGGTTGTTCACCAACAAGGCCGATGGGGGATTGTTTGGTAAAATCCTCAACTCCAACCTGACAAAACCGCTGGACCTGACGTACATGAACAATGTTCGTGAGGGGAAAGTATCGTACTATCAGCTTTTTATCCGGGAGGTGAATATTTATAAACGTCTGCACGAAACCGGGAAGATACATATGCTTTCCCGGAAAGCCCCCCAAGCGCTAGACATTCCGAAATCAGTACCCCATTTAGCACTCAGCCTTGAAGGTGGTCATGGGTTATGCCGCACGTTAATCGGTCAGCCAGGGAAGCCGGATAACTCGCTGGTGGTTCCACCGGGCACTGAAGATTCGCTTTCAAAAGATTTTACGACGGCTTTTACCAGCAATCCGGCTAAAAGTCTGGAGCAGCTACAACAGGCACTCTGGGAACAGGAGCTGGATCTGTGCTACCTTGTGCTTACGCACCTTTCACATATTGACGAGCAGTTGCTGGCCACCCATGCCTATGGCATGAAGATGATCAGCGATGTAAGTAGTTACCCGATGGGCAACGGTATTACGCTCAAAGGCCGACAGGTTATCGATGCAGCTTATACGCTGCAAGTAACCATAAACGGCACGAAAACGCCAGCGCCAATATTGATCGACATCAAACACATGAGTCTTAAATCACGGCTCGATCTCTACGCTTACCGAAAAGAGAAAGGGTATACGTTACCCCTTATTGCCAGCCACATCGGGGTAACGGGCTATTCGGTCAGTGCCTGGAAAGCAGCCCTCAACGAAGCCGGCGCCATGCGACTTTCATCCGGCGAGCCGGTGGTAACCATCAATATAGACCGTAAAACGGCGGGTTTCTGGGGGGTTGTCAACAAAGAGTTCACGTATAATGCCTGGTCCATTAATTTAATGGACGAAGACATTGAAGCCGTACTGGTCAGTCACGGGTTGATCGGCATAAGCCTCGACGTTCGGATCTTGGGCTGGCAGGACCTCCTGAGCAAAGGAGATAAAGCCGAATTTATGTCGGCTGAGGAGTTCCGTTTCTTTTTCCCGGAACGAGCTCGTCAGTTGGTTCCCACCACCGTTGAGTCGCAGCTTGTCCCAACACGCGAAGAACGCCATCCACTAGCTCTTTGCTTCAATATACTTCACGTGGTGTCTGTAGGGCTCATTCGTACCGATCAAAATCCCTGGAAAAACATCTGTATAGGCAGTGATTACGATGGTCTGATCAATCCGGTTATCAACTGTCGGGATGTAAGCCAACTGTCGGTGCTGGAAGAGAACCTGATCCGGTGGCTACCCATTGCAGAACGGGCTTATCGCAAAGAAAATGGTGGTGGACCTTTGCTTGACCGCCACCCAAATGGCGAAGTAGAGACAACCTATTTAAAAGGTCTTGTTCGGGATATCCTGTACACCAACGGCGAACAATTCATGAAACGCTGGCTAACTAAATTTCCATAACTCTATCGCTCCAAACAAAGCTTTCCTTCAATTTCTCAGTCTTCATCTTCAGCCCTTATCCGCTTACGAGCAGCCAATGAACCGGCGTTTTTCATAGAGAATGGGTAAAAATAAGGGGGGTAAATCCTCTAATAGAAAAGCCGTTCCATGAAAACACTAACAGCACACAGGACAAAGTCCGCTGTACCGTTCCTGATTGTCTGTCTTTTAGTTCTTCTGCAACTAAACCAAATTAGCCATGCCCAAACGCTTTTCCCGGCCAACGTGCATCGGGTCTTGTTTCTGGGCAACAGCATTACCTATGCAGGTAGCTATGTTACGGACATCGACGCTTATTTCCGGCTGCACTACCCTAATCAGGCCGTTGAGTTCATCAACGTTGGCCTTCCCAGCGAAACGGTTTCGGGCCTTTCCGAAGAAGGGCATGCCGACGGCAAGTTTCCCCGTCCCGACCTGCACGAACGCCTGGAGCGTGTCCTTAAACTTACCAAGCCAGACTTCGTATTTGCCTGCTACGGCATGAATGATGGCATTTACCTGCCACTGGATGTAGATCGGTTCCAGAAGTTTAAGGATGGAATGAACTGGCTCCATACTGAAATTGTAAAGCTTGGCATCCCCATCGTTCACCTGACACCGCCAATCTACGATGAACAGCGCGGCAACAGCAAAGGCTACGCGGCCGTCCTCGACCGCTATTCGGATTGGCTATTGGAGCAGAAAGCAACAGCAAACTGGTCGGTTATCGACCTGCATTATCCCATGAAGACCTATCTGGAAGCGCACCGGAAAGTGGATGCCAGCTTTGCGATCAACGGTTTCGCACTGGCCAACGACGGTGTTCATCCGGGCGAGGTCGGGCATTGGATCATGGCCAAAAGTGTTCTGCTGGGTATGGGCGAGAAAGCCGTAGCCAGTGCCCCGGACTTGGCCGCTTCGGTAGCTACGGTTCCTAACTCGGGTCAGGTTATTAAACTGATTGCTACCCGCCAAAACCTAATGAAAGATGCGTGGCTCACCGCCACCGGCCACAAACGCCCCGGCATGAATGTGGGATTACCGCTAGCCGAAGCTCAGGTCAAAGCCAATGAGTTGGATTTGCAAATCAGGAAGTTGATACCGTAGATCAATGTCTCTTCCAGTCAATACAATAGTATTTAACCAATTCGAAATGTATGCTCAAATGGCGTAACGGCCGTCAGGTATACATGAACGCCGTCGGTTTTCAGGCTACCAAAATGAGATGAATAGACTTCTCCTTCGAGGCCAGTTGTTTTTGTGTGCTTAACTAGCCCCGGCCCAAACTGGATGGTGTCCTTTCCAACGGTATACTGCCCTGAATCGGCCTCTATGAAGTAGCTATCTGCCGAACCGGGTATTTTTTTCAGTCCCTTCACCTCCCCCCCCGCTTTAAAGCAAAGCTCGATCGTCACCAATACGCCAGCCGCCCCTTTGGCCGAAAACCGAAGCTCATTGGCTCCGTTGGTTTCCCGAATACCGATGCGGGTTTCAATCGTTTTGATGTTACTCTGTGGCCGGTGCTCAAAATCCATTTTGTTCCAGAAACGCCCATCGGTACTCGGCGCGTGTTTGTAGTTGCCTGATGCGAGTTTATACTTGTTGGGTAACGGCTGGTAGTAGGGTGCTTCGATTTTCTGATGCAACACATACTCACCCTGTGAATACGTAATGCCCTGACTGTGAAAATAGCCCGTGCTAAAAAAGCTGGTCGACAGCCGCATGTAGTTCAAAACAGCCTCTCCCTTCCGGAACGCAAAGAAATTAGGGCTGTTCGACCGGCCGGATGCCACAATAATAGGAAAGTCCGTTCCGCCGAAAATCGTTGTTGTCGTCTCGTTCCGCCGGATTCTGACCAGGTTCGTATCCCGGAAGAATTTTTCGAAGTTTACCGGTGGTGCTTTGGGGGTTGGTAATAGCTTTTTATAAAGGGGTGTTTCCAGAAAGTAAGGCAGCAGGTCGTTGCTGATGCGTTCGTCAAAGCCCTTTACCGTTTCAATGTACCGGGTAATGGCAGCAAACTCCGGATCGGCATCCTGAATGGCCATGAACCGATAATCGTGGTAGTAGGGAAGGCAGTTAACGGTCATAAACTGGTCCTGTCGTCGCGAATCATTCGAAACAAGGTCGCCGTTAGGCTCCAGATAGAAGTAGGTCATTTTCAGATTCCGACGAACAGGCTCCAGCAGATTCGGGCGTTTGAGCAAGTGCGCTATCGTAATCAGGCAGCGGTCGATCACCTCCGAATAGATCATGCTCCGTTCAAGGTAATGCCCGTCCTTATCAATGAAAACCCCTTCCGAAAGCCATTCATCAATACGCCGGACATAGCCCGGATTCGGGAACAGCTCATTTATCTTCGCCAATGCCGCCGAAACCACCCATCGGTGATTGGGCGTGTGAATACCCCCGGTTCGCAGGGCTTCCCCCGCTTTCAGGATGAACTGTTTGAGTTGTCCTTTTACTACCGAAAGCGATGGCAGATCGGCCGTTTTCAGGATAGTCGCTGCCGTGCAAAGCGGCTCCAGAATGAACGCCGTGTCGGGTGGAGACGCCAGATTACCCAGGTCGAGGGTACCATCGTCCTGCTGTTTTGCTACCAGAAAGCGAATGACCTTTTCCATGGCCGGAATCAACTCCGGCTTCCGGTAATACGGTGAACTGGGTTCACTGAAAGCAGCCGACAAATTTGCGAGATCAAAGCCTAACCGACGGCGAAGCTCGGTTATATCCGACGCAAAGGTTTGAAGGAGTTGATTGACTTCTCTGGTATTCGCCAGAACCACTTTCTGATAAAAATCGTCATCCGCCTGTTCATCGGTCTTCCAGGCAATTAATGGCGACAAAGTTAGTACAGTACCTAAGCCGGTCAGTTGATGCAGGAAGGTCTTTCTTGTAATGTCTTTCATGGTTGATTGAGTTTGTAATACCGTAACGACGGCCCGGCAATCATCCTGGGAAGGCGAACTAGACCAGCAGCAAGTTAGTCAAGTTCGCCCGACCGGGATGGTCGCCGGGCCGTCGTTACGGTATTACCCAATTTGGTATTACATCAGTACCCCGGATTCTGTACCAGAGATGGATTAACCGTAAACGCGCCCGTTGGAATTGGGAAGATTCGCTTATTAACGTCAGAGTCCGTTTTGAAGCCCCATTTGCCTTCAAATTTACCAAACCGGATCATGTCGTTCCGATGCCAGGTTTCCCAGGCAAACTCACGGCAGCGTTCACTATAAATATCCTCAAGTGTCACATTGGTTAAAGCGGGGGATGTTGTCCGGTTAGCCCGCAACTGGTTCACCAGCGAAAGGGCTGTTTGACCCTGTGTGGGCGCCCCTCCTCGCAGTATGGCTTCCGCTTTCATGAGGATAATATCGGAATATCGGAACAAGGGTACATCGTTATTCTGGTTACGTGAGGTCGACGTAGCATCGGGGAAAAACTTGATATTCCGGTAGCCCATATTCCAGGCAATTTCGTCGTTGCCGCAATCGTACGTTGCTACATCCTGACGGAGCGTAACATCGGGCGTCAAGTTCACCTGATAGGTGTAGGGTGCCGCTCCATCAGAGCCCGTATAGAACTGGTCGTACCCTTTTTTGGTGGTCGTCACCGTTAGTGGCGTCACGCCATCGGCCATGAACTGAAGCCCGGTGAGCCACTGGTTGTTCCGGATATCGTTCGGATCTTTGAAGTTTACAAAGAACTCAGGCAGCGTACTTCTTGGCGCACTCGGCGTAAATGGCAGACTAAATCGCTTGGTATGTGAGCGAGGTACGTCATACCGGGCGTGGTACATGTTACTGTTGGTGCCAGGCAGCCCCCCGGCAGCCGGGTCGTACGGAATCGCAAAGATGAACTCCTTCATTTGCGGCCCGTTGTTTGGGTAGAACATTTGCAGATACGTTGCCCGGGGTTCAATGGCATACAGACCCGAATTGATCACGCTGTCGCAGGCAACAATGGCTTCGTTATACCGCTTTGTGCCGGTGTAATATTCCGAGTTCAGGTACATCTTGGCCAGCAGGGCAAACCCTGTGAATTTGTTGGCGCGGCCATAAATCGCCTGACCCGAGGCCCGACTCAGATTCGGCATTGCAGCCTTTACTTCCCGCTCAATAAACGAAAACACCTGCGCTCTGGGTGTATTCGGGCGTGGCGCAAAATCGCCGTAGGTCGTGTCGATGGGCACGTTACCGTATAAATCCATCATCATGAAATACGACAGGGCGCGAACCATTCTCAGTTCGGCCAGATTCATTGCTTTTCCGGGCGTCGAGGCTGGTATGGTCGAGTTCAGGATCGACATCGCCTGGTTGGTTGTGCCAATTACCAGCGACAGCCAGTTCCAGGTACTGTTTGTTGTACCATGATCTTTGGTCCAGTCGTGGTAGTGAAGCATCCGGTAGCCCTGGTTGTCGTACCAGTTTCCACCCCGGGCGGGTAGAATGGCCTCATCGCTGCTCAACGACTGCATGAACCAGTAATCGAGCGAGAAATTACCACGCAGGGCTGCATAGGGCGGTCCCGATGCCTGAATAAACTGCGAGGTGTTCTGTGGAAAAATATCGGGGGTCAACGAGGTCGTGATGGGTACATTAACATCATGACAGGCCGAAAACAGGTACGTTAGCAATACCAGTAACGTGCCGAAGGATATATATTTTTTCATTGGTTTTCCTGGCTAATAAGTTAAAATGACACGTTTACACCCAGAAGGAATGTACGGGTTTTGGGGTAGAAATTGTACGCTTCGATACCCGGAGCCAATCCGCCCTGATTGATTTCAGGATCAATCCCTTTGTATTTGGTGATCACAAACGCGTTGTTGACCGATGTGTAGATGCGCACGTTGCGGATGTACTGACCCAGATTTTTGAGGGTGTAGCCCAACGTGGCATTGTCGAGCCGAACGTAGCTGCCATCTTCAATGTAGCGGCTGGAGTACTTGAACGAGTTCACATCAGTTGCTTTTTCATCGGCGGCATCGACCAGAATGTTGGTAAACTGAGCCGTGCTCGGACGGAACAGATCGGCGCGGGTGGCGTTGAAGATTTTGTTACCGAAAACGCCCCGGAAAAATACGTTCAGATCGACGTTGCCATACCGCAGCGTGTTCGTCCAGCCAACCAGCAGTTTGGGCTGTGGGCTACCCAGGTATTTATAGTCCGTCCCGATGACCGGTGTAGTAGTGAGTGAACCGTTGCGGCTTACGTACTGCGAAACACCTTTGTCGTTTTTACCGGCATACTCAAGCGAGAAGAACTGACCCAGCGGCATACCTGCTTTCAGGATTTGCAGGGTACTGCCCGTTTGTCCGGCCCCTTCAGGCTGCGTGGTCCTGACGGAGTCACCACCCACGAACAGTGGGTTCGTTAAACTGTTGATCCGGTTACTGTTGTGCGCCAGATTCAGACCTGTTGTCCAGCTGAACTTACCCTCTTGCACCGGTGTCGCGTTTAGGCTGAACTCAATCCCTTTATTGCTCATGCTGCCCCCATTGGCAATGATGCTGCCGGCGGGTACCAGTACCGGGTTAACCCGGTAGGCATAGATCATGCCGGTGGTTTCTTTGTTATATACTTCAAGGGTACCGCTTAATTTGCCCTTCAGCACGGTGAAATCAAGACCGATGTTAGCCGTGGCCGTTTTTTCCCAGCGTAAATCGGGGTTGGCCGCCTGCGTAGGACCATAGGCGGCTGTTTGGATACCGTTGTAATAATAGGTACCCAGGCTTCCCGAAATAAACTGCGCCGTGTAGGCATTGAAGCCCGATGAGTTACCCGTTACCCCGTAGCTGGCCCGGAATTTCAGGTCGCTGAACAGGTTCTGGTTCTGCATGAATGACTCCTGGTCGATGCGCCACGCAACACCTGCTGCCGGGAAATAACCCCAGTGATGGTTGTCGCCGAATACCGAGCTGCCATCGCGTCGGATCGAGCCCTGCACCAGGTATTTGTTTTTGAAGTTGTAGTTCAACCGGGCAAAATCGGAGATTAGCCGCGTTTCCTGGTAGATACCGTCCGGGCCGAAGTTAATCCGGTACGACGAAACGGCGTAGGGGTTACTCAGCGCAAAGTTGTTGTAGCCAATGTTATCGACGGGGAAGTTGGTCGTCGACGTCTGGAAGCCATCACCCGAGACATTGCCCTGCCACGAATACCCTAAAACAGCGTTGATGGAGTGGTTCCCAAACTCCTTGTTCCAGGTAAAGAAGGTTTCCAGCACCTTGCGCGTCGTCTGGTAGGTGTTTCGCAGTGCCGATCCGTTGGTGCCGAAGTTGAGCAGACTATGAACGAGTGGCGGGTCGGGGTAGTTATAGAAGTTGGCGCTGTTGTATTGGGTGTAATAGCTGGCGTACGATTCTCCGTGCAGCGACGTATTGCTCTGGTACGACAGGTTGAGATCGTACGAAAGGCCAAATGGCAGTTTTACCTGCGCAAACAGAGAACCGACCAGGTTATTGTACTTCGTATTGTCCTTGGCGTAATTGATCATCGCTACCGGGTTGAAATAGCCCGTATTCTGGAAATTCTCAAAGTAGCTGCCATCCGGATTGGTTACTGGCGAAACCGGCAGGTGGTTCACCATCTGGTTCAGTACGTTGTTGCGGAGGGGCGTGTTGTTGGCGTTGCTGCTGGAGTTCGTAACGTTGAGGCCGATCTTCAGTTTGTCATTAAAAGCCATTTGCTCAACGGCAAGGCGGGCAATAACCCGATTCAGGGAGCTGCTTTGCAAAATACCCTGCTTGTCGAGGTAGTTGATACTGGCGCTGTACGTACCGTGTTCCGTGCCCCCGCTGATGGAGATATTGTGGTTGTGCGAAACGGCGGTACTACGCTGAACGGCGGCCTGCCAGTCGGTATTGGCATTGAAATCATCTCTGGGAGAAAACGACTGACCGTTAGCGGTTAAAAACGCCCGCAGTTGGGTAGCGTCCATCATTTTCAGTTTGCTCGACACTTTTTCGATCCCGGCATAGCCGCTGTACGTAATCTGCATCTGGCCTTTTTTGCCGCGTTTCGTCGTCACCATGATAACGCCGTTAGCCGCCCGGTTTCCGTAAATAGCTGTGGCAGCGGCATCTTTCAGAACATCGATCGACG
Source organism: Spirosoma pulveris (assembly GCF_054781875.1). Taxonomy (NCBI): domain Bacteria; kingdom Pseudomonadati; phylum Bacteroidota; class Cytophagia; order Cytophagales; family Cytophagaceae; genus Spirosoma; species Spirosoma pulveris. The sequence continues at coordinate 1,303,503 of NZ_BAAGTO010000001.1, forward strand.
CAATATCGTCGGGAGCAATAATCGAGATATCCGCGCCGGGCACACCATCGATTACATAAAACGGTCCCTGCGAGCTGTTAATCGTAGACGCTCCGCGCAGAATGACGGCGGCTGGTGCGTTCGGGTCACCATTGGCCGAAATGTTCAGGCCCGGCACTTTACCCTGCAGTAACTGCCCCACATCGCTGATCGCCCCCCGGTTCAGTTCTTCGGGTTTTATGGTGCTTACGGCGCTGGTCAGGTTTTTCCGTGACTGCGTACCGTATCCCACCACCACCACTTCGTTCAGGGATTTGTTGTCGGGCTGAAGCTGAATGTTCAGCGTTGTCCGGCTGCCTACCTGGGCTTCCTGCGTGACATAGCCCACAAAGCTGAACACCAGCGTTGTGCTGGCATCGGGCACGGTCAGTTGATAGCGTCCATCGGCGTCGGTATTGGTGCCCCTAATGGCGCCTTTGATCACGACGTTGACACCCGGCAGACCTTCGCCTTTCTCGCTGGTTACGCGGCCACTCACCCGAATATCAGCCGGGCCTTTTTCGGTCAGCGTTAAGGGCTGGAGTGATGATACACCTGTCTCACCGGCGGGCACCATTCCGCTTTCCGACTGGATCAGTTTAACCGAGGTCGTATTTTCTTTGGCAGGAGTTTTAATCACGTAATACGCTTGTCCACCCATTTTCTGGGCAGTCAGTCCGTACGGTTTGAGTAGCAACTGCAGTTGCTTTTCTAGCTTTCCGGCCCCCATCCGAAAATCGGCGGGTACAGAAATGCCTTTTACGGTAGCTTCTTCAAACACTATACTGACCTGATACTGCCGACTTAAATCGGTAAGTACTTCCTTGAGCTTCTGGCTCTCGGCGGGCGGTGTCTGGGTAAAGTCATTGACTTTACGCTGTTGACGGGCAAAAACGACAGCCTGTGCCGTAGCTAGTTGCTGACATAGCAAACCAAGCAGGACAAGACTTATTTTAGGTAGACGTAGAAGTGGCATTGGCACTAGGTTTGTTTAATAGTTCGTAATTCGATATGGTGGCGGGTCTTCACAACAGTTAGCTGGAGCAGTTCGGCTAACACTTCCAGCAGGTCGTCGGCTTTCTCGGCTTTGAAATTGCCGGCAATCCGCTTCTGGGCGAGTTCCATTTCAGGAACGACGACTTTTACGCCGAATCGCTCCTGAATCTGAATGGCTATTTCGGACACGGGCGTATTGTCGAAATAAAACCAGTGCTCTTTCCAGGCAACGAACGGGCGGGCAGGGACCAGCTGACGCAACTGGTAGCGGCCCGAGTTGGCCACGGTGACCACGTTGCCGGGTTTCATGTACACCTGCTGCCCCTGGGCAAGTTCGAGTTTTACCTTGCCTTTGGTGAGGAATACGCGTTTCCCCCGTTTGCGGGCATACACAACGAATTCGGTACCGAGCACTTCCACCTGAAATTTATCGGCGGTGCGCACCACGAAACGCTGGTTGTTTTCGGTATGCGTTACGGCAAATTCCCCCTCCCCTTCCAGAAACACCTCGCGGGTATTGGAGCCAAACCCAAACCGAGGCACTCGCAGGAACGAGTTAGCATTGAGCGTTACGGTTGTGCCATCCGATAGTTGGTAAACAGCCGTTTGCCCATAAGCCGTCCTGTAGGTTTTGTATTGAATTTGAGCCCGAAACAGATAGGCTCCAAGCAAGCTTACCAGCAGTACCGAAGCGGCCATGCTCCACCCCAGCCAGTTATTTGTCCAGAAAGCCGGGCTGCTTTTGACCACAACGGGTTGCGGAGGTCGTGGCTGGGTTTCCTGCAAGATCTGCTGGAAGGCCCCGAAAGCTTTTTCAGAATCGACCGCAAATTGGGGCCGCTGGCTTTCCCATTCATCCAGATACTGATAGTAAAGCTCCTGATTCACTTCATCAGCTATCCAGGCTTCAATGTATTTTCGCTGGATAGCCGTAGCTTTTCCGTCAAAAAAGTCAAATATTATATGTTTCGTAAGCGACGGCTTCATAGCTGATTCATGGTTTGTCTGGAAGACAGATAACGTATACGTTTGCTCATCCCGGCATGCAGAAGTAATCGACTCCGATCGATACGATCAGCGCAATAAACCAGTCTGCTTTTAAGTCCTGCCGAAGCTTGCTAATGGCCCGAATGAGTAATTTTTCGACAGCGCTGTTGGTAATTTTCATATCCTGCGCTATCTCCGAGTACTTCTTGCCTTCGATGCGGCTTAGTAAAAAAGCACGCTGACATTGGGGGGGAAGGTTTTGAATAATCGACTCGATTTTCTGGTGTAGTTCACTGTAATGTAGCACCTGATCGGGTTGTAGAGAGGCCGGAATTGACTGTTTATCAGCCGACTCAAGCGAATCTGACTCGCGCAGTTCCCAGCGCAGGTAGTTGTAGGCCCGGTGTCGAACAGCCTTATAGAGGTACGCCCTGTATGAGGTGGTTATCTGCTCGTATGTTCGATCCTGCCAGAAAACCGTGAATACCTCGGCAACCAGGTCCTCGGCCACTTCTTTTGAATAAACGAACCGAACTGCGTGATTGACCAAGTTCGTATAGTAACGCCGGAACAACAGGGCGCAGCCACTCATAGCATTCTCAACAAACAACTGACGAAGGATCAATTCATCATCTGTTACCTTAATTAAAGGCTCGGGTTGCTCATTATCCAGTGACAACGTCGGGCCATCGGCTCTGGAATGCATAAAAGGCAACGGTAATAGCTGCATACAAACTTCCGTTAATCGGGTAGTACTTCTGGTAGACAAGTTTAGGCTGCCTTACCTCACATTGATTATCACTATTTTTTCAGAATAAAATCAAAAAACACGCCTGTTACGCCTGTTGGTGGATTTTGGCATAAAAAAAACGATAAGTTATAAGGGGCATCTGTAAAATGGGTATCCTTTTGGCCCTTGTTGATAAGCAAACGGATGCTTGTGCGTTGGGTCAACACAACCCAAATCCAACGGTAGCCAATCGTTTGTCAAGCCCGTTTTCGGAAAGCACTGGGTGTACTCCCTGTGTATTTCCGAAACTGCTTACAAAGGTGACTTTCATCGGTGTAGCCAAACTCATCCGCAATCTGGGCCAGCGTTAGCGGACTATAAAGCAAGCGGGCTTCAATGAGTTTAATTCTGTGCTTAACAATGTACTGCTTCAGTGACTCGCCCGTCTGCTTTTTAAAAAACAGGCTAATGTAGGCTGGGGCATAGTGGAATACATCGGCTAAGTGGTCAATGGTGAGCATGCCGGGCTGGTAGATATGCTCCCGGATGTACATCAGGATTGCATCTACCGAATCGTTCGTCTGCGGGCTGGCCGGGGTCTGGCTGAACAGATTTCGGGCCAGAATCATGAGCATACTGCGCAACAGACTGTGCCGAATGATGGCAAAATACGGCGACTGCTCCCGTTTATATTCCTCCTCCAGCACCGTTAGCAGACAGTGCAGTTTCTGCTTCTCCTGTTTATCCGCCACAAGGGTACCCCGACTCTGGGAAGCGGTTGCCAGCAACGTTTTTATGATCGGCTGCCAGGGAGTTTCTTTTTCTTCGGCCGGGTACTTCTGGACTGATTCATTAAATCGAATAAAGCAGAACTCGGTTACTTGCTGAATGGCAAAATCATGGTAATCCTCCGGTCCTAGCAGAAACACATCCCCTTCGCTGTACGTGAACGTATTTCCGTTGATATTATGAATGCCGCAGCCCTTCAGGATAAAAATAATCTCGAAGTAGGTATGCTTGTGGACCGCGTGCATCCAGTTCGTTGCTTCGAAGTGGTAGATATTAAAGGGGGTGTGTAGAATGTAGCGTTTCATAAACCTATAGGGGAGTGATAAAGCTACCAATAAAGGATGGATTTTTACAATTTATCACCGTTCAGCCGATCGTAGTTTTGCTGCTGTGTAATCCGTTATTCTACCAAAAACAAGCTCCACATGATACACCTCTTACTACTGATCGTCAGCCTTTTACTAACAATTCCTATTCCAGCCAAACAAAAACCGGATGAATGGGTGTCTCTTTTAGACAAAGACCTGAGCCAATGGGAAACCTATCTCAGCTATGCTCACAAGAATGACTATAATGGAAATATACCAAAAGATGCATCGGGTGCGCCCATTCAGCCAATCGGCTATAACAAAGATGAAACCCATGTATTTTCTGTGTTGGCGGAACCAGGCGGTCCTGTTTTGCGGATAAGCGGTGAGAAATATGGTTGCCTGTTCACCAGGCAGGAGTATGAAAATTACCACCTGAAGCTGCAAGTAAAATGGGGAACCCGGAAATATGAACCCCGGAAAACCAAATTACGAGATTCGGGCATACTCTATCATTCCATTGGCGAAGCCGGGGCAGAATACTGGCATTCGTGGATGCTTTCACAGGAGTTTCAAATCATGGAGGGGCACATGGGTGATTTCTGGTGCCAGGCCAACTCCGCTATCGACATCCGTTCGTTTCAGTCGGAGGGCGTTATGAACCGGGTGGCCGACGAAAAACAACCCTTCGGTGCGTTTAAAAAAGGGAGTGATTCCTATTGCATGCGGTCGGCCAATTACGAAAGTCCGGCGGGGGAATGGACAACTCTGGAGCTGATTTGCTTTAACGGCAAAAGCCTGCATATCGTTAATGGACATGTAGTGATGGTCCTTAAAGACTCCCGCTACACGAAAGACGATGGCCAGGAGGTGCCCATGAAACGGGGCAAGATCCAGTTGCAAAGCGAAGCGGCCGAAGTATTTTACCGGGACATTCGTATCAAGCCCCTGTCAGCCATGCCCAAAGCCTATGCTGGCTTATTTTAGCCCCAGCTTCATGGCCTTACCGAAATTTTCCTGCCTGGCTAAAAAAACAGGTTGAAGGAGTCAATTATATAGACTCCTTCAACCTGTTTTTTTAGCCAGGCAGAATCGTTTACTGCTTAACAATAATTTTCTTCGTGTAACTCTTACTTCCCTGCTGAACCCGTACAATGTACAGGCCAGCGGCTAAATCAGGCAATGCAACCTGAACCGTATGGGAGGAGGTTACTACATGCTTTAGCGGAATATTACGCAACCCACTCGTGATGGAAACAGCCAGGTCGGCGCGTTGCGTGTCTATTCCATCAATCGTTATACTCTCCGACGCCGGATTAGGATAAGTCTTGATAACAAGCTCATTACCAGAAAACAAAATATTACCTGGTCTGGCTCCGGCAGTAGTGGCGGTGACCGGAATTACTTCAAGCCCGGAAACCTTAGGCCACTCCTGACTTCCTGTCCGAAAATCCAAATTGAGCATATTATCCGTTACTGTCACGGTGAACTCCTTCTGTAAAGCGGTTAGTTCTCTACCTGCTTCGGCCGTTATATCGAATTCCGAAAGCTTCCGCTGGCCTTCAATATCGACGTTAAATCTGCGTCTGCCGATTCCGGTCGTGAATATTTCCGCAAAGTGTAATATGACTTTGTATTCGCCATTCGTGTTTATGGGGAAGTTGTACGAGAAATCGCCGTAGCGTTCACTGTGATAAATATTATCACTGAGCGTTTTATCAATATCTGACGGACTATTCTGAACGTACACATTACCACCGCTACTAAACGCGTCGGCACTAAAAACGGTACCATCGGGCAATGTATAACTACCTCCCCCGGCGTTGATCCGATATACAGATTGTCCGTCTGTTTCGGTCTCGGGCTCCTTTCTGACCAGCACGACCCAATCCTGCGTAGGCGAATTAGGCGGATTGCCAATCGATTTTGTGCCATTTCCCGTGTGTTCAGTGACTGATCCGTCTTGCAGTTCGCCACCATTCCGGGGGTCGTACCATTGCACGCTATAAGTACCTTCGGAATTAATCGTGAGGTTTGCACTGCCTCCATTCTTCAGATAAATAATATACAGCTTCCCTTCCCTTCCCAATAGCCAACCCTTGCTCACCTGGTTAAGCGGACTCAGGTCGGGAAGGGGAAGTGAGACATATTTTTTGAAAAAATCGAGCGCATGTCGGGTATACCGCCACATGGTAGCCCGCGACCGGTAATCCTGAGCCGTCAGATCGGTTTCACCCGTTGCATACCCAAAATAATATTCGACGCCAGCTCCCGAGGCCATCAGGTTGCCCCAAAGCACATCTTTTCGTATCTCGTTTTGGTTATCGGCCACCGTTCCTCTATTTCCGGGATAGGTTGCATCTGCAGCAACGCCAACTTCGGCACTACCCTGTTCATCGTTTGCCACTACCCACTTTTTCCCGGCCTGTGCTGACTTTTCCATCCATTTTTTTGTGTCTTCATAAACCCGGTCCCACATGGTCTGAATGGATGCTCCGGAGTATTTCGAAGTCCCGCCCAGCAATGGGGTATACACATCGTCATGATCTTTTACCTGTGGGTAGGTGTGAATAACAATATGATGTTGGTACGGATCATGACTGTATAGATACGCTGCACAGTCTTTCCGCTGCGCTGTGGATTGTTGGTTTTCTTCGCCCACATTCCAATTTAAGGCAAGATGGTGGCTGAAGCGTGCGATCAACTCACGATAGTATACCTTACGAAGTACGCCGAGATTCCCCCCGTCGAGAAGTCTGTCGTTTTCGGTCTCCTGCATTTTAACATGTAAATACATGCCCATGCGATCGGCATGCTCAAAAACCGTTTCCCACTGGTCGAGCTTTGAGCAATCGAAGCGGGTAAAATCGGTGGCTGTTACGTACGGATAAACGTTCTGATCGTCTCCCTGAATGTTCATCGTGAGAAACGAAAACACATTCAGCCCCTGCCCCGACAAATAATTAATAGCACCGATAATCCCTTTCCCCTTTTCACCTTTCCAGGTGGGGTCTCCGGGGCGCCAATCCTGCACATGCGGTCCCCAGCTCTTCCGGCGATTGCCTATATTGGGTGTATTATCGAAATCCGCGTAGGCTAAGAAGTTCTCAGGGGAATCGACACCTGCTTTCAAAAAATAATCACCTTTTTCGGCAAACTGCAAATAATGTTCGCCCACATACCTCAACCGGCCTTTCCCGCGTAAATCAACCCCCGACTTATCCGTGGCAGAAATGACAAACGTGCCGGACTTACCATCAATCAACTCTACCGGAACACCCGCCGACGGATCATCGCTTACGGCAACGTTAGTACCGGCCCGCATGGAAACACGATACGTCCAGGTTCCGGCTTCATCTGGTGCAAAATGAACTTTCCAGATACTGCCCGCATCTGCACTTGTCTCCCCTGCCTTGCCATCAGCCGAAAAGTAGCCCGGCACCTGGTAGTTGATGGACCCATTCGTGAACGTCACATTCAGCCTGTAATTTAGAAATGGATTGTTGGCTCCTGCTTCCGAACTGGCTGGCCCATTGATGGTCAGCGTAACCTTGTGCCATTTTTTTAGTTCTCCCCCCACAACAATTTCGCCAGTGCCTACTTCGGGTTCACCACCGTCAACCGGCGGGCTGGCAATGACATTAAAGGTGACGGTCAATGGGGTGCCCGCTTTCCCTTGCGAATTATAAGGAGTGGCGGTTAATGTGTGGGTGCCTATTGATGGAGTCCAGTCGTAATAATCACCATCTGTATCACCAGCCAACGAGTATGGGGCGACCACTTCTGTGCGATAGTTAGACTTCCCGTCCAGCGAAAATACCACTCTTCCCGTAACCAACGGAACGGTATTAGCTCGTATATTAAGCCTTGATCCGGTCTGGCTCAGGTCGATTACATCCCCATCAGCGAGTTGTTTTATATCGGTGTCCGAAGCTGAATTAATCAGAGTAAGGCCTGAAATGCTATCGGCATAAACTGATCCGCAAATTGAAAGTGAAGCAATAAAGCAGAGGAAAAAACACAATAAAACTGTTGATTTTTGTAGTTGCTTGTCCATAATTAATTTGATCTACCGAAATAATTTTAAACAAGACGGATTACCGCCTTTCACCTTCTGTATTACAATAAAAAAGAGGCCTCAGCGAAACGCTTTCGCTGATTAACTAATATATCTGACGAGTGTATCGCCAACATTATTCTGATTCCTATTGGTTGACTCATTAATCTATCTCATCAACAAACACCATGTTCAGAGATTGACGAACGATTAGTTATTTAACTACTGGCCCAGAGAAAGCTAGAAATAGAATTATTAGACCACTTAATTACGTTTCGATCAATGAATATTGATGAAACGTAAATTTCTAATTTTACTAGCAGGGCCTTTAAGAGATTGTGGACTATTCTTACAAAACAACTCAAAATATTTAGGCTTTGATAATGAGACTGATATCGAGTATACGACGACTTAGATTGCCGTTTAGTAATAATCCATTGATAATCAAATATATATCTATATAGAAAAGAATCTACCTGTAACAATTTCTTTATTAAACGGGCTTTAATACTTTTTTAATACAATTACTTCAACATGTGTAACTACTTTAAATTGAGTCACTATGCCCTATTATATTGAGAATTCAACGCTGTTAATTAAGCTGGAGAATTGGTCAAAATGTGCAATAATTAGTAAAAGCGTAGTTTAATATTTTAGCTAACAGATTACAAAAAATAAACAATAATAACCGAACGGGAATACCTAAACTATTCCAAATTTCCGGCAAAAAGCGTTTACCACTAAAGATGCGACTTAAGGTTATCGTTGTGTAAATGGGCGAGCAATTTACTCGACCCGATCAAAGCTAAATGGCCGAGTTTGATTGAGGTGATTTTTTATAAAAATTATCTGAACTCATACTAGAAATTGGATATGCTTATCGGTCAGGATATCAGTCTGGTTCAGCAAACAACAATAAAATACCGTTGAGGCTACCGTTCTTATCGAACCGCACAGCCTTTAGTGAACACGCGATTAATGATGGAATTTGCTTTTCAGATTGACCTCTTAAAACGGCAAGTTGCCTAGAACCTATACCTCAACTGAGCCTGTAGACTTAACATATACGAATGTGCGTAAACGTAATTGGCCGACTTCGCATTCAGGCTGTACTCCAGCATGGGCTGGACCACTAGAGAAGCGTTTTTCCTAACCTGGTAAATTATTCCTGCACCCACCATCAATGGGCCATTACGAATAGCCTTACCCACCTTTATGGGTATTTCCTGCCCGTTGACATAGGCATAACTGGTCGATCGAAAATTCGCGGAAGTACCTACCGACAAATAAGGCGAAAGGCGTTTGATTGCCCAGGTGTAATTAAGGAGAACCGGTATCCTGTAATTATACTCGAAAGGATGACTGCTCTGAATATGAATTGTATTCCTGTTGTTATTTAGCTCAAAATCGCTCTTTGATGAAAGGTTTGCCGTGGCCCAGATACCAGCCGATACAGACCATTTGGAGGAGAAGTTATAATGGCCCATCAGCCCGAAGGAATAGCCCAGACCATGTGATCGGGCAACTAATGTAGTCGTCGGATAAGCAGGATCGGTAGAAAAGGGGAAAACGGCTTTGGAATCAGAATGCCCGTAAACAGGCGCAAGGCTGACAGAAACAGAGAATCGACTTTGTCCCAAAGCCGGGGTTATCCACGCGGTCAGGATGAGTATCAGCAAAGCCAAAAAGAAGGGTTCAGTTTTCATCGTAATGACAAACGGGAAGTTGCTCCATTAACAAACCCGTGTGTTCAGTTGAGTTAGTACACGAAGCCATTTTCAAGCCAACTTTACTCGCAGTCAATCCGTCCAATCAAGGTGCCGGCAACGTATTGACCGGCAAGGCCGATTGATACGTTGCCGGGTAAATACACTGATGCAATTAATATCGGTAAAATTTGATCCGGACAATACTATACGCTCCGTTCTTTTCTTTTTGAAAACGCAGTGACCCGGCTCTGTTATTTTTTACACCAAACGGGCCAATTCCTCCCCCCCCGGTTCCTTCATCGCCATTCAGACGTCGGCGGGGAACCCATTTGGCATTCACGAACGATCCTTCCTCCATAACGTCCAAATCGACGCGTGGTTTTTGTGGGTCGGGGCTGGTGGGCGTAAACGTTAGTTCATAGTCGCGGCCAACGGCAATGAACTCATCCGGCCCTGCAGCGAAGAGAATTCCTCCGGCAAAAGGTGCTTTCTTCTCCGTCGATGCGGCACCGGCGAAACCTCTGGGCACAACCAGATTTGCTTTCACCATAAATCCATTCAGGGAAAAGCTTTGCGACATAACCGTTGAATCGACAAAAACACCGGCCATTGTCCCTTTTCCCTGATGCTGCAGGATAAGCTCTTTTACCTGCGCCACGGCCGCGAAGGTCTTCGTAAAAGGGTCCTCCTCGGCCGGGCTGTCGTCAATGCCGAAAGGGGCAACGCATAGCGCATCGTGCTGACCATACAGCCAGAACGCCAGATTAGCGGCTTCGGGACCCTGCTTGATTTCCGGAATAAACAACGGATTGCCCGAGCGGTGGTATTGTTCGGCCAAGGCATAGACGCCCTGTTTGGACGCATATACATTCGGCGTAATAAAATCAATGGCCGGGGCATTGGCACGCCAGATATCGAGCAGGTGCGGCACTGGCCCTCCGCTCGGGTACTTGCCGGGGGTACTCATTAGCCCGGCGGCTTTTGGCCAGGCGTTTATGAACATGGGAATCGGGTAGGCTTCTTTACCGGCTGCTGCTACTTTGCCAATAAATTTCGTGTAATAATACGCGGTAAATAACTCTTCAGGGAAGTAGGATAGCCCATTGGGCGTTTTATCATCCAGCACACTTTTGCCAAAGACATCTTCCCAGCCGCCGGTCATCTTGTACCCGTTTGCTTTCCAGACACTATCCAGACCAGGCTGCAGCTTTGCTCTATTCGTTGCCAGATAGGCCATCAGGTCGGCTGGTACACCTTCCTTGTAGGCTTTTCCGGCTTCGTCGCTGTAATCGCGGGGGCTATAGAACAGGCCGGGCTCGTTTTCTACCTGAGCCAGTATAACGGTCTGCTGCTTTGCGTCGATTTGCCGGATGTGCTGCATCAGTCGGATAAACGCCCTTGCATTGGCCTGTAGCGCATTGGCCGAAAAGACCGAAACGACCGGCGTGGGCTCCCCTTCTTTGTTTTTTACCCTTGGGAACCTGGCCAGGTTAGCTTTAACCCACAGGGGTGCATAGGTAGAATACGTGGTTTTGAACAGACCAAACCACAGAATTCCCAGATGAAGATTTTGTTTCCGGGCTCCCAGAATCAGACTGTCTACCAAAGTGAAATTGAAGGTACCTTCCTGAGGCTCCAATAATTCCCAATATATGGGTACCAGAAGGGTGTTCACATTCTTCGCCTTCATTTTCGACCAAATGGGACGCATATAATCTGCCGTCGACACACTTGAATTATGCAGTTCGCCCCCTAGAGCCAGAAATGGCTTGTCTTTGACAATCAATTGGATTGTATTCCCCTGCTGTGCCAGATGGGGCGGCTTGTACGACTGAGCCCCGACCGAAGTGCCGGTTGCCAGTAAGATTATCAGAAACAGGAAATTCCTCATGGGTCTAATGGGTGTAATGGTCGATGCGGGTAAATGAGCAAACACTCAGATACGCAAAAACGCGTATCCCTTATGGGCCAGCAGCCCAAGCACAGATCGTTGATTTTTACAGAAAAAACTTGATTTACGACAAATTTAAGCGATCAACCGGTAGCCTGACGAGTCAAAACGAATCCGTTAATTGTCAAAAACAATCAAAAAAATTGGCGGTAATGCTTTTTCATTGTAAACTCACCGACCAAGTTTACCAGCTACTCGTTGATGCCCCCTTCTGTATGCCCGATAAGACAGAACCTGTTCCTATTCTCACACCCGGTGCCTTGAAGGAAGTTGCATTTAAGCAGCCCAACTGGCCAACACTGCATCTCAAATCGCTTCATTACTTTCACATCAATCCGCTTGAGGATGTTCGGGAAGCCCTGAATTTTCCTACCCTGCCCCACCGTAAAACCGTAATTGACTTTATGGTCGTTACTCAAGGTCAGCTCATTCGACGGATTGGATTGACCCGTCACACTATTTCCCGAAATCAGATCGTCTTTATTCCGGCTCATCAGATTTATAATGAAGAGTGGATGAGTGAGGATGTGAAAGGGTATTACTGCCATTTTGAACCTGATCTGGTAAGTCATTCCTGGCTAAAATCCGATATGGAGAAGGAGTTTTCGTTCCTCCATGTTGGCCGGGAATCGATCCTGATACTCAGTGACGAGATGCTCGCGGTGATCCTTTCCCTGTTAGAGCGACTAATGAGGCTTGTCGACAACAAAAGCGCCGATTTGCCCTTACTGGTCAGGCTGTATGTATTAACCCTGTTGACCGAGTTGAAGCAGGCCAGTACGCTGGCGACAGCGCGGGATGCAATACACCGGAATGCCGCCTTTCGGATTACGCAGCTATATAAAGAGGCATTAACGAAATCTATTTATGAGACGTATACCGTGTCGGCTTACGCAACGCTGTTGAACGTCAGTCCCAACCATCTGAATAAATCGGTGAAGCTGGCTACCGGTCTCTCCGCCCACGATCTGCTGGAGGAAATGCTCCTGCTGGAAGCCAAAGTGTTGCTGACACAAACCGAGTTAAGCATCGGAGAAATCGCTTACCTGATCAAAAAGCAGGACCCGGCCAATTTCACTCGCTTTGTCCGAAAAAAGACCGGACTTACGCCAAAAGAGTACCGGCGGAGTCATGTCGGTTAGTTAAACTTTACCCCTTTACGGACGTTAAGATGAGCACGATGATGGATAAGTAGATAGTGATGCCATTAATTTTTCAATAACCATCAACCATAATTAGTACCCTTCGCATGACGCAGAAACGAATATTTTTTACAGGGGGATCGGGAAAAGCAGGAAAGCACGTAATTCCATATCTGCTCGATCAGGGACATAAAGTACTGAATGTAGACCTGACGCCTTTGGAGCACCCAGGGGTAGATAATCTGATTGCTGACATTACCGATTCGGGCCAAATGTTTAATGCCCTGAGTTCGTACGCAGGTCTGGATGAGTTGGAGCCAGGGCATGGCGTACCCAAATTTGATGCGGTTGTCCATTTTGCGGCCATACCCAGAATCCTGATCAAGCCGGATAATGAAACGTTTCGGGTCAACACCATCGGCACCTACAACGTAATCGAAGCCGCGGTTAAACTTGGTATCAAAAAGATAATTATTGCCTCCTCAGAAACAACCTATGGTATCTGTTTTTCCGATGGCCCGACCGACCCTAAGGTACTGCCGCTGGAAGAAGATTATGACGTTGATCCCATGGATAGTTACGGCTTATCGAAGGTCGTCAATGAGAAAACGGCCCGCAGCTTCCAGCGACGGTCGGGAGTCGATATCTACGCTCTTCGCATCGGGAATGTGATCGAACCCCACGAATACGCCGATCTGTTTCCCTATTATTTTAATCATCCTGAAGTTCGGCGCCGGAATGCCTTCTGTTATATCGATGCGCGCGATTTAGGCCAGATCGTGGACTTATGTTTGCAAAAAGACGGTCTCGGTTATCAGGTTTTCAATGCCGGAAACGATCAGAATGGAGCCGTTATCCCCAGCAAAGAACTGGCGTCAAGGTTTTTTCCCAATGTACCCATCACCCGCGATCTGGGGGAGCATGAAGCCCTGTTCTCCAACCGCAAAATCCGTGAAGTGCTGGGATTCAGCGAACAGCATAACTGGCAGAAATACGTTAAATGGGAGTAGCGCAACATTGGCGCTCAAATGACTTCCCGGCGGCCAACGATTACGCCGTCTAAATCACTTAATCGGGGCCGCCGGGATAGCTCATGATACTACCGTTCAGGTGTTACAATGCCTCTTCCCGGTAAAACCGGCCAGGTTCCCGACTGTCGACTTCCCCGGCATAGTACTGGAGACAAAAAAAGATACCAATGGATTACAGTCGAGTCCTGTTAGTAGACGATAATAAAGAGCTGGCCGAGTTGACGGCTAAAATCATGCAGACGCTTGGCTATGAAGTGCATACATGCTTTAATGGTCAGGATGCAATTGAGGCAGCAAAAACCTGGCAACCCGATGTAATGCTACTGGATATTGGCCTGCCTGACCTGGATGGGTACGCAGTCTGTGCCTATATTCGCCGGCAATCCTGGAGCCGCTCTTTACCCATTATTGCCCTCACAGGCTACGGTGAGGAGTCCGACAAACAGCGCAGCTTGTTGGCTGGGTTTGATACCCATTTGCTCAAACCCATCGATTACACGACACTTGCCCAACTCATCTGCCGGACAATAGCCGCTAAAAAACAGGCCCCATCGTTACCCGCTAGTTTTTAACAACAGACTATCAGATACTTCCGCGGCTCTTCACGTCTAAGGCTAAATCGTTTTACGCTAGCCATTCACCTTTGCCCGAACCCATGCCGTGTTCGCTTGTCTGTACAATCCTGCTTCTGCTACTTAGCAATCCGCTGATCATGTGGGCGCAATCCGGTGCCAATAACCCCGACCCTACTCGCTGGATCGACTACGCCCGGCCATACATAAAGCTACCCATTGTCGAAAACGGCTTGTATCGGGTCACACCGGCTGAGTTACGTCTTGCCGGTGTTCCAACTGATCGACTAAACCCCAGAACGGTTCAGCTCTTTCATCGGGGCGTCGAACAGGCCATTTTTATTCAGGGTGAAGCGGATGGGCGCTTCGATGCCAGCGACTTTCTGGAGTTCTACGGTCGCCGGAATGATGGTGTGTCGGACTCCCTGTTGTACCATCCCTTTTCCGCACAGCCTCACCCCTATTATAGCCTTTTCAGCGATACGACGGCTTATTTCCTGACCTGGGGATCGGCTACAGTTGGTAAACGCATGACCGCTTATGCCGATTCGTCGGATACCGGTCTCCTTCCTGAGCCGTTTCACTGGGCGGAAGATTTGCGACTTTTTACCGACAATTATCCCGGTTGGCCGAACGGGATAACCCCCAAAACGGAATACAGTTTTTACGAAGCGGGCGAAGGCTATACAGGTAGTATTCAACGAAAAGACACCCCTTATTCCCTGACGTTTTCACTAATGAATGCAGCGCGCAGCGGTCCCAACCCAGAAGTAACGGTACTGCTCGCAGG
The DNA here is from genome assembly GCF_054781875.1 of Spirosoma pulveris. NCBI lineage: Bacteria > Pseudomonadati > Bacteroidota > Cytophagia > Cytophagales > Cytophagaceae > Spirosoma > Spirosoma pulveris. The sequence goes on from NZ_BAAGTO010000001.1 coordinate 1,318,583, forward strand.
TCGGGACTACACCAATCACCGGGTCGACTGCCTGCTCGGCCCTATACCTGATACCCAGCGACTAGCCGATTCAATCCGTTTCTCAACCTACAACAATGCACTTTTACAACCGTTGCTAAAGTGGACTGACGTTGGCCCCGATGGAAAACTACTAATCTCGACCGTTTCGCGGGGAGAAAACACGTCTGTCGATACCTATTCGATCTCGTATATCCGCGTTCGTTATCCGCAGACCTTTGCGATGAACGGACAGCAGGAGCAAACTTTCCGGCTGGTGGCTAATTCGGCTGGGCGGTCGTTGATTTCCGTTCGGAATCTCTCGCCCAACACTCGTTTCTGGGACATTACGGACCCCACCAATCCAATTCAGCTTAGCCAGCCAATTCAAACTGATTCGACCAGACTAGTTATCCATCACACCGAAATCGCCCGGACACTCCTCGGCACTTCTCAGCCCAAACGTGTATCGAAACTTTCGCCCGTACACTTCACCGACCTGTCGGGGCGTCGGCCGACCTATGTGCTCATTACCCACGAAGACCTGATGACGCCAATACCTGACTCATCGACGGGCCGGATTACCAATGCGGTTGAGGCCTATGCCGCTTATCGGGCTTCGGCAACGGGCGGTGCCCACAACACGCTGATGGTTACTATGTCGCAACTTATCGACCAGTATAACTACGGCGAACGAAGCCCGCTGGCGATCCATCAGTTCATGAACCAGATGCGGCAACAAAGCCGCGAAAAATTACGCTACCTGCTGCTCATTGGCCGGGCGCGCAGCACGCCCGGTATTCGAAATAATCCAAACCAGTCTATTCTGGACATGGTCATGACGGCCGGTTACCCCGGCTCCGATGGGTTGTTTACGGCCGGGACGGATGGTGTACCAACCGTTCCAACGGGCCGCATCAATGCCAGAACACCGCAGGAGGTATTGGACTACCTGAACAAGGTAAAAGACTATGAGAGTCAGGCCGATGAGGCTGGCTGGCGGAAGAAACTGCTTCACCTGAGCGGAGGGCTATCGGCGGGCGAGCGGGATCTCTTCCGGCAGTTGGTTGACAGCTACCGAAAACCAGCAACAGCGGGATTGCTGGGCGCACAGGTATCGACGGTTTCCAAAGAAACGGATAACCCGATTGAATCCATTCGTGTGTCGACACAGGTCAACGAGGGTATCGGCCTGATGACGTTTTTCGGCCACTCGGGTTTAGCCGTTACCGATTTGGCAATCGGATTCTGCTCCAACGATGCGCTCGGCTACAGAAATAAGGGTCGGTACCCATTCCTGATCGTCAATGGATGTGCCATTGGGGATTTCTTTTTTGGTCGGCCAACGCTGTCCACCGATTGGGTACTCACGCCAAACCGGGGAGCCATTGCTGCGCTGGCAACTAGTCACCTTGGCCAGACGGATGTAATGCACCGCTATACAACAGCCTTTTATAATCTGCTGGCCGACAGCGCTCAACTCAACAAATCTATTGGGCAGTTGCAACAGGAAACCATTCGTCGTGTTTTGGCAACCTCAACCGATGGGCGCGATTTGGCAAATTGCCAGCAAATGGTTCTACAAGGTGACCCCGCCATCCAACTTTTCCCATTCAGCACGCCCGACTATGTTTTAACAACCGGTGGGCTAACGGTTCAGGGCAATACCGGACCTGCAAGCGACCCGCCGTTAACGGCCCTGAGTGATTCGGTACAAATAAAAGCCATCGTTCAGAATGCGGGACTTTACCGAAATAAGCCGCTTCCGATTCGAGTTCGGCGCCGGGCGAACGGACGGGAGCTGGGCGTATTCAACACGGTTATTTCCCGCTCCGTTGTCTTTCGGGATACACTGGTGATTACCTTTCCTAACGAACGCGACGCAGAGGGCGATAATGAATTTGAGGTACTCATCAATCCAGCCGACTCTCCGTTGATGCAAACAGAACGAAATCAAACCAATAATCAGGCTCGTTTACGTCTGACAATTCCCGGACAGAGTCCCATTCTGGTTTACCCGCCCCCGAACGGCAGCATACAGTCGTCTACTATCCGGCTAACGGCACACTACCCATCCAACAGTCCCTATCTGGCTGATATTGAACTTGATACCACTGGTACGTTCAATAGTCCCTTTAAACAAATACGGCGCATAACCGCCACGAACATCATCAGTATGCCGGCCCGGTTACTGGCTCAACCGAATGTTACTTATTACTGGCGCGTCCGATTGGCAGACAGCACCGCATCCGGCCAGAATCGGGCATGGTCGATAGGCTCGTTTGTGTATTCACCCATGAGTATGCCGAAGGGCTGGCCGGAAGGGCAACTGTGGCTGGCCGATACGTTGCCGACGGATGCACAACAGGGCGACGTTGTTGCTGTTCAGGCTCTATTTGCCAACCTGAGTCCGGTTCGGTTTACGGATTCCCTGATTGTCCGGCAAACGCTTTACGGAGCAGGCCTGACGAACCTACAACAACAGCAGTGGGCGGTTCTCGCCCCGGCAGGTAGCGATACGATTCGGATAAAAACCCGAATCGACACCCGGCAACTCCCCGGCCTGAACCGGGTTCTTTTAACGGTCAACCCGCGCCTGCAACCCGAATACTCGTTTATCAACAACACCCTCGACTTTCTTTTGCCGGTTAAACCCGACCGGACAGGACCTATACTGGAAGTTGCCATTGATGGTTCCCGAATTACGGATGGTTCTGTTGTTTCGGCTCGCCCGATCATTGACCTGCTGCTTATCGATGACAACCGTTCGCTGTTGCGGCAAGATACCTCGGGCGTAAACTTGTATTTGCAGGGACCGGGACAAAAGGCGGGCTTTCACCGACTGAACTGGCGCGGCTCTGTCTTTGAACCCGCTACAACTGCCAATGAATTCCGAATTCGATACACCTCACCCCGATTAGCCGAAGGAAATTACCGATTGCTGGCTACCGCCGGGGATGTTGTGGGAAATCTGGCAGTGCCTTATCAGGCGAACTTTCGGGTGGTCAACGAACGCGAACTCACCAGCCTGACCGTTTACCCCAACCCGTTCCACGACAGGACTTTGTTTTCAATCCGGCTGACCGGCGAACAGGCCCCGTCCAGTCTGACCATCCAGCTATTCAATCTGGCCGGTCAACCCGTGCGACGGTTGAACCTATCTCCCCGAATCGGCCAGACGGACGGTGTCTGGGATGGACGCGACGATCTCGGGAACCCGCTTCCGGCGGGTGTTTATTTCTATACCATCAGGCTAAAGGATACCCTAAACTGGCCCCTTGCCGACAACTTGAATCGTAATCTGAGCGGCCGGGTCATCCTGCTCCGCTAATAAGTGGAGGGAATGGTGGAGTGTGTTTCCCAACAATGACTACATCACTCCCTTCAGGCCACGAAACACAGCCTCCGGAAAACGGATCAACTCACCGCAACCGGTTCAATATACACTTGTCGAATGGTGGGTTCAGCCGCCTGAATCGTTTGCCGAATCCGGTTGATCCCATCGACAATAGCATCTGTTTTAAGCTCGGGCTGGAAAGCAACACGTTGAATCAGCACAACCTCCTCCGGTCCCATTTGAAACGTAAATGCGTTCACTGTTTTCAGCACGTCGGCATCAGCATTGGCTAAGGCTATGGTTTGCTGAACAATGACCGGGGCAGCCGCTTCACCCATCAACAAACTGCGGCTTTCGCGGGCCAGCAATACGGAGACCGCCATTAACAGAATACCGATCAGAATAGACGCTGCACCGTCCAGGTACGGGTTATTGAGTTGATGCCCCAGAAAAACACCCAAAAACGCGATGATCAGTCCCAGCACATCGGAGACATCTTCAAAGAGCACCACAAACGTAGCCGGATCTTTACTTTCTTTCACTGCCGACCAGAACGGCTGGTCGCCCCGCTGGGCATTAAACGCCCTGAAAGCCGTTACCATAGAGATACCGTCCAGCACGATGGCTACGCCCAGCACGATGTAGTTCCAGAGGGGATTTTCGATGGGATTTGGATGCTGTAGATGGGTTATTCCTTCGTAGAACGAAACCCCGCCCCCAACGGCAAAGATGAGCAGCGAAACCACGAACGACCAGAAATACAACTCCCGCCCGTACCCGAAAGGCCGTTTGGCATCGGCCGGTTTCTGACTTCGTTTCATGCCCAACAGCAACAATACCTCATTGAGTGTGTCGACCATCGAGTGAATTCCTTCCGAAACCATGGCGGAACTCCCCGTGACGCCAGCGGCTATAAATTTGGTAATGGCTATTGCCAGATTAGCCCCTAAGGCCGTGTAGATTGCGGTTTTCGTTGATGCCATGCTGGTTCAACTACCGATGATCAATTTATGTTTACCAACGGACGCGTAAAGCAGACAACTGCAGCGCTTCCCGCAGATTGGCAGGTACATAAATGTGATTTCGGGGTACAAATGGCCCGGCAGGCACAACCCTGTCCGATTGGCCAATGATAAGTCGGCGTACTTAATCCCAGCACTCCATAATGAGCAGATCGCCGGTTTGGGCTTCAACACGAACGAAACCGTCACGGGCGGCTTCGTTGCTGCTGCTGGTATTATAGCCCAGGGTGAGCGTGGCATTCTGAAGATCGTATTTCAGGCCTTCGGAGGTATAGCCGGTTACAGTGCCAACGGGAATCAGCGAGATGGGCGTTCCAGCCTCGTACCATTTCTCGAATCGGCCGACCAACGGAAAAATCTTCGAGTGGTCATCAATCATCACGATACGAATCTGGTCTTTGTACCGGACAATATTAGTCATGTTAGTCAGGCTATGGTCTGCCCGCCGACCGGTGGCCCAAACGATATTCACCGCCGGGTAGCCGCGCTCAATCAGGTAGTCGATACCTTTATCGAGGTCTGTTTTATCCTGATTGGGCGTATGAACGATTTCCAGCGGGTATTGCTGCGCCCGAATGGCGTCCAGATCCAGATCGCGGTCGAAATCACCGAGCAGCACATCGACTTTGATACCCAGATCCAGCACCCGCCAGATGGCACTATCGAGCACCACCACCGTTGGACTCCATTCCAGAAGCTGACCCAGCAACTCGGCACTACAGGCCTCGCCGTTGGCAATCAGCAGGGCGGGTTCCTGCTTTTCGCGGACGATGTGATGTGAGGACATACGCGCTAGACCAATCCGCTTTGTAAAATCTTCTCAATATCTTCCGGGCTATCGACGCTCGGCGTCTGAAAGTCAGTAGACACGAGTTTGATTCGATACCCGGCTTCCAGCCAGCGTAACTGTTCCAGCGATTCGGCCCGCTCCAGGGGTGATGGAGGTAGCTGTGTCAGCTTTTCCAGCACATCCACCCGGTAAGCGTATAAGCCAACATGACGATGATAGGCATGATGCGCGTGCCATTGATCGGGTTCGACGCCCCACAAATACGGAACTGCCGAACGACTAAAATACAAGGCTTCGTTCTGACTATTAATGACAATTTTGGCTTCTTTCGGGTCGTGAAGCATCTCCGCCGAATCGACCGTTGCCATCTGCGTAGCCAGCTCCACGGTGCCGTCCAGAATAGCGGCCAGTTCGTCAATCTGCGCCGGGTCCAGGAAGGGTTCATCGCCCTGAATATTCAGTACGTAATTGGTCGCATCGTCGGCAATAAGTCCATCTGCAACCAGCCGGTCGTAGGCCTCCCAGCAACGATCGGTACCGCTGGGGTGATCCGTTCGGGTCATCACCGCTTCGTAACCAAGTCGGCGTACAGCTTCGGCGATGCGATCATCGTCCGTTGCCACCACAACTTTCGAAAGCGATGCTGACTGACTTGCCTGTTCGAGTACCCGCTGAATCATAGTCTTGCCGCCAATGTCGGCCAGGGGTTTGCCAGGAAAACGGGAGGACCCGTATCGAGCGGGGATTATTCCGATAATCATACTTTAAAAGTTATGCCACAAACCGGGCCACTAGAGCGGATGCCCCGAGATAACACAGAGATTCGCACAGGGTTTATTCGCTGTGCTTATTTAGGTTCCGGACCCTTGGGGCCTATTGTCCAGTAGCTCGGCTCGATGGCCTGCCGCTGCTGGTAATATTGGTCGTAAACGGGCTTGTAGCGTAGTCGCTCGGCCATGACGGTGTCAAACTGGCCAAGCAGGCCCAATATAAGTTCGGAACCTTCCCGCACGGCAAACTGCCCGCTCTGGGTACCGGTTATGTAATCGACCAATCCGTTGGTTACTACGTAATTCATGAATAAAGGATTGGCCTGTCGCCGAATCATGATGCGTACACCAACGACTTCGGCCACGGATAGGTCCAGGGCATCGTCGAAGAAGAAGGCCACCTCTTTCGGTTCCAACTCATGCTTTTCCAGCAGATGGGCCAGCACATCGACTTTGTGCTTAGCCTGTGAATAACAGGCATGAAAATGCTCGCGACCCACAAGCGTATCGGCTTGTGCATTGGTTACGCCGGTAATGACAGCCGCTACGGGTAACTGCCCTCCCTGTTGCAGCCAAAGCCCAAACCGGAGCAGGTTAGTACCCATCGAGTCGACTTCGCTGAACGAACTGCTGCCCGCTTCGGTCTTGGTGCCATCGTTGAAAACGCCGTCCCAGTCGAACACAATAGCCTTTACTAACCGAAGCTTCTCGGTCAGTACATCGGCAGATGTAACAAATTGACCGCCCAGGGCGGTGAAAGTTTTTTCGATGTCAACCATGAGAGGGCTAAAAGATGTATGATATAGGATGTATGATGTGTTAGCAGCCAAAACATCATACATCATACATCCTATATCTTTTAGGCTAGTTCCGGCAATGTGTTGCGGTATTTTACTTCAACCGCGTGGAGTTCGATGAGGGGCTTCATAAACTCTTCCAGATACCGGATGTCCAGTTGGCTTGCGGCATCGCAAAGAGCTTCGGATGGGCAGGTGTGCGTTTCCACAAACAGCCCATCGACACCGGCAGCCACACCGGCCCGAGCCAGTACGGGCAGGTATTCCCGCGCACCACCTTTCGCATCGGCCGATGGAATACCGTACTTTCGGATGGCATGGGTTACGTCGAATACAACAGGGTAATTGGTGCGCGCCATGTGGTAGAAAGCGCGTGGATCAACCACCAGGTCATTATACCCAAAGGTGAAACCCCGCTCGGTCAGGATGATCTGTTCGTTTCCCGAATCTTCAATTTTTTTAACCGGGTGTTTCATGTTCTCCGGTGCCAGAAACTGTCCGTGCTTAACATTCACAACTTTACCCGTCTGGGCGGCTGCTACCACCAGCATCGTCTGCATACACAGATAGGCCGGAATTTGCAGTACGTCGACCACTTCGGCAGCGGGAGCGCACTGGTCCGGGTAATGCACATCGGTAAGCAGCGGGAAACCAAACTGCTCTTTTACCTTGGCCAGAATCTTGATGCCTTTTTCAAGACCGGGACCGTTGTAGTAGTTCAGGCTGGAGCGGTTATCCTTCTGAAACGATGATTTATAGATAATCTTGATGCCGAGCCGTTCCTGAATTTCGCGGAGCTGCTCAGCCACCGTCATCATAATTTTTTCATCTTCAATAACGCAGGGACCGCTGATGAGGAACAACTCATCCGAACCGCATTCAATGTCGCCAACGCGAACGATTTTTTGAGACATAATTGTGAAGGGGTTGGGCCACAGAGATTCGCACAGAATCTCTGTGGCAAAATTAAATTTACAGCCGCCGGAACAAGTCCTTTAGCACATCAATGGTGATCGTCTCCTGCCAGTTGTCGCCAATGGCGTGCAGCCACATGTGTGGCAGATTATACGATACATGTGCCATCTGGGTGATGGTGTCGTCGCTCCAGTCTTTCGACAGGCCCTGCGGCAGGTCGATCTGGTGATAGGCGACCATCTCTTTGAACTCGGCAACACCCTGCGGATAATAATCTTCGAGGTGATTCATGATCAGGCAATTGGCATAACAATGCCGGGTTCCCAGAATCTTCGACAGGCCGTAGCTGAGGGCATGACAAACGCCCACTTCCGAATACGTCAGGCTTAAGCCGCCCATCATGGAGGCAACCATCAGTTTGTCGTCGTTCTCCGGCGTTTGACCCGAGTTTTCGCCCAGATAAATTTCCCGGCAGAGCTTCATGGACTGTTCGGCAAAGGCGTGTGAATACGCGTTGTTCAACCGACCGTTTTCCGATTCGATGCAGTGTATGTACGTGTCCATACCGGTGTAAAACCACCAGTTGCGGGGTACACTGGCAATGAGTTCGGGGTCGAGAACGATCTGGTTAAAAACCGTCCATTCGCACTTTAGGCCCAGTTTCTTTACCGGCCCGGTCAGGACCGCAGTCATCGACACCTCGGCACCGGTACCCGAAATGGTGGGTACGCCGACGTGGTAAACGCCCGGTTTCTTGATCAGATTCAGACCCTGGTACAAGGTAGAAGAGCCTTCGTTGGTGAGCATCAGCGATAACGCTTTGGCAATGTCCATGATGCTGCCCCCCCCAATGCCAACAACACCGGAGGGAAGCCCTTTCTTCGCCAGAATCTCGTCGCGCAGCTGATCGATCTGGTCGGTAGTGGGCTCGTGTTCTTCAACACTGATGTAGTATGTCAGGTCTTCAGCATGAGCCGGAACCTGTCCTTCGAGCGGTTTGCCCTTAAAGTAATTGTCGACCAGAAAGACGAAATAGCCTTCGTTTTCGGTCCGGACCGGTGCGATGATCTCATCGAGTTGCGAAAAGCTCCCCCGACCAAAAACGGTCTTCTCGACCCCTTTAAAATTTTTATGCGTGGTTTGTGTTGCTACCATTGTATCGTTAAGCCGTAGTGGCTGAAAAAATTTACGCTTCAACCAATGTTGCCTTCCGAATGGCAGCTTCGATGTTCGATGCCAATGTTGCGACTTCTTCCGACGTCCAAGTGGCCCGGATGCCGAACGAAATCAGTCGGCCGATGGTCGTCTGTGCGTTGGGGATGTCGAGGTTTTTATAATCCTGGGGTGCACCAAACTTTTCGATGGGCAGCGCAGAAGCCGTCCGCATTTCCTTGATATGATCCCACTGGTTGATGAAGTGGTACATATTCGTAAACCAGTAGTTGAACCCGCCAATACCGGCCGCGTTCATTTCGGCGACAACCCGCTGGGCTGTTTCCGTATCGGGCAGGAGCATGTTCAGGAACGTAGCCGAATCACCATCAGCGTCGGGAATACGGGCGAACTCCACACCGGGCACTTGTCCCAGAGCGGCCATCAACTGGCGTTTGTGGGCGTTGTTGCTTTTGATAATTTCGGAAACCCGGCGCGTTTGCACCAGACCCACAGCCGCGTGCAATTCACTAATGCGGTAGTTGAAGCCTAGAATCGGATGTTGTTCCATGCCCCGGTTGCTGCCGATATGGTCGTGGCCGTGGTCGGAATATGAATCGGCATGTTTGTAAGCCGTCTCATCGTTGGTCACCATGATACCGCCTTCGCCCGCCGTGGCAATCTTGAAGAAGTCAAAGGAGTAGGCACCGGTTTTACCCCAAAGGCCGGTCGAAACACCTTTGTAGCTGGCACCCATGGCTTGGCCGGCATCCTCTACCAGCACCAGGTTGTGTTCATTGATGACCGCCATGATGCCATCCATATCGGCCATTTGACCGCACATATGCACCAGACAAACGCCTTTGGTTCGGGGTGTAATCGCCTTGCGAATACCATCGGCGCTTAAACAAAGCGTTTCGTCGATATCGGCGAAAACGGGCAGCGCACCGACCATTAACACAGCTTCGATGGTAGCGATATAGGTGAAGGGCGGGACGATGACTTCATCGCCGGCACCGATGCCGGCAGCAGCCATGGCGCACAAAGCCGCCGTTGAGCCGCTCGAAACGGCGTGGGCGTACTTCGCGCCAACGAGTTTGGCTACCTCAGCCTCAAACTCGCGGGCTTTGTAAATATTATTTCGTTGTGCTTCGTGATTATACCGAAACAGGATGCCGGTCTCGAGCACATCGTTGATTTCTGTGCGCTCAGCGGCTCCGAAAAATTCCATTCCTGGCATGACGTAATCCGTTTAGAGGGCCGCCTGGAAACGTACTCTTGCCCGGCGACCATTTATACGGCAAAAGTACGGTTTTTCACCCGAGAACGAACACATGCGTTCAAGGGTACTTGCTATTCCTTTAATACGGTATTCGCTTTTCGAGTGCTACCCACTCCTTAAATACAGCCTCCGCTTCGTCGCGCAGAAGCTGGTGCATAGGAATGTGCCGGTGCTCGTGCGGCTTGTCGATCTCTTCGTAAATAAACTGATCGTCGAAGCCCACGTTGGCCGCGTCGGCATGTTGGGCCGCATAGACAACGCGGCTCGGGCGCGCCCAGTAAATGGCTCCCAGACACATTGGGCAGGGTTCACAGGAAGCATAGAGGGTACAGCCATCCAGTTGAAACGTGCCCAGATTCCGACAGGCATCACGAATGGCTACCACCTCGGCATGGGCCGTTGGGTCGTTGGTTGAGGTGACCATGTTAAAGCCTTTCCCAACAATTTCGCCATCGCGAACAATGACGGAACCGAATGGCCCGCCCTGATCGGTCGTCATCCCCTCGCGGGCGAGCTGAATGGCTTCCCGCAGAAAAATTTCATCCTGATTGGTCATGATTAGTATTGAATAGTGGTCAAATACTGTGTAACGGCTGTCTGTGCTTTTGTGTGTCTATGTAACGCAACCGGTGCCAGTTCGTCCCGTAATTCTTCGTACAGGTTCATTGCTTCGGTCAGGCTGGCAAAAAGGCTCTTCCGGTCGGGGCTGGCAACAGTTTTTTGCAACCGGCTCAACTCCATTGAAGTAAATGTCGTTTCGGCCCGCCGGACCCCTCTTGGCAGTCCTTTGTGTTTAAGATGGAGCATCGGCCCCAATACCATAATGCGTATAAACGATAAAAAATCCATCGCTTCGAAGTACTCGCCCCGGCCAATTTTCAAAGCGGCATAGTGTATCCAGACCCAGAAGCGATCTTCTGTTCCCTGAAAATCAAACGGAGGATAGGCGCTCTCCGACTTAGCTAAGATAGTCGACAGCCGTTCATCACGCTCCCACAAAATTACCGGATTTTCAACCCGCTCATAAAATTCATCGAGTGTCAGAAACTTAATATCAACATGCAGCAGTGGGGATTCATACAGAGCGATCAGCAGACGTGGTTCACCTACATGGTCGCCCCGGAACGAGGCCAGCAAAGACCCAAATCGGGCCGCATACGCCCGCATCCGTTCGGTATCGGGCGCCAGTTTCTGGCGGAGAACCAGCACCAGGTCCAGATCGGAGTAGGCATCCAGCTCACCCGATGCCCATGAACCACCCGCGGCCAGCCCAATTGCTTCCGGGTCTTGCCGACATACATGGATAGCCGATTCGATAAATGGTTGAAAAAGCGATAGATGAGCTGTCATAGTCTGGTTGAGGCTGGTAAATTATCGGAGAACAGCCCTCCATTTCCTTTAGTTCGGCCAGCTTTACCGAATGGGCACCACCACTCCAACACCGTCTGGGGTAGTCGAAAGGAGAAGTCGTTCCTGTTTGTCGCCCCGGTTTTTAAAGATGAAGTAGTTGACCAGATCGAAGGCGAATAGAAACCCACCCTGAAGCATGATCGATTTCCCATACCCCCGCAGTTGATCGGCCTTGTCGGGCCGATTCGCTCCCCGCTCCCGGAGGTAAGCACCTCCCACAACATAAGCGACGTCGAGGCCGGTGTTGAGCAGCAGGATTTTCTTCATGTTTTCGTGCTGTTTCACCGCATCGGCCAGCGTTTCAGAACCGGCGTTCGCCTTGCGCGATCCCAATAGCCCAGCCCCGGCGATACCCAGGTTGACCAGATTCCAGTACACGTTCATTTTATGAAAATACTTCGCTTCGCCCGAGGTTTGTCCGGCGGCAACGGCCCCAACGGCAATAGTAGCCAGCGCATAACTGCCAAGAGTAAGTCCCAGGGTTTTCTGATGCCGGATGCGTTGTTCGGTGAATATTTGCAAGTCAGGAGATGGTGTCACACGCTGGGCCGAGGCTCCCATGCTTAAGAGAACAGAACCAGTTGCCAGGATGAGTTTCTTGATTTTTGTCACAGAGCTACACGGAGTATTTTTTGCTTAAGCAATACCAGGACTTTCGCTTAGCCCCTGCCACGGTTACTCTATAACTTACGAGGTGACCGTGGCAGGGGGCTAAACGAGAGCCCTAAATGCATATAAGTCAGAAATCAACGACGTTGTTTCAGTGCTGCTCTGGCTTCGGGGTCATTGACGTTCGTCAATTCGCGACGATCCGGCACGGTTATGATTTGCACATCGTTCTGCATAAGGAGCTTCCGGGGCGAAACGGCACCGTTGACAAACGCCTGATGGAGAATCGGACCGAAAGCGGACTCATAAATACCCAGCAACGGCTCAGGAGACAGCCCATCGGAATCATAGAAGACAGTCGCCATTTTGTTCGGTGCGCGGTTTGTCAGCAGGGCGTCGATGGAGAGGCTGGTCAGCAGCGGCATGTCGCAGGCTACCACCAGCCAGGCCGCCGAAGGCTCGGTTTGAAACGCCGACAGGATGCCATTCAATGGGCTCATCAAGTCGTACAGATCAACAACAAGTGGGTGGTTCGTCGGGCTGATTTGACGCGCCTGATCGGCATTCACCGACCAGAAAACCGTTTCACAATAGGGTCCGAGCAGTTCCGTGAGGTATTCGCGCTGGGGTTTGCCGTGGTAATCCAGCAGCGACTTATCTTCCCCCATCCGGGTACTTCGCCCCCCGGTCAGGATAAGTCCATTAAGCACGGTGGAAGTCCCGTTTGCCGCCCGTTTTTTCCATCAGCTTCGTCTCTTTGATGATGATATCGTGCGAAAAGGCTTTGCACATGTCATAAATCGTCAGGGCTGCAACCGATGCGCCCACCAGCGCTTCCATCTCCACGCCCGTTTTCCCTTCGGTCGACACCAGACAACTAACAATGGCGTCATCGCCATCGGTCGTAATGGTAATCTGACAGTTATCCAGACCAAGTGAATGGCAAAGGGGAATTAAATCGTCGGTACGTTTGGCGGCCATGGTTCCGGCAATGATGGCCGTTTGAAAGACCGGGCCTTTTTTGGTAGTAATATCAGCCCCATTCAGGTGCTGCATAATGTCGGGGCCGAGGGTTACAACGGTTTGAGCGCGGGCCGTCCGTCGGGTAACCGTCTTGGCGCCCACATCGACCATAGCCGGGTTGCCTTCCGCGTTGAGGTGTGTAAATGAGTTCATAGTTTTTAGGGAAACAGATCAGGCAAAGGTAACCGCTCCTGCTCAGGATTGGGTCTCTGTTATCCGGCGACCTTCTAAATAGTTCGTCTGACGATTGCCCACCCCAGGCTCTGTATCCGGCCTTTACCTCACTAGTTTGCAACCTACAGCCAGACTGCTTGTATTACAGGATGACAAAGCTACAGTGCTATTAATTCATCCTTTACTCAATGAAAAACAGTTTCATGAACAACTTTAAAACACCTTCGGAGTTCAGCACTCCCAGGCGTGCCTTTCTGCGCACAGCCACCGCTGCGGCCGTTACGGGTGGGCTTCTGACAGCCTGTTCGACGGCTACCCCCGACATTAGTCCGAATGGCGGACGGGTGCCAGGCGATGTGATCACACTGCCCGGCGGTGATCTTGGCATTCTCAACTATGCCTTCGTGCTGGAACAGATCGAATCCCGCTTTTATGAGTTAGTACTGGCCAATCCTTATTCGGGCATGACCGCATTGGAAATGCAGTTATTTCAGGATTTGCGCAATCACGAAGTAACGCACCGGGCCTTTTACCGGGCAGCTTTGGGCAGTGCCGGTATCCCGGACCTGACGCTGAATTTCAGCGACATCAATTTTCGGGAGCGTACGGATGTGCTGGAGGCATCGCGAAAGTTTGCTGAAATCGGAACGGCAGCCTATAACGGCGGGGGCAAGTACCTGACTGACCCCGAAAATCTGGCGGTGGCGGGTAAAATTGTTTCGGTAGAAGCCCGGCACGTGTCCATCATCCGCGAAATCGAATACATGAATCAAACCGCGTTCTCCGGCGACAATATTGTGATCGAGGGACGGTTCATTAAGCTAGAACCGGCAGAAGTAGTCCCCATTGCCCAGAAGTATGTTCTCGAAATCATAGATGCTCACAACCTGCCATCAGTCGCAGCCTAACCCGTTTCTCCAGTTATGAATCTCCAATCCATTTTTACTGAACTCGAACAGGTTGACGGCGATTTCTTCGACCGGCTGGAACATGTATCCCGCCGAGGTCTGTTCAGTACCCTCACCCGTAAAACGGTGGCTGTGGCCGCTCCGGCCATCATGGCGTCGGCCCTGACGAACGCCTACGGACAGAGCAGCCAACTACCGCAGAATGTGGTGGATGTGCTGAACTTTGCCCTCTTGCTCGAATACCTTGAGTCGAACTTTTACGAAATTGGCACCAACACGCCCGGCCTGATTCCCGACCCGTATAAACCGGCATTTGAATACATTCGGCGGCATGAGGAACTGCACGTCAAGTTGCTCAAGACGGTATTGGCTGACAAGGCAATTCCAAAACCGGCTTTTGACTATTCTGCCAAGGGTAACTTCCCCGATACGTTTTCTAATTTCCAGACGTTTGCGGCCGTTTCACAGGCGTTTGAGGATACGGGCGTTCGGGCGTACAAAGGACAGGCCCCGAATCTGATGAACGATAAACCGATTCTTGAAACCGCCTTGCAGATTCACGCTACGGAAGCTACTCACGCGGCCCGCATTCGTTTCCTGCGCGGTCAGAAAGGCTGGATCTCCTTGGCCAGCCCGTCGGGATTGCCACAGGCGGCCGCAGCCGTATACGCAGGTGACGATAATGTGGTACAGAAAGGAATCAACCTGGCCAGTCTATTGGATGGACAGGTACCCCTGGAAGGCATCACCGAAGCCTTCGACGAACCACTCACCCGCGAGCAGGTGACCGCCATCGTGGCGCCATTCCTGGCGTAAAATGCCGTTTTCCTGGTTTCCGCCACATTTGTTTTTTCTGCCTGCCATCCCAAAGCCGCCGTGCTTGTGGGATGGCAGGTTTTTGGCGTACCTTGCTTCGTATTTATTCAGCTACAACCCATGCTTTCCGTTGCCGACGCCTTTGCCATCACTCAACAACAGCTGTTAACGCTCCCCACCGAGACGGTGCCTTTACCACTCGCCAACGGCCGGGTACTTCGCGAAGCTGTCCGCGCCGATCGCGACTTCCCCCCGTTCGACCGGGTAGCGATGGATGGAATTGCCATTCGATTTGCCGACTATTCAGCGGGCCAGCGCACGTTTACTGTGGCGGGTATTCAACGCGCCGGTCAGCCGCAGCAAACGCTGACCGAGGCCAATACCTGTCTGGAAATCATGACCGGGGCCATGCTCTCCATCGGCGCAGACACCGTTGTTCGCTACGAAGATGTGACCATTGCGGATGGACAGGCAACGATCACGATCGACGATGTACAGGCGGGTCAGCACATACACCCCCGGGCAACGGACCGGCGTACGGGCGACGAACTGCTCTCGGTTGGCATGCGGCTCGGGCCTCCGGAACTGGCGGTGGCGGCATCGGTCGGACAAATAACAGTACGTGTAACGGCCCTGCCCAACGTGGCGCTCATCTCTACCGGCGATGAACTGGTCGATATTGCCGATACGCCCCTGCCCTACCAGATTCGCCGGTCGAACACCTACATGCTCAGGGCGGCTCTGGCGTCGCTGGGAATTGAGGCTTCGCTGCATCACATTATTGACGATGAAGCTATACTGTCCAGCCAGATTGCCGGTCTTCTGGCGGCTAATGATGTGCTGATTTTAAGTGGGGGTGTCTCTGCCGGAAAGGCTGACTTTGTACCGTCTGTTCTGGCACAACTTGGTATTCAAAAACACTTTCACAAGATCGAACAACGGCCGGGCAAACCGCTCTGGTTTGGCTCAACACCAACGAAAACCGTCTTTGCACTACCGGGAAATCCCGTGTCGACGGTGTTGTGCGCGTATCGGTATGTGCTGCCTTACCTACGGGCATCCCTTGGGTTACCCGCACAGGCAACACGTTACGCGCAACTGGCCGAACGGGTTATTTTTAAGCCGAGTATTACCTATTTCCTACCCGTCCGGTTAACGTCTGAACCCGATGGCCGCACACTGGCCCATCCCCTGCCCGGCTCCGGCTCGGCCGATTTTGCCAACCTGCTGAACGCCGACGCGTTTATGGAACTCCCCGCCAACCGCTCTGAATTTGATGCCGGTGAAGCGTTTCAGATCTGGTCAACCCGGTAATTTATTGAGTACAGAGACACGGCGATTCATATAACGCGGATAACGGATGATTAGGGAAGTGAAACAAGCACATTTCTGTCATCCTGACGTCGGGATGACAGAAATGGTTTTATTGAATCTGCACAGAAGCCATCATTCGCATCAACTCATTGGTCGTCAGCATTTGACCCTAAAAGTCTCCATACCACAAGAGTGGGCAGGCCGTCTCTGTGTTCATGTTGATTTACTTACTGAAGAACAGGAATACGCTCAGGAAGGCCAGAATAGACGTCACAAAACCGAACATGAAAACAGTATAGGCCACCCGCAGGAGCTTGTACTTTTTTGCCAGCACGAGCCCTAAATAATAGATGTCGCGGGTCATTGTGCCATAGAGATAACTGCTATCCTGCATCAGCTCCTGAATGCCCCATTCGTATTCGCCCAGACTCATACGGTGGAAGTTGCCGAAGAACAGCAGATTGCCTTTCTTCTGCTGAATATCCTCATGGCTGAATGTACCCTGCGTAACGTTGGGGCGGGTGGCCAGAATAGCGAAAACGATTGTCAGCACAGACGTCGTCAGGAATAGAGCCGTCGGTATCATCAGGTTCGGATTTTCCTCAATCCGGCGCGGGAGGATCGACACCAGAATAGACACCATGATTGAGTTGACAGAAATCATGATGTTGGCTTTGCTATCTGCAATTTCACTCAGCCGTAAATGATTGGACGAGGTTGTCCGAAACATCGTTTCAACACCCCGATCCGATTTACTGTCTTTGCTTTTTTTCTTATCTGCCGCTGGTGATGGCTCCGTCGCAACCGACGCCGGACTAGCGGCCGGTTCGGGGTTTACAATAGCTTTTGTCGATTTTACCGGCTTATCATCGCCGTTCTTTTCAGCCTGCTTTTCTTTTAACCGATGCAGGTTGGCTGCCCGCCCTTCCTCCAGATGATTTCGGGCATATTTGGTGAAGTACACATGTGTTTCGAGCAGGGCGATATTTTTTTGCCGCCACTCGCTTCCTGAAATAGCAGTACCCGTCAGGTTCTCTTTTTCCTTTCGAAGCAGTTTCTGTTTGTCTTTATAATCGTCACTGGCCAGGTGAAACATGTCGGCATCGCAAAGAATTTCCTCGAGCCGGTTTCGTGGCGATTGTGGTAGTTTAGTAGCGCGGATACACCCTTTCACCTGCTCGATAATGCCAAGCGACACCCCCAACTCCGTAAGAAACTCGGCGGCAAGCGTTGCGCTGCGTTCCTCATGGTCTTCGGGCGGGCCGCTCAGATACCCCACATCATGAAACCAGGCAGCCGCCAAAACGACCAGCTCTTCGGTTTCGTCCAGTTTATAATGTTTTACCAGTTGTTCCGCTGCCTGAACAACGCCCCGGGTGTGGGCGAGGGTATGGTAGGTCAGATCGGGACGGGGGTTGTCCCTGAACGACTGAACGATGTGGGCCTCAATCTGGTGTACAAGTTTAGGAGTCATAAGAGAACAGTTGATATCAGAATCGGAAACCCAGCGATACATAGGGCAATGCCCCTTCGTCCGAAAAACCAACGGAGGCTGTTACCAGCAATAAACTGGCGGGTGTTACGTATAAACCACCTCCGTATCCATTGTGCCATTTTTTCGATGTTTCGCCCTTGAGCCATACCCGCCCAACGTCGTTGAACGCCAGTAAGCCCACACTCCCCGGAAACAGGAACGACTGAAAATCGAACAGCTTCAAGCGCGCTTCCAGGTTGTAATAAAATAAATTATCTCCGGCAAACCGATACGTTCGGAAACCCCGCAAATTATCCTGTCCACCCAGGTAGAGTAACTGGTAAAATGCCGGATCGCCATAGGTCAGTCCGCCCCCAACCCGGTTGACCAGGACAAAGTTAGCCGCCTGACTGAAACTGGTGTACACCGCCAGTTCCGAGCGTAGTTGCGTAAAGTGATTCGCCTGCTCACTAAATCCCTGCATACCGAGCAGCGTGGTGTTCCAATAGAACCCTCGGGACGGCTGCACGGGCTTATTACGCTGGTCAATCTGTAATCCAGCCTGTAGCCCACCGTAACTTTCCCGTCTCAGGAATTTCTCCGAATCGGGCAATTGGCTGACGTAGGTGTCAATAAAGCGGCCGGCATTCTCATCGGTATCCAGACTAAAGTGCTGAAAAACCGGCCCCGCCATCAGCTGTATATGGGCGCCCACATTCCGTTTTAGTAATACGGCCAGGTTGATCAGGTCGTAGCGGGTCCGATAGTAGCGAATTCGGCGTTGTTTCTCGAAGACGGTTTCATTGCCGGGGCCAAAGAAGTTGGTCACATTATCGGGGGCTTTGACCGATGCGTTCACCCACAGGTCATTCTTACCAATGGCATCGGTAAAGATGCCATCGTACTTGAGCGAGATCGCTTCGGTGGCCAGCGCCCGGCTGATCATCAGGCGGTTCATCGACGCATAGGGCGTTTTCCGAAACCCCTGCTTTATCCACTGACCGCCCACACCCAGCAGCAAGCCATCATCCAGATTATAGCCAATCGTAGCGAGTGGCAGCAGCCTGTCGTATTTGAACACATGGGGATCGTAAGCATTGACGGCTTTATCCGTCGATAGATGCAAATGGGCCAGATGGGGCTCCGGCAGCGTATTTTCTTCTGTACTCAGATCATAGATGAGCGGCTTGCCCGGATGCCCCTCCACCACAAATGTATCGTCGCCTTTTCCACCAATAAGCCGAACGGTAATGTTAGCCGCTTCCGGGCCGCTAACCTCGAAACGATCATCGCCCTTCTGGCCGTACAGCCTAACCTCTTTCGTGATCGATGCATCGAAGGTGCGGCTGTACATCTGTGGCCCTACCGACCCGTCTTTTGTCAGCTTGAAAACCGAAACGACCAGTTGATCGTCGTTGATGTGCTGCACCCGAAACAGCTCTTTCTTGTCCGATCCGGGAATGTCAACCGCTTTGGCCAGAAACCGGTAGTATTGCAGTCCTTTCTCCAGCAGCCAGCCCCGCCGGACTTTAAGGGTTTCGAGAATCCGGTTGCCCGACTCCCGACGAATGGTATCGGGAAGTTGGTTGATGGCCCGTTGCAGCACATCGTCCGTGAGCGAATCCCGAAGGTTGGTGATTTCGGTCATCCAGTCCTGGGCGTTAAGGTCGTGCATGAAAAGCCGGTCGAAAAACCGCCCGTTATTCATGAAGCCGTTTACATTATCCAGCCGAGTAGTGAACCCCTGAAATTTTGGCTGTATCCAGGGCACCGATGCTATAGCCGGGAATACTCCGCCCGCCCGAAAAAAAACCTGATCGCGGTCGCGGGGGATTGGAAAATAAACTTTGCCTCCGGCGGTTTTCCGGCTTCCCCAGCGCCACTGGTCTTCGTGGCGGTCCCAGTCGCCAATAAACAGGTCGAGCATTCGGGCGCGCAGGACAGCACGCTGATCGACGCGGTCGTCATTATCTTTTTCGAGCGTTTCGAGGAGTTTTACGGTGCTGATCGACTTCCCGTCGCCGGGGTTTCGTTCTTCGAACAGGCAAACGGTCTTCCCAAAATCGGCCTGATAGATACCCAGCGCCGGGTCGTCGGGAACGTATACCAGTCTCGGATTGGCGTGGGGGATGCCGATAGCCTCCGCCAGTGTGGGCACCACCAACGGCGCAAACGGATGACCGGCCGAAATTTCGTCCTGCAACACATCTTTGGCGATAGTTTCGCGCAGGGGAGCGGGCAGCGCCCCCGCCGGATCTTTCTGGATACTTCGCAACACCCACTCCTTCCCGCTGGCGTCTTCGAGCCGCAGCGACTTTGTCTGTTGACCGCCCCCGCGCTGCAAGATTTTGAATCCGCCGTTGGTACGGGTCAGGTTAAAGACGGGCAGGTTGACGGTGGTGGCCCACTCTTTCCGGTAATTGGTGCCAAATAACAGGCGATGCATAGCCCCGACACTATCATAGGCGGGGGCAATGGCTACCTGTACGCTATCCGGCCAGGTTCGGGGCTGTGACTTTACGCTTAGTGAATCGCCGATGGGTGATACAGAAAAGAGCGTAGCCCTATGCGCTTCGGTAGCTGTGGCGGCTTCATCGACGGTGTAGAACGTAGCTTTCAGCGTCCCGTTTGTCAGCTCATCCAGCAGTACATACCCCCACTCGCCACTCACAAACCGGGCCAGCGCTCCATTTTTCACCCGCTCCCGGTTAATTCCCGAACCACTCACAATGTAATTCCGGGACCCGTCGACGATGTGCTGGATAGCATGATCATGGCCGGAAACAAACACCACATTGGGTGCCGGTGCCATGGCTTTTTCCATCACCTGAACCATGTGTTTGTAGGTCGGATTCGGCAAATCCTGAATATTGCCGAATACCCCACGCACCAGCGGGTAGATGGAACCAATGACGGGCAGGGGAATATATAGCTTCGACGAAAACTCCGTCAGCGGAAAAATATGCTGCTTGAGGGTATAATAGCCGCCATGAATCCCGTAGCTCCGAAAGGGATGATGCGTCGCGACAATAATGGCTTTGCCCTTGTTCCGGTATGCAATGTCCGTCAGTCGGGCAATGACTTCATCCTGATTTTTGCAGTTACAGTCCGAATCGGCACCCGGCTTTGCGTACGGATGGAGCCACCATTGCGTGTCCATAATGACCAGCAATAAACTGGAACTCAGCTGTATTTCTTCAGGACCGGGGCATCCGTCTGCCGGGAGCAGCTTGATGTTCGGCGCGTTCAGGCTGTCGATCCACTTCCCCTGCCGAACGATCCGTTCCCAGCCATCGGGACGCCCCTTGCCCCAGTCATGATTACCGGGAATTAACAGGACCCGGCTGGTTGCAGGTGGCAAACCGGGGCTTACCTGATACCGCAGGATAGCGGCCAGTGAAGCGTAGTCCGGGCTGCTTTCGTCGGAGAGTCCATGCGGGTAAACGTTATCGCCAAGGTAGAGCAGCGTCGTGCGCGAATTGCTGAAATCATAACGTGCCTTCACCGCATCGACGACCGGATTGGTGCCGTCTCGTAACCGACCGGCATCCCCGATCAGGACAACCCGGTGCCGAATGGAATCAGCGGGCACCAGCTGTCCTAAAGCCGTTGTCAGGCTGCTTACAATACCCAGTAAGCCAAGTAACCAATACCGTACCATGTCCGCGTGTTTCATGATTGGGCGGAGTCTGTATAGTTGATACGGACGCGTAGTGCCTTAAGATGAACAACGCCCTGAAGCGGTTCGAGATCAAGGTATTCCAGCTCAGGATGTAGTGCGCCCCGCGCCTGCATGTCGGCAATAAATGGCAGATAATCCGTTACTTCAGATAGTTGACTGTACACAATGGCAATGGTGTTGGGTTGGGTGAGCCGCTCCTGCGTCCCTTCGATATAGGCTTTATCAATTCGTTTTTTCAGCACTTCATACCGAATACTATACGACCCTTCTACATCGAACCGGCGCTCGTCCTGCCGGAAACTAATGTCAACGGGTTGGGAATAGGCCAGAATCAACTGGGTCGTTTGCAGCGGAAGCGGCAAGCCCGACAGCAGCCGGTGCGTCAGATGCGCTACCTCAACCATTGAGGTTAGCTGCCAGTGGAGCAACCGCAGCCGGATACCGGGCGTAAACGGATTGTCGGGCGCAATGGATTGCCCGAGGTAAATCGAGTATTCCGTCCCATCCGTTCGATACCGCTCAAAGTAATGCGGATAAATTGTCTGGAGTTTCTTCTCCTCTTCGTCGATATATTCGTTTACGGCCGCATTGAGCCAGTCCATGCTTCGTTCGTACCGTTTCAGTGCCTGATTGAAAAGACCCGTTACGGGGTCGGTCTGGGCAAAGTACGCTTGAATCGGGCCTTCGAGCAAGGGTTGATGCGGGAGCAAATAGCGAAAATACACATTCACTTCTTCGACCAGAAAAAGGGCTACCTCGGGTTCATCTTCCGGTAAAAGGCCGGTCGTCAGTTTATGTCGGCACTGGAAATTCCCGTCTCTTAGCTTTTCGGGACGGAACCCGTTCGAGGGAAATTCGGGGAGCGCAAAAATGGCTTCTACAACCGCTACCTGCCGGGCCAGGTCCTGCTGAACAGCCTTGTGTCGCTCAACCGATGAGTTACGGATATCGACCGCTCCGTAGAGCGGATACACCGCCGGGAACCGTACCGGAATCGCTTCACCAGCGCCACCGTTCCGTTGTTCCTGACTGAGATGCGACCAGGCTGCTTCGTAAAATTTCCACTCGACGGCGGGCTGAAGGGAGGTGAATTTTTTGCGTATAAGTTGTTCCAGATTTGTATTGAACTGATTGAGTTGGTAGCGCAGTAACTCCTGAATGAGCGGCAGGATACTCTCGATTTTAGCCAGGATCGCTTCACTGAGGGCAAAGGCCCGCGGGCTTCCCATTTCCAGAATACCCAGCACCTCATTGCCCGTCCCGATCGGATAGAGCATAAAACTTCGGATACCTTTCCCGATTAGTGCCTCCTGCACGGGTTCAGGCAATCCACCCAAGTCAGGAAACAGGTAAGGCACCGAACTTCGCGTTAGCTTTCGAACCATCATCTGTGCCATCGGACTCTTGTAATCCATGCCCGATGTACCGGCGTATTGAAGAAAAATGCTCCGGTTTTTGCTGTTGGGCGGATACACGAAATGGCCATTCACCTGCGACATGGGAATAATGCCGATCTGAAGGTCGGGCTGGCCGCAGAGGTTTCGCAGAGCCGACTCGAACCGATGGTAGATCATGGGTTCGGTATCGGAATGCAGGTGTACAAAGACCTCCCGTAACTGCTGAATAGTTTCCGTCTCGGTGACGTCTTCCAGCTGAAAAAAAGCGAACCCTTCAAACGTAAATAGCTCCAGCGGCAAAGCCTCTTCGCCGACGGGTAACTCGCCCAGCCCTTTGGCAAAGTCAACCCAGCTCTCTTGCAGCTCAGGCTGTCGTTGACCAACCTTCGGCTGAACAAAGGAGTTGTTGATATCGAGCCGATAAAATTTCGTGATGCCATTCAACTTTTTCTGGAATTGAAACGACTGCCCAACGGTATGGTCGAACGGTATGCCGTAACATTTTCCCAGTATCATCTGGTAAGCCAGCCGTTGCCGATCCTGTTGCTTAATCTGGTCGGGCAAATCCATCAGGAAGTCCGGAAATCGATTGATCAATTCCTCAAACGCCGATGAATAATGAAATAAGGTTAGGGGAACCGGGATGCCGAAGGCGTATGAGATCTCGCGTCTGCTATGATTTAAGGGTAACACGGCCAACGTTGCGAGTTGAAAAAGCTCCGTCAGTCGCTTTTCGTCAATGGTCTCGTTTTGGTCTTCGAACAGAACGATAGCCGAGGTAAACTGATCGATCAGATAGGTGTATAATTGACGGAGTCCATCCGTCGTGGCCAGGGTACGCTGCTCTTTCAAGAAGCGCACAAAGGGCTTGAACGACAACTGGAATCGTAATATCAGACCATCTAATTTGGGAAGAGTAAATAATGTTTCCATATAAAATCAATCATTGTGGAGCACCCATGCGTTTTTCGCATCGTGAATAAAGTATCGGTTAGTAACGCAGTCGGGTAGCCCCAAACCGCCGTTCTGATTCTCTAAACTCCACTGCCTTGTCAAACAAAAACCGCTTTTGAGGCTGGATGACGCCGTTTTTAATCGATTGCCTTTCGGAAAACGGAACGCCCCGATTCAAAATGATATCAGCGATGGATACTCATCGGGCTCAGGAAAGCAGGTGTAGATTTGTTTTTCAACAACAACCAGTCAAACGTAGTTCGTAGAAATTGACTAAGAATATCTATATAGAAGACTTTGCGCAGGCTGACTAGTAAGCTAGTGCGGGCCGGTTTTGCCAGCCTAGTGAAATGCATCATAGCCGAAGGCCAACATGCAGCTTCGGCTATGCTGTGTTTCTTCAACCGATAAAGTGTATACGCCCTCCCTTTCGGGAGGCATCAGCGGTTACGCGATCTGGCTTCCATCGAGAAATAGTTCGCCGGCAACATATGTTTTTAACTGACCAAAAGTTTCCAGTTTCCAGAAGTCTTCGTCTGGAATGCGAATACCAAAATACGTTTCTACCTGAAGCAGCAAGTCCGTAATATCCAATGAATCGAGACCCAGATCACGGCTAAAATGGGCTCCATCGGTTAGGGCATTCTGGCTGATGCCCATGTCTGTCAATACTTTGAAAAGGCGGTCGTTTAGTTGAGAAAGTGTCATGATGTACGGATCGAGGTTTATAGTGATCTACAAGAATCGGCTACTTCGACCCGGCCACGGGGTTAGCCGTAGCCGGGTCGAAGTAGTATGACTTAATGAACGGGCTCAGCCGTTGCAACCGGTGAATTGACTTGCTTTTTTGAACGAAAGGCTGCCCATTTTTCCCCAATCCGGTCCACGACGTAATACATCATGGGAACCAGATAAATGGTGAGCACCATCGAGCTGCTCAGACCACCAATCAGCACCCAGGCCAGCGAGTTTTTCCACTCGGCACCGGCCCCCGATGCGGTGGCGATCGGAATCATACCGATTACCATGGCAATGGTTGTCATCAGGATCGGACGTAGACGTTCCTCGCCCGCATGCAGGATAGCCTGCCGGAACGGAACGCCCTGCTCTTTCTGCTGATTGGCAAAGTCGACGATCAGAATGGCGTTTTTCACGACCAGACCAATCAACATCAGCATTCCGAGCATGGCGAAAATGCCGATGTTGGAGGAGGTCAAGGCGAGTGCCAACAGAGCACCGATAATGGCGACCGGCACCGAAAAGAGGACGACAAACGGGTATACAAAACTATCGTAGAGCAGGACCATGATGAAGTACACGAGCATCAGACCGGCCAGCATGGCAATACCCAGCGACCCAAAGCCTTCACTCTGGTTCTTGGCATCGCCCCCCCAGCTAACCGTTACCCCCGCAGGCAGCGGATTTTTGGCCAGATCGGCCTGAATCACGCTGGTCAGTGTACCCGAGCCTGTGCCCAGCGTGTTGGCCGTTACCGTTACCGACGACCGGCGGTTTTTCCGCTCCAGCAGCGACGGGCCGTTGCTCAGGGTAACGTTGGCAAACTCCGCCAGCCGCACCGGACGATTGGTGGACGGACTGAAGAAATTGATATTCTTCACGTCGTCGGGATTCTTTCGGTCGAACGCATCGAGCATTATCCGGATGTCGTAATCTTCGCCCCCATCGCGGAATTTGGAGTCGTCGTTACCGGCAAAAGCGTTTTGCAGCGTGCCGCCAACGGTCTGAATAGACAACCCTAATTTCGCCATTTTTTCCCGGTCTATATCGACTCGTACTTCGGGGTTGCCCGATTCAACAGATACGTTTACGTCGTTGGCACCGGGTGTTCTCCGGATTCGATTGGCCAGTTCTTCCGCAGCAGCCAGGTTCTGGCTTACGTTATTGCCACTCAGGAAAATCTCGATTGGTGCGGTACCGGAATTGACGATACCCACTACCGAGGAATTGAATTCAATGGCCGGAAAACGAGCGGCCAACTCCTGACGAACGTCGATCATGTACTGCTCGGTGAGTTTATGGCCGGGGCGCTCACTGGCATCGGCCAGTTGAATGGTCAGCTCTGTCCGATTGGTTTCGCCCTGCCCGGTGCTGTTCATACCGGTACTGGCGCCCCCCACGTTGGCGAAGATCGTCTCGACTTCCGGTTTCTTGCGAAGGTAATTCTCAATGTCCCGGGCCATCAGGTTGTTTTGCTGAAGGGAAGCGCTCTTGTCGAGCTTCAGGGTGAGCAGAAATTTACCCTGATCGCCCTGCGCGACGAATTCCGACCCAATAATGCCCAGACGCATAACCCAGCCGGTGAATACAAAAATAGCGACCAGTATTCCCGTGAAAGCCAGCTTATGCGTGATCACCCAGCCCAAACTACGGTGATAGCCACTGGTTAGCGCGGTCAGCCCTTTCTCAAACCAGAGCAAAAACGCCTGAAATGGATTTTTCGGGTTCAGGTGCTCCAGCCGGGCCATCTTCGAGGTCAGCCAGGGCGTCAGCGTGAAACTGACCACTAAACTAACCAGCGTCGCAAACGCCACCGTGAGGGAGAACTGACGCAATAAGTCTGCAATAACTGAATTCACGAACGTGATCGGCACAAAAACCACCACGATTACGAGCGTAATGGCAACGGCCGCAAAGCCAATTTCACTCACCCCGTCGAGGGTAGCGCGCCAGCGGTCTTTTCCCATTTCGAGGTGTCGCTGGATGTTTTCGAGGACCACAATCGAGTCATCGACCAGAATACCGATCACCAGTGAGAGAGCCAGCAGGGTCATGAGGTTGAGCGAGTAGCCCATGACGTACATGAACAGGAAGGCCGAAATCAGCGAAGCCGGTACCGAAACCATGACGATGAACGCATTCCGGAAACTGTGCAAAAACAACAGCATCACAATGGCCACCAGGCCAACGGCCAGTAGCAGATCGTGGGTTACGGCTTCAACAGAGGCCAATGTGAATACACTGCTATCGTAAGCAATGGCAAAATGGACGTTATCTTTGGCGTTTTCTTTCTCTACCACCGCCAGCTTTTCCTGTACCAACCGGCTTATCTCCACCGCATTCGCATCCGACTGTTTTTTAATAAACAACCCGATACCGTCCTGCCCGTTAAACCGGCTGATACTGGTGGCTTCGGTCAGGCCATCGGTTACTTTCGCCACATCACTTATGCGAATGGGGCTGCCGTTAGGCGGTGTGACAATGACTAGTTTCCGAATGTCGTCCAGCGACCTGAATTTACCCGCCAGCCGAAGCGTCATGTTCTCGGAGGTGCTTTTTACCTTTCCGGTTGGGAAATCGAGGTTGGCCTGGTTGATGGCTTGCGATACCTGAAGCAGCGACAAGCCGTAGTAATTCAGCTTGTCATCGTCGACGTTAATCCGGATCTCGCGCTTGTCGCCCCCCACCATCGCAATATCGGCAACACCTTTAATCTGCTGAAGAACGGGCAGGTACTTATCCTCCACCTGCTGATAGAATACTTCGTTGGGCAGCGTGGACGTTGCCAGCAACTGCATGATGGGCTGATCGCTGGGCGATATTTTCGACAGCGACGGCTGTTCGGCATCGTCGGGCAGATCGCTCACCATTTTGTCAATTTCCCGTTGGGCGTCCTGCAAAGCCAGATCGATATCGGTCCCGGCCTTAAACTGCACCACGAGTACCGATGCGTTTTCGAACGAGTTGGATTTCACATCATCGAGGTTATCCAAACCCGAAACGGCATCTTCAATTTTTTTACTAATCTCCGTTTCCACTTCCGACGGAGCAGCTCCCGGATAAATGGTGGTTATGGTGATAACCGGCGTAGAGAACTCCGGAAGCAACTCATAACTTAGCAACCGATAGGAAAACAGGCCACCAATGGTCAGAATCGCGAACAGTACGATAATGAGCGAGGGGCGTTTTATGATGGTTTCAACAAATTTCATAACTGTAAGGTCTATTGAGCGATTACCGGCGTACCATTTTGCAGATTGATCTGGCCGCTGGTCACCACCTGATCACCGGCTTTCAGTCCATTCGTTATCTCATAATACTCGTTCGTTGTCGTTCCGATACCCACCGATCTCAGGACGGCTTTCCCCGCTTCGACCACGAATACCTGCGGCTGTTTTTCCGAGCCTATAATGGCCTGACGAGGTACCGCCAGCGTTTGTCCTTTCAGCTTGTTGGTATTGGCAATGGAGCCATACATACCGGCACGCAGTTGATTTTTGCCGGAGTTCGGTACCGTGATTTCTATAGGGTAATTATGGGCCGCATCCCCCTGAGCGGCAATCATCGAGACATGGCCCACGAAACGGGCATTGGGGTATACCTCCGTTGTAATAGGCAGCGACTGCCCCACGCGAAACTGATTGATGGCTTTTTCGGGCACCTGAACAACTAATTTAAGCGTTGAGATGTCGGTTATTTTGGCAATGGGCGACCCCACTGAAACGACAGATCCTTTCTCCACCATTTTGTCGGTCACAATTCCCGAGAAGGGTGTCGTAACGGTTGTGTTGGCCAGTTGTTTCTGAAGCTGTTTGATCTGTGCCTGGGTTGAGCGAATGCTGAGCTGAGTTCGTTCCAGATTGATAGCGGGAGTGGCATCCCCTTTTACCAGTACTTCGTAGCGTTTGAGGTCGTTCTGATAGCCTTCCAGCGTTACCATCAGTCCTTCAATTTGGTAGCGCAGCTGTTCGTCATCCAGTTTGGCAATTAAACGTCCGGCTCCCACCATCTGGCCTTCCTCAATGGGCAGCGAGACGATCTGACCACCGGCTTGTGGTCGGATCTCGATCTCCCGATTTGGGGAAAATGAGCCCAGGAATTCGGTTTCCTGAGACAGGTTCTGCAGAGTAGCCACCGCCGTCCGAACGCCTACTTTTTGATCGGGATTAGGTTTGTATACTTTTTCTTCAACTTCTTTTTTGTTATTGACCAGTGTCCAGGCGGTTAAACCCAGCGTGGCAACGAGCGCGAGTACTGTGATAATGCGTTTCATAACTTTTCGGGATTCTGGTTGTGAGTCGGTTATTGGTTGATTAAGCTGCCGGTCGCTTTTTTCCAGTCCAGTTCGGCGGTGCGCAGGCTGACGAGTGTGTTGAGGAAATTATTTTGCGCTTCGCGGAGGGAGTTTTCGGCCTGCACCACATCCGTAATGTCGACCGTGCCTTCTTTGAATTGCAGTTGCGTCTGGGTATATACTTTTTCGGCCAGGGCCACCTGCCCCCGGTTGGTGGCCAGGTTGCGTTGCTGGACCAGAAACTGATTTCGGGAGTTGGCAATGTCCATCGAAATCGACTCGCGTGTCTGCCGAAGCTGCACGTCCAGCTTCTGATCATCAATGCGTTTCTGGGTTAGTTTTGCTTTGCGGGCCATACCATCGAAGACATTCCAGTTCAGTTGCAGACCGAGCCAGTAGCCGGGCACATTCTTGATATAGGAATTATCGCCACCCGTGGCATAGACCGTGCTGTTGGCCAGCCCATACGCCGAGACAGTCGGCACAAAACCCGCTTTTATGTTTCGTTGCTCAAGTCCGTTCAGGTCTTTCTGACGGTCGAGTAGCTGGAGGTCCGTTCGATTAATGGTGTATTCGTTGGCGGGCGTTACCGGAACGGTCTCGTCGATGGCTGTCCGAACGGTGAGCGAGTCGGCTTGGGGGATGCCGGTCAGTAGTTTGAGCGTATTCAGCAACTGATTATAGGTAGCCTGAAGCGATTCAATTTGCGTTTGGGAGGAAATTTTGCTCAGTTGCAGGCGATCGACATCGACCCCTTTGGCTAATTTGTTTTGCCGAAGCAGGTCCGTGATCTGGATAAGCCGCTCGGTAGACGCGAGGTTTTTCTGAAGGAAGGCAATCTGCTGCGCCGTTGTTTGCAGATTGTAATACGTGGCAGACACATTGTAGGCAACTTCTTCTTTGGTCTTCTGCGTTTGCAAGGCCGACAGATCGCGGCTGGTTTTCGCCACTTTCGTCGCAATCATCAGCGACTGATTATACAAAGCCTGCGAGGCCTGAACGCTGGTAGAAAGATTATAAGGCAATCCGAAAGCCAGTACGGAGTAGGAACCTTCCGGCCCACCAAAAGCTGAGGCAGGAACGACCTGACCCGGTATTTTCAAATACCGTTTGTAGTCGCCGGTGAGGTTAACCTGCGGACGGGCACTGGCTCTTACCTCCGAAATTTGCGCATCGGTTCTGATCTCGTCCAGGCGGGCAGCCTGAACACTATAGTTGCCCGTCAGCGCTTTATTAACCAGCTGATCCAGCGTTACATCCTGCGCATTCACCGCCGAACATCCCAGCAAAAGGGCAGTAGACACATACCATCGAAAGATTTTCATAATAAAGTTGATTAAACTGTTTTAAATAGATTTATTAATTTTATATTTTAAATATTTGTTTAATTAATGGGCAAAAAAAAGGATCACTCCTTTTTAAAATCAAACAAATAAGACGTTACCATGTCAATGACAATCTGCTTGTGCTCATTGATAAACTGGTCAAAACCAGCTTCATCCATCTGCCACATTTTCATGTGCATCTGTTTTCCAATGAACAAAAACTGGATATTGGCGAATGCCATAGGCATCACATGCAAGGCTTTAATAGGACGAACGTTGCCCAGGCTGATCTCATGCTGTAGCTGTTGCTCGAACATGGAGTGATGAATTTCCTTCATTACCCCTATACAACTTGCCATCCGGTCTGGATTACGGTGAACTTCATTCATAATGAAATTCGACAGGTTGGGATTATTCTTTAATAACTGAAAGTCATGTTCGATCAACTCGGCTATCTTATCCCGCAAACTGATCGGTTTATTCATGATCTCGACCATGCCATTGAAGAACAACTGAACCAGATCTTCAAAGATTTGCATGAACAGCTTTTCCTTGCTTCGGAAATAGTAATTCGTCAGCGCAATGTTGATACCAGCGGCTTCGGCAATGTCTCGCGAGGTAGCCCCGTCGAATCCCTTCTCAAGAAAGACCCGCTCGGCGGCTTCCCTGATCCGTAATTCAGTAGACTTTGACGTTAGACAATCCATTGGTTTTTTCATTTGGTGTTTCAAAAGTATGTTGTCAATAAGTAACAAACAAAGTATTCAAATGGTTTTTTTAAACATCTGTTTAAATACTAAAAAACAAGCAAAATTAACTATAAATATTTATAAAAGTTGATTAAAAATGGTGAAGACAATTAGGAAGCAAAGCTCTCAACGCGATTGGTAGAGGCTGGTTCTTCGGACATTACCAGTTAAAACCGCTATCTTTGCGATTGATTAACCGCCTATGAACGCCACTTTCGCCAACAATCTGTTCCGCCAGAGTATTCAGGACTACCACCTGACCGACAACGTCGATACCCCGATTCAAAACCCCTATTCACCTGATGCCATCGCCTTTTTGCTATACCAGAAAAACTGGATCGATACGGTTCAATGGCATCTGGAAGATATTATCCGCAGCCCAACTATACGCCCTGACGAGCTGGTGGCCGTGAAGCGCCGGATCGACCAGTCGAATCAGGACCGGACCGATACCGTGGAGCAGATGGACGCGTGGTTTTTTGATCAGTTTCAGGGCATTACACCAAAGTCCGGCGCTCGCTTAAACTCGGAGACCCCCGCCTGGCTGCTGGATCGAATGTCGATACTACAACTCAAGATCTATCACTTTCGCGAGCAGGTAGACCGGCCATCGGTATCTGATGAACACCGCCAGAAAGCCAGTCAGAAATTAGCCGTACTTCTCGAACAGGAAAGTGACCTGGCAAAGTGCTTCGATGAACTACTCGACGACATCCGTCAGGGCGACCGGTACATGAAGGTCTACCGACAGATGAAAATGTATAACGACCCTACTCTAAACCCGGTTCTTTATACCAGTCAGGCATAGACAAGCGTGGTCAGGCATGGTCAAAAATGAGCAAGTACGGTCAAAACTAGTCAAGCAGGGTTGAACAAAACCTGACCACAATTGACCTGATCACAAATGACCCCATCTGACCACGAAAAACTACATCTGCCAATTTTTGACCCTACCTGACCACTTTATGAAGCATCTGCTTCTTTTACGCTTCTCGGCCATGGGCGATGTTGCCCTGCTGGCCCCTGTTGTTCAGGCCTTCACCCAGCGTTACCCCGATGCCATCATCACGTTGGTGACACGGGCTAAATTTGCCGTTTTCTTTGAGCAGCTACCGGGGGTTCGTGTCATAGGAGCTGACTTTGACGGACGCCATAAGGGGTTACCAGGGCTGTTTCAATTGGTGAGCGAACTGCGGCAGATCGCTTCTTTTGATGTCGTTATCGATGCGCACCAGAACCTACGCTCTGCGGTACTGAAACGGTTATTTCAATTAGCAGGTGTACCATCATTTACGATCAATAAGGGCCGTGCCGAAAAGAACGCACTGACCCGAAAGGCTAACAAAATCCGCCGGAAACTACTCCATAGCGTAGACCGGTATGCCCAGGTGTTTACGGCTGCCGGATTTGATCTTGAGCCTGCAAAGTCTTTTGCATTTACACCAGCATCAACCGCCGATGTTGAACTTGACGCTTTTTTAAAGCGTCATGCGGTGTCTACCGATACCCCCTGGCTGGGCATTGCTCCTTTTGCGCAACATACCCAGAAGATGTGGCCTTTTGAGTTCTTCGCACCATTATTGGCACAACTGTATTATAATCAACCCATAACTTTGTTCTTATTAGGGGGTGGTGTTGAAGAGATAGCCCGATTGGAGACCCTACAACACCAGTTTCCACAAGCGGTTCTGGTAGCCGGGCAGCTTTCACTGGCAGCCGAGTTATCTCTGATCAGCCGGTTGACCGGAATGCTGTGTATGGACTCCGGGAATATGCACCTGGCAGCGTTGAGCGGAGTGCCGGTCGTGTCGATCTGGGGATCTACTCATCCAGATGCGGGTTTTGGGCCGTGGGGTCAGGGCGAAGAAGCCATTCTGCAGATTTCTCCCGATGTGCTTCCCTGTCGTCCCTGTTCCGTGTTCGGTAATAAACCCTGTTTTCGGGGCGATTTGGCCTGCCTGAACTGGATTTCGGTCGATATGGTAGCTAATAAAGTTCAGCAACTGTTGGAACGTTCAGGCATGACCAGCGCAATCTAATCCTTTTGCCTTTTCAGAAACGCATGATTTGGATAACCCGCGAACGGCCAAAGATAGATCGACTAGCTTGCCCCTGGCTTATCCAGCGGTTTATTGACCCAACGGCCGACATTCGTTTTGTGCCCGAAATGCAGGTTCAGGCAGAGGCCAAAGCGTTGAACGCTATCCCTTTCGATATACCGGGCGTAGAATACAGCCACTACGAAGACCGGTGCACATTCGATTACTTCCTGCAAAAGCACAAACTGGATGATCCGGCCCTGCAGCGTATTGCCGCCATTGTGCGGGGCGCCGACACCGACGATCATACGTTAGCTCCCGAAGCGGCTGGTTTATGGGCTATTTCGGCGGGGTTAGCGTTCAACATTAGTGACGATCAGCAGTTACTCGCCCAGGGAACGCTCATTTACGACGCACTCTATAGTTGGGCCAACCATTTACAGACGGTCAAACACACCCAGAGTCCAACGGAACGGCTTCTGCTGGGGGTTCTGCATTCCTACCAGGCAAGTCCGGGTAAGCGGAAGACGCCCGCCTGGGTAAGAGAGCTAAAGGAATTGATTCAGGATCAGATCGATACGAACTTAACCCTTAGCCTCAACGAGCTATCCGAAAGTTTGGCGGTCAATCCAGCGTACGTGTCGCGGGCTTTTTCGCGTTACTTCGACGATCTGTCGTTCGGCGAATACATCCGTAAGCTGCGCATTGAGAAAGCCCTGTTTCTTCTCGAAACAACCCCCTATAGTCTTTCTGAAATTGCCTACCTGACGGGCTTCTCAGACCAAAGCCACTTTACCCGGATATTTAAAAAACTCGTCGGCGAGAACCCGTCCGATTACCGAAAAAATCAGCGAAAAGGTAAATCAGATACAAAAGGTTAAATTCATTCTATTTCTGGCTGAGCAAACGACTTAATCTTGCAGCATCACCTGCATAAGCCGTTATGAAACAGATCAATCAACCCATTTTTCATCTATTCCTGTTAGCTATTTTTCGCTTAGTTTTATTTTCATCAGCCACGCAGGCGCAGACAACCTCGCCCCCCGCCTATCCACGTATGACGGGCTATTTGGGCGTACTTCATCCAATCATTACCTTTAATAAGCAGGGCAGCGAAACTAATTTCAACACGTACTATGCCGTTGGCTTTCCAATTGGGCTAAACCTGTGGAAGACCAAACAGATTGGCTTTTCGGTTGAAGTGGTGCCCCTGATCCGGGCCGAAAACGGAAGCAGCCGGGTCACCAATGTGCTCTTTCATCCGGGTGTATTAGTGAACCTGGGCAACGACTTTACGCTGGCCAGCCGCCTTGCCTTTGAAACATCAGGCCGCTACGGATTTACACCCGTACTTAATAAAATTGTGAAGCGAGGACCAACAATCAGTTACTTTGTGGCAGTTCCCATTCCAGTTCGCTTTGGCAACGACCGCCCCACCTCACTGACGGCGGCTCTACAGTTTGGCATTGTTTTTTGACCCGCAACAGTCAGCATTACAGTATGGAATCAACGAGGCTATCGTATACGAAAACAGACCTGATTTACTATTTTCTGTATCTGGGCACGACTGGCTTCGGCGGCCCCCCGGCACTGGTCAGCGCCATGCATCGGGATCTCATTATAGAACGCGGGTGGATTAGTGAAGAAGATTACCGCGAAGGTCTGGCTCTGGCACAGTTAGCCCCCGGTCCGCTGGCGGCTCAACTGGCCATTTATCTTGGCTACGTTCATTACAGCCTGCTGGGTGCTACCCTGGCGGGACTCGCTTTTGTGCTGCCTTCGTTCGTTCTGGTTGTCTTGTTAGGCTGGACCTACCGGCAGTTTAACGGGCTACCCTGGATGCAGGCTGTTTTCTACGGCATTGGGGCCGCCATTATTGGTATTATCACCGTTGGAACATATAAGCTCACGACCAAAACGATTGGGAAAGACCTGTTGGGGTGGTGCTTATTTGCCCTTTCGGCAGTAGCGACCGTAATTACGGAATCAGAACTGATCTGGCTGGTTCTCTTATCGGGAGGCATTTACTGGTTTGTCAAATCGCCATCCATACGGTTCAATTCGGGTGCGGGAACTAGTATCGCACCGTTTTTTGCGCAGGTGCTGGCTCTCCCCACCGATTCTGTTCTTTGGAAACTGGCGCTCTTTTTCACTAAAGCAGGCGCCTTTGTTTTCGGGAGCGGGCTGGCTATCGTTCCGTTTCTTTATGGAGGTGTCGTAAAAGAATATGGCTGGCTCAACGAACAGCAGTTTCTGGATGCCGTAGCCGTAGCCATGATTACGCCGGGCCCCGTGGTGATTACGGTTGCCTTTATCGGTTATCTGGTGGCTGGTTTTCCCGGTGCGTGCGTTGCCGGGCTGGCTACGTTTCTTCCCTGTTACCTTTTTACGATACTGCCTGCCCCCTACTTCAAACGATGGGGAAAACATCCGGGCGTCAAAGCCTTTGTGGATGGGGTAACGATTGCCGCAATTGGGGCCATTGCCGGTGCCGTCGTTGTGCTGGCCCGACGGCAGTTGATCGATGTACCTGCTCTCCTGATCGCGCTGTTTACGGTAGGACTGCTTTCCCTAGTCAAAAAACTTCCTGAATTAGGTGTCATAGGTGGTGCCGCCGTTGTAGGCTTACTCCTGCGGTACATTAGCTAACGGCTGATTCGACGCAACCACTGTCAGCTTGTTTTTCGTTACTCGAAATTTTTCTTTTTGGTACGCAGTTCCTTCACATCGAAGTTGAAAGACAGCGTGTTCATGCAATTGAAATGTTTCATTGGGCACTCGTCGGAGCCCGTTGCAGAGCAGGGACGGCAACCCAGCCCAACAGCTTCGAGCCGGACGTGCGGAGTTTTGTACGGGTAGTACCCGAATTGAGGTGTCGAGCTGCCCCAGATGGAGTACACTTTTTTGCGGAAAGCCGCAGCAATATGCATCAGTCCGGTATCATGGCAAAACACAATGCGAGCGCGTTTAAGGATGGATGCCGACTGATTGATGTTGAAATAACCACAGGAGTTATAGATCTGTTTTTTGCCAAGAGCCCGCACAATTTCATCACCTGCCTTCCGGTCGTTCTTATCCCCCAGGAGCACGATGGGGTGGTTTATTTTGCGGCACAGCTCAATCATGCGAGCCAAGGGCAATCGTCGGGTTGCGTGCTGCCCCCCAATAGCGAACGCAACGTAATCATTCTGGTGGGTGGCCGGCAACCAGTCGAACTCAATTTCATCCTTATAAGGTATAAAGTAGTCCAGGCCACGCCCATCGTTTTCGATACCCAGCGGCTGCACCGTTGCCAGATACCGATCAACCATATGCTGCTCGGAGAGTGCGTTTACTTTAAAGCGTACGTAGAGCCAATTACGAAATGATTGTTTTTCAACACTATATGATGGCACACCCAGTGCGGTCTTGATCAACCGGCTGATAAACGTATTCTGTAAGTCAATGACGTAATCGAACTTTTGAGCCCTTAACTGCCGAATCAACTCAACGACGTTGCCATCTAGGTAATGCCGTTCGGATATATAAGGATTATGAAGAACAAGGGACTGATAATCAGGCCTTGTACAGTAATGTATGACCGCATTGGGAAGCTGCTGCTTCAGACAACGTACAACTGGCGATGTTAAAACAACATTGCCTATGGATGCAAATTGGAGAATCAGGATGTTTACCGGGGAAGCCATGGTGTAATCATTTCCACAAATCTATTTTATTTGCCGCACCTCACCAAACCGATTAATAAGTCCAAAAACGTGGTTTGATGGGCGTTCGGTAAAGGGAGTTTTCGCAAACAATACAGGAGGGGTTTGTTGGGTAGGGAATAACGGTTGGAAAATCCAGACTGGGTGATCCCTTCCCGTCGGTCCGGTCTACATACAGAGAGCTCACCGAAACACCCACAGCGCCGAAATACCCATAAACGGGTTCTCCCGGTGTCGTAACACATTTTATGTTGCCCTGCACCGACGACGGAGCCACGTCAAACAATCCGCCCGTATTGCTGGTCAGCTGTTGTACACTTTTCCAGAACAGGTAAGCGTTTTTGCTTAGGGACTGCTGCTCCACTTCCAAATAATATCGACTAAGTGATGTAAAGGGAACACTGGTAATCGATTGCCGACTGATCGCTTTCCCGTTGATGTTCACATCCGAATTGATATTGACGCAGGTATAGCAGCGGGTAATATCCCAGCAGTCAGTACAACAGGAGATGCCGGAATAATAGCTTCCGGATGAGACAAAGGTTTTCTTACAGGCAGTGGGCATCTCATAATGCGTCCAGCTCCACTTATAGTAGTTTCCGAGGGTGTCGGGATCTTTGGTATCCAGATAGACGTCCCAGGTTTGCCGTGCGTTGGTTATTCCGCTGGCCGGTACGTAGTTGGATTCGTAATATAATTTTTGGATCGGTGGTGCGGCCGGCATCACCTCCGACTCCGAAACATAGCGCTTCCCGGCCTTTGTCTGGATCGTTAGTGTATACCGTCGGCCCGGCACGCCCCGCAGGCCATTCGCACTCGTCTGGTACACGCCCCCCGGCGCTTGTTCCTTCAGCGTTTCCTGATTGCCCATATTATCGGAGATAACGACTGTAGCACCGGGCTCCAGCAAATTGACACTCCGGATCGAATAATCGGACGTTCGGGTAAGCCTGATGGTGTACGGACCGGGCTGGTCTGTAATCTGCCCGTCTACAATCAACATCGGATCAACTTTAACCGTGTCCGGCTGAAAAGGAGTTATACAGGAAATCAGGCAGGCTATAAGTCCCAGCAGGCCAAGACCTTG
Source organism: Spirosoma pulveris (assembly GCF_054781875.1). Lineage (NCBI taxonomy): Bacteria > Pseudomonadati > Bacteroidota > Cytophagia > Cytophagales > Cytophagaceae > Spirosoma > Spirosoma pulveris. Next base: position 1,356,342 of record NZ_BAAGTO010000001.1, read on the forward strand.
TTTTACTATTCGTGTTGTCGTTAACATGAGTTGGGTATTCATCATAATTGCCACCAGCGCGGCTTATTGGGTGTTCGGTACAAACTATTCTCGCAGGTGGCACAACCCACCGGCTGAAAAACCGTGACCGGCGGGTCAATATCAGGAAATCCCTCCCCCGCACTTCGGTCGACGTTGATGTATTGTTCGGATAGTCCAGCCGCGCCAAAATAGCCGTAAACCGGTTCAACTGGATCGCTGGTGCAGTGCACATTACCCCGAACGATTGAAGGAGCTGCATCGAACAGCCCTCCCGTATTTTCTGTCAGCTGCCGAACGCTTTTCCAAAACGCATAGGCTCCTGCACTGATCGCCTGTTGCTGAATTTCCAGGTAATAGGAACTCGTCGATTTGAAAGGCACCCGACTAATAAACTGGCGACTGATCGCCTGTCCGTTGATATTAACATCCGAACTGATAGTTACACACGTATAACAGCGGGTAATATCCCAGCAATTCGAACAGCAACCCAGCCCGGTGATTACCCCATTGGCTAATTCCCGTTTCAGGCAAATTGTTGTAAACTCATAGTGTGTCCAGCTCCACTTGTAGTAATTTCCGAGGGTGTCGGGGTCTTTAGTATCCAGATAGACATCCCATCCCTGTTTTTTTGCTTCGCTCAGCCCGGTCGGCTCTTTGGTGTACTGGTAATACAATTTTCGAATAGGAGGAGCGGCCGGCAGTACTTCCGCATCCGATTCATACCGCTTTCCGGCTTTGGTCTGAATGGTTAGTTTGTACGTATGCCCAACTACGCCCCGCAGACTGGAAGTCAGGTAAACACCCCCCGGCGACTGTTCTCTCAGTGTCTCCCGATTACCGAGATCATCCGAGATAACGACCGTAGCACCCGTTTCGAGCAGGTTAATACTTTTAAAGGAATAATCGGCCGTGCGGGTAAGCTTAACGATATATGGACCCGGCTGGTCAGTCACCTGCCCTTCAACAATCAGGGCTGGCGAAATAGTGACCGCATCGGGCTGGAATTCCGTCACGCACGAAACGGCGAACAGTACAATAAGTAGTCCGGCGTACTGCCCTACTTTCAGTATACCCTTTCCATTTTTCATACGTTAAGTCGACTGTAAATAATAAGACCGGACAAAACAAGGCACACAACTGGTGAGGTACGACTATGGGGTCGTGCCTTGCTCAGAACTTGAAATTATAGGTCAGCGATGGGAAAGCCGATCCAAAAATTGACAGCTTATACGCATCCGATAGAGAGGCCGGACTCAACTTATAAAAGATTGAATACGCATTTTTATGCGCGTACACGTTATAGATGGAGAAAACCCAGCTGCTCTGATTCTTCTTTTTCTTGAGCGGATTTTGCTCAAACGTCATCGAAAAGTCGAGCCGATGGTAATCCGGAACGCGTTGCTGGTTTCGGTCAAGGTAAATAGGTACGAGTATGCCGGCCACCCGGGCAATGGCGGATGGCTGGGTGGTTGGCCGGCCCGTGCTGTACGTAAAATTCAACGACATGCTAAACCAGGTCGTTGGACGATGTGTAGCCAATACGTTGAGCGTATGGGGCTTATCGTAGTTAGCGGCATAGGCCATCCCATTATTGACCCGTTCACTGGCATAAGGGCTATCCATGGTTAAAAATGTACGGGCATAAGTATAGCTCATAAAGCCCGTCCAGCGTCCTTTATTTTTCCGGAGCAATCCCTCAAAACCATAGGCTTTTCCGCTCCCCTGCACAATCTGGGTTTCAACGGCCTGTGCCAGTTGTAGTTCAGCTCCATCCCGGTAATCGATAGCGTTGGTCAGTGTTTTGTAATATACTTCGCCTGAGGCTTCGATGGCATTGTCGGTTGTGTTGGTGAAGTACCCCAGCGACCACTGGTCGGCAATAACGGGCTTCGTATACATATCGCTCAGGTGCCAGCGCGAGGTGGGCAGGGCCGCCGTTGTGTTTGTTACCTGCTGAATGTACTGACGCAGACGGCTATACCCGGCTTTGATGGCTCGCCCGTCGCCTACCGTCCAGCGAACCGCCAGTCGGGGTTCCAGTCCTCCGGCAGAATGGTATATGTTACCCGCGTCATAAGTTTTTGTCGACGTAACCGCTTCGTCTTCCTTCGGCCCGTTTTCCTGATATGTACGTACGGTGGCAGGGCCCCGGTTCAATAAAGCCGAGTAACGAAGCCCGGCAATAATGGCCACATTCGTGTTCAGTTTCCATTCGTCCTGAATGTAAGCGGCCAGTTCGTAGGCACGTTCGCGGGCAAGGTCAACGGGCAGCACGTTGGAGAAAGGCCCCGGTATGCGCGTGTTTGGTTGTAGCAGATAATCGATAGCACTTACCCCCACCTGCCACTGGTGAACTTCGTTGGGCGTAAACGTCAGATCCGATTTTACCTGCCGGTGCCAGACACCCGACTTCAACTGAAACGCATTGGATGAATCGGGCGAGGATAGATCAGCCTGATAGCGGCTGAAAATTACGGATGATGCCAGATTGATCTGCTTACTTATAAAGTAATTCCAGCGCAGCACCGCATTCATCGTTTGATAGTTGAACCGGGTTGACGATGCGTTGATCTCCTGACCGGACAGCGAGTCGGAAGCGAGTTTGAAAACGTCGGTACTCAGGTATCCGGTAAGCGTTATGGTATTCTTTTCGTTGGGCTGGTATTTAAGTTTCGACGTCAGGTCATAAAAATTAGCCTGTGTTCCTTTCAAATTCGGCGGGGCCAGTTTAAAGAGAAAGTCATTGAACGAAGCTCGTACAGCGGCCAGAAAAGAAAGTTTGTTCTTGATGAGTGGTCCCTCAACACCCAATCGGCTCGAAATAATCCCGATTCCGCCATTAATGCCCCATTTCTGGGCATCAGGTTCTTTGATTTTCACATCCAGCACCGACGACGCCCGACCACCGAAGGCTGCGGCCACCCCGCCCCGGTTCAGGGTTACATCCCGCACTACATCGGGATTAAATACCGAGAAAAAGCCCATTAAATGGCTCGAATTGAACACCGGGGCCTCGTCGAAGAGAATTAAGTTCTGGTCGGCACCGCCCCCCCGTACGTTGAAGCCGGGTGCGCCCTCACCCACGGTGGTCACCCCTGGCAGGAGCAGCAGTGAACGCACCACATCGACTTCCCCCATTAGGGGCGGAATGCGCCGAATGCTGCGAATGGATAGCTGGGAGACACCTATTTCAACTTTACGGACGTTACGATCGGGCGATTCGCTGGTTACCACCACCTCTTCAAGATCTTTGGAATCATCGTCCATCGTTATCTCACGAAACAGCGTTTTCTGAAGCGAAATTGTATCCTGTTTTGGTCGATAACCTACGTGCGAAAAGCGTAGTATGTAATTACCGGGGGGTAATTGAATCGTATAGAAACCATCTTTTGCCGTTACATACCCCTTCGATACGTTCAGCACAACAATGTTCACACTCTGAATTGGCTTTCCGGTTTTCCCATCCCGTACATAACCCGTAGCCGAAAACGTAGCCGGGTTAGCCTCTGAATTTGTTCGTTGTTGGGCTAACGCCCCGTTGAGCAGACTGCTTGAAAACAATAGTAAAAGTAAAAAACGCATAGAGCGGGGCTTAGGAAGTGCGGAATTGGGTGATTATGAGTATGAAAGGTAACAAATTAAGGAAATAAAGCAACGTATTTACCCTATTTCCTATATTCATTAACCAACAATTAATCCTTTTTTATCCCAATTCTTTCCAGTCACCTATTTATCTCTGCCCGACGTCGTTGTAAATACACCCCCATTTCCGCCAAGGGTAGCGCATTGAAGGTCATGGCTTTGGTTAAGCCGCCTTTTCGACCGATGGCAACGCCATAATGCATATCCAGCAAACCGGCAAAATCATGGGCATCGGGATTTATACTGAGCATGACACCCTGCTGCATGGCGTACTCGATCCAATGCCAGTCGATGTCGAGCCGATAAGGACTGGCGTTGATTTCGATGATGACCTTATGCTCCGCACAGGCGTCGATGATAGCCCGGTGGTCGATGGGATAACCTTCGCGGGCCAGGAGCAACCGACCCGTTGGATGCCCCAGAATAGTCGTGTACGGATTCTCAATGGCCCGCAACAATCGGTTTGTAGCCTTCTCCTGCGTCATGGTCAGCGTCTGGTGAACTGATGCCACGACGTAATCGAACGTGGCCAGTGTCTCATCGTCATAATCCAGCGAGCCATCGCCCAAGATATCCGATTCAATGCCTTTAAAAATCCGGAAGTCAGAACCGAAGGTTTTATTTATTTCGTCAATTTCAAGCTGTTGCTGACGAACACGCTCGGCATCCAGACCTCCCGCATAGGAAGCCGTTTTGGAGTGATCGGCAATACCAAAGTAGGTTAACCCTAACTTCCGGCAATAGGCTGCCATATCCGCCACCGATTGCTTCCCATCCGACCAGGTACTGTGGTTATGCAGCGTTCCCTTCAGATCATCCCAGGTAACAAGTTCTTCGTTTTTATAGCGGCTGGCCCAGCGGAAGGCAAAGTCATCTTCGCGCATTTCGGGCACGATATACGGCAACCCGGCTTTTTCGTAGATAGCGGTTTCAACTTGCGTTACATCGGCAGTATCGGCCGTTTCAGGCAAAACACCGGCATAGGCGACCTGTAACAAAGGAATGCCCCCTGTGCCGGCCTGTTTCAGGTGCGCTTCGGCAGCCGTCTGAATAAATAATTGCCGACTCATTTGTTCGGCGGGATAGAACAATAACTCCACCAGCACATCAAAACCAGCCAGGTGCCCGCGCCACGCGAACGGCGATGAATCGCGAACATCCTGTTCCAGATTATCGAATCCGTTCAATACCAACATAGCCGAAACGGGGTCGCTGGTTTGGATAAGCAATTGAACAATATCCACTTCCTGTGCTTTCCGGCGCACCTGACCGCTGATCTCAACCCGCTCAAAGTGGGGGGCTACCTGCTCCACAAGAAGGTTGGCAATCATGGCGGCCTTATCCATACGGACTTTACCCTGTTGTTCCTGAAGGAACTCCAAAGCCGTTAGAATTTTTTCCTGCGTACTGGCTCCAAACCCTTTAATCTTCGCAATCTGACCGTTTTCGCCTGCCAGTTGAAGATCGCGCAGGTTCGTTATGCCCAGCTCATGCCAGAGAGTGCGCACCTTTTTGACGCCCAGACCTTTGATGCGGAACATATCCAGAACGCCCTGGGGTGTTTGAGCCAGTAACTCATCAAGCTCCGTCAGGCGGCCCGTTTCGGCAATCTCACGAATTTTCTGGGCAACAGATTTACCAACGCCCTGTAGCTTCACCAGTTCATCAACGGGCAAATTGGCAAGGTCGGCGGTGGATTTATCCAGGTTGAACGCGGCTGTCTGGTAAGAGCGCGTTTTGAACGCATCGCGGTCGTGGAGTTCCATTAACCGGCCGGTGAGTTCGAGCAGGTCAACGATTTCAGAATTGGTCATGCTTAAGGGGGGATTCACTCCGCAAGTTAGGCAATTGGTCAGATTTCAGGGAAACACGTTGGCTGGGTATAGCAACTTTGTCGGGTCAACTTAAAACGACGATCAACCTTTAGCAAAGACGACGATGGAAACGAACCAGCCTACACCCCAACGCGACCCTTATTTATGGAAACAAGCGAAAGCCCGTGTCGGTTTTCGCATTCACCTGCGGTCTTATTTCGTTGTCAATACAGGACTTTGGCTTATATGGGCCTTCAGTGCATTTGTCATCAACACCACGAGTGGTCATGCCGGCACCCTTTTCCCGTGGCCCATTTTTCCGATGTTAGGCTGGGGTATCGGGCTAGTATCGCACTATCTGGCCATTCATTACGGCAACGAACGGGACATGATCGAGCGGGAATACCAGAAGCTGGTGAATCAATAGTGTAGGATGTAGGATGTATTATATATCCTACATCACACTGCTACCGGTGCTTTGATGGCCGGATGCGGGTTATAGTTTTCGAGGGTGAAATCGGCATAGGTAAAGTCGAATACCGAACGAACATCGGGGTTTAGCCGCATGGTCGGCAGAGGGCGGAAGTCGCGGGCGAGCTGGGTTTCTACCTGCTCCAAATGATTTAGATACAGGTGTGTATCGCCCCCGGTCCAGATGAATTCATGAGCCTCCAGGCCACACTCCTGTGCGATCATCATCGTAAGCAGCGCATAACTGGCAATATTAAAGGGAACGCCTAAAAATACGTCGGCGCTCCGCTGATAAAGCTGACACGACAGCTTGTTATCGGCTACATAAAACTGCATCAGCAGATGGCAGGGTGGCAACGCCATGCTGGGCACATCGGCTGGATTCCAGGCCGAAATGATGATTCGGCGCGAGTCCGGTGTATTTTTAAGCTGGCGCAACACATCCTGCAACTGGTCGATCACTTGCCCCTGCGGACCGGCCCAACTGCGCCACTGCTTGCCATAAACCGGCCCCAGATCGCCGTTTTCGTCGGCCCACTCGTCCCAGATCGAAACACCGTTGTCTTTCAGGTATTTGATGTTGGTATCGCCTTTAATAAACCAAAGCAGTTCATGAATAATCGACTTTGTATGTACTTTTTTGGTTGTTAGCAGGGGAAAACCATCCTGCAGGTTAAAGCGCATCTGGTAACCAAATACGCTGATGGTGCCTGTACCGGTGCGGTCTGTTTTGCGGGTTCCGTTAGCCAGAATGTGGCGAAGCAGGTCATGATATTGTTGCATAGACAAAAGTCGTAATACAAACTTTATAAAAAAATAAAACCCCTCGCCAAAAGGCAGAGGGGTCGGCTAAATACATACGGCAGTGAGCTTTTTATGCCTGTGCTTTCTTCAGGCAACAGGTGTGTGTAGTACCCTTTTCGCAGGAGGTTTTCTCACAATTTGTCGTCGTAACTTTTTTTGTCTTCTTTTCTTTCCGGATTTCACCGGCAAAGGATACTGTCGTAAGGGCGGTCAGCAGAGCCAGACCAAGTAAGGCTTTTTTCATTGTCTTTGCAAGTGATTAAGTTTCTGGCGCAAAAATGCGCTTCAACCGAATTTGTGCAAAAACTAAGCCATTGTCCCACCGATTAAGAAAGCAAAGGAAGAGTAGGCTTATTACCTACTCTATTGATTTTATTCCTGTATCTCAAACGAATAGGTAATCTCGGCCGATGGGCGAAACTGGGCCGTTGCCGAGCAGTATTTATCCATCGACAGATCGATTGCCCGCTTCACTTTGTCCGCGTTCAGCTGACCTTTGAGCAGGTACGTAATGTGAATCTTTTTAAAAGGCGCCGGTACCGCGTCTTTCTCCCGCAACCCATCTACTTTGAGCCGGAAGTCTTCGATTACCTGTTTCTGTTTTTTAAGAATCAGGATCACGTCGATCGCCGAGCAGCCAGCCAGACCCATCAATAACATTTCCATAGGACGCGCCCCGGCGTTATGCCCGCCAATATCGGTGGCAGCATCAATGTGCTGGGCTACGCCCGATTTACCAATTGCTTCAAAATGAAACCCATCGTCGACGCGTACCAGTTCGACCTGCATGGTATTAAATTCCTGAGTGGTCTCAACCGGTTGTGTATCAAGCATTGTCTTTTTTGCGTTTAAAGTAAAGAATTCGTATTTTCACCTGCCCAAATGGCAGAAAATCATGTCCGAGAAATTCACAGACGACCTTTTCGACCTCAAAAACGACCGGCGGCTCAGCATCTACCTGTATCGGGCAGGATTTGCGGCCTGGCTGCTGTACATCGTATCCGGGGCGACGTTCATGCAGTCTGTGCGTATGTACCGAACAGATTTTGGGGTATTCTCGTTCTTTTTGATGGTCATGGGCCTATCGGCTTCCATGATTTATGATTATCACCATCATCCGGTAGAGTTCGCTCAAAAGAGAAAATGGCTGGCCTTCAGTTATTTAGTATTGGCTGGTCTGGTTTATTTTCTTATCCTGCATAACAAGCCGGTCGCTCTGCCACATTTCTTCGGGCAGGGTCTATTCTGATTTCGCGTTCGCATTTCCGTCAAATTATCTGATTTATTGGGTCGGCAGCTGGCTGCTGCTCGGTTTACTCTTGTCCGAATAAACATTTTCGGGTATGCTGTACAGTAGCGTTCCGGCTTCCGGCTCTTTCTGCTTTTAGATTATTCCCGGATAATCTGGTACCCATCGAAAAACGGAAACGCCCCGCTTCAATGCTGATTAATGATTCTTTACAACCTACAGACCTATCATCAAAACTTGATCAATTCTGGGCACTCTCCGGCCAGAAAATACAACTCATTGACAACGAGTACGATGTAAGTAAAGGCTCTCCCGTTTTTACCGTACAGGGAAAATATACGACAAGGGGCTGGACCGAGTGGACACAGGGCTTTCAATTCGGTTCGGCGATTTTGCAGTTCGACGCCACTAACGAAACGAACTTCCTGGAGGCCGGACGACAGAAAACCCTTGCCGTCATGGCTCCCCACATCAGCCACATCGGTGTGCACGACCATGGGTTTAACAATGTGAGCACTTATGGAAACCTGCTTCGCCTGATGCGGGAAGGCAGAATTGAATTCAATGAGTGGGAGAAAAATCTCTACGAACTGGCTATCAAGATTTCCGGTGCCGTACAGGCCAGCCGCTGGACACCCATCAAAAACGGTCCGGATGGCGCAGCGGGCTTCATTAGCTCGTTCAACGGTCCGCACTCACTTTTTGTCGATACCATCCGTTCGTGCCGGGCGCTGGTGCTGAGCCATTCGCTGGGACATGTTTTTCAGGGCGAAGGCGATCTAAAAATCAACCTGCTCGACCGGGCTCTTCAGCATATCAAAGCCACCGCCGACTACTCGGTCTTTTACGGCGAAGGTCGCGACTCCTACGACTTATGGGGCCGCACGGCGCACGAAAGCGTGTTTAACGTGCGGGATGGCAACTTCCGCTGCCCAAACTCGCAGCAGGGATACTCGGGCTTTACCACCTGGACTCGCGGCCTGGCCTGGGCCATGTGCGGCTTTCCTGAACAACTGGAATGGCTGGCCACCCGCGACGATGCCGAACTGGATGCATTTGGCGGGCGGGCGCACATTGAAGCCTATATGCTCAAAGCCGCAACCGCCACCTGCGATTTCTATATTGACCATACGCCAACCGATGGCATCCCTTACTGGGATACCGGAGCGCCCAACTTATACCGTCTGGGCGATTACCTCAACCGCCCCGCCGACCCATACAACGACTTCGAACCGGTCGACAGTTCAGCCGCTGCCATTGGTGCCCAGGGCCTGCTTCGACTTGGAAACTATCTGATCGAAAAAGGCGATCCCGACGCTGGCAAACGGTATTACCAGGCAGGACTGACCGTACTGAACACCTTGTTTGATGAGCCTTATCTGAGTACCAACCCAGCGCACCAGGGCTTGCTGCTTCATTCGATTTACCATCAGCCCAACGGCTGGGATTATGTACCCGCTGGCAGCAAAATTGCCAATGGCGAGTCGAGCATGTGGGGCGATTACCACGCCCGCGAAGTAGCCCTCTACCTGCAACGCATTATCCGCAACGAACCGTACTACACATTCTTTAATCGGATTGCCGAACCACGGATTGCCGAACCACGGATCGTCTGACCGCCCCTACCGCAATGAGTGAAAAATACAAACCCGCCTACCCCCGCATGGCTCAGTTAAAAACGGCTGACGACCTGCGGAACTACCTGACGAAAAACGACATCGACCTGCCGTTTGACGATACCTTGTTACCCCCGGCAGAAAGCCCTTTCAACCGGCCAATCCCCCTCAAGTCGGGCCAAACCATCGGCAATAGCCTTTGTATTTTACCGATGGAAGGCTGGGACGGCACTCTGGATGGCCGACCAACCGATTTTACCCGCAATCGCTGGAAAAAATTTGCGATCAGTGGAGCCAAACTGCTTTTCGGCTGTGAGGCTGTGGCCGTCTGCCATTCGGGCAAAGCCAATCCGAATCAGTTGGTAATGAACGACGAAACATTCCCCGATTTTGTCGAACTACGGCAACTGCTTCTCGATGAGCATACCGCAGCCTTCGGTAAAACAGACGATTTAGTCATTGGCCTCCAACTCACACACTCAGGGCGTTTTTGTAAACCGAAAAGTCATAAGGCGTTCGAGTCCAAAATCCTGTACAGCCACCCGTTTCTAAACAGCAAGTTCGGCATGGAGGCCGATTATCCGACGCTGACAGATGACGAGATCGACCGGATCATCGAACAATATGTAGAAGCGGCTGTACTGGCCCAGAAAGCCGGGTACGACTTTGTCGATATAAAACACTGCCACGGCTATCTGGGCCACGAGTTTCTCAGCGCTGTGAGTCGCGAGGGGCGTTATGGCGGGTCATTTGAGAACCGAACGCGTTATTTACGGAACATCGTTGCGGGTATCCGGGAAGCGGCTCCAGGGCTGGGCATCGGTATTCGGTTGAGTGCCTTCGATATGCTGCCTTTTAAAAAAGGACCGGCGGGCGCGGGTATTCCTGAACCCAGCGAGCAATACCCTTTTGCCTTTGGCGGGAAAGAGAACGGCGTAGAGCTGGACCTCTCGGAGACCAAAGCCTTCCTGTCATTGGCAGAATCCCTTGGCATACAATTGGTGTGCATTACCGGTGGAAGCCCCTATTACAATCCACACCTCATGCGCCCGGCCCTGTTCCCGCCTTCTGATGGCTACCTGCCCCCGGAAGATCCGCTGCTTGGCGTAAAGCGGCAAATTGACGTAACAAGTGAGTTGAAACAAGCATTCCCGGAACTGGTCTTTATTGGCTCAGGCTATTCATACCTGCAGGAGTGGTTACCCAACGTAGCGCAGCAGGTATTGCAGAAAGGCATGGCCGATAGCGTCGGTTTTGGCCGCATGGTGCTCTCCTACCCGACCATGCCCGCCGACATGCTGGCAGGCAAGTCGCTCGTCCGTAACCTCATCTGCCGCACCTTCTCGGACTGTACAACGGCTCCTCGCAATGGCCTGATTTCGGGTTGCTATCCGCTGGATACGCTTTACAAGAAAGGCCCCGAAGCCGAGCAGCTTAAAGCCATTAAAGAGAGCCTGTAACGATGGAACGCCGTCCGGTAGCATGTATAACAGGAGGTAGCCGCGGAATTGGCTACGGCATCGCCGAGCAGCTGGCCGATGCCGGATTTGATCTGGCCATCAACGGTGTTCGGCCGGAAGATGCCGTACGGGACGCTTTGGACGCCTTACGAAGCCGGGGCAGCGATGTGCTTTACTGCCCCGGTGATATTGCCTCACCCGAGGCCCGCGCAGATATGATCACGTCGATCAACACTCATTTTGGTCGGCTGAATGTACTGGTGAACAATGCGGGTGTCGCGCCCAAAGAACGGCGGGATATTCTGGAAGCCACTGAAGAGAGCTTTCAATATGTACTGTCCACAAACTTACAGGGGGCTTACTTTCTGACGCAGGCAGCTGCCAACTGGATGATTGCGCAACGCGTCGAACAGGCTGATTTCTGGGGTTGTATCATCAACGTTTCGTCCGTTTCGGCCACGGTAGCGTCGGTAAACCGGGGCGAGTATTGCGTGGCAAAAGCGGGCCTGAGCATGGCAACCCAACTCTTTGCCGCCCGACTGGGAGAGTATGACATTCCGGTATACGAAGTCCGGCCGGGCGTTATCAAAACAGATATGACGGCGGGTGTAACGGCCAAATATGACGCGCTCATCGACAGCGGGTTGGCCGTGCAAAAACGTTGGGGGTTGCCCTATGACGTAGGTCGCGCCGTGGCCTCCCTGGCCAAAGGTGATTTCCCTTACTCGACCGGTCAGGTCATACTGGTCGATGGAGGCATGACAATACCGAGACTATAAACCCTTTCCTAAACCTGTTATCAATCATGAACGAAAAACAAGTTTCCCGACGATTTGTCCTCAAGGCCGGGGCGGTCAGTTCGCTGGCGGCAATCGGTATGCCAACCTTTGTTCCGGCGCGTGCGTTCGGTGCGAACGACCGGGTGCGCGTGGGCGTCATTGGCATCAACGGCCGCGGCAAAGACCATATTCAGGGTTTTTCTCGCCTGAAAGATGTGGAAGTCGCCACGCTCTGCGATGTTGATAGCAACGTACTTCAGGCCGGAGCCGATGCATTTGAAAAGAAGTACAACAAAAAAGTAAAAACCCAGGCCGACCTTCGGCAGGTCTACGACGACAAGGACATTGATGTGGTAAGTATTGCCACCCCCAACCACTGGCATGCGCTGGCGGCCATCTGGGCCTGTCAGGCGGGTAAAGATGTGTACGTGGAGAAACCCGGTGCACACAACCTTCGCGAAGGACGCAAGCTGGTCGAAGCGGCACACCACTACAAGCGAATTGTGCAGCATGGTGTACAACTGCGGAGTTCCGTAGCCATTCAGGAAGCCATCAAACACCTGCGCGACGGGCTGATCGGCAATGTGTATATGGCCCGGGGGCTGGTGTACAAATGGCGTCCGGATATTGGCAATCAGGGCACCTCGCCCGCTCCCGCAGAGCTAAACTGGAACATGTGGCAAGGCCCGGCCCAGGTAAAAGAGTTCAGCAAAAACTACGTTCACTATAACTGGCACTGGTTCTGGGATTACGGCAATGGCGACATTGGTAACCAGGGCATTCACGAAACGGACCTGTGCATGTGGGGGCTGGATGTAGGACTACCCGAAGAGATCACCTCGGCGGGTGGCAAATTCCTCTGGAAAGACTGCAAGGAAACGCCGGAAACACTCACCTCGGTGTACAAATATCCATCGTCGGGTAAGGTGATCCAGTTTGAGGTTCGCCCTTGGATGACTAACAAAGAAGACGGTGTCGAAATCGGCAATATCTTCTATGGCGATAAGGGCTATATGGTCATCAACGGCTATTCCGACTACAAGACGTTCCTGGGTAAAGAGCGGGCACCCGGTCCGGCCCGCAATGAAGGGGGTGATCATTACCTGAACTTCATCGAAGCCGTTCGGGCGCGGGACACCTCGAAGCAAAATGGCCCCGTCGAAACGGCGCACCTGGCTTCGGGCATTGCCCACCTCGGCAACATTGCTTACCGCCTGGGCCGTACCCTACATTTCGACCCAAAAACCGAAGTGTTTGTCGGGGACAAAGAAGCGAACCAGATGCTGACCCGCAAATACCGGGCACCATTTGTCGTACCGGAAAAAGTGTAACTGAAACTCGTAGCGCGGGCGGTAGCCTGCGCTACGAAGATAGGTACTGGCTAGAGGTTTCGAATGTACTTCTGTCCTCCCAGGTACCGCATTTGCCGGGCAATCTGCCGGGTTCGGCGCTGGATATAATTGGATGGGTGTTTGATGGAAAACAACCGCGGGTTAGGCAGTACGGCCGCAATCCGGGCGGCTTCATCGCGAGAGAGCGATACCGACGAATGCCCATAATACCGTTGCGATGCGGCTTCGACACCAAAGGTCATCGGTCCGGTTTCGGCTACGTTCAGGTAGACTTCCAGAATGCGTTTCTTTCCCCAGATCAGCTCAATCAACGCGGTGAAATACACTTCAAGGCCTTTACGAAGGTAACTGCGACCATTCCACAGAAACACATTCTTGGCTACCTGCTGCGAAATGGTACTGGCCCCGCGTGGCCGCTTGCGGGTTTGGTTTTCCTTGATCGCATCCTGAATCTCGTCGAAATCGAATCCCCAGTGCGTTGGGAAATTCTGATCTTCTGATGACACGACGGCCAAAGCGGCCTCTTTGCTGATTTTTTCGTAGGGCCGCCATTTTTTATATACATGGCTGCTCTCATCGGTGCCAAAGGTGTCAAACCAGCGTGTAACAATCAATGGCGTTACCCAAACCGGCACGTACTTCAACACAATTACATAGGCGAATGACCCAAAGAAAAGCACCAGAAACGTTTTCAGGATAAACCAGTAAACTCGCTCCAGCAACGGTCGTTCACGAATGAACCGCCGAACCTTTGCCAACCGCCCCGAACCTCGTTTACCTGCCGATGAAGCACGCCCGGCTGATACAGGACGCTGAGCAGGCGCAGTCCCCGCCTTCGGGCGCGGCCCTTGCTGGGGAGGTGTACGGAAAGTGTTGGCAGGACGTTGCGGATTCATACAAGTGAGGGCATACCGCGAAAATAATAGCAAGGCGGCTGTAATCCCGCACTTTGCGAAGAATTAACGTCAAATTTGACGAAAAAGCGGATTTATTCGTCCACGAATAAGGAAGCGGCCACCCGGTCGGCAAAAAGTTTACCGGCCGGAGTCAGCAACAGTTTATCATTTTGACGAACGAGCCAGCCGGTTTTGTACATGGCGTCCAGATCACGGGCTTGAATCGCCGAGAAATCGCCTGCCAGTAGGGTATCCAGTTCGGTTATAGAGCAACCCCACTGGGTTCTCAAACCAGTTAACAGGTATTCGTTTACCTGATCAGCAACGGTCAATTCCTCCCGTGTTGCGGGTAATTGCCCCTGTCCGATTGCGGCTATGTACCGGGCATTATTGGCTACATTGTACTGCCGCGAAGGGCCATTATAGGAATGAGCGCTCGGCCCGATGCCCAAGTAAGGCCGTCGTTGCCAGTAAGCGGTATTATGGAGGGCGTATTGCCCATCCCGCGCAAAGTTCGATATTTCGTAATGGGCGTAGCCCGCCGTTGTCAGGGCATTTGTTAACTCGTCAAATTGCTCGGCAGCAATGTCCTCATCGGCAGGCAGCAATTTTCCTTTTTTTTGCCAGCGTCCAAAAGCGGTATCGGGTTCAATAGTCAGAGCATAGGCAGACAGGTGGGGTACGTTGAGTGCCAGCATTTTTTGCAGATCAAGTTGCCATGCCTGCTTATTTCTGCCAGGAATGCCGTAGATCAGATCAACACTCATGTTGTCAAATCCCGCTTGCCGGGCCAGTTCAACGCAGACTTCCGCTTCCGTTGCGGTATGCGCACGATTCATCCAGCGAAGTGTGCTTTCATCGAACGTTTGAATGCCGATACTCAACCGGTTGACGTATTGGCGAAGCATCTGAAGCTTCTCCAGTGTAAGATCGTCGGGGTTGGCTTCGAGGGTGATTTCGGCGGTTGGCAAAACCAAAAAATGAGCCTGAATAGCAGAAAAAATCTCCGTCAACTCCCTCTCTGTCAATAAGGAAGGGGTACCTCCACCAAAATAAATCGTTTCCAGCGGCTGGTTAGGCAGGTAGCTTTTTTGCAGGGCAATTTCCGTACAAAGCGCATCGACCAGCGCTGACTTCAGTCCCAGACTCGTACTAAAATGAAAGTCGCAATAATGACAGGCCTGCTTACAGAACGGTATGTGGAGATAGAGATGCATCTGCCCTTATGACAACAAAGCAGGGCCTTGGGTTCCGTTTATAGACGCTTCTCCAGAACAATGGTGAGCCCGTGTTTGCCCTGTAGCGTACCCGTAATATCGAAGCCGTGCCGAAGATTAAGGATTAGCATCCCCCGCCACTGGTTGTACGTTTGGGTGCGGATGGTCTGGTATCCTTGTTGCTGGCACCAGGCATGCTGCCGACGCATGAGTTCAGTGGCGATGCCATGACTTCGGAAATCGGGATGAACACCCCCTAGCCAGCTGTAATAATGACCAGGCTTGCGTTCGTAACCCAGTTTGCATCCAACAACTTGCCCATGGCTAAGGGCCAGCATGGTTTGCAGACCGGTTCGGGAATGTTGGTAAGTTAATTCTGCCTGTATTTCAGCAACCGATTGGTTGGAAAATATTCCAGCGAGCAACACGAGTAGTGATGCCAGGCAGGGTTCCGTCGGTAAGTCCTGGTAATGTACATAACTCAGTTCCATCCAACGAAGATGGCGAAAAAGGGCTGCCAGAACAAAAAGCAGTCCTGATCAATCCGGGCATTTCTTGCAGCGTTTTCCCTTTTTATATTTCTTACAGCACTTCTTCAGGACACACTCCTGACTCAGAAACGGATTGGCCTGAATGAGCGTCTTCGCGTTGGCAGACAATTCAGGATAATCAGATAAATTTAATTCGGCAGTCATTCGTACACGTTGATTTACACAACAAAAGTACGCTTGTTTAGATTTATTACAAATTAAAATAGTGAATAAAAATTGAATCAGGCAGGAACGCAGATCGACCGAATAGTACGGATAGCGGTAACAAAATCAGCTCTACCCTATCACATTCGTTCGATCCGCGTTCCCATCCGATCTTACAAATGAATTTCGCCCGTGAGGTACAACTGAACCTGCCCTGCAATATCGACTCGGGCTGGTGTTTCGCCGTTGTCATTTAGCTTGCAGCGCAGATAACCACCCCGTTTAGAAAGCTGTCGGGCGGTGAGTTCAGTTTTTCCGAGCCTTTCGGCCCAGTAAGGTACCAGCGTTGTATGAGCTGAACCGGTTACCGGATCTTCATCGATACCGGATTGCGGGCCAAAGAAACGCGACACAAAATCAACGGCATCGCCCTCCGTATTTCCCGGTGCCGTCACAATGACACCCCGGGCGGGTACGCTGCTCATCTCCCGAAAATCAGGGTCCAGCGCTTCAATTTGGGCCTGTGTTTCATAAACAAGCATGTAATCGGTTTTGCCTTTAAAGATGGCTATCGGCTTCTCGCCCATACTCGTAATTAGAGCGGGGGGCTGCACATTGGCTTTCTGCACGACATCAGCCGGAAAGTCCAAGGTTAACCAGGCATTTTCGCCCCGACAAACTTTCAACTGACCGCTCCGTGAATTAAAATAGATCTGATCCGTTTCAAGCCCTTTATTTTCCAGAAAAAACACAACATAGCCGGTAGCCAGCGTCGCATGACCACATAGGTCTACTTCTACAGTAGGCGTAAACCACCGAATATGATAGGTATCGGGCTGATCTGCTTTGACATAGAAAGCCGTTTCGGCGAGGTTATTTTCGGCGGCAATCTGCTGCATTTGTTCATCGGACAGCCATTCACTGAGCGGAACGACAGCCGCCGGATTACCCGCAAACAGCTTGTCGGTAAAGGCATCCAGTTGATAAATTTTCATACAATTTATAGGGTGCACAAAGCACGGTTTAGGAAACTGGGAAAGCTTATTCGTTTACCAGAAATTTCTCGAACAGACTGGTCGAAAACGCCGTCAGGGAAGGTATGATCTGATCGGCGATGGCAAACTTCGGGTCATTGTATTCAAATTCAGCAGGGACCGCTACGGTACGCATACCGGCCGCATAGGCTGACTTCAGGCCGTTTCCGGAATCTTCAAACGTAATGCAAGTGGCAGGTAACACATTCAACTTCCGGGCAGTGCCCAAGTATACGTCGGGAGCCGGTTTGTTGCGCGCTTCCAGGGTGGCCGAGTGCCATAACGTTAATAAATGGCGAATCCCTAACCGATTGACCACAACTTCAATCAGGCTCATAGGCGATGCAGATGCAATGGCAGTTGGAATGCCCCGATCAGCAAAGAATTGTAATGCCCCGATGGCACCGGGCATGGGCTCGGCCAGCGTGGCAATTCGTTCATGAACACCATCGGTAATGGCGTCGGCAAGGTCCTGGTGCGTCCGTCCGGCTGCGACCTCTTTGGTCCATGGGGCACGGGCAAACCAGTAATCTATAACGTCCGGAATGGGCAGACCCGTCGTTTGTTTGCATTCTTCGTCGGTCAGATATAAGCCAACTGTGGCAAAAACGACTCGTTCCATAGCACGCCAGTGGGGTTCAGAATCCACCAGCAGCCCATCCATATCAAATATCGCTGCGTTTATCAAAATTCGTACTGTCTTATCTAAGGTTTACTCTTACGTAATCAACGGGCACGTTCAGTTTGTTTAAAACGGACCGAATCATTGACTTCCAGCGTATCGTCGTCAACTACGGTCGTGTCAATGGGGACAGTTGTTGCCTTTGTGTCTGTCTTATGCCCACAGGCTATCAGCCCACCCAACACCATGAGGAGGGCAATACCGGCAAAAAAGCGGCATCGTAATGCGGAAGCGCTTATTTTTATAGAAGGCAAAACCGGCTTCGGGTCACACATCTGCCTGGCGGAAAGGCTTTACATCCACTTTCTCCCAAACATCCTGTACGATATAGGGATCTGTTTTGAGGTATTCCTGAAGTTGCTCCTCAGAATCTAAATCCAGAACGAGCATCGACCCGATCATGGTTTCTTCGGGACTAAGGAGCGCCCCGCCCAGTATAAACTGGCCTTTTTCTTTTAATTGGCGGACATAGGCAAAATGGTCAGGGCGGGCGGTCATCCGGCGGGCGAGGGCTTCGGAATCGGTATGGTCGTAAGCGTGTATAACGTACTTCATTGACTGGATTACGGGTTCATTAAGCAAGATACCATCTTTCAGAGTCCAGCCAATACTAACTTACCGGATTTTGAGCAAAATAAACGATGGTTTGGTCGTAGAAAGGCCGGGAATCATCCAGCAGCAGTTGTGCTTCTGCTTCGCTTAGAAAGGTCTCCATATTATAATCGGCAGACTGCCTGGCAGCCAAACTGCTTCCTGCGATCTTACTCGCCTGAACATCAAATCGGCCTGTTTTGACGAAAAACTCGCTGGATTTTGCCCTGGCAGCCTGATATTTTTTCGTTGTTATCCCTTCGGTAGCCAACAAGGCACATATGCAATAAACTTATAGCGTAATAAGCCCGGTTAACGATGGGTTCGATGGACGGATTAATACGCGTTTTCATAACGAAAAGTAAGTCTTTCGACGTTTTCTTCCTAATTTCCGGCTTTTGCACATCCTCTCACCTCGTTCGTCAATGCACCGTCTCTTTACTTTGCTCGCGCTGTTGGTCAGTGCACCTATTTTTGCGCAGTCTACCCCGCCGAAACCGACAACACTAACCGTCGAAACCATCATGCAGGACCCGAAAATCTGGATCGGGACCGCCCCTTCCAACCCTTTTTGGTCCGACGACTCGCAAACCCTTTATTTTAACTGGAATCCGGATCGCGCACTGGGGGACTCGCTCTATAAAGTGACCTTCACCAGTTCAGCTCCCCGGTCTGGCCGTGCCAAATTACTGACGGCCTCACAGCCGGTGAAAGTAAGCCCAACGGAACGCCGGGCACTGCCCGCGCCCCCTACGTCAGCCTTTAACCTTGCCTACACCCAACGAGTATTTGACCGACAGGGAGACCTTTTTTTACTTGACCTGAAATCCGGTTCGGTACGTCAACTGACGAATACCGCCGAAGTCGAAATAGACCCCGTATTCTCGGGCGATCAGAAACAGGTGATATTCCGGCGAAGCGGTTCCAACCTATTCAGTATCGACCTGAAAACCGGAGAACTAACCCAACTCACCGACTTTAAAACAGGCTCAAAAAAGGCAGAAGCGAAACTTACGGATGAAGAAAAATTCCTCAAACAAGACCAGCTTCGCCTGTCGTCTGTATTGAAAGAACGCAAGGAAAAGAAAGACGAAGCCGAACGAATTAGCAAGGCCGACCAGCCCAAACGCCCCAAAGAGATCTATCTGGACGATAAAACCCTCGTCAATCCAACGCTCAGCCCCGACGGTCGTTTCATTACCTACCGACTCACCAAGCGGCCCATCAATGCCAAAACGGCACAGGTACCCAACTACATAACCGAATCCGGCTATACCGAAGAAATTGCGGCCCGTACGAAGGTGGGGGCGCCCGTTACCAGCCAGGAGTTTTTCGTATATGACATTGCCAAAGACACTGTCCGGACGGTTTCGGTGAAGGATATTCCGGGCATTTCGGATAAGCCCGCTTACCTGCAATCGGCAAAAACAGCCAAGGCAGATACCGCAAAAAAAGTACGCCCGGTGGTAATCAGCAGCCCTCTATGGTCGGAAGATGGTAAATTTTGCGTGGTCGTCGTTCGATCGCTCGACAACAAAGACCGCTGGATCATGCGGCTCCAGCCCGAAACGCTGAAGTTATCCCTGCTCGACCGCCAGCACGAAGATACGTGGATTGGCGGGCCGGGAATTGGTTCGCAGAACTCGCCGGGCAACATGGGCTTTCTGGGCGATAACCAAACGTTATGGTTTCAGTCGGAAGCCGATGGTTACTCGCACCTGTATACCGTCAATGTCCTCACGGCGGAGAAAAAGCAGCTGACTTCCGGCAAGTTCGAGGTGCAGCAGGTCCAATTGTCGAAAGATAAAAAGTACTTCTACTTGCAAACGAATGAAGTCCATCCCGGCGAGCAGCATTTATACCGAATGTCGGTAAATGGTGGTGAACGTACCCGCCTGACGAACATGACCGGAGCCAACGACGTAACGCTCTCGCCCGATGAAACCCGGATGGCAATCCGGTATTCTTCCAGTAATCAGCCCTGGGAGTTGTATGCGATGGAGATCAACCAACCCGCTACCGACTCTAAAACGGCCAAATCAGCTACCGCCGGTACAGCTGTCAAACTAACCAACTCCCTGACCGACGCTTTCAAAGCCTATCCCTGGCGGGAACCCTCGCTGGTTACCATCCCCGCTCGCGACGGTCAGCCGATTTACGCCCGCTTATACAAACCAACTACCTCTAACGGAAAGTCGGTGGTTTTTGTGCATGGTGCCGGGTATTTGCAGAACGCACACAAATGGTGGAGCCAGTATTTTCGGGAATACATGTTCCATAACCTGCTGGTCGACAAAGGCTACACCGTTCTCGACATCGACTACCGGGCCAGTGCGGGCTACGGTCGCGACTGGCGCACAGGTATTTATCGGTTTATGGGTGGTAAGGATCTGGAAGACCATGTCGACGCGGCCAAATGGCTGGTGCAAACGCAGGGCGTCGATGCCAAACGAATTGGTATTTATGGCGGCTCGTACGGCGGGTTTATTACGCTCATGGCTATGTTTACCACGCCTGATGTGTTCAAAGCCGGAGCCGCTCTTCGTCCCGTAACCGACTGGGCAGCCTATAATCATCCGTACACCGCCAACATCCTGAACGAACCCCAAACCGATTCACTGGCCTACCGACGCTCTTCGCCCATCAACTTTGCCGAGGGCTTGAAAGGCCATTTACTCATCTGTCATGGTATGGTCGATGTAAACGTTCATTTTCAGGATGCCGTCCGGCTGGCTCAGCGGCTTATTGAGTTGAAGAAGGAAAACTGGGAACTGGCCCCCTACCCCGTCGAAGACCACGGCTTTGTGGAACCCACCAGTTGGATGGATGAATACAAGCGGATTTTGAAACTGTTCGACGAGCGGCTGTGAGGAAGCTTAGTAATGGGTAATGGACAGTTAAATTTATTTTTAATAAATCATTGTCCATTATTTTATAATTATTCCACTACAACCCGCAGCACCGACTGGCGTTTATCTGCATTTACTTTCAGTAGGTAGTTACCACTCATGACACCCGTCAGTGGCCATTCGGCCTGTTTCTTCCCTGTAAACGCCGGCAGCTGACCCGTCATGACGATCCGGCCCGACGCATCCAGTAACTGGAGCGAAATGGACGATCGTTCGAGCTGTTCAACTTCCAGCCGTAACCCGTCTACGATAGGGTTTGGCAGTACCCGAACGGCCAGCGAGGTAAGCGGTTCGGGTAAGGCTGTCAGAATGAAATTTATCGAGTCGGATGGAGCTGATGAACAGCCATTTGCTGTTACAACCGCGTAATACTGTCCACTCTGGAAAGGCACTAACGTTGAACCGGTTGCATCGGGAACGGGCTTTGCCGGATTATTTCCCAACCGTATGTACCACTGTACGCCCGCCGACTGATCGGCTACCAGCGTACTGCTCCCAGTCATGGAAATGGTTGGTTTGGCGGGTATAGGAAACTGAGCTTTCAACGGCACAAAAAGGGTAGCCGATGAGCATCGGTTGCTGTCGACCACGCTCACGGTGTAGGTTCCCGCCACCAGGGCCGTTTGGGTAGCGATAAAGGGCCGGAGTGTATCCCGCCGTTCCGTTGCCCAGTAATACGTGAACGGTTTGGTACCGCCCACCACCTGAACGGTTGCTTCTCCGTCATTCCCCCCGGTACAGCTTACATCTTTCAGTCGACTAACAGAAAGTGTGAGCGCATTTCCGTTGGTCACAACGGCCGCAGTAGTGTCTGTGCAACCGGCTTCATCGACCACCCTGAGCCGGTACGTATTGGGGCGTAGACCTGTTAGGGTACTGGCCGACTGATACGGCTGGCCGATAAGTTGATACTGGCGGGCCGTACCAATACCGCCCGTCGTGCTCAGTCGAAAACCACCCGTTGCGCACACACAGCAAGTTGCGGGAATAGGCACCACCTGAATTTTAAGGGGCTCAGCTATGCCCACTGTCACAGAGGCAAGACTGGTACAACCATTCGCATCTACGCCAACAATTGTGTAGTCGCCAACCCCAATGCCCGCAAAAACAGGGTTGCTTTGGAGGGCACTTCCACTGCTGAGCTGATACCTTACCGCTCCGGTACCCCCCGTCGGGGTAATCCGGATAGCCCCGCTGTTCGGGCCCTGACAGTTCACGGGAACGGCCGTTAGGGTCAGCTGTAACGGAGCGGGCTGTCCGACCACGACCGATTGCCTGCCCTCACAACTAGACCCGTCCACTACTGTAACTTCGTACGAACTGGCAGCCAGTCCCGTAAACTGAGAGCCTGTCTGCAACGGCCCGGTCCCGATTCGGTACTGGTAATTTCCTGCCCCACCCGTGGCCGAAACCATCACAATGCCATCGGCAGAACCAGGGCAGCGGGTTGGCGTCGATGTCAGTTTTATCGTAAACGACCCCGGCGGACTAATCACCACATCCCGGAAGAGTACGCAGTTGTTCTTATCGGCAACAATAAGCGAGTAGGTTGTATCGGCCTTGAGGTTAATAAACGTACCACTCACCTGGGGCGCACTTCCGTTAAGCAAAAATCGGTAATCACCAACTCCACCCGATGCAAAAGCGATAATCCCCCCGTCGGACCGGCCTAAACAACTCGGCGGAACAGTGGTCGTTGTAGCAGACAAAGCGGGGGGTTGTTTAACCTCCACAGCTCCCTGTACCTGGCATCCCAGCGCATCTTTTACAGCAACGGTATAGGTGCCTGCTGCCAGACTTCCAAAGGTACTGTTTACCGACTGGAATGGCTGACCGTTAAACTGATATTGCAGTACACCCGTGCCACCACTGGCATTAATGGCTACCTGCCCATCTTTGCCGCCATTACAAAGGACTGATAACGAAGCTACCGGACTTATTCTGATTGGCGGGTACACCTGAACGGTGGCAGTAGCGGTCGTTGTCGTGGCTACCGGGCTGGTCTCCGTACAGGTGGCCGTGTACGAAGTCGTTTGAACAGGCGCTACAACAAGGCTACTTCCCGCCCCGGTAGTTGACCATTGAATAACCCCGCCCGTTGGGCAACCAGTTACGGTAAGTGTTGTACTCGCACCCGCGCAAACCGTTGCCGAACTCAACGATATACTTAGTACCGCTGGTGCCTGACCAGGTATTGGAGCGGTTGCCCATGCCGCCGATATGGTCAGTCCGATAAACAAGCCGAAGCCGATTAGGCAGGTTATTATCTGATAAAAAAAATATTGGCAACGTAACTGTAAACGATCATCCATAGAGTCCATTTTTAGCGAAACCAATATAGGTGTAGAACTTCAAATAGCCATTTCATAGAGATGGTCGGATGAAACTATTATTTTTATATAGATGGATATAAAAAGCCGCTCAGTATAAACCGAGCGGCTCCTAAACTCATTAGCCGGTTGCTTAGTAAAAAAGGCCCCAGTCGTCGGGGGCGTCGTTATCTTTATCGAACCCATTTACCCACTCAACAAATAGCAGCCGGAACTGCTCAATCTCATCGCGCAGTACGTTCAGGTAAGCCGTTTGAGCTAGTTTTTCGGCTTTGCAGTAAGACGTCTGGGCAAGAAGTTCACGAGCGTGCATTTTAATGATCACGGCATTTTCCATCCGTAACGTGTACAAGTCCCCCCCTTCTGCACCAACGATTTTTGGCGCCAGCATCATGGCATTCGCCAGCATCTGCTCATGCATCATCAATACGTCTTCTTCCTTATTGATGGTCTCAACAATGGCTTGCGTCAACTCCATCAATTCGTTAGCCTTCCGCAGGATAGGCAGATTCTTGATGCGCCGGTTCTCGGCTTCCATCTCGGCGCGAGTTTCTTCGGGGTCGTAGTCCTCATCGAAGCCATCCCAGTCCATGAAGCTATCGTCGTCGTCTTCGTCGTCAAAGTTCATTGCAAAATGGGCAGAGGGAATAAAAACCTTCTGGTTTTCAAAGTAACACAATCGTTTACCAAAATCAAACCGTTCCTGACCAAAACCTATCTGTTATCTACGATAATGATTAAATGACTGGCTTCTGAATAACTAGTTGATACTTTTCCTAAAAAGTAGTTTTCTAAATTATAACCGAATGACTATCAGAACGATACACATCCAAAGAAAATGTTTCTTAAGATATTCAGATAAGATACAGCTACTAGTCTGCCGAAATGTAATCCGGGCGTTTATGTATGCGTAGATGACATTTTAATGGTCTCGGACGCTAGCATTTTCGATAAATCGGACGGGTAAACCAAACAAAAACGTGGGCATCCTGTATATTTGTTGGGTTTATGTTCCGGAGTAACTACTCCTGTTTTCCCACTGTATAGAATGACATATTGTTTAGGAATTAAAGTTGCCTCGGGTCTTGTTGCCATCGCCGACAGACGATTGACCTCGGGTTCTGAAGTATCATCGAATCGAAAAATCTCGGTTCATGAGGTCGAGAACCACTCGTTGTTTATCATGACATCGGGCCTGCGTTCCGTACGCGACAAAGCGATTACGTATTTTAAAGAAGTACTTTCCGAACAGGATCGCTCCTTCAATAAACTATACAAAGCTGTCAACGCCTTCGGAGAGCAGGTAAAACGGGTTGCCCTGGAGGATAAAACATCGATCGTAGCCAGCGGCCTCAACTTTAACCTAAACGCCATTGTGGGCGGTCAACTGGAAGACGATGAAGAACATAAACTTTTCATGCTCTACCCCGAAGGTAACTGGGTAGAGGTTGACCAGGGATCTCCTTTCAAAATAATTGGCAACTCAGGTTACGGTAAGCCACTGCTTTTCAGGAACTTATCTTATGAGTCGTCTATGGCCGATGCGCTGAAGATTGGTTTTCTGGCCTTCGATGCCACCCGCGTTAGTGCCAACGACGTTGATTATCCGCTCGATGTGGTGATTTACCCAAAAAATAGCTTCCATATGACCGAGTATCGGCTTGAGAAAGAAGATATGGACGAAATCTCGCACCAATGGAGCGCCCTGTTGGGTAATTCGGTTCGAAAAGTACCGACCTACTGGATGGACCCTATTTTCGAGAAGGTGCGTTCCAGTAAAAATGTATGATGTACGGTGTATGATATAATTGGCAGAGATCGTGAGCTGGCCGATGCTGCTCATCACTGACAATACACCCTATATCATACTTCGTACATCTTACAAATTATACTTCTCAACGCATGAATCTTCACGTTCGGCATACCTCCGAATACACCTACGATATTCCTGTTGCACTTAGTCCGCAAACCCTTTATCTGTATCCAAGGACCTATCCTTACCAGCGACTACTCACGTATGAACTGACAATTGACCCCCAGCCATCCCGGATCGTACGAAACGTCGATGTGGAGGGGAACGTCCAGCAGGTGGTTTATTTTAATCATCCAACTTCTCATTTGCGTGTAACGGCAGAAATGGAGCTTCAGTCCGACGAATTTAATTCATTCGATTTTGTGCTGTTCCCGTTCGACACCCAGCGGGTTCCTTTTCAGTACCCGAAAGCGGTAGAAGATTTGCTGCAACCGTATCTAAAACGGGTGGGCGTATCGGAAAAAGTAGAAAACTGGGCCAGGCAGCTAGCCGCCGATGCAGACGGGCAAACAACGGCTTTCCTGATTCTATTGAATCAGACAATCCGGCAGTTTACCTACGAGATTCGTGAGTTGGGAGCCCCTTTACCGCCGGAACAAACCCTGACCCTGCGGAAAGGGTCGTGTCGGGATTATACAACCCTGTTTATGGCAGCTTGCCGGAGTATGGGTCTGGCAGCACGTTTTGTAAGTGGCTATTTATTTGGTAATCCACAACAGGAACACCAGCTTCATGCCTGGGCTGAGGTATATTTGCCGGGAGCGGGTTGGCGGGGTTTCGACCCCACGCAGGGCTCGCTGGTTGTTAACCGACATATATTCCTGACGTCGACGGCCAAACCGGAGCTGGCGGCTCCCATAAGCGGTACGTTTCAGGGACATGCGAACTCCACACTTCACGCTGAGTTACTATTCATATGAATTACCAATGTTGATAGAACTTTCAGTACGCTTGTTAACTAATTCGTGACAACTATCGGCTATCGACTATCTTTGCATACTTATCCAAAAATTACTTACAAACCCAACACGTGACATTAATTAAGTCTATTTCCGGGATTAGAGGAACGATTGGGGGGCGCAGCGGAAACGGACTGACGCCCCTGGATGTAGTCAAATTTACGGCTGCATTTGGCCAATGGCTTCGGCAACGTAACCCAGACCGGCTAACGGTTGTTATTGGCCGGGATGGCCGGTTGTCGGGCGAGATGGTATCAAAACTGGTGGCAGCCACGTTGCAGGGACTTGGGCTGAACGTCATTGACCTTGGGCTATCCACTACGCCAACGGTAGAGATAGCTGTACCGGGCGAAAACGCATCGGGTGGGATCATTTTGACCGCCAGCCACAACCCTATTCAGTGGAACGCGCTTAAACTCCTTAACGAAGCGGGTGAGTTTATTTCGGCGCAGGACGGTGCAGAAGTGCTCGATATTGCGGAAAACGAATCGTTCGACTTTGCCGAAGTACGGAAATTAGGCAAGTATCATGCTGATAATACATGGCTTCAAAAACACATCGATCAGATTCTGGCGCTGCCACTGGTTGATCGGGAAGCTGTGGCATCCCGAAACTTCAAGCTTGTAGTAGATGCCGTCAACTCTACCGGTGGTATAGCAGTGCCCATGCTCCTAGAGGCTCTCGGCGTTGAGCATATCACGAAATTACATTGCGAACCAACCGGAAACTTTGCCCATAACCCAGAACCTCTGCCTGAAAATCTACGCGACATCATCAAAGAAATGGAAAAGGGCAACGCCGACCTTGGCATTGTCGTCGATCCTGATGTTGACCGACTGGCCCTTATCTGCGAAGATGGCTCAGCCTTTGGCGAAGAATACACCCTGGTAGCCGTTGCCGATTACGTACTTAAAAACAGGGCTGACGGTAGTTCCGGTAATACGGTTTCCAATATGTCAAGTACCGTTGCGCTGCGTGACGTAACGCGTAAATACGGCGGAGAACATTTTGCCTCTGCCGTGGGCGAAGTGAATGTCGTAGAAATGATGCGCGAAAAAGGAGCGCTCATTGGTGGCGAAGGGAACGGGGGTATTATTTATCCCGAATTACACCACGGCCGCGATGCGCTGGTTGGTATTGCCCTCTTCCTTACTCATTTGGCGAAATCCGGAAAATCAGCGTCCATGCTTCGCCGGACATACCCCAACTATTACATTTCCAAGAATAAGATAGAACTAACGCCCGATATCGACGTGGACGCAGTTCTGGAACGTATTCAAACAAAATACGCCCGGAACCCAATCAATACCATTGACGGCGTTAAAATTGAGTTCGACAAAGAGTGGGTTCATCTGCGAAAGTCAAATACCGAACCGATCATCCGAATTTATTCTGAATCAGATACGCTGGCTACCGCCGACCATCTGGCAGGCAAAATCATCAATGATATTCGGGAAGTACTGGCAGAGAAACGTTAACTCAGCCATGATGCATTAAAAAAGGGGACGACGCAGTTTGCGTCGTCCCCTTTTTATGTATAAACCCGCCACCTATCGATTTAACGATGTGGTGTTGAGATCGTCGTCATAATCCGTATCCGTGCGGTTCGTTGTAACCACCTGATCCGCATTTCTTGGCGCGTCAATGTTTTCAATATTGACGTCCGTACTGCGGACCGTGTCACGAATGGTTTCGACACGTTCGTTAACTTCTTTTCCGACAGAGATTTCTTCAACGACGTTGGCTGTCTTCGATACCACCGGAACTTCAGCATGTTCGATCATTTCAATCTGACCCTCCTGAAAGGCATTCAGCTCAGCCTCTGTGGCCGGACGGTTGACGGGTGTCCGCTGGACCCGCACACGCTCTTCACGTAAACGCAGGCTCTCTTCCACCGGGCGCTCGATAATACGACTCCGTACCCGAACACCACCACGCTCCACTTCACGCTTGCCTACTTCCAGATTTTCCTCGATAACCTTGATTGTTTGATCGTTGTCGGTTGTCAGGTCGCGATCGCTCGTAAGGCCACGGTTCGTGGTATCGCCGTAGTTCACCCCGGTCACATCGGTGTCGAGACCAGTGGTCCCCATCGTGGTGTCGGTTGTGCCATAACTAGTGCCAGCATTGCCCATCGTTGTTTGGGTTCCGGTATTCCCGTATCCATACTGCGATGCTCGTTCATCTACGTCTACAGCGCCGTTGTCGTCAAGAATATCTGCAGCCTGCTCTGCTTCATCATCCGATTGAGCATGCACCGTCACAACTGACCCACGACTGGCAACCCGTGTATGGCGACGGGCATCGTCATCGTCGCTACCGAATAGTGAACTGAAAAAACCACCCACGCTCGAATCGTCGTCGCTATCATCCAGATCACTATTGGAATAGTCTCCTGTCTGCGCCGATAAATCAATACTGCTGCGTGAAAATCCTTTGTCTACTAACTCGTCTACTGCCTTTTGGGCTTCTGTGGCGTTGTCGAATACGCCGATCACTGTGTGTGCCATGCTCTTTTAGGGTTTTGTTTATACGTTGAGAACTTACTATTAATCTATAACGAAGCTTTCTACAAAGCCGAACGTCCGAGTTCATTGGAAATCCGTTCTACACTGATTTCCTCTTTTCTGGTAACAACCCGCTGTGGTTCATTGGCTGTTACCAGACGTTTTGTTATGCGCACTTCTTCAACGAGTACCAGTTTTTTCTCAATGACCAGTACTTCCTTCAATACAGGATACACTGTTGTATCACCTTCGTACCGAACTGCCGGTGGCGAATCTACATACTCATTGACGACAATCCGTTCAACATCGAATTCTTCATGCGATAAGGGTAGATCAATCACTTGCTCTTCCTGCTTAACTGTTTTGAGAATCCGTAGCTTACCCGTTTCGACAAGTGCTTTATCAACATGTACGCTCTCTTCGATAACCGGAATAATCACTACTTTCTCACTTTCGGTGATTAGTTCCGGCTGTTTGGCTGCCTGGTTGTACAATTGATCAGTATTGCCGGTTTCGTTACCCATTACATTCAGATTGCAGGTGATTTGTAAAGGCTACTGCCTATCAAACTCACCTAGGATAATAGTATAATAGGAGTAATTGTCTATTTGTTCTGTATTTTATGTATTATTTAATTTAGAGGTCTTTCACAACTTTTTCACAAATATTTCATATCCGCTGATCAATAGCCGCTGTAGACGCATATTTTGCCCATCCAAAACCCCTATCCTGTGGAATTAACTACTCATAAAATAAAGGTGTGTTATGTTTAAAGGCCCTTCTTAACACCAACAATTAGCTGATAAACAGGCACCTATTAACTAAATAAACCATGTGGCACAATTTTTAGTTAGTAGGAGTTATTCGACAACGATATTCAAACAAACACGATTATGAGCTTTTTGAGAGGAGTACTAACAGGCTTGGCCATCGGCTATTTGACAGCCCCACGCAGCGGTAAAGAAACCCGTGATAAGCTGACTAAAAATGTTAACGATTTACAAAGCCAGTGGGAAGAAGGAGTTGCCCAAGTTAAATCGCAGGTCGACAAACTGGTAGGTAACGCTGAGGAGAAAGCCAATCAATTTGCCAATAAGGCCGAGAATAAGTTCGACCAGTATAAAAATGAGGCTCAGTCGAGCTACAATAAGGAGCAGATGAAATCAGATTACAACAACAAAGTTGATGATGCAGCAGACTCAGTGAAGGCAGGCGTCAATAATGTAGAAGATTCATTGAAATTATACTAAGTGAATCACTTAGTAAAAAGACTAAGTTAAAGTCGGGCGCGGAGATGGATTTAGAATCTATCTCCGCGCCTGATTTTATTTTATCGATATAGGCAATTCAACGTGTTCCCATTTTAGAACAATGCCCTTACCCGTTACGTCATAAACGAGTCGCTCGTTCATTTGGGCAGACTTGACCGGTTTGGCCGTTACGCGTAGCGCATCCTGCGCCTGGTCGTACTTGAATGCCCCCCATTGATTCGAGACTTTGTTAAAAATAACAGTCCATTCCTTTTCGCCGGGAATGGTAAAGAAGCCATATTTTCCGGCTGGCAGGGCTTTTCCCTCCACCATAATATCTTTATCCGTTTCGAATGTTGTGGCCTCATTTGCGCCTGACCGCCACACTTTTCCATAAGGAGCCAATGTACTGCCGGCATCCCAAACAGGACGGCCTTTTACGGATGGACTCCCGTAACTGATCGTAATGGAAGCACCATTTACTTTACCGCTAGCCATAGCAGGTGGGCTGGGGCGGTTGGCTTTATCACCTTGTGCCCAGGTTACTACGCTCAATAATACGCCAATCAAGGTTAACGCAACCGTCCGGTTCATGCGTGTCATTTTCATTGTTTCAATAGATGAGTTATTGGTTAATGGTTCTTTATGAGTGGTCTTGGTCTTCAACTAAGCTACTTGCAGCCAGTGCTGACTGACGAATAACCAATCATCAACAACTAAAGTAAAGAAGAACCAGCGAACTACCAACCCGCCTGATTATTGACAAAGCTTCTGTTAGTATTGCTATTGCCAGAAAGCATAAAAAATGCCCGGTACTAATTCCTGTACCGGGCATTTTTTATATTAATACTTGCGCTTATTCCCACTCAATTGTAGCCGGGGGTTTGGAGGAAATGTCATACACTACGCGGTTGACCCCTTTTACCCGATTAATGATTTCGTTGGATACATCGGCCAGGAATTCATAAGGCAAATGCGCCCAGTCGGCAGTCATGCCATCAACGCTCGTAACTGCCCGAAGTGCGACGACTCGCTCGTACGTGCGTTCATCGCCCATTACGCCTACCGATTGTACCGGCAGCAGCATTGCACCCGCCTGCCATACCTTGTCATATAAGCCTTCGCGCTTTAGTCCGTCAATAAACAGTGCGTCGACTTGCTGAAGAATGTCCACTTTTTCGGGAGTGATATCTCCCAGAATCCGAATCGCCAGGCCGGGACCGGGGAACGGGTGACGGCCCAGAATAGCGTCGGGTAAGCCGAGCGTCCGGCCCACAGCACGCACTTCATCTTTAAACAGGGTGTTGAGTGGTTCTACGACTTTCAGTTTCATGAAGTCGGGAAGACCACCTACGTTATGGTGCGACTTGATGGTTGCGGACGGACCTTTTACCGAAACGGATTCGATCACGTCGGGGTAGATAGTCCCCTGCCCCAGCCACGATACCCCTTCAATCAGGTGAGCCTCGTGGTCGAACACATCAATAAACGTTTTACCAATCGCTTTTCGCTTGGCCTCCGGATCGGTAAGACCTGCCAAAGCGGTGTAAAACTGCTCTTTTGCATCAACTCCTTTTACGTTGAGGCCCAGCGTTTTATAGGAGTCCAATACACCCAAAAACTCGTCTTTCCGAAGAAGGCCGTTATCGACAAAAATGCAATACAGATTTTTGCCGATGGCCTGGTGAATGAGCATGGCCGCTACCGACGAATCGACACCACCCGATAGTCCTAGTACGACTTTATCGTCGCCTAGTTTCTCTTTTAGCTGCGCGATGGTGGTTTCGGCAAACGACTCGGCCGTCCAGTTTTGCGAACAACCGCAAATGTCGACCACGAAGTTATGCAGCAACGTTTTACCCTGGAGCGAGTGCGTTACCTCAGGATGAAACTGTATACCATAGGTAGGTTCATTATCGACCTGAAAAGCCGCTACATGAACGGTGTCCGTTGAAGCAATAATGCTGAAGTTTTCGGGAACGCTCGTAATGGTGTCGGCATGTGACATCCATACCTGAGAGTGCTGGTCGATGCCCTTCATCAGTGGACTTTCGCCATTGACGGTACCCAGTTTAGCCCGTCCATACTCACGAATGGCGGATGCTTTTACCTCACCGCCACTGGTATGCGCCAGCAGTTGAGCACCGTAACAAACACCAAGCAATGGCATTTTATGCCGAAAAGCGGCCAGGTGAACCTCGGGTGCATCGGCATCGCGAACGGACGATGGGCTGCCTGAGAGGATGATACCCTTAATGTCGGGCGTAATCGTTGGGAGATGATTGTAAGGATGGATTTCGCAGTAAACATTCAGTTCGCGCACCCGGCGGGCAATGAGTTGAGTATACTGCGAACCGAAATCCAGGATCAGAATCTGTTCGGTGGCCATGAATAGGTCTCTAAAATGCAAAGTTAGGGCATTTTTATGAAAACGCCCTACTTGCTTTTACAGCCAGCCATTTAATGGGCAACGATTAGCCGGCATTGGACACCGCCCGTGCCGTAGCCAAACGAGACGATATAAATTCCGGCAGGGAGGGCTGCGACCGAAAATGTTAGCGATGTTGCCCCGATTGACACCTGGTAATTTCGTTGTAAAACGACTCTTCCTGCCTGATCCGTTAGGGTAAGCCGGATCGCATTACCACTCCACTCCAGCGGAAGTCGGACAAATACCTGGGTATCTGCCGGATTAGGGTACAACAATGTTCCTGGTGCAATGCCCACTAGTGTACTTTCTACCGCCAGT
The DNA here is from genome assembly GCF_054781875.1 of Spirosoma pulveris. NCBI lineage: Bacteria > Pseudomonadati > Bacteroidota > Cytophagia > Cytophagales > Cytophagaceae > Spirosoma > Spirosoma pulveris. The sequence goes on from NZ_BAAGTO010000001.1 coordinate 1,389,182, forward strand.
TGGGGCCATAGTTTGGCGTCCTGAATGACAGCCTCAACAACAGGCGAATAATCGGATGCAGACTGAGAAGACACCGACCGTATACGATACTGGTACACTTTTCCGGCTTTAGGTGAATTCGCCAGGTTAGTGCTTCGCAGGTCCTGATACGTTTGACTCGTACCGGACACGACCGCGATTTGCTTAAAAACGCTGTTTGTTTCAGCCCGTTCAATGGACCACTTGGCCAGACTATCGGTCTTGTTCTCCCAGCTCAGTTTTATGGCACTTGTGTCTACAGGAACAGCCTTCAAATTCACTGCCGCAGGTAATGCCGGGGCAATTGGAACCTGGTAAAAGCTAAGCGCCCGCATACCCACTTTATTCCGTATAACTGGCCCCACATAAAAGCCAATCAGATTGTCCTGGTAAGACGAGGGTAAATACGTCAGGTGTTTGGCCGTAATACGCTTTGTCAACTTTATGACCAGCGAATTTCCCCGTTCGGCAACTGACTTAACCAAACCACTTTCGCCGGTTGGGTAGTCAGCATAGATAAAATCAGACAAACTCTTTGTGTATTGATACCCTTTACCGGTGATAATCGTATCAGTTGGCCAGTTCATTTTATGGACTGGCTCGAACTCAAGGGTAATCTCGTCCTGTTCGGGTTTACTGTAATAAAGCTTCTGCAAATTAGGCGACCCAACACCTATGGTATCAACAACCCCATAGAGATCGCGGGCGATGAGCCGATATAGCTCCAACCCGAACTGATAATGGCCTGCTTCATTGTAATGTATTCCTTCGTACCCTGGCAAACCAACGGTAGCAATAGGCTCGTTATCAGCAAAAATAGTTTTAGACCGGCGTTGGAAGTCCCGTAAAACACCCGCATTGATTACGTTGTCGGTCAATATATTAATCTGCGAATGATAAATTTTTCTCAGGCCGGGGTAATCCTGTTTCCAATAGCTGTAGAGTTTTGGAAAGGTACGCGCATAAACATCCGGATTATTGGCGGCTTCGGCTTCTCCCTGCCGCCAGATCAGGGCTCTTGCCTGAGTGGCTACACCAGCCTTACTCGCTCTGTATAGTAAATGTCCATAGAGGGTGCTTAACGACATCGGCTGACTGGCATCCCGATTGGCATGACTGGTAATCGTAGAACCACCCACGGCACCGTTTATAATAGCCGTTGGAATGCCGTGGTTCTCTTTGATCATCCGTTGCAACTCCATACCCCACAGGCAGGTAAGATATTCATTTGTGTTTGTCAGACACCAGGCCGTATCGGCCGGATTGTAGATGCTATTGAAGTTGTGCACACCAAACGTACGGCAGAATGGGCTGCGAATGGTGTAATCACTGTATTGGCCAACGGCATTCGACTGCCCCATAATCAGGAAAACATCGCCACAAACAATACTGTCGCGAAAGGCTACCGGTATGGAGTCTGCCTGTAATTTCCGGTGTACAAATAGCTGAAAACTGTACTGATTCAGTTCGGCTTTGATAACCGGGGCAAAGGCAAAGTGTCCGGTCAGCGAGTCAGGCGTTGTTTTACGATACTGGTACGATTTATTATCTCTGGCGACGACCAGGGAAATGGCTTTTACATTGCCATCCGGAGCCTGCCCGGAAATCGCGACGGCACACTGACTTGATTGATTACGGGGGTAAAGTTGTAATCTGGCAGGCCATTGATCGAGTCTGACACCCTTCTGCGCCCATATAGCGGTACAGTCAACCAGGACACATACCAGAGCTATTCCTATTATTTTCATGGAGTTACGGTATAAAACAAGTACAAACATACCAATTTGTTAGTAGACCCTTTTGAGCAGCAGCCTAAATAAAAAGGTGTAAGAATCTTAGGGCAATAATCCAGCAACGATACCAGCAATCGTGAAACTACATTCTCTAAAACTCTTACTTTTACGAATGATAATAAAACAGTTGTTGGCGGGAGGTCGTTAGTTGTCAGTCTGTAGTCAGTTACTTACCAGGGCTTTCACTTTACTCTTCAGGCCAATAACTATTGACCGATAATCAACGACTTCATTTTGAACGTTCCTGTTTTTCTGGCCCGAAAAGTTCGTCACGCTCCGGAAGGAAGCTTTTCGGCTACCGTTACGCGCGTGGGCATCGCCAGTATTGCGCTTGGACTGGCGATTTTGATTATCGCTTTTGCTGTTTTGTTCGGCTATAAACGCACCATCGAGCAAAAGATTTTTTTGTTTGGTGCCCACTTACAGGTCAGCAAATTCACCAATAATGCCTCGTATGAAGAAACAGCCCTCTCCCTCAAAACCACGCTCTACCGCGACAGCACCCGGGTTCCCGGCGTTCGCCATATCCAGGCCGTTGCCCTGAAAGCGGGAATTTTAAAAACCCCGGAAGAATTAACGGGTGTCATCCTGAAAGGAGTTGGCAAAGACTACGACTGGAATCTATTCAAAGAGTCACTGGTAGCCGGTACTGTACCCATAGTGGGTGCCGATACGGGCTCCGGCTCTACACAACTACTGCTTAGCCAACTGATGGCCAATCAATTGAAAGTAAAAGTGGGCGATAACGTACCGCTTTATTTTCTGGGGAACCCGCCCCGTGCCCGAAAGATGACCGTAGTGGGTATTTACGAAACCGGCCTTGAAGAAGTTGATAAGACAATTGCACTCGGCGATATTCGGCTGGTACAAAAGCTCAACCGCTGGGGACCCGACTCGGTAGGGAGCTACGAAATTTACGTGAATGACTTCAATCAGTTGACGCTCGCAGCCAACAATGTATTCCAGGCCATGGCACCCGACATGCGCTTGACGCGGGTAACGGATCAGTACCGGCCCCTATTCGACTGGATGCTGCTACTCGACCGAAATATGATTATTTTACTGGCACTGATTACGTTCGTAGCCTCGTTCAACATGGTTTCTGTATTGCTCGTTCTCATGATGGAGCGCACACCCATGATTGGTTTACTCAAGGCGTTGGGGGGCAACAATGCCCTCATTCGAAGAATGTTTGTCTTTGTCGGACTCAATATGGTTGGCTGGGGATTACTCATCGGCAATCTGGTTGGAATTGGCCTGTGCTTTGCGCAGCAACGCTTCAAACTCATTCCGCTGGACCCAAAAAACTACTTCGTCAGCTACGTGCCCATCGCATGGGACTGGGAGACTATTCTTGCCCTGAATGGTGCCACAATTATCCTGATTGGTCTTGTTCTCTGGTTATCGACTATTCTCATCAACCGCATTCAACCCGTTAAGGCGCTGGCGTTTAAAAAGTAGTCTGAACCGTGATTTCAACCGGATTAAAAGAGTAAACAAGAGTACAGCGCAGGTTTAATCTGTCAACAATCTCGTTTGATCCTTTAAATCCGGTTAAAATTACGGTCGGTATGTGAACTTCAGTATGTACCCTTTCTTTCCATCGCCCTCGCTGGCAACGTACAGATCGCCGTTGGGGGCGAAACAGATGCCTTCGGGTTGGCGAAATACCTTTGGGTCAAGGGGTTCAGAATAAATAATCTTGGCTTTCCGACTGGTAATCAGTAGTCGTTTGCCAACGGACGTTAACATGTACCACTCTCCCGTTATTGGATGCACGGCAATGCCCGATGGTTTGTATGTTTTCGGGTCAATCCCCGCCCCTTTCAACTGATCGTCATTTAAGCTCATGTCCTTAAAGACAGCCCGGTTTAGCAAGTCAAAAGAATAGACTGCTTTATCGCTCGATCCATTACCGTTTTTTACGGCAATAAGCAGGCGTTTGGTTTTAGGGTCGTATCCTAACCCTTCTACCTCCGTTTTCTTGGGCAGATCTGTTTTGGTCTTACCAATCTGGGTTGATTCAGGCTCAAAGCGGGAAAGTGTACCGTTGCTCTCGAGGACAAAGACCTGCCCGTTCACGTATTCGATACCCTCGAAATCGCCGTATCCGCCAAAACCGAAATCCTTGACGACTTTCCCTTTTTTTGTGTCAAATACATAAACAACGGCCTCTTCGTCCTGCACGCACAGAAGCTGATCGTCTTTGTAATAGGTCAGACCCGATATCTCTTTCAGTTCCTTTGGAAGGGTATACGTTTGTGCCGGGGCATTTAGCTGATATGGCAGTTTAAACTCAGTAGGCAGGGTTCCTGCTTCGGGTTGCTCTTTTATTTTCGACGAGGTACCGCAACCCGCCAGCAGGATTATAATGCCAATGAAAAGACGATTCATAACAGACTGATTTTGGGCAAATGTATGGATTTGGAACGGAGCTGCTCTCAGAATGATAAGACCAGTTACTAAAATTCTTCACTCTTTCAAAATCGGAATGCCGTCATTCAGATTCCTGAAACGGGCATTCCGCCGGTTTCTTTTTTGCTAGTTATCAGATCTACTTAGTTTTGTTTATAAACCTGATGTACCATGGCTAATCGTCTGACGACTTCGCAAAAGTGGCAACTTGCCCTGAGCGTCTTCGTTATCTACTTTCCAATTCGGCTGTACGTCAACGTGCCAACGCTGACGTGGTTGCTGATGGCACGTAATGTGCCTTTCTGGATAGTCGAAACGATCCTGACGGTTCTATTTTTTTACGCCTGGCTCACCGTTACCGAATGGCTTCAGCAGGTACTTTTCAAGCGCTTCGGTGAAGGATTTCTCATTGAGTTCAAAATTCCGGCTCAACTGGCGACCCTGGGTATTGCCAGCGCCCTGGCCCTGGTGTTCAACTTCGCCTTTTTTATGACCTGGCGTGGACTGGATACTGCACTTGAACGCAATTTCGGTGTGTACCGCGATCAGGAAATTCGGCCACAGCGCCCGGTTCCAACACCGTCCATATTGGAAGAACGACGGAAACGGAGTGAACAACGCCGACGCGTCAATAACGGTTTAACGGTTATGGCTATGCTATCCGCCTTCTACCTGGCTGCCAATCGGCGGGCTTACCGCGAGTTGGAAGTTGTTCAGGTACGCGCCGAACGGCTGGAAAAAGAAAATGTACAGGCACAGTTTGCGGCCCTGAAAAGTCAGGTAAATCCGCACTTTCTGTTCAACAGCCTGAGTATACTATCGTCTCTGGTGCATGCCGACGCCGAACTTTCGGAGAAGTTCATTGACCAGTTGTCACGAGCATACCGCTATATTCTGGAACAGAAAGACAACGAACGGGTCTTGCTGAAAACAGAACTGGAGTTTATTCAGGCATACCGCTTCCTGCTGAATATCCGCTTCGAGAAAAAATTCGATGTCCTCATCAACGTTCCCGAAGCAGACCAGACCCGGTATAGCATTGCCCCGCTAACGCTTCAGTTATTGGTCGAAAACGCCGTTAAACATAACCGCATGTCGACCAAAGAGCCGTTGAACGTGCATATTTTGCTTGAGGGGGACTGTCTGGTTGTTAAAAACAATCTACAACCCCGCCCCCAGTCCGAAACATCGACCGGCATGGGTTTGCAGAATATTATTACCCGTTACGCCCTCCTGACCGACCGGCCCGTTCGGGTTAGCGACAGCGAAGGCAGCTTCATCATAAAAATTCCCTTATTATTCAACGAACGAATGAATGAACCGGTGAGTGAGCGCAACGGTGGATTGACCGGCATGCCTACGCTCGCCTGAACGAGACCTTTTTATGAATAGATTTCCTTATTCAGCCATTCGTTCTATACGCCTATGAACGTTACGATTATTGAAGACGAAAACCTGACGGCCAAACGGCTCGAGAGTTTACTTCACAAATATGACCCTACGATAAAAGTACTGGCTCGCATTCCATCGGTAGCCGAAGCCGTGGCCTGGTTCGATGAATCACCCGCGCCCGTCGATCTGGTGTTTATGGACATACACCTGGAGGATGACCTTGGCTTTCGGATTTTTGAACAAACGCAGCTAACTACGCCTGTCATTTTTACGACTGCCTACGATGAATACATGATTCAGGCCTTTAAGGTCAACAGTATCGACTACCTGCTTAAACCCATCAATTATGATGAACTGGTAGCCGCTATTGAAAAATATAAATCCCTAAAGAAACAGTTTGGGCAAACAGCCTCAACGTCGGCTCAGGATATTGAAACGCTGTTAAACCTGATTGGCAAATCAAAACAGACCGACTATAAAGAGCGGTTCATGATAACCGTCGGCACAAAAATAAGGAGCATAGAAACCGGCGACATTGCTTATTTCTATCTGGAAGAAAAAGTCGTTTTTCTGGTTACAAAGGACGGACTGACGCTCCCTGTCGATTACAGTCTGGATAAATTGACACAGATATTGAACCCACGCCAGTTTTTCCGGATCAGTCGGCAGTTTCTGGTTTCGTTACCCGCTATCCAGACCATTCATACCTTTTCGGCGGGTAAGCTTAAGCTCGACCTGATCCCCAAATCCCGTCAGGAAGTTTTCGTCAGTGGCGACCGCATGACGGAATTCAAAGAGTGGCTGGGAAAATAAATTTAAAGCGATTCTACTTCTTTCTGTTTTTACCTGATTCCTATTCCTAAATCCTCCCCTTGGCCTGCGGCAACGCAGGCCTTTTTTGTACCAGTCGAAACGAATACAAGCAAGATCGGTGACGAAGCCGTACCTTTGCGTTATGGAGAATACCGACGACAAGTCTCGCCGACAACGCGGCCAACGTACTGATGTTAAACTGACTGTTTCGGAGCCCGCCGAACTCATGGCATTTTTGATTGCCAATTTGCCACACAAGAACCGCAATAATATCAAGTCGCTGCTCAGCAATAAGCAAATCTTGGTTGATGGCAAGGTGTTTACCCAATTCAACCACCCGTTGAAGCCTGATCAGGTCGTTACGGTGGCGGGCAACCGGGCCCCACAAACAGCGCAGTATCGCGGGCTTACCATTCTGTACGAAGATCAGTTCCTGATTGTCATTAACAAACAGGCCGGGCTCCTCTCCATGGCGACTAATAAAGAACGTGACCGGACGGCGTACGGTATTCTGAGCGAATACACGAAGAAAGAAAACCCGAAGAACAAGATATTTATCATTCACCGTCTCGACCGCGAAACCTCGGGCGTAATGATGTTCGCCAAAAGTGAAAAGGTGCAGCGGTTGATGCAGGAATCCTGGAATGCAACAACCAAAGAGCGAACCTACGTAGCATTGGTGGAGGGGGTTCCGGAACCCCCGCAGGGCACCATCACGTCGTACCTACGGGAGAGCAAGGCCCTGATTGTGTACTCCAGCCAGAACCCCGAAACCGGCCAGCTCTCCATCACGAACTATACGGTCATGAAAGCCGGCAATGGCTATGCCTTACTGGAACTGGAGCTGGAAACGGGTCGCAAAAACCAGATTCGCGTACATATGCAGGACATTAACCACCCGGTGGCAGGCGATGCTAAATACGGTGCAGAAACCGACCCCATTGGCCGGCTGGGTCTGCACGCAGAAGTACTGGCGTTTGAGCACCCTATCACAAAGGCACCTATGCGCTTTGAGGCACCCGTGCCTAAGTCGTTTCTGGCGATGGTTAAAGAACGCGAACAGGAATAAGGCTATTCGACAGGATTTGGGGGTTTGGAGTGGGGTCTGTTTATCAAAACAAGCCTCACCCAAACCCCCGAATCCTGTTAAAAAATCACAATCCTGCCTGAACCCCTCACTTTATAAGCCGGTATTTAAGGAGTACCCAGATGGCTTCGACGCCATCCAGCCAGGAAATTTTCTTCCCTTCGGCAATTGAACGGGGATAATAACTAATCGGCAGCTCTTTGATACGAATTCCCCGCTTGGCTACTTTCGCCGTTACTTCCGGACAAAACTCAAAACGGGTGCAATCGAGGGGGATCGATCGCAACAAGTTGGCATCGAACACCTTATAACACGTTGGCTCATCGGTAAGACGCTGGTTGAACAGTATGTTTGTCAGCAACGTAACAACCTGGCCACCCACGTAAAAGCTAAAGTAAGAATGCCGGTTTTCGGGATTTAAAAACCGTGAGCCATAAATTACTTTCTCTTTGCCATCGGCAATGGGTTTGACGAGCGCCAGGTAGTCCTGCGGTTCATATTCCAGATCGGCGTCCTGTACAATGGCAATATCGCCGGTCATGTGTTGAATGGCGGTTCGGATGGCCGCACCCTTTCCCTGATTCTTTTCGTGAAAGATTACCCGGATGTTGGGAATGGCCTTAAGCGTTAACAGGTGTTCGCGGGTTCCATCCGTGGAGCCATCGTCGACAATAATGATTTCTTTATTTATTGGGACAGCCTGAATCTTTTCGAGGAGGGTATCAATAGATGTGATCTCGTTGTAAGCAGGGATAAGAACTGATAGCAGCATAAAACAAAAGTAAACGAAAACAGGCGAACAATGGTGAGGTCACTTACGTACCCAGTAAAGCAACGGGAAGCGGGGATTTTTCACTTGCACAAAGTTTTCCTGCAACCCCGCTCGCAGTTGCCGGATGGCATAGGCATTAGCCGGATCATTCAGTGCAGTACTGTCGTCGATAACGCTCGACCGGTTACCAAACACCACCATCTTCAAACTCGTATCCGCTAGCGCCTTTTTGTAGGTGTCCGGGTGTGCCTTTATGTAGTGGGTCGTCTGCATCTCGGTAAAAAAGAACGGTACGTTGGGCTTCCGATCCGACAGATAGTACAGACTCAGCGCATTATCAAACAGCAGCACTTTGCCCGTAGGCCCGGCCTGTTCACGGATAAAATCGCCGGCGTCCTTTTCTCCCGAATAATCGGCAATCGTTACAAATCGTTTGATGGCATCGGGCCGGTATAAAAACGCACTGATCAACACCAGGATGCCCACAACACCGACGCCCATAAATATAGACCGATACGGTACGCTGGTGTGCCTCCGTTCGTACTGTCCTAACCACTTATCGCCCATAAAGCCCAGATGAACCGAGAAGAAAACGGCGGCCGGGAAGAAGTAATGGCTTGCCTGTGTCTTCAGCATGGCGATACAGGAGAAGCCCGCAAGCAGTAATGCCAGCCAAAGGGCGGGTGTTCGCTGGTAAGCGGCCCGGTAGGGTTGTTGCAGCATCAAAACCGCCGACACCGCCAGCAAAAGCAGAAACCAGCTTAATTTGATCAGGAATTTAACCAGAAAAATTGTGTGCGACGGGTAGCCGCCAAAGGGATAAATATACGTCCATTCGAGGTGAGCATCCAGCCGGTTCGTCGCGTAAAAGTACAAGGCGGAGAGCACTAGCGGCAGTAAAAAACCCAGCAACACCAGCATCCCCCTTGCCACCATCGGCCAGAACATCAACCGTCCGGTAAGCCATAAAAGCAGGATAAAAGCCCCAAACCCAACAACGTAAAAAGCCACCACGCTCTTAAAGCACATGGCAATGCCAAGCAGGATACCGGCTCCCAGCCAACGCCAGCCCGGCTGTTCTTTACCATCAGTAGCCAACACAAACGCATTGAGGCCAAAAATGCCAATCCAGCTTTCAGGCTCGAGGAAATTCATTTCCATGAAAAAACAACAGGCGGCCGTCAGCGCAGCCGCCATTAAAGACGCCCGCTCCCCAAATTGGCGGGCTGCCCGCCAGGCAGATGCCACGCAGCCCATTGCCAGCAACGTTATCAGGCTGGAAACACTAACGTGGTTGTAGCCCCCCAGGAAACTTAGCAACACATTGGTCGACGAGTAGATCAGGTATGACTTGGATGGAATAAAATCATACAGAGAATATCCCTCATTGAGCGAGCGCCCAATAACCAGGTATTCAAGCGCGTCGTAGCCATACGTTGAATTATAGGTAAACAGAAAGAAAATAGGGCCAAATAAGATAAGTAATAAAAAAAGTCGTGTCATGGTACTCAAATATTGCTCCCGACGAGCCTTCAATACACTGACAAATGTACTGGATTACAAATAAGTCACCAGATTAAACAAATGTTTTTGTTTACTGTTAGCACACTAACGCTACGATGAAACGATCCTGAATAGCCTCAAAATAGCCACTATTGGTTTCCTTTTCGCCACGATATTTTTTGCCTTCGGCAACCAAAAAACGGCATTCAGCCAAATTGTTTTTATCCTATAAATAGAACGTCTCACTTTTGAGCCGTTAATCGACAACCTCATGAAAGCCCTGTTACTATCTTTACTCATCGTTAGCGCAACCGTCTCCCTTGCCCAAACAACAGAGACCCCTGCCAGTAGAAGGCCGACAACACCTTCAACGGATACCACGATCACTCCAACGCCCGCACCAGATCCTTTTGGCGCAGCACCAGCCAATACCCGTCCAGATAATTTCACCGCACCGGCCGGCTCTCGGCCATCCCGCATCGGCAGTCCGGCAGGTATGCCGCCCCAGGTAGGCGCCACTCCGTCAGAAGCGGAGCCAATCGTTCGGGGTACGGGCAAGATCAGCGGTGTCCTGATGGATTCAACAACGAATAAACCCGTAGAATTTGCGACAATCGCTTTACTCAACACGGCTACCAACAAACCCATTGATGGTACTACCGCCGATGCGAAAGGCAAATTTACCATCGGTAGAGTAGCGCCGGGCCGGTATCGGCTCCAGTACTCATTTATCGGTTATAAGGATAAACGAAGCAGCATCCTTACTATTGACAAAAACAGCGACATTAATCTGGGTACTATAAAGCTGGGTGCCGATGTTCGGACACTGAGCGAAGTGAACGTAGTAGGTCAGGCTGCCATGATTGAAGAGAAAGTAGACCGCCTGGTTTACAACGCCGATAAAGATATTGCCGCCAAAGGTGGTGATGCGGGTGACATTCTTCGCAAAGTACCCATGTTATCCGTTGACCTGGACGGGAACGTCAGCCTGCGGGGCAGTGCCAACGTTACGGTACTCATCAATAACAAACCCTCTACCATTGTTGCCAGCAGCGTGGCCGACGCGTTGAAGCAGATTCCGGCCGACATGATCAAGACAGTTGAAGTGATTACCTCGCCCTCTGCCAAATACGACGCCGAAGGATCAGCGGGTATTATCAATATCGTAACCAAGAAAACCACTTTGCAGGGCGCTACGCTCGATGTGAACGGTGGTGCCGGAAACCGGGGCAGTAATCTGGGGCTGAGCGGCAATTACCGAACGGGAAAAATGGGCTTCTCGCTCAGCGGATTTGGCCGGGCTGAATACAATGTAAGAGGGGCTTTTACCAACGATCAGACAACCCGCAGCTACGACGCAGCGACCAATACGTTATCCGGTAGCACCCGCACCCTTCAGACAGCTACTACCCTGAGCCAGCGCTTATTTGGCAATTACCAGTTGGGCTGGGATTATGACATCGACAAACGCACTTCACTAACGGCAAGCCTGCGCTATGGTGCCCGTAACGGTACGGCAAACCAGTACCATCTGCTCACGCAAACCACCGGTCCCAATAGTTATTTTCCAACCGTTAATGACCGGAATGTGCAAACAAAGGATCTGTCAGGAACGGTTGATGCAAACGTCACGTATACCAAGATTTATAAACCACAACAGGAGTTCAGTATCCTGGCCTTATTTAGCCGCAACAACCGGACAAATAACTTCGTAGCAGACATTTTAAGCGGGGCAGATTTTGAAACGATTACCTCCCGGCAAAAGAATGACAACCTGAGCTACAACCAGGAGTCGACACTTCAGATCGATTACCAGACCCCCATTAAGACGAACCAGTTACTCGAATTTGGTGCGAAAGGTATTTTCCGGAAAGCAAACAGCGATTACACCTACTACCTCGCTACCGGCGATAACTTCGACTATATCGTTGACAAAAACCGGCCTTCCAATACGCTGTTTTACGATCAGAACATTGCGGCCTCTTACCTGTCGTACACCCTGACAACGAAGAACAAATACACGGTTAAAGCCGGTGCCCGTTATGAGTACACCTTTATCAATGCCCGGTTTAGCAAAGAAGTAAGCGGCCAGTCGACAGCGATCCCGGACTACGGTACGCTGGTTCCCAGCATTAACATCTCCAAGAGTCTGAAAGGGGGCAAGATTATTAAACTGGCGTATAACCGCCGTATTCAGCGGCCGGGTATCCAGTTTCTTAACCCCAACGTGAACTCCGCAAACCCAACGAACATTACCCAGGGTAATCCCCTGCTATCGCCCGAGTTTACGGACAATCTCGAATTTAGCACCAGTGCCAACATCAAAGGCCTGTACCTGAACGCTTCGCTCTTTGCCCGACGCACGGCCAATGAAATCACCGCCGTTCGTGATGTGTCACTCCAAACATTTGGTGATGTAACCAGCCAAGTTTTTCAGCAAGTAATCCGGACTACATACCAGAACGTTGGTCGGCAGGACGCCGTTGGCTTGAACCTCTTCGGTAACGGGACACTCTTTCGCAAACTGCAACTGGGCGGTGGCCTCGATCTGTACCACGTCAGCCTGACGAATAACAACGCCAACCCAATCTATTCGGCCGCTAACTCTGGTTGGGTTATAGGTGGCCGGATTCAAAGCAGCGTAACCCTCAGCAATGGCTGGGCGTTCCAGCTCTTTGGCGGTGGACGTGGCAAGCAGGTGCAATTGCAGGGCTATCAGACCCCGATGTACTTCTACAGCATTGGTATGCGGAAAGAGTTCAACAACAAGAAAGCAAGTTTGGGTCTGGCCGGAGAGAATATCTTCAACCACCCATTTACGCAACGTTCAGAACTGGCATCGCCTATCCTGACGCAGAATTCGCAAACCAGCTTCTACAATGCAGGTGTCCGGTTAACGTTCAGCTACAAACTGGGTAAAATGAGTTTCGATGCCCCTCAAAAACGCCGGAAGTCAGTTAATAACGACGACGTGAAGGAAGGTGAAGGGGGTGGCGGTGGAGATAACCAGCAACAAGCCGCTCCAGCAGCACCTGCCGGTGGTGGTGGCCGGACGGGCGGAGGTGGTCGTCCACGCTAATAACAGGTAGTATACGCCCCGCCAGACTATTTTGGCGGGGCTTAAGATAATTAGATTAGGTTGGTGATCAATCCCTCTTGCTCTGCGGGAGGGGTTTCTTGTTTATTACAAGTTCATTTTCGATTTTGCCGGCACATTCCCTATACAATAACTCATGAAGTCAAAAAATCTGGTTAGTCTTTCCGTTTCAGCGGTATTTTCCGTTCTGTCCGTTACGGGCCTGTTAATTTATTTTGGGCAAGGCGGCTACGTTGTCGATCACACCCACGCCTGGTTTGGTGTGCTGTTCTTTATCGCTGCGGTCTTTCATATTGTCAATAACTGGTCGTCGATTGTTGGGTACTCCAAAAGCCGACGAACGGGCAGTATTCAAAAGGAACTGATCATTCCGGTTGTTATTGTTGCCATCTTCGCTGCGGGTATCGGGTTCGACGTACCCGTTTTCAAAAAGTTGGGCAATGCCGGTAAAGACCTCGTGCGTGGCAGTCGGCCGCGGGGTGGACCATTACCACAAACCTCCATCGATTCAATTGCCAACGCCGTTGAGGCAGCGTATGCAACGGCCTATACCAAAGGAGATACGGGTGCATTGGCCGCCGTCATGCCGGTAAAAACAGCATTATTAACCGAAGCAGGAACGATCCTGAGTGGTTCAGATATTCAAAAGAATCTGTTAGCCCGCACAACTCCGGAAACCATAAAAACGAAGGTAGACCGCGCCGAAGCGCTCGACGACCACACAATTCTGGTGTATGGTACATCAACCAACTCAACGGCCACATCCCCATCTGTGTATTCGCACATCTTGAAGGAGCAGGATAAAAAATGGAAAATAATTGCGGCTCAGCGGGCATTTCCTGCTGTGCAATAAGACAGCAACGTCGGGCCATGCCTATTGTGGCTCATTATGTTAGTTGACAACAGACATAAAATCCATTTAATTAAATCAAATCCCGGATTTAATTAAATGGATTTTGTCGTTCTATAGCAGAGAACTCTTTCCGTATTTTTTTTTCCAAACCATATTCAATCACGATGAGTCTGGATCTGCTGTTAACCCTGGATACAATCGAGGTACTGGAAAACTACATTGATAAAATCCGACCCAGTGAAGCACTCAGGGATCAGATCGATATAGCGTATAAAATAGAAAATCAGAGTATCATCATCTTTGAGAGCAGGCCTTACCTCCATGAACCGGACAAACGGTTCGAGTCGGCGGTAGCAAAGGCAACATTTGTAAAATCCCGAAACCAGTGGAAGGTTTTTTGGAAACGTTCAAGTTTGACGTGGCAAATCTATGCACCACAACCCTTTGTGAACACAATAGACCAGTTTGTTGCCCTGGTTGAACAGGATGAACAGTATTGCTTCTGGGGTTAGTCAATTTATCGGCAACAGCTGTTTTTCTGCAACATAACGTAAAGATAAAGCGTACAGACTACTAGAGTCTGCATTTATGTATTAGTTTAGATCAATTTCCATTTTTATACTCACCTTATTATTAAGTATTTATCTAGTTGGAAACCAGCTTTAGTCAATTTTTTCCTATATAGTAAACTCAATTGACTACTATCCGGTTAACTATAGGAATATCAGTTCGCCTGACCATTGAATGAAGCAATTCTTACTGTTCTTTAGTACGTATAGCCTGGTTGCATTCGGCTTGTCGCTGTCGACGTCTGCCCAGACCGCTTATGTAGTATCGGGGCGGGTTACCGATGCGGCTACCGGCGAGGGGATCCCGTTTGCCAGTATTGCACTGAAGGGCAAAACCTCCGGTACCACCTCCGATGCAGATGGGCGTTATTCGTTTCGTCTCACTCAGTTATCCGATTCGCTCATCGTTTTAAGCTTAGGCTATAGAACCACCGCTTATCCACTTTTACTACAGGCAGCCCAGACAATCAATGCGCAGCTTACGGCAACTGCCACAAAGTTGAAAGAGGTTAACGTGTACGCCAAAGGGGGCGACCCGGCTTATCGGATCATGCGCGAAGCCCTCCGAAGACGCGACGAGTACAACCCGGCAAAAATGATGGCTTATCAATACGATAGTTATACCAAGGTTGAAGGGTACATCAATAATTTTGCCCAAAAGCGTAAAAACAACAAAAAGCCGGGGCCTATCGGGCGGTTGCTGGGCAAACTGCCCGCCATCGTAGATGAAAATGGGCAACCTGCCGTTCCAGTATTTATCTCCGAAACGGTCTCTAACTTTTACGCCCGCTCCCAGCCCGAAAAAATAAAAGAGGTCGTGCTGAAATCCCATGTAACGGGGGTTGGGGTCAGCGATGGCGGTCTTATTTCCCAGCTCACCGGTGCCTCTTTTCAGCAGTATAACTTCTACCGGAACTCCGTCAACATCCTCCAGAAAGACATACCCTCCCCTATTGGCAGCCAGTGGGAAACGATTTACCGATTCCGGCTCAGGGACACGATTGTTCTGAACAACGCCGTTTGCTTTGCCATTGAGTTCACCCCCAAACGAGCCAGCGACCTGGCGTTTACGGGCACTCTTCTTATCGATACGCTTCATTTTGCGCTGGCCCAAATGGATGCCCGGGTTGGTAAGCGGGCGAATATCAACTTTGTCGATGAGCTACATATCGAGCAGGATTGGGAGACTACCCCTTCGGGTCTTCGCTTCCCAACCCAAACGCAGGTGATGATCGACACCGACGAACCGACTCCACGCGCACCAGGTGCTTTGGTTCGTTTTTTCACGGCGGCCACAAACATTGTTGAAAATCAGCCGAAAGAGGTTGGCTTTTATGACCCATCGATCGAACTCTCGGATGATTACAAAGACACCGATGCCGCTTACTGGCAGCGCGTCCGCCCTGCCTCTCTGTCCGCCCGCGAGTACCGGGCTATGGAAGTTGTCGACTCCGTTCGTAACGTTCCGTTTATGCGAGTGGCCGGGGAGATTATCAAGCTGGGCGTGATCGGGTACAAACCGCTGGGGAAGTTAAACGTCGAACTTGGCCCACTTCTTTACTCTTATGCCAGTAACACCATCGAAGGGCAGCGGTTTCGGCTGGGGCTACGCACGAATACGGGTTTCAGCCGTAAGTGGTTGCTGAGCGGCTATGCAGCCTATGGCACGCAGGATGAAACGTTCAAGTACAGCGCCAACGTCGAATACATCCTGAGTCGTAAGCCCTGGACAGTCATTGGCGTTCGGCAAAGTTATGATCTGGAACGGATTGGCGTATCCGCCGATAACATCGGTAATAATTCCCTTTTTGGGGCGTATTCGCGCTTTGGCACCATTCGGCGGGCTTATTTCCAGGAAGAAAAACTGGCCTATTTCCGGCGCGAAATGGGCCGCAGTTTCACCCAGACAGTTGCGTTGCGCAATCGTAATTTTGAGCCGCTGTTTCCGTTTGCATTCAGCCCGCAGATGAACGACCGTGACCAGACAATTCGGAGCAACTACCAAATCACGGAACTGATTTCGGAAACGCGCTTTGCCCCTGATGAAGTGATTCTGCAAAATGACAATGTGCGGGTGAGCACCGGGGCCATTCGTAAACCCATTTTTACCCTGCGGTACACACTTGCCCTGCGTGATGTGCTGGGAAGCGATTTTACATACCAGCGCATTGCCCTCACCATGAAGCATTCCTTCCGCATGGGCGTTCTGGGCAGGTCCTATTATACCATCGGGGCCGGTATTATTCCCTCAACGGTTCCGTACCCACTGCTGTACACTCCGCTGGGCAACGAATCGTCGTTTTATGTCGGGAATGCCTATAACCTGATGAACTACTTCGAGTTTATCTGCGACCGCTGGGCAACACTACAGTACGAGCACAACTTTGGTGGTCTGTTGTTTAACCGACTCCCGTTGCTTCGACAGCTAAAATGGCGGGAACTGGTTACCGCAAAGGTGCTCATTGGCGGAGTATCGGGCAGCAATTTATCGGTTATCCCAGCTGTCAATGAAGCTGGGCAGGCCGTGGATGGATTTAGTTCGTTGACCCGAACACCTTATGTTGAAGTGGGCTACGGTATCGACAACATCTTTAAAGTGCTCCGCGTCGATGCGATTCATCGGCTCACCTACCGCGACAATATTGGTCGTACCGGCATCCCCGTTACGCCTTTTACTATTAAGGTATCGGGCTGGCTGGCCTTTTAGCCCGGTACACGATACCTACCTAGTGCTGGCAGCATCTGCCAACATTCAACATCAACAAACCCATCAGTAGAAAGCAGGCCAGTAACAATACCGCCGATGATACCGGCCACTAGTCAGGCAGCAGAAGGGGCTCCGGAAGCGAGCGCAATAACCAGACAAAACAGCAAGCCCGTCAGAAAAACTGACGGGCTTGCTGCTAGATCATTCGGAAAATAGGCCGTCCGATATCCTTGAAAGGTGCGAAGGGGATCAGTACGTGGTATTTACTTTTAGTAAGCCCGGTATCAATAGAAGTTGAGTTTAGCAAAAGCCACCAACGGGTTAAAAAGCATACCTGAACTTATTCAGCCTTCGATAACACTTCTTGTACGGTCAGGCTTTCCAGCGAGGGGGCAACCAGATCAGCTTGCGTCAACACATCGGCAGCGCCCAGGCCAACCACAAACATACCTGCCCGTTTACCGGCTTCGACACCCGCCACGGCATCTTCAAAAACGACGCACTCCGCGGGACTTACCTCAAGTTCGTCGGCCCCTTTCGTAAATACTTCCGGGTCCGGTTTACCCTTGCTGATCTTCGTTCCATCGATAATGGCATCGAAAGCCTGTGTCATACCAATGCGCTCCAGAATAAGGGGAGCATTCTTACTGACCGAGCCAAGCGCCGTCTGTAAACCGGCTTTTCGAACCTGGGAGAAAAACGTGGCTACTCCGGGCAGTATATCGTCGGAGTTCATCCGGCTGACAAGTTCGAGATACCACTCATTTTTCTGAGCGGCCAATTCCGTTTTTTTCTCGTCGGGCAAGGTCAATCCTCCGTGCGCGAGTATAAGGTCGAGCGACTCCATTCGGCTTACGCCTTTAAGGCGCTCATTAAACTCCTCGGAAATATCGAAGCCGAGTTCATTGGCCAGCCGCTTCCAAGCCTGATAGTGGAAGATAGCGGTATCAACGATGACCCCGTCGAGGTCGAAAAGAAAGGCTTTTATCTGACTCATTTTGGGCTTTATCTGCTTAATAAGGCGCAAAGGTAGGCAGATTTAAGTAAGTGCGACTATCTGTTTCTGCCGACTCAACCGCAGAAATTGAACACCAATAACCAAAAGCCAGACGAGCCAGAGGGTACTCCCAATCAAGCCAGCCAAATCCCAAACCGGGAAACCCGTTATAACCGTTGCCACTAACTCTCCCTGCGCCAGCACATACACCGCCGACGCCACATAGCCGAGTAAGCTCACCCATCTTGAAAAAAGGCCAAGCCGCTCGAAAGCCAACGACAGCAATATCGTCCAGATAATTGTGAGCAGCTGGCCCAGGTGCTCACCCAGTACTACCCCCCCGAACTGGTGAATGGTCTGAAACGCAACGACACTGGCAGCCCGGATAGCGGGGTCGGTGGCATGAACGTAGGTAGAGGCCAGCACCGGCACGACAAACGTCCAGCGC
Source organism: Spirosoma pulveris (assembly GCF_054781875.1). Classification (NCBI taxonomy): domain Bacteria; kingdom Pseudomonadati; phylum Bacteroidota; class Cytophagia; order Cytophagales; family Cytophagaceae; genus Spirosoma; species Spirosoma pulveris. The sequence goes on from NZ_BAAGTO010000001.1 coordinate 1,407,646, forward strand.
AGCAAACCAATGATTTGTAAGAAACCCGACACAACCCCCAGCGTAGTTGCCCATCGAACGAAATAGACTTTCGTTTCCAACCGCTGCCCGAGTAGTACATAAGCGATCAGGAGCGGAAACCCGGAGACGGCGAATGCCCACCAGGTGGCAACGAGTGTAGGGCCGCCAGCCAGAAAATGCATCAGTACAACGCCGGGGTCCTGCCGCAGAATAGCGGGATAGTCGAAAATGAGGGTCAGGACAATGTAGGGAATAAGTACCAGTACAGCGCCGGATACGAACAACCAGCCAATGAGCCGGTAAGACGGCAATGCAGTCGTTTTCATGATGACAAGTTTTTAGCGTTGACAGGTTACCAGGCGAATGAATAGCTAATCCCCGGTGTCGGGTTGATTTTCAGATCCAGGCCCGGGGAGGCCAGTGCAGCTACGCCTATCCGGAAATTGAGCCCCTGCCAGACCATCCAGCGAAAGCCCACTTCGGCCATGGCTCCGTTCATACCTTCGTAGTCCCGATCCAGCCCCCGAACGTACGACCCGGACGCGTAAAAAGAAGATGGATTCGGTCGTTGCCCAACGGGTAGAAACCAGTACGTAAGCCCCGCTCGGCCAAATGATGTTGTAACGCCCGAAGTAAAGTTGGTAGGGTAATACCCAGCGTGAACGGAAACGTGACTACGCCGATATTCGAGCCCGATAGACGGGTTGCGAAACCCATTTAAACTGATCTCATTGCGGGAAAACCGCTGAGCATATAAGGGAATGGATACGGTTATAAAAACACCTAAAACCAGCCGTTTCATATCATCTATTTGGTTAAATCTGATGGTACAAAGTTGGCTGGCTCCCCGGCGAAACTACTGGACAAATGTCTAATTCGTACGTTGTCCTTCTTTTCAGGAGTTATTGATAACTACCCACTAATGTGACAACCGATTTAGGTTCCAGTTGAATAACGCCGGACGAAACGACAGACTTTGCCAGTGTTTTCGATTCGCTGGTGGTGTAAGACGCAAAGCGGTTGTTCCGGATGGACGGGCCTTTGAAGGGTAAAGTTTTGGCCGTAGGCGTCATGTTGATGCAAACCAGGACCAGTTGCTTACGGCGCTCGTCTTTGTAGGCCGACACCATGCATTGGCTGGCTTCTTTAACGGGATCGCTATCGGCCAAATGAACGGCGATGCGCTTCATACCGGGCCGCACAAAGCGGGCGTAATTTCCAAACGCCCATAATTGTCTGGAGTCGACCACTTGCCCATCGGTCCGGGCGTTATCGTGATTTCGGTAAGCACCGTCGGGGCCGTTGATATAAACCAGCCCGTCGCTGTAATTATAGGGATTGATGGCCAGCCACCACTGCCAGGAAGTGACATTCGCAACCGTCAGGTCGTTGTGGATGACTTTAGCAACATACAGGCCGTAATCCATCGTGGTATGGCGCGGGCCACCATTGTACTGCCCGCAAATGTCGCCCAATACACCAAACTCACTTTGCCACAACATCGGGCTCCCAACCGCTTTTGCGCGCTGGGCAGCTTTCCGGCGAACATCCACCAGCGTCGAATCCCGGCAGGTTGTAAAGTAGCTGTGATACGCCCAAACCGGCTCAACATTTGGTAACTTCATAACAGCCGGGGCTTCTGTGGGGGCAAAGAAATAATCCAGCTGACGCCCCCGGCCACTCTCTGCTTTCGCATATAAAAAGTCGAGTTGAGCCGTTTCTCCCGTTACGATACTGGTTTTGGATTTCCGCTGAGAAAGCTTCGCCGACAAGGTTTGCGTGACGGCGGCAATATCAGCGTTTTCGGCAGGTGAACCTTCCTGCTTGGCCCGTCCGTTTTTTTCGGCCATCCAGTCCCACTGCGGTTCATTGATAGGGCTCAGGTAATCGAGTTTGAAGTGATCGGCGACCGTTGTCAGGAAGTCGGCGAAGGGGGCCATTGCGGTAGGTTTGAGATTAAACGAGCGCCCCCCCGGCGAAAAAGCCTTGCCGTTACGCGTCATCTGAACGGGTGCCGAGTTGGTGAACCCCAGCGCGTAACGTACGCCCCGTCGACGGGCAGCCTGCAAAAACCACTGACTCCCTGCCTGTTTAGTCCAGTTGTAACGACCGTCCGGGCTCAAAAAACACTCCTCGCGACGCCAGCTATCCGTAATGGAACTACTATCGCCCTGTTCGAAGCTTCCGGCTCCGATATTGATCCGCCACAACGACAGCCCGATTCCCTTTGGCTGCCCGTTAGACAGGGTATCCAGACTGAACAATAGATCGGCAATTTGATTTTTCTTGGTCTCGTCCTTCCATTTGCCGATGTACTTTGCCGACCAGCAGTCCGATGCACCAAAACTATGGATGGTCTGAAACTCCTCCTGCAGATTAACGATTACGGGTTCGTCAGCAGGCACGCCCAGCCCCCACCCCGACCTGTCTTTCAATGGAAGTACTGGCTCAAGGATGGAAACATTACTGCTTAAGCCAGTGAGCAGGATGAGCAGGGTCAGAGCAAGGATTGGTCTCATTGATACGAGTCGTTTGAATAGAATCTACCCTCTAAATTTACAAACTGCTCCTATTCTACTGAGTGCTCCCTCATTTTTCATCAAAAACGACTCAGGTTGTGAACTGCAGGCGAGATTGCGCCAGCGTTCTGATCGTTAAACCTGTTTTACCGAATCTGGCCCCGAATACGGCTCAGATGCCGTGGCGTTACCCCCAAAATGGATGCCAGATGGTGAAGTGGCACGTCCTGCAGCAGGTGCGGTTCTTCGGCTATCAATCGTTGATAACGCTCTTCGGCAGTGAGTGTGAGTAAGTTGAATCGACTCTGGTCGATGCAGCTGATCTGCTCCTCCAAAATGCCGACATAAAAGCTTTCGAAGGAGGTGACCTCCCGCCGAAGTTGATCAAAAGACGATTTATGAATGACCCAGATGATACTATCCGTGAGCGCCCGGATGGATTCACGGGCGGGTCGTTGCTTTAGAAAACTGCTCAGCGAAACCAAAAAACCACCCGAACCGGTCGTATAGGTGGTGATCTCCTCGCCGTCCCGTGTGCAGAAATACTGAAATAACCCCTGCTCGACAAAACCTAACTGCTGGCTAATCTGCCCTTCGCACAGATAGAAACTACCCTTTGTCAACTCCTGCCGTGTAAACGCTTGAGCAATGGCCGTCTGCTGATCCGCATTGAAACCATTTCCGGCAAAAAACAAGCGTAACTGTTCCATCGCTAGTAAGAATTCATAAAACGGATTTTCCGAACCGCTGTCACGACTAGCCACCAGCGCAATACCTTGCTAATCAAGCAGTATAAGCTGGCAGATAGATTGTAAAGGTAGTGCCTTTCTCCGGCTCACTCTGCACGCGAATGGCGCCGTCGTGTTGCTCAACAACTTTTTTGACCACGGCCAGACCGACACCGGTACCCTCAAATTCCTCCCGACTGTGTAAGCGTTTGAAGACTTCAAACACAAGATCGGCGTGTTTCTGGTCGAAACCAATACCATTATCGGCTACACGAATTACCCAGAATGACTCATTCTCGACCAAGTCCTGTTGGACATCGATGGGTAAATTTACACGTCGTTTCTGCTGCGCCGAGACGGTAATAACCGGAGGCACGGGGAGACCAGCCTCATCGGTTTTATAAAATTTAAGGGCGTTGGACAGTAAATTTTGGAAGAGTTGCCGCAACTGAAACCGGTCGCCGATAAGATCGGGCAACGGTTGTTGACTACCCGAACCCAGTTCGATTCGGGCTTTCGTATGCTCAATCGGATGCCAGAGGTCCTCAATGATGTCTTCGAGCAATTTTGTCAGCGAAAAAGGCCGAAACATCTCGCGCTGGGACGTAATCCGCGAATAGTCGAGTAAGTCCCGAATGAGTGAGGACATCCGCTCGGCAGACGACTGCATGCGCTCGATCATGTGCTGGCCCTCTTTATCCAATAGGGGCGAATACTGTTCTTTCAGGATATCGCCAAATGCCTGGATTTTTCGGAGCGGCTCCTGCAAATCATGGGATGCAATGTAAGCGAAGGATTGCAGGTTTTCGTTCGATCGTTTGAGTTCGGTGTTGGCCGCTTCGAGTTGTTGCCGATAGTGCCGGTTCTCGGAGATGTTCATGTTCAAAATGACTACCCCATCGCCCGACTTCGCAGTCCTGCGGAGCCACCACTGTTCGCCAATGTTAAACTCGGTCAAGTCGGGTTCACCCGTTTCGACCACCCGAATGTATTTCTCCAGGTCCTGTTCCAACTGATCCGGTGTGGCCACCTGAAGAAACGTTTGCGTCATGATTGGCTCGGTCAGATCACCCCACATAAGCTTGGCGCGCCGATTGGCCATCATTGTCCGGAAATCGATAATCTGATTATCCGAATCCCGAATAGCTGTGTGGAGCGATATAGCCGCCTGAACATGGTCGAGCACCGTCTGAAACAAGTCGCTCTGTCGCTTTAAAGCCAGTTCAGCCTGCTTACTGTCGGTCACGTTCATAAACGTAACCACAACGGTTTCCGGCTCCTGAAGTACGGCCGATACGGTAAACCAGGCTTCCAGCCCTTTGTCATCTTTGTAATACTGCGTGGTCTGCTCCGGCTCTCCGGTCGTAACAACCCGTACGTAAGTGTCAAACAGACCCGATTCAAGATTACCGGGAAACGTGTCCAGCAGCCGGGTGCCGATAATCTGCTCGGGTGTCATGGCCAAACTCTGCACAACTGACTTATTGGCTGTTTGCATTCGGAAATCCACGATTTGGCCTCTGGCATCCCGCATCGCGGTCATGGACACGATACTATTCAGCGACGCATCGAAGGCAGCCAATGCCAAACGGACCGCTTCGGGAGACCGGTTTGATACACCCGTAGAAGTCCACTCATTATTTAGCTCAGGGACAGATGAAGGGACCATTCTTTGACTCGTTTTGAAAAAGGGTTGCCACGTCTGTGAATAGTAGTCGGATCATTCGGGAACGCGGCAACTAAAAAAACAGGTTTCTTACTTGATCAACTCCAGTACCAGTGCAGATTTAGCTGGCAGCTTAATCATAGCCAGGTTAGTTAACTGATTGTCTGTCTGTATGTTTCTGGCAGCGACAAATCCCTTCATACGTTCAACAAATCGGGATGTATCGAGCGATATCTCTTTATCGCTGGTATTAGACGCCACCATAACGGTTTTGGTAACGTCGTGCCGGAAGTAGACGTATGTTCCTTCCTGTGGCACAAACTGCGTGAGTTTTCCGGATTGCAGAACCGGATTGTTACGTCGATAAGTAGCCAGTTTACGAACAAACTGAAAGGCTTCATTTTCCCGGTCACTTCGTCCGGCTGCTTCGAACTTGTTTTCTTTAGCGCCCGGAAAACCGCCCGGAAAGTCCTTCCTTACTTCAGCGTCACTCGGGTTTTTGGTGCCTTTCATCAAAATTTCCGTTCCATAATACCAATGAGGAATACCCCGCATAGTCAGCAGCCACGTAACGCCCATCTTATACTTATCGAAATCATCTCCAATTACCGACAGATAGCGGTCGGTGTCGTGGTTTTCCAGAAACGTAACCAGCTTGTTGGGATCAGCGTAGACATCGTCCTGGGCGAGTACCTGATGGATGCGGTTTACGCCCGAGTCCCAATCAAATCGCTGATTCAGCGCGTCGTTGAACGCATTGTACAGTACGAAGTCCAGCGCCCCTGGCTGGTTACTTTTAAACGGAAAACCAATGGTATTTTTCACAAAAAATGCCTGACCAACCGGATTGTTGACCACCGATTCGCCAAAGAGGTGAATGGCTGGGTATTCGTCCATAAGGGCTTTATTGCAGCGATTCAGAAAGGCGAGGTCGTTGTACTTATAGGTGTCGATACGCCAGGCATCCAGGCTGAACATTTCCGTAGACCAGATGGCGTGCTGGATCAGGAAGTTCGCTACGTATGGATTTCGCTGGTTCAAATCGGGGAGAAACGGCGTAAACCAGCCATCGAGCAGCGTTTTTTTGTCGGCCATAGCGCCGTGTGGATCATAAAGGGATTGTTCTTTGTGGGTTGAGCCGGTGTAAGTCGGCCACACGTTGACCCAGTCCTGCATGGGTTTGTCCTTGAAGAACCAGTGGTCATCACTGATGTGGTTGTAGACCGCATCCTGCACGAGTTTCATGCCCCGTTTGTGGAGGGCGGCTGCCAGTTCCACGTAGCCAGCAATGCCGCCAAACCGCTTGTCGATCTGATAATGATCAGTAAAATGGTAGCCGTGATAACCAGCCTGATTTCGGTCCGGTCCTTCTTTCTTGAGCGTTTCGTCGTTATCGATGACGGGCGTAAGCCAGAGTGCCGTAACACCGAGGTCTTTTAAATAATCGAGGTGGTTGATAATTCCCTTAAAATCGCCCCCATGCCGCAGGTACGGGTTTTTCGTGTCGGCCTGTGTGTCGAGCATATCCGGAAATTTATCATTGGACGGATCACCGTTGGCAAATCGGTCGGGCATGATGAGATAGATAAAATCGGCCGCCGTCACCCCCTGCCCTTTCGGCGATTTGTCGCGGGCTTTCAGCTCAAACGGCTGGGTAATGGTCTGCCCTCCGCCCTTCCCCACAATCGTTAGCGTCCCGGCTTTGGCCGTTGGCGCAATCGTTAGATCCAGAAATGCATAATTCGGATTTTCGACCTTATTCGCTTTTACCAGTTTTACGCCGGCATAGTTGATGGTGTAGGTAAGGCTCCCCGCATTTGGGCCGTAGATCAGGAGTTGCAGATTAGGGTTTTTCATGCCAACCCACCAGTTGGTTGGGTTGACGCGCTGAATTCGGGGGCTCTGTGCCCTGGCTGAAGGCAAGCTTGTAAGAAGCATAACCACCAGTAAAAAATATATTCGTATAGTGAGTTGATTAGGCATGAACGTGTTGATTTCTAATTCTGACTAAAAATAATGCAACAATAACGCAAAAATAACTCAGGATTTTCGGCAAAAAAGGGCATAGTTTTGCGTCTGCATCCCGAAAGGTCATTGTATCCTGCTTTACGCTGAATCTATGCATACGCTCTCCGTTGTCCCGGTCATGGATAAACTGATTATCTATCAGATTTTTACCCGTCTATTTGGTAACCAAAAAACCACCAACATACCTAATGGCACGTATGCAGAAAACGGGGCGGGGAAGTTCAATGACATCAACGAGGCCGCGCTGCAATCGATCCGGCAGTTTGGCGTCTCGCACGTCTGGTTTACCGGGATCGTGGAGCATGCTACCCAAACCGACTACTCCGCATTTGGCATCAGGCCCGACGATCCAGCCGTTGTAAAAGGGCGGGCAGGTTCCCCATATGCCGTTAAAGATTATTACGATGTCGACCCCGACATGGCCGTTGATGTACCCAATCGGATGGCCGAATTTGAGGCCCTTGTCGATCGCACCCACGCTCACGGTCTGAAGGTGATCATCGACTTTGTTCCGAACCATGTAGCCCGCCAGTACGGGTCGGATGCCAGACCCGCCGGCGTTATTGATTTAGGGGAGAGAGACGACACGTCGGTTCATTTTTCGCCAAACAATAATTTTTATTACCTGCCCGGCGAAACCTTCGTTTCTCCGGAAGCAGGGCGCAGTTATCCCAACGGAACGCCCATTCGTGAGTTTCCGGCCAAAGTGACCGGCAGCGGCTCCATTACGGCCCGACCCGACATCAACGACTGGTACGAAACCGTAAAGCTCAATTATGGCCTCAACGTGTTCGACGGGAGCCGTCAGTTCGACCCTGTTCCAGATACCTGGCACAAGATGCTCGATATTCTGCTCTTCTGGTCGGCCAAAGGGGTCGACGGGTTTCGATGCGACATGGCGCACATGGTTCCGGTCGAGTTCTGGCACTGGGCCATTGGACGGGTCAAGCGGCAGTATCCGCAAATGATTTTCATCGCCGAAATCTACGATCCGAGCCTGTACCGCTCCTATATTTTTGAAGGGGGCTTCGATTATCTGTACGATAAGGTAGGGCTGTACGATTCGCTCCGGCGGCTCATGGAAGGCCACGGCTCCTGCTATGAGCTCACCCGTGTGTGGCAGCAGGAGTCCGGCGATTTCGCCCAACACATGCTCCGGTTTCTGGAAACTCACGACGAACAGCGCATCGCTTCGCGCTTTTTTGCCAACGATCCCTGGGCCGCAGTACCCGCCATGACACTCGCAGCTACTATGCACACCGGTCCAGCGCTGCTCTACTTCGGGCAGGAAGTTGGGGTTCGGGCCGAAGGAGCTGAAGGATTTAGTGGAGACGATGGCCGGACCACTATATTTGATTACTGGGGACTGCCTGAATGGCAGGGCTGGCTCAATGGAGGTCGGTATGATGGAGCCGGACTCACCGACGACCAACGTAATCTGCGTGCATTTTACCAACGGCTAAACCACCTCGTCAACGGTTCCGATGCCATTCAGAACGGCTATTTCTATGACCTGCAATATGTAAATGATAATGGGCAAAGCACCGGCTACGACGCGCACCAGGTGTATAGTTATCTGCGGTTTACTGATCGGCAGAAATTGCTGATCGTCTGTAACTTTTCCCAGCACCAATCGTACGAAACGACCATTACGATTCCGGAGGCCGCTTTTGATGCGATGGGTTTAAACTCTTCCAGGACGTTGCGCCTGTGCGATATCTTCCTGACAGATATACAGTTTGAAGCTGTTGGACGCCGTGGAATTCCTTTGGAACTCCCCCCGCGAAGTGTTCGGGTGCTGGAAATTAAATTGTAGATTTGTAGTACTTTTCAGTTGTGTCTACGTCAATAGATTACAGCCGAAGATTGCTGCTCTTCTATGATAAAACTGTTTACTACTCTTTTCCTGTCTTTTTTTTCACTCGTTGTTCAGGCGCAGGATACAACATCCAGCGACTTCCGCTCGCTGACCCTCACAACGGGCAAAACACCTGCCGAAACCGCCATACTCATCGGAAAGCAATTTCTGAGAAGGCCCTACGCCCCCTACACGCTCGATCAGACACCCACCGAACAGTTGGTTGTCAACTTCCGCGAGTTTGATTGTACAACCTATCTGGAGAGTGTTCTGGCGCTGACGCTCGCCCTGCATGATGTCGGCTACAAACCGGGTACCTCCCTTTTGGAGCAGAGCTTTCGAAACTACCTTACCCGGTTCCGGTACCGAAACGGCCGCATTGATGGGTACGCCAGCCGACTGCATTACTTCTCCGACTGGCTGCGCGATAATGAACGGAAGGGGCTGATCACCGATGTAAGCAACGAACTGCCCGGTAAAATTACGGTTGCCAAACCCGTTTCGTACATGACGTCGGCTATGTACAAGTACCCCCAGCTGCGTGACCTGAACACGTTTAAACAGGTAGCACTTACCGAAGCCTCCCTGAGCCAGCAGACCTTCTCCTTCATTCCGGTTAAGCACATCCGGCAGGCAGAAGCTCAGTTACAGGACGGTGACATTGTTATGCTACTGGCGGCAAGACCGGGTCTTGATATGCGCCATGTCGGGCTTGCCGTTCGACAGCCCAATGGGCGGATGCATCTTTTGCACGCATCTTCCGATCAGGGTACAGTCGTCATTTCGACTTACCCAATAAGCGATTATGTTTTGTTGCACAAACGGCTATCGGGTATCCGGGTAGCCCGTCTGCGTACCAACACAGTACCTGCCGTGGCGGTGGGCGGGAAGTAACAGTCCGGCCGCAACGAGCGTCAGGCGTCTCAGACTATGCAAATGAAATTAACTCATGTAGGGGCCTTTGTGCTTGTCGGGCTCATCTTTGCCTGTAGTCAGGTCAGCCACAATGCGCTTTTTAAGACGCTGGGATTAGTTACGTACCTATCAGTTGTAACGCCTGAAGATTCCGCTGTTCGCTACACCCCCGATGCTCTAAAGGTCGATACAACGCTTTTCATAAAACCCCGGCTTGTCGGCACGTTGACCGATCCATCGCTGATCGAAGCTTCCGGGCTCGCGCCGAGCCGTGCGAATCCGGGTTTCCTCTGGATTCAGGAAGACTCCGGGAATGCGAATCAAATTCAACTGCTGACCAAAACGGGAGGTATAAGTGCCCGCTACATCCTCGATGGCCTGATTAATCATGATTGGGAGGATATAGCAACCGGTCCTGGCCCTTTAGTGGGCAAAACCTACATTTATCTGGCTGAAATTGGCGATAACAATTTTAAACACGACCAGAAAATCATTTACCGTTTTCCGGAGCCCTCCCTAACCGAGAAGAAGGTACCTGTCACAGAACGCATTACCTCGGTCGATGCGCTCCGGTTCAAACTGCCGGACGGCCCCCAGAATGCCGAAGCCCTCCTGCTGGACCCAATCACGAAAGACCTGTTTATCTTGTCGAAAGGCCGGTATTCAACCGTGTACAAGGCTTCCTACCCGCAGCCCGTTAACCAGCCTGCCATGATGACTCGTGTGCTCAGCCTGCCTTTCGAAAAAGTAACGGGAGCCGCCATCTCCGGAGATGGCAGCGAGATCTTGATCCGTACGTATAAAAAACTCTTTTACTACAAACGACACCCGCACGAATCCGTTGTTGATGCCCTTAAACGCGAGCCCGTCCTGATACCGCTTGCCGACGAGCCCCAGGGGGAAGCCGTTTGTTGGGCAGCCGATGGGTCAGGCTACTACACGACATCGGAGCGCATCTTCTTCACCCCTCAGAACCTGTATTTCTACCAACGCAAAAAGTGAGCCTGGCCGTAACAATTTAATAACATGTTCTTTTTCAGGCGTTCGCTTACTTTTGCAACAGACCAAGCGATAACTAACTGGATGGCAAGAAATTGGATTAATGAGTTAATGAATCTGGTAGGCGGGAATAGCCGTTATGTCCATTATTCACGCTTTTGGCAACTTGTCTTCATCCTGCTCTTACTCGTGCTGCTGATTATCCCGGTTCTACTGTATCACTTCAATTGATTTTCGTGGCGGGCACACGATCGGAATAGAGTACAATCGGGTTAAGCAATGGGTGCACTGGTTAAAACACCGGCTAATTTCTTGCCATCGGCAACGCCAAGCCCGGTACAGGCATCCCAACCCGAAGTCGCCGAATAGCCTTTATTCCCTGTTGTTGTACTATTATTTCCCTGGGTAATATCTCTAAATACCCCCGTATTGGTGTAAATGAGGGGATGGATAAACCCAACGGCTTTACCCCGCTGCTGGTTGATAAGGGCAATTAGTCCGGCCATGAGGGGAGCCACTGCACTTGTCCCTCCAAACACGAGGTTACTACCATCAACCCGCACGGCATAGCCCGTAGCAGGGTCCGCCACGGCAGCTACATCCGGAACACCCCGACCGATTCGGGTTTTATCGTTAACGGATGGCGGAACATGGCTTTTCTGTTGGTAATCAGGCAGGTCGAACACGTCGCTGATGCCGCCCCCCGTTGCGCTGGTTTTGCTTTCGTGCCAAACCACTTCCGACGCTATAGTGCTGTCGCTGGCCGTGAGTTTTGTACCGCCACAAGCCAGCACAAACGGGCTCGAAGCCGGAAAGTCAACGTGTGCTTTCCCATCGCCCACACTATCGTCGGAGCCGGTATCGCCCGCAGCGGCACACACGGTTATACCCAAAGCCGCTGCTGCCTGAAAGGCTTGATTAAACGACGTTAGCGCCTGGGGCGTCCAGTTGCTTTCGGCGGCTCCCCAACTAATGGAAATGACCGACGGCTTATTCTTCGTATCGTGCATAGCCGTCGTAATGGCATCCAAAAAACCCTGATCGGTATTGGGAGCAAAATAAACCACTATTTTTGCCCCCGGTGCCACACCACCCGCAACGTCTATATCGAGCATGACCTCACCGTCGGCGCTATCCGCAGTACTGGGTGAGTTGTGCCCTCCATCAACCGACACGGCAACGACAGTCGGTGGTTTGAGTCCGAGGCTACTAAAATACGTTTTAATGTCCGCCGTACGAAAACCGCCCCCTAATTCAATAATGGCAATGCATTGTCCCTTACCGGTCACCCCAGTCGGGAAATTATAAAGCTTTGCCAATTGAGGTGGTGTATAGGAAATACCTCCCGCCCTAGGGGCCACCTTTCCCCCGCTTTCCGGCTTATATACCTGAAAGTGCGCCCGTGCCTGTGGCCGGTCGTCCAGTCCAAACACGCCCTCAATATGCCCGACCAGTTCGACAGGTACGTTGATAACGCCGGTTCGACCCCGAAACACGGTCCCGTCAGCCATCCGGTAATTGGCAAGCGACACCCCAAAAGCCTGCTCCATTTGCGCCACCGTTCCCCGCAACAAGACGCTGCGCCGGGCAAGACTCTGTTCTACCAGACTCAGGTCATAAGCGCTGGCGAAGGCTTCAATCTGCCTGACAATGGCCGGATCAGCTCCGAATCGACTGGCATATTCACTTCGGCTGACAACCTCCGTTACGGAATCGCCCGTGTTTACCAGTGGGTCTAATGTCCTTTTGCGACGAATCCGTATGGTAACGGTCAGGACTTCATGCGGGTCAAGCGTTTGCAGGGGGGTAGCGTTGGGAACAGTCTTTTCGCTGCCGGGTAGTGGAACGAGTTGATCAAAAGCGCTCATAACGGAGAAGTTCGGGGTTTACACAATCAGCTTAGTCCTTTACTAACGAATTTCAGCCGCTTTTGTCGGATTAAAAATTCAGTAAAAACAGGGCTGAAAAGGACCCACATACTTCTGTTACAAGATCAACACCAGGGTACCACCGATTATCAGGACGGCGCCCAGAGCGGCTTTCCAGGTCAGTACTTCACCCAAAAACAAAACCGACAACAAAATCGCTATGGCTACGCTGAGCTTATCGACCGGTGCCACCTGCGACACCTTACCCAGTTGAAGCGCTTTAAAATAGAAAATCCAGGATAGTCCCGTTGCTCCGCCGGACAGGGTAAGAAAAACCCAGTTCTGCCTCGTTAGGCCGGGTAGAGAATCCAGTCCGCCCCGGTAAAAGACAATGCCCCAGGCCACTAGCAAAATAACAACGGTACGAATGGCAGTCGCCAGATTTGTGTCAACCCCTTTGATGCCGATTTTTGCTAATAAGGCCGTTAGGGCAGCAAAAAAGGCCGAAAGTAATGCGTATATCCACCACATAATTTACCAGTTCAAATGCTTAGGCATAACGACCCAATAGCTGAGCTGTTCAAAGTAGCATTACCAGCCGAGATGTACTCTATTAAAGCATGATAATGTCATTCAATAGATAAACGCGCTTCACCGGTGACCGGGGTAGTTTTACCAGGGTCTAAACACCATCTACCAACCTATCGATAAATGCCCGGCCTGCCTTTGTAGGTTGGGTATTTTTTTATTGTTCATTAATACGTTACGGCTCTGTTTTCGCACTGGCTTCCAGCTTCTCCCTAATTCGTCGTAATGTGTCTCTACTGGCACCGTCTCCCGCTCGAAGGCCGATGATCGCCAGATCGACGGTACTTTTCAAGTTGAATGTTGACTCCCAGGCGGATATCTGGAAGTAGCCTTTGGGGGGTAATTTTCGACCTGTGAAGAAGGTAATTAATTTTTCGTCGGCACTATTCATACGACAAAAATACGTGCCAGGTTGCGCCCATATTGTCCCAAAAACGGCTATCTGATTTAGTGGAACAGAGTTATAAACGATTTATGAGGTTAAGACCTTAAGACTCAGCCGCTAGATTTTTGGCATTGTTTTTATTTTTCCAGGCTCCGCGGTGCGTGTAACGGCCTTTCAGGGCAACCCGTTCAGGAAGGAATCAATGGAGGGGTCGGCATACTTCAGTTCACAGTCAGATGCCAGCGCATTTAATCGCTGACCGGTAATAACCAGCTTTCGTTTATTCTCCAGCTCGCACGTGGCCGTGTACCCTGACGATTGCACAACCAGTGCCAATATATCATTCTGCTGCCACAGAGTACCCTTAATGACTAATGGCTTCTCTTTAGAGCAAAGCACGACTCGGCGGTCGGGCTTTTGCGTTCCCGCTCCAAATTTTTTCGTAAAAACCCGTTCGAGTTCATCACTGTAATGGCAGGACAGCTTGAATAAGCGATTATCGTAAAAATACAGGTTGACATCTGTAATGACCACACCCTCAATTACGGCACTCACGGCTTTAAATGAACGAATGTGCGTGCAGGGCAGGGCTATCGTTCCTTTCACATAGGATTGGTCATCTTCCGTAAATTCACTCTCATTGAGCGAATCCGGGCTTGTAACAAGCAGTTGCAGCGTTCCCAAACCGATAGGGCTGATTTGGGCTGTCAACTGTTTAAACTGAAAAAGCAGGAGAAGGATGAGCCAGTGTTTCATACAAACATGAAAAAGCCACTTAACATTTCTGCTAAGTGGCTGATTTCTAGTGAGCCAGTGGAGGGATTCGAACCCCCGACGCGCTTGCGCATCCTGATTACAAATCAGGCGGAATCGACCGCTATCCGACACTGGCGACTCCTTATTTTAATTCGTTTCCGAATCGTGATGCAAAAGTAGGCTTTTTCGCTCTTTTGTGCAAGTAGAGGCACTAAAAGTAAAAACTTTTTTTGACAGGATGCCGAATTGAAACGCTAACATGATGGCAATCAAATCCGTAATCCTGTCAAAAAATTAGGCTTGTGCTACCCGAAGTTGGTGACGGAGGTCGTCAAGTTGCTTCTCTGCATCAGCAATTTTCTTGTCAATTTCGGCACGCAGTTTATCGGCGTTTTTCGAGCGGGCAAAAAACTCGATGTTGTTGCGATAAGTAGCGATATCATTCTCAATAGATGTAATACGCCGACGGATATCACCCTCCCGTTTATTGTCGCCACCACCGTCGCGGTTTCCACGACCGAAGTCACGATCCCGATCGCGGCCACCCGAGCGGGACGCTTCTGCTTCGCTTTGCAGCATGATCCGCTCTTTATCCTTTGCCGGAATTTTACCGGTTGAGCCAACCAAGGCATTTACAGCATTGATGTACCGCTTCTGAATCGACTGCATGTCTTTCTTCGGCACAAAACCAATGCTGTTCCATTCTTTCTTGAACTCATTCAATTCAGAAAGGTCGGCGTTGGCGCTTGCGGCTGCTTCGATTCGTTCGATCAGAGCCGTTTTCTGCACCAGGTTGTTCTCAAATTCGCGTTCCGTTTCCTGATTCTTGGAGCGTTTCTTATTAAAGAACGCATCACAGGCGGCTTTAAACCGGTCGAAGATAGTATTCTTTTGTTTCTCCGGTACCTGACCAATGTTTTTCCACTGGCGCTGTAATTCGATAACCGTCTGTGTAATTTCCGGCGACTCCTCTCCTGCTGCCAGGATAGCTTCAACCTGCTCACAGAGTTCAGTTTTGGCCCGCAGGTTTTCTTCCCGCTTGCTTTCGAGCTGACGGAAAAATTCGCCTTTATTGTGGAAGAAAGTCTTTAAAGCAGCCCAGAATTTCTTACTCAATTCTTTGCCTTCTTCGCGGGGCATCGGACCTTTTATGCCGTTCCAACGATCCTGCAAAGCCATTACTGCCTTCGTTTTGTCGTTCCAGTCGTTAATGCTGTTCGACGTAAATGAGGTAATGGGTACCAGTTCTTCGTAAATGGCCGACTTCTCTTCGTACAATTGCGCCGACTCTTTCCGCTGCTCGTTGGTTTGGCCGCGACGTTTGTCGTACAGCACATCCAACGCGGCTTTCATCCGGCCCCAGAGCACTTCCTGTTCGGCTTTAGGCGCCGGACCGATATGCTTATATTCTTCAAACAGGGCATTGGCTTCATCAATGGTTTGACGCGTTACCGGCGTCTCTTCCGCTGCTTTCGCCATGGCTTCGACCTTCTCGATCACCTCCGTTTTCAGGCTGGTGTTCCGCTTACGGTCGAGTTCTTTTAATTCAAAATAAATATTCCGGTTGCTGTAATAGCGATCCACCAACGCGTGGTAAGTAGCCCAAAGCGTGGCATTGTGCGGGGAGTTCATGTTCCCGGCCGCTTTCCACTCGTCCTGGATTTTCTTGAACTCGTTCCAGCTAACTTTTGGATCGCCGGCGTTGTTCTCATCCGTTTCGACAAGTTCACGCAATCGGGTCAACAACTCCGTTTTAGAGGCAAAGTTTGTATCCTTCGCTTTATCCAGGTTCTGGAAGTAGGTATTTTTCTGACTCTTGATTTGCTTGTACAGCTCATCGAACCGCTGTACAGAATCGTCATATTTATACTCGAATCCTTCTTCAGCACCCGTCTCAGCAACGTATGCCTGCAAAGCAGCTTCCCGCTCAGCCCGCTTCATCTGATCGAAAAGTGGCTTCACTTCCTTCAGTACCTGATCTGCTTTCTTAAAATCACCCGGCGAGACCGACGCAATGCTGATCGCTGCCATTTGTGTTTCGAGCAGATTTACGAAATCCTGCTTGGTGAAATGGCTATAATCAACAGAAACCTGGGCAGCGGTCTCATCTTCAGCGTCTTCCAACTCGGCGTATTGGGCCGTAATCTCTTCGCTAACAGAAGCCTCATCGCCAGCTACCGGTGCAGACTCATTCATCTGGCCCGCATCGGATACTGCCGTTGCGGGCGTATCGGCAATGGGCTCAGTTGCTGTTTCGGCAACCGGCGCTATGTCTTCTACCGGTGTCTCTACCGATAAATCACCTGTTGGGTCGGCACTAGCGGCCACTGGCTGTGTCTCTTCAGATTCAGCAGAATGCGTTTCTGTTTGTTCGGATACAGAAGTGCTATCTTCGACTACAGATTCTGGAGCCGGAGCTTCATCCGAAACAACCGAAGTAGTATCTTCCGAAACGGAACCATCTGCCGATGCGGATGTGGTATCTTCGGGCGTATTGACTGCCAGCACGTCGGTTGCCTGGATTGGGGTTTCCGGCTGCTGGTTAATTTCCTGTTCTTCGTTTGCCATGTTGGGAACGTACCGATTACTTTTGCAAAAGTACGACAATATGCGGATTTTCTTGTAGTACAGTTATTGAAAAGCCACTAACGAACATAATAAGATGCCTTCAGCTATCAGCAAGTTACGGAACGAATACACTTTAAACGGGTTGGATGCGGCCGATGTTTTACCAGATCCGATTGCCCAGTTTAAAGAGTGGTTTGAGGCTGCCCTTGGTGCGGCCGTTCCCGAACCAAATGCCATGCACGTAAGCACCGTTTCGAAGGATGGTCGCCCGGACGGGCGGATTGTACTACTCAAAGATGTGTCAGATGCCGGTTTTGTTTTCTATACAAACTACGAAAGCCGTAAGGGCCGCGAACTTACCGAACATCCTTTCGCTACGCTTACTTTTTTTTATCCCGAACTCGAGCGACAGATCCGGATTGAAGGGCGCGTAGAAAAGGTTGACCCTTCGGAGTCAGACGACTACTTTACCAGTCGCCCACGAGGAAGCCAGATTGGAGCATGGGTATCGCACCAGAGTGCCGTTATTGACAGTCGCGAAGTACTGGAGAACCGGCAGCGTGAACTTATAGAACAGTTTGACGGCCAGTCTATTCCGCGTCCACCGCATTGGGGTGGCTTCCGGGTCGTTCCGGATGTACTGGAGTTCTGGCAAGGCCGCCCCAGCCGACTTCATGATCGCATCCGGTACCGAAAAGAAGCCGGAAACTGGCTCATCGAACGGTTGTCCCCTTAGCCGTTTACTGTCAATTCCTACTTTTTCCTAAGCCCGTATTTCGCGCTTTGCTTGCTCAATCTTACCGGTAAAAAACGAGTAAAAGGCAGGTAATTGACAAATAGGCTTCCTGCAGAGCATACAATTCTGAAGAGTGCATTAGCGATTCATTGAACGAGTGAATAGTTTTGTCCCCTTCTTTTATTCTTACTTAATCGCTCAATCACTCTTTGATTATGCGTATCCGAACCTTTGACGAGTACCAGGAAGCCTACAAGCACAGTGTAGAAGACCCGGAATCTTTCTGGGCTGAAATTGCTCAGGAATTTCAGTGGCGTAAACCCTGGACCAAAACCCTGCAATGGAACTTCGATGAACCCAGCGTGAAGTGGTTCTCCGGAGGCAAACTCAACATTACGGAAAACTGCCTCGATCGTCACCTGCTTACCCAGGGCGATCAACCGGCTATTATCTGGGAACCCAACGACCCTAACGAAGCGAGTGTTACCTTAACCTACCGGATGCTCCACGACCAGGTGTGCCGGTTCGCCAATGTGCTGAAACGCAATGGCGTGGTTAAAGGCGACCGGGTTTGTATTTATATGCCCATGGTGCCCGAACTGGCCATCGCCGTGCTGGCCTGCGCCCGGATCGGTGCCGTACATTCGGTGGTTTTCGGTGGTTTTTCGGCACAAAGCATTGCCGATCGGATCAATGATGCGCAGTGCAAGGTGGTTGTTACGGCCGATGGTGCTTATCGGGGCAACAAAGAAATTCCGCTCAAAAGCACGGTTGACGATGCCCTGATCGGCTGCCCAAGTGTACAAAGAGTGATTGTCCTGACCCGTACCCGTACCCCGGTATCGATGCTGAAAGGGCGCGACATCTGGTGGGAGCAGGAGCTAAAGCAGGTCACCGCCGACTGTCCCGCCGAGGAAATGGACGCCGAAGATATGCTCTTCATCCTGTACACCTCCGGCTCAACGGGTAAGCCCAAAGGTGTTGTACACACCTGCGGTGGGTATATGGTCTACGCGGCCTACACCTTCCAGAATGTGTTTCAGTATGAGCCCGGCGATATTCATTTCTGCACGGCCGATATTGGCTGGATTACCGGCCACAGCTACATTGTATATGGACCACTGGCCTGCGGAGCTACGTCCATAATTTTTGAAGGAACGCCGACCTATCCGGATTACGGCCGTTTCTGGGATATAACAGATAAGCATAAAGTCAACATTCTGTATACAGCACCAACGGCCATCCGATCGCTGATGGGCTTTGGGCTGGATAGAGTGGAGAACCACGACCTGAGCAGTTTACGTGTGCTTGGCTCGGTGGGTGAGCCCATCAACGAAGAAGCCTGGCACTGGTACGACGATCATATCGGTAAAAACCGCTGTCCCATTGTGGATACCTGGTGGCAGACTGAAACGGGTGGTATTCTCATTTCACCGTTGGCCGGTATCACCAAAACAAAACCAACGTTTGCGACCCTTCCCCTGCCGGGTGTTCAGCCGATTCTGGTCGATGAAAACGGCAAGGAGATCGAAGGAAACGGCGTAAGCGGTAATCTGTGCATGAAGTTTCCCTGGCCGGGTATATTACGAACGACCTACGGTGACCACGAACGCTGCCGCCAAACATACTTTGCAACCTATCCGGGTCTTTATTTCACGGGCGATGGCTGCCTACGCGACGAAGATGGGTATTATCGGATTACTGGCCGTGTGGATGATGTGCTGAACGTATCCGGGCACCGAATCGGTACGGCCGAAGTCGAAAACGCCATTAACATGCACACGGGCGTGGTCGAAAGCGCGGTTGTTGGTTACCCGCACGACATTAAAGGACAGGGCATCTATGCTTACGTCATTACCGATCAGCAACCGTCCGACCACGACGCAGACCTGACCAAACGCGATATTCTGGCTACGGTAACACGGGTCATTGGCCCCATCGCCAAGCCCGATAAAATTCAGTTTGTCACGGGCTTACCCAAAACGCGTTCCGGCAAAATCATGCGCCGTATCCTCCGCAAAATTGCAGAAGGAGACACCAGCAATTTAGGCGACACAACCACCCTGCTCGACCCGGCCGTGGTTGACGAGATTAAGGAGGGAGCGTTGTAACCGACACCTTTCGTTACGATTTTCACTGGCGCCGGGCGGAAACGTTCGGCGCTGGTGCGTTCCACTGGTTGGTTAAAGAAAACACGAAAGGCCTATCCCATTCAAAATCAGTAGAAAAGCCAGAATCATAGCATTTTACGGGAAGATACATTCCCTACACAGAGACCCATGCTTAAATTTACCATCAGCGCTGCATTTGCCGCTGTCTTTTTGCTCAGCAGCTTCCTTATTGACCGAAAGCCGGTTGCGAAAACAGCCCGCGAAAACTATACGACATATTGCTCCTCCTGCCACGGCGAAAAAGTCGAAGCGTTTGTTGACCGTAAGTGGAAACACGGCAACGCGAAAAGCGACCTTATTAAAAGTATTACGGAAGGGTACCCCGATCTGGGCATGCCGACCTGGAAAGCCACGCTGAGCGCATCCGAAATCGACGCGCTGGCCGAGCTGATTACCGAAAGCCTGAAAACTGTTGACCAGTACAAGTTTGCCAGCAAGCCCACCTCCAATCTGTTAGCATCTGAAGGCCAGACGGTAAAGCTTGACACCATTGCCACGGGACTTGGCTCGCCCTGGGGACTGGCATTCCTGCCCAATGATGAACTGCTCATTACCGACCGTTCCGGCGATATCTATCGGATTGACAAAAGCCACCAGAAAGTTAAAGTGAAAGGTGGCCCAACGGTGCTGGCCGAAGGGCAGGGTGGTTTGCTGGATGTAGTTCTGCACCCCGACTTTGCCAAAAACCAACTCGTCTACTTTTCGTATTCGGCCGTAAAGACCGAGGGCGACCAGAAACTATCGACTACCGCCGTTATGTGTGCGAAGTTAACGGGAGCTACCCTAACCGACCAGAAGGTCATTTTTGAGGCTCTCCCTTATTCAAAAACCCGGCACCATTATGGCTCCCGGATGGCGTTCGATAACAAAGGTTACCTGTTTGTTTCGGTAGGCGAGCGGGGTAATGAAAAAGAAAATCCGCAAACCATCACAAACGATCTGGGTAAAGTTCATCGCCTGCACGACGACGGACGCATACCGGCAGACAACCCCTTTGTGAACGACAAAACCGCTCGTGCGTCGATCTATTCGTATGGGCACCGCAATCCGCAGGGGATGATGAAACACCCCATAACCGGCGAAATCTGGACGAACGAGCACGGTCCACGCGGGGGTGATGAACTCAACATTGTCAAGAAAGGCAGCAATTACGGCTGGCCGGTTATATCGTACGGCATCAATTATGACGGCAAACCCATTACGGCCCTGTCGGCCAAAGAGGGCATGGAGCAGCCCCTCACCTACTGGCTTCCGTCTATTGCGCCTTCGGGTATGGCGTTCGTCAATAGTGCGAAGTACCCCGGCTGGAAAGACAACGTACTCATTGGCTCGTTGCGGTTCCAGTACCTGAATCGCTGCGTCATGAACGGTAACAAAGTAGTTAAACAGGAAAAACTGCTGCCCAACATCGGCCGCGTCCGAAACATCAAACAAGGGCCCGATGGGTATTTGTATGTGTCGGTTGAAGACCCCGGCTACGTATTTCGGTTAATGCCCGTGTCGATGTAATGCCCCGTTGGGAAACTGACCTTTTTTACACACGTTCTTACAACAGAAAAGCCGGACAACATGGTCCGGCTTTTCTGTTGTAAGAACGTGACATTTATCCTGTATTTACTTTTCCAAAATATTGGCCAGCACCGTTTCAAAGCCAATTATCACCTCCTCGCCCGACAGTATTCCAGTAAACACTTTCGTTTCGGCAACCTGGTTCGGACAATAGATGTAGGTTAATTTTTCATTTGGATCAACCAGCCACGCCAGCCGAACGCCGTTTTCGATCCATTTCCCCATTTTCTCTCTTTTAGAACCTCTATATTATCTGAGTCGCTGGCTAACTCAAGGACAAAATCCGGGGCCAGATGCGGAAAGGAATGTTTTTCTTTCTTGCTGAGAGCATCCCATTGTTCGCGTCGAATCCAAGCGACATCAGGCGCTTTCATGGATTTATCGTTTAGGAAAAACCCTCCGTTCGAATCAATGACTTTACCCGCTTTTGCCTTACGGTTCCAGATACCGATTTAAGTATTTGATTCGCTGTTATTCGAGCTCGTCAGAAGGTGAGTAGGAGATATATTAATATACAGATTACCATTCTCATCACGCTCAATAGTTAGTTCCGGGTTAGCCAGACAGAACCGGACTAATTCATCATCCGTAAAAACGTCGAGTTGCGGTATGTGCAGCGGCAGTTGGATAAGTAATCGGGTTTCAGCTGTAACTAATCTATCAAATTTGGTAAAGCAATTAAAGCCTGCAACCATTCTTACACGTACCGCAACCAGCTAATTTCAGGGTGAGCGGCCTTATACTTTCCGTACCATTTACACAGCGGATAAAGCAATAATACTAATCCCAGCCAAACCGCATAGACCCATTCGAGCGAGATACCCGCATTGGGCGGCCGGCCGAAATTCAACGGGCCGGACGGCAGGTCAGACCAGGAATATCCTTGCAGCAGACTCATCCCGATCATGGACAGATGCACCAGATACCAGTGAAGGATATAATAAAACATCGGCACCTTTCCGTACACCGTAAGCCAGCGGGTGAAGCGGTTGTCGGCTCCATCAGTGAGGTATAGAAACACCAGCATCAGCCCGAGCATGAGCAAGGCATACAAAAGTGAAGGTGGATATTTGGTGACGTTGATAAACGAAAGGAACGTAAACAGTGCGCTTTTCTGTGGTGCCCAGGGAGCCGGATCGCCATATACGTTCAGAAAACGCAGCACCAAAAACAAAGAAAGTATCCCCAGACCAATTTGAAGCAAGAGCGGTTTCCGCTGCTCCATTGGCCGTTCCATCAACTGACCGCAGGCATACCCAACCAGCATAATACCCAGCCACGGAATGAGTGGATACGCGACCAGCAACGCAAAGTGAGGACTCACCGGAAAGAAATCCGTTCGAAAAAATAAGGCCCACAGCAATTTAGCCGCTGGGTTCGTGAACGTTGGTACAAGCTGGAGAATGTTATGCCCGAACACAATTACCAAACCAATCAGGCCAACCTGTTTCGCGGGCAATTTCGACAGCAGGGAAAGGATAATTAGCCCTCCACCAATGGCATAAATAACCTGCAACATCAGCGACTGAAAGTGAATGTCGAACCAGAAGGCGAAGTTAATAACAGTCAATTCGAGCAGGATGAGTACTACCCCCCGTTTCAGCAAAAACCGTCGCGCCGACTGGCTTGTCTCAACCGTCATACCCTGCTTCCTCAATGACAAATAGGCCGACGTTCCAGATAGAAAGACGAAAGTTGGGGCACACAGATGAGTGATCCACCGGGTCATGAAAATAGCCGGTGTAGTTGTAGCGAAGTCAGTTGGATTCTGGGTAAGTGCAGGCGTATGAAGCAGATCGCGGACATGATCGAGCGCCATGATAACCATCACCAACCCACGCGTTACGTCGATGGCAGTGACCCGTTTCATTTCTTAAACCGGCACTTTGTATTGTCGGCTTTCACGTAATACGACTTATAATTCAACGCTTTCGGGTTCATGCACCCCTTAAGCTCAAGCACTTCAATGTTTTTAAAATCGATGGGATGGCTTTCAGCCTGCAAGGCAAGGTATCCACTGCCAAGTGGGGTGTTAGCCTGACTGACCCAGTGTTTTTCGGCATTGGCGCCAAATCGTCCGGCATCCCAGTCATGATCTTTACTGACAAAACCGCCACCTACTTGGGGCCGCTGGTACGTCAACACGGTGTCTCCATTGATGAGATGATGCACCAGGGAATCCCCCAGCACAATGGCTTCGGCAGTAACCCACTGGTCACCATCGTAGGTTTTCGAATTGGAGTCCGTGCAGTGTTCGGGACGGAGGCTATTTCCTATAAATACCTGCGTTCCAGGTGTGCATAAGTTACCAGTATGGCGCTCTCCTTTACCCAGACCACCCAGCAACTGCATCTCCAGAGAAACAGGGAACGTTTGATTAAGCGACAAACTTTCTGCGGACTGAGAGTGCAGCATAATGCCACTATTACGCACATTCCAGGAATCGCCGCCGGGGGTTTGATTACCTAAAAAGCGGTACTTGAATCGTACACGATAATAGGCGTAGGGCTTTTTGTAATAGATATGTCCGTACTTGAAATCAAAAGTTTTATACTGGTCATAGGCCACACGCAGAATACCATTCTCGACCCGAAAGGTATTTTGATAATTGTCGTTGAGTGGCCGTCCGGCAATTTTTATGTCCCAGTCTTTTAAATCTTTTCCATTGAAAATCTGAACCCATTCCTCTTTACTGGCTGTCTTCTGAGCGAAAACCGTTGTGATTGAGAGGAAGCCGATCAGGAGCAGGCGTAGTGTGTGTTTCATGAGACAAGCTGGTCAAATTATATTATTTCAGTGCTTCAACGGTGTTTAATTCCGGGCCACCACCATGATTGGCCGATCCTGCGACAATGTAGATTTTATCTTTGTAAACGACCGCCTGCGTACCATGACGCCCCTGTTTTAAGGTCGGGCCGGTGGTCCACTTGTTTGTTTTTGGGTCGAGTGCTTCGGCTTCGTTATGAGCCAGCAGTTGTACGGTTTCACCACCAATGATCCAGACTTTACCGCCCAGCGTCACGGCCGTTGCGCCTGCCCGCTGGGTTGGGATGTTAGCTGTAGCGGGCAGCGTTTCCCAACGGCCCGTTTTAAAATCGTACACATCGACCTCAGCAATGGTTGTTTCCAGCACTTTGTTGATCCGCGCCGTCGAATTACGTCCACCAGCCAGATATAATTTATCCCCTACAATGGCGGCCGTAATGTGGTCGCGGGTGCGGGGAGCGTCAGGAAGACGTTTCCAGGTATTCGTTTTCGGGTTATATTCATCCAGCCAGGCTACGTGTCCGTCGTAGTGCCCGTCGATGATACCGCAGGCCATGTATATTTTGTCTTTGTAGACCACCACACCTGCCGAGCCCCGCAGCCGCTCCTTCGGAATTTCGGGACCAGTGCGCCATTTTCCGGTTTTAGGGCTGTAAATGTATATGTTTGGCAATGGAGTTTCGTGCGGGTATTTTCCCTGAAAAGCCCCCATTACGTACAACTCGCCCTGGTATGTAATGGCTTGAAAGTGATTCATTTCAACGGGTGGCGTAGGTAGTGTTTGCCAGACGAGCGTTTTTAGGTTGAGTGCTTCGAGTGGTTTCATACCCCGTCCACCCACGGCATACAGACTGTCGCCAATCAGCGTAGCAGCGTTCTCATGGCGGGTAGAACAGGTGTTCTGGGTTGTAACAGGTTGCCAGCTTTGCGCCTGAACATCCATACTGATGCTGGCGAAGCCCAATAAATAATGAAAATAGCCCTTCATAAAGGTTTGTAATAGAGCAAAAAGAGTGATTGATCAATAAATCATATTTGAACCCGATACTACTCTAATTTAGGGGGTATTTGGTAAACCATTTACTTCATTTACCGTTAAACTATAGAGTTAATATATATATGTTGTTATGGAAACGAACCAAAATGGGAACCTGTCTTCCGAACAGGCAAACGGTCAGAACGGGCATAGCCCCGGACCAGAATTTGGTGCTACCGGACTTCAGCCACAAGACCAGCCCACAGACCAGACCTTAACGACCAGACAGGGTCATCCACTCACCAACAACCAGAATGTCCGCACGGTGGGAAGCCGGGGGCCAACCACCCTGGAAAACTACCCTTTCCTCGAGAAAATCAGTCATTTTGACCGGGAGCGCATTCCGGAACGTGTTGTTCACGCCCGTGGCGCTGGCGCCCATGGTGTGTTCGAAGCTTACGGAACCGTTGGCGACGAGTCCGTTTCGAAATACACCCGCGCCAAACTATTCCAGGAAAAAGGAAAGCAAACACCGGTTTTTGTCCGTTTCTCGTCCGTTATTCATGGTGGTCACTCACCCGAAACACTCCGCGACCCTCGTGGTTTCGCCGTGAAATTTTACACGGAAGAGGGTAACTGGGATCTGGTGGGCAACAACCTTAAAGTGTTCTTCATTCGCGACGCGATGAAGTTCCCGGATATGGTACACGCCTTGAAACCGGACCCAATAACGAACCGGCAGGACGGCGGACGCATTTTTGACTTCATGAGCAATACGCCCGAGTCGGTTCACATGCTCACATTCCTGTTTTCACCCTGGGGTATTCCTGCCAATTACCGCCAGATGCAGGGATCAGGCGTCAACACGTATAAATGGGTAAATGAACAGGGCGAAGCCGTGCTGATCAAATACCATTGGGAACCCAAACAAGGAATTAAGAACCTGACTCAGCCCGAAGCTGAGCAGATTCAGTCAAAAAACTTTAACCACGCCACGCAGGATCTGTACGACGCCATCGAGGCCGGAAACTTTCCCCAGTGGGAGCTCCTGGTTCAGATCATGAGCGATGATGAGCATCCTGAACTCGATTTCGATCCCCTCGACGATACAAAGCTGTGGCCGCCGGAGCAGTTCCCGTGGTTGCCAGTGGGTATGATGACGCTCAACAAAAACCCGGAGAACTATTTCCATGAGGTAGAGCAGGTTGCTTTTGGAACGGGGGTGCTGGTCGATGGGCTGGATTTCTCCGATGACAAAATGCTGCAGGGCCGTACCTTTTCTTACTCGGATACGCAGCGTTACCGTGTAGGTACCAATTACCTGCAACTACCCATCAATGCGCCGAAAAAACATGTGGCGACAAACCAGCGCGACGGTCAGATGCAATACCGCGTTGACACCGCACCGGGGCAGAATAAGCATGTCAATTACGAGCCGTCGTCCATGAACGGCCTGAAAGAAGCGCCCCGGACATATCCGGACAATAAGCCTTTCATTTCAGGAAACCTGATGCGTCAGCCGATCGACCGGACCAATAATTTCAAACAAGCCGGCGATCGCTATCGTACGTTTGAAGACTGGGAACGCGATGACCTGATCAACAACCTGGTGGATAACCTATCGGGCGCTCAGCAAAATGTGCAGGATAAGATGGTCGAACTGTTCAGTCAGTGCGACGAAGAGTATGGTCGACGGGTGAAGGAAGGTCTGCAAAAAGTGGCCAATGGCACAGGCCAGCAACCGCATGGCCAGGCAAACACGCAGGTTGGTCATGAAGCTGCTCAGCAGGCCGAAGAAATGGCCCACGATGCCAAAGCTTATTAACTAATGGATAATGAGAAATGAAGCGTGGAAGTCAAGCTATGAGTAGTAATTGTCCATTTTACATTTTTCATTATCTCTTTACTTTCCAAGGTTCAGTAAAAAAGGCTCTCCCATACAGGAGAGCCTTTTTTACTCGAGCGGAACGATGGTTGAACTTTTAACATCGGCCATAACAAAAAAGCTGCTGATGTGCAGCGTACCGGGAATGACCGATAGCTGCTCCTGATAGAAATAGTTGTACGTCTCCATATCGCGGCTTACAATCTTGAGCAGGTAATCGAATGTTCCCGATACCCGGTTGCATTCCAGTACATCGGGCAGCAAACGTATAGCCCCTTCAAAGTCGGCGAAAGCATCGCGGGTTTGTCGGTCGAGGGTCACCTGACAGTATACCATCAGTAAATTCCCCAGTTTCTTTTTGTTGAGTATCGTTACGTACCGCTCAATGATACCCTCCCGTTCGAGTCGTTTGATGCGTTCATGAACGGGTGTTTTCGACAGATTGATCTGCTGCCCGATCTCCTGTATCGTTAATCGGGCATTCTGCTGAAGCAACGTAAGTATTTTACGATCGGTTTTATCCAAATTCTCCATAAAGGCATTTTTACGGCTTACATTCGCAAATAAAGGTATTTATAGATTTATTTCCTTACAGATTGCCATCTATTAGCAATTTTTCCTAAAAATAAACTTTCTAATAGAAAACTAGTGCATCAATTTTACCTTTGTACTACGCAACTGAATCACTTTTCCAACGCACGTATACGTTATGGTTATTGGTGTTCCCAAAGAAATTAAGAATAACGAAAACCGCGTTGCACTGACTCCCGCCGGTGTAACCGAACTCCGCAAAGCTGGCCATACCGTATATGTCCAGGTAAATGCGGGTGAGGGCAGTGGTTTTGAAGACGAAGAGTACATTGCCGCCGGCGCTGTCATGCTGCCTACAATTGAAGAGGTGTATGGCATTGCCGAAATGATCATGAAGGTTAAAGAACCAATTGCGTCTGAGTACGATCTCATCAAGCAGGACCAGTTGCTCTTCACCTATTTCCACTTCGCATCTTCGGAAGAACTGACACAGGCCATGCTCGCCAAAGGAGCGGTTTGCCTGGCGTACGAAACCGTTGAGCGTCCTGACCGCAGCTTGCCTTTACTGGTTCCCATGTCGGAAGTAGCGGGGCGCATGGCGATTCAGGAGGGGGCTAAATACCTCGAAAAACCATTGAAAGGCCGTGGCATTCTGCTGGGGGGCGTTCCTGGCGTGAAACCGGCGAACGTGCTTATCCTGGGTGGTGGCATCGTTGGTACACAGGCGGCTAAAATGGCAGCCGGACTGGGCGCCCATGTTACCATCATGGATGTTAGCCTGGCTCGTTTACGTTACCTGTCGGACATTATGCCGCCCAACGTGCAGACCATGATGTCGAACGAATACAACATTCGGGAGATGATTAAAGTCTGTGACCTGATTGTTGGTGCCGTTCTTATTCCGGGTGCAAAAGCTCCTCACCTGATTACCCGTGAGATGCTGAAGCAGATGCGTCCCGGTACGGTATTGGTAGACGTAGCCGTTGACCAGGGCGGTTGCATCGAAACCTGCCACCCAACGACTCACGAAAATCCAACCTTTATTATTGACGGTGTTGTACACTACTGCGTCGCCAATATGCCGGGTGCCGTGCCCTATACCAGCACCCTTGCCTTAACAAACGCTACCCTCCCTTACGCCCTGCAACTCGCCAACAAAGGCTGGCAGAAAGCGTGCCGCGACAATGCCGATCTTAAGATGGGTTTGAATGTGGTGGATGGCAAAATAGTTTATAAAGGCGTTGCCGAAGCATTTAACCTACCCCTTACCGAAGTGAGCACCATGCTGACCGAGGAGGAAATGGCTTAATAAAATATTACCTATTCATCGACAGACGCAGGTCGCATTCGCAAGAATGCGGCCTTTTTTTATCCTCTATTCAGAGCTGCTGCTGAACTAAAACACGCCACTCTTCCTCAAGTGACCCCTCGAAGAACGACGTTTTTGCCCGCCGATACCAGTAGTTCGCGTTAAAACGATCCCCTTCTTTGCGGTGTAAATACGCGTGGAGCCGGTCGTACGGAGGCTCTCCCTCCCGGCTTTGTGCAATGTTGTGAGCTTCCTCCCATTGTTCTTTTGCATCAAACCAGAGCCCTTTCAAGATGGGGTTTAGGCCGGCTGGGGGGGCTGTTTGTGTAAGGGTTGCGGTGAATTGATCGAGTGTCATGTGCGTGTAGATTAAAGCCAGTCCTCGCGCAGTATTCCATTGAGCTGCTCGTAGGGAATGGTTACCCGAATGGGGCCAACGGCGTAGGCCGCAATTTCGTAAGGGTTGTAGTAGAATAGCATCCCTGTGCTGCTCATTCCCACGTTAGCCGGGAGAAAAAAATGACCATCACGTAAAAAGTAGCCCTGCTCTTCAAGGTTATTCAGCGGAGACACCGCCTGCTGTTTACGGAAGGCCTTTTCCACGACAGCCAACAAAGCTGTTGTGTCGGACACCAAGTCGGACAGCGTCAGCAACCGACCGGTTTCGCGGTCAAAATTATACAATGACAGGTTTGTGTTTGGATGGGCACCACCTGTATACGCAAACGTTTCAAACTTGACGGTCAATGCTTTTTGACCAACGTGAAGCGTATCGGCATCGGTTTTCACTTCCCAGCACCCGCCTAAACTGCCCATGTCTTTGCGAACGGTTTCGTAATCGGCAGCAAAGAGGGCGGCCGCTTTGGCAAGGTCTGTCTGCGCCTGAGGATTACTGGCAATTGTGGCACTGTCGAGCCAGCCGGTTATGCTGCTCACGGCCAATCGACGCAGACTGTCATTGATCTTCCGGGCACCGTCTGAGTCATCTTTCAGAAGAATATAGGAAACGCCAACATCGACACCACTGTTTTTAGCGGTGTCGCATCGGTTCTCTCCGGCAAATGTAAATTGTTGTTTATTGAATACTGGCAGCTCCGAATTCCTGGAATGACAAGCGGAGAGTAGTGTAATTGAGCCGCCGAAAAACAGGGCCAGAAAGTACTTCATGTGAACGTTGTAGTAGAACTACACGTAAGTTGCTGATTTATTGATTCCGGCAACCTACGTGCCATAGACTACAAACTTAACAAATCTTTAAATCGAATAGCCTGACGCCGGCTAATTTCAATTTTATCACCACCTCTAAGGGTTACCAGCAACCCACCACTGAACCAGGGTTCTATTTTTTCAATCCATTGCAGATTGATAATGTGTTTGCGATTGGCCCGGAAAAATGTGGCCGGGTTCAGCCGGTCTTCAAGTGCATTCAATGACTTGAGCACGAGTGGCTTTTGGTCATCGAAATACAACCGGACATAATTGCCCATCGACTCAAACAAGCGAACTTTACCCAGTTTAACGAACCAGCATTTCTCGCCGTCCTTTACAAAGACCTGGTCATTCTCACCCAATATCTTTGTCGAAATTCCGATTGAAGCACTACCGGAAGTTTCCGGAATATGCTGTTCCTCTTCCACCCGGTGGATCGCTTCTGATAGCCGGGCCAATTCAACGGGCTTAAGCAGGTAGTCGAGCGCGTTATATTCAAACGCTTTGATGGCATACTCATCGAAGGCCGTTGTGAAAATAACTTCGGGGGTCTTGCCTTCAATGGACTGCAACAACTCGAACCCATTTTTGCCGGGCATCTGAATATCCAGGAACAAGAGTTCCGGCTCCAGTTCTTCGATCATTGGCAGTGCTTCGTCCGCGTTGGCGGCTTCACCGATAATCTGAACTTTTGGGAAATTTTCAAGCAGCCGGCGTAGTTCGTTGCGAGCCAGGCGTTCATCGTCAATAATAAGCGTCTTCATTCGTTTTTTTAGCTTTTGAATTCAGGAGCAACAACAGGTCGAAGGGAGCAGATTTACCGATATCGTATTAGTCCAGACTCTTTACGGCAGCCTCTTTTCGGCGGAATATACTTTCAGACTGGGCCGGAATAGTTATTTCGGCACAGACAATCGGGCCGCTTTCTGAGGATTCTTCTTCCTGGAAAATTTGAAACCGGGCATCGGGGCCGTACAGTAACTCCAGACGTTGGGCGGTATTGGCCAGCCCAAATCCGCCCGAAGCGCTCTTATCGCCCAGCACACCTGTATTGCGAATGATGATGTGGAGTTTATCGGCAACCAGGTTTGAGCGAACCTCAATAAATCCGCCCCGAATGGCCGTTGATACCCCATGTTTAATAGCATTTTCAACCAATGTTTGCAGCATCATGGGCGGTACCTGCCAAAACAACGTCCGCCCGTCGAGTTCAATATGTGATGTCAGCCGATCTTCATACCGTACCTTTTCGAGGGCCAGATAGTCCTCGACGGTTTTTATTTCTTCGCGCAGCTCAACGGTTTTCCGCCGGTCGGCGAGGAGCGAATTACGGAGCAGATTCGAAAGTTGGGTGATACTCTGCTGCGCTTTAGCCGGATTTTCGAACACCAGGGCCCGAATGCTGTTCAGGGCATTGAACACGAAATGAGGGTTCAGCTGCGACCGTAATACTTTAGCTTCTGTTTCGCGAATACTGGTTTTTAAAAGGATCTTTTCAATTTCGGCGTTGCGGTTCTCTTCCACATAATGATAGGCCGTATAGCTCAATACCCAGGCAAGCATCGTTTTACCAAAGGTCATAATGTACCCAAATACGGGCCAGGGTTCATCGATCAGATGCTGCGGCACAATCAGTCGATCCATGGGCAGGTTTACCATGGTCATAATCAATGCCAGTACAAAAACAGATAACAGCACACGCGGAGCTAAGCGAAAAAAGGGCAGCCGTACCCAGTTCCACCGCCGAATCATAAGCCGGTAGAGGTGAGTCAGAGTAATACCCAAAAATATATTGGCAATGGCTAAATAGAGCGTGTCCGGGTCAAAGCCATCTTCCAGCAGGTAGGCAATATACTCCACCAGAATGAGGAGCGACCACCCAAATAACTGACAAAACCAATATATTTTCTGTTTAGACATACCTGTTTCCTATGGCGCTGCCGGTCAAAAAGCGAATATACTGAATAAGGCGTCGGATGGCCGTTACATACTACACCAGTGGAGTAAAAGGAGGAAGGCCGGGCCATCTGGCGGAGAAACGAAAAAGCGGGACTTTCGTCACCGCTTTTCTTTGAATCGTATGAAATCACGCGAGGGCCAGCGACAATAAGTGGGCTGTGTCGTTCGCCAGTTCGATGGTAAAGGTTTCCGTTTCATAGCTGTACTGTAGTTTGTACAGACACAGATTGCTGTGCTCAAACTGGTCCATTGTCGACAGCGGCTGGTTAGTTAGCCAGCAAAGCAGAATACGCATAGCCCGACCGTGCATGGCCACCAGAATAATTGACTCATCGGGGTGGGAAAGGATGATGTCAATGGCCACTTTCTGCCGGTCGGCAACCTGTTCAGGGCTCTCCCCACCATCGGTCGTCTGATTGGTTTTTCCCGACTCCCAAGCTTCGATCAGATTCCGGTAATATTCGTTATCCAGATTTCCCGGGGCTTTTCCCTCCATTACACCCCAGCTGATCTCGTTGAGGCCCGTCAATTTTTCGAACGGTAACCCTAGCTCAATGAAGGGCTCAGCGGTTTGGAAAGTCCGCTTCAGACCTGAGATGTAAATCTTGTTGAAAGGTACATGCTGATAGGCGTGAAAGAATGCCTGCGCCTGCGCCCGTCCCATATCGTTGAGGTCTGAGTCTACACCACTGCCCTGTACAACGCCCCGCCGGTTGTAGTCGGTTTCGCCATGGCGAATCAGATAAATTGTTTTTTGTATCAAGCCCGTGTCCTTGCCTATTGGCAAATTTTCCCAAATTTGAGTGCAAAATTACATAAAACACGCTCTTTATGAAAGCTGACGTAGACTTAACTGCGCTTGATTTTATCCATACCGATTCTATTGGCACACATTTAGGCATTGAGTTTACAGAAGCCGGCGAAGGGTATCTACTAGCCCGGATGCCCGTCGACAAGCGTACCCACCAGCCGTTTGGCATTTTGCACGGAGGAGCCTCCGTTGTGCTAGCCGAAACGCTGGGTAGCGTAGCGTCTTACCTGATGCTGGACGATCCCACCAAACAACGGGCGGTGGGTCTGGAAATCAATGCCAACCACATCCGCTCGGTGCGCGATGGCTGGGTTTACGGCCGCTGTACACCCATTCACGTAGGCCGTACCACCCACGTTTGGGACATTCGCATTACGGATGAACAAAACAAGCTTGTCTGCGTAAGTCGGTTAACCATTGCCGTCATCGGGAGTTAAGCGCATACCTCCAACATTCGTTTTATGGTAGCCCAACAGGAAGAGACGTTTCGAATAAGCAGGCGTATTATATATTGGCTACTGTTTGGCCTTTTTATGATTGTGGCGGCAACGATTGTTTTGCCCCTTTTTATTGCTCTGGCCGGGCAGCCTTACCCTGACCTTAGTTTCGCCCCTTTTTATGGGGCTGCCTGCGCGTTTATATGGATACCCTATCTAACCGAATGTTGGCGTCTGACTACGGCAATAACCCTCACCGACCAGGGCTTCCATATTCGGAAACTAGCTCAAAAATCCCGTCAGTTTCACTACAGCGATTGTCTAGCGTATAATGAACGGAAGGAAATTGGTCGGGGAGACTCGTTTCTAGTATTGACGGTCTATCTGAAAAATGATTTCTTTATCGTTAAGTCAAATGCGTTTCCTGACTATGAGCGTATAAAGGCTCACTTCTGTCAATTTGGCGAGTTGATCCCCTACCGGAGAGTGGTGACTCTACCGGAACGGAATCGACTTCGCGTGCTTTTGTCCAGCCTGGCCATGTTTATTATAGCCAATATCGTTTTTGGCTATCTGGCCCATAACCGTGTTGACCATACAAGGGCAAGGCTGACTGCCGTGACTGATGTAGTTGACCGAATCACGGAAAACCGCCCCAAAGGAAGTTTCAAGGGGGTTTACTTTCGGCTGCGCCGATGGCCGGAGTTAAGCTTTTACGCCAGTCGGAGAGCTTACACCCTACCCCTGCAACCGCTTAAACAGGTGATTCGTGTCAATCAGCCAATTACGCTGCTGATTCCGGAGAGTGAGTTTCGCAAAAAGATCACCCACACAGAGCCCCTGACCATCGGCGACAAATACATCAATTACGGTCTGGTTTCAGTATATGGCATTTACCAGGATCATACCGCGCGGATTCGGGCGGTAGAGCCCGCACTTGAACCAACCCGGACAAATCCTTTATTTCGCACCATTCTGCTCGTTTTTTTGCTGCTGATATGTTGGACGGGGTGGGTTTATGTGGACCGACACCAGGTTATCCGAACAGATTGATACGCTACCCGGCTCACTTTTTACGTACCTTCGCGCTCCAATCAGCGAGACAACAATCCTCGTCATCAACAGTATGAATCAGAAAATACGGCGCGAAGATGCCCTCGACTACCACGCCAAAGGGCGGCCGGGAAAACTTGAAGTCGTGCCCACCAAAGAATACAGCACGCAGCGCGACCTTTCACTTGCCTACTCTCCCGGCGTTGCCGAACCGTGTCTGGCCATTGAAGCTAACCGCGACGATGCCTTCAAGTACACCGCCAAAGGGAACCTGGTGGCCGTTATCAGCAACGGTACGGCCGTTTTAGGACTGGGTAATATTGGACCGGACGCCAGCAAACCCGTTATGGAAGGCAAAGGGCTGCTGTTCAAGATTTATTCCGATATCGACGTTTTCGACCTTGAGCTGAACACCACTGATATCGACGAGTTTGTGCGGACGGTCAAGATTCTGGAACCGACTTTTGGCGGTGTGAACCTGGAAGATATCAAAGCACCGGAATGTTTCGAAATTGAAGAACGACTCAAACGGGAGATGAACATTCCGGTCATGCATGACGACCAGCATGGCACGGCCATTGTGAGTGGTGCCGCGTTGCTCAACGCGCTTGAGCTGGTTCATAAGCCGATCGAGACGGCTAAATTCGTCATCCTGGGCGCGGGGGCAGCCGCTATATCGTGCGCCCGCCAGTACATTGCCCTGGGAGCCAAACACGAAAACATGGTGATGTTCGATGTGAACGGCCCGCTTCGCACCGACCGCACCGACCTCAGCGAACTCATGAAACCGTTTGCTACCAGCCGCGACATAAAAACGCTGGAAGACGCCTTTGCCGGAGCCGACGTGTTTGTGGGCTTGTCGAAGGGAAATATCGTCAGTCAGGATATGATTCGCCTGATGGCTAAAGACGCCGTTGTGTTTGCCATGGCCAATCCGAATCCGGAAATCAGTTACGATGATGCCATGGCCGCCCGCCCCGACATTATCATGGCCACAGGCCGATCCGATTACCCCAATCAGGTGAATAACGTGCTCGGTTTTCCGTACATTTTCCGGGGAGCGCTGGACGTTCGGGCTACAGAAATCAACGAAGCCATGAAGTTGGCCGCTACCTACGCGCTGGCCGAGTTAGCCAAAAAGCCCGTACCTGATCTGGTCAACCTGGCTTATGGTGAGTCGAACATGGTCTTTGGCCGGACGTATATCCTGCCAAAACCTGTTGACCCACGGCTGCTCTCTACCGTGGCTCCGGCAGTGGCGAAAGCCGCCATCGAGTCGGGGGTGGCGCGGTCGCCCATTACGGATTGGGAAGCCTACGAACACCAGCTCGCCCGCCGACTTGGACAGGATAACCAAATTTCGCGGGTTATTCTGACGAAAGCCAAAGCGAACCCTAAACGGGTTGTTTTTGCCGATGCCGAAAACCTGAAAGTGCTGAAAGCGGCTCAGCAGGTACGGGACGAAGGCATTGCTCTCCCGATTTTGCTGGGCGAACGCGCCAAAATTGAGCGGCTCATTCAGGAAAACAGCCTCGACTTGGGACACATCCCGATTCTCGATCCCCGTGCGCCTGAGCAGGCAGGGCTGATCGAGAAGTTCGCGAACGCGTATTTCGACAAGCGAAAACGCAAGGGTGTCAACCCGACCGAATCGCGGAAGATGATGTATTACCGCAATTATTTTGGGGCCATGATGGTCGAAACCGGGGAAGCCGATGCCCTGATTTCGGGTTTGACGGGTTCGTATCCCGAAACCATCCGGCCAGCCCTCCAGATTATCGGCAAAGAGCCGGGGGTGAAACGTGTAGCGGGTATGTACATTCTGCTCACCAAACGCGGTCCGTTGTTCTTCTCCGATACCACCGTCAACTTCAACCCCACAGCGGAAGAGATCGTTGAAATTACTGAACTGACCGCTCAAACGGTTGAGCGATTTAACATAAAGCCCCGGATTGCGCTGGTCACTTACTCGAACTTTGGCAGTGCCAAAGGCGAAGACGCGGAGAAGATGAATCGGGCTGTCGAGATTTTACAACGCAAACACCCCGATCTGGTCGTTGATGGGGAAATTCAGGCCCACTTAGCCTTCAATACCGAGCTGCTTCAGCAAAACCACCCATTTAGCAAGCTGGTTGGTGAAGGGGCCAATACACTCATTTTCCCGAACCTGTCGGCGGCCAACATCGCCTACAACCTAATGAGTGAAGCGGCCGGGTTCGATGCTATCGGGCCTATTCTGCTCGGCATCCGCAAGCCGGTTTATGTGTTGCAGTTGGGCTCCTCGGAGCGCGAAATTGTCAACATGGTCGCCATTGCGGTTGTTGAAGCACAAGGGAAGTAAGAAGTAAGTATCAGGAGTGAGGAGCCAGGAGTGAGGAGGGCTGACGCGTCAGCAAAAAACACGCGTCAGCCCTCCTCACTCCTGGCTCCTCACTCCTCACTCCTATAAAAAAACATGTCACGAATTTTAACAGGTATTCAGAGCAGCGGTCGACCGCATTTAGGGAACATTCTGGGGGCCATTAAGCCCGCCATCGACTTGTCCAAAGAGGCTGACAATGAGTCATTTTTATTCATTGCGGATCTTCATTCGCTCACGACCATTAAAGACGGCCCTACGCGTCGGGAGTTTACGCGAGCCGTGGCGGCTACCTGGCTGGCCTTTGGACTGGACACCGCCAAGAACACATTCTGGCGGCAGTCGCGGGTGGCCGAGCATACAGAACTGGCGTGGCACCTGAGCTGCTTTACCCCCGTTCCGATGCTGAACAACGCTACATCGTTCAAGGAAAAATCGGATCGGTCCGCTGGTCCGGTCAATACGGGACTGTTCGTTTACCCCGTTTTGCAGGCCGCCGATATTCTGCTTTACGACGCCGAGATCATCCCCGTCGGCAAAGACCAGCGGCAACACATTGAAATGACCCGCGACATTGCCAGTGCGTTCAACAGACAATACGACGAAGAGGTGTTTGTCCTGCCCGAAGCGCGTATCGATGACCGGCTCATGACGATTCCGGGTATCGATGGGGCCAAAATGAGTAAGTCGTACAACAATTACATCGACATTTTCCTGCCGGAAAACGAGCTATGGAAAGTGGTCAAGAAAATTAAGTCGGACTCGACACCACTCGAAGACCCTAAAGACCCCGATACCGACATTACCTTTCAGTTGTATTCGTTACTGGCTCCGGACGCAAAAATTGCCGAGATGCGCAGTCTGTACGAAGGAGGGAATTATGGGTACGGGATGGCGAAAAAAGCATTTTACGAGCTCATTCTGGAGCAGTTTGCCGAAGAGCGTGAGCGGTTCACTTTTTACATGACCAACAACGATGCCCTCGAAGCCGAACTTCAGGCGGGCGAAGCCAAAGCGAGGGTTGTAGCGGGTCAGACAATTGCGCGAGTACGTGAAAAACTAGGTTTTAACTAACTGAAAGCCAGAAAACAACCGTTAACACAGATGATTTGGTAAAAAGCGCGGGCTCTGTTTATTTTCACCGTAATCTACCGAAGTGAACACCCAACTCTCCATATCCTGAATCATGACTGATCAACGTCCTCCCTACAATCTGAATTCAGTTAAGCTGAATCCACGCGAACGTCATTTTCTACAACTGGCGTGCTCCGAATTAACGTACGTTCAAATTGCCGACCAAATGTGCGTCAGTCCACGTACAGTGGATGGGTATCGTGAAACGCTTTTCGAACGATTCAGTGTAAAAAGTAGGGTTGGTCTGGCACTATGGGCCGTGCGAACCGGCCTGGTAACGCCCTGATTTTATTGCTTGAGTGTATAAAATTGTCCTGAAAAAGAGGTGCCCAGTGGGCACCTCTTTTTGTTATAGTCTATCCAAAATACTACTTACCCGGACCGGCATTTCCGGGCGGACGACGAGCCGTATTGCGGATATTGACCAGTTTAAGCAACAGATCGAACCAGAATGGGGCGCCAAACGAGAGCGCGGCAGCGGTCAGCAGCCAGCCTAAAAACGCAATGACATGATCCTGTCCCGGTAACCAGGGGCCTTGTTTACCGGTCAATACCCAGCCAACCGGTAACTTTAGATCGGCTACCCGGCTTTTCACGAAATCGACATAAACTGCCTGTACCACAAGGCTATCGGCTCCGGTGAGCGAAGATTTAATCTGGATCTTCCTGCTGTCGCGAGAATCTATTGTAACGAGGCTGGAGTCGTACCGGGCCAGCTGACTGACAAAAGCTGTATCTTGTTTGAAGGAAGCTCCTCCATCGACCGTCGTTTTTACGGCGGCATCGACCAATCGATCGCGCAGGCCGTTGTCGTTAAAGAGCTGATTAGTGAGGTGAATGGTATCGACATTCAGCACGAGGGTTACGGCAATGGAAACACCCCACACCACACCCTGTGCGTAACGCTTAAACCAGCCCGAAACTTGCTCCATGTAGCCGTTATACCATTTCTCCAACTCCGATTTAAACATCTGAAAGTTGTCGGACTTGGCCAGTAGGGGTTCAATTAAGTCAATGACGGTCTTGAACTTTTCTGCACTGGGTTGGCTGCTGAGTTGCCTGATCTTGGCAAACGTCGCTTCTGTGGGCTTGAGTCCCGGCGGCAACGGCCCGGCCGAGCGGGTTAATAAGTCAATCAGCACCGTTGAAAACGACTCGGCCGAGAGATAGTTGATGGGCTTCCTAAATCCGGCAAACCGCTGTTCCTTGATTTTTGTGAGCTGATGATCAAAAAACTCATCATTCAGAACGGTGCCCAGTAATTTGTCCAGCGCGATTCGAAGCATACGCGCCCGTTGCTCGATCAGGCTGTTGATCAGTTCGACAATGCCCGAAACAAAAACGCTGAAAACAAAAAAGATGAAAATGAGCCCAATGGCCACATCGAGCAGCGTGGATATATTAATATGCATGGCAGAAACCAGTTTCAGGTGGGGTTCCAAAGATATAACTATTCAGTTAATCCAATCATAGTCAACTAATTGAACGGCATATCTATGTATAGTAACCGTTGTTATTTAGTAGGTTTTTTAGCCTGTCCCGTAACAATCGATTAACTTAGCCCGCCATTTCCCGATAAACCGGTCAGTACCATAAACCTACAGTATTCCATGCTTAACCTTGGCTTTGTTTCGGCTATTCTGGCCGACTATGATCTCAACAGCGTGTTAAAATTTGCCTCAGAGCATCAATTTAAGTGTGTTGAATTGATGTGCTGGCCGTCGGGAAATGCCGATGCACGTCGGTATGCCGGGGTAACGCACATTGATGTCGACAATCTGCATGTCGATCAGATCCATAACCTGACCCGACTCTATCGGGTGTCGATTTCAGGTCTGGGGTATTACCCCAATCCGCTCGACCCCAACCCGGAACAGGCCGAATTTTACCGCGAACATATTAAGAAGATCATTCGGGCAGCTGCCCGGCTGGGTGTTCCGGTGGTCAACACATTCATTGGTCGAAATCCATCGCTGAGCATTACGGATAACCTTAAACTATACGCCGAGCACTGGCCAGCCATCGTAAAGGAAGCGGAAGCCTGTAACGTAAAAATAGGCATTGAAAACTGCCCCATGTGGTTCACGGACGATGAATGGCCGGGCGGCAAAAATCTCGCTACCACGCCTGCCGTCTGGGATCGTATGTTTGAGATTATCCCCTCCCGGGCGCTGGGCCTCAACTACGACCCGAGCCACCTGATCTGGCAGATGATGGATGAAGTGAAACCTATTTACGATTATCGCGACCGCCTGCACCACATCCACCTGAAAGATGTAAAACTGTACCGTGATAAATTGAACCGGGTAGGCATTATGGCCAACCCACTGGAATACCACTCACCCAAACTGCCCGGCCTGGGCGATGTTCGCTGGCGTGACTTTTTTGCCGCCCTGACCGACGTTCGTTACCGCGGACCGGTCTGTATTGAGGTGGAAGACAAAGCCTACGAAAGCCAAGCGGAGGATGTGAAAACCGCCATCCTGACGGCCCGCAACTACCTAAGTCAGTTTCTGGTTCTGTAATTCATGATCGACGCACTTAATCAACTGGACATCCGGTTTTTTCTTTGGCTCAATGGTCGCTACCTGCCCTGGCTGGACCCGATCATGATCTGGATCACGGAGCGAAACAGCTGGATTCCATTTTATGCGCTCCTGATCGGCTGGCTGATTTATCGGTATCGCCAACAGGCCATCGGGTTCATTTTAACCATTATCCTGTCGGTAGCCCTGGCCGATCAGGTGGCGTCTTCAATCATCAAGCCCCTCGCCCACCGGCTGCGGCCCTGCCATGAACTTTCCCTTCAAAAACTAATTCATCCGGTGCTTGAATGTGGCGGTCAGTATGGTTTCTGTTCCTCGCACGCATCGACTACGTTTGCCCTCGCAGCCAGCCTTTGGCTGATGCTGGGAATCGAACACCGCTGGCTGCGGTGGGGCTTTTTGTGGGCCGCCGTGGTGTCTTACAGCCGGATCTACGTGGCCGCTCACTATCCGCTCGATGTACTCGCCGGCACTGGCGTCGGCATATTGGCAGCGGCCCTTTGCGTAACTGGTTTCAGGAAATGGCAGCGGCAGTCCCGAAGCCGTAAAATAGCCTGATCAATTTCTGCCAATAACTTCCGGTGCGGCCGCCAACAATCCGGCGTACAGATGGTTAAAAACTACGACGTGTCCGCACAAAATTTTCGCATACGGACCCACGAGCAGTTCTATGCAAGCTTATATCACGGAGACTAATGACACCGCTGGCAACCAGTTTTTGTTTAACCAAACAGCGCCTTCATCAACCCTGCAACTATCTGTAATTGTGCCGGCACGAAATGAAGCGTATCATTTAACCGACACGCTGGATTCGTTGCGTAATCAATTTAACAGCAACGACTTACCTATCAATCCAGCCCTTTACGAAGTCCTTTTACTGGCCAATAACTGCACCGATAATTCATACGAGGTGGCGCATCGGTACCAGCATCGATATCCAACATTTCCCCTTCACATTGCTCAGATTCATTTACCACCCGACAAAGCAAATATCGGTACGGTTAGGCGGCTGCTGATGGATGAAGCGTACCGGCGGCTAACCGGGAGTGGTCATCCGAACGGTATCATTGCTTCGACCGATGGAGACACGATTGTCGACCGGCACTGGATTCAGAGTATCATGACCGAGATTGCGAATGGCAACGATGCCGTTGGCGGACGAATTTTAACCCGCCCCGATCAGAGTCAGGTTCGTCTGTATCACCTGCGCGATGTAATGTACCGATCTTTGGTTGCCAAAGCTGAAGCCCAATTCGACCCTTGTATACACGATCCCTGGCCCCGGCATTTTCAGCACTTCGGCGCCAGCATTGCCGTGACTTGCCAAATGTATGACCGGGTGGGCCGACTTCCCGAAACACCATTTCTGGAGGACGAAGCGTTTTATCGGGCGTTACTTCGAATGGATGCCAAGGTTCGGAAAAGCCCCCTCGTTAAAGTCTATACCTCTACGCGAACGCAGGGTCGGGTGGCCGTTGGCTTTTCGGAACAGCTCCGATACTGGTCGGCCATGACCGAAACCAATCAATGTCAGTTGGCCCAACCGGCAGAAGCGGTCATTACGCAACTTCGTAACCGCCAGCAGCTTCGGATATGCTGGCAGCAGCGAAAGCAGCCGGTTCAAATCCACTTACTGCAACGTATCGCCAGCGAACTACTGATCGATTTCGACTGGCTGGCCGCGGAACTCAGGCAAAATTGTTTCTTTGGCTCCCTGTGGGAAAAGGTTGAGGAAAAAATGACAACGGGAGCCTGGGCTACTCATTGGAAACCCGTTCCGATTACGGTTGCCATCCAGAGCTTACGG
Organism: Spirosoma pulveris; assembly: GCF_054781875.1. Taxonomy (NCBI): domain Bacteria; kingdom Pseudomonadati; phylum Bacteroidota; class Cytophagia; order Cytophagales; family Cytophagaceae; genus Spirosoma; species Spirosoma pulveris. The sequence goes on from NZ_BAAGTO010000001.1 coordinate 1,449,782, forward strand.
ACCAGCCTGGCCTCCTGATACGTTCCTGTCGTACCGACGCGACGGTCGGTACTACACTTCAGACCTTTTGAAACAAATCCAGCCGATACGTTTCTGCGCGCTGCCCCAACAGATGTTTCAGCGGTTGATCAGGGCCAGCCATTTTCATGAACTCGTCGTGAACCTGATCACCCGTCAGCGGATAATCGTGGACAACCGGCGTCCAGTGAACCAATAACAAATGGCCATTTTGGGTCAACTGGTCCAGCATTTTTCGGCGCGCCCGTTGGAGGTCTTCCATAGCCAGGTAATACCCCACTTCCGATAACAGTATTAAATCGAACGCCCCCTCAGGAAACTCATCCGGAATGCTCAGTTGCCGAACAGTTACCTGTTTATAGGGCTCCAGCCGGGCACGGGCCGTTTTTAGCGGGAGTTCACTGGCATCAACGGCTAACAGGGCCTCACACCGATCGGCCAGCAGTTGACTGAGCACCCCAATAGAACACCCGATTTCGAAGGCATTTGTATATCGTTCACGAGGCAATGCCGCCAGCGTAGCTTCGTATTTTGCCCGCTCGTAGGGACTGGTTTCAAAAGCCCAGGGGTCATTGCTGGCCCGGTAGACATCATCGAAATAGCTGGTACTCAGACTGGGCGCTGGCATAATGAGGCTCACGGTTAGGTTGTTCCAGAAACAATTCTCTCGGCTCCCTGAAATGCTCCAGCAATTCGGGAGAAAGGTAAAAAGCGGTGGGGTCATCGTCGATCATCCGGCTAACCTGCGAGCGATGCGCGGCAATAGCCCGGTTGCGCAGGTCCATGACCGATTCGATCGGAATACGCCATGCCAGCATTTCGTTTTCTACCGGCATGTCCTGCTCCGTACCCAATTCCCACAACCAGATCAGGTATTCCAGTACACGGGGTTTGTACTGAAGTTTATCAACGGCAGCCATCAGTTGATGCCAGCTCGCCCGGTGGTCGCGGTGGGGGTCGCGTCGCCAGGGTACAAGCACCGTTGTTGGCTTATAGATCGTCAACAGATCATGTATGCAGTCGACTGCATTATAAAAATAAGGGCTGTCGGGCAAAGCAACCCGTGTATCCTTCTGCCGCATAAAAATGACATTTCCGGTCGGCACCCCTAAGATACCGAGCGCTTCCAGCGCTTCCAGTTCGCGCACTTGCCGGAGCCGCTCGGCCGGATAGCTCGCCGAATTGGGGTGCGACATGGTGCCGTCACTGATGAACAGCACATGTACAGCATAACCCCGTTGGCACAATTGGGCAATAGTCCCTCCGCATCCTAATGATTCATCATCGGGGTGCGGGGCAATTACGAAAGTATCCCCAAGGGTATCGAGGTCGGCCGTACGGGCTAAATCGTCCAGAGCGTGCGCTTTATCATTGCCAGAGTTCATGTGCATTTTGTTGAGTATCAAGAACAAATCGACCAATATCGAGTAATGTGGCATCGGGTGCCGGTTGCCGGAGGTAAAACGTCAGGTCACGGTGAATCCGCTCAAATGGCAGCGGACGCATCAACCCACGAGCACCCACCGATCGCTCGGCGAGGGGCATTATCCGCAGGCAGATCTCTTCGATGTTCGTGCGGGTCATGTTCGCGTAGGCGACAATTTTATCGGCGCTGTTTCCCCTGGCCTGCCATTCATCGGTTTTCAGCCCGGCGCTGTTAATCCACTGATTGCCCGATTCGATCAGGCAAGCCATTTCAGCCAGTCGCGTTCGCTGAAAAGCATCATCGGTACGGCCCATCGACGCTAGAAACGATCTTGTTGCATCGAACAAAGCTTCTGCCCCACCCAGCTGAACGGCCGCAAACCGAATAGCCCCTCCACTAAAATATGGTTGCCGATAATAATCGTCGGGTTGCCCCAGCAGATCCTCTTCATCAATTTCTACGCCGGTAAAGTCCAGCTTATAGCTAATAGAGGCCCGCATACCCAGGGGTTGCCAGAACCGATCATCCTGCGGAATTGGCTGCACTCGCTCGGTAGGAACGATGCACATTTGCCAGCCCGCTTTTGAACCGCCGACGAGCTGCCCTGTGACAAGTGGCCGCTGGATGGAGCCCGCGCCGGAGCAAAACGTTTTTGATCCTTCAAGCCGGTAACGCCCATTCCCAAGAGGGTGGATTTTTACGCCGTCGGCAGCCTGGGTGTTCCAGACACTGAACAAACGATGATGCTGACTTACATCGGCAAACCAAGTCTTTTTTTGCGTTGGTGTGGCGTACTGACGGATCAAACTCAAGGCATTGATGTGTCCTTCATAGACCCGCCCAACCGCCAGATTAGCCGCCCCGATCCGCTTCAGCAACTGCAACAGCCCGGCCATCCGGGGTAGTTGACCGTCGAGCTGATGGTTCGGTAACGTAACCGCCAATAGGCCCGCGTTAGCCAATTCGTTGAATGCTTCGTCCGGAAATGTCTTCTCATTATCGGTTTCAGCCGCAAGGGCATGAATCCGGGCAAGTAAGTCCGTTAACTGACTCGAATTGACGCTTACCGACGGTTTTGGTATAGACTCTATCACCAGGGTAGTAGTGGGAACTTCCATACCTCTTTAAGTTATTGTTTGTCGAATTGTTTTGTTTTTTGGTGCCTATTTATGGGTCTTTCTAGCGACTGGTTTGTCCCCGTTAATCTTACGGTGGTACCCGATTCGTAAAGAAACTTAACGGCAAACCGGTATTCTGCCCGTTTTTTCCGTACCTTTGCGGGAAATTTGTCTGGCACTCATGGCTTCGTTTAACCCCGTCAAGATTTTTTCTGGTAGTCAATCCACATATCTGGCAGAAAAGATTGCTCACTATTACGGCAAGGACTTAGGTGGTTATACCTGCCGGCGGTTCAGCGATGGCGAAATGTCACCCAGTTTTGAGGAATCCGTTCGGGGCTGCGATGTATTTCTCATTCAGTCGACACCTCCTCCCGGCGACAACCTGCTGGAACTGATGCTGATGGTCGATGCCGCCCGGCGTGCCTCGGCCCACTATGTAACCGTGGTGATCCCCTATTTCGGGTACGCCCGCCAGGACCGGAAAGACAAGCCCAGGGTATCGATTGCGGCCAAACTGGTTGCCAATATGCTGGCCGCATCGGGTGTCGACCGGTTGATGACCATTGACCTTCATGCCGGGCAGATTCAGGGTTTCTTCGACTTTCCCGTCGACCACTTGGAAGGTACCTCGGTTTTTGTACCGTACATCCGGAGTCTGAATTTGGAAAATCTGGTTGTAGCGTCGCCGGATGTGGGTGGTGCCAACCGCGCCCGTACATTCGCAAAGCACTTCAACGCCGATATTGTGCTGTGCGACAAACACCGCAAACGGGCTAATGAGATTGCATCTATGCAGGTTATTGGCGATGTGGAAGGCGCCAATGTGGTACTGGTGGATGACCTGATCGACACGGGCGGTACCATGGCGAAAGCGGCCCAGATTATTATGGATAAAGGGGCCCTGTCCGTTCGGGCGGTATGTACCCACCCAATTATGTCGGGCAAAGCCCATGAGAACATTGCTGGCTCAGTATTGCAGGAGTTAGTCGTTGCGGATACGTTACCGTTGAAGCAGACCAATGAAAAAATAAGAGTACTGTCGGTGGCCGAGTTATTTGCCAAAGCCATCGGACGCATTCGTGACCACGAATCTATTAGTTCACTGTTTATAAAATACTGAAGAACGAACGAGTGAATGAGCAAACGAACGGCTAATCTCCGCTTCTATCGTTCTTTCGCTAATTCGTTCTTTCACTCATTAAATTTTTAAGTCATGAAAAAAATCGAGATTGTAGGGTATCAACGAGCGAATCTCGGCCGCACGGAATCACAGGCGATTCGGGCCGAGGGCAATGTTCCATGCGTGTTATATGGTGGAGAAGAGCAGGTGCATTTTTATGCCCCGGCTATTCTGTTCCGTGATTTGATTTATACGCCCAATATTTTTGAAGTAGCACTCAACATTGAGGGCGCTGAATACCGGGCTATTCTTCAGGAAGCACAATTCCACCCAGTGAGTGACGTGCTGCTGCACGCCGACTTCCTGTTGGTAACGGATAAAAAACCAATCAAAATTGCTGTTCCAGTTCGGTTAGTTGGCACAGCGCCAGGGGTACAAAAAGGTGGTAAGCTGGTAACGCGCGTTCGTAAACTGCGCGTGAAAGGTACTGTTGAAAACATCCCTGATTTTATCGATGTAGACGTATCTGGTCTTGATCTGGGCAAATCTGTCCGTGTTGGTCAAATCCCGGTAAAAAATATCGAGATGCTTGAAGAAGGGTCAAACCCCGTAGCCAGCATCGAAATCCCACGTGCTCTGCGTGGTACTGTTGGTAAATAATACCGCGAATACGCTAATAGATCATGAAAAAGCCCGACCAGCAAACTGGTCGGGCTTTTTTGTTTTTGAACGGATGATTCTCCTAATCCTTTCTTAAAAGTGGAAAATGGCATCGTTACAACCGTATACCCCGCAAACGCAGACTGTTGCTAACCACCGATACCGAACTTAGGGCCATGGCAGCGCCGGCAATCATCGGGTTTAGCAGAAAGCCAAAGGCCGGATAAAGAACCCCGGCGGCAATGGGTATACCGATCAGATTATAAATAAATGCCCAGAACAGGTTTTGGCGAACGACCCTAACTGTTTGCTTCGACAACTGAAGCGCCCTGGGTACGCTGGTCAGATCGGACGTGATCAGCGTCATTCGGGCCACGTCCATGGCAATATCGGACCCCTTCCCCATCGCAATGCTGACATCGGCCTGAGCCAGTGCCTCCGAATCGTTGATGCCGTCGCCGACCATCGCTACGATTTTTCCCGAAGCCTGCAACTCACGCACAAAAGCCGCCTTATCAGAGGGCATTACTTCAGCTTTATACTGGCTGATACCTACCTGTTTGGCTACAGCGGCTGCGGTCTGGGCGTTATCGCCGGTTAGCATATAGACGGCAATACCCTGACTCGCCAGCCGGTCGATGGCCTGCTTCGAGCTGGCTTTGACAGGATCGGTAATGGCAAGGATAGCCAGCACCTCTCCCCTGGGAGCTTCCGACAACCGGCGGGCGAAAAACACCACCGTTTTCGCCTGATTTTGTAATTCCAGCGCCTGACGGGTTAACTCTTCGGATACTTCAATCTGGTTTTCGTCTAACAATGCCGGATTACCAACGAGGTATACGCCGTTAGTATATCGAGCACTTACTCCCCGCCCTGTAACACTGGTAAACGTTTCCAACGGCACGGGTTCTGGTTTGGTCAGGTGAGCAACGACCGCTTCGGCCAGCGGGTGCTCAGACTGTTTCTCGAGCGCGTAAAGTACGGCCTCCAGTTGCGGCTGCTGGTTGGCCTCAACGAACCAGCGTAGATCCGTTACCACGGGTTTTCCTTCGGTAATCGTTCCGGTTTTGTCGAGGACAATTGCGTTAACGGTATGCCCAATTTCCAGACTTTCGGCATCTTTGATCAGGATATTGTTTTCGGCTCCTATGCCAACACCCACCATAATGGCCGTTGGGGTGGCCAAACCCAATGCACAGGGGCAGGCAATGACCAGAACCGTTACCGATGTCAGCAGGGCCGTTGTTAACGAATCCGTTCCCGGCATGAAATAGCTTCCAAAAACCGCCCAGACAACGAATGTCAACACGGCAATGCCAAGCACCACGGGTACAAACACACCGGCAATCCGGTCGACGGTTCGCTGCACCGGGGCCTTGCTGCCCTGTGCATCCTGAACCAGCCGGATAATTTGCGCGAGCAGTGTATCGGCCCCTACCTTTTCGGCATGAAAGCGAAAACTTCCTTTCTGATTGATAGTCCCGGCAAAGACCGAAGCACCGGCTAGTTTTTCAACCGGTACGGGCTCCCCACTGATCATGCTTTCATCGACATACGACTGCCCCGACGCCACCCGGCCATCGACCGGAATTTTCTCACCCGGCCGAACCAGCAGCAGATTCCCAACCTGTACGGAAGCAATTGGAATTTCCTGTTCGGTATCGCCCACCACCAGATGAACCGTTTTTGGCTGTAGGCCCATTAGCTTTTTAATAGCCGATGACGTATTTGACTTGGCCCCCTCTTCGAGCAGTTTACCCAGCATGATAAAGGTAATCACGATCGATGCTGCCTCGAAATAAACGTGTGGGTGGACGCCCCGACTGTGCCAGAAATCCGGGTTGAGTGTGGTAAAGGCACTAAATAGAAAAGCTATACCCGTACTCAGTGCCACCAGCGTATCCATGTTGGCAGTGCCATGCCGGGCCTGTTTCCAGGCATTGACAAAAAACGACCGCCCCAGCCCAAACACAACGGGTGCCGAGAGGGCCATCATGACGTAATTGCTGTAGGGTATCTGGTCCATAAAAAACATACCGATCACCACCACGGGCAACGACAGGATCAAGGCCCAGATCGTTCGCTGTTTCAGGCGCTGCACCCGCTGTTGCTGGGCCTCTTCCTGAACCTGCCGGGCATCGACACCCGTCTCTTCCGTTTCGATAATAATATCGTAGCCCATTTCCCGAACGGCGGTTTGCAGTTCGGTGGGTGTCACGGTAGCCGGATTGAACTGAACCCAGGCCGTTTGCGTGGCATAGTTCACCCCGGCGGCACGCACACCGGGTGTGTGTTGCAGGATGGATTCAACACTAACGGCACAAGCCGCGCAGGACATTTCCAGCACGGGATACGTTTTCCTGATTTCCCCGGCCGAAAGCCCTGAATCGGACTTTCGGTCTGTATCGGCAACGGTCATGGCTTTTTTAGTTTAGGGGCTCAGCTTTATAGCCAGCCTTTTCAATGGCCTGACGTACTGTATCGGCCGTTGCAGTTGAAACGGTCAGCACTTTTTTAGGGTCTTTTACATCCACTTCCCAGTTCCCCTCCCCAACGGCTTCGTTCAGAAATGGGGTGACGGTAGCAATGCAGTTACCACACTTTATATTGGTCTTGAATTTTAAAGTTTCCATGATTTCTGTGTCTTTGATGGTATAACACAAAGGTCAGCCCGATGCATCCATTTTGTCGTATATAATTACTGATAGCCTGTACAGAATTAGGGAAGACATCGGGCGATTCCTCTTCTGAACTGCTTACAAGGCTACATTGGGCATGTTCTCGTAGCCACCGGTAGCCAGCAATCCGGCCGGTACGCTGAGTTCGCCGGTTTGCGGGTCAATGAGCCCATTGCGCTCATCTTCAATATTGGTAGCTTGCGTGTACACATCACCCGCAATGGAGCGTTTCCGCATTTCCTGCTTGAACAGGCGAATGCGCTCGGTGCGATCTTCGGCATCCTGCGGCCCGCCGTAGTTGGCAAAGCCGAAACCTCCCCATTCACTCACGATCAGGGGCACCTGGCGCCGGTAAAAGAATGGATCGCCAACTACCAGCGGAAACGCAGCGACGGCCTCCAGATCCCCGGCAACCAGCCGGTCGAGGAGGTTCTGCCAATGGCCCAGGTCGGGGGTGTAGAGGTGTGCCGTGAGCAGATCGGACTTGAGTCGCCCTTCGAACGAAATATGCTGCCAGCCGTCGTTGTCAACCACCAGAAACTGCGGGAAGGCCAGTTGCATGAAATGGTACATGTTCATGATGTACTCACGGGTTTCGGGATTGGTGGCAATATCCTGCGCGCCCCAGTCTTCATTATATAAGCTCCAGATCACGACCGACGGGTGCGTTCCAATGAGGGCCAGCATCCGCATCAGCTCCGCCCGGTGATTCTGGCGGCTGCGGGTTGTGGAACTGTGGGGGCTGGGTACCTCCACCCAAAGCAACAAACCCAGTTTATCGGCCAGGTTATAAATTCGGGGATCAATACCGGCAATGTGTACCCGAACCAGATTGCAGCCCAACTCTTTCATCGCCTTCATATGCCGCTTCATCTCTTCGTAGGTGGCGGTACCGGGTTGATACAGAATCCCGTCAAGATAGATTGGCTTGTTGTTCAGGTAGATGTAACGGCCGCGGGCTTCTATTTTACGAAGGCCAAACTGCGTTTCTATCTGAGCAATATGCCCTTCCGAATCAATCAACTGAGCCACGAGCCGGTAGCGAACCGGTGTTTCCGTTGACCAAAGCTCCGCCCCCGGCACCTCCATAGACACCCGTTGCTGTTTCTGCCCGGCTTCCAGTCGCAACGGGAAATCGGACGTTGCCAGCGGTGTTGCCGATTCGGGTCCTTTTCGCTCGAAGACCTGAAGCCGTAACACATAGTTGCCCGGATCATGAATACGAATGGTCAGCGTAAAGCGTACCAGACGGTCTTCAATGGTGCTTACCACCCCTACCCTGGACCGCAAACGGTTTCGTTCAACGGTTTCCAGCCACACAGAACGCACGGCACCCGTATAGGTCTGGTACCAGATGCCTCCTCGTTTGTAGACGTGCGACTCCTGCTTTCCGCGCGGGGTTTCGGCATCCATGGTATCCGCAATACGGACGGTCAGGCGGTTTGTAGGCCGGAGGTATTCATCAGCCAGTTCGTAGGAAAAGGAGGTATACTCGCCATAGTGAACCTCATCTCCCTCAATGGTGCTAAGTGGGTGGCCGTTGAGCCATACCCGTGTTTCGTACCCGCAGGCACCAAACGTTAACTGAATAATAGAGCGGGAAAGAGGCTCGCTGCGTTCCGGCAGCGAAAACTCCCGTTCATACCAGGCAATTACTTTATCGTGCCAGATCACCGGACTCTCCTGACCTCTGGCATAGGCCATATGTGCTTCTATCGAACCCGGCCACTGGGCAACCCCGTCGTATGAATGACCCAGGTACCATCTGTCACGTAGTCCCGTGTCTTTGGGGTCCAGAGAAAACTGCCACTCGCCATCGAGTAACCAGTGGGTATTTGGCCGCAAAACAGCTCTGGGTAAAGGGTTTATGGGGTCTTCAATTAATGATGTTTCTTCTTTACTGGAAGCAAAGCCAAAGTTTGATTGAATGTCAGACATACTTGTTGAGTTAATTAAGCACTGTAGAAAACTGAAGTACCTTCTAAACGCAACAAACGGCTTATTGGCATAAAAAGTTAGCCTTTATCCAGTTAGGAACAGCTGCTTCAGCAGGCCGAATTGAACTCCTCTATACAGCGCTTTTTTTAAGAACTCTAAAGAAATATACTCCTCTCTGTCATCTGGCTGCGCTAAAGGCAGTATGTCAATATGCTGATTATCAATAATATAAATAAAACAATTAGAATCAATTGAGAAAGATCACTACTTATTTAACTCACTTTTAACAGCAGGTTAAGCCCAATTTAAGTTCGGCCCGGCACTTTTGTACACAACAAAGTCGTACACAATAGCTGGTATGAACAAATTCATCAAAAGCATACTTTCCTTCTCACTGAAGAATAAATTTTTTATTTTCTTTCTGACGGCGCTGTCCGTTGTTGCCGGCATTATCAGCTATCAGAATACCCCGATTGAGGCCTTTCCCGATGTAACGAATACCCAGATTACCCTTATCACGCAATGGCCGGGCCGGTCGGCGGAGGAAGTTGAAAAGTTCGTGACAATCCCGATAGAAATAGGCCTGAACTCCGTTCAAAAACGGACCGATATACGCTCGACTTCCCTCTTTGGACTATCTGTCGTTAAGATACTGTTCGATGATGGGGCCGATGATGCCTTTGCCCGGCAGCAGGTAAACAACCTGCTCAGTGGCATTGAATTACCCGAAGGTATTCGGCCGGACGTACAGCCGCCTTACGGCCCAACGGGCGAGATTTTTCGCTATACCCTCCAGTCGTCGACCCGTACGGCGCGCGAGTTGAAAACGATACAGGACTGGGTCATTGACCGGCAGCTAAAGAGTGTGCCGGGCGTGGCCGATGTGGTTAGCTTCGGCGGAGAAGTGAAAACCTATGAGATTTCGGTTGATCCACGTCGGTTGATCGATTATAACATCACCCCCCTCCAACTCTACCAGGCCGTTGCCAATGCCAATGTAAATGTGGGTGGCGATGTCATCGAAAAAAACTCGGAAGCCTATGTAGTTCGGGGTATTGGGCTGTTGAAAAATCAGCAGGATATCCAGAACATCATCGTTAAGAACATCAAAGGGACGCCCATCACGGTTCATAATGTCGCGCAGGTTTCAGAATCTGCTTTACCTCGACTCGGCCAATCCGGACGTGATAAAAAAGATGACGAAGTAGAGTGCATCATTATCATGCGCAAGGGCGAAAACCCGAGTGAGGTTATTGAGCGGGTAAAGGATAAGATTAATGAACTGAACACCAGCATCCTGCCCACAGACGTTCAGATCAATACCTTTTATAACCGGGAAACGCTCATCAATTTCGCCACCCACACGGTAACGCACAACCTGATCGAGGGCATCATCTTCGTAACGGTTATCGTATTTATCTTCATGGCCGACTGGCGTACCACGATTACCGTTTCGATCGTGATTCCCCTTGCCCTGTTGTTTGCATTCATCTGTTTACGGCTCAAGGGCATGTCGGCAAATTTACTTTCGATGGGTGCCATTGACTTTGGGATCATCGTTGATGGTGCCGTTGTGATGGTGGAGGGTATTTTCGTAACGCTCGACGAACTGGCCCACCAACAGGGCATGGCTAAATTTAACCGTCTTGCCAAGCTGGGCATCCTCCGCCGAACAGGTACTGAAATGGGGAAAGCCATTTTCTTCTCGAAGGCCATTATCATTACCTGTCTGATTCCGATCTTTTCCTTTCAGAAAGTAGAAGGTAAAATGTTCTCACCACTGGCCTGGACGCTGGGGTTTGCGTTGCTGGGTGCCCTCATATTCACCCTGACACTCGTTCCGGTTCTGGCGAGCATACTGTTGAAAAAGAACGTTCGGGAAAAGCATAATCCGTTCGTCAATTTCGTCACGAACTATTCGACCCGGCTCTTTGGCTTTACGTTTGCGCACAAGAAATTAAGCATCATATTTACGGGCTTGCTAGTTCTGGTTGGCCTGTCGGGTTTTACCTTGCTCGGTACTGAATTTTTGCCCGAATTGAACGAGGGTTCCATTTACGTGCGGGCCACCATGCCCATGAGTATTTCGCTGCCCGAATCGGTCAAGCAAAGTGTACAGATGCGCCATATTTTTGAACAGTTCCCGGAAGTAAAAGGCGTCATTTCTCAGACGGGCAGACCTAATGATGGAACCGACCCAACGGGTTTCTATAACATTGAATTTCTGGTCGATATTTATCCGCAGGATGACTGGAAAAGCGGACTAACGAAGGAAGAATTAGTGGAGAAAATGCAGGAAAAACTCAGTGTTTTTCCCGGCGTAAATTTTGGCTTCTCACAACCCATTATGGACAATGTAGAAGAAGCTGTTTCGGGCGTTAAAGGCTCCATAGCCGTCAAAATCTACGGCCCGGACCAGACCATTCTGGAAGCTAAAGCGGGCGAAATCAGGAACCAGCTCGCCACCGTTCAGGGGATCGAAGATCTGGGTGTGATTCGCACCACCGGCCAGCCAGAAATGCGCATTGAGCTCGACGAACAGAAACTGGCTTTATACGGCGTCAACAAATCCGATGCCGAGGCTGTCATTGAAATGGCCATTGGCGGTAAAGCTGCCACGCAGATCTATGAAGGTGAGCGAAAGTTTGACCTGCGCATTCGGTATGACAGGCCTTTTCGTTCCAGCGAGCAACAGATTAGTCAGTTGATGGTCCCTACTGAAAACGGCAGTATGATCCCCATCAAGGAGATTGCGAATGTTTACACCCAAACCGGCCCGGTATTGATTTTCCGGGAAGGTGGGCAGCGATATGGAGCGGTGAAGTTTTCGGTCCGGGGTCGCGATATGGGCAGTGCGGTGGCCGAAGCTCAGCAAAAAGTACTGGCCCACGTAAAACTTCCGGCAGGGTATACTGCCAAATGGGCCGGTGATTTTGAGAACCAACAACGCGCTACTGCTCGTTTGGCCCAGGTGGTGCCTATCAGTTTACTGGCTATCTTCTTTATTCTGTTCGTTCTTTTCGGCAATGTTAAAGACGCTGGTCTGGTCTTATTCAACGTACCTTTTGCGATCATTGGCGGCATTGCCGCGTTGCTGCTCACCCATGTTAATTTTAGCATATCGGCAGGTATTGGCTTCATTGCCCTCTTTGGTATCTGTATTCAGAATGGGGTGATCCTGATATCAGTTTTCAAGAAAAACTTACGGAATGGATTGCCTTTAAACGACGCTATTCGGGAAGGAGTTGTTTCCCGTATACGCCCGGTCGTCATGACGGCCATGATGGCTGGTATTGGCCTGATTCCAGCAGCTATTTCGCACGGTATTGGCTCCGAAACGGCTAAACCACTGGCTATTGTCGTCATTGGTGGGCTGATTACGGCTACTTTGTTAACTCTTTTTATATTTCCACTCATTTTCTACGCTTTCTATCGGCAGAAATTCAGTGACATTTAATCCTGATTCCCTTTTTTGCGCAACACCAAATAATTTTAACCGGCTTTTCACGTTTTATTGAAAAGATGTTGCAACATTTGTAGTGTCTTATACGTAGAAAAAGATATACGTTTCTACCGTATATAAAGAAATTGCTTACTTTAGCATAACAATCCTTTACAAAGGGAAGGTTGAACATCAAGATGTGACGGCCGCTCGGTCGTTCATCTTGAAATGGTGTGGATAGAAGCGGAAAGCCGCCCCGACATTCGGAGCGGCTTTTTTGTATTTTCTTTAGTTTTTGTCCAAAGTAATTTAACAGCCTTTTAATTCTGTTTTCAATTGCTTTTAAGACGGGGCAGCGAGTTTTGATTGCTCGATTGAGCAACGCATTTGCCGGCATTAATAGAGCTATTTTCGCCAGGCTGTGTCTCATTAAGTAAATATTTTATTCTGCCGTTTTTAAATCAGCCGATAGCTATGTATGTTGCCGATATGAAGATTCTGGTAGTAGAAGACGAGCCTAAATTGGCTTCGTTTGTCAAGAAAGGGCTGGAGGAACAATCTTGTGAAGTAGATGTAGCGTATGACGGCCAGGTAGGGCGGAATATGGCTCTCAATAATCTTTACGACGTTATTGTACTGGATATTAATCTGCCCAAAATGAACGGCTTCGATGTTGTTCAGTCAATCAGGCAGGAAAAAAATCGCACGCCCGTACTCATGCTAACGGCAATGGGATCTGTAGATGATAAACTCACAGGTTTTGAAGCCGGTGCCGACGACTATCTGGTCAAACCCTTTGAATTCCGGGAGTTGATGGCGCGGCTGCGGGCCTTAACGAAGCGAAGCAGCGATGCGGGTATGCAGGCCAATGTTCTGAAAGTAGCTGACCTCGAACTTGATCTGAATGAAAAAGTAGCCCGAAGGGGTGATAAACGGATTGAGCTTACCGCCAAAGAGTTTGGCCTGCTCGACTACCTGATGCGCAACCGGGGCCGGGTGGTCTCTCGCGTAGACATTGCCGAAAAGGTTTGGGACATCCATTTCGATACCGGCACAAACGTAATTGATGTGTATGTCAATTTTCTACGCAAAAAAATCGATAAAGACTTCCCCACCAAACTCATCCATACTGTAATTGGTATGGGGTATATGTTGAAGGAAGAGTAATTGATAGTAGTATTAGGAGTTAGAAGTGAAGAGCGAGGAGGGCTGACGCGTTAGCAACTCCTGACTTCTCGCTTCTGACTCCTAACTCCTTAAAAGATGAATATCCGCACGCGCCTGACACTGCTGTTTGTGCTGCTGGTCGCTTCGATCGTGCTGCTCTTTACGGTTTCGGTTTATTACCTCTATGATCAGTTCAGGGAGCAGGAATTCCAGCAGCGTCTTCAGGAAAAAGCCTTTACCACGATTCGCCTTCGCGAAGATGTGGGCGAAGTGCCGCAGGCCGACTTACCCGTTATCACCAACGAACAGGTAACCGTTTATAACATACAGGGAAGGGTACTGTTCAATCAGGGAAACCAACGGCCCCGCTTCCCGGTAACGCCCGACTTTCTGCGCAAAATAACCCTTCGTCAATTTCAGTACATTCGCATTGGCGATCTGGAAGCCGTTGGCGTACTTCACCTTAACGGGCGTGGGGAAAAATTATTGATCGTTGCCTCGGGTAATGACCGCTATGGACTCACAAAACTCGTCCGGCTACGGGAGATCTTATTTTCGGGCTGGCTGCTGAGCCTGATCATTGTCGGCATTTCGGGATATCTGTTTGCTACCGATGCCCTCAGGCCGGTAGCTGAACTGATTACCCAGGTCAACGCCATCTCGGCAACCAACATTCACCAGCGGTTGAGTGTGGGTCGCCAGCGTGATGAGCTAGCCGATCTGGCACGTACTTTCAACGATCTGCTTACGCGACTCGAAGAAGCGTTTGTCCTGCAAAAGAGTTTCGTTTCGCATGCATCGCACGAGTTGCGAACGCCTTTGACCGTGATGATGGGCCAAATCGAAGTAACTCGATTACAGGCGCGTACGACCGAAGAGTACGAAGTGGCATTCGACGCCCTGCTCGAAGAAGTTAAAAGTATGATTCGCCTGGTCAATGGCCTCCTCGAACTGGCCAGAGCTAATTCTGACATCGTCACGTTGAATTACCAGCCTGTCCGTATCGATGAATTATTATGGCAGGCCCAAAGTCTGATCGTCAGCAAAAAAACTGATTATCAGATCGACATTGACTTCGATAATCTGCCCGTTCAGGAAGAAGAACTGGTTATTGTTGGCGAAGAGTCACTCTTGCAGACAGCGTTTCAAAACTTAATGGAGAACGGCTGTAAATATTCCCCCGACAATAGAATGTCTGTCCGGATTTTGTTCAAGCCCGGAAAGATCGTCCTCACCTTCAGCGATCATGGGTATGGAATCTCCCAAAGCGACATTGTCCATATTTTTGAGCCCTTTTATCGGTCCGAATCGACGATGACTATCAGTGGGCATGGCATTGGGCTAGCCCTCACACAACGTATTATCGAGTTACACCACGGTTCTATCGAAGTAGAGTCTACCATTGGCAAAGGCACAACCTTTCGCATTACCCTGCCTACCTCCAGCCCATTTAAAAAACACCTCTCCGTGTCTGGAGAAAGTAGCAGCACCACTTCATAACGCCCGGAAGCGGAAAGCCGGTACAAGGTGAATTTCATCCTGTACCGGCTTTCCGCTTCTATTTGCAGGCTCAGCAAGCTATTCGTTTATAAACTCGACCGCTGTTACGCGCGCCATATCTTCCCAGAAAGAAGGGTATGATTTAGCTACGACACCCGGCTCGTCGATGATGATTTCCTGTTGCATGGCCACGGGGGCAAAGGCCATGGCCATTCGGTGGTCGTCGTAGGTGTCAATGGTTGCCGGACCGGGAGGAGCAACGGCCAGCCGATGAACTTCATACAAATGATTGGCTTCGAGCTCTACCAGCTCTGCACCAATTTTCTGCAATTCGGCCTGTAGCGCAGCCACTCGGTCGGTTTCTTTAATCTTCAGGCTTTCGATACCTGTCATTCGCAGAACAACGCCTTTTACGGCTGCACAAACGGCAACGGTTTGGGCCAGATCCGGGCAATCGGTAAAGTCCCAGGCCAGGGATTGATGCGTCGGGGCTTTCGTTAGCCGAACGCCCGTATCCGTAAAGGTGCTTTCCACACCTAAAGAACGCATAATCGCTACAATGGCACTGTCGCCCTGTAAGGATTTGGCTTTAAGACCCAGCAAATTTATTTCAGCCGTTTCATCCGTTGCCAATGCAGCCACACTGTACCAGTAACTGGCTCCTGACCAGTCCGACTCAATAGCATAGGGTTTCGGCACGTATGGCCGGGGAGCAACCGTTATCGTTTTTGCTTCCCAATCTGCCCGAACATCGGCCCCGAAATAACGCATCTGCTCCAGTGTCATCTCTATATACGGTCGGGAGCCGATAGCGCCGGTCAATTCCAGCGTCAATCCATTAGGCAGTAACGGAGCAATCATAACCAGTGCCGAAATATACTGACTGCTTACATCGCCACGAATGCTGAGCCGGTTGGTCGATTCAGCGGAGGCCGCAAACCCGTTGATTTGAAGCGGAGGGTACCCTTCATTTTTCAGGTACGCAATATCGGCACCCAGCGCCCGCAGGGCATCCACCAGAATACCGATTGGGCGCTCACACATCCGGGGCGTGCCCGTCATCGTTTTATGCTGCCCCGTTACACTGAAATAAGCGGTCAGAAACCGCATGGTAGTGCCGGCATCCAGCACATCGGCGGTGTCGTCCTCGGCTTTCAGCAGCCGAATCATCGTCTGGGTATCGCGGGCGGTTGAAAGGTTTTGCAGATCGCAGCGAAAACCGGTAAGCGCGTCGATAATTAAAGCGCGATTACTTTCACTCTTCGATGAGGCCAGGGGAATCGTAGCCCGGAGTAGATGATCCTGACCAATTTCCAGACTGGAGGGTTCCGTACTGGAAGGTTCCGGACTGGAAGGTCCCGGCTTGGCCAGCGTGGCGGGGGGAGTTAAACGAACGGCGTTCAAAAGAAAAACAGGTTGGTACTCACATGAAATAGTTCGCAAAAAAACGAAAAATCGACTACATTCCAGCCATCATTTACCGGACCAGTCCTAATTCAGACCCAACCCCAATGTCGTATAAATTTGTAAATGCGCATATTTTTACCGGAACCGACTGGTTACCGGGCAGTTCGGTAAAAATCAGCAACGATCGTATTACTGAAATTAGCCCGGCCGCATCGGCTTCCAATACCACCGATGACACAGACACAGTCATTGATGTTGATGGAGATTATTTGATACCGGGCCTGATTGACCTACAGCTTTACGGGGGATCAACGCTATTTCTGAACGACCAGCCAACTCCCGAAACCGTTCGGCACATTTATAACGCCCACGCCCGAAATGGCACCACTACCCTGCTCCCAACCATTCACTCGACCTCGCTCGACGTTATGCGGGATTCGATGGCGGCTGTGCAGGCTGTTCGGAAGGAGAACCCATTCGGCGTACCGGGCATCCATATTGAAGGGCCTTATTTTAATCCGATCAAACGGGGAGCCCACAGTACAGCCTACGTTCGCACGCCGGCGGACGGTGAGCTGGAAACCCTTTTCAGCGCCAATGCCGATGTTATCCGAATTCTTACCTTAGCTCCGGAGATACTTACGCCTACCCAATTCGCAACGATCAAGGCGTTAAAGGATTCAAATACGCTGTTATCGCTCGGGCACAGCAACGCAACCTATCAGCAAGCCACGGCGGCTTTCAACGATGGAATTCCACTGGCAACACACTTGTATAATGCCATGCGTGGCTACGAAAGCCGTGAACCCGGTGTGGTGGGGGCCGTTTTCGACCATCCCACCGTGTATGCCAGTATCATTGCCGACAGCTACCACTGCAACCCAACCACCATCCGTATTGCTTACCGGCTGCTGGGCGAACGTCTCTTCCTCATTTCTGACGCGCTCTTTGCCAACCCGCCCCGACCAACGTTTGAACTCGGTCAATTTGTGGTCCACTACGAGCCCGATACCAGCGGACCCGGTCGCTACGTCAACAATGAGGGCAATCTGGCCGGGTCGGCCATTACGTTGATTGACTGCGTTAAGATTGCCGTAGAACAAGCTGGGATTCCCCTTACCAGTGCCTTACGCATGGCGTCGACCGTTCCGGCCGAAATTATCAGCCTGGGCGACCAGCTCGGCAAAATTCAACCGGGTTACCTGGCAAATCTGGTACGCCTGGATAAGGACCTGCGGGTAAAAGGCGTCTGGACATCAGGCCAGTTGCTGACCTGATGTCCAAACTGCTAGCGGGCACTTTTGACTACAGCCTGCTCGTAGCTCTGGTTGAGGGATTCCAGAAACTTACCCGCTACCCAGCTAATGTCTGAATCCCGGATAAATACGAACCGTTTGGGTATGGATGTATTGGCGTAGGCCCGAAATACAGATTCCAGTAACAGAGCCCCTGCAATCAATTGCTTCTCATTGAATTGATTCTGGACATTAGCAATATCCGCTTCGGCTTTCCGGCGCACAACGGGGTCCGCTAAATCGGTCAAATCGGGCTGAATCAGACTCTGATAATCGGTCATGGCCAGGCGGGCAAATCGCTGCGCATCACTCAATGTCAGCGGTACGGCGGTGGTACCGGCTTTTTCTGGATGCAGATACACGGTCATGGCCCAGGCAATTCCCCCGCCGATGGCCACCGTTTTGCGCTGGTGTAAACCAGGGCTGGCCGTGTTAAATTCAACATTTACTGCGGTGTCGGCAATCATCTTCATAACCCGTTTAGCCTCTTCTTTGTAGGCGTCTATAGGCAAGGACCGATTACGGTCAATCAGATTGGCCAGCGTTTTGGTACCATACGGCAAACTCACCGCATGAAACCTTCGCCCATTATCATAATAGCCACCCTTGGTATTACCACTGCCAATGTCAATGCAGGAAGTGGCGACCCACAACCGCCGGGGAATGGAGCCAATCAAAAACAGTTCGGCTTCGCGGGCAGCCGTCAATGTAGTATCTATGCGAAGGCTGTCACCACCAGACGCGCTGCTGCTCACCAGCGACGAAAACAGTTCGTATAGTTTATTCTTTCGGGCCGGTGTTTTTCCCAACGTTTCATTGATCCCACTGCTAAATGCAATGTAGGTGTGATCGGCAGGAATTTTATACCGCCTGATGGAGTCCATATAGGCTTTCATAACGTCCTGCCCATCTTTAAACGATTGCGGGGTGCCGGACACCAGGGTTACGTTTGGCGCAAGAGGTTTGACCTTAATGTCTTTATTATAAAATCCGTTCTCATAAACTGACCTAAAAATAGCCAGTTTAACGCCCGATGCCCCGATATCGATGCCTGCGTACAACTCCTTACCCGACATTTCGCCAATCAGTTGGCGCATGGCGGCTGCACTAGCGCCGTAATTCAGTTTTTGATACAAGTTATGTGCCTTGTAAAAGTAGCTCAGTGCCGTCTGGCTATTTTCCAGATCCGTGTAGGCAAATCCGAGGTTCTCATAAGCGACGGCCTCCAGATAAACATCTTTCGATTGCACAGCGGGCAGGGCCCGGAGAACCAAGTCAATGGCCTGCTGTGGTCTGTCAACCATCCTGAGCGTATTACCTAATTTAATGAAGTGCAGCGCTTCGACAGGATTGGTTGCGTTTTGCGCGCTAACGGAAAGTTTACAAAAAATAATCAGACAGGTAAGTAAATAATAGTTCATGGAACGTGGAGGAATAAATAACCGATTTTCCGTTGCCCAATGACGGGCAACGCCAAGACCATAAGTTTACTAAACACTTCTGATAACCAGCATATTGTTACCAGAATTTTAGGCAAAGGCCCGGTTGGTTGACCGGTTAGTGGTGGCAACTGAGTATCTATTTAATAGCAATTTAGGGATGAATTACTCTATTGATTACACTACCTCCGATTGAACTTCCGTAAAAAAATATTCGACTACCAATTTAATATTGCATTAATCAAATAAAACAGTATTTAATTCTACCTATTTATTTGAACTCATAATTTTAGTAGGCATATTTGACAAAGTACAACAAAAAATTACCTCTCGTTTCGTGCGCGCGAATTATCAACAGGGGTTCATTTATTAAATGAGCGGGTAATTAAACGATCGTTCAGGATCGACTTGATTACCGTCGGCATTTACGCATTCCGTTTACTAGCATACAGTAGTCGAAAAAATCGGCTAATGGTAGTCCATTGCCCAAACTTTTTCAATACTAACCAGCAATATCCGGCTAAGAATAACTACCCGAGAATAAATAGTGACCTAACAATCAGTGTGTTCAACTTTATCTAAATGCTAAACATGGAAATAAAATTACGTAAGCATGACATTCTACCTGTGTTGGTTGCCATGTTCATGATGGTCGCTCTCTGTCCGACGTCCGCCCTGGCACAAAGCAAGCGAATAACCGGTAAAGTAGTCTCCAGCGTTAACTCCGAAATAGTACAGGGCGTCAATGTATTGGTAAAAGGCAACAGCCGTAAGGGAGCTGTGACGGATGGCGACGGGAAATTCTCGCTGGAAGCCACCCCTAACGACGTGCTTGTGTTTAGTTTCATTGGCTTCAAAACAAAGGAAGTCAAAGTAGGTAATGAGACTGCATTCAACATTTCGCTGGATGAAGACGCTACGCAACTGACGGAGTTGATTGTCACGGGGTCGCGCAATACCGGGCGTACCATTCTGGAAACGCCCGTTCCGGTCGATGTTATTTCGATCAAGGACATCATGGGCGAGCTACCGCAAATCGACCTTGCGCAAATGCTGGCTTTTGTGGCACCCAGTTTCAATGCTGTTCGGTCGCAGGGGGGTGATTTGAACTCGCATGTCGATCCCGTTCAGTTGCGGAACATGGCTCCGAACCAGATTCTTGTGCTGGTAAATGGAAAGCGACGCCACACATCGGCTCTCCTCATTACAGAAACTGCCGTGGGTAGCCCCTCAACAACGGTAGACCTGATGACAATCCCTGTTTCGGCCATTGACCGGGTCGAAATCCTCCGCGATGGTGCCGCTGCCCAGTACGGTTCTGACGCCGTTGCGGGTGTGGTGAACATCATCCTCAAGAAAGGCACCAATAAACTAACGGCTAATTTGACCGGTGGCGGGTACGCCAACACAGGCGGTCAGGCCGGAGCGCTGACAAAATCAGGCAAACCTGACGGCTTCAACTACCAGTTTGACGCTAACTACGGCTTCAAGATTGGGGATAAAGGCTATTTTAACATGTCGGGCCAGATTACGCAACGACGGCCAACGCTGCGCCCGTTCGTGAATGACTGGGGCTTTTTCGATAAAACCTACCTCAACAACCTGCGGACTGACAAAGCAGGCAACCCAGTTATTACCAACCCTGAACTAATCAACGCCCAAGCGGCAGGCAACACCTCACAGATTGCCGCACTGACCACAGAAACCGGGTTGATGAGCGCTCGGGGGCTAACCAAAGCCGATTTTGCCGTGTACGCCGGTATGCCCGCCATTACGCTGGGCAGCACCTTTTACAACGCGGGGTACGAGATAAATCCAACCACCACCATCTATAGTTTTGGGGGCGCATCGTATAAGTATCTGGAAGGCTTCTCCTGCTATTTCCGCCGACCCGCCCAAACTGACCGCTTCAATTACCTGCTCTATCCAAACGGTTTCCGGCCTCAGATGACCTCCAACACCTCGGATGTGTCGAATACCATTGGCCTCAAGAGCAAGATCGGCGAGTTCAGCGTTGACTTCAGCAACACCTTCGGCCGCAATACGATGCGCCTTGGCATGGTCAACACCATGAATGCGTCCTTGGGCTCCAATTCGCCGGTGAACATGAACCTGGGAACTCATCAGTTCTCTCAGAACTCGACTAACCTCGACATGTCCCGTTACTTCAAAGGCATCATGAACGGCTTGAACATCGCTTTCGGCGCTGAGATGCGAATTGAAAATTACAAGATCATGAAAGGGCAGGAAGAAAGTTACGCCTATGGAACAGCAGGCATTGTTACCGTCAGCAAAGAAGGCCTCCTGGTTGGCCCGGACGGTAAACCGCTGGAAAATGCCAGCAGCACTCCTATTGTTGATGCCAACGGAAACCCCCTGGCAGTAACGGCTGGCCAGCAGGTAACGGTCAAGTCCCTCTCCTCGAACTGCCAGTGCTTCGCGGGTTTCGGTCCTAAAAATGAGCGAAATGAGTTCAGAACGACAATGGCCGCCTATCTGGACGCAGAACTGGAGCTCACCCGGAAATTCCTCGTGGCCGGTGCATTCCGTCTGGAGAACTATTCTGATTTTGGTGGCGTAACGATTGGTAAACTGGCTGCTCGCTATTCGATCACCAAAACGCTTTCGCTGCGTGGTTCGATTGCCACAGGTTTTCGGGCACCTTCGTTGCAGGAATTGAACTATACGCACACCGCTACAGCCTTCGTACCGGATAAGAACGGTATTCCCCAGCCACTTGATGTAACCACGTATCCTACCAACAGCACAGCGGCACGGGTGTTGGGCATCAAAGGCCTGAAGCAGGAACAATCGCGTACGTATGGCATAGGCCTTACTTACCAGCCGGCCCCAGGTTTTGAAGTAACACTGGATGCGTATCAAATTGATGTCGACAACCGGATTTTCAGAACCAGCTATTTCAACGCGTTGGAAGTTGGCAACAACTACGGCGAGGTAATTGGTGAAGGGGAAGCTCAGTTCTTCGTGAATGGTGCCGATGTTCGCTCGAAAGGTCTTGAGGCCGTTGGTAACTATACCCTTAATCTTCAGAAAGGCAAAAGCGTAACGTTTACGCTGGCCACTATTCTCAGCAAAAACACGGTTCTCAACCGGAAAGTCCTTGACCTGAATGTGGCCAATCTTACGTCGGAGCAAATTGTGGGCAAGTACCTCAGCCGCGATATCATCGGGCAGTTTGAAACAGGTACGCCACGGACCAAACTGATTGGTTCGGTAACGTATCGGGTTAACCGATTCAATGCCATGCTGCGTGGTACCTACTTTGGCACTGTAACGGAGCGGTCAGTTTCTTCAGACAACGATGGCAACTTCTATGATCAGACCTTCTCGCCACAAGCCGTTTTTGACCTGAGCTTCGGCTATGACCTGAATCGGAACGTGAAAGTATCGATTGGCGGTAGTAACATCTTCGATAAATACCCACAAATACTCCGTCCTGAGAATCAGGGTTTCTATCTGTACTCCAACAATCAGCAAGGGTCAAATGGTGCGTACTACTATGGCCGTTTAACCTTCAACTTCTAACCGCAACTCCAGCTATGAATCGATTCAATAATACAAGAACCGTTGTTCCAGTACTAGGCCTGTTTCTGTGCATGCTCGTTTTTTTGAGTTCGTGCGAGCAGAACAAATATGAGCCCAATACAAGTGTGGCTCCTGGCGGTGGTACTGTAACGACATATAAATCCTATTCGTTAGCCTCGGCAACGGGCTCTACGGTTTATGGACGAGTGGTATTCTATAAGTACAGCACTTCGGTTACGATGGTGGAAATGGGCCTTTACAATACCGTTTCGGGTACCACCTACTCGTCGGCCATTTACGAAGGCAAACTCGCCGACAACTCGAGCAAGTCGCTCAAAACGCTCGACGCCATTAATGGTGCTACCGGGGACTTTGCTACCACCAAATACTACATTATCAGCGAAGCAGGTTTCTACGATAAACTAGGCACTTATAACGCGAATGTGAAGATTATGTCGGGCACCAAGTTGATGGCCAGCGGCAACATAGGCAGTAACGCCTTGCCGGTTGCTCAGTCTCAATAGGTTCTTAAATAGGCAACATGACGGGCTTCGGTCGATGGGTGCGTTCAGGCAACTGACGCGTTCATCGACCGAAGTTTTTTTGTAGCCGGTCTCACCTGAACACGTCGTCCCACCCCAACGACAATACCCACCACGCCATCGTGGTTGGGATCGGTTACACACGGGGACGAAAATGTCCCAACGCCCGGCAGCAATTTTGCCCAGTTGACCTGTGCAGTCATGACTGTTGCTGACAGTGTCAGCCTTAAAACGTAGATCAAACGGGTAATAAGTATCCGGCAGAGGTTTGCCTTTATCGTTGTGTGTATCTAGTCAATTCGTCAGACTCTACTTTCTCCCGATTACGGAATACGCCCCGTACGGTGGGTGCTTTGACTCCTGCGCCAAGCATCATTGGATTACGAAAAACACGTATTTCGTCCCACAGGTCAGCCTCCATGAGAGAGGTCAATACAGCTGCCCCCCCTTCTACCAGCACCGACTGCACCTTACGCTGGTAGAGGTCATGTACTACCTGATCCAGCGATTCGGCAAATATGTAATTAACATTGGGGGCGTCGGGCGGCACGTCCGTTTGGGAAGCATGGTAGACAAGCGTTGCTTGCGAACCATCGAACAAATTCAGGTCGGTGCCCAGCGTCAGGTTTCGGTCCAGTACAATACGTATGGGGTTTTTACCTGCCCATAAACGCGTATTCAGGCGCGGGTTATCCAGTCGGGCCGTGTTCGTACCAACAAGGATGGCATCTTCCTCACCCCGCCAGCGATGGACCAGCCGATGCGCCAGATCACCGCTTATTTTAACGGGTTTACCGCCTTCTCCAGCAATGAATCCATCGGCGGTTTCAGCCCATTTTAGAAGAATATAGGGCCGTTTGTGCTCAAAAAATGTAAAGAATCGGGCGTTCAGCAAACGTCCTTCTTCAGCCAGAACACCCGTCTCGACCTGTATGCCAGCAGCCCGTAGTTTCGCAAATCCCTGACCGGACACCAGTGGATTAGGGTCATCGTTGCAACAAACAACCCGCTTCACCCGGCGTTCAATCAACAGATCGGCGCAGGGGGGCGTTTTTCCCCAGTGCGAACAGGGTTCCAGGGTAACATACACGGTTGCTTCGGCGAGCAAATGTTGATTTTCTGGCTGTACGGCGTTGACCGCATTGACTTCGGCATGCCAGTCGCCATACTGCTTGTGCCAGCCTTCGCCAATGATGCGCTCTTGGCTGCCGGAGCCATGCGTAATGACACAGCCCACCATTGGATTTGGACTTACGTGTCCTCGCCCAAGCCTAGCCAGTTCGAGCGCACGGCGCATAAAACGATCATCAACAGACATATTCATTTTTCAAAGTTAGCCAAAAACGACCGGCGGTCAGGGCGGTTTTGGCGGCAAAGGTTGTTTCCCGGCTGATCTTCTTCCAGGCTCCGGACAGGCCAGATGAGAGCATACGCACTCTTGCCCGGGAAGGAAGCCATGTTTCAGGGAAAACTTCCCTATTTTTGACAAAATTACTAGTCCCGATTCAAATGGCTACTGCCAAACCCTTATACGAACGTCTCAGCAAGAATATCACCGCCTATCCGCCCGAAGAAGCGCGGGAAATGGCGTTCATGCTGCTCGACCATTATTTTGGTCTGCGTAAGACCGATGTATTAACCGATAAACCCCTCCCCCCCAACCGTACCGAGCCCGACTGGTTTAAAATTCTGGAACGGCTGAACCGGCAGGAACCCATCCAGCATGTTATCGGCACGACGATTTTCTGCGGGTTAGAGTTCGAGGTATCGCCCGATGTGCTGATCCCCCGCCCCGAAACCGAAGACCTGGTTCGACTGATCATGCACGATTTTGCAGACCGGGTCGATGATGTGCCCATTCTGGATATTGGTACCGGCAGTGGCTGCATTGCGATTACGATGGCGCGATTCCTGCCCCAGTCGGTGGTAACAGGCTGGGATGTTTCGGAAAAAGCCCTTACGCTGGCCCGTCAGAATGCGGAGCATCTGAAAGCTGATGTCCAGTTTTCGATTCAGGACATTTTAAATGTTCCGGCAGATTTTAATGAGCGTTTCGACTGTGTGGTGAGCAATCCTCCTTATGTTACCCGTTCTGAGGCCGCCGATATGGACCGAAATGTATTGGATTACGAACCCGACCTTGCGCTGTTCGTGGAGGATAATGACCCGCTGGTTTTTTACAAAGCCGTTGCCGATTTCTGCGTTCGCCACCTCACCAAAGAGGGAGCCTGCTACGTAGAGATCAACGAGCGCTTTGGTGAAGCGACGCGTCAGGTATTTGCCGATCGGGGTTTTACGAAGATTCAGGTATACAAAGATATTCACGGTAAAGACCGCAGCATACGGGCAACATTTTAAACGTAGTCGGTAAGTCATGCGACTTTTTAGCTTATGCAATCAACCCCTTCATTCACCTACCACACTAAAATCCGCGAAGTATTCAGCGAAATGAGTCAGGTTGTGGTTGGCCAGGACCGGCTCCTCAATCGATTGCTCATTGGGCTGTTTACCGGGGGCCATATTCTGCTCGAAGGGGTTCCGGGCCTTGCCAAAACGCTTACCATCAACACCTTAGCCAAGGTACTCGAACTGGATTTTCAGCGAATTCAGTTTACGCCCGATCTGCTCCCCGCCGATTTGATTGGTACCATGATCTTCAATCAGAAAACGGCTGAGTTTGAGGTAAAGCAGGGGCCTATTTTTGCGAATCTGATCCTGGCTGATGAAGTCAACCGATCGCCGGCCAAAGTGCAGGCAGCCCTGCTCGAAGCCATGCAGGAAAAACAGGTGACGATCGGAGAGGAAACCTTTGTTCTCGACCGGCCATTTCTGGTATTAGCCACCCAGAATCCGGTGGAGCAGGAAGGCACCTACCCCCTTCCTGAAGCCCAGGTGGACCGATTTATGATGAAAGTCTTTGTGGACTATCTGAGCCGGGAGGATGAAATAGAGGTGATGCGTCGAATGTCGAACATGAATTTCGCCTATGAGGTAAAACCCGTACTGGGTAAAGAAGATTTGGTAGCCATCCGCAATGACATAAATGCCATTACCATCTCCGAAACCCTTGAACGATACATTATAGAACTGGTTTTCGCCACTCGCCGACCGCTGGAGTACAGCCTCCGGGATGAAGCCCGCTACATCCAGTTTGGCGTCTCGCCCCGTGCCAGTATCAATCTGAATCTGGCCGCGAAAGCCCTTGCCTATTTCGACCGGCGCGATTACGTCCTGCCCGAAGACATTAAAGAAGTAGCGCCGGATGTATTCAATCACCGCATTATGCTCAACTACGAAGCGGAAGCCGACGGGGTTACAACCTTACAGGTCATTGACTCCATTCTTCGTAAAGTAGCCATTGGTCGTTAGCCGTTTGTGAACGTCATACTACCTGTTTTGCGTTTCATAGGAAACCCTCCGGGACTTTATCTATGCGGCAAAACAGGTTTTTCTTTTTGATAGCGCTTCTGCTGGCTGGTGGATTATGGATTTATGGAACTTACCTTGCCGCACCCCGTCCTCCGCATAAACGCCCGGCGGGCACCACCTCGCCCGGCAATCGGCGTGTGGAGAAAACGGATGCCGACTGGAAAGCGATTTTAACACGTTCGGCATACAACATAACCCGGGAAAGCGGCACCGAATGGCCCAACAGCAGTGATCTGACGCACGAAACGCAGGAGGGTATATACCGATGTGTGTGTTGTCAGAATCCGCTTTTTTCGTCCGCCACCAAATTCGACTCCCACACTGGCTGGCCCAGTTTCTACGCGCCTGTTGTTTCCAATGCCGTTTATACTGAAGCGGATGGCAATCGGACAGAAGTACGGTGTTCGGTTTGCGATGCCCATCTGGGGCACGTTTTTACGGATGGACCAGCGCCTTCCGGTTTGCGGTATTGCATGAACGGCGTAGCGCTGGCTTTTTCTGCACAGGCCAAGTAACCGGGGTTCAGCCAGCGCCTTCAGGAACGGTCAGCAGGTCGGGTCAAGGCTTTTTTCTCCACTATCCAGACGCTCGAAATAGCCCCCCCTTGCAGCAGTGCACCGCCCGTTACATACCAGACGCCGTTTACGTCCTGGTTGATCAGGCTGGTCAGGCCCCAGGTCAGACTGCTCATGGACATAAAAAACAGCACGCCAGCCGCTATAATTACCAGCCATGAGCTCAGGCTAAGAACGTATTTTGTCTTTTGTGACAGGCTGACGCCGAGTGTAGGAACAGGTTTTTTCACCGATGTACGAGTTGAGTTGTTAGTTTGTTGCTTGAGCGTACCCTGCAAATTCGTTCGGGGCGTTCATCTGCATGAACCTCCATTACTAAGAATATCCTCCCAAGAGAGGGCGTCAGTAATACGCAATAAGTTAACTCAACTCGAACATAGGTCTATGTATAGGTGTTGCCAAGCAAAGGTTGCGGAAGCGCCTTTTCAGGCTTTCGAATGCCCTGATTTCGACCTTGAAAAGTTCTTCCGCATATCCTTAAAAGCGATGCCAGAATAGGCTTAAGCCAACAAACAGGACCAGCCCTATTTGTAAAGCAGTTAAGATGTAGATGTCGTTTGTCTTTCCCCTCGATTCTTCCAGCAGTTCCTGGCCTACCGTAAGTTGTAAGGCAGCTAATTCGTTGAGCGTCTGTACCGTTTGACCGAACGCCATGCTGGCCGTACGGGTAATCTGAAGCTGCCGGTCTTTCGGTAACGAAGTAAACTGGGTAGCCAGTTCAACTTCCAGCCGATCATATATGCTTAGCTGCCGCTTAAACAACCGAAGTTGATCGGCTTCTTTAGCCGTCAATTTGGTTCGGTTAAACTCGGTCAGCAGCGAGTCTGTCCGACGGTTAAACTGATCCAAATTTGATCTAACCAAACCGACATCGGGCTTTTCGGCAGCCAGAAGCTGGGCTTCAAGCATCATCCGTTTGCCGTAGACCGTTGACATCAGATTGACCAGAATAGCCGTTGGCACCAGCCGATCTTTGTAGATAGATACGGACTCTTCCTGGATCTTTTGGGTGTTACTTCGGCTCATAAAAATGCTCGTCAGGATTAAGCCAAGCAAGCTAATGACCAACAGGCCGGAACGTAAGGGATTATAATAAGTTTGCGACATATCCTTAACCTTGTTCTTATTAATTGCCTCCAATAATCGGCTGGGCGGGTACCCGCTCAACGGCAACAGAGGCAGGTTGGGTGGCCAATCGGATTACATTAGTCTGCTGGGCTTTGTAATTCCGCACGGCCACATCCATCTCCGGCGTATGGGGTAACGTTACCCCACCGGCGGGTACATTGCCCGGTACCGGCTGTTTGTAATTGGCAACTGGCTGCTGGCCGAAGCCGGGCGTACGAACCTCAATTCCCGATTGACCTTTCCAGGACTCAGCCGTTTTCGCCTTGTTCGGGTGTTTATAATTGTGCGTTGAATAAGTAGGGTCGTTGCGTAGCTTGCGATCATCCTGAGCCGAAGCCGTCGAAAATAAAAAGCTGCTTAATGCGACGATAAATAGGTACGTTTTCATGATTTCTCTTGATTTTACATCAACCAGATTGAACTGATACAGTTTAAAACTATCCCCTGGTTGACATGACAAAGGTGACGTACCCGAGTTAGGCAGGAGTTAGAACCAGATTAGAACAGCATTAGAAAATTCACACCCCGGCCAACCAGCCAACTAAAAGGGGGAAGTTCGAGTTGACTATATGTTACGAGTGCACCATACTACTCAACCAGAAACGTTAACATGAAAATCCTTTTAGTTGAAGACGAAGAGCGGTTAGCCTCTTTTATCCGAAAAGGTATTCTGGCCGAAGGCTATGAAGTCGAAGTGGCCCACGATGGCTGTACAGGCCTATCTTTATTTCGCCGGGATATTTATGATCTTATCATCCTGGATGTCAATCTGCCGCAAATGAATGGCTTCGATCTGTGTCGGCACATCCGGTCGGAGAACGAAGCTGTGCCTGTTTTGATGCTGACGGCGCTGGATAGCATGGCAGACAAATCGGATGGCTTCAATGCCGGAGCCGACGACTACCTGGCCAAGCCATTTGAATTTCAGGAATTACTGTTACGACTTCGAGCCTTGACACGCCGGATCGGCTCCCGGCCAAAGACCATCCTCAGGCTGGCCGACCTGGAATTGAATCTGGATACGAAAGCCGTAACACGGGCCGGAAAACGCATCGACCTGACCACCCGCGAATACGCACTGGTCGAGTACATGATGCTCAACAAAGGAAAAATCATTTCGCGGGTCGACATTGGCGAACGGGTTTGGAGTCTCAACTTCGACAATAACAGCAACGTTATCGACGTGTATATCAGCTACCTGCGTAAAAAGCTGGATAAAGGTTATTCGCCAAAATTGCTCCATACCATTGTCGGCATGGGATATGTACTCCGGGAAGATTAGTTAATAATTGGTCAGTCGTTAATGGTTACTATTCCGGAACGCACTACTACCCATTACGAATCACCAACAACCATTAACCCGCCACCAACGCTGTGCTTATTCGAAACCGCCTGACCATAATTTTTACGTTGCTGGCTACAGCCATCCAGCTTACGCTGTCGTTGCTAGTCCTGTATTTTTATTCGTTGTATCGGCAGGAAGAGTTTTACAGTCGACTGGAGTCAAAAGCCCGCGTGGCCGGACGGGTGCTGATTTCCCGTCGGCATTTACACGACGACTTTTTCAAGAATATGGTGCGTACCGACCTCCTCACAATTGTAGAGGAGCAGATCAGTATTTACGATAGTCGTCACAATCTGGTCTTCACCAACCGAACCCTGAAAGAATCGGATTATTACAAAGAGAAAATACCCCTGCTGGCAACCGACCCGCTTTCTGAGTTTAGAAGTGGGCATATCGAATCCATCGCTATACCCTACCAGGACCGTGGACAACTGTTTTATATTTTTGCCTCTGGCTATGACCGTATTGGCCTGGCAAAGTTGGGTACATTGCAAAAAATAATGCTGCTGGCCAATCTGCTGGGCTTTACGTTGATCGTGCTGGCTGGCTGGTATTTCTCCGGGCGCGTACTGAATCCCATTTCCCAGATCGTAGACGAAGTGGAGCAGATTACCGCCACCCAGTTGTACAAGCGGGTAAATGAAGGAAATCGTCAGGATGAGATCGCTCAGCTCGCCATGACCTTTAACCAGATGCTCTTTCGGCTGGAAGATGCCTTTGTCTCCCAACGCAGTTTTGTAGCCCATGCTTCACACGAATTGCGTACCCCCCTTACGAACACGCTGGGCACGCTGGAAACGTCCCTTCGCTACGACCACAACCCGGCCGACTGGCGCGACAGTATGGAAGTCGCTATTCAAGAACTGAAAAAAGTGATTGCCCTGACGAATGGCCTACTTGGTCTGGCTAAAGTTACCGATGGAACCATTGCCTTAACGCCCGTTCAGGTGGACGACTGCCTGCTCACGGCTATTGGACAGGTACAGACAAAATATCCCGGTCGGGGTTTGCCACTTCAATTCATGACGGGCGACGAAGCTTCGTTCACCGTGAAAGGAAGCATTACCCTGCTAACGACGGCTTTTTTGAACGTGCTGGATAATGCCTGTAAGTACTCCAGCGAAGACGTTTCGGTACAGCTAAAAGCAAAGCAGGATCAGATCATTGTAATCGTTGCCGACCAGGGGCGCGGCATTTCGGCCACCGATGCTGCTCACATTTTTGATCCGCTTTACCGGGGGGAAAATGTAGAAGGTGTGCCGGGTTATGGTATTGGTCTGGCCGTAACCCAAAAGATCATCGACTTACACCAAGGCATTCTCGATATTAACTCCATAGTGAACCAGGGAACCACTGTTACGATCACCTTACCGATTCAGGAATAAATTGTATTAATTACTTTACACAATTGGTAGGTTTCCTCTAACCCCATTTTGTGAATCCTAAAACTTAACGATACAAAACACCCATAATGAGCCTACAAAATAGTGAGAACAACTATATTTTAATGACTTTTAAATTTGGCATTTTAAGATATAAAATAGTATCTTTTTAATAACACATACATATTTTAATTCATATACACATACAAATAACCACATAACATACTAATAGACAACAACTTACAAATACAACTGACATTCAGCATTAATAAGCTTTTGGACAATTTTAATGCATTCTAATTTCCTTCTCACACCGTTTTAATGTTACGGGGCTTGATTTGTATTGAAGTACAAAGGATACAAGTTATGCAACGCCGAAATTTTCCCTCGATTTTGCTCTATGGTTTTGGACTGGCCCTGGCTCTTTCGCTGGGATTCAATGGCTTTCTGCTGTATGAGCAAAGCCAACGGCTGGGCCTTTACGAATACGAATCAGGCTACACTGCTCGTCCGGTCGATCTCGTGGCCTGGCAACAGCAACTCTCCGACTGCAAACGAGCAAATGAGCAGAAAGACAGCCTGATTAGCCGTTTAGAGCAGGTGCCTGCTCCACCGCCGGGGCAAGCAGCCATTGTTAGCCCCATGTCTTCGCGATAGCATCAACCAGACCCTCAAAATTTTCAAAAATAGGTTCGTGTAAAAATAAAATTAGTATGAAAAGAAATCCCATTCTCATGAGCTTGTTCGCCGTATTGTCCTTTCTAGGCACTATAGGCTGTTCATCAAATGCAGAAGAAAAGAAAGAAGAGGAAGTCAAATTCCTTGTTACAAGTCCTTTACAGAAAGATACACTGGCTACCAAAGATTACGTGTGTCAGGTTCATGCCATCCAGCACATTGAGGTGAGGGCGTTGGAGAAGGGCTATCTGCAAAAGATTTTTGTAGACGAAGGTCAGTACGTAAAACAAGGGCAGCTTATGTTCCAGATCATGCCCGTGGTCTATAATGCCGAGCTACAGAAATCGCAGGCGGAAGCCAATTACGTAGGCATCGAATTTCAGAACACCAAGCGCCTGGCCGACAGCAACATCGTATCGAAAAACGAGCTTGCGCTGGCCAAAGCCAAATTTGATAAAGCGAACGCCGACGTGACACTCGCGAAAACGCACTTGCAGTTCACCGAGATCCGTGCCCCGTTCAGCGGCATTATGGATCACTTTCAAGTACGGTTAGGTAGCCTTGTCGATGATGGTGATTTGCTGACAACGCTGTCTGACAACAGCAAAATGTGGGTGTATTTCAACGTACCGGAAGCCGAGTACCTCGATTATAAAACTCACCACGACGACAATATGAAGCATGTGAAGCTGGTGATGGCCAACAATGAATTATTCGACCATCCCGGCGAAGTGCAGACCATTGAAGCTGACTTCAACAACGAAACCGGTAACATCGCTTTCCGGGCTACCTTTCCTAATCCCAAAGGCCTCCTGCGTCATGGCGAAACGGGTAGCGTACGCATGACGGTGCCCCTGAAAAATGCCCTTATCATCCCGCAGAAAGCCACCTTTGAAGTACTGGAGAAAAAGTATGTGTATGTGGTAGATAAGAACAACACGATCCGGTCGAGGGAGATAAAGATAGCCGCCGAAATGCCGCACATTTTTGTCGTTCAGTCTGGTTTGAACAAAGGCGATAAGATTCTGCTGGAAGGCTTACGTCAGGTAAAGGAAAACGAGAAAATCCACTATAACTACGTGCAGCCTGCTTCTGTCATCTCGAATCTGAGTCTATACGCCGAGTAATCAACTAGTCTAAAACGGAGAAGACATGTTCAATAAATTCATACGTAGACCTGTATTCGCTATCGTGATCTCGATCATGATCGTGTTTATTGGTGTACTGGCTATCAAGAGCTTACCAATTTCTCAGTTTCCCGATATTGCCCCCACAACGGTAAACATATTCATTGCTTATCCCGGGGCCAGTGCCGACGTACTCGTTAAATCCACGCTGATTACGCTGGAACAGGCGATCAACGGTGTTCAGGACATGCGCTACATTGCAACTGATGCAACGAGTGCTGGTGAAGCTACCCTCCGGATTATTTTTGAGCCGGGTACCGACCCCAACGACGCCGTTATCAGGGTAAAAACCAGGGTGGACCAGGTTATGCCCCTCCTACCCGAACTGGTACAGCGCGAAGGGGTTATCATTACGCCTATTCAGCCTAGTATGCTGATGTACGTCAACCTCTACTCAAAAGAGAAGAGCATTGACGAAAAATTCCTGTTTAACTACGCTACCGTTAAAATGATCCCTGAAATCCAGCGGACCAGAGGGGTAGCGCGGGCGCAGATTCTGGGTAGCCGCCGGTACGCCATGCGTGTTTGGCTCAACCCCGAACGCATGCGGGCCTACAACATTTCGGTAGAAGAAGTGATGAAGGCGATTGGCGAGCAGAGTATTATCGGTCGGCCGGGCCGGATTGGTCAAAGCTCCGGTATAGCCGCCCAGTCGCTGGAATATGTACTTACCTACAAAGGCCGGTATAATAAACCGGAAGAGTACGAAGGGATTATTATCCGGGCCAATTCCGCCGGTGAAAGCATTCACCTGAAGGATATTGCCCGAGTGGAATTAGGCAGCGAATTCTTCGACATCTATTCCAATCTGGATGGCAACCCGTCGGCGGCTATCGTGTTGCGGCAAAACTACGGCAGTAACGCCAGCGATGTTATTGAAGAAGTGAAGAAAAAGCTGGAAGTGATGAAAACGTCCTTTCCTCCGGGCGTCGACTACAAAATCAGCTATGACGTATCTAACTTCCTGGATGCGTCGATCGAGCAGGTAATCGATACCCTGCGCGATGCGTTTATTCTGGTAGCGCTGGTCGTGTTCATATTCCTGGGCGACTGGCGGTCCACACTGATCCCGATCCTCGCGGTTCCGGTATCGCTGATTGGTGCATTCTTCGTGATTCAGGCGTTTGGACTATCCATTAACCTGATTACGCTCTTCGCTCTGGTACTGGCCATTGGTATTGTGGTCGATGATGCCATCGTGGTCGTGGAAGCGGTACACGCCAAGATGGAAGAAGAACCGCATTTAACCCCTTTCAGGGCTGTTCAGAAAGTGCTTGGAGAAATCAGTGGCGCCATTATCGCCATTACCCTTGTGATGGTATCGGTGTTCCTGCCCATTTCGTTTATGTCGGGTCCGGTGGGTACCTTCTATCGGCAGTTCTCCATTACTATGGCCAGTTCCATTGTGATTTCGGCACTGATCGCCCTAACGTTAACGCCTGTGTTGTGTGCCATGCTGTTGAAAAACCATCATGGTCACCCACCCAAGAAAAACCCGCTGACCCGCGCACTCGACAGTTTCAACCGGGGCTTTGATAAAATGACCGGGTGGTACGTTGGCTTGCTGAAATTAATTGTTAGCCGCCGTTTCGTTACGTTCGCCATTCTGGTGGGTTTCTGCGCAGGCATCGTATTCGTGAACAAGATTTTGCCTGCCGGCTTTATCCCGAACGAAGATCAGAGCACGATTTATGCTATTATTCAAACGCCACCGGGCTCAACGCTGGAAAAAACCAACGAAGTATCCCGACGGCTTCAGAAGATTTGCGAAGAAGTTCCGGGTATCGAATCCGTATCCTCGCTGGCCGGTTACGAGATCATGACTGAAGGCCGGGGTTCCAACGCCGGTACCTGTCTGATTAACCTGAAAAGCTGGGGAGATCGTGATAAGAACGTGAAAGAGATCATGGAGGAACTGGAAGAGAAATCGAGAAACCTCGGCGCAACAGTCGAATTCTTCGAACCACCGGCTATCCCAGGTTTCGGTACATCGGGTGGTTTCTCGATGCGTCTGCTCGACAAAACGACCGATACGGACTACAGCGAGTTCGACAAGATCAACAAGCAGTTCATGGAGAACCTGGGCAAGCGGAAAGAGCTTACGGGCTTGTTTACCTTCTTTGCCGCGAACTATCCGCAGTACGAACTGGAGATCGACAACAAACTGGCCATGCAAAAGGGCGTGTCCATCGGCAAAGCGATGGATAACCTCAACATCATGATTGGTAGTACGTACGAGCAAGGGTTTATCAAGTACAACCAGTTCTTTAAGGTGTATGTGCAGTCGGACCCCAGTTTCCGGCGGCTTCCTACCGACCTGCTGAAGTTGTTTGTCAAGAACGATGAAGGTGAGATGGTCCCTTACTCGGCCTTCATGCACCTGAAAAAAGGGCAGGGACCCAACGAAATCACCCGGTTCAACTTGTATAACTCGGCGGCTATTCAGGGGCTTCCGGCAAAGGGATACACCACTGCCGATGCCATCCAGGCCATCCGGGAAGTAGCCGCCAAGACACTGCCCAAAGGATACGACATCGCGTTTGAAGGTCTTTCGTACGATGAGTCGATCCGTGGTAATGAGGCTCTTTACGTGTTCCTGATCGTATTGTCTTTCGTATACTTTGTACTGGCCGCCCAGTACGAGAGCTTCATCATTCCGCTGGCTGTTGTGTTCTCGCTGCCGGTGGGGGTATTCGGATCATTCCTGGTACTGAAAATGATGGGCCTGGAAAACAACATCTATGCACAGATCGGACTCATCATGCTGATTGGTCTAT
Organism: Spirosoma pulveris; assembly: GCF_054781875.1. Taxonomy (NCBI): domain Bacteria; kingdom Pseudomonadati; phylum Bacteroidota; class Cytophagia; order Cytophagales; family Cytophagaceae; genus Spirosoma; species Spirosoma pulveris. The sequence goes on from NZ_BAAGTO010000001.1 coordinate 1,485,582, forward strand.
TGGGTAAAAACGCCGTACTGATTGTGGAGTTTGCCGTTCAAAAGCGACAGCAGGGCGAAACAATCCTGAACGCAGCCATCGAAGGAGCCCGAGTTCGTTTCCGACCAATTCTGATGACCTCCTTCGCCTTCGTGGCCGGTTTGATACCGCTGATCATTGCAACGGGTGCGGGGGCTATTGGTAACCGGACCATTGGAGCGTCGGCTCTGGGGGGTATGTTATTCGGAACAATCTTTGGGGTCGTCATCATCCCCGGCTTGTATTACATATTTGGCAGTCTGGCCGATGGCCGCAAGATGATCAAAGATGAAGAGGCTGATTCGTTAACCGATAATCTGGTCCACCAATTAGACGAATTTCCTGTCACAGAAGAAAGCACGAACCATGTTTAAAAAATGCATTAAGATAGGGCTGGGTATTGCCTGCACGACGTTAGCTATAACGTCGTGCAAGACCCCGGCATTGGTTACACGAACCGAAAACAGAAACGTTCCGGTCAGTTTTAACACGGGGCAGGATACGCTCAATACAGGAAGAGCGAGCTGGCGGGAATTTTTCACCGACCCGAATCTGGCCGCCCTGATTGATACCGCCCTGCGGAATAACCAGGAACTGAATATCTCGGTACAGGAGATTCAGATCGCCCAAAACGAGATAAGAGCCAGAACCGGGGAATATCTGCCGTTTGTCGGTTTACAAGCCGGTGCCGGTATCGACAAAGTGGGACGCTACACCCGGTCGGGTGCGATCGAAGAGAGTACGGAAATTCGGCCCGGCCATAATTTCCCGAATCCCCTGCCCGATTTTCTGTTGTCGGCCAATGCTTCCTGGCAGGTAGATATCTGGAACAAGCTGCACAACGCCAAACGAGCCGCAGCAATCCGCTACTTATCGTCTATCGAAGGACGAAATTTTACCGTTACGAACCTGGTTTCGGAAATTGCCAACTCGTATTACGAATTGTTGGGACTCGACAGCCAGTTGGATATCGTCAAGCGAAACATCGATATTCAGACCAATGCCCTGTCCATCGTACGGCTGGAGAAAGAATCGGCCAAGGTTACGGAACTGGCGGTACGTCGATTTGAAGCGCAGGTGCTCCGCACCCAAAGTCTTCAGTACGATATTCAGCAGCGGATCACGGAAACAGAGAACCATATAAATTTTCTAATAGGCCGGTTCCCGCAGCCCGTTCAGCGGACTACGCAGGGCTTCAATACATTAATCCCCGAAGCCATGCACGCGGGTATACCTACGCAGCTACTGCAAAACCGGCCGGACATTCGGCGGGCCGAGCGGGAGCTGGAAGCAGCCAAGCTGGATGTTCAGGTGGCCAGAGCCAACTTCCTTCCTTCGCTGGACCTTTCGGCAGCCGTGGGTTTCAATTCCTACAAGCCCACGCTGTTGTTAACGCCCGAATCGTTTCTGTATTCGCTGGTTGGCGGTTTCGTCCGGCCACTGGTGAACCGAAACTCCATTAAAGCCATGTATTACAGTGCCAACGCCAGGCAGATACAGGCTGTGTACAATTACGAACGGACCATTCTGAACGCCTACATCGAAGTAGCCAACCAGATATCCAATATTAACAACCTGCAAAAGAGCTATGATTTGAAAGCAAAGCAGGTAGATGCGTTAATTCAATCGACCAATATCTCAAATACGCTCTTTAAATCAGCACGGGCCGATTATATGGAAGTATTGCTGACCCAACGCGATGCACTGGAATCCACATTCGATCTGGTTGAAACTAAAGTACAACAACTGAATGCTATGGTCAACACGTACCGGGCATTGGGTGGCGGCTGGAAGTAAAATCCTTAAACGGGAAGGGGGGGTCTAAACGCCATATCGTCAAGATATGGCGTTTAGACCCCCCCTTCCCGTTTACTTAGAACTGAAAATAGATAAACTGATTGGAGGAAAACACCCCAAAGAGATAAGTTACGAACGAGATCAGGCCAAACAGCACCGCAAAACGGATCGTGTTGCGCGTTGGGATGGTAAGGTAAAACTGCTCTTTCAGCAAGAGGAATATGATCAGAAAAAAGCAGAACCACATCTCCACCGAATTGAGCGGACTATTGATGGTATCCGCCAGCGATGCCGTTGGTATCCGCTTTAGGATGAGGAAGGCGTCGGCCAGGCTGCGTGCCCGGAAAAACACCCACGTCAACATGATCAGCGTAAATGTTATCAGCACATTGACAACTACCCGCACGGGCGACTTGCGGCTCTCCTTATCCTGTACCGGCGAGGTAACCAGACTTGGCGGGGTGCTCGAAAAGCCCATCCTGGACAGTGCCTTATCCCGCAGGACAGCCAGTATCTGGTAAAAGCCGTTCAGACCGCCCCAAATGACATAGGTCCAGTTAGGGCCATGCCAGAGACCACTAGCCAGAAAGACGATGAGCATGTTGAGGTACTGCCGCAACTCTCCTTTTCGGTTGCCACCCAGCGGAATGTATAGATAATCGCGAAACCAGGTCGAAAGCGAGATATGCCACCGACGCCAGAACTCGGAGACCGACTGGGCAACATATGGCGTCCGAAAGTTTTCCATCAGGGTAAATCCCATCACCCGGGCAGCCCCAATGGCCACATCAGAATAACCCGAAAAGTCGCAGTAAATCTGGAAGGTGTAAAAGAAAGTGGCAATCAGTAGTGTCAGGCCGTTTTGCTGCGCCGGATCGGCATAGGCATGGTCGACGAGCATGGCGAGCCGATCGGCAATAACGAGTTTCTTGAAAAGCCCGAAGGCCATCTGCATCAGGCCCGCTTTTACCTTCTCGACATCGTATTTGAAGTAATCATGAAACTGCCAAAGCACATTCTGCGGTCGTTCAATGGGCCCTGCCACCAACTGCGGGTAAAACATGACATACAACGCGTAGATGCCAAAGTGTTTCTCGGCTTTTTGATTGCCCCGGTACACTTCAATGGTGTAACTCATGGCCTGGAAGGTGTGAAACGACAGCCCGATGGGCAAAATGCTCATGTTGTCTTTGTACGACGAAATTCCGCTCTGCCCAAACACATGCAGCACTTTCACAAACACCCGGTTTACCAGTTCCGTTATCGATTCGGCAACGCCGGGCATGCTCAACTTCTCAAACAGCAAGGAAATATTTTCAGTAAAAAAGCCGAGGTATTTAAAGAAAGCCAGAATACCCAGGTTCGAAATGAGTGATAGAATCAGCAGCCATCGCCGGGACTTACCACTTGATTTCTCAATCCAGATCCCCGCTACGTAATCAATCACAATGGTGAGAAAGAGAATCAGAATGTAAGCGGGCTGGAAGACCATGTAGAAGTAGCAACTGGCTACCAGCAACAAGATCCATCGCCCCTGCCACTTCAAACTAAAGTAACTGAGGGTAACTACCGTAAAAAAAAGTAAAAATTGTAGTGAATTAAAAAGCATCGGTTAGTGAGTAAGTCGGCAAGATGATACATCATCTTGCCGACTCCATTAATATACCTTCTCGACCTTTTCGACAAAATCCTGAAACTGACGCGCCGGGATAAACTGGGGCTGCGTTCGGTAAGACAGAACAATGAAGACCAGCAACAGCGAGATCAGGAAGGCCTGTAAGATAACGATCAGGAAAGAGAACACTAAATAATTGGCCCAGCCCGGCACGGCTGTATCGGTAAACAACCGTAGGGCAACCACCATACCGATACCGGATACCGATACGACGACCATGATAACGCAAAACAACGCCAGGCGTACGGCGGTGGTATCCATAAGTACCGAAACAGCACTCAGACCATGCAGCACCAGCGAAACGAAGTTCATCTTGGATTCGCCCGCCAGCCGACGTCCCCTTTCCAGAGGCACAGCGGTATAAGGTAACCGGGAGCGGATAACGCCACCGGGGTAGTTGTTCCAGATTTCCGAAACATGGGTCAGCTTACGCAACTGCCGGGCGGGCACAAGACTGAAATTCCCAAACGTAATGACTTTGCCGGTAAGCAATTGAAATACCCGTTTATACACTTCGTAGAATAAGCGAAAGACGAAGCTTTCGTGCCGTTTGGCCCGGTGTGCAAAGACAATCCGGTCCGGACTGCTCACGCCGGTTTTTATCAGCTCCGGAATATCTTCGGGCCGGTCTTCACCGTCAGAATCCATCACGATTGTCGGGTACTGCTCGGGTAAGGAGGCCAGATACGAAAGGCCAAGGGCTATGGCTTTCTGATGGCCGACATTCCGGAATAACCGCAGAATCGACAGCGACTGTCCAATACCGGCTGGTAAGGTTTCGAAGTTTGTCGACGAGCAATCGTCAACAATGAGAAAGTCCAACCGGCGAACCAGCGTGGCCTCATTTACCGCCTGAATACGCTCTAATAAAAGTCCGAGTGCCTGCCAGTCATTAAAGAGCGGAATGACGACATTGATGCGGTCGGGATAGCTGGCTAGCGTTTTATCCAATGGTATCGGGGTTCACAACAATAATTAATGATTTACAAAAAGGGACTATTGGGGATTTATGGCCGCCTAGTTTGACGAGTACCGAACAGACAACGGTTAACGCTGCTTCTCCCGAATTATGTCCCTGACCACATAAAATGGCCTTCCTTTTGATTGAAAAAAGTGGTACCGGCTATCAGTCAGGGCAAGCTGTTGCATCAAAACAGCCGTATTATCGCGGCTCCCGCCATCAATCGATACCACTTTGATTGCATGGGGAGAAGTATCCATTATGGCATTCAGCCGTTTTATAAGACGCGGAAACGATTCGGTTTCGTTGTATAATGGAGCAATAATAGAAATCTGCGGATTCAACAAAACAAATAAAGCTGGAACAGTGTCAAACTGGGCAAAAGTAAACTTTTCGCACGAAAAACCTGCTAAAGTCTATCTTACAGCCTACCAGTGACATGGTCAAATTGACTGCATAGCCTTCGAACCGGATTAGGTTCGATACGTCTGGTAGATTCGGAATAGTTCGTACCACATCTTGAAAACATAGCCCGAACTAATTCGAGAGTCGCTTTGCTCAACCCATTGGCGCAGCGGGTACTCGGCTACGTGCGCCAGCACCTTGGGGCGGCCATGTTTCCGGATCAGCCGGGCCAGCAGCTCGACATCAAAGAGCCAGGGACTGATAAACGACTCGTCAAACAATCCGGCCACGGTAGCGCGCCGGAATAATTTGGCTCCGCATTGCGAGTCGTACACGGGTAACCTGAGAATATTACTGATGATTGTAGCAATAACGCGGCCAACGTAATGCCGAAACGGGTCTCGCCGGATGTCCACACCCAGAAATTTTATCCGCGACCCCATCACCATATCCAGCGCCGGGTTGGCATCCAACACGGCGGCCAGGTCGGTAATAGCGGTTAAGGGTGTGGCCAGATCAGCATCCAGGAAGCCCAGATAATCGAACGAACGGGTGGCACAATGCAGCATTCCAGCCCGCACAGCCCCTGCTTTCCCCTGATTCTGGGGGAGAATCAACGCATCAATACAGTCAGGATACCGGACTTTCATCGCTGTCAGTACAGCTTTAGTAGCATCTGTACTCCCATCGTCGACAAAGCAAAAATTCACATTTTCTGTCTGCTGCACATACGAAAGAAACGCATCGACAGGAAGTCGGGTGGCTTCGTTATAACAGGGGACAATAATACAGACAGAGGACATAAAGCCTTTAGCGATTGGCAGTTAGAGTGGAGTCGAGGACAAGTACCTTATGACCATAATAGCCCGATTGGCAGCGATTCCACCAATGCGTACGGTCTGGCTTTACGTCCTCCACAAATAAACTGGGCGGGTATACACTGATGGGGCGGAGCCGAACCGTATCGGCCGAGATCATCAATTGCTGATGCCGATCGGTCATTTCGCGGTCGTAAGTAGCCGCCCGTCCACTCAGCCAATCGGCATACAACTGGTTAACGGCATTGCTGGCTACTACGCTGCCAATTAGCCAGATACCCGTTAAAAGCCACACGGGTGCGGGCCATTTTTGAGCGATCGTGAGGCTGCGCCCCCGCCGGTCGAGCCAGCCTACCCACACCGTCGCGACATAAAACCAGCCTAGTACAAAGAATACGAACAGGATATTCATCGTTCGGGCGTAAGGAGCAATGCCCAGCCCGTAGTAAGACGGGAAAATCATAGCCGCCAGCAAGCCCAGATATACGACTGTTAGCAATCCTGCCGGGATCATAAATAAATCGCGAACCGGACTTCCCTGCCGGGTGGCCCTCCGGGCAAACGGGATAAACAGAATTGTAAACGGAAGAATGGGCGTTTTCAGTAGCCAGAACGCGATGGAACGGCCCAGCCAGATAAATGACCGGGCAATAGATACGAACAGCTCACCGGCTTTAGCTTCATTGCTTCCCATGCGGATGGCATTGCCCGGTGCCTGAAACAACAACCAGGCCGACACGAAGGATACCAGTACAAGCCACATCATGAGTGAATCAAGCTTACGCAGAAATACCAGCCGATAGCCCGTAATGGCCAACAACAGCAAAATCAGCAATACCAGGCTTGTTTCGCCGGAGCCAACAATGGCAAATACTAAAAAACTGGTCCATACAAGGGTGAGCCATTTTATGGGACCATCCGACAGTCGGTTGTACCTGATCAGAACAGCGACTAAATAAATCGTCAGGATGGTAGGAACCGTATAAGTAGCGATCGCGGCTGTCCAGAAAAATGCCTCGACCGGGCTCTGAAGGGCCAAAACGACTAAAAAGAAGAGAATACCTGTGGCAGTGAGTTTATTTATAAGCGATTCGGGGCGAAGCAATTCACTGACCAATGTGTAAATGGCCCCGGCTAAAGCCGTCGCCATCAAGGCCGGAATAAACCGGTATCCATCATACCAGCCCCAGACAAGCGGACTGCCGTGAACCAGCATATTGGAAAAATAACGCCCTGTCCACCCGTTATAATAGAACTTCTGTGCCTGCCAGAAACCGTATTTTAGTGCCGTATCAGCAAAACAGTAATCATCGGCGGCCGAGGGATGGTTGTGGAACGAGAGTAACACCAACGGCAGGTAAGCCACCAGAAATAAGAGAATAACGATTACGGTCGCCAACCGGTCAATAAGCGGATGTTTCATGTAGTAGTATTCATAGGCACACTTAAGTTAACGACTTCAGCTTTCTGCCTGCTGTTTTAATGTAGGTCAATTTCCAGATCGCCCCCGGTGGGCGTTGTGGTTGCTGGCTTTTGACGGTTGAGGAACGGATACGTCAACACCGCCAGCAAAATGACCAGCGTACCAATATAAAATCCAGACGTCATGTGCTCGGTATCACCAAAGATCAGAACGGCCAGTAAAATACCATATACCGGCTCCAAATTTACGGTTAATATGGCCAGGTAGGGCGAAAACTTACGCAACAGGCTTACCCCAACGGTATAGGCGTATACTGTACACACCATAGACAGCACCAGCAGCCATAGCCACTGCATGGGCGTTTGGGGTGTATACTGAACCAGGCTCCCCACCGATCCATCGAACTGTTGCACTGCCAGCCATAGAATTAATGCGCTCAATAGAGCACCCGCCATTTCATAAAAAGAAATTACCAGCGCATCATACTTATGCGTGAACCGGCTATTGATAATCGTAAACAGCGAAGATAGCATAGCCGAACTAACGGCCACTGCCAGCCCAACTACCTTGTCGAACTCAAATCGGAAGATCAGGTACAGGCCTGCCATGACAACAGCTCCTAATGCCACTTCAACCAAACGCACCCGCCGACGCAGCAATAAAGGCTCCAGTACACTAGCCCATAACGAACTGGTTGCCATCCCCGCCAGACAAACCGATACATTGGAAAGGCGGGCGGCCAGAAAAAACAAGACCCAATGCAAACCGATCAGGCAGCCGGTGGCGAGTAACCGCCACCGATCCGTCGATGAAACCTGGATGGATTGCCGCCGAACGAACAGCACAATGCCCAGGCCAAAAACGGCCAGTAACGTTCTAAACAAAACAACCGCCGACGAGTCGAGCGGTACCAGCAGTTTGCCCAGAATGGCCGTGAATCCCCAGATCAGTACAATGAAGTGGAGTTGAAAATAATCTGTTAATGATGCTTTTTTTTGCATAGGGTTGAGGACCGATGAGCAGAGACGGAGAAACCATTTGGCAGAAAATAAACTGAAAGCTCCTCAGTCTCCGCTCTTCACTCCTATTACCTTGGAATCGTATTATACAGTAATACGCCGATAGCTGCAAAAATAGCGTTTGGCAGCCAGACCGCCACTATCGGATTCAGATTGCCGGATTCAGCGATACCCTTCGCTAACATAAAAAACAGCAGGTAGGTAAAGGCCAGGAAGAACCCCAGCGCCACCTGCCAGCCCACCCCCCGCCGACTTTTACGAGCCGACATGATGACCCCGATGACGGTCAGGATAATGATGGCGAAAGGACGGGTATCCCGACTGTATTTCTCAAGCAGGTAAGTTTCTACCCCGTCGGCCCCTCGGCTTTGCAGCAACTCGATGTGGTCATTTAATTCCGGTCGGGTCAGGGTTTCATACAGGTTAAAATCCGAACTAAAGTCGTCAGGCTTCAGATTGAGCGTGGTATCAACCCGGGCACCGGGAGTAAGGGTTTCCTGTAGCCCGTTAATGGTACGTATCTTATAGTCATACACCGTCCATTTTTTCTTTTTAGCATCCCACTCAATATGGTCGGCCGAGAGCTTCTGCTTTAGCTGATTGCCCTCCACACGCTCCATGGTAAACTTGAAGCCCGTATTGGTTTGGTTATTGTAACTCTCCAGGTAGGCATAGGTATTAGGGGCAATTTTCAGGTGCACATTCCGTCCGGAGTAGTTATAGGCATCGTTGATGTACTTTATTTCAAAAGCTATACGGGTTTTATTGGCCTTGGGAATCACGTAGTTCACCATGAAATAGGTGGCTACGGCCAACACCACAGCGCCTAAAACATAGGGAAACAACAGCCGGACAAAACTGACACCACTACTCAGAATAGCAATAATTTCGGTGCGGGCCGCCAGTCGGGACGTTAGAAAAACAGTGGCGATAAATACCATTAGCGGGCTGATGTAATTGGCCCAGTACGGAATAAAATTCAGGTAGTAATTGAACAGGATTTCATTTCCCGGAGCGTGTGTTTTGTGAAAATTGTCCACCTTTTCGGTGTAATCGATCATCACCACCACAAGCACAATCACCATCACCACAAAGATGTAGGTTTGCAGAAAGCGCTTGAGTATATAAGCGTCTAGGAGTTTCATGGAGAAGTTGATAAGTTTTTTTGTCCGTAACCTGGTAAGTCAATAAGCTGGTAGGTGCTGCCGCATTATGGTCACTAACGTTAACCATTTATTGATCCGCCCACGTATCGACTAATTTTTTACTAATAAATTCCGGGCTACCTCGTAGCTGATAAACACGGAACGACCGCTTTCAATCTGCACCAGTACTGATTTATCGAAGGCGTTTATCTCCTGAACCGTTACCGTACAACCAAGCGTTAGCTGTGAATGATCGAGGTGTTTAAGGAACTCGGTGGAGTGTTCCAGAACGGCCATCAGGCATACCCCCTCCCCGGACTCCACTTCCGACAGTTTTCGATAGCCGGTTTCGGGCATCTGTCCGGCCGGAGTCGGAATCGGATCGCCGTGCGGATCAAACTGCGGATGGTTCAAAAACGTATCTAATCGGGTAACCAGCTCTTCCGATCGAATATGCTCCAGTTCCTCGGCTATTTCATGGACTTCGTCCCAGCCAAAACCAAGCTTTTGAACCAAAAAAACCTCCCAGAGCCGATGCCGCCGAATAATCTGCAACGCCAGACGTTCGCCTTCGTCCGTTAATCGTACGCCCTGGTATTTTTTATAATGAATCAACTGTTTATCAGCCAGTTTCCGCAACATGTCTGTCACCGAGGCCGCTTTTGTCGCTGTCATTTCTGCCAGAGCATTCGTGCTGACTTCTCCCTGCCGACGGTTAGCCAGGTAATAGATAGTCTTCAGGTAGTTTTCTTCAGTGAATGAGTGCATAAACAAGACGGCTGCTTACCCACAACGGTGATATAAGCGAAAACAGTTTACCTACAAAGGTAGTTTTTATGTTAAACTTTCTAAAAATTTAGGGCAGTCTAAATTTTTATTTCAACAATCCTTATCTTTGAAACGTTATATGTTTGCTCAGTTGATTAAGGATGTTCAGATACTTGAGTTCGACAGGCTCCATTTATTGAACAGTAAGGTGCAACAAATAGTAGTAAGCAGGTAACAGAAACGATGGAAGCTACGAATACGTCAATGAAAGGCTGGCGGCAGGAGAACACGACTAATTCACTGGCCGACGTACACAGTTCAGTCCATGTACCTGTAGGTGCGGGCTTTTTCAAGACATTACGGGCTTATGCAGGCCCCGGCCTGATGGTTGCCGTTGGCTACATGGACCCCGGAAACTGGGCTACAGATATTGCCGGTGGAGCACGTTACGGCTACAAACTTCTGTCGGTCGTCCTGATTTCCAACTTATTTGCCATTCTGCTGCAGCATCTGGCCCTAAAGCTGGGCATCGCAACCGGACGTGACCTCGCGCAAGCCTGTCGGGATAACTTCAGTCGGCCAGTTGCTATTGGGTTGTGGTTGCTGGCCGAAATAGCCATTGCCGCAACCGATCTGGCCGAAGTGATTGGCTCGGCCATTGCGCTGAATCTGTTGTTCGGTTTACCGTTGACGATTGGTATCTTACTGACAGCACTGGACGTACTGCTGCTTTTATACTTGCAGAATAAGGGCTTTCAGTTGCTCGAACGAATTGTAGCCAGTCTAATTTTCCTTATTATCGGCTGTTTTGGCTACGAATTGATTATTTCCCGACCCGATATAGCCAGCGTGGCGGGGGGCTTGCTTCCACGTACCGAAGTAATTACCAATCCGGGTATGCTCTACATCGCCATTGGTATTCTGGGCGCTACCGTGATGCCCCATAATTTGTACCTACATTCCAGTATTGTACAAACCCGAGATTTTGGCCGTACGGATAGTGGTCGGCAATCGGCTATCAAATTCGCCACGATCGACTCTACGGTTTCATTGTTTCTGGCATTTTTCATCAATGCTGCCATCCTGATCTTATCGGCTTCTGCTTTTCACTTTTCGGGCAACCAGCAAGTGGCTGATATTACTGATGCCCATCGGTTGCTCGACCCGATTCTGGGGGTAAAACTAGCGGGGATTCTGTTCGCCGTTGCTTTGCTGGCCTCTGGACAAAACTCAACCCTTACCGGTACCCTCGCCGGGCAAATTGTGATGGAAGGTTTTGTGAATCTACGGGTAAAACCCTGGCTGCGTCGGCTGATTACCCGTCTGGTGGCTATCGTTCCCGCCCTGGTTGTTGCCATTCTGTATGGTGAACACGGCACCAGCGAACTACTCGTATTCAGTCAGGTTATCCTCTCCCTTCAGTTGAGCTTTGCGGTTGTCCCGCTGGTTTCGTTCACGAACAACAAGACCAAAATGGGCCGTTTTGTTAATCCGTCCTGGATAAAATGGCTATCCTGGGTTGTGGCGGTACTGATTATCGGGTTAAACGGATACCTGTTGTGGGATACTGTTTTGAAGATGGTTAGCTAAGGCAATCATTCGTTTCCTTTAATCTACCCGACTTCCTTATAACTTGACTTCTTCAGAAGGTCGGGCAGCACTGAACCGCCTGGCTTTTTAGGTTGATCACCACATTTCAGGTGAGTTAACGTAACAAGCCGTTCACCTCTTGGCAGTAACCTCGTTTACACCCTGCCGCCATCATGTAGAATACCTTTTCTCCACTTCAACGAAATAGTATAGTCTACAGCGGGCTGAGAGTCCAGCGACTGGCTGGATGTGGAAGCCCGAATGTGGTAGAATCATATGTTTTTTTCAAACTAAATGGTTTACAAGCCCAGGTTACTCTTTACTCTTTTGGCAAGAACTGACGTCTAAAAAAGAGATGGCCCGCTTACTAAGCGAGCCATCTGCCAAACACACCTAATTAAACAAACCCCAAAGAGCCCGTGTGATAAAACGAGTATACATACGCTAACGCCAATGATCCGGTTTTAATCGATTTCACTTACCAGAAAATTCAAGCTGTCTGGAAAGCAATTATTCCACCATTCACTAAACCATTAGACGCGTGTTCTTCGTTAGTTTATCATGTATTGCAATTCACTAAACTGTTCTTTACGCTACTCTTTGTTCGGACCTTTGTTTTATAAAAAAGTAATTATTTTAACCCATTAGCCGGGCGCTGCTCGTGGGTAACTTTCAGCTAAAAAACAGTAAAGAAGGCAAACATCGGTTATCTTTGCGCCGTTTTGACCCGCTCGTAAGGCAAGAAGGCGCAAGCCTATTTTATGGAAGATAAGAAACATTTGGACACCGTTACGGCTGCCGGCTTGCTGGTGGCAATGGGTATCATCTACGGCGATATTGGTACATCGCCTTTATACACACTTAGGGCCATTGTTGGGCCCAATAATGTGATTCGACCGGATGTGGTTCGTGGCGCACTTTCCTGCGTTCTCTGGACGTTAACGCTTCAGACAACCGTCAAGTATGTAATCCTGATTCTTAGGGCCGACAACCGCGGAGAAGGCGGCATATTTGCTTTATATGCACTCGTTCGGCGGCATGCGCGCTGGCTTACGCTCCCCGCCATTATTGGCGGGGCCGCCCTGCTCGCTGATGGGATTATCACACCGCCCATCTCCGTGTCGTCGGCAGTGGAAGGATTGAGACTCCTTTATCCCGCCATTACGCATACTCAGATTATCGAGATTGTTATTGCGATCCTAACGATACTCTTCCTGATTCAGGCCTTTGGAACGAATGTAGTAGGTACGGCTTTTGGACCGATCATGCTGGTGTGGTTCGTGATGTTGGGTACACTCGGTGCCATTCAAATTGCCCATTATCCGGGTATCCTGGCGGCTGCAAACCCCTATTACGCCTGGTGGCTGCTGGCCGAATATCCGGGAGGATTCTGGTTACTGGGCTCCGTTTTCCTGTGCACTACCGGTGCCGAAGCGCTGTATTCCGACATGGGCCACTGCGGCCGCTCCAACATTCGGGTGAGCTGGGTCTTTGTCAAATCATGCCTGATCCTCAACTACTTTGGTCAGGGTGCCTGGCTGATCAGTATCCAGGGGCAGGTCCTGAAAGATCGTATTCCTTTTTATGAAGTAATGCCCTCCTGGTTCCTGACCATCGGAATTGTTATCGCAACGGCCGCTACCGTTATTGCCAGTCAGGCGCTCATTAGTGGCTCTTTTACACTCATCAGCGAAGCCATTCGACTGAATTTCTGGCCTAAAGTACAGCTTCGTTACCCAAGCGTTCAGAAAGGCCAGTTGTATGTGCCGAGCGTGAATATGCTGCTTTGGGCGGGTTGTGTAGGCGTCGTGTTGTACTTCCGCGAATCGTCGAACATGGAAGCCGCTTACGGGCTGGCGATCACGCTGACCATGCTCATGACCACGCTGCTGATGTCGTATTACTTATATACGCATAAGTACCAGGCCTGGTGGGTTGTCCTATTTCTGACGGTTTATCTGGGCATTGAAGGTTCTTTCCTGGTTGCTAACCTGATCAAGTTCCCACACGGCGGCTGGGTATCGGTACTGATTGGTGCCACCATTGCCGGGGTGATGTACATCTGGCTACAGGCATTCCAGATCAAACTCAGGCTTACAGAATATGTCCGCATTGATCAATATACCCAGGCGATCAAAGAGCTTAGCCGCGACATCAGTATTCCGAAGTACGCCACGCACATTGTCTTCATGAGCAATGCCGCCCGGCAATCGGAAATCGAATCAAAGATCATCTATTCTATCTTCCAGAAACGCCCCAAACGCGCCGACATCTATTGGTTTGTCCACGTTGATACGACCGACGACCCGTACACGATGGAGTATAAAGTGAACACCATTGCGCCCGACGATGCCTATAAGGTGACGTTCAAGCTGGGATTCCGGGTCGAGCAACGCATTAACCTGTTCTTCCGTAAGGTGATTGAAGACATGGTAAAGAACAAAGAAGTGGATATTACCAGTCGCTACGAGTCGCTTAGCCGACAGAATGTCATCGGCGATTTTCGCTTCGTTGTGCTGGAGAAGTTCCTTTCGTTCGAAAACGAACTGCCCGCCCGCGAACGGTTCATTATGAATTTGTACTTCACGATCAAAGGGTTTACTACCCCGGAAGACCGCTGGTTTGGCCTTGACAGCAGTTCGGTTAAAGTCGAAAAAGTGCCCCTCGTTATTCGCCCCGTCGAAAACGTCCAGTTGAAACGCATTACATCTTAACGTGGAGACGCAACCCTTCGCGTCTCTACATACTACACATGAAAATTCTCATTACCGGCGGTGCCGGATTCGTTGGTGCATCGCTCGCCATTTCGCTTAAACAGAATTATCCGCAGTACCAGATTTTTGCGCTTGATAACCTTAAACGTCGCGGTTCGGAGCTGAGTCTGGCCCGCCTGAAAGCGGCCGGCATAGAATTCCTGCACGGCGATATTCGGAACAAGGAAGATTTCGATGCACTGCCCGCTGTCGATACCGTCATTGAAGCTTCTGCAGAACCATCCGTACTGGCCGGATTAGATGGTACCCCCGACTATCTCATCAACACGAACCTTTTTGGTACGGTCAACTGCCTCAATTATACGCTGAAACACAAAGCCAACTTCATCTTCCTGTCGACGAGCCGCGTGTATCCGATCAAAACCATCGAAACCCTCAATTTCGAGGAAGCCGACACACGTTTTGTTCTGACGGATGAGCAGCCCGTGCCGGGTGTGTCGTCTAAAGGCATTGCCGAAAATTTTCCCCTCGACGGTGCGCGCTCTCTCTACGGAACGACTAAACTGGCGTCGGAACTGCTGATTCAGGAGTATAACGAATTTTACGGCCTGAAAACGGTCATTAACCGTTGCGGTGTAATCACGGGTCCGTGGCAAATGGGTAAGGTTGATCAGGGCGTGATGGTGCTCTGGATTGCCAAGCACTTCTTCGAGCAGCAACTGGCGTATATTGGCTATGGTGGCACCGGCAAACAAACCCGCGACATGCTTCATATCGCCGACCTCTACCGGCTCATCGACTGGGAACTGCATCACCTTGATAAAGTTGATGGCAAGATACTGAATGCGGGCGGTGGCGTAGAAAGCAGTGCCTCGCTGCAGGAGCTAACCAAGATCTGTCAGGAAGTAACGGGTAAAACAATACCAATAAAGGAAGTCGCCGAAAACCGGGCCGCCGACATTCGCCTGTACATCACCGACAACACCAACGTCACGAACCTGACGGGCTGGAAACCGGAGCTAGGTATCCGCGAAATCGTCACCGATATTCACGACTGGCTGAAGGAAAACCGGACCGCGCTGGAGCCGATCTTGAAGTAAAGCATTCGTATTAATCTCTATTGACAGCCCCCGATTCATAGCCGAGTCGGGGGCTTTTTTGTCTATTGCGGCCTCCGGTCTAACTTAAAGGAATTGTGGACTGAAACACAGTAAATGAATTGAAAACTCTACTTAGAGTAAACAGAGCGCCGACCTAAACCCGCACAACCATGAAATTCTTTGCTCCTGCCTTATTTCTCAACCTGGTCCTTGGCCTGTTAAACAGCTATGCCGGACCGAAGCCTACCCCACCGATCAAAAAAATGGCTGGTATCGAAAAAACACCTTTCGGACAATTTCCCGATGGCCGGGAAGCGGACCTGTTCACGCTTCGGAACGCGGCTGGTATGACCGTAAAAATCACCAACTACGGTGGCTACATCGTATCCATGACCGCTCCCGATAAATCGGGAAATTACGAAGACATCATCCTGGGCATGCCAACCTTTGCCGATTACCTGAAAGGCACACCCAGTCTGGGACCCATCATCGGTCGGTTTGGCAATCGAATTGGCGGTGCCAAATTCACGCTGGATGGAAAGGAATATGTGCTGGCAGCGAACAACCGGGGTAACCAGATTCATGGCGGGCGCGTGGGTTTCGACAAAAAATTATGGAACGCCACGCCCGTAGATGGAAACGAGCCGACACTGAAACTCACCTATACCTCCGCCGATGGCGAAGAAGGTTACCCCGGAAACCTGGCGGTAGAGGTTGATTATACCCTGCAAAAAGATAACTCACTCCGCATTACGTATCAGGCAACTACCGACAAACCAACCGTGTTGAACCTGACCAACCATGCCTACTTTAACCTGTCGGGCATGAAACGGGACGTGCTGGGTTACGAGCTGATGATCAAAGCCAATACCTATCTGCCCACCGATGCCAGTCAGATTCCCACCGGAGCCATCGAACCGGTAAAAGGAACTCCATTCGACTTTACCAAACCTACCGTAGTAGGCGCCCGAATAAACGATACGACGAACATTCAGATCAAATATGGCTCGGGCTACGACCACTGCTGGGTGCTCGGCGAACCGTCTAACAAACTCAGACTGGGGGCAACGGTATACGACCCCGAAAGTGGACGACTCATGACCATGTACACCACCGAGCCGGGAGTACAGGTATACACCGCCAACCATCTGAACGGGCTGAAAGGAAAAGACGGTGTGGCCTATACAAAGCGCTTTGGTATTTGCCTGGAAACGCAGCACTTCCCCGATTCACCCAACAAGCCTAATTTTCCCTCGACCGTTCTCCGGCCGGGTGAGACCTATCGCAGCACAACGGTATATAATTTCGCTGCTAAAAAGTAAGTACGTTCCGGTCTACATGAATCAGGCACCCTTTTGCAAGGGTGCCTGATTCATGTAGGCTGACTTGGTTTTATCCGTTATTTCTTCAGCGCAATTACTTTCTCAAAAGCAGGCTTCGGCTGGTTCTTCCGGTCGAACAGCAGCGGGTAGTTGGTCCGTCCACGAATGGGCCAACCATTCAGCCAGCTATTCCCATCGTTAACACCCCAGAATGTGACACGTGTGACTTTGTCTTTGTGCTTCAAAAAGAGCTTGAACAGATTCTCGTAGTCAGTAGCCAGTTGAGTCTGCACACTATCGGGCAGACCTGCCGTGTAGGGATTCGACTGCTCGTTGGCAGTCATTCGCGCACCTACGTCGGCTCCCTGAAAGTTGCGGGGCAGCACCTCGATATCCAGTTCAGTAAACATGACCTTTACGCCCAAAGCCGAGTATTGCAAAATGCTTTCTTCGATTTCTTTCAGCGGCACTTTGCCTACGTGCCAGTGTCCCTGAATACCAACCCCGTCGATACGTACCCCGGCGTCTTTGATCTTTTTGACTAACTCAATACAGCCCGCCCGCTTTTTGGGTTGCTCGTTGTTGTAATCGTTGTAGTACAGCTCCGTTTTAGGCGATGCCTGCTGCGCCAGTCGGAACGCTTCCGTCACGAAATCATCACCCAGGTGCTGGAGAAATACGGACTTTCGCATCGTTCCATCTTCATTCAGGGCCTCATTGACGACGTCCCACGAGTACACCTTGCCATTATAGTGACCAGCCACCGTTTTGATGTGGTCGGCAAAGAACGTCCGAATCGAATCGGTACTCTTTATCCCCCGAACGAATGACGGCAGTTGACTGTGCCAGATCAGTGTGTGCCCATTGATCTTGATGTTGTGCTTCTTGCCAAACTCGATCAGTTTGTCGCCCATCGTAAAATCGTAGGTGTCCCACTTCGGGTGGACCACTTCCGCCTTCATGACATTTTCGGGGGTGGCCATGTTGAATTGGCTCGCAATGAAAGCCGTCATGGCCGGATCGCGTTCGTCGATCTGGGCGTTGTTCAGCGCCGTACCGATGCCGAAGTCCTTTTTAAACGTGTCTTTCAGCGAAGGGATTTTCTGGGCTGAAGCGGCATTGGGTAGCATAGACATGCTAAGCCAGGCTGCTGCACTGAAGGTGATTATGTGGTTTTTCATAAATAGTATCTGGTTATTTTTGAGCTGAGTTTTATGGTGTAATACATTGATCAACCATTTTGCCTAGCTAAGCCGGTTTTGTCATCGGAATGACAAAAAGCCTATACTTTTTACTTGAACAGCACCTGACTGAACAGCATCAGATCGTGCCGCCAGACGGGCCAGGTGTGCCCACCGGCGTATTCACTGTAGTTGTATTTAACGCCCATCTCGTCGAATTTTTTCATCATGATCTGACAGTTCTGATAGGCAATATCTTCCTTGCCGCCCATCGAGATCCATAGATTCTTGAGGTTGTTGTTGATGGCCGACGCATTGTCTTTCATGAACGCATACTGCGGGTCGGTGAGCTTGGGATTGTTGGCGAACCAGCCCGAACTGAACACACCCAGACTGGCAAACATATTGGTGTTTTTGATGCCCGCGTACAACGTCTGCAGCCCACCCATCGACAGGCCAGCCAGCGCCCGGTTTTTAGCATCGGTCTCGACCCGAAAGTTGCTCTCTACGAAGGGAATAGCAGCCATTTTCAGCTCGTTTTCAAATGCTTTCAGCACATTTTCGTTGAAACCCGCCAGACCACCGGCGCTTACGTTCCCGTCGAGCATGGCAATAATCATCGGTTTGGCCTTTCCCTCAGCGATCAGATTGTCCAGAATCATGTCCGTTTTGCCCTGCGTAGCCCAGCCGCGCTGATCTTCACCCCCGCCATGCAACAGGTACAAAACCGGGTATTTATCGGTCGTTTTGTCGTAGCCCGGTGGCGTGTAAACGTACATTTCCCGCCAGCTATTGGTGGCTTTAGACAGATAACGTTTGATGCGGATGTCGCCGTGGGGTACGTCTTTCATGGCGTAGAAAGCCCCGTCTTTATCAGGTATCTCGATACCGCTCGCCTGACGCCCCATACCGTAGAACGTCTCGCTGGCCGGATCGACAACGGCCACCCCGTCGATCAGGACGGAGTAGTAATGAAAACCCCGACTGACAGAATCGGTGGTGGCGGTCCAGAAACCGCTGGTATCTTTCACCATGTCGTATTTTTTACCGAGGTCAACCTGCACTTTTTGGGCGTCGGGGGCTTTCACGCGGAACACGACGCGGTTATCGGGCAGAATCTGTGGGTATTTGGCATTGCGGATGTTGGTAGCCGCCGGGGTTCCCAGCACGCTGTATTTGGTTAGCGAGGCTACATCGACCGGCTTGAACAGGAACTGGGAGAACATGTACAGACCGTTTTTCCAGACTTTGAAATCATGCCCGCCCGGCTCCACGTAATAGATGTGCGGCACTCCGTTCTGGTACAGGTAGTCGTGGGTGCGTTTGCTGAAGGTGATCAGCCCATCGGCGTCTCCGCACGAAATCCAGAGCAGCTTCAATTGCTTCTTAGCAACTTCAGGGTTCGGCACCAGTTCTTCGGGACGTTTGGTGTTGGGAGCCGACGAGAAGCCACCCACCCAGGCGAACTTGTCCAGATTACCCAGGCCGAAATTCAGCGACTGCCCGCCCCCCATCGACAGCCCGGCAATGGCGCGGTGTTCGCGGTCGGTCAGCGTCGGGTATTTCTTTTCGACATACGGAATCAGATCGTTCAGCAGGTCTTTTTCGAAGGTGGCGAACGCTTCGACTTTGTCTTTTTCGAACACGTTGCCAATGGCCCGGTCGTCTTTCATGGCTCGTCCGTTGGGCATTACCACAATCATCGGCTGGAGTTTGTTTTCGGCGTATAGATTGTCCAGAATAATCTGCGGGTTGCCGCCTTTCAGCCATTCTTTCTCATCGCCCCCAATACCGTGAAGCAGATACAGCACGGGGTATTTGGTCTTCTTGTTATAGCCCGGCGGGGTGTACACCAGCGCCTTACGGGTGTTGCCTACGGTTTTCGACGGGTAGCTGATCGAGTCCAGCTTACCCGTGGCGATACCCGAGCGTAGCTGATCGAACCCTTTAGGGCCTTCTTTCTCAATTTTCTGGGCGTAACCGGCAGAGCAGGCTATGCCCAGGATTGCCACTAATGCAATGAATCGTTTCATTCGTGTTTATCTTTTTTGGGTGGTACCAATACATGATTCCGGCTCTTTTGTCTTTGCATTTTTTTGTCATGCCGACGTCAGGAGGGATCTTCAGGTTAGGCTAAAAACCTCCACTTGCCGCAGATCCCTCGTTCCTCGGGATGACAAAAACTAGCGATGGTCAAAAAGCTTACTTCTTAAAAATCAAACTGGCGTACTGCCGCAGTGAACGGCGCCAGGTTTGCCACTCGTGCGACGTACCCGGCGACTCGTAGTACACGTGCTTGATGCCTGCTTTCTCCAGCGCTTCGTGGAAGCCTTTCACGCCCGTATACATCCGCTCGGGTTCTTTGGTACCGATGCTCACGTACACCAGTTTCATCTTTTTGTTAAAGGCATCGGCATCGGCCCAGGCACCGTCGTAAGCCTGCTTGATATCGGCACCCGGCTGCAACCGACCGGCACCGCTGAACCCACCGATGTACGCGAACTTATCGAGGTTCGTCATCGTGGTCTGAAACGTCTGGAAACCGCCCATCGACAGACCCGCCATGGCCCGGTTGTCGCGGTCGGTCAGCGTGCGAAACGACTTGTCGATCATTGGGATTACTTCCTTTACCAGCACCTCGGGAAACACGTTTGCGTTCATGCTGGCGGGGCCGCCCCCGGCCGGACCGCTCACTGTGGTGCTGACGGGGCGTGTCGGGTCGGTGGCGTAACCGCGTTCCATCACCACAATCATGGGCCTTGCTTTCCCCTCGGCAATCAGGTTATCGAGAATAAAGTCCATTTTACCCTGCGTTGGCCAGCCGGTTTCGTCTTCGCCCGCACCATGTTGCAGGTACATCACAGGGTAGCGCTTCTTCGGATTTTCGTCGTAACCGGGGGGCGTGTACACATTGGCCCGTCGCCACGCTTTGGTGATATTGGAGTAGTAATTGACCGAACGCACCTGACCATGCGGCACATTTTTGGGTTGATAATAGTCCATATCCTTGTCCGGAATATCGATGCCACTAGCCATCCGACCCATGCCATAGAACGTCTGGCTAGACGGGTCGCAGGTGGCTACGCCGTCGGCAATGAGCGAGTAATAGTGAAAGCCTTCTACTACCGGCTCCGTCGTGACCGTCCAGAAGCCGCTGGTGTCTTTCACCATGTCATATTTCTTCACCAGGTCAATTTGCAGCTTGCGGGCGTCGGGCGCTTTCACCCGAAACACAACCCGATTGTCGGGCAGAATCTGCGGGTATTTCTGCCCCGGTATGTTGGTTGAGGCCGGTACGCCAGCCGTTTGGGCATATGCCTGACTGATCAGAGCCGCCACGCCAATGAGTAATGTAATGATCGTTTTCATAGTTAGGGAGTTAGGAGACGGCGATTATTTCGTCTGTGGCGTAATCATCTGGTATTTTCCACTCAAGTGCATCAGGCTGAACACATACAACAGCCCATCGTAATACGGATCGAAATAGCCATCCTCGAACGGTTCCAGTTTGGCATTCCAGAGGGCATGGACAAAATCGAGGCTGTTCTTCTCTTTGTTAATGAGCGACAACGTTGCCGACGTAGATACCAGTCCGAGCGAGTGGCGGAGTTTTTTCACCGGTCCGGCCTGAAGGATAGTCTCAGGTCTCGAACCATCGAGGTTAAACTGATCTTCATACGTATCCATACCTTTCGAGCGCAGAAAGTTCTGAAACCGTTTGGCGTAATCTTCCTGCCAGACTTTGTCCTTGCCCGACCAGGTGTAATCCATCGCAATGTTCATGGGCACCCGCCACGAATCATAACGAAACGCTGAGACCGACCAGCGGGTGTCGTGCGGTTTGCCGCTGAACTCGGTATAATCGGCGTTGAGGCCCGTAACGGGATGACAGGCTCGGTGCAAAAAAACCCGCGACGTGTCGGCGCATTCCTTGTAAAACGCTTCGTGCCCGTCTTTGGCGTACAGCACCCAGGCATCGTAAAAAGCGGGCAGGTGATACGACGGGTCGGTCCATTTGTAATTGTTGCCTTCAGGAACGAACGAGATCTGTTTGGCGTCGGTGTTGATCAGGTTGTAGATGTTGCCGGTGCCATCCTTCTTCCACATCGCATCCAGAATCCGCCGGGCTTCGCCGTAATAATTAATGCCGGTGTTATTGCCCCACTTATTGGCCGCAAAGAGCAGACTGGTGATGTAGTACAACTCGCCATCCGACGCCGACCCTTCCGAGTTTTTCTTCATCGTCTGCGGATTGATACTCCACGCAAAATACGCTTCCCGTGGGCCGCTCTGGTGTTGCAGGTACTTTTTAGACCACCGCCAGATCCGGTCGAATACGTCTTTTTTGTTAAGCTGAACAGCGATCATCATCCCGTACGACAGTCCTTCGGTCCGGGCATCTTTGTTCTTCACGTCCGACACATACGCCATCGTATCACCCACTTCGAAATAGACCTTATTCGGCCCTTCGAAGACGTCATGATAGGCTTTCGCCAGTTTCGCATCAATGTCGGCCTGTCTGTAGCCCGCTTCACGGAACAGGTTCCGGTAGTTGGGCTGACCGGCCTTTTTGCTTTGCCCCAGAACGATACCCTGGCCATAACACAGCACCGCCAGTATCAGCCAAAAATTGAGCGTGCGTTTTCTGTTCATTCGTATTAGTTGTACCATAGAGGAGGTTGAGTAGTAGGCTGTTTATAAGTTTTGTTGCCCAATTTTGTCATCCCGACGTCAGGAGGGATCTTCGGGTGAGGCTAAAAATCTCCACTTACCGAGATTCCTCCTGACGTCGGGATGACAAAGACACGTGATGACAAAACCGACGAAGCTGATCTGCCCTACTTGAACAGCATTGGGGCCATCTCGTGCAGACTCCGGCGCCAGGTCAGGAATTCATGAGCTGTGTTTTCAGACACATACGAAACTGCGTTGTATCCGGCGGCCTTCAGATCGGTGGCGGACTTCTTCACACCATCGGGGCGTTCCTTACTGCCACAGCTGATAAACACAAGCTTCGGTTTTGCCTTGCCGTTGAGGTCTTCCGGTGCGTAAACACCACCGCTGAGCAGGCCGTAATACCCAAACACGTCCGGCTTATTAAGGGTGATCGTTTTGGTTTCCATGCCACCCATCGACAGACCTGCCATGGCCCGATTATCCCGGTTAGCCATTGTTCGGAAGTTGGCATCCACATAAGGAATCAGCTCTTCGGTCAGCACCGTCTGGAAACCATCGATCTTGAAATCTCTCATTTTCCCCCACTTCACTTCGTTGGTCATGCCATAGGTCATTACGATGATGAATGGCTTCGTTTTGCCTTCGGCGATCAGGTTATCCATAATCAGGTTAGCATGTCCCTGATTACTCCAGGCCGTTTCATCTTCGCCCCAGCCGTGTTGCAGATACAGCACCGGGTATTTTTTCGACTTCTCTTTCTCATAGCCCGGTGGCGTATACACAAACGCCCGACGGGGTGTGCCTGTGCTTTTTGAAGGGAACAGAATCTGCTGGACGTTGCCATGGGGCACATCTTTCAGCGCGTAGAAATCCTGGTCGTGGGCAGGTATCTCAATACCACTTTCCCAACGAACGGAGCCATAATAGTTCTTGGCACCGGGATCGTTGAACTTGCCGCCGTCGATGGTCACGTTGTAGTAGTGGAAGCCTTCATCCATCGGTCCCGCCGTTGTGCCGGTCCAGTAGCCGTCCGCTCCTTTAGTGAGGATGGTACCACCACGGCCGCCCAGCCCCAGACTCACCCGGACACTATCTGCTTTGGGAGCGAGAATCCGAAATCGGGCGTAGCCCTGCGAGTTCACCTGCGGGTACTCCTGCCCCGGCTGATTTAACGAGGAGGGTTTGAAATCCTCCTGGATTGTCTGCGCAAAACTGCTTACGCTGATCATCGTGGCTACCACGAATGACGCAATTGATTTGATTGTCATTTGGTTATTGGGTTTAAGGAAATGGATATGAAATTGTTTGTAGTCGTTTTGGGTTCGGGGCCTCGTTTTTGTCATCCCGAAGAATGAATGATCTTCGGGTAAGGTTAGAAGCCTCCGGCGGCCCGGTCATTCTTCGGGATGACAAAAAATCACCGAAACAACTGTGGCAACGTATTCGCCAAATACAGTTTGCAGTTCATCCAGGTATGTCCGCCTGGTACGATCAGCGGTTCTACCTTGATTTTCTTATCCTGAAACATCGCAATGTTTTTCTTCACCGGCTCGTACAGAAAGTCTTCCGTGCCGACGCTGACAGTGAACAGTTTCAGTTGGCTATTGAGCTTAGCAGCATCCGGCGACCAGTTCGAAAAGTTCTTCTGAAACTCCTCGGTGGCTGTGTAAGGCGCATACGAACACACATACGCAAACATAGCGGGGTTGGTCAGGCCGATGTTCAGGGTTTGCCCGCCACCGACCGAAAAACCGGCCACGGCCCGGCCTTTACTTTCCTTCATGACCGGATAATTAGCCTCCACGAACGGGACAATGTCGTTCACCATGTCTTTGGTAAAGTCAGCCATCGGCGCGGGGCGAACGTTTCCGTAGGGCATTACGATCAGCATCGGCTTGGCTTTGCCCTGCGCGATCAGATTATCGGCAATCAGGTTGGCGCGCCCTACTTTCGTCCACGTTTCTTCCGTGTCGGAACCGCCGTGAATCAGATAAAGTACCGGGTATTTCGTTTTGCCATTCGCGTTGAAACCGGGCGGGGTGTAGACCAGCAACTGCCGCGTGGTACCCAACGTACCGGATTTATAGTAGCGGTAGCTGATTTTGCCGTGGGGTACGTTCTGCAGCGAATGCACCAGCGGCTGGTCGCCGGGGACGTCCACAATGCTGCGTTTGAAGCGTTCGTTGGCAAAAATATAGGTGTTGCTGGGATCGGCGATTTGTACGCTGTCGACCGTAAAGCTGTACGGATAGATATCAGGCTTGACCGGCGGCACCGTCACGCTCCAGATACCCGACGTGTCTTTGGTCATGGCGACGGGTGCCACCAAAAACTCGCCGGAAACCATGACCTTTTTCGCGTTTCGGGAGAAGAACCGGAACGTAATGCTGTGGTCTTTATGCACATCCGGCGAGCTAATGGCCGGTGGGCGTTGCTGGGCTACGGCCGAAACCCCCGAAATGACAACAGCCAGAAGAATAAATAGAATGTGTTTCATGGTCGGTTGGGTTTAGGGTTGGAACAGCAGTGGCGTGGTGGCGGCAACGTAGGTTTTTACATTCATCCAGGTATGGCCTCCGTCGGTGATCAGGCTTTTGTAGTTCACTTTTTTCGCTTTCAGGTAGTCCATGAATTCCACCGTTCCCTTGTACAGAAAATCGTCACTGCCGACGCTCACCCACAGCAGCTTGAGTTGCTTGTTGGTCTGGTCTGGTTGAGCCACGATCTGGTTGAAATTGCCGTCCATCTCCTGGGGCGACAGGTACGAACTGTAGGCGCACACATATGCAAACTTGTCCATGTTGCTGAAAGCCGCCCGGAGCGTTTGCCCGCCCCCACGGGAGAAGCCACCAATAGCCCGGTTTTCGCGGTTGGGAATAGCCCGGTAGGTTTTCTCGACGTACGGAATAACGTTGCTCACCAGATCCGTAGTGAAATCGTTGGCCCGTTTCACCGCATCGGCCCCATCGCGAACGGTTGGGTCGGCGGGTTTTGAACCTCCTTTTTGTTCAGCTACGCGAGCCGCAATGTTGCCGTAAGGCATCACAACAATCATCGGTTTTACTTTGCCTTCAGCCAGCAGATTATCCAGTATCAGATTCGTTTTGCCGACTTTAAAAAAGGTCTCTTCGGTATCCGTCGTGCCGCTGATAAGGTAATAAACGGGGTACTTTTTCGACGGATTCTGGTCGTAGCCCGGTGGCGTGTAAACCACCAGCGAACCCGTTGTTCCCTCCATCGACGGGTAATATTCATAATTGATCGACCCGTGTGGTACATCGCGCATGGCGTGGATCAGTGGCTGGTCGCCGGGTACGTCGACGAGGCTGGCTTTGAACCGTTCGTTGGGAAAGAACGCGACGTTGGCGGGGTCCATAACCGATACGCCATCCACCCGAAAGTTGTACGGGTAAATATCCGGCTTGACGGGGCCGACCGTCACGCTCCAGATTCCCTGCGCATCTTTGGTCATGGCAACCGGGCCTTTTTCAAACTGTGCGCTCAGTTCCACCCCTTTGGCCTGCGGAGCCTGATAGCGGAAGGTAACGGTCTTGTCGGGGTTCACCTGGGGCGACACCACCAGCGGCCCGCGTGGCGGCTGGCCAACTGCCAGCCCGGATACCAGCAGCCATACGGACCAGCAGAGCAGCAGGCGTCTTCGTGTTTTTGTGTGCATAGCTATTCACAGATTAGGACACTGAGGGCAGTGTCGGGTTTTAGGAAACGGGTATTGTAATGGCTTACTGAAATAATTTCCGGGCGATGGTCGACAGATAGAGTTTGCAGTTCATCCAGGTATGGCCACCGTCCGAAATCAGGGTTTCGTGTTTGATTTTTTTCTCGTCGAGTACCTTCAGGTAGTCGTTGATGACCGGGTACAGCCCGTCATCTTTCCCGACGCCGATCCAGAACAGTTTCAGGCGTTGGTTGGTGAGGGTGGGGTTGGCAAAGGCCGTGGCGTTGTTGCGGTCGAACTCCTCTTTCAGCATACCGGGGGCAAAGCCGCAAACCCAGCTAAACAGGTCGGGGTTGTTCAGGCTAAGGTAGAGCGTTTCACCACCGCCCCCCGAAAATCCGGCAATGGCCCGGCTGTCTTTGTCCTTTTTTACCCGGTAATTTTTCTCAACAAACGGGAACAGATTGCCCATAAAATCCTTCTTGAACGCCTGTAGATTGTCCCAGTTGCGAAGGCTCCCCGACGATTTGCTGATCACCGGATACGCCCGTCCGTAGGGCATGACAATGATCATGGGTTTGGCTTTGCGCTGCGCAATCAGGTTATCCAGAATGATGTTGGCGCGCCCCACTTTCGTCCAGGTTTCTTCCAGATCCGTGGTGCCGTGGAGGAGGTATAGTACCGGGTACGTTGTTTTTGTATCTGTCTCATAGCCAGGCGGAGTATAGACAACTACGGGCCGTTGCCCCAGCTCGGGCGAGGTATAATACCGATACGACAGGGTGCCGTGGGGCACGTTCTGAAGGGTGTGCACCAGGGGCGTTGAACCGGTTATCTCGACCACGCTGTTCTGAAAACCTTCGTTCGGAAAGATGGCTGAGTTTTTGGGGTCGGCCACCGAAATTCCGTCCACCACAAACGAATAGGGGTACATATCGGGCTTCACAGGGCCAACCGTCACGCTCCAAACACCCTGCGCATCCCTGGTCATGGACACGGGTGCCTTCTCGAACTGGGCATTCAGTTTCACGTCTTTGGCGGACGGGGCCTGCAACCGGAACGTGACCGTATTGTCGGGATTGACCTGGGGCGACACCACGACCGAGCCACCCGGCTGTTGGGCCAGTGCCCCGGCATACAGGCCAAATACGGCCAAGAAGAGCCAGAATCGATGGAGTAATTGTTGGTTCATAAGGGGTTAAGGGTTTAGGGGTTGTCTTTTGTCATCAAGACCATATTGTCATCCTGTTTTTGTCATCCCGAGGAACGAGGGATCTTCGGGTGAGGATAAAAAACTCCGGCTAGAGAAGATCCCTCATTCTTCGGGATGACAAAACGCACTCACTGCGTAATCACATCTACTTCCGCATAGCCTGAGGCTGACCCCTCCTGTGTATTCTTCAGCGCGCGCAGTTTAATGTACCGAGCTTTAGTCGGTGCAAATGGTTTGGTTTGCCAGAACGGACTATTTTTGATATTCGAAAATTCGCCTTCGCTGACCCGTTTCCAGACTTTGTTGTCGGTCGACACTCCGAACTCGTAATGGGTGATGATGCTGGCTTCCTCCCACCAGTTCTGGGCGGGCAGATACCGGAAACCAACCAAATTTTCTTCCTTACCTAAATCAATCACTAAATCCGCAGGCAGGCGCTGGCTTTTAGGCTGCTGCCAGGACGTACCGGGGTTGCCGTCTAAAGCCTGATAGGCCGATTTGGCATCCGTATTCAGAACTTTCCAGTTGCTGCGGGCGACGTCGAATTTCTCTTCGCTGACCACGCTGCTTTGCTTGGTAAAGGGGTTGTACGCAATGGCCTTCAGTTCAACTTTGCCGCTTTCGGTTTTCACCGGAGCCGTGTATTTAGTAGCTTTTGCCGTTGGCGTGCTACCGTCCAGCGTGTAATACAGTTCCGATTCGGTGTCGCCCGGCTTGATCTGAATGTCGCCCGCCTGATTGCGGGTAATAACCGGGGGCGATAGAATCAGGGGGGCATTGTAAACGGCCAGATTGGATATCAGCGGGCTTCCTTTGGCGTCCAGAATCGTCAGGCGCAGTTGCGTGGCTTCGACGGTCGGAAACCGCAGAATACGTTTGTAGCCAATGGTCGTTTGCTTGTCAATCTCTTTCCAATTTCCATCGACCAGCGCTTCGACTTTGAATGCTTTTACCCGTTGCCCTAACCGAATAGGCTCTTGTACTAAAAATCGATTAAACATCATGGGTTTGTTGAATGTCAGCGTCAGCGATGCACTGCGAACGGCGTCATCCGTGGCCCAATAGCTTTCCGGGTCGGCATCGATGGCTTTGCTGGCGTCGTAAGCCGCACTTTTTCCACGTACCTCAGAGGCCGTAGCTTTCGCATTTTTGGCCAGATTTACGGCAAAGGCTTCTTTCCTGGCTTTGGCAAATGCTTGTACAGCTTTTTCGTCCTTTTCGTGAATCAGGCCGTTGGGCATGATCGGGAAATTAAGCAACAACGTCCCATTCCGACCGATGGAATTGTAATATGTATCCATCAGTTGGGGCAATGTTTTCACCTTTCTGTCTTCGCGTTCGTGGTAAAACCACTCGGGCCTAATGGACGTGTTTACTTCGCCCGGCACCCAGGCATTGCCGTTTTCAACGCCGTGCCGAAGCATCTCTTCCGGTACATCGCCGGTCGCATTCAGCAGGCTCCAGTTTGTCTCGCCGACGTACCCGGCTTCGGTACCCACCCAGCGCAGATCGGCCCGGTCGCCCCCATCGTTCCAGATCACGATGTTAGGCTGGAGCTTCCGTACCAGTTTGTAGGTATTTGGCCAGTCGTAATACGTTTTTGCGTCGATTTTTCGCGTTTCGTTGGCTCCGCCATAATACCCCGACCCGCCGTTGGCGCCGTCGTACCAGACTTCAAAAATGTCACCGTAGTTGGTGAGCAACTCTGTTAGCTGATTACGGAAGTAGGTGATATATTCCGGCTTACCATAGTCGGCATGGTTCCGGTCCCAAGGCGAGAGGTACACACCGAACTTAAGCCCGTATTCCTTGCAGGCGTCGGCCAGTTCGCGCACGACATCGGCTTTCCCGTTGCGCCAGGGCACATTTTTAACAGAGTAGTCCGTGTATTTCGACGGCCAGAGGCAGAAACCGCTGTGGTGCTTTGCGGTAAAAATAATGCCTGTCATCCCGGCCTCTTTACAGATACGCGCCCACTGCCGGCAATCCAGTTTGGTCGGGTTGAACAACTTCGGGTCTTCATTACCAAGGCCCCAGGCCATGTCCGTATACGTGTTGATCGAAAAATGGATGAAGGCATAGTACTCCATTTTCTGCCAGCGCAACTGATTCGCATTCGGAAGCGGCCCAACGGGTTTTGGTGGAGCTGTTTGGGCAAATCCGGAAAGACCTGTCAGCAGAACGAGAGATAATCGAATGAAAAAGGATTTCGACATAGTTGGGCAGGTCAATACATGATTAGTTTTTAATCCAGTTATTCAGCTTCATCCAGGCAAACAAGGGCTCCATCCATCCGGGGTGACGAAAGATAAACCCGTGGTCGCCTTTGGGGTAGATGTGCATCTCGACCGGTACCTTCTGGCGTCGCAGGGTTTCGAAATAGAGAATGCTGTTGTCCACATCAACCAGTTTATCGTCGGCCGCATGGGTCAGGTACGTTGGGGGCGTGTTGGCACGTACCTGAAGCTCGTTGGAAAACAGCTCGACGTCGGGTCGCGATGGATTTTTACCCAACAGCGCATCGCGCGAGCCGCCGTGCGTGAGGCTGTCGCGCATGCTGATGACGGGATAAACCAGGATCTGGAAATCGGGCCGCAGACTGGTGTTACCGGTGTTCTCGACATATGCTTTCTCGAAATGCGTTGCCGCTGTGGCAGCCAGGTGTCCACCCGCCGAAAAACCCATGATGCCTATTTTCGTAGCGTCGATCCCCCATTTGGCGGCCCCTTCGCGCACTAGCTTGATGGCTTGCTGGGCATCCTGCAAAGGGCCAATCTTCTTGTCGGGCATGATCGCATCGCCGGGAAGCCGGTACTTCAGCACGAAAGCCGCAACGCCTTTTTCAGCCAGCGCTTTTGCCGTTGCTACGCCCTCGCCGTTGTATACGACTACGCCATAGCCGCCCCCGGCAATGACGATGACAGCCGCACCGGACGCTTTGTCTGGAGAAGGTTTGAAATACTCCAGTGTGGGCTTGGTAATGCCCTTTAAAATTCCGGTCTCCGCCCCTGTTTCCTGTACATCAGATACTTTCGAATTGGGAACGGCACCCGAATAGAGCGGCATTATCTCCTGCGCGGTTGCGATTACTGGCGCTAACAGCCATCCAAACAACGCGACAATACAGTGTGTATAATTTAAACGAAAGCGCTTCATATCAATGAATCCAGTATGGTAAAACGTTTTTTTCACGTTGAGGTATTTTGTCATACGTGCTCTTGTTATCCCGACGCAGGACCGGGCCGCTCGTGCTTAAACAAACTTTCATAACTCACGCTAGTTCGTTGCAGTCGGCTTATACCCCAGCAAGGACAGCATTTGCGTAGCATATCGTTTCCCCAATTCCCGATAACCGGCGGCATTGAAGTGCAGGTCGTCGGCCGAATCAGTGCAGCCCGCTGATGAAATCACGTGGGCGTTTTTGATCGTTTGCGGAAGCGTGGCAATGATTTGGTTCATGCTCGCACATTTGCCGTTCTGGTCAGCGCCGACCGTTTCACCCGCCAGCAGCGGCACTTTTTTGGGTTTCAGGTCGAGGTCATTCATCAGGTTGTCGTACACGACCTTCACCTTCTTCGTCCACAGTGTGTCGCCCGTATTCGACTCGCCCTGGTGCAGCAGAATACCTTTGATTACCCCGTCTTTTTGCGCCAGTTTCGCCATTTCGACCAGCCGGGCGTAAGGATTTCCGCCGTATTCGCCGATAAAATTCTTCATCCAGCCCGGCACGTTGGCAGTATACGATTCGTAATGGTCTTTGTCGAACAGCTCGATCTTACAGCCACCGACGGCTACGTTGATAACGCCGATTCTCACCTTTTCAGGAAGATTCGCTACCAGTTCCCGACCGAAATAATCGGCTGGGGTGAGACCCGTCCGGCAGCGGCAGAGGGGCGGTTTAGCGGTATACCAGTTTCCTTTCGTTCGGTTGATGGCCGGACAGTCAACGGCTTCCATTACCTGAAAACGAGGGTTTACATTGATGGTATCCTGCGCTTCAATTTTAGCATTTCCCTCCATGTTCGATTGCCCGAAACAGAGAAAGATGTAAAAGTTTTTGTCCTGGGCAACGGCGTTCAGACTCAACAGAAAGAGCCCGATCAAGAGGAAATTACCAGTTCGCTTTTTCATGGGTTTAGTCAGTTTAGGATCTTCAATATATCGATAATGACGCTCGGCATGGACCACTACTTTTGAAATTGAAGGGTTTTAATCGTCGCGACATTAGCTTGTCCGGCGGGAAATTTTACGAATACATCATGATGCCCGGAGACACTTTTGATGGACTGGCTTATCGTTTTCCAGTTGGCCTTGCCACCGGTCGATTTGAACGGAATGCTGGCCAGTTTCTTTCCCGTCTTCAGATCGTCGAGCCATAGTTCCAGCGTACCTGACGAAGCCGTTGCCAGTTGAACCTGAACTTGTTTGGCGACATCTTTTCCAACGCCTAGATCAACGCCCGACAGCATGAACCAGCCGCCCAGATCGGAGTCGTTGGTAACGCCACTCTCAGCAGCCTCGCCTACCTTTTCAACGCCATAAAAGTTGCTGAAGCCTACGGCGGGAAGCGCCGAAAAACCATCCTTGCACACGAAGAAGTCAAAGTCGGAGGGTTTACCTTCGGCGAATAGGCCGACGCTGGTACCCACCCACGAATTGTAATTGGGCTGAACTTTATCCAGACTGACAGCACTGACAGGCGCGCCGATGGCTATCCATTGCTTCCCGTCACCGCTATAGTATCCGGTCAGTTGGTGCTCGTACCGCTCTATTTTCAGCCAGACAACATTCCCGACCGAATTGGGAACCGTACGCATAGCCGTATCAAGCTTAAAAATTATCTTCTTGCCACCTTCGAACCCACTGTAGAGCTGCACAACCACTTTCTGATTACCGTTGGACAAATAAAGCCCGGCTTTTGCAGCGGTATCCCCGGCATTCAGGTCAACGCGGGTTACGGCCGAATAATAGTGGTCCGTTTCTTTCTGCATCAGGTGCACGCGGGCGGTGTCGGGCGAGAGACGTACCCAACCTTTGCGGGCAGACAGTGAATAGCAGCCAGCGGCACGTTTGTTCAGGAAATGCCAGTTCAGTGACAGCGTCTCGCTGTCGAACCGGTCAGACTGGGCACTCCGCCACAGAATACCCGACTGCGGTAAGTTGGGCTTTGTAACAGGTTTCGTTGTGGGTGCCACACCCCAAGGGCGGTCATCTTCCCAGATTACCTGATAAAGACCCGTTTGCCGGCCCATCCCCGACCAGTCGGCTCCTTCCAGCGGCTTTTCGTAACTCTGGCCAATGGTCCACCACGTGCCATCATCCAACTTGATCGGTGCTGAAATATGATTGGGCCGACGGAAGCCCGTTTTGGGATCGGTGATCGGTTTAAAGAAATTCCCCAGCCGTTCCCATTGAGTCGAGTCGGCGGTGAGGGCTTTGCCGCGCATGGCATACTGCCCGCCCGAGACGTCGCCCGCCGGAAAATAATAGTAGTATCCGTTGCGCTTGCACATGACCGGCCCCTCCGCCCAACTGTACTGGAGTTTGGCATTGACCCAGTCGAGATCAATGACTGACGACGTTAGTTGCCCATCGCGGCCGAGTTCCTGAATGCGGTTGGTTTTCTGGCCGTTCTTGATCACCATGTAGGGCTTGCCATCATCGTCGACAAAAATGGAATTGTCGTAACCCAGTGGTCCCGTTTTGGGGTCGCCTTTCACCCGAACCGGTTCCGACCACGGCCCTTTGGGGTCGCTGGCTTTAGAAAACCACTGCCCATTGGCCGAGAAATAGATCCAGTACGAGCCATAGAAGTAAGTGATGGCCCCCTGCCAGATGCCTGCCGAAGGCCGGTCGGTGACGAAGCTGGCCGTAGGCGGAACCACGCGACTGATCACCTCCCAGTGTACCATGTCTTTTGAATGGTAGATGGGCAGGTAGGGCGTAAAATGGAAGCTCGACCCGCAATGGTAAAAATCATTACCTACGCGCAGCATCGTCGGGTCGGGATGGTCGCCGGGCAATACGGGATTGACGTAGGTTTTCACCTCGCTGTAGAACGATTTGTCACCTGTACTGCTTTGTGCAAACCCGGTACTGTGGCCCACAATGAGTGCCAGCGTCAGTAGCAGAGTAATTGTCTTCTCGTTTTTCATTCAACTGCCAATTTCCGGTGCTTTATTTCACACCAGGCTTCAGGAAAATTTATCCGTACCCGCGTTACATCAATTTATTAGAACCGCAGCCCCGTTTGTTGGAATTAGCCACTCTACTTCCTGACTTTTCGGAAGCTTTTCAGACGTTAGTTTTCCCGTTAATTGTGCATCGTCGCTATATAATTTATACGTTGTTCCGGCGGCAATCATGGGTAATTTGATTTTCAGTTTGACCGGTTCTTTTTGCGCATTTACACCAGCCACGTACCATTTCGTGCCCTGCCGACGCGCCAGCACCACATACTTGCCCGGATAGCCGTCGATGTAACG
The DNA here is from genome assembly GCF_054781875.1 of Spirosoma pulveris. Lineage (NCBI taxonomy): Bacteria > Pseudomonadati > Bacteroidota > Cytophagia > Cytophagales > Cytophagaceae > Spirosoma > Spirosoma pulveris. The sequence continues at coordinate 1,519,569 of NZ_BAAGTO010000001.1, forward strand.
GACCTCATCCCAGGTAGTCGGCACGGCTTTCATGAAGTCGATGGCCCAGGCTGGGGCATCGGTGAGATTGTTCGGGGCCAGGGCAAAATGCTGCACGGCACTCTGAAACAGAACCGCCGTTGCCAGCGCGTACACGTCAGAGGTGACTCGTTTGGAGCCCCGGTTTGGCGTATTCGTAGCATTGTAGAATTTGTTCAGGGCACTGCCGCCGAAATCCATGCTGCCCACCGTATTACGGATAAACGGGTGAATAGTGGCGTTGAATGCTTCCATATCACAGCTCCGTTGCGAAAAAGCGAGATTCTCACTAGCTAACACCGCTTCGCTTGCCGCGTAGTTAGGATACATTTTTTCCCAGCCACGCGGCAGTGTCGACCCGTGAAAAATGCACAGGATCCCGTAGTCGTTGGCGTCGTAAAGAATGTCTTCGTACAGCTTCATGGTCTCCTGCTTGTCGCCACCGAAAAAGTCGACTTTGATACCCTTCACGCCAATACTTTTCATCCAGGCCATTTCTTTACGACGAGCAATAGTGTTGTCCATAATGCCTCGTGGTCCTTGTGGCGCATCGTTCCAGTAGCCGTTGGAGTTATACCACAAATACAGGCTCACCCCTTTACTGGCCCCGTATTTAGCCAGATTAGCCATTTTCTCCCGGCCGATCTGCGTGTCCCAAAGAGCATCGACCAAAATGGTTTTGTAGCCCATGGCCGCGCTGAAGTCGATGTACCGAACTTGCTCATCATAGACCGTACGGCCATCCATGCCAATAATCCAGCTCCACGAACCCTTAGTGTATTCGTATTTTTGCGACCCCTCATAACGGGGTTCGACGACATCGAAGGGCACGGTTGTCTCCACAATTGGGGCAAGTGTTTCGCCGACGGTAATGGTGCGCCAGGGTGTTTCGCCGGGCAGTGGAATACCCGGTGCCGAGGTGCCGATGCCGTTGTTTTCATCGGGCATCGGGAAGCCAATCGTATATAATCCACCGGAACGACCCAGCAGGCGGCTCGCACAGTACCGGCTGTCGACGCCCGTCTCCGAGATCAGCACCCAGCCATTGGTGTTCACCTTGAACAGGCAGGGAAATGTGTAGCCATTACCCCGACCGTTTTCACCCAGCGTATCATCGACCGTATAGGGAATCTCGTAGCTGGGCATGGTTCGGGCAAAACCCACCATCGCTTTGCTTTGTGCCGACAAAAACGTGGTTGTTCCAGCAGGCAGCACAAACCCCGATGTTTCCTCATTGATCACACAGGAGCGTGACGCTTTTTGCGGATAGACTTTGTACTTGAACGCTACGTCGTTATTGCTCACCCGGAAGGTGATGTCGATAGCAGGAAGGTTAGCTTTGGAGTAAGACAATACGCCTTCGTTGGCAACGTAATGAACCTTACTTTTCTTGATGTTGGGCAATTCATACGACCGGTCAAGGGTGGTCATGCTCGCCGGCTTACCCGCGACAAGTCCTTCCGAAAAGTCGCCCACATTCGTCTTTACCCCCAATGGCGATTTAGTCAAAAACGACTTACCATTAAGCGAAACACTATAGACCGGCTTGCCATTTTCCAGCGAGACGGACACTACTAATTTTCCATCCGGGCTGCTGATCGTTGTGGTTTGCGCCTTTGCCCAGAGGGTGGCTAACAGCAAAAGACAAAGCGTATAGTTCATTGGAGTAGTTGAAACGAAGAGGGTTTATTTTCCGGAAATGGCGTCGCTAATCCGGAAGAAATCGAAGTCGGCAAAGCCGCCCACTGCCTGGGTAGCGTAATTAAACAGTCCGAAGCGGTAGCCCATAAAATGCGGGATCGTATACGGCATTTTCAGCGGCTCGCCGATGGCCGTCCACGCTTTGCCGTCGAGGCTGTAGAAGAAATGGGCCGTGTCTTTGCGGTCGCGGAAATCACATTCGGCTTTCAGGTATACCGTTTTCTGACCCAGCGGCACCCGCTGTACGTCTACCGGTTTCCCGGAACTGGCGCTGACCATCACGATCGACTTTGCGCCGTTTTCCATTTTCACGCCCACCAGTCCGTAGTTCTTTTGCAGCAGGCTCAGCCCGGCAAAGTCGCCGTCTTTCAGGTTCGATGCATCGAGCATCGTCGATCCGGTGCATTCAGGGCCGATGGTGCGCTGGGTGAGCGTGTTGCGAGCCATCACGAACGAGGTGTCGGTCCGGCCGGTTTTCAACCGCAGAAAGCCTTTTCGCTCCGAAACCGACCAAAGGGCGTTGTCGGGGTTGTGGTTCCACTGCCAAACCAGCGGCAGGGCTGGATCGCCTTTTTTACGGGTGAACTCATCGGCGTTGACGATGCCCGGAATCAAGCCTTTACTGGCTGGCAAGTCGAGGGTTTCAGGCACTTTGCCATTTTCGCCCAACACGGGCCAGCCATCTTTCCACTCAACGGGCACCAGATACGGAATGCGGCCTACGCCACCGAAATCGCGAAACAGGTAAGCAAACCAGCGGCCGTCGGGCGTGTCGATCAATCCGCCCTGTGCCACGCCTTTATCCTGCAAGGCTACGCGGCCTTCCCACGGACCGGTGATCTTGTCGGCCCGGTGAATGATTACCGTCCGCATGCCGCCACGGGGCCACGAAATATTGAACAGGTAGTATTTACCCTTCACCTTGAACAACTGCGACCCTTCGGCGGGTAGGCCGCCACCGGTGCCCGATGGGGTGCTGGCGTTCTCGATAATCACCTGTTCGGTCGTGCCGGGCTTCATCCCCGACGCATCGGCGTTGAGTTCGACCAGACGGAGTTTGCCTGCGCCGTAGATTAGGTATGTTCGACCGTCGTCGTCAAAAAACAAGCTATGGTCGTGGTATGACGGTTTGAAAGACACTTCTTTCCAAGGGCCTTTCTCAATGTTTTTGGTGGTATAGATGTGCGTCCTGCCACTGGTCTGGGCGAAGGTCGTCACGTAGTACAGTCCGTTGTGGTAGCGGAGACTGCTGGCCCATGACCCGCGCCCGTAAGTGCTTTTGCCATTGGTCAGGCTCATCGCATCGGCCGTTGTCAGCGTATCGTAGGCGTAGCCAACCAGTTTCCAGTTGACCAGGTCTTTCGACTTCATGATGGGCAGTCCCGGACTCAGGTGCATGGTGGTGCTGCTCATGTAGTATGTATCACCCACCCGAATCATGGCCATATCGGGCACATCGGCAAAAATGACCGGGTTCCGGGCCGTTTGGGCAACTGCAACCCCGCCAAAGCGGGGCAGGCTCCCCATAAACAGGAAAATACTTGCTAATACAGAGAAGCGAAACAACTTGATTTTCATGTATGTACTCAAGTGTAACTAGTTTTGCAAAGGTGTTTTGTCATGCTGATGAAGGAAGCATCTTCGGTAACAGTCAAAATGCAGCGACCGAAGATGCTTCCTTCGTCAGCATGACAAAAACAATCGGATCAGTTACGGTCTTCCTCCGTTACTGCAGCGGCCCGATCAGCTCAATAAAATTTCCATCGGGGTCCTGCACGAAGACGAAGTGCGCTTTGTCGTTCAGCGGTGTGGGCGTACTGCCCAGAAATGGCACGTTCATCTTCGTCAACCGGTCGATGATGGGTTGCAGGGCTTTCACCTGGATGGTGATGTATTGCATACCTGTATCGTCCTGAATGTATTTCGGCTTTGGGTGCGCTGCTTTTTTGCCAAAACTCATCAGTTTCCAGTCGGTGGCGTCGGGACTGTTTTCGAGTTTCAGGATGGTTACGTTCGTCGCTACGCCGTTGGTGAGGCCGGAGCGTTTGCCAAAATCTTCATTGATGGTAAAGCTGCCCGTTTTGACCATGCCAATGCCATTGACATAAAAATCAACCGAGCGATCGATATCGGCCACTACAACGCCAACGCCGATGGTTTTGCTGGAAAAGTTAGATTGTGCATGGGCACTCAGCGTACACAAAAATATAAATAGTGTTGTTCTGACACATTTATAGACAGTCATCATTCTTCTGGTCCTGTTTAAAAGAGGCATTGGTTAGTTGGTTACAAGTCTGATTTGGTGAAAGCGAGGGGTGTTCGTCTTATTCTGAGCCCTGATCGTCAACGTATTCACTTCGTCGCCATGGGCTTTTAGTCGAATTGTTTTTCCCTTTATAGAAAGAATTTCGGCCGGTTTTTCGTTGATCAGGAACTGTATAGCGTCCGGCTTTATATCCTCTAAAGCAAGTATGTCAATGTATTTACCCGTCCGGTTTTTGTTCTGTAACTGGTAGGTGATGTACGACCGGGTGCGTCGCCAGAACCGCTCATCGTCGTAGCCTGATTCGCTGATTTCTCCCTTGTACTGATGGTCGACTTCGGGCTGCTGTTCCCCACAATTTACTTTATCGACGGTGCTTGCTTCCAGAGCCAAGGCTTCGACCTCCTGCTGCTTCAGTCGCGCCTTCTGCTCATTGTAAGCGGCCTGCGAGAAAGTCTGAAAATACATCTGATAGCGGGCGTCGTGTACCTCGTAAAATGGTTGCAGCGTGAGCGAATCCAGACTAAAACGGAGTTTGTCGACGGATTTAAGTTTTGTCAGGTAGGTTGCCGGGTCGCCCACCAGCGCGTAGGCTTCGTTAATGGGAAATAGTCTGCCTTTGGTCTCGTGACCCATACGGCTATCATCGGCAAAAAGCCCTTTCAGGTCGGTGGTCGACGTTTTGGCGGCCAGTACGATGGGGCCGTTGACAAACGCTGACCAGTTAGAGCCGTCGGGCAGTTGCTCCAATCGGGTGGTGGTGGTGAAGCGCACAGTCACTTTATCGCCCGTTTTCCATTTGCGGTTGACGGCAACGTAACTGGCGGGCTTTCCGGTAACGGGTTGCGCCTTGCCGTTGACGAGGATTTCAAGGTTTTCGGCCCATTTCGGGTAACGGATGTTCAGTGAAAATTTCTGTGGTTTTGTGGTCTCTACAATCAGTTCAGATTGGTTCTGGTACGGGAACCCGGTGCGCTGAGTCAACGTGAGCTTTTTATCTGCCCAGCTCAGCGTTGAGGGGACAAACAGGTTGACGAACAGGTCACTGGCCGAGTGGCTGTAGATCAGTTCGCCGTACTTGGTATGGTTCTCAATACCTGACCCTACGCAGCACCACATACTCGTTTCGGGCTGCGAATAAACCCGGTAATGGTTGGGCCGAATGGGTGTAAAATACACAAACCCGCCTTTCTCCGGATGCTGACTCGACAGGATATGGTTGTACAGCGTCCGTTCGTAGAAATCCAGATAGCTCACGTCGTTCTTATCCAGAAACAGGGCTTTGCTTAGTCGCAGCATATTAAACGAATTACACGTTTCCGGACCCTGATTCGACTTCAATAGCTGGCTAAAATCGGTTGTGGGGTTGAAATGCTCCCGCACGCTGTTGCCGCCAAAAGCCACCGATCGCGTTTGTGATACGTTTTGCCAGAAAAACATAGCTGCTTCCGACCAGTCCCTTTTGCCCGTCAGCGTGGCAATCTTCTCAAATCCGATCACCTTCGGAATTTGCGTATTGGCGTGCAGGCCGGTCAGCTTGTCCTGTTTTGCCAGCAGTGGTTCCAGAATCGCCCGGTGCGAAATCCGCTGCGCCGTTTCGAGGTACTTCTTATCTTTCGTTAGAATGTACAAATCCGCAAACGTTTCGTTGATACCACCGTGTTCGGTACGCAACACCTGCTGAATTTGCTCGTCGGACAGCGGGTTGATCAGGTCAACGAACCAGTCGCCCAACCCGATCAGCACCTGTTTGGCCTGCTGATTTCCGGCGTACTCATAGGCATCGCGCAGGCCGGCAAACAGCTTGTGAATGTTGTACAGCGGCACCCACGTATTATTCAGCCCGAAGCTGCTGCCGTCGATATCGCCTTTGTGAATCCGCTCCCAGAACACTTTTCCCTGCGGAATGCCTCCCACGTACCCATTGCCGTTTTTCGCCTGGCATTGCGCCAGTTGATCGACCATGTAATCCAGCCGTTTTTTCAGTTCGGCATCCCCGGTCGAAGCGTACATCATCGCCAGCGCCGACAGGTAATGCCCGCCGATATGGCCGTCCAGCCCTGAACTTTCCCAGTTGCCGTAACGTGGGGCCTTTACCGGTATGCCAGCGTCGATCAGGTACGGTGCCAGCAGTTTATCCGGGTTCAGGGCCAGGATATAGCGTCTGTCAACATCCTGCGCGTTTTTAAACGGCCCGCCTGTCAGCTTCACTTCCTGCAAAGCAAACGGCTGCATCTGCGCCAGTGTGGTGACGCTTAGTAACAGAAGGAGGGTGATATGGAGTAGGTTCGTTTTCAAAGGGTGATGTTGTGTTTTTGTTATTCCGTCTTTGTCATCCCGACGCAGGAGGGATCTTCGGTCGCCGGAGGTTTTGCCGTCTCACCCGAAGATCCCTCCTGCGTCGGGATGACAAAAACAACAAGAATGTACTCAACTTACTACTTATACATTGGGTCGTCGCCTTTGTATTTCAGGTACTTGAACGAAGCGAAATTCCCGGATTTTTCGCCCGATGAGGTTGCATACAGGCCATACACGCATCCAATGAAGCTGTTAGCCACTTTGGTGCTCAAAAACTTGCCATCAACCTGGTCTTTTAACAAGTTCCAGTTTTTTCCATCGGTCGAATAATAGAAGCTGTACAGGGCACCTGCCGACTGTATTTTAAAATCCACTTTAGCAGCGGCCGACGCTAAAGGGACTTCAGTTATCAATTCCAGGGTCTTGTCTTTACTCTTGAACAATTGAATCACGTCTTTGCCTGCGTTTTTTGATTTGGCCGCGAAGTAAAAATGGCGTTCGTCCTGAAAAATCACCAGCCCTGCTTTTTCATTATCCGATTTGGGCGAAAAGGTCAGTTCAGTCTCGGCTGTGCTCGTTAAATGTTGTTGACGCTTACCCACAAATGAAGGGTTTCCCATCTCAGAAATTGTTTCCGGTTTGAGTGTAAGCGTAAGCCCATTGGCCTTCGACGTCTTAAACGAACTACTATCCACCGTTCTCAAAAAAAGCATCGACAGATCAAGCCCTTTATCGAACGTCATGGTATAGCCGAAGTTGCCGTTTTGTGGTAACGCGCCTTTCTGTTTTACTTCTTTGATGTTGGTTTTGTATTGGTATTCAATGGCTTTTTCGCCGTGCTCAATCATCGGCCAATCGTTTACCCACGTCAGCGGAGCAATGAACATTTCGCGGCCTGTATTATAAAAATCGCCTTCGTAGGGGCGCACCGCCAGGAAGATCGAATACCAATTGCCATCGGGACCTTCGATGAACTGAGCGTGTCCGGCCGATGTAATCGGATTAGGCCGGTCGGCCGGTAAACCTCGTTGCGTCAGCACCGGATTGCCGTCAAACGGTACATAAGGCCCCCAAATATCTTTGCTGCGCAGCGCCACCTGCGAGTGATTGACGGAGGTTCCGCCTTCGGCCGCATACAGGATATACCAACCGTTATGCTTTAAAATATGGGGTCCTTCAATCCAAACCGGTTTTTTAGACAGATCGACGCCCCCGTTCACCAGTTGCTTTTCTTCGCCCAGCACTGTCAGGTTCTTATAATCGAACGCATACATTCGGATGGTGCGGTGGCCCGGATAGAGCGGTTTGCGATCAGGCGCATCGCTGTTGTAAATGATGTAGGCTTTGTCGGTTTCTTCATCGAAATAAATGGAGGGGTCAATGCCTATTACCTGCGGAATTTTTACGGGATCGCTGTAAGGGCCCGCCGGATTTTTGGACGTTACGACAAAATTTCCATCATGGTCAATATCTGTACATGTTATATAATACGTCCCTTTGTAATACGTGATGGCCGGAGCAAACAGCCCGCGCGTCATCCGCTCGCCCATGAACTCCATTTGCGAAGGGCGGTTGATCACGTTGCCAATTTGCTTCCAGTTTTTCAGGTCACGGCTGTGCATGATGGGCAACCCCGGAAAATAGGAAAACGTAGAATGCACCGAATAATAATCAGGACCCACCCGCACAATGCTCGGGTCGGGGTAGAAACCGGTCAGGATGGGGTTGACCAACGTGGTCTGCGCCGGTAAAGTGTAGCTCGTAACTAAACAGAATGCTGCAAAAACAGCTTTCATCAGGTTCTTAAACATAATCCTATGGGCCTGGCTGAACTTTGGGTATGGGAAAGCAGCGTACGAAATGACAAAAAAGATAAAAGAGGATAAAGCCTTAATCCTCTTTTATCTAACCCTTAAATGAACTGTGGTTTATTAATAGCCCGGGTTTTGCGGGAACTTCGGTCCATCGACCACGCGGTCGATCTGTGTCTGGGGAATGGGACGCAGCATGTGATAATCCTGAATGTAGGGAGCCCCTTCCGGATTCCAGGCCTTTACACGACGTACCAGCGAGCGGGTACGAACCAGGTCATGCCAACGCTGCCACTCGCCAAACAGCTCGCGGGTACGCTCATCCAGAACAAAGTCTACCGTTACATCGGCGGGTGTGATGAGCATGGCTGCAGCCGCTGCGGTGTTCTGAGCAGCTGTATTTGTCTTTTTGAAAGCAGCCCGTTGACGTATCACATTCAGCAAGTTGGCTGCCTTATTCGCATCACCTGCTTTCAGATACGCTTCGGCGCCCGTCAGATACACATCAGCAAAACGATACAGCACAACGGGGCGGGTCGAAGGGTCGTTGAAGTTGGCACCCCGGCTGGGGTCCATGAATTTCTTCAGCGCTGGAAAAATCCCGTTGTTCCACAAGCTTGGAGGCACCACGATCCCTTTGAAGGGCCGGTTCCCGACAAACTGGGGGGCACCCGCCACCTCGAAATCGGGCAGCCAGACGGATGTATCGGCCCCAACAACAGTTGTGTAGCTAATTCCCCGTTTGTTGTTGGCCGCCGTAGCCGTGTTGGTAACGGCCGTATTGGCAATGTATACCGTAGTGAACGAATTGGCAAAGCGCGTGTCGATAGTCCGATTCGTAAAGGCCTGATCCAGAAAATAACTCTTCCCTGCATTGGGGCCCGTTGTTAGTTTGTCCGTGTTGGGGCGCATCCGAACATACGGCCGGCCGTACTGCGAGTCGCGAATCATACCCGATGTGCCACTGTTTACAAGGGTCCCGGCCGCATTGACGAACGAGTTGATACCGCTGTTATTCGGGTAGTTCCAGTTTGTAAACCAGGGAGTCAGGTTTTGGGCGGCTCCACCACCGGCGGCTCCACCCACTGTATAGTAACCAAACTTTGGATCCAGTACGTGATCGCTGACAAACATGGTTTCTTTACCATAGTCATTGGCAGGCGCAAACGCATCCCCATAGTCCGCCCACAAATCAAGTCCGTAGGTAGCTTTATTGGCAATGATATCGGCGCAGATCGTAGCGGCCTGTGTAAAATCGGCAGCGGTATTGTTGAGCCAGCCACGGGTCAGGTAGGCCTTGGCCAGCAGCAGCTGCGCAACAGGTTTGGTTGCCGCTTTGCCGAGGAACGGAGCGACTGGCGTGTTCGGCAAATCGGCGGCAGCTTCGGTAAGGTCTTTGATTATCTGCTCATATACCTGGGCGGCTGGCTGGCGCGATGCCGCCTGCGAGGGTACTGTAATGAACGTAGTGTTCAGCGGTACATCGCCCCAGGTCTGCACCAGATAAAAATACCAGAATCCGCGCAGGAATTTGGCCTGGGCCAGATACTGCTTGCGGGTAGCCTCCGGCAAGTCGATGGTGGCACCGTACTGCAATACGCCGTTCAGCGTGTTGATATCCTGAAAAGCCACGCCCCATGCCGAGCCGAAATTACTTCCGTTGAGCCCATTATAGGTGTAAGCGGGACCACCGCCCGAACTGGCCCCTTGCAGGAAATCATCGGTACCTGCCTGCATCTCCACCGTGAACCCTTCGGTACCCCATTGCCCCCGAATGTCGTTATACACCCCGGCAATACCACCCAGTACCCCGGCGGGACTATTGAAATAGGATGGAACAATCTGGGACTGTGGGTTCTCTTCCAGTATTTTTTCGCAGCCTGTATTTAGTAAAGCCGTAAGGCCAATGAGGGCCCAAACGTTTATATGTTTCATTGGAGTGTCCAGGATTAGAATTTAAGATTTAGACCTAAGGTGAATTGCCGAACCGGCGGGTTGTTCAGGTTCACCGCGATCTGGCGCTCGGGGGTTGCCCGGTTTCCCGACTGGTCGTTGAGCGTTGACTGACCCGAAGCATAGCTGTTCCCCTCCGGATCGATTGCCAGTTTCTGGCGCACCAGGGGTGAATACAGGATGAGCGGGTTAGTAGCGTTGAAGTAAAGCCGGGCCGAACTGGCACCGATCTTTTTGATCAGCTGGCTGGTGAAGGTGTAACCCAGGTTAATGCTTCGGATCTTAACGAACGACCCGTCATAGTAACCCAGCGTTGACCCAAAGTTAGCCACGGCGCCACCAGCATCGGGTGCAGGAAAAGCATTGGTTGGGTTGGTATCCGTCCAGTAATCGGTTTTTATCTGGTTTACCCGGCCCTGGTTGTAGAACGCAAACCCGCCCGAACCGGTGGAGTTACCCGTCAGGTAAGGAACGACCACTTTCATGCCCATCCGGGCAAAGGTCACGATAGACGCATCGAAGTTTTTAAACGTAAACCGGTTAGTCAGGCCCCCCTCCCACTTGGGCTGAAAATTGCCCAGAATCTGGCGGTCGTTGGGGTCTATTTTTCCGTCGCCATTTACGTCCTGAACCCGGATCTGACCGGGGAACTGCACCGGCGACGTTTGCTTGGCCAGCGTGCCGTTTTCTTTATCGGAGGTTTGCCAGATACCAATCTTGTTGTAATCGTAGATGACCGAAAGCGGCTGTCCTACAAACCAGCCCGCCCCTATGTTGGAGAGTTCGGTTGGCGTAGTGAGCTGGGTGATTTTTTCACGATTGAAGAAGTAGATCAGGTCGGCACTCCAGTTAAAACCACCGGGCTTTCTGAAAATCTCAAACGTCAGCGATGTCTCTAAACCCCGACCCTCTGTCCGGCCCAGGTTCTTCAGCGTCGAACCGGCACCATTGCTGGGCGGCAGTGGAACGGACAGCAGAATATCTTTGGTTTTCTGAAGATACCAGTCGACCGTACCCGTAATCCGATTGTTCAGGAAACCGAAATCGATCCCCACATCGACTTGCGAGGTCGACTGCCAACCCAGATTCGACGCGGGCAGGCTGGTAACCGTATACGCCAGCTGCTGACCGGCCGTTCCCAGGCCAAAGTTGTAATACCCCGCCGACAGCGCACCCAGTGTCGAGTACGCGCCTACGTTCCGGTTGCCGGAAATACCCCAGCCACCCCGCAGTTTCAGGTTCGAAATAGCGGGAACATTTTTCATGAACGGCTCGTCGATAATGTTCCAGCCAGCACCAATAGCAGGGTAGTTGAAGTAACGATTTTGCGGGGATAAGGTAGAGGAACCATCCCGACGCAGGGTTAACGTAAGCAGATAGCGGCTGTTGTAGCTGTAATTGACCCGGCCCATGTAAGAGAGCAGACCCGTTTCGGCAAAAGAGTTACCGAAGTCCGAGTTTGCCACGGGCTGACCCGACGCCAGCGAGAAGTTCGATGTCTTGATGTAGTCGGCGGGCACCCCGGTTACCGTAAACCGGCTCCCCAGCGAGTGGTTTTGGGTGACCTCATACAGGCCTGTGAAACCTAGCTTATGCTTGCCAAACGTTTTGTCATAATACAACAGGTGCTGGAGGTTGATGTCCCAGTACTCTGTATTGCTGATCTCGGCATTGGACGACGACTGAACCGTAGCGGAGTTGAAATAGGTAAGCGGGCCACCGTAGCCATTGTAGTTCGACTGGCTGAAGTTCAGACCGGCGTTGAACCGATACCGCAGACCCGGCAGAATGTTTACCTCGGCATACAGGCTGTTGAAGGTTCTCAACGACCGCGTACGACCCAGATAGGCATCTTTTTTCGTAATAATCGTCAGCGGGCTGATCCCGGCCGCATCGATCGACCCTTCCGACGGGAACAGGTTTACGGAGCCATCGGCATTATAGGGAGACGCCAGGGGCGTTAACCGGACCAGCCCCCCCGGCACACCACCGCCACCGGGCGTGTTGGTGTAGGTCAGCGTGTTTAACGTATTCAACCCGATTTTGACATTTTTCCCAAGGCGCTGGTCGATGGTGGCCCGGATGGTGTACCGTTCGAATTTCTGGCTGGGGATAATACCCGTCTCGTTGAAATAACCAAGGCCAAGTGAGTACTGCGTATTGTCGGTCCCACCCTGCAAACCCAACTGGTGATTCGTATTAAAGCCGGCTTTGTAAATCAGATCCTGCCAGTCTGTCGAAACACCAGCGGCCAGAGCTTCCTGTTCTTTGATGGTGAGTGGATAGGCGGTGGTTCCGGGCGCGGTGCGGTTATACTTGGCAGCCTCCTGTTTGAACTGTGCATACTCGGGACCGTTCATGACATTGTACTTGCCCATAATGGTCGTGATGCCATGATAGCCGTCGTAGGTCAACACGGGTTTCCCTACTTTTCCGCGTTTGGTGGTCACCAGAATAACGCCACCCGCTCCCCGCGATCCGTAAATGGCCGTCGCGGAAGCATCTTTCAGAATTTCAAGGTTGGCAATATCATCCGGGTTAATGTCATTCAGCCCCCCGTACGGAATGCCATCGACAACCACCAGCGGACCATCGAGCCCATCGCCATTGCTGGTGGTTAACGTGCGGTTTCCCCGGATACGAATCGATCCCTGCGAACCGGGGGTAGACCCGTTACTGACAATCGTTACACCGGCAGCACGGCCTTTCAACTGGTTGACGATGTTTGGGGCAGGGACTTCTTTCAGCGTCGCTTCGTTGACCGACACAACAGAGCCCGTCACATCCCGTTTGCGCTGGATGCCGTACCCCACTACCACAACCTCATTCAGCGTTTTGTCGTCGTTGGCCAGGGTAACGTTAATGGTTGTCTGCGCGCCAACGGCCACTTCTTTCGTCAGGTAGCCGATGAAGGAGAAAACCAGCGTCGTGCCGGGGCCGTTCGGTACGGTCAGTTTATAATTACCGTTCACGTCGGTCGTGGTGCCGCGATTGGTCGATTTTATCTGAATATTTACGCCTGGCAACCCTTCACCATTTTCGGCCGTAACCCGACCGCTGAGTTGTACGTCCTGAACGCCTTCCGTTCTAAGCTCACTTGTAGAGCTTTGCTGCGGGAGTGCGGCTGGAGCCGTTTCTCGTTTTATCAGGATCTGCTGACCAATAACCTCGTATTTTAAATTGAGGGGCGTCAGAATATGATCCAGCAAGAGTGAAAGCTGCTCATTGGTAGCCTGATAGGTTACTTTTCGCTTCGACTGAATGATTTCCCGGCTGAACAGAAACTGCACGTTAGCCTGTTTTTCAATTCGTTTGAAGACAGCCTCAACATCCTGATTTTGAGCCGAAATGCTCACTCGTCTGCCTAAGAGTTCCTGTGCGTTGCCATCAAAGGCAAAGCTGATGTTGACCAGGGCGAATGCAAACAAGATTTGTAGACTTGTGATTTTCATAATCCTGACCCAAACGCTGCGGTTTAGTAAAATGTAATGCATAAGTTTGTGAACGTTGTTGTTCTTTTTTTGGAAGAATGGACAAAAAATTCCCTTACCCTGTACAAGGGTTACGTGTGATAAGAGGCACAAAAAGTGGGGACTTTACAGGCGATAGTGTTGGAAGCACTGTCGCCTTTTGTCATTAGCGGGGAATGTTGATTTACACCATAGCTTACTGTGGGTTTGTTGATGGGTTAGACGAGATAATTAATTACACCCGGCGCTTTGGATAACCACCTGGTTATTGGCTACACTGAAACTCGATTCGATTGTCTGGCACACCAGCCGGATTTTTTCGAGAAACGGAACATCGTCCAGTTGCCCCGTAAACGTGCATTTTTTAAGCAACTCACGATCATACACAATCTGCATATGATATGTAGCCTCTAGTTGAGAAAGTACTTCCGGAACAGGCGTAAAATCGAACTTGAACTGGTGAGTAATAATATCCGGTGCTCCTGACTCCGACAGTTGGTTTACCTTCTTTTCAATCTTATCTGTTTTCGTATCAAGGCTCAACTGCTGATTTACCGAGAGTAACACTTCTTTTTTAGGCGAGCCGGGCGCATTAACTTGCGTCACCATCACCTTCCCCGTCTTCACGGTTACCAACGCGTCTGGCTCATTCGTAAAGGAACGGACCTGAAAGCTGGTCCCCGTTACGCGGGTCGTTAGCCGATCCGTGTACACGATGAATGGTTTCGCCGGATTTTTGGCCACTTCAAAAAATCCTTCGCCCTGTAAGTAAACCTCTCGCAGAGAATCCGCTGTTCCCATCCGGAAACGGATCTGGCTGTTGGCCGATAGCAGAACCGACGATTGTTCGGGAAGCAGGACCGTTACCGCCCGATCCGCTACATTTTTCACGACTTTCCACTGGCTGGCCGTCAAAGCAGTTGTTTTTCCAGTGCCGATACCGGCTATTGACCCGATCGTTGGCTTGCCCGCCTGCCACCAGACCAATGCCAACAGAATGCTGGCTGCGGCTGCCCAACGCCCCCAATGCCAGCTTAGCAAGGGTCTTATCGGTGTTTCTGCATCCGGAATCTGATCCAGAATCTGTTGTGTTTTGACTTTTACTGCTTGGTCGGACAGGGAGACCCTTTCGCCCTCTAACGTCAGAAGAACTGCCACCGCCTGCTCGTAGAGGTCAATTCGCTCCGGGTGTTCAGACAGCCATTGCTGCCAAACCAACTGGTCTTCCGGGCGTTTTTCCAGAATCCAAGTCCGGAAAGCGTCGTTTCCTAAGAAGTCCTCGACGGTCGAAAAGTCGCCAGTTGACAGGTTCATTGGTACTTTTAAGGTATTTTTAATGATAGTATGGGGATTCGGCCCGGCGATACCCTTCTTAAAGCAAATTTTTTTGAAGAAAAATACAGATAAGGCAAAAGAAGGGTACAAGCCATTTCGTCCGCAGTTTGCTGAGGGCTTTTTGCAAAAAATTGGAAACCGACTGGCGGTTCACTTCCATAACCTCGGCAATTTCGGGGATGGACAGGTTTTCGTAGTAGCGTAAATAGAGTGCTTCACGTTCCCGGGCGGGTAAGGTAGCTAACTGGGCCTGTATGGTTTGGGACAGGATAGCCATCGACTCCTGCCGAATCAGCAGGGTTTCGGTGTCGACATCTTCGGCTACCGAAGTGTCCCAGTCCAACTCCTGAAATGTCTGCCTTTTTTGCGACCGCATCGATTGCAGGATATGATGCCGCAACGCTTTTAAGAGGTAATGTTTAACCGAATCAGTATCATTGATCTGGGCACGATTTTGCCAGAGTTGTAAAAAAAGCTCCTGAATACAATCCTCAACAACCGCCCCATCGACCATAAATTTCAGACCATAGTGCTTTAGCATACGATAATAGCGCTCAGCCAATTGACCTAATGCGTGCTTATCGCCTTTACGATATGATTGCCATAAAATCTGGTCCAGGGTTTGTGAAGTCTTGAAGTCCACTTAAATACACGTTGGTGAAAAATGTAAAATCTAAGCAAGGGTCATGATCGTTTCAGGCAAGCCCATATTGAGGCAATAACCTGAACAGTGAGGATCTTTTCTCACTGGCAAAGCAGTCAATGATTGGCTTATCGCATGAACCAAATCTCATTTTTGGTATTGTGTATGGTTGACACTATTTTAGTTATGAATTAATCCTTTCCTGTAGCCTGGCTGCTACGACCTTTAGTTGTACGAAATTCATTGAAAGACAAGTTAGATGGCGTACAAGCGACCTAAATCCTGAAAAGAGAACAAGTATAGGTAAAAAAACAGGATTTTCCCTTAAAAAGAATACAATTCTACAACAATATAATTATAGTCAATTTAAATATATTAACCTAAACTGACTGTTTTTTGACATTTTTAATTTTAGAGGAAATAGAAGTACTGTCAGAGTAAGTCTTATACTAGCCTCACCCGGGTGCTTACCCTCAATAAAGTTTCCTTATCGATAGTTAACCTTCCTTCAAATGTCGGGCAAAAACCGCTTTGGCATGCTCCCACATGGCTTTGGATAAAACGTGTCCTTGACCTGTTTCAATAAAGGAGGTAAAATTTTGAGGCACTCCTGCTCGTTGATAAGCTTTTTCAATACGGGTCAACCCACGGCGAACGGAGTTAATGGGCGAGCCTTCATCCGTTTCACCAAAGTTCAGGTGCAGGGCTCTGGGGGCTATAAGCGCGGCAATGTCGGGCGTATCACCATATTGCAACCAGCCCGGAACAAAGTTTGGAAAACAGTGAAGCAAATGGGCTTCTTCAATGGCTTCGTAGGTTGGCAGGCAGCAGTTCCCAACCACGCATTTCAGCCGGGTGTCGAGCGGGGCCGTCAACCAGGCGTGGGTCGAGCCCATGGAATGCCCGTAACAGCCAATTCGGGCGGGAATCACCTCCGAACGGCCAGACAGGTAATCGATAGCGCGATGCATTTCCATCACATTTTGCCAGGCCATACTGCGTCCACGTACGACCTGACGCAAAAAGGCAAAGCGTTCGTAGTCTCCGCCTTTGAGCTTTCCGGTTGGGTCCTGCCGCTCTTCAAAGCAAAGGGCATCAGGACACAAAACCACGTATCCCTCCCGCACCAGTGCCACAGCGGTATGATGCATCGGATTTCCGGCCAGTCCGGCCGGTTCCGACTTACCGAGGTGATACTCCCCATTGTGCTGATGCCAGACGGCAATTCCCGGAGCCGGACGGGCAGCCGTTACCTCATCCGGCACGAGGATCAAAGCCGGAACCCGTTCGTCCGGGCCAACCTGGTACGTAATCGACTCGATCCGATAGCCATCTTTTTGCGTGATATTCCGGAGGTTCGGCTGCAAGGGCACAGGCGCCGGAAACGGCCCGCCCAAACAAGTTTGATATTGTTTCAGGAGCGTTTGTGGCGGCAATGATTCCGCTTCGGGGGATGTATTCATGTTAGCGGTTCCGGCTGCCAGCCCGGCTGTAGCTGTCAATGCACTCAGGCCACCAACAAGCTGCGCCTTCATGAAATCTCGCCGGTTAGACGTTTGTTCTGACGAAAAAAGATCCTCTTCCATTTTCAGGCATCGGTTACGGGCTACGGGGTTTAGTTACTCAGGTATGGAAAGGCTTTGACAACTGAACCGGTACGGCTGGTTTGACTGTGCCGGCGTCAGCACACCCAGCTGATAACGCCCAGGTGCCAGTACGATGGTAAGGATTTCCGAGTGCGCCGATGTGACCGGCTTGTTCAGCCAGAAATGCCTGAACGTAAAGGGTGTTTCTGACGCGTACAGAATGGTGTGTCGATTTGATTTAAGCATTATAGCTGCCTGGCCTACATCCGACGGGTAGGCGTTGAACGCCGTTGAGGTCTGGTAAATCACCCCCCCTCCGAATATACTCATTGACAGACATGAATCCTTCGATGGCGTACTGTTCATTGACGCTAGCAATGGTTCGACGGGGGTAAGATAGCTTTCGGGATAGTGATATATACCCCGGCTAACGGATTCCCGCATAACGGATCGGGCCATATTGGCAAAAGGCGTTCCCCAGGTGGCTCCCAGCCCAATGTCGCTGTGTTTCTGGTTCATTGCACCGGTTAGCAGCATTTGTTTCCGAAAGGCCATTTTGGGCCAGTAATACCCATACGCAAACAGCCAGACAAACACACCGCCAATTATCCCGATGCGTAAGCACCACTGCTTGGCCTGCCAGGTAACACATTCGCTCAATATATTGAGGTAAACAAGCGCCACCAGGACTGCCGGGTAGATCATGTAATTACTCACCACCATCACATCGTAGCCATACCGAAGCCGGAGCAATGCGATGATAGCTGCGTTTCCGTAGAAAAAAGCGTAAGCGCCACTGAAGAACAAGCGTCGTTTCTGTAAACCATCGTCCACCTGTTCAACCTTTGTCATCCACAGACTGCGGTTCATGCGGTAGAGCAAGCTTACGACAATTGCCGCCAGTAGTGCCCCACCTACCGTTGGCGGTACGTATCGCCAGTTGCTTTTGACCATCGGAATAAAGTCGAACAGGCCGCCGGTGAATGTAAAAAACGCAGCTAAGGCCTGTGCCGGATGCGCCATACTATAGGCTAAACTTTCGCCGGTACGGCTTGCGCTTTGAAAATTATAAAAATAAAGAACGACAGCCAGCACGCTACCGGCCAGCCAACCGGCCAGCTTGTACCATTTTTTATTGAGCGCCAGCACTAACCCACCGGCTACCCAACCCATCAGGCCATTGCTCATAGACAGGGTGGCAAATACCTGCATGAGTATCGCTCCGGCAAACCGATTGCGTCCGGACCGGGTCAGCAAGTACAACGACCAGAGTGTCAGGCAAATCACAACAGGGTGCTGAAGCCCCGGTATAGACCATAAGCTCGTCAGGTAATACTGGGGGCGCAGCATCAAAAAGGGCACCGGAGCAAACAACAGCCAGGACACCTGCATCGATCGGAATACCCGGCTCAGCAGGGCCAGTACACTCAACATAAAAAGCAATGCAATCAGAATGAGCCACCTGAAATTGACTTCCCCCGTCAGGTAATACATGCCCAGGGTAATCAGTTTTGCGACGACAATCCGATGCTCGTTATTCGGGACAAAGATGTTGTAGACTTTCTCCGAGAGGTCCGTTGCCTTCGTATAAGCCAGTGTGAAGCCAAGAAACGCGTCGATATCATCGAACCAGGGGACATTTACGGCGTACGTCCACACAAAGAGGACAAAACAAATAACTGGTAACGCGATCAGGAAGGGAGCAGCCTTCTGTAGGCGGGAAACAAAGGGTCTTTCGATGGGTGCGGAAAGCGTTGCAGCCATAGGAGAACTCATTTTATTCAAATTTAAAGAAGAGAAAAATGACGGCCAGCCACCGATAGATACCTCGTCACGAAATGGCTATGGCCTCGCAATCCTCCCTTTCAGTCATAAAAGACTAAAAGCAGGTACTGTAGAGGATACATAGTGAAAACACAGAGATCAAAAGCTACTACTGGCAAGAGCGTTACCTAACGCTACGCGAGAATAAGTTTTTTTACTGATCTGAGCACTAACATTAAAAAATATTTACCCGGTTAGCCTCGATGAATAGCGGAATGTTCCTACCGCCAGAATCACGAAAGAGATCCTTTTAATTTCCTTCCAGATACGCTTTCAGACAGACAATCTCTGGTGGATTGGGAAAGCATCCTTTGACAATTAATTGACTATCAGTTACCTTCCAGCCTTCGTTCACAACCGACTTGATTACTTACTTATGAATGTCCAACGGATTACGTTGGCCCTTTTGCTATGGGCAGCCGTTCCCCGGCTATTTGCCCAGACTTTTTCGGGTATTAACCGGATTCTGTCTACAGCCGACGGCCTCCCCAGTTCAACCATAACCGGTCTCGTTCAGGATCGGGCAGGTTTCATCTGGATGGCCACAGCCGACGGCCTTGCTCGCTACGATGGGAGAAATGTCAGGATATTCCGGCAGGATGATCAGCCAAATGCACTACTGGAAAACAACATTGCCCATATACAGCTTTTGTCCAATGGCACCTTTCTGCTTCAGACCCGCACGGGCGACTTTCAAAAATTTGATCCTGTAACAGAACGGTTCAGCTTATTCTTTCCATTAGCCAGACAAGGTAAACGTAAAATTGATGACGGCTGGCTGGCACCTGACGGAAAAACATTCTGGGGGCTGTGGCGGGGTGAAAAAATTCAATACTTCGATCAAAAGCTTCATTCGACCTATCGCTGGGATCAACGCACGCTGGGCATTGCAGCCAACACGCTCCATAGTATGATCGTGGCCTCTTCGGGCCTGGTTTATGCACACTCCGACAAAGGATTGATTGTGATAAATCCTCACACGCGGCAACATCGCCTGCTGCCCTTTGCCGGCCCGGTGGAGCGACGACTCAACACCCTTACACCCGTTGTCGATTGGGCACACGTAGTCGAACGACCCAGTGGTGACATTTTGGTTATCGGCCAGCATTGTCTGCATGTATTCAACCCAACAACCCGCCAGTTCCGTGAAGTGGTGATGCCGGGGCCTTTCGCGCCCAACGGGGCTTATGCACTGCGGGTACTGGCTGATGGTAAGGTGTATCTGGGTATTGGTCAACACCTTTATGAACTGTTACCAAACGACCAATTCGCCACGGTCTATACGGGGGAGTTACCCATCGGTGAGCAACGGGCTTTTGGGATACCTTATATCTGCGACCGCACGGGTATCGTGTGGCTTTACGATCAGGCCGGTAAGCTGACCCTGCTCAACCAACGCCAACAGCCTTTCCGGACCTATCCCTACCGCACGAGCTGGACAACGGATTTACTCCAGACCGGATTGGGGATGGAGCCAGTACAAACAATCAAAAACAGTGATAGCTGGACCCGGCTTACTCCATTCCGGGGCAGCTTGTGGTTCATCGATCAACGGACGCTGTACCGGTATAACATAGTCCGCCACCGGCCGGAACAAACGTCCAGTTTTATTATCAACGATACGTGTCATTTTAAAATCGCGTTGAAGCCCGATCAGCACGGGCATCTTTGGGTATATGGAAATGAGAGGGGCGGTTTAACGGAAATAGATTCAGTGGGGCATGTAAAGCGGTACTGGCCAAACAGTCTGGTCCCGCAACCACTCGAAAATCGTGGTCTGGACGTAGCCGACATTCAGCCGATGGGCCAGACAATCTGGATGGCTTCTTACCAGGGTAAAGGCCTTTATCAATATGACCTCCGGCAGAAAAAAATCATCAGGCAATGGCTGCACATACCTGGCAACACCCAGTCGTTGCCTACGAACCAACTGTTGGGTCTGCTGGCCGACCCACGAGAACCCAACCGGACGCTTTGGCTGGGTACCCTGGGCAGAGGACTTATCCGATTCGATACGCAAACGGGTCAGTTCCGGACGTTTACGGTGTCTGATGGCCTTCCCGACAACACCATCAACAGTTTACAGACTGATCACCGGGGATTTATCTGGGTGGCTACCAACAAAGGGTTGGTTCGGCTCGATGCGCACTCGTTCAGGATGCGCGTATTTACCCGTTCGGACGGCTTACAGGACGATGAGTTTGTTTTTGCCGCGGCTACCCAATTACCGGACGGCCGCTTGGCTTTCGGGAGTAAAACCGGGATGACCGTATTTAACCCGAGTGCCATTCGGGAGCAAACAAGTCAAACGCCCGTGGTCCTGTCGGCACTTCGGATCAACAACGAGCTGGTCGAAGCCAATAAACCGTCATCTCCCCTAACCAGCCCAGTCAATGCGCTTACAACGCTGACCCTCAGCCATAAGCAGAACTTCCTCACGTTTGAGTTTGCCGGATTGGCCTATGCCAAACCCGACCAGATTCATTATCGTCATCGTCTGCTGGGAGTCGATCAGGACTGGGTCACAACAGGTACAAACAACTCGGCTACATATACCCAGCTTCGGCCCGGCAATTACGTATTTGAGGTAATGGCTACCAATGCAGATGGCCGGTGGAGCCACAACCTGAAACAGCTGGCTATCAGGATTACCCCCCCCTGGTGGGCAAGCTGGTGGGCGTATATTGTGTACACCCTGACCTTTGGTGTGAGCCTGGCTGGTTTTATCCGATTTCGAATCAAACAGCGCCGGCAACTGCAAGAGATTGATCTTCGTAAGCAGGAAGCAGCGCAGTTAAAGATTATCGGCGAGTTAAAAACGCGGTTCTTTGATAACATTACCCACGAATTCAGGACGCCCCTATCGCTCATTCTTTCGCCAACCGAAAAGTTGCTGGATGAATCGAAACACGATACCATCACTCGCCAGCGGCTGGAAACGATACGACGGAATGGCAACCGGCTTTTGCACCTGGTCAACCAATTACTCGATCTGTCGAAGCTGGAAGCGGGCAGCATGACCGTAACGCCGATTCGATGTAATATAGCGCAGTTCATGAACCATCTGATAGAGCCATTTCGGCCGGTCGCGGAGGAACGGGGTATTGAGTTGATCCTGCTGGTTGACGAATGCCCGCAGGATTATTTACTCGACACGGATAAGTGGGGCACTATTCTCACAAACCTGCTGTCCAATGCGTTAAAATTCACCAGCAAAGGTGGTCGTATAACCGCCATTGTAAGCAGTCCGGATGAGTTTTCCCGCCGTATACTCATCTCAGACACCGGCATCGGTATTTCGGCCGACAAGCTTCCGCATATTTTTGACCGTTTCTACCAGGTCGACGACACACAGACCCGCGCTTACGATGGGACAGGCATCGGGCTGGCGTTGGTTAAGGAATACACCCGCATTCTTGGCGGCAGTATTTATGTATCCAGCCAACCGGCCGTGGGCACTACATTCACCCTTTTACTGCCCGTCTTACCCGCACTCCCCAACGCCGATGCAGCACCGGCGACTACTACACTCAACTTGCCGGACACGTTGGCCTATATACATGACCGTTCGCTGATGAATATGGCTGATTCTCCTACAGATTCACCCGTCATACTGGTCGTAGAAGACAATGTTGAACTTCGTGATTTTATCGCTAGTGAGCTGTATCAGTCATACCGTGTTCTAATCGCCCAAAACGGAGAGGAAGGTTGGGAATTGGCAAAAAGTGAACTACCGGACGTAGTCATCTCGGATGTCATGATGCCGAAGATGGATGGATATGCCCTGACCCGGCACCTGAAAACAAACACCCTTACCAATCACATTGCCGTGCTGCTTCTCACCGCCAGAGCGTCTCAGGAGAGCCGTATGGATGGATTGAGGCAGGGGGCGGATGATTACCTCACCAAGCCCTTTCACGTTAATGAATTACAGCAACGGATACACAATCTGCTCAGTCGTCAGCAAGCGCTGCGGGCTTTTTACGGACAACAGTTTGCCCAGCCAAACGCCCTTTTACCTACCGAAACCCTGGCGAATGAATTTGTCCATCGGTTGCACGAGGCCATCGATTTGCACTTGTCAGACAGCACCTTTGGCGTTGAGGAGATGGCCCGCCATATGGGGGTGAGCCGACGAACGCTCCACCGCAAACTGACGGCCACGGTCAACCTGTCGGCCAACGAGGTGATCCGGCAGCATCGCTTGAAACGGGCTGCTCAACTGCTGCTCGCGGGGCATAACGTATCGGAAACGGCTTACCTCGTTGGCTACGAGAGCTCTGCCCATTTTTCACTGATCTTCAAGGAGTTCTTTCAAAAAACTCCCACCGAATACACCCAGCAGTAGGTGTGGCTCATTTGATTGCCGGACAGCTAAGTTCGAGCCGATAACCAGCCCCTTTTGCCCTAATTCTCAGGCGCTTTTTTTCACAAACGCTGACAGAATATATCTAGCGGTAGGCATGACTCATTACCGATAGGATTTGACTCAAAACCGGACCTTACTTGCGAGTCAGTAACGGAATATTGCAGGGCAGTTCAGATGGACTGCACATTGTTATCACACCGGCAACTATTTCCATGAAGATTATCAATACCTACTCATCGATCGTGGGCCTTTTTATAGGCTTAACAACGTCCGCTTTTTCTCAGGCGACCCTCACCGGCTCGGTTCAGGACGCAGCGGGTAAACCCTTGCCGTTCAGTAACATCGCCCTACTAAATGCCCGCGATTCAAGTTTGGTAAAAGGCACCATTAGTAAAGAAACGGGAAGCTATTCGTTTGAGAATACCAAACCGGGCCAGTACAGGCTGATGGCCTCGGCCGTAGGCTATGCCGCCAATCGAACCAAGGCGTTTTATGTCACATCGACCTCTATGGAAATCCCGGCTATTACGCTCGTCGAATCAGCCAAAACCCTCAATGAGGTGACCGTAGCTACCAAAAAACCCTTTGTTGAGCAGCAGATCGACCGAACGGTGATCAACGTGGCGGGCAGCATCATTGCCAGCGGCAGCACCGCCCTTGAGGTGCTGGAAAAAGCCCCCGGCGTCACCGTCGACCGGCAGAACGATGCCCTGCAACTCCGCGGAAAAGACGGGGTGATCGTACAAATCGACGGCAAGCAGACATACCTTTCCATGCAGGATGTGGTAAATATGCTAAAGAGTATGTCGAGTGATAATATCGAAAAGATCGAACTTATCACCAATCCCGGCGCCCGATACGATGCGTCGGGTAATTCGGGAATTATCAATATCCGGCTGAAAAAGAACAACAACATTGGCACCAATGGCATGGTATCGCTGGCGGGTGGATCGGGGCGATTCGATCGGGAGCGGGGTAGCCCTGATAACTGTATCCTACGCCTTCGGCAATCAGAAAGTGAAGGCCGCCCGTCAACGACGAACAGCTACTGAAGAAGAAATGCAGCGGGCCAACTGATTTCTACGTAGTTGACTTCCCTAACCTTACCGTTTCCATTAATTCACCTAAACAAACCCTCGTTCACCCATGAAAACTACAGGCCGCTTACCCCTCGCTATTGCTTTCATTGTCGCTTCGCTGGCACTCGTTTCCTGTCAGAAACAGGAAGAAAAGGTTAAGGAAAATATAAAGAAATACGTAACCATTACCGACAGTGCCGATGTATACGCAAAGGTGCTGGCCGACTTTGTTAATGCGCTCACGGCCGCCGATTATGAAAAGACCCGGAGCCTGGCTGCCCCCAACTTTAAAAGCTACGGCCCCGCTGCTGCCGATTCGGTCGGTATTGATAGCGTGATTGCCGAATGGCAGCGAAATCACGCTCTTTATAGCGGTATTAAGCTGGTGAGAGCAACACCAATGGGCTTTACCTCAACCGCCCCGGGAACCACGGGCGATTGGGGCTTTCAGTGGGGCGTTTATAGTATGACGTATAAGGCTACCGGCAAGACCATCACCTTTCCGTATCACCTGACGGCTATGATTGCAAACGGCAAGATTCAGCGGTTGGGCAACTATTATGATAAGGCTCAGTTCATTGGTCCGATGGGTAGTAAAGTTGTTAAAGCGGACTAATTCCGCCCGACCAGAAAGCAGCTTCTATCCATAAAAATGCCTTTACGTATACCTACAAAAAGCAGAACAACGATTGGACGATCGTGGCCCTGCAACATACCAAAATTGAGTATAAATAAGCCCTGCCACTCAATCATGAAACAACAAACAACATACCTGACAACCTTGACCCCGCTACGTGGTATTGCGGCCCTGCTGGTGGTTGTCTTTCATTCCAGCATCTATACAATGCCCCTTGTTAATCCGGCACTCACTGGATTGATTAATGAAGGCTGGCTTTGGGTCGATTTCTTTTTTGTACTGAGTGGCTTTGTCCTCAGTCATGTGTATGGTCATTATTTTGAGACCTCAGTCACGAAGGCTCAGTTCATATCCTACGTTGGGGCACGATTTGCCAGAGTTTATCCGCTTCACCTTTTCTCGCTGGTATGTATCACAATAGCAGCCATCTTTATCCGTCAGGAAGCAAGCCAGGTTGATCCTATCCTACAACCCATGTTTAGTTATTGGGGCTTCCCGGCATCGCTGCTGCTGATTCAGTCCATGCATATCTTTCCCATTGCCCCGTTGAATGGCCCATCCTGGTCACTTAGTACCGAGTGGTGGGTTTATATGCTCTTTCCGCTCGTTGTTGGCCCCCTTCGACGATTGCCTGTTTTTGGAAAAGTGCTTTCCTGGCTCGGTGTTGCGGTTTTTTACTATTTTCTGATGTACTATATCGCTCCCCGATATGGGTTGACACGCCAGGTTACCCTCAATCTGGTTGCCGACTGGGGCTTTTTTCGATGTGTTGCCGGTTTTGGGCTGGGCATGCTGCTGTACGATGCGTACCAACATAATTGGGGAAGGCAACTGGCAGGCAATGGGTGGTTCTTTATGCTGGCATCGGGAGCGGTGTTGCTTGCCATGCATGCAAGCCTGCATTCACTGTTGATTGTTGGCCTTTTCCTGCCAGTGATCTTATCGGCAGCTTACCAGACGGGCTGGGTTAAACAAGCATTGAACGTACGGCCCTTGCAACGCCTGGGCGATTGGTCTTTTTCTATCTATATGGTTCACGTCCCCATCATTTATTTTTATTACATCGGGTGGCTGCAAAAGAAACCAGACCTTCTTGCCCACTATTTGCCAACAGGCCCGGCGAATCCAGACTACGCAGCAGGGCAGATATTCTGTGTAATGCTCATTGGCATTACCCTCGTGGTGGCGGCACTAACCTACAATTTTATCGAAGTTCCGGCGCGCCGGTATCTCAACGCCCGGTTTCAGACCAGTAAGCCCAAGGAGTCTCTTTCCGTATCCTTATAAAGCGTCATATACATAACCCTTTTCCTGAAATCATGTCTACCATTCTTATTACCGGATGCAGTACCGGCATTGGCTTTGCCACCGCCGAAGTGTTAGCCCGCAGCGGCCACACCGTTTATGCTACCATGCGCAACCCGCAACGGGCGCCCCAACTGGGTCAACTCGCTGAGCGCGACAACCTGCCCATTGTCGTTTTGCCGATGGATGTTGATTCGGATGAGTCGGTGAAGGCAACTATTACCGAAGTGTTGGCACAGGCAGGTACCATCGACGTACTGGTCAACAATGCCGGTATTTTCAAGCTAGGTTCCGTTGAAGAATTACCACTTTCGGCGTTTCAGGAAGTAATGGAAACCAATTATTTCGGCACCATTCGCTGCATTCAGGCGGTGCTCCCGTCTATGCGGGAAAAGGGGGCAGGCTGTATCGTCAATGTCACCTCCGTTTCCGGTAAAATTTATGGGATTTTTCAGGGAACGTATGCAGCGTCAAAAGCGGCAACCGAAGCCTTCAGCGAAAGCCTGGCCGCCGAAGTTCAACCCTTTGGCATTCGGGTGGTTGTGGTTGAACCGGGCGTTATTGACACCCCAATTCTGGACAAAATACAAACACCATCAGCGGATACCAAGTACCCTATCATGAACCGGGTAAAAGCGTTTTTTGCAGCTTCGCAGACCAATCATGTACCGCCCAGTATCGTTGGCGAAACAATCCGGGATATTTTGACGGACAACAGTACGCAAATGCGCTACCCGGTGGACCCGGATTCCGCTCTGTTGCTCGGCTGGCGGGCATCGTTATCTGACTATGAGTGGATTTCGTCGGGCAATGTGGACGAAGAAATCTGGATTGCGGGCATGGATCAGTTAGGCCTGGACGTACGGCCGTATATGAACGTTGCGGGTCAATAGGCGAATAGGTGCTCTTCTAACTAAAAAGTCCATGAACTCCCGGCTTTCACTCATCACAGCCCGCACCGTTGCGGTAGAGCCCCTTACCCTGCCGCAGTTACTCACCCGGTCGACGATGCGATTCGGTGACCAGCCCGCGCTGACGTTCATGGGCTTTTCTATTACTTACAAAGCGCTCACCGATCTGGTGAACTGGACGGCTCAGGCCCTTGCAGACTTGACTATACGGCCCCGTGTGTGATCGGTGTCAACGGCGTTCTGCCGGGAGCGGCTGGCAGCCTATAAAATTCCAAAGCAAATCGAGTTAATGGCCGAACTCCCCAAAAGCGCCGTCGGTAAGATATTAAGCCGGGAGTTGCTCCGGCTAGACTTATTGACGTCATCATTGTAGGGTTACCCCTTGCCGGATTATCAGCTAACACAAAATTTATGGTTGCCTACCGGACCCGGCTACGGCGGCTATGGCGCGCACGGGATCGGCCGCCAATGCTGAGCAGACCGCCCGAATCAGTGCGGGGCAGGCCGTAGCGAAAATAGATGCCGTAGTACGTTTTTGACGAATCGTAGTGTTCGTTGCTGAAATCGAAATAACCGGAGATAAGACCCACCCCCAGTCGCCGACCAATCTGGGCAAAAATGGTGTACGATAGTTCAAGCATGAGGCTACCTCGGGTATCGAAGAGTTTACCCGCGCCAATCGTGATTTCGCTGGCGAAGATACCCACGTTGCCCGCGTCGAGTGTAGCGCGCCCCTCTACGAACAACGTAGTGTCGGGTCGGACTGAGTTTCGACCGAAAGCCACACCCACATCCAGCACGCCAAATGATTTGCCAACCTCCACATTCTGCGCCAGCCGATCACCCATTTTTCCGGGACCGGTATACACCGACAAGGGCATGGTGCGGGCATACCAGGGTGCGTGCCGAAAGCTGAGCTTGGGCATGCTGGCCCAGATCGAGTCGGCCTGGGCGGCTTTCTGAGCGCGGGTCGTAACAGACGACTGGCCCGACGCGGGCGTCAACACCACCCATGTACAGCAAACGAGCAACAGGCAGACAGCAGATAAGCGATAGCGCATAATCAATCAGGCAAATAATCCAGCGAAGATACCTTGTGAGATAAGCTGTTTGTATGCCTGTAATAGCCTATCTTTTCGGATCATGTTAACCAGCCAGTATTCATGAAGAATAGATTTCGTTTTGCACGTCTCTTTTGGGCTGTTCTTGTGGCGTGGGCTAGCCCCTGTATCGCCACAGCGCAGGTCATTTCCGCCCCGCAGATTGATGCCCTCGTGCAGCGTACCCTAACCACGTTCGATGTGCCGGGCATGGCCGTAGCCGTGGTCAAAGATGGAAAAGTGGTTCACTCGAAAGGGTATGGCGTTCGTTCCCTGAAAACCGGCGCCCCGGTCGACGAAAACACCCTGTTTGGCATTGCCTCCAACAGCAAAGCTTTTACGTCGGCCGCATTGGGCATACTGATGGATGAAGGCAAACTGACCTGGGACGATAAGGTGATCGATTACATTCCCGAATTCAGGATGTACGACCCGTACGTAACCGAGGCCTTCACCATTCGGGATTTGCTTACCCACCGCAGCGGCCTTGGCCTTGGCGCGGGTGATCTAATGTTCTGGCCCGATTCAAGCACCTTTACCATGAAAGACGTTATCCATAATTTGCGCTACCTGAAACCGGTTTCGGGCTTTCGGACAAAATATGATTACGACAATCTGTTGTATATGGTGGCTGGCGAAGTAATCGAGCGGGTCAGCGGAAAAACGTGGCCTGATTTTATCCAGGAACGGATCATGAAACCACTGCAAATGAATCGCAGCGCCGGTTCGTACGAACGGCTTCCCGATAAAGTAAATGCGATTGATGCCCACGCGCCCGTTAATGGGAAGGTACAGGTCATTAGCCGGGATCTATTCCGGTTTGGATACGCGGCCGGCGGAATTAATTCGAGCGTAGCCGATATGAGCAAGTGGGTGATTGCGCAGCTTAATAAAGGAAAGTATGGGGGAGGTAATACGAAACAACTGTTCAGCGAGAAAGTACACGCCGAGATGTGGAGCGCACAAACCATTCTGCCGGTAAACGCTACCCCAACGCCCCCCTACAACACGCATTTCTCGGCCTACGGACTCGGCTGGGAGCTCAGCGACGTAAAAGGCTACAAGCAGGTAACGCACACGGGGGGTCTGGCAGGCATGGTGACACAGGTGACGTTACTGCCCGAGCTTCAGTTGGGCATAATTGTGTTCACCAATCAACAATCGGGAGCTGCTTTCAGGGCGGTTACCAACACGATCAAAGACAGCTACCTGGGCCTTTCACCAACGAATTGGGTTGGTATTTACAACGACCGCGTCAAGAAAGGAGAGACTGAAGCAGCAAAAATCACCAAAGAAATTTGGGACGGTATCGCCAACGCGCAGGCCATAAATACAACCAAAATGGACTTTGCGAACTATGCCGGTACCTACCGCGATCGATGGTTCGGTGATGTTGTGCTGAGTCAGGCAAACGGCAGGTGGTGGTTCCGGTCGGTACGCTCACCCAAACTGACCGGCGAGCTGTTTTATTACAAAGGCAATAGTTTCGTGGTCAAATGGAACAATCGGAGTCTGGATGCGGATGCGTACGTAACGTTTCAGGTAGATGACCAGATGAAACCGGTTTCCATAAAAATGAAACCTATTTCGCCCCTAACCGACTTCAGCTTTGATTTTCAGGACCTGGATCTGCAACGGGTAAAGGAATAATCGGATAGGATTGTATTGACTCCCTCCACGTCGATAATATCCGCTATACCCCGCAGAATCTGATCCTCGGGATCACCGCAGCCTATCGGCACTGTAGAAACAGCCAGACAGCCAATCAGAAGGATGAACCCTGAACGCATGAGTCAGGGAAAAAACGTTGATTTATTTGAACTCAAAATTGTACGTCAAACTTGGTATCGGGGCGCCAAAAATGCTGAGTCGGTAGGGATTCGTGGCCTGCCCTTCTGTACGATAAAAGATCGAGTACGCATTTTTACGACCATAAATATTGTAAACCGTAAAGGTCCAGTGCCCTTGCCAGCGTCGGTTTTTCATACCTGGCCGGTAGATGTTCCAGGCAAAATCCAGCCGGTGATAGTCTGGCAACCGGTACTGATTCCGCTCGTCATAATAGGGATACGTCCGACCCTGATACCGGATAAACCCTTCCGGTGCCGTGTAAGGCCGGCCCGAACTGTAGGCAAAGTTGAACGAAAAGCTGTGCGTCCGGCCCTGGTTAATCGTCAGGCTCATGTTCAGGCTGTGCGGACGATCATAGTTAGCGCGGTACCAGTTACCCTCATTGATCTGCTGCTGAAAATCAACGCCTTCGCTGACCTGATTAAGCGTTCGGGCATACGTATAATTGACCCAGCCCGTTAGCTCACCTTTTTTCTTGGATACCATCACTTCCAGCCCGTAGGCTTTGCTTTTACCCGGTAAAAGTTGCGTTTCGGGATAAGGTTGCAGCAGGAAATCGGCACCGGGTTTATAATCCAGAATATGCTGCGTACTTCGCCAGTATACCTCTGCCGAAAGCTCAAAAATGTTGTTCTTCGAGTTCTGAAAATACCCCGCCGACCAGAGCTGGCTCACCTGTGGCTGGATATGACCATCGGATGTTTTCCAGCGAGCGGTGGGTAAAGGCGTCGTGGTGTTGGTGATGACCTGTAGATATTGCCGCATCAGGTTGTAACCCAGCTTGATGGACGAATTGGGTGTCAGGGCATAGCGAAACCCTAAGCGTGGTTCGAGTCCACCATATTGCTTGCTTACCTGCCCGGCACCGAAGACCATAGAATCCACAACGGTTGTGGCGTCAGGCACCTCACCGTTTGCATAGCGACGGACCACAGAAGGCCCCAGGTTCAGGAAATGGGAGTACCGCAAACCAGCCGATACCGCAAGTTTGTCCGACAAACTGAGCTCATCTTCGGCATGAATGGCAAATTCCATGGCATTTTCGAGGGGCGTTTTCCGGTAATTGACCGCCAAACTGTTCCCCGGAATCAGTTCCCCGGGGTTAAGCCGGTAATGTGTGCCGCTGATGCCAATTTCGATCTTCTGGTTTTCCAGTTGATAGTTCAAATTCGATTTGATCTGTCGTTGTAAC
The DNA here is from genome assembly GCF_054781875.1 of Spirosoma pulveris. Classification (NCBI taxonomy): domain Bacteria; kingdom Pseudomonadati; phylum Bacteroidota; class Cytophagia; order Cytophagales; family Cytophagaceae; genus Spirosoma; species Spirosoma pulveris. Next base: position 1,550,918 of record NZ_BAAGTO010000001.1, read on the forward strand.
AGCGATTGCTTTAACGCCACCTTATTGCTGGTACTGTCTTCGGTCGACAAAATCCTTGGAATATACTGTGCCGCCAAAGCGGTGGTTTGCAGATTCAGCCGTGGCGAAAACGCATGAAACCAGCGCACCATGCCGTTGGCCGTTTGCTGGGCATACTGTGTGTTAACGGCATTTATGTTGGACAGACTACCTAATAGATTCGTCTGAAACAGATCCTGACTGTAATAGCTCATGGCAGTTACGGTATTGCGGTCGTTTACCCGCCAGAAAAGCTTGGCCGTTCCATCGCCAAATTTCGCCCGAATGTTGTCGAATCGGGGCGAAACGGCCCGTAATAAAAAGTCGTTGAAGGCTCCCCTACCCGATACCAGCAAGGCCAGTTTCCCTTTCACGATCGGCGTCTCGATCGTTAGTCGATTGGACACAAAACTAACGCCACCGCTCAGTTGAAACTGATTAAGATCAGGGTTACGCAGGCTGATGTCCAGCACCGATGCCGCCCGTCCGCCGTAGCGGGCCGGGACATTGCCTTTATAGAGATCCAGCCCCCCAACGGCGTCGGGTGGAAAAACCGAAAACAGCCCAAACATATGCGTAGGGTTAAAAATCGGCGTATCGTCCAGCAGGATCAGGTTCTGGTCTGTCGTCCCTCCCCTGATAGTTAACCCGTTGGCCGCTTCGCCCACGCTCGTAACACCCGGCAGCATTTGCAGACTTCGGAGAATATCGACTTCACCCAAAGCCGCAGGCATTTTCCGGAGTGTCGCCATATTGATCTGACTTACGCCCAGCAGCGGTTGCCGAACGTTGCGGTCGTAGCCTTTGCTCGTTACAACCACCTCCTCTAACTGGCTGGCAACGGATGGTAAAATAACATCCACCGTCGCATTGCCCCGTATATAAATCGTCTTCCTGAAGGGAACAAAGCCAACATTTCGAACAACCAGCACGTGCTGCCCCGACCGGATTTTGATGGCGTAATTACCCTGCTCATCGGTATAGGTACCGTTCGTAGACTTTTCGTAGTCGATTACTACAGCGGCCCGAACAAGGGGCTGCTGCGTTGATGAATCCCGAACGGTTCCCGAAAGTGTATATAGAATTTGGGCGCTGACGTAGGTTTGGGTGAGCACTGCCAGCAAAAGGCTTACTAAAAATCGATTCATGAAAAGAAAAGATAAAGGTGTGGCCCTGTTTTCGCTGCCATGGAAGACAACGTTTCAGTAGCACCTATGTGCAAACGACTAAATTTCCTAACAGCGATTTTATTAGTGTCTGAACAAAGTCCCCCTAAGGGAATTTAAAGATTGGTGAGTTTAATCAAGAGTAATGTTACTGCCTTACCTATTCGTTGATGAACTAGTAAAACCAGATGTTCAACATATATACCTATTATATACCTATAATTCCAACACATACCCTGCGTTCCCTATTTGGTACAGGAAAGCGTATTTTTTATCGACTATTTCTGGCTAAATTTCTTTTTTGAGATACTATGCGCTTCTTCCGTTTTGCCTTCAGCAGCTTACTCATGGCAATGGCATTGACCGCCTGCGTGGACCCGCTTGAGCTGACTCTGTCTGAATCGGTCGATATTCTGGTCGTTGACGGCACGATTACGAACCTGCCCGAACCGCAGCTGATCCGGTTAAATCGCTCCAAGTCAGATCCGTTAACCGGCCGCTTTGGCACGATGCCCATCACCAAAGCCAACGTCGAAGTACTCTTTGATTCAACGCAGCGCATACCCTGCCACGAAACCGTAGACGGCACGTATCAATTACCGGCAGATTTTAAGGGACAGGTCGGCCATGCGTATCAATTACAATTTACCCTCAGCGATGGGACCTCCTATGTATCGACTCCGCAAATTATGCAACCGGTACCGTCCATAAGCCGCGTTAATGCCAGGTTTAATTCTGCCAGTCTGCCGGTTGAGGTACAATTACCCGGTGGCTACCGGGGTGGGCACGATGTATTCATCGACTGGCAAGACCCCGCCAATCAACACAATTATTACCGTTGGGAGTGGAAACTCTATGAAAAGCAGAACTGGTGCCGAAGTTGCCAGCAGGGTGTTTATGCCGTTAATGATATTCCGGCGCATGCGTACAAGGACAAACTATTTTACATGTCGGGCAACGAGCCTTTCGAAAACTGCTTCGTCCCGATCAATTACTCAGAAGCAGCCCAGCCTCCAATTCCGAACGGATTGTTCGTATATGACTATCCCTGCCGAACACAATGCTGGGAGATTATATACAGCTCTGCCCTTAATGTGTTTGATGACCAGTACAGCAACGGTGGGCAGATCACCGGCCGAAACGTTGCGCAGATTCCCTATTACGACAGCACAGCCGCCTTGGTAGAAATCAGGCAGCTGTCGTTGCCACAAACAGCCTATTCATTTTTCAGCAAATTCCAGAACCAGACGCAAAATGTGAATGGCCTGGCCGATTCGCCCCCATCGGCGGTGGCGGGAAATATCAGGAATACGGCGAATCGGCGGGAATCCGTCGTGGGTTACTTTACCGCTTCGGCAGTATCAAGCGTCCGGTACTGGCTCGACCGAAAAGACGTTGTTGGCTTACCATACGGTCAAACCGACCCAACGGGCAAATCGATATTGCCGGGCTCCGAACTGTTTTATTCGCTCAACCAGCGGCAACCCATCCCTGAGCCCCTCTACCCCTACCCGAACATCCGTATCTGGGGCGGCCCGCCCCGACCCGTCACGGCCATTTGCGTTCCCAGCGACAGCCGAACGCCCTATAAACCTGATGGTTGGAAAGAGTAAAATACGATCATACCGAATTTAGTTGACGACTTTCTGTTTGAGGTACGTATTCAAGTAAATCGCCCGGCTGACAATCCAGCGCCCGGCATAACGCTTCCAGTGTGTTGAAGCGAATGGCTTTGGCTTTACCTGTTTTCAAGATGGATAAATTGGCTAGTGTCAGATCGACCTTTTCGGCAAGTTCGGTCAACGACATTTTTCGACGGGCCATCATCACGTCTACATTTACAATTATTGGCATGGCTTTCAGATCGTTAGTTCCTGCTCCTCTTTTAGGTATAACCCGGAACGAAACACTTCGGCCAGTCCAAATAATAATAATCCTATAAAAAAACTGGCAGACAATAGAGCAGGAACCCATAGCTGCCCACAACTTCTTCGCACAATCGAACAGGCACTATAACAAACAACTTATACTGGTCGATAGACCCAAAATAGATGTACAGCAGGGCGACTAACCCGGCAACGATGGTACACGACGAAGCATAATAGATAACAGCTGCTATACTTTTTAATGGCTTACTATAAAAGACATGCATAGAGGTAGATGATCTAAGTACACTCAGATCTACAAGAAATATTTATTGTATCCCTAAAATGTTAATCGTGATTTTTGGGAATCTATGCTGTGTATTTGTAGGGTACAGGTATAATTGTAATTTTGACCAACAAACCTGGTAAGCGTGTAAACAAGCTGTTGATGCGGTGCTCTTGTGAGATATTGAGTACCCTAAACAGCTGCACAATTCAGCTAATGCTTTGACCATAAAGGCTTTTACTGTATTTCAAAACAATTTTCTTTTTTGTACCGTAACGTTCTTCGTTACTTCATAACTATTACCCGTTTAGTAAACATACGATGACAACTTCCCTCGACTCCTCGACTCAGCAACGCGTTGACCAGTGGCTTGGCGGTAATTATGATGCCGCTAGCAAAGAATCCATACAACACCTGATCGACTCGGGTAATATTACCGAACTGACAGACTCCTTCTACCGCGACCTTGAGTTTGGAACGGGTGGTCTGCGGGGCGTTTTGGGCGTTGGTTCGAACCGCATGAACCGGTACACGGTTGGCGCGGCTACCCAGGGGCTTTCCAACTACATCAATGCAGCTTTTCCGGGCGAAGACATCAGCGTAGCCATTGCACACGACAGTCGGCGGATGAGCCCAGAGTTTGCTCAGCTGGTTGCCGATATTTTTTCGGCCAATGGCATTAAAGTTTACCTTTTCAGCAGCCTTCGGCCTACGCCAGAGTTGTCGTTTGCTATTCGGCAGTTAGGCTGCCAGAGCGGTATCGTCGTAACAGCCTCGCACAACCCTCCCGAGTACAACGGGTACAAAGTGTACTGGAACGATGGAGGTCAGGTGGTGTCTCCGCACGACAAGGCCATTATTGCCGAGGTGAACAAGATTACCTCCGTCGATGACATCAAATTTGACGGAATTCCCGAACGGATTCACCTGATCGACGAAGAAATTGATGCGCCTTACGTTGAACGCGTCAAATCCAATGCCGTAAACCCGAATGTGATCAAGCGGCAGGCTAACCTGAATATCGTCTACACGCCTATTCACGGAACCGGCATTACCCTCGTTCCCCGCGTTCTGGATGCGTTGGGCTTTACCAATGTACATATCGTTGAGCAGCAGGCTACACCCGACGGCAATTTCCCCACGGTGAAATCGCCAAACCCCGAAGAACGGGCGGCCATGCAACTGGCGCTCGACCTGGCCAATTCGCTCAACGCCGACCTCGTCATGGCTACCGATCCCGATGCCGACCGCGTTGGCGCGGGTGCCCGCAATCACCACGGCGAATTTGAATTGCTGAACGGCAATCAGATGGCCAGCCTGATCATTTATTACCTGCTCAACGCCTGGAAAGATGCAGGTAAACTTACAGGCAAGGAGTTCGTTGCCAAGACCATCGTTACCACCGACCTCATCGACAAGATGTGCGAACGCTACGGGGTCAACTGCTACAATACCTTAACGGGCTTCAAATACATTGCCGAAGTTATCCGTGAGCTGGAAGGCAAAGAGCAGTTCATTGGCGGTGGCGAAGAAAGCTACGGCTACCTCATTGGCGATTTTGTTCGGGACAAAGATGCCATCGCTTCCTGCGCCATCATTGCCGAATTGACAGCCTATGCCAAAGATCAGGGCAAGAGCCTGTTCGATATGCTGATGGCTATGTACCAAGAGAATGGTTTTTATTACGAAGCATTGGTTTCGCTCACCAAAAAAGGGAAATCGGGGGCTGAAGAAATTCAGCAGATGATGGCCGACTTCCGGGCTAATCCACCAAAATCCATTGCCGGTTCAGCCGTTGTTCGGGTGGATGACTACAAAGCATTAACCCGTCTGGACCCATCAACGGGCCAGACATCGGTCATTGAATCCGGTAAAATGGGCATCGAACCTTCTAACGTGTTGCAATTCTTCACCGCAGACGGTACCAAAGTATCCGCTCGCCCATCGGGTACAGAGCCCAAAATCAAGTTTTATGTCAGCGTTGTGGAGCCTCTTGAAAGTAAAGAAGCGTTCGATGATACGTATGCGCAACTAAAGGCAAAAGTACAGCGGGTTATTGATGAGCTGAACCTTAATTAAGACCAATTACTCAATTTTCCCACAGTACTCGTAGTACAAAAAAAGGCCGCTCAGTGCTAACTGGGCGGCCTTTTTTTGTACTATACGACGCTAAAACAAAAATATTCCGTCAAAAAAGAATTAAAATTCCATTAAAAGCATTTTTATTTGCAATGAGTATTAATACTCATTGCAAATCACTCATCACTTATCTAATCTAATTAGTCTATCATGAATAATGCGTACCCAAAAGTTTACCGAATACCCTTGCTGTTTCTGCTCAGCTGGTTCGTATTCACAGGGACAAGTATGGCTCAGGATCGCCGGATTACCGGCCGAATCACGGACGGCGCCGAAAACAGCCCGCTCCCTGGTGCCAACGTTGTTATTAAGGGCACCCAAACCGGTATGGTTACCGATGCCAATGGGCAGTACACGATCCTTGTACCCTCAGGACGGAATGTGCTGACCATCTCAGCTATTGGATTTACCGCTCAGGATGTTACGATTGGGAATAAAAGCGAAGTGAACGTCGCCCTTGTTGCTGACGTCAAAACCCTGAACGAAGTCGTTGTAACCGGTTACGGCGCCCAGTCCAAACGCGACATTACCGGAGCCATCGCCACCGTAAGTACACGGGAGTTACTATCCGTTCCCGCAACCAACGTGGCTCAGGCTCTCCAGGGGCGCGTAGCGGGCGTATCGGTTGGTAACGAAAACTCACCAGGTGGCGGTGTTATCGTTCGGATCAGGGGCTTCGGTACACTCAACGACAACTCCCCCCTTTACATAATTGACGGAGTACCCACCAAAGGAAACTTAAACACCATCAACCAAAACGATATTGAATCCCTGCAAGTGTTGAAAGATGCTGCAGCGGCTTCGCAATATGGTGCCCGCGCCGGTAATGGCGTAGTAATCATTACAACAAAAAAAGGGAAAGCCGGAAAACCCAAACTAACCTACGACGCCTACTATGGTGTGCAAAAACGCGGCAAACTCCTCGACCTGCTCAACACCCAGCAATACGCAGACCTGTGGTGGGAGTCACGCATTAACTCGGGGGTTCTGGTCAACGGTAACCCGCGAAACGCTCAATTTGGAAATGGCCCGCGGCCGGTTATTCCGGACTATATCTTCCCGGATGGCGCTATGGAAGGCGACCCACGCGTTAACCCCGCCAACTATTCGACAGACATTGACGCGGCCGACTTCCGGCGGAGTAAATGGCTGATCACCAAAGCCAACAAAGAGGGCACCAACTGGATGGAGGAGATTTTTAACCCCGCCCCAATGCAAAACCACCAGCTGGGTGTTTCAGGAGGTACGGAAGGGGGCCGATACGCCATCTCGCTCAACTACTTCAACCAGGAAGGTATTATGAAGTACACGGGCTACAAACGGTACTCGGCGCGTGCCAACACCGAATTTAACGTTAACAAACGAATTCGCATCGGCGAAAACATTCAGGTTGCCTATGCCGAACGCATTGGTGGCCCCTTCTCAACCCGTGGTATTGCCAGTAACCAGAGTGAGAGCAACGCCGTTTCGTTTGCCTACCGGTTACAGCCAATTGTTCCTGTCTATGATATTGCCGGAAACTTTGCCGGTACCAAAGGTGGCGACCTCGATAATGCCCGCAACCCGGTGGCCGATCTATACCGCAACCGCACCAATATCAACAAGGAAATCCGTTTGTTTGGCAATGCCTACGCTGAACTTGATCTGGCCAAAAATCTGACGGCACGTACCAGTTTTGGCATCGACTATAACCTGTTCAACGTTCGGGTGTATACCCCACGCGATTTTGAATCATCGGAGTCGGCCGGTACCAACCAGTTGCAAACCCGTAATGATTACGAAGCTACCTGGACCTGGACCAACACACTGAGCTATAACACAACCCTGTTTGATAAACTTCGCCTGAGTGCTATTCTGGGAACGGAGTCGATCAAAAACTATTACGAATTTGTGAACGCCGTTCGGAGCCGGTTTGCTTCCGACGACATTAACAATCAGTTCCTGGCGGCCGGTAATGCCGGTACACAAACCAACGATGGCAGCGCAACCTACTGGCGCTTAGCGTCTGAATTTGCCGTAGCGAACCTGTCGTTCGACGAAAAATACCTACTGAGCGGTACGTTGCGCCGTGACCGGTCGTCGCGTTTTGCCTCCGATTACCGCATCGCTTATTTCCCGGCCTTATCGGCAGGCTGGCGTATTTCGGAAGAAAAGTTTTTGAAAAATTCGACAGCTGGCTGGCTTAATGACTTGAAAATTCGCGCAAGCTGGGGCCAGACGGGTAACCAGGAGATCGGTAACTTCAACCCCTACACATTCTATGGCACCAGCCCCGCCAACAGCTTTTACGACCTGAACGGCTCACGCACATCGGCGCTGCAAGGCTACGACCTGTTCCAGTTTGGTAATGCACAAGCCAAGTGGGAAACCACAACCCAAACCGACTTTGGGTTTGATGCGTCGCTGCTGAAGGGTAAAGTTGATGTCAACTTCGACTGGTTTAACCGCGTTACGACGGATGCGCTCTTCCCGGTCGATCTACCGTTTACGGCGGGCAATGCCACGAATCCCTTCCGAAATATTGCTTCGTTCCGTAACCGGGGTGTTGAACTCAACCTGTCCTATACTGGCAAAGCGTTAAATAATGAACTGACCTATACGCTGTCCGGTAACATTTCGACCTATCGGAATACGGTACTGACCACCAACGGCGACCCAAACACACAGTATTTTGGTTTCGCTACCCGTCTGCCTGCCGTGACGGTTACCCAAGAGGGCTATCCCATTTCGGCTTTTTACGGCTATACCATCGACGGCATCAACAACACGCCCGAGCAGGCGGCCTCCGGTCCCATCTGGAAAGGCTATAACGACGTTGTTACCTACCGGCAGGCCAACGGTACCGGCGTTGTTGGTGCTGGTACGTTCCGGTACCGCGACCTTAACGGCGATGGACTCATAACCCCGGCCGACCGGAGTATTATTGGCTCGCCCCATCCTGATTTCAGCTATGGCTTGAACGTAAATGTAAACTACAAAAACTTCGGTCTTCAGCTATTCGGACAGGGAGTTCAGGGTAACCAGTTGTTCAACTACGTTCGCTACTGGACCGATTTCCCAACGTTTGGCGGTAATCGCAGCCTGCGCATGTACGAACAGTCCTGGCGGCCCGGTGCCGATAATTCCAGGGCTATGCTCCCCATTGTACGGGCAGCCGACAACGTGAGTTCGGTACCATCGACTTACTACCTGGAATCCGGTTCCTACCTGCGCATGCGCAACATACAGTTGTCCTACAACCTGCCGCGCACACTGATGAGCAAAATGGGCATGAGTGCCGCACAGGTGTACATACAGGGACAGAACCTGTTTACTATTACCAAATACACGGGTATGGATCCTGAAATCAACGTTCGTAACTCGCAGGGAGCGGTTTCGGGTAATACCGGCACCACAGCGGGCCAGAATCAGGATCGCCAGATTGGCGTCGATGAAGGTTTATATCCAGTAGCCAGAACGGTGCTGGTTGGTTTGAGCTTAAGTTTTTAATCCAGGAAAAATCATAATGTAACACGAAGATGACCACGTCCTGAAAGAACTGGTCATTCCGGTGCATCATTCGTCATACATTCTAATCTAATGAAAAAGACACTTTTAACTTCTGCATTACTGACAGCCTTATTGGTGACAGGCTGCAAAGAATCCTTTCTGGAAGTAAAACCCCCGGCTGTCTTCGATGAAAGCGGTTTACAGAACCGGGCGGGCGTTAACTTCCTGCTCATTGGTGCTTATTCTATGCTCGACGGTGTCGGATCAGGCGCAACGTCATGGCATGGCTCGGCCGATAACTGGATTTACGGTAGTGTAGCCTCAGATGATGCCTATAAAGGGTCAACATCCGGCGACCAACCGGAAATCACGTTTATCGAGATCAAAAATATCCTCTCCGATAATTCACACTTCCGGGGTAAGTGGCGCACCGTTTACGACGGAGTAGCCCGTGCCAATGACGTCTTACGTGTTGTTGAAAAAACAACGGACCTCACCGATGCCGAGAAAGTACAGATTCGGGCGCAGGCTCGTTTCCTGCGCGGCTGGTACCACTTCGAAGCCAAACGGATGTTTAACCAGGTGCCGTACCTGGACGAAAAAACCTATAATCCGGAAGACCCGAACAGCACCAAAATCCCGAACGATAAAGATATCTGGCCTAACATTGAAGCAGATTTCAAGTTTGCGTACGAAAATCTGCCCAGCACACAGTCTCAGCCGGGCCGGGCAACCAAATGGGCCGCTGCAGCCTCGCTCGCCAAAGCTGAAATGTATCAGAAAAACTGGGCTGATGCCAAAGTTTTGTTGACAGCTGTTGTCAACAGTGGCCGTTACAGATTGATGGAGCGGTATCACGACAATTTCCGCGCGGCTATGAACAACAACGCTGAGTCGATTCTGGAGGCACAAAACTCGGTAAATGATGGTGCTGGCGGGGGCGAAAATGGAAACAGTGGCGCTACCCTGAACTACCCCTATGCCGGGCCAACTACCTGCTGTGGTTTCTTCCAGCCCTCACAGAACCTGGTCAATGCCTATAAAACAAACGCTAATGGCCTGCCGCTGCTCACTAATTTCAACGACTCCGACGTAACTAGTGACCAGGGAATAGAAGGGAATCAGCCCTTCACAGCCTTTACCGGTAATCTGGACCCTCGTTTAGACTGGACTGTTGGCCGCCGGGACATTCCTTTTCTCGACTGGGGCCTCATGCCGGGTAAACCCTGGATCCGCGACCAGGGCAACGGTGGTCCTTACATTGCCAAAAAGCACCTGTTCTACCGCTCGGATGTAGGCACCAACACCTTTGCCAACAACTCACGCCTGAATGCCAACAACACCCGCCTGATCCGGTACGCGCACGTGTTGCTGATGCTGGCCGAATGCGAAATAGAACTGGGTAATCTGGAACCAGCCCGTGCACTCGTGAACCAAGTCCGGAAGCGGGCAGCGAACCCCGACGGTTTTGTAAAAAAAGCGGATGGCACCAACGCGGCCAACTATGTCATCGGTGAATATACAGCGCCTTGGACCGATGCAACCGTAGCGCGTAACGCCCTCCGTTTCGAAACTCGTCTGGAGCTGGCGCTGGAAGGGCATCGCTTCTTTGACCTCGTTCGATGGGGCATTGCCGATCAGGTGCTAAACGCTTATATGGAGCGAGAAGCCCGGTTACGCCCCTATTTCACCGGAGCTACTTTCGTAAAAGGCAAGCACGAGTACTACCCTATTCCGCTTCTTGAAATAACAAACAGCGCGATTAATGGCAAGCCCGTACTCAAGCAAAACCCAAACTATTAATTCTTAACCCGTAAGCGAAGGCCTCTTTCCGTATAAGCCATTGCTTCTTTCGTGGTCGATTGGCAAGTACAACTTGTCGATCGACCACTTTTTCTTGTAAACCCATCGACTTGTTGTAAGTCAGCCGATGGGAGCCAACCAGACCGTTTAAAAATTCCTATCTTTGCCGGTTGTTGCTAAATAATGCCATGATTATTCATATTGACCACCTTGATGAACTCGACACGATGGCCCGTAAACTACTGGCAGAAGGCAGAGAACATCCGGTCTGGCTGTTTGAAGGCGATATGGGTGCTGGTAAAACAACCCTTATCAAGTCCATTTGCCGATCACTTGGCGTGCTCAGTATGGTGCAAAGTCCAACGTTCTCTATTGTGAACGAGTACACCACTCACGAAGGGCATTCGGTTTATCATTTCGATTGCTACCGGCTTCGAAACGAAGCCGAAGCGTTGGACATCGGACTGGAAGAGTACATGTATTCAGGCGATTATTGCTTTATTGAGTGGCCGGAACGGATTGCATCCCTCTGGCCCGCTACTTATTATCAGATCCACATTTCGGCAGATACAGCAGGCCGTCGAACTGTGAAAACTGTACTGGTTGAGTAGGTTATAGTATCCCGTTCAGGCCGAGCTTACTACTAACAGCTCGGAAACGGAATGCAATACGCCGAATACCATAAACCGTAAACTTTTTACAAGTGACTGGATTTGAGGAATTGGCCAAACAAACGGCCCTATACCCGAAAGAAGCGCCATTGGCCGTAAAGACGAATCGAAACAGTCTTCTGATCGGGCTACCCAAAGAGGTATCGCTTCAGGAAAACCGTATTGCACTTACACCCGAAGCGGTGTCAATACTGGTGCGTAATGGCCACAACGTAATTGTTGAACAGGGAGCAGGCGAAAAAGCTAAATTCACGGATACGGAATACAGCGAAGCCGGTGCCCAGATTGCCCGATCACCCAAAGAAGTCTACGAAGCCAACCTGATTTTAAAAGTTGAACCTCTCGTCGACGATGAATTTGAGCATGTTCAATCGGGAAGTACGGTTATTTCGGCGTTGAACCTGCCGGTTCATGACCGATCTTACTTCGAGAAAATAAACAGCAAAAACTTAACCTCGTTCGGCTACGAATTCATTGAGGATCAAGGCGGAAACCTACCGGTAATCCGCTCCATGAGCGAAATTGCCGGCAGTACGGTCATGCTGATTGCCGGTGAATACCTCAGCAATGCCGATAACGGGCGGGGCATCATTTTAGGGGGTATTACGGGCGTTCCACCCACCAAAGTGGTTATGCTCGGCGCTGGAACGGTTACGGAATATGCCGTACGAACGGCGCTGGGTATGGGGGCCGACATAAAGGTCTTTGATAAACATCTGTATAAGCTCCAACGGCTTAAGTATGCCGTTGGGCAACATGTATACACGTCTATTATCGACTCAGATACACTCGCCGAAGCCATTCAGCGAGCCGATGTTGTGATTGGCGCTATGCGCGCCGATGATGCCATGAGCCCGGTCGTTGTCACGGAAGAGATGGTTGGCCGTATGAAACCGGATTCGGTGATCATTGACGTGTCCATTGATCAGGGAGGGAATTTCGAAACGTCGCGCATGACCACCCACAAGCAACCTACGTTCAAGCATATGGGTGTCATTCATTATTGCGTCCCGAATATTGCCGCCCGCGTTGCGTATACAGCCAGCATGGCGCTGAGTAACATATTCCTTCCGTTTCTGCTCGAAACGGGCACCACGGGTGGAATTGAACAGATGATGTACGCGAACCGTTGGTTTATGAAAGGTGTTTATACCCATAAAGGAACGCTCACCAACGCCTATATCGCCCGCAAATTCAACATGCGTTTTAAAGATCTTGACCTTTTGCTGGCCGCTAGATTTTAAAAATAGTAATGAGAAGTTAGGAGTGAGGAGGGTGGACCAGCATATATTTTGCTGACGCCAGTCAACCCTCTTCACTCCTAACTTCTAACTCCTCAAAAAAATGATTAACCATAGCAACGAAAATACGCTACTCGACGATGCAAACTCGTACGACGTAAACAAAGAGTTGATGGGCAAAATCTCATCGGATTTTGTAAAAGTGGCTGATCAGTTGAAAGAAGCATCTTATCAGATCAGAAAACGTGGCTTTTCCGATTATCCCATCTTTGTCGCGTCACGTCGTGATGTACCCATGGGCCAGCTCCTCATCGCGGCCGATGAACTGGGTAATCACTGGAATTATAAAGCCTCGTTTGTCGATGAGTTTACGCAGCGTGAACTCATCGGTCCGGAATCACTCGATCTGTGGAAAGAGAATTACAAAGCGCCGGATGAATATTGCTGTCTTTTTATTGTACATGGCGACTTTGCCGGCTTCGTTTACATTCCATTTCCGGAAGATTAAGGAACCGCGTACCAGACCTTTACCGAAGCCGATTCAGAATGAATCGGCTTTATTTTTTACTGTTTTTATAGAATCGACTCGAGTACTATTTCATAAATAACTACTCATCAAATTGTTGAACAGGAAGCCGGCAAATTTCAAACAAAACTACCCTGAACAACACCATTTAATAATACTTTTTCGAGAAAACGTATGTCGGAAAAATACCCGTTCGAATTCTTCTTTTTTTTAGCATCCATACCTTTTGATAACCTGCTTATACCTGTCGCAAAAGGCCCTAAAAATGAACGCTGAGGCATTATCTATCAAAGAAACTGATGTTCAGGCCTTTTTTTTACACATTAAGTTATTCTTAAAAAAAAGGCATTGGAAATGCGTAATTTTTTTTGTATTTTTACAATCTGTTAGACCTGCATAAACAGGCTATTTTTAAGCATAAAACAACAAATTTCAGACACGCTCCCATTCCGATATGACCAACGAACTAGTTGAAACAGACGCTCCCGTTGATACAAGCAAGAGCAATTACGGTGCTGATAATATCCAGGTATTAGAAGGCCTGGAAGCCGTTCGCAAACGGCCATCTATGTATATCGGCGACGTAGGTGTGCGTGGTCTTCACCATTTAATTTGGGAGGTTGTTGATAACTCCATTGACGAAGCGCTGGCGGGCTACTGCGACAAGATTAGCGTAACCATCAATCCTGACAATTCCATTACAGTACAAGATAACGGGCGGGGTATTCCAACGGGCATTAACACCAAAATGGGTAAGTCGGCGCTGGAAATTGCCATGACCATACTCCATGCTGGTGGCAAGTTCGACAAAGACACCTATAAAGTTTCAGGTGGTTTACACGGTGTCGGCGTTTCCTGCGTCAACGCCCTTTCGACCGATGTACGCGTTGAGGTTCACCGCGAAGGCAAAATATTTGAGCAGGAATATAAAATTGGTATTCCTCAGTATGATGTCCGCATCATTGGTGAAGCGACAGACACGGGTACAACCACCCACTTCAAACCCGACAGCAGTATTTTCACCGAAACCGTTTATAAGTACGACACGGTTGCCGGTCGTCTTCGCGAGCTAGCCTACCTGAACAAAGGCATTCACATATTCCTCAAGGATATGCGCGAAGTTGATGAAACAGGTGAACCGATTCGGCAGAACGATTTCTTCTCGGAAGGCGGCCTGGTCGAATTTGTTGAGTTTCTCGATGAAACCCGGCCCGCCCTCGATGGGATGAAACCCATCTACATGGAAAACAATAAAGGGGCTACACCCGTACAGGTGGCCCTGGTATACAACTACGAAGCCGGTGAAAACGTCCTATCGTATGTTAACAACATCAACACCCACGAAGGTGGTACGCACGTTCAGGGCTTTCGCTCAGCCCTGACCCGGGTATTGAAAAACTATGCCGACAAAAATCCGGGTGTCCTGCCCAAGAACTCGGGTAAAGTAACGTTTAGCGGAGAAGATTTCCGCAAAGGGCTTACTGCTGTCATTTCGGTGAAAGTTCAGGAACCGCAGTTTGAAGGCCAAACCAAAACAAAGCTTGGCAACCAGGAGGTAGTGAGTGCTGTAAGCCAGACTATGGCCGACCTGCTCGAAACATGGCTGGAAGAAAACCCAAAAACGGCTCAGGGTATCGTTAAGAAGGTGCTTGTTTCAGCTCAGGCGCGTATCGCGGCCGATCTGGCCTACAAGCGCATTATGACCGAGCGCAAGGACTTTATGGGTGGCATGGGCCTACCCGGTAAACTGGCCGACTGCTCCGACACCGATCCGGAAAAGTGTGAATTATATCTTGTAGAGGGTGACTCGGCTGGTGGAACGGCCAAACAAGGCCGTAACCGGGCGTTTCAGGCCATTTTGCCGCTTCGTGGTAAAATTCTGAACGTCGAGAAAGCCATGGAGCATAAGATCTACGAAAACGAAGAGATCAAGAACATCTGGACAGCCCTTGGCGTACGGCTTGAGAAAAAGGATGATGAAACCGTGATGAACCTGGATAAACTCCGGTATCATAAAATCATCATCATGACTGATGCCGACGTAGACGGTAGCCACATCCGTACCCTCATTTTGACGCTCTTCTACCGCAACATGAAGGCGTTGATCGACAATGGCTACATCTACATTGCCCAGCCTCCTCTATATCTGGTTAAAAAAGGTAAAGAAGAGCGGTATTGCTGGACAGAAGCCCAGCGCGAAGCTGCGGTAAAAGAACTGGCAGGCAGCGGTCGTGAAGAAAATGTTGGTGTTCAGCGCTATAAAGGGCTAGGCGAAATGAACGCCGAACAACTCTGGAGCACCACAATGAATCCCGATACCCGGTCGTTAAAAATAGTAACGGTCGAGTCTGCTGCTGATGCCGACCATGTTTTCTCGACACTGATGGGTGATGAAGTTGCCCCCAGACGAGAATTTATCGAACGAAACGCCAAATACGCCCGAGTGGATGTTTAACCGAATGATAACATAAAGCGGGCTTTTTAGTCCGCTTTTTTGTTTTATTTCACAGTTCTGTAAACAGTATGCGTTATTCCCTAAACTCAAACCGCACTATATTGGGTAATTTGGTTTCCCGTTTCACCAATAAACAGGCCAATACGCCTGCTCAGGGGACAGACAAAATGGCAAAAGTTAGCGAAAAGGTTACCAGTGTCATCGATCAGAGTAACTACCTGAGCCGTGATTTAAGTTGGCTCAAGTTTAACGAGCGCGTTCTGGACCAGGCCCGTGACACCAAGCCACCACTGAGCAACCGTACCCTCATGGAACGGTTGAAGTTTCTGGCGATTTCGGCCTCGAATCTGGACGAATTTTTCATGATTCGGGTGGGCAGCCTGTATAACTACCTCGACTATCATAAACAACGGGTCGATTATTCGGGCTTGCGTGAAGTGCCGTTTCGGAAAGCGTTGTACACAACCGCTCATAACTTTTTTCGGGACCAGCAAACCGTTTTTTCAGAACAGCTACTACCGCTTTTTGCCGAAAATGGCCTGCAACTAGTGACTCATTCCAGCCTGACACCGGAAGAGCAGGTCGAAGCAACCAATTATTTTGATCGGGCTATCTACCCCACGCTGACACCGATGCTGTATGACTACACGCATACGTTTCCGGTATTGCTGGCAAAAGTCCTCATTTTTGGCGTCGTTACACAGAATCCGGACGACGTCGAGATTAAGAGTTTGCGTGCCGAAGATGAAGATGAGCGTCAACGACTTTCGTTCGTCCAGATTCCGGCTAATCTCCCCAGATTTATTTCATTTGAGCGAGAAGATTCGATCGTTTTCATCCCAATCGAAGAAATTGTTCGTCATAATATCAAGAAACTTTACCGCAACGTAGAGATACTGTCGATGAACCTGTTTCGTATTACACGAAACGGCGATTTTACACTCGATGAGAATGACGACGATGAGGTCGATTTCATTGACGAAGTCAGGCAGAAGATCAAGAACCGGCGGCTTGGCCGGGTTACACGGGTCGAGATCGAAACCGAAGGCAGTGCTGCAGGCAGTCAGTCGACAATCAGCTCTCCCTGGATGCTGAATCTATTGAAAAAGCGGTGGGAGATTGATGATTTGAATATTTTCGAATCGCACACGCTGCTCGACTTTTCGTCCCTATGGCAAATTATCGGCAATCCGGAATTTAAAGACGACATGCCCCTACCCCACGCACCGGTGCAGCCACTTGGGTTGGGGCGTGATAAAACGGACGATATTTTTGAACTGATCAAGCAGCGTGATTTACTGCTGCACCACCCATACAACAATTTCGAGCCCGTACTCCAGTTACTGGAACAGGCGGCCGAAGATCCCAATGTACTAGCTATCAAAATTACCGTTTACCGCCTGGCAAAACGCTCCAGAATTACGGAAGCCTTGCTGAAAGCGGCCGAAAACGGCAAACACGTTTCGGTACTTTTTGAAGTAAAAGCGCGTTTTGACGAGGAAAACAATATCCGCGAAGCCCAGCGGCTGCAAAAAGCCGGTTGTTTCGTTATTTACGGGATTAGTCGGTTCAAAACGCATACCAAACTACTGCTCGTTGTTCGAAATGAAGGTAGCCGCGTGGTGCGTTACGCCCACATGGCTACGGGTAACTACAATGAAGATACGTCGAAACTCTACACGGATATCGGGTTGCTGACAACGAACGAAACCTATACGCATGATATTTCGGAGTTTTTCAATGTAATTACGGGCCACTCCGTACCAAACGAATACCAGTATCTGATTACGGCTCCCCGCGACATGCGCGAGCAACTGTTGCGCCTGATTAGACTGGAAGCCGAAAATGCCAAACATGGTCTACCGAGCGGCATTTGCATAAAAGTCAACTCGCTTGAAGATAAATTAGTTATTGACGAGCTATACAAGGCATCTCAGGCGGGCGTGCCCATTCGCCTTATTGTTCGAAGCATTTGCTGCCTGCGCCCCCATCGTGCAGAACTCAGTGAAAACATCACCGTACGTTCCATTGTTGGTGATTTTCTGGAGCATACCCGCATCTATTATTTTCATAATAATGGCGACCCAAAAGTGTACGGAGGCAGTGCCGACGTGATGGTTCGTAGTTTTGACCGGCGTATCGAATCACTTTTCTATCTGGCTGATCCGCGCGTAAAACAGCAGGCCGTCTTGATTCTGAAATACAACCTTCGTGATAATGTCAATGCTTACGAACTAAAGGAGGACGGTGATTTCAAGAAATGTGAAATACCAACCGGTGGCGAGCCTTTCAGCATACACCAGCGTTTCTTCGAAATTACTGAGAAGGAAGCAATGGATGCCCGCCTTTTCGATGGTGAGCTTAAGCCGGCAGAGATTGCTCAGATAGAGGAAGAATATCAGGAAGGAGCGGAACGAGCTATTGCAAATATTTAAGTTAACGAAACGCTAGCAAAACGGGCAGATTTGACGAATAATATTCGTCAAATCTGCCCGTTTTGCTTTCCGGGCTTTTTTATGGGTTCGTCCCATTCCTTCTTTTTGTATCTTCGCCAACCTAACTGTAATTGTGTCGTCACTGAATGGAGCGTTTTACCGGCCTACTGGGCATTGTTTTAATTCTGGGCATTGCCTATGCCCTTTCTGATAACCGTAAAGCTATTAATTATCGTACTGTTGGGGTAGGGCTAGCTCTTCAATTTGGCCTGGCGGTTTTCGTTTTAAAGACGGATATTGGCCAGCGTCTCTTTCAGGGTCTTGGTTATTACGTTGATCGATTGCTGCAAAAAGCCAATATTGGTGCTGAGTTCGTTTTCTCATCTCTGGTAAGACCAGATATCCTCACCAAAGCCTTTGGTCCCGGAAACAACTTTATTTTCTTCTTCAAGGTCGTTCCAACAATCATTTTCGTGGCCGTTCTGGTCAACATTTTTTATCACCTGGGCATTATGCAGCGCATCGTAGCTGTTATGGCAAAAGCGATGAAATGGTTGATGGGCGTTAGTGGAGCCGAAGCATTATCCAACGTAGCCAGTACGTTTGTTGGGCAGGTAGAGGCACAGATTATGATCAAGCCTTACCTAAATGGCATGACCAACTCCGAACTGCTGGCCAGTATGACCGGTTCATTTGCCTGTATTGCCGGGGGAGTTCTAGCAGTTTATATCTCACTGGGTGTGCCTGCTCCCTACTTGCTGGCCGCCAGCATTATGGCCGCTCCCGGAGCGTTGGTCATCAGCAAGATCGTAATGCCGGAAACGCAGGTATCGGAAACGCAGGGGACCGTGAAAGTAGAAATCAAAAAAATCTACGCGAACCTACTCGATGCCATTGCCGCTGGTGCCAGCGAAGGCCTTAAAGTGGGTTTCAATGTAGTAGCTATGCTGATAGGCTTCATTGCCCTGATTGCGCTGATCGACAGCCTGATGTTTCGGATAGGTTTCTACATTTTCAACGTCGATTTTTTAAGCCTGAACTACCTTCTCGGCAAACTCTTTTCTCTCTTTGCCTGGGCTATGGGCGTCCCTGCCAAAGATATCGAAGCGGCTGGCGCCCTGATGGGTACCAAAATGGTTGTGAATGAATTTGTCGCGTATCTGGACCTTGTTAAAATCAAACAAACACTTGATCCAAAAACAATCGCCATCGTTAGTTTTGCTCTCTGTGGCTTTGCCAATTTCAGCTCTATTGCCATTCAGGTAGGTGGTATCGGCGAGTTAGCTCCGAAACGCCGAAGTGACCTGGCCCGAATTGGTTTCAAAGCACTCATCTGCGGCACACTAGCGAGCTACATGTCGGCGACCATAGCCGGACTGCTCTTGTAACATCTACGTCGACTAGAATTGATGCTTTTAACCAGCTGATCTCTGAGATTAGCTGGTTTTTTTTTGTGCACCAAATAAATTGCCCCTCTCTGGTATCATCTTTTTACCAAATACCATTTTTTCTTTCCATTATTCAATTCTACCTTCGATTTATCCGTTTGTTTACACATACAGTCAAGTTATTATGATTCAGACAAAGCTTATTCCCCGCACTACCGAAGCCCATGAGCCCCCGTTACTTATAAAAAACCTGCTCGCTCAGTCGCTCAAGTATGAGCCCCAGCGCGAAATAGTTTATCGGGACTTATTCCGCATGAATTATCACCAATTTAATCAGCGTGTCCGCCAACTTGCGAACGTCCTGGCCGATCTGGACGTAAAACCGGGCGACACGGTTGCCGTATTGGATTGGGACAGTCATCGCTATCTTGAATGTTTTCTGGGCGTAACCAGTGCCGGTGCTATACTGCACACGATAAACATCCGGCTATCCCCAACGCAGATTCTGTACACCATGAATCATGCCCAGGACAAGGTTGTCTTTGTCCATGAAGATTTCCTCCCGATTCTGGCCGCTATCAAGCCTCAATTGACTACGGTAGAGACGTATGTTGTCATCAGTGATAAGGTTTACTCTGGGACATCAGATACGACGAGTCTTTCAGAAATTCCCGATGGGTTTGCCGGGGAGTACGAGTCGCTTTTGAAAGGTGCATCAGACCAGTACGACTTCCCTGATTTCGACGAGAACACCTGGGCAACCACCTTCTACACAACCGGAACGACGGGCAACCCTAAAGGGGTCTACTTTTCGCATCGGCAGTTGTTCATGCATACGATGGGGCTACTGACGTACATAATCGGTTATGAAGCGATGCCGTTTAAAGGCTCTACGGATGTATACATGCCAATTACACCCATGTTCCACGTACACGCTTGGGGATTCCCGTTCCTGGCAACGATGATGTCGGCAAAGCAGGTGTATCCGGGACGATATGAGCCCGAATTACTGCTTAAGCTACTCATCACCGAAGGAGTTACCTTATCGCACTGCGTACCTACCATATTAAATATGCTGGTAAGCAGCCCGGCTGCGCCAAAATACAAACAGAACCTTAGTCGATGGAAAGTGCTTATTGGCGGCTCAGCGCTCACAAAAGGGCTTGCCAAAGCAGCAACGGAGCTGGGTATTACGGTCATGTCAGGCTACGGTATGTCGGAAACGGCTCCCGTGATGGCCGTAGGGTATTTAAACGAGCAGGAACAAAAACTGTCGCCTGAGGAACAGATCGAACTCCGTACGCGTGCCGGGCGAATATCACCGTTTATTGAGATGCGCTTGATGGACGATGACGGCAATTTTGTTCCCCATGATGGCCATTCGCTGGGGGAGATTGTGGCCCGTGGCCCGTGGCTTACCCAAGGCTATTACGATGATCCTGAACGGGGAGCTGATCTATGGAAAGGTGGCTGGCTTCATACAGGCGACGTAGCCAGTATCTCGCCCGACTATTGGGTGATGATCGCTGATCGCACGAAAGATGTTATCAAGACGGGTGGCGAATGGGTATCCTCGCTGGATATGGAAGATGTCCTTTCACAAATTGAAGGGGTTGCCGAATCGGCCGTGGTTGGTCTACCGGACGACCGCTGGGGGGAGCGCCCTCATGCGCTCATCGTTCAAAAGCCAGGATATACATTACAGGCAGATGGTATAAAAGCCGGTTTACAGGCAAAAGTCGACCGGGGTGAATTGCATAAATGGTATGTTCCCGACCGCATCCTTTTTGTTTCTGAAATTCCCAAAACCAGTGTTGGCAAAATTGACAAGAAGAAGATCCGTAGTGAAATGAAAGAGCTAATTTTGGGCAAATAAGTCAGTAAATTGGCAAGTCGGTGCGTGTCTGACACGTAAGCCACTTATTGACTTGCCATCTTATTAACTCTACAGTATGATTCGAATCGGACTTTTATCCGACACACACAGCTTTCTGGACCCTCAGATTTTCACTCACTTCGAAGCTTGCGATGAGGTCTGGCATGCCGGAGATGTAGGAAACTTTGCGGTGGCAGATTCTTTGAGACAGTTTCGGCCCTTACGGATCGTTAGCGGTAATATTGATACGGAAACAACTGAGTTACCGTTAAATCAGCGCTTTGCATTGGAAGGATTTGACATTTGGATGACGCACATTGGCGGTATACCCCCAAATTACAATCCAACTACACGTCCCCTACTACGCGCCAATCCACCCGATATTTTCATCTGTGGCCATTCGCATATCCTTAAAGTTGTTCGTGACCCGACTCTAAATAACCTACTGTTTCTAAACCCAGGAGCAGCTGGTAAAACAGGGTTTCACAAAATGCGTACCGCCATCCGATTCTCCCTCGATGCAGGTCGCATTCTGGATATGCAGGTAATTGAATTGGGTAAGAAGTAAAAAAGGTCTCCTGTGTACAGGAGACCTTTTTTACTTCTTCTTTATTTTATTAGATGGGAAGCGATTCCGGCTCCGTTTCGGCAGGTTTTGACTCCTTACCAATTTCTTCTTTCACCTCTTCGGCCACACCTTTGTTTTTGTATGCCTGATAAACCGTTTCCCGTTCGAATGGGCGCTTACCGATCAAGCGTACTAAATCGTTTTGGTACAGAATCTCTTTTTCAAGTAACTCTTTCGCAAGAATCTCCAGAGCGTCGCGGTGCTCGGTCAGCAGGTTTTTTGTCCGCTCGTATGCCAAACTAACGATCTTACGAACTTCATCATCAATGTGTTTGGCCGTCTCTTCCGAATAAGGCTTATTGAAGTTGTAGTCCGACTGCTTGGAATCGTAGAAAGATACGTTACCGATCTTATCATTCATTCCATACATCGTCACCATGCTGTAGGCAAGCTTGGTAATTCGCTCCAGGTCACTTAGCGCACCGGTCGATACTTTACCAAAGATCAGATCTTCTGAAGCGCGGCCTCCCAATGCCATGCACATTTCGTCCATGAGTTGTTCGGTGCGATACAGATACTGCTCACGGGGGAGATACTGCGCATAGCCAAGAGCGGCAACACCACGCGGTACAATCGTTACTTTCACGAGGGGATCGGCATGTTCCAGATACCAGCCTGCCACTGCGTGACCAGCTTCGTGATAAGCCACAATCTCTTTCTCTTCGGGAGAAATAATCTTGTTTTTCTTTTCCAGACCACCGATCACACGATCCATCGCATCCTGGAAATCTTTCATATCGACCGCTTCTTTATCACTACGGGCAGCGATCAAAGCGGCTTCGTTACAGACGTTGGCAATCTCAGCACCCGCAAAGCCAGGTGTTTGGGCCGCTAATTCTTTTGGATCAACATCGGACGCCAGTTTAATTGGCTTCAAGTGAACCCGGAAGATAGCTTCCCGACCGATGATATCCGGTTTATCGATGCTGATCTGACGGTCAAAACGGCCGGGACGCTGCAAAGCAGAATCCAGTACATCAGGACGGTTCGTTGCGGCCAGGATAATGATACCTGAGTCGGTAGCAAAGCCATCCATTTCTACCAGCAATGAGTTGAGGGTATTTTCCCGCTCATCATTTGCGCCGGGCATTGAGCCACGACCCCGTGAACGGCCTACTGCGTCAATCTCATCGATAAAGATGATACACGGTGCTTTCTCCTTTGCCTGTTTGAACAGGTCACGTACCCGTGCCGCACCAACACCTACGAACATTTCGACGAAGTCGGAACCCGACAGGGAGAAGAATGGAACACCTGCCTCACCAGCTACCGCTTTCGCTAAAAGGGTTTTACCAGTACCCGGAGGGCCTATGAGCAACGCTCCTTTCGGAATTTTTGCCCCCAGTTTCGTGAACTTGGTTGGATTCTTCAGGTAATCGACAATCTCTTTAATTTCTTCCTTCGCTTCGTCAAGACCAGCAACGTCATTGAAAGTGATCTTAACTTTATTGTCTGCATCGAACAGAGCGGCCTTTGATTTTCCAATGTTGAAAATCTGACCACCCGGACCACCGGCTCCAGACATACGTCCGAGCAGGAAATACATGGCCAATATCATTACGATCAGGAAACCCCAGGTGCTGATAATGCTGCCAAAATCACTGCGGGTTTCAAACTTAAGGTCGATCTTCTCATTTTCAGGCTGCCCTTGCTGAAGTTGATCCAAGTCCTTTTTGAACGTCTCGCCAGAAGCAATCTGGAATTGAAAATGTGGCCCCTGGTTATTCCCAAAGTAGGGTTTATCGGCAAATCGATTTTTGTATCTGGGACTCTGAGCGGCCTGCTGCGTAAGCGTCACTTCGGCAATTTTATCGTTCACGACGATTGCTTCGGCAACCTCATGATCTCTGACCATACGCTCGAACTGCTTCTGCGAAATTTCCTGGGTAGCTGAGCTTCTGTTAAAGAATGTAATGCCAAGAATCGCGGCAATCAGCAACGCAACAATCCAGCCCTGGAAATTGGGTTTACGTGGCCCACCACGGGGTACTAACGGATTTCTATTATTATTTTCTGCCATTTCCTCAGGTTGTACTAACGGATTACATGGGTAACACCGTTTTGCAGTTGATTGTTTCTATCGCGAAAACGGTTAGGACAGACGGTTCGCCAGCCCCATAAACGGCCCGTTTAAATGGTATGTTTAAACAGCCGGACTAAATTTTCCTCAGGAGGCTACTGCCAGGTCACTGTCGGCAATCAAACTAATTTCAGCGTCGCCCCAAAGTTGTTCAAGATCGTAAAACGAGCGTCTATCTTTCTTGAACACGTGAGCAACTACGTCCACGTAATCCAGCAAAATCCACTCCCGGTTTAATTTTCCTTCTCTATGCCAGGGGTCTTGCTTGCTGGCTTTATAAACTTCTTCTTCAATGGAAGTCGAGATAGCGTCAATCTGTGTATCAGAGTTACCCGAACAAAGGACAAAATAATCACAGATCGCGTTTTTCACTTTTCGCAGGTCCATGACAACGATATCCTGGCCTTTTTTCTCCTGCATTCCCCGAACGACGAAGTCACGTATTTGCTCGGCTGTAAACTCACTATTTTTGTTAATTCTCATGCTTTCGGTTTAACATTGCACGATAAGCCAGTCAGCGGGTACATGATTATTAAGAGGAGTTCCTCAGCACCATTCGTTGGCTCTCTATACTACTAAATTACATATTATTTTGTACAAAATCCATCCCAAAACGCTTTTTATTGGACAAATTATCCAATACCTGCCAAGCTGTCAGTCAACTAACGACGAAGCTTCCGTTTTGATTGCACAAACCGACCCAAATGAAGGACTAGTTGTCATTACTGACAATCAAACCGCTGGTCGGGGGCAACGCGGAAATCAGTGGGAAGCTAAACCGGGTGAAAATCTGACCTTTTCCCTCCTTCTTAAGCCCGGATTCTTAATGGCAACTGAACAGTTCTTGCTAAATATGGCCATTTCGCTGGGCATTTACGACACGCTCCAACCCCTTGTTGGACCGTCGCTCCGCATCAAATGGCCGAACGACATTTATGTCGGCAATCAGAAGTTAGGGGGAATCCTGATTGAAAATACGCTGCATGGCTATAGTATTGCCTGGTCGGTGGTGGGCATAGGCCTTAACGTAAATCAGACTGAGTTCGGTTACTCGACCGCTACCGCCTTACAAGCATTGGCTCCTTTACCAAATGCTTATGACCTGCCCGGACTGCTAAGCCGACTTTGTGAAACGTTAGAACAACGCTATCTGCAGTTACGATCTGGCCAGCGCGACGTACTGAAGATTAATTATCTGCAAATACTTTACCGTTTCCAGGAAGAGCACAGTTTCACAAGCGAAGGGCAGGTCTTTAGAGGAACTATCATTGGAATAGACCCGAACGGTCGCCTGGCTATCAATGCCAACGGCCAGATTCGCTATTTTGGTTTTAAAGAAATAAGTTTTGAAATATGAGTTAGCAGGTAGAAGCGAGGGGGCAGGAGTCGCTGACGCATTCTTGGTTCATTACCTGCATCAATAACTCCTGCCTCCTCGCTTCTACCTGCTAACTCTTCATTTTATGGCTTCTTCTACCGGGTTGCCAATGCAGCCACTGGGTTCCAGCAGGCCGAGCAATGCGGTGATGGTTGGAGCGATGTCATGGATGTGGGTTCGGCGCAAGGTTTGCCCTGGCCGAACCCCCCAGCCGTAGAGCAGAAACGGTACGTGCGTATCGTAAGCATAGGTTGTCCCGTGGGTTGTGCCTTTATTACGCCCTTCGAGCCAGCCGGGTTGTTGCATGACGTAAAAATCGCCACTGCGGTTAGGATGATACACATTCCGAAACAGGTTCTCCTGTAATGCGGGCAAGGCCTCTGCACCGAGATTGTGTAGATTAACAACGTTAACTACCGCCTTTTGCTTAAGCAACATTGAACGAAGCAGTTCATACACATCCTGCATGGCTATTTTCTTCTCTGTCAGCAAAGCATGATTGAGGTAGATCTGCTGGTTCATGTAAGAGAGCACCCACTGTCCGGGTCCGTACGCCTTTTCCAGCGTCGACTTCACTGCTTCACCTATCTCACCGTAGCCCCGTACACCGGCAGGAATCCGGTTCTGCTGTAGAAAACCGGGCGCATCAACAACACCATGATCGGCCGACAGAAACGCCACCCACTGGCCTTTACCAACACTGGCATCCAATTGATTGAATAGATCGGCCAACTGGTGGTCCAGGCGGATGTACTGATCCTCCGTTTCGATAGCATGGGTACCAAAAGCATGTCCAATGTAATCGGGAGACGAAAAACTAACGCAAAGCATATCAGTCACATCGCCCTGCCCCAGTTTCTCTTCCTTGAGTGCTGTCAGTGCAAACTCTTTGGTAATTTCATCCCCGTAAGGGCTGGTGCGCAGGGGCTCATATTTACTACCCCCGGCCTGAATGGCAAACGCGTGGGGAAAAACAGACTTTGTCTCACCCGCCAGCACGGTCTCGTAAGGTTCGTCATCCTGCGTACTTTCCGTATACTGGTTCAGGGGCAACGATGGTTCCCACGTTTGGCTTAAGTACTTATCGGATAGCTTTCGGGCATTGAAGGTCTGTACCCACTGTGGCAACTCATTCTGGTAAAAGGTGCTGCTGATAAAATTGCCATCTTTAGAGTCGTACCAGTAAGCTGCATTGGCCGCATGACCAGCGGGCAAAATGGCTCCCCGGTCCTTTAAGGCAATACCAATGACTTTCGCCCGACCGTCGGTGGCGAGTTTAAGCTGATCACCGATGGTCGTTACCAGCAAATTCCGGGGCGACATTTTGCCAGCCGTTCCCGTATTGCCAACGGTTTTGACGGTTGTATCCTCGGCACAATAGAGCAAACGGCCAATGTTTCGCTCATAAAAATCATTCCCAACGATACCGTTTAGCGCAGGAGCTGAACCGGTGTAGATTGCCGCATGACCGGGGCCGGTATACGTGGCAGCATAGTGATAATGATTGTTTCGGGCGTTGAACCCACCGTCCATCATACGGCGAAAACCACCCGAGCTGAACTTATTATAATAGCGGTATAAGTAATCGTACCGCATCTGGTCTACCACAATACCAACAACAAGTTTAGGTTTTGCCAGTTGTTTGCCCGGTGCTGGATGTTGAGCAGAAGTTACAGGTTTCGCTGTACCCAGAACCGTTTTCTTAGGTTGTGCCAAGGTTGCTGTGGTGACCATTGCCACCAGCAAGACAGGGATAATCAGGCGCATAAGCCGTTTCTATAGAATAATTGAGAGACTTCGGCAAAGGTACAAACAAATTGCCCCGTCAGCGAACAGACTGAATTAAGGTACAGTAAACTCATTTTAATGAAACCTTATAGGTCCATTGGTCGTATTGATTATCAGTTAGCTATTCGTTAACAAAGCTGTGCGGGCAGGTTAACCTGACAGATAAGTTTTTGCACTCTATGATTCATTTAACGAGTCCGTCCACAGTAGGGCTGACGGCTTTACTTTTTTTTTCAGCTATTTTCGGACGATACGTTCTCTTTTCGTTAGGCTTCTGGTGGTTATTCAAAGTCTCACTTAAAGAGCAATTCGCTCACCGGGCTGTCCAGACACGCCCCCGAAAAGCGGGACAGGATTGGCGTGAAATTGGCTGGTCTGTCATTACATCGCTGATCTTTACAACGATTGCCATTGGGGTTATTTACGCCTATCAGTTAGGCTACACCCGGATTTACACCGATATAAACGCCTATCCGTTACTGTGGTATCCCGCCAGCATTGTATTGGTGCTTTTCATTCATGAAACGTATTATTACTGGCTGCATCGATGGATGCACTGGCCCGGTATTTATAAGTGGGTACACAAGACCCACCACGACAGCATCACAACCTCACCCTGGACTGCCTTTTCATTTCATCCAACCGAAAGCACTTTACAAGCCATTGTTATTCCGGCGCTGACGTTCGTCATACCCCTGCACATTTCTGCGGTGGGCCTTATTCTGATGATTATGACTATGTCGAGCGCCATAAATCACCTGAACACGGAAATTTACCCACAGGATTTCAACCGGCATTGGCTGGGGCGATGGCTCATTGGTGCAACTCACCACAGCCTCCATCATACGCAGTTCAGGTTCAACTACGGCCTTTATTTCACCTTCTGGGATAAATGGATGAACACCGAAAGCCCGGACTTTCATAGACTGTTTGGGGAGAAGAGTAAGAAGGCGGGCAGTATTCGGAATGAGGAAGCAGTAATAGGAGCGAGAAGTGAAAAGTGAGGAGTTGCTGACGCGGGTAATTACCCATGCCTTGTATGAGGTCAGTATTCACTGACGCAAGCGAATGCTTGCTAAATAAAAAGGCACGGGTAAATACCCGCGCCAGCACGCGCTACCAACTTCTCACTCCACGCTCCTGACTCCTAATACCCTAACCACCTTACTTGCTCCGATCAATCGTGTACTGAACCAGTTTATGAAGAGAGGAGCGATAAGGAGAATCGGGGAAGTCATTTAATAGTGCCTGCGCTTGGGTAACGTATTGGTTCATTACCTCGGTAGCGTATTCGATACCACCTGAATTTTTTACGAAACCAATCACCTCGTTGACTTTTTTGGGCTTTCCGCTTTCGTTTTTGATAATATTGATGATCCGGCGTTTTTCCAGATAACCCGCTTTGTTCAGGGCGTAAATAAGCGGCAGGGTCATCTTCTTCTCTTTAATATCAATGCCCAGCGGCTTGCCTACCTCAGCCGTGCCATAGTCGAATAAGTCATCCTTGATCTGAAATGCGATCCCAACCTTCTCTCCGAAGGCATGAGCCTTATCGACAATTTCCGGGGCATTACCAGCCGATCTTGCGCCTACAGCACAACAGGCAGCAATAAGGGAAGCTGTTTTCTGGCGAATAATCTCGTAGTAAATTGCCTCTGTAATATCCAGCCGACGAGCTTTATAAAGTTGTAGTAACTCGCCTTCGCTCAGTTCGCGCACAGCGGTCGAAACAATCCGGAGCAGGTCGAAATCGTTGTTGTCGACCGATAGTAACAACCCACGTGAAAGCAGATAATCGCCCACCAGTACGGCTACTTTATTCTTCCAGAGTGCATTTATGGAAAAAAAACCCCGTCGGTAGTTCGACTCGTCAACCACATCG
This sequence comes from Spirosoma pulveris, assembly GCF_054781875.1. Taxonomy (NCBI): domain Bacteria; kingdom Pseudomonadati; phylum Bacteroidota; class Cytophagia; order Cytophagales; family Cytophagaceae; genus Spirosoma; species Spirosoma pulveris. Next base: position 1,580,032 of record NZ_BAAGTO010000001.1, read on the forward strand.
TCGTGAACGAGCGTGGCCGTATGAAGCAATTCAATTAACGACGCGCCACGGTAAGTGGCTTCTGTGATGGAACCGCACACCCCGGCCATCAGGAACACAAACATTGGACGCAATTGCTTGCCTTTCCGCTTCACGATGTAATTCATGATTTGGTCCAGCAGCATAACGTCGCTTTTCATTTGCCCTTTGAACTTCTGCTCAAACAGTTCCATTTCAGCAGCAATCGGGGCTTGTATCTCGGCGACGGTAATAGCCATGAAGAAGTTATCAGTCAGTAGCGGTAGTCAATAAGCAGGAAGCACAGGCTATTGCCTTATAATAAATGACTACCGGTTAAATTTCCAGCAAGTATAGTAAGGAAAGCGCAGACCCCGAAAAAGGGTTCCAGAAAACAGAGCGCCGGTTTCATAACTATCCGTGTGTCAATTCGTTTTGATTATTAGTCGAAAAACATCAACTTTCCACACTTCTGATCTTATAACGTTACCTGCTATAGGTGTATATGATTGACAACCCCACCCCGCCCCTTCCGCATCCCGGAGCTATTTCATCTACTCCTCATCCATCCATGCGTGCACTCGTCCTTGGTGGGGGGTCACTTAAAGGAGCCTTTCAGGTAGGGGCTGTCATGGCTCTCTTTGAATCAGGGTTTGTGCCGGACCAACTCTATGGCATTTCGGTGGGTAGTCTGAACGCAACCTTCATTGCGCACGAGGCCGCCCGCCAACACGCGTCCACCGGTCATGTTGATTGGGTAAAAGTTGGCAAGTTTTTAATTGAATTCTGGATTCGAAACATTACCAAACCCGATGATGTAGCCGTTATCCGTTCGCGCTTTCGAATGGGCTACGACACCGTTATGAGCCGTTTTGATGGCTTACTGGACAACTCGCCCATACAGAACCTGATTCGGAACACCATAGATGTTGAAGCACTCAAAACGGGCCCGGTAAAAATTAAAGTCGGGGCTGTGGATATCATCGAAGGCGACATGTGCTATGCCGATGCCCATGACCCTCATTTTCTGGATTATGTGTATGCCAGCAGCTCGCTCCCGTTTCTAATGCCCGCCGTGCAAATCGGGGGCGATCACCGGCGGGCGTTTCTGGATGGAGGCTTACGGGAGGTAGCCCCGCTGCGGGTAGCCATCGAAGATGGCGCGACAGAAATTGCCTGTGTCGCGTGTCACGCCAAGAAAATCTATAACGAAAAGTTCAACTACCGAAACCTGTTGAACCTCATGGATCGGGTTAAAGACATTACAGTCAACCAGTTGGTTAACAATGATATTGCCTGGGCGGAACGGTTTGCCAGCCGCGAGCATCTCCACGGACGGGAACTGAACCTAACGATTATCCGTCCAACCGAGCCGCTTTCCCTTAATCTCATGAAGTTCACCTCCGACGACATTGGCCGGATGATTGTTCAGGGCTATCAGGCCGGAACGGATATGCTCAGACTGAATCAGACTATCGGAAATCCAGCCAATCCGACCTGATCCGTTACTTAGACTTGTAAGGCCCATAAGTCATCTTCACAGGATAGGCTTCACTCGTGTCATCAAGCACGATCACTTTATAGGATTTTCCACCGGGTTCAACCCGAATAACCACATGTCCTGACTGACTTTTTAGCCTTGGCAAAAAATCATTGATAGCCACTTTTGCCTCTGGAAGCAAGTTGGTAGCGAATACGTCGCGCTCAGTCGTATAGATCTCTTTGGCGAAAAGTCGGCTGAGTACGTCAGGTGCCGGATGAGACGATGCCCACGCGGGAATCACGAAAACCCGGGGCTGCAAACTTGCCAGTAGTGCTCCGTTTTCTGAGTCAGCATAACCGTGGTGGTCGAGTAACTGAACGTCGACCGGCCCGACGATGCTTGCCAGTGGTGTTTCGACATCGTGCCAGACTGGTGCTCCAAACTGAAGAACGCCCTGAATGTCTCCGCCAGAAAAGTAAGTAAATCTGCCGTACCGCAGTTGAAACGCAATACTGCACATATTCTCGTTAGGATACTCGGCCGCTTTTAGTGTCTTCAGTTCAGGAAAAAGTTGCCGTACCCTGTCGCCTTCACCCGTCCAGACGGCGCCATTAACCATCAGGTTTCTAATTTCTACTAAATACTTCCAGCGTAATTCCGGCTGTTTCACAAACGCAATCTGATTCATTTGCCCGGCCGTAAACCGCTCGGCAACCAGACCGTTATGCTGCGCCTGCCAAGCCAGAAATCGACGGTAGTTGACGACCATCGAATCACCATCAAACGAACGAGGGTAGTTATAATCCGGCCATCCCCGATCCAGCACTTTACGAATAGGGATGTATTCGCCTACCTCGGTAATGCCCGCCAATGTATACCCGCCCCGCCCCCGTTTGGCCACATTCAACGGTGTTCCCATATGGTCATCGTGAAAATGCGTAATGACAGCATAGTCAAGAACCGGATTAGTTTGAGAACGCAGTGCATTCCGTACGTAACGTGCTATCCACTCGCCGGCCTGTCGGCTGTTATTGGGCTTCACGGGGATATTTCTGGGGGTATTCGTTCGCCAGTCGAGGGAGTTGATGGCACCGGCATCAACCAGCACAGTTGTCCCGTCTGGCAGTACCAGGAGGGTAGCGTTGCCCTGCCCGGTGTTGATATGGTGAATATCCAGCTGACCCGTCCGCCAGACAGGAAGAGACTCACCTATCTGTTGCGCTGGTGCGGCAAACCACGTCAGGAGTAGAGTGAGGCAGATTAACAGTCGGGTGAAGGGCATACAACGGTTGATGGGTTAGAATAAAGCGAAGACCTCAACTGGCCGGTCAGTCGTGATAATGTCGCCACCTTGTCGATATATCTCCTTGTAACCGACAGCCGCTTCTGTCAGTGGTTTTTCATCGAGTTGATCGGTGCCGTACGTACCTACAGAAGCGAGGATACCAAGTTTATGCAGCCGCTCATAAAATGAAACCGGCTGAAGTTTCTGGGGAGTGAGCGCAATTAATCGTTGTCCGGATACCAGTTCACTTGTTTCAAATCGATCCAGATCTGCCGCATTGTTAACCCCAACGGCCAGCCAGAGAGTTGGATACTGATTACGAACACGTTGTGCCTCCGCCATGGAATAACAAATGACAAAAACCGAATGCACGGCCTGGTGCTTTTCCACTTCCTTCATCACTCTGAGCGGGTCTGTTCCGGGTTTTACATCCAGAGCCAGCATATACCGATTCCGGTTCCAGCTCAGTACGTCCGTAAATGTTGGCACAGACTGCTCCGTCGAGGCTCCGGACAGTGTTTTGAGTTTCACTTTTCTCAGGTTTGCCAGCGTCCATTCAGATACAGCCCCTTTCGCATCCGACTCCCGATCTAACGTAGCATCGTGCAACAGCACAAAATTGCTGTCTGCGGTCATGCGTACATCCATTTCGATAATGGCATCCGGCAGTTTTTGCGCTGTCCGGGTAAATGTTACGATTGAATTTTCGGTATCTAATGGTCCGGGGCCACCCCGATGTGCCAGAACAAGTGGATGTTTACGGGCCGCTTTAAGCGAAAAAAAAGAATCAGCGGCCTTAGTGTTCTGAAATCTGTTCAGCCGTTGTGCCATTGCTCCGCTTACAGCAAGGAGAAGCACGAGTATAATCAGGTTAATTTTCATGACGTGTGGCAATTAAATGAAAAATCCCCCGCCACATTACCTGTGCGGGGGATTTCCACATGATTCAATAGTTTGTCTAGAATGAGTAACGCACGCCAAGCTGTGCCTGCCAAACGTTATCAATCGTAATGCTCTTCACAAATGAGTCCTGTAACAGAACTGTTTGACCATTTACGTTCTGCGTACCTAGACGGTATGAAGGAATACCGGCAGCATTAGGTGTTCCGGAAACCAGAGACAACGGCTGCGTTGAAGTATTTGCATATCCAACACCCCATTTGTTGTTGAGCAGGTTACCAACGTTCAGGATATCAGCACGGAACTGAATGGTGTGGCGTGTGCCTTTCGCTCCCGTTGCGATATAGAACTCCTGAATAGCAGTGAAATCAAAACGGGTCAGCCAAGGAGAGTAACCACCGTTACGTTCGGCATATTGACCACGACGGGTTTTCAAGTAATCGTTGTTATTGATATAGGCATCGAAAGCGGCTTGTTGCTGCTCTGGAGAGAACGTTTGCGCGGTAGCTCCCGAACCCACAGTAAGGGGTGCGAATGTCAGCTCAGAAGCAGTCTTTGGAACATAGATCAGATCGTTCGTCGTCTGTCCATCGCCGTTTAGGTCGCCACCTACTACATACGAAACTTTGTAGCCACTAGTCGACTGAGTACCCAGCGTAAAGGTTGTCGATCCGCCGAATTTACCACCGTAGTTCAGGCGATAGTTTACGTAACCAATGATCCGGTGGCGCAGGTCATTATCAGCGAAAGAAACGCCCAGATAATTTTGTCCCTGTACCGTTGGGATGTTAGCTTGTACTGTGCTACCAACCGATTGTAAATCTCTGGCCAGACCATAGGTGTAGGCAAGCATACCGCCAAAGCCATTCGACGTTGGTTTTTCAAGTTTAGCCGTGAACGTATACGCATCGCCCTGGTTCGCGTTTTTCAGAACAAAGGCGTTTGTAACTGCCGTGTTATAGAAACGGGCGATGTTAACCGTGTTGTTGGCACCTGAACCCGAACTAGCCACCCCTGAGGCAGGGAAACGACCGCGGGTATCTGCGCCACTCAAGGTACGATCCGGTGCTTTCAGGTTGGCATCAATATAACGCAGACCCTGAAGTGTTTTGTTGTAAATTACTTCAAGCGTTCCAACTAAGCCCCAGGGTAACCGCTGGTCGATGGCCAGGTTGGTTTTCCAAACAAGCGGGTACTTCAGGTTAGGATCGGTAGCATTGATTACATACGGAGGCAATTTAGTGATATCCGTAGTAGACGGGATGAACCGGCTCGGGTCTGTTGTAAACGGATAAGCCGTTGTGTTTGTAACGTTGATAACGGCGGTATTCACACCATTATTACCCAACTGGTTAGACACAAGTACCTCTGGAATACGGGATACGAAGAAACCGCTACCACCCCGAATCTGCGTCATTTTGTCGTTTTTTACATCCCAGTTGAAACCAACACGGGGCGAAACCAGTAAACGTGCTTTGGGGAAAGCACCGGTGTTGATGCCGTAGTTAGCTCCATTTTCGTCGCGGAAATTGAGACTACCAACTACAGGGTTGAAAAAATCTTTAGCGGTTGAGTTATCATAGGCGAAAATATCAGCGCGAATACCAGCGGTCAATTTGAAATTCGGCCGCACCTGGAATTCATCCTGAACATACGCACTATACGTACTCCGGTTCAGCGTCTGCAAAGGTTCCGCGCCACCTGGCAACAGCGAATAGCGCAGGTTATACCGGGCAGCCGTTACGGGTGACGTCGTTGCATTAGGATTATCGAGGAATGCCTGAGCAGCCGTCTTGAAATCAGCGATTGAGTTATACACGTAAACGCCATTCGAAGCCGGGAAGAATACGTTATTCGACGTAAACTTCTCATACGAAAGGCCAAGTGTCAGCGTGTGATTACCCGCAAAATAGCTGAAGTTATCTGTAATATTCAGTGTCGAATAGTTCAGCTTGTTGTTCGGGGTGAACGGGTCGAAACCAACCGTCGTGTAAGTCGTATTGTCCTTCAGAATATCAATTGTCGGAAATACAGCCGTCTTATAGGTACGGTCTTCAATCTGCTTGTTGTATGTAGCAACCAGTTTGTTAGCAAACTTACCACCAAACGTAGAGTTCAGCTCAGCGGCAACAGAACGGGTGTTGTCAGCAATAATGTATCCCGTATTTTCTGCAGAAAGCGCCAACTGCGAGTTGGTGCGGTTACCGTTACCTGCCGTGTTGCTACTGTTACTGTTACTGATAACCTGACCCGATTCAGAATCGTGGTGTGAGTAACGGACGGATAGTTTGTGATTATCGTTGATGTTGTAATCAATACGAATCAGCCCTTTCGTGCTTTTCACTTCGTTGTTGAAGTTGTCAAAAGCCCCCAGCGAGTAGTTGAATTTCGACTGCATAAACTGATTCAAGTCCGTCAAATCAGCTTCCGTAACGCGCGATACGTTACCAGTTGTACCTGCTCCACGGTTCACTACCCAATCCAGCGCAGGCTGGCTGCTTTTGAATTGCTCCACGTTAGCGAAGAAGAACAGTTTGTTTTTGATGATCGGACCACCAATCCGAAAACCGGTTGTTTTCTGGTCGATCGTAACCGGTGGCAGGTCTTTACCATCAGCTTTCTTACCTGCCAGGCTATTGTTTCTGAACAGGTGATAAACCGAACCCGAAAAATCGTTGGTTCCTGAGCGGGTTACAGCGTTGATGCTCGCCCCCGAGAAACCGGTCTGACGAACGTCGAATGGAGCTACGTTCAACTGAACTTCATCCAGTGCGTCGAGTGATACAGCGGTTGTATTTGTCCGGCCACCAGCTGAAGCACTGTTGCCTAAGCCGAAGCCGTTATTAAATACAGCACCGTCAATCGTAATGTTGTTAAAACGGGCATCCTGTCCACCAAACGACTGGCCATTGCCGTAGGCATTGTACTTGGTAATATCAGCAATGGTACGACCCAGTGTCGGAATGGTATTAATCGTTCCCCGACCATACGATGTTGCAGCACCGGTCCGGTTCGAACTGATAATACCGTTCTGATTACCCGAAACAACGATTTCTGATAACTGCGTGCTGTTATCAGCCATTTTAAAACTTACATCAGAAGACGTACCCAGGTTCGTGAAAACACCTTCGGTTACCTGATCTTTGAACCCTACAAATGTGGCCGTTATTTTAAAAGGACCACCTACCCGCACACCGGGCAACGTATAACGACCAGAAGCGTTTGTTGTCGTACCATAACGGCTACCCGACGGCTCGTGCACAGCTACAACCGTAGCACCCGGTAAGGCCGCCCCTTTATCGTCCGTTACCAGTCCATTAATAACAGACGTCGTTACCTGTGCTGTGGCGGTGTTCCCACTGAGAACAGCCATCACGATACTGCCGATTAGCATGAAAGCCAGCCGAAATTGCAGTAAATTTTTAGACATAGAAGTGTTTGATTTAGTTAATTGTCTTAGGACACAAGTCAAGTTCGGTGAAGTCCCAATTCAGAGACAAATATGCTTCATTTTTTTGAGCTGCGAGATGGGGGTTCTTAAAAAAGTACCAGAATATCAAAGTCTGTATATAAAATTCTAAAAATAACCCAATTTAAGACTGGATACGTTCTATTATGTTTGATTACCAAATTGTTAAGTCATTATTGTCCTTCGTTGGGTATGTTGAAGAAAGAAGAACCATTACACCTATGGATATGTACATAAAGAACGGTTATGTACAATACTCAATTATTTACCTCTTAGCTTTGTCACGTTATGATGTCAACCGAAACAACTGCCTTTAAACTCACCCAATACAGCCACGGTGCAGGTTGTGGATGTAAAATATCGCCCAAGATCCTGGACCGGATTCTGCACGGTCAGACGAGTGGCCCCAAGGGAGAGGTTTCCGGCCTTTCGAGTACGCCTGCTTTCTCGAATTTACTCGTTGGTAACGACTCCCGCGACGATGCTGCGGTGATGGACATGGGAAATGGGGAGGCCATCATAAGCACCACCGATTTCTTTATGCCCATTGTCGACGATGCCTATGACTTCGGGCGCATTGCATCGGCTAATGCCATTAGTGATGTGTATGCCATGGGGGGTGAACCCGTCATGGCCATCGCCATATTAGGCTGGCCTCTGGACAAGCTCCCCCCGGAAGTAGCCGCGCAAGTACTGGAAGGCTCGCGGGCGGTTTGCCGGGAAGCGGGAATTCCGTTGGCGGGTGGTCATAGCATCGATTCCCCCGAGCCTATCTTTGGGTTGGCCGTTACGGGACGTGTTCGGCTCGACCATCTCAAACAGAATAATACCGCAACCCTGGGGTGCAAACTATACCTGACTAAACCACTTGGCGTTGGCATTCTGACCACGGCCCAGAAAAAAGGAATCCTTAAACCCGAACATGCCGATGTAGCCCCCGTTCAAATGGCTAAACTCAACAGTTTTGGCGCTGTTTTGGGCAAACTTCCCTATGTAAAAGCGTTGACCGACGTAACGGGTTTCGGCTTGCTGGGGCACCTGACCGAAATGGCGGAGGGCTCCGGCTTAAGCGCAGTTGTGACGTTTATCGATGTTCCCAAACTCGCCATGCTGGACGAATACCTGGCTCAAAAAAGCTTTCCGGGTGGCACAGTCCGCAACTGGGATAGTTATGGACACAAGATCAGTGACGTTACCGAGGTGCAGAAATATACACTGGCCGACCCTCAAACGTCGGGTGGTCTGCTCATTGCCATTGAACCGGAGAGCACCATCGAGTTTGAACGCGTGGCCCGCGAAAACGGCTTCGACCTAACGAATTTTGGTGAACTCGTTGAACAACGGGAAAAAGTTGTGTACGTAAATTAAAGGGAGCGGGCGTCAAGGAAAGAGGAAATGGCATGATTTTGCCTACTCCGCTTCTTTGCTCCCCTTCCGCCCTCTACTTCTCTCCTATGAAGTTATTCTTCCGCCAAACGGGCGAAACTGGCCCGGCCATTGTCATTTTACACGGTCTTTTTGGCTCTTCCGACAATTGGCTTACCAACAGCAAAGCCATTGCCGCCCAGGGGTACCGCGTATTTCTCGTCGACCAGCGCAACCATGGCCAGTCGCCCCGCGCCGATGATCAGGATTATCAGCATATGGCCGATGATTTGCACGAATTCCTAACCGATCAGCAGTTGGACCAGCCTATTCTGGTTGGGCATTCGATGGGTGGCAAAACCGTTATGCAGTATGCGATGTCGTATCCCGGTACGTTTGCCAAACTTGTGGTTGTCGATATTGCCCCTAAGTTTTACCCGATACACCATGCCGAAATTATTCGGGGCCTAAAAGCCATCAACCTTTTGGGTATCAAAGGTCGAAACGAGGCCGATGCCGTTTTACAGGCCTACGAGCCTATATTACCCGTCCGGCAGTTTCTGCTAAAGAATCTGTACCGAAATGAAGAAGGTGTATTCGACTGGCGAATCAATATTCCGGTCATTGAACGGGAATTACATGGCATTGGTGAAGAGTTAACAAATCCGAGCATTGTCACTACCCCAACGTTATTTATACGGGGCAGCGAGTCGCCGTACATTATTGACGACGATATCCCGGCCATCAAACGTATTTTCCCGAATGCACAGATCGAGACAATTCGGGGAGCCGGACATTGGGTGCAGGCCGAGAAGCCCGTCGAATTTGTAGATGTACTAATAAACTTTATCCGTAAGAATTAACCACAGGACCCTAAAACGCACAGCGTTGATCAGACTACAACCTATCTGCGCGCTTTGGAATTGGTGGTCAAAATCACTTTATGCCCACATTATATCTTATTCCTACACTCCTTGCCGACGACACGGCCGAGCAGGTACTTCCGCCACATATTCGGGACGTTATTGAAAAAACCGATGCTTATTTCGTCGAGAATATCCGGTCCGCACGTCGGTTTATTACTGGGTTGAAAACCAGTCGAATTATTGACGAAACAACTTTTTTCGAACTCAGTAAAGACACACCGCCCGCCGACACGCGCCGACAGATTCAGGAAATGATGGAGCGCAAACGCAATGTTGGCGTCCTGTCCGAAGCAGGTTGCCCTGGTGTGGCCGATCCGGGTTCTGTTGTTGTTAGCATGGCCCATACGCTGGGCTGGCGGGTTGACCCCCTGGTTGGCCCATCATCTATTCTGCTGGCGTTAATGGCGTCGGGAATGAACGGTCAATCGTTTGTTTTTCATGGGTATCTGCCCATTGAACGGCAGGATCGGGCCCGTGCGTTACGGTTTCTTGAAAAAGAAGCGCAGACCCGCCAACAAACGCAGATATTCATGGAAACGCCCTACCGAAACGATGCCATGTTTACCGAGATACTGGCTAATTGTCAGGGTAATACGCGCGTCTGTGTTGCGTGTAATTTAACCGGTCCCGATGCCTTTGTCCGTACCCTGACGATCCGGGAATGGAAAACACAGGTACCCGACTTACGTAAAAAACCAACGGTGTTTCTACTTTTGTAGCGTAACGTGGGTTTCCACCCGCGCTGAATGTGTATATACGATGAGCCACAACGGGTTTCTGCCCGCGTTACCATGATTCAAACCTTTGAATTTTCTCCCTTGCAAGAAAACACGTACGTCATTGCCGACGACGCGACAGGAGAAGCGGTTATTATTGATCCCGGTTGTTATGATCAGGCTGAGAAGGAAGCACTCGGGCACTTTATTACGACCAACAAGTTAACCGTCAAGTATTTACTACTCACGCACTCGCACCTCGACCATGTGTTTGGTGTAGCGTACGTAAAGCGAAAATTTGGAGTTAAGGCATACCTGCATGAATCGGATATGGTGATCTTTAACGATGTACCAACCCGCTGCGCGCTCTACGGTCTTCGAGGATATGAACCCTCAACGATTGATGCGTTTCTGAAAGAAGGCGACCAGTTTCGGTTTGGGAACACGGTGCTGGATGTCATTTTTGTTCCCGGACACGCGCCTGGCCATGTGGCCTTTGTGAACCACGCCGACCGATATATCATTGGGGGCGACGTTTTGTTTAATGGAAGCGTAGGTCGTACAGACTTTCCTTACTGCAATCATGCCGACCTGATCAACAGCATTCGCAACAAGTTCTTCACCCTGCCTGACGATTACATTGTATACGCCGGGCATATGGAACCAACCACCATTGGCGAGGAAAAACGCAGCAACCCTTTTGTCAAAATGGCCTGAGAAGGCTTCCTGAACCCGCTTTTTTAGTAATACCGATTGGTCCTGGTGGCCTGACGAGCTGACAGCTCGTTATTACATACATGAAATTACTCAAACACCTCCCCAATGCCATGACCTGCGGCAATCTGCTCTGCGGTTGTATCGGTATGGTTATGGCACTTCGTGGTCATCTGGATACGGCAGCCTGGTTAATTGGTCTGGCCGCCATTCTTGATTTTGGAGATGGCTTTGTGGCCCGCATGGTACATGTTTCGGGACCATTCGGCAAAGAACTTGATTCACTGGCCGATGTGGTAACGTTTGGGGCCTTGCCCGCCATGATTGTGTTTCAGCTTTGCTGGTTTCAGAATCTGGGCGCTATTTCGTACGGGGCCTTTTTAATTGCTGTATTATCCGCCCTGCGGCTGGCCAATTTCAACATCGACACACGCCAGTCGGAGTCATTTATTGGTTTACCCGTTCCGGCTAATGCCATGCTTATTGGCGCCTTTCCGCTTATGGAACGCTATCAGCCCCAGTTCGACGCTATCTGGAAAAACGATATTGCATTAGGTATGATGATTGCGTTTTCGTTCATGCTGGTGTCTGAACTACCTCTATTTGCGTTAAAATTCAAAACCTTTGGCTGGGCAGAAAACCGGATAAAATTCAGTTTTCTGATTGCATCCGTATTGCTCTTGCTATTTTTGCAATTCGCAGCCATTCCACTAATTATTCTGCTGTACATTCTTGTTTCACTTTTTACTAATGAGCGAAAGAACGAGATAGCGAACGAGTGAACGAGCGTTGGTCAATGAGTACGCTCCACTCGTTTACCCATTTCACTCAATCACTCAATCACTCAATCACTCTTGCGCTCTTTTACTCTTTATAATGAAATACATCGCTGAAATTAACATCATGACCCGTTCGGAAATTTTAGATCCGCAGGGTAAAGCCGTTAAACTGGGGCTTCATAACCTTCAGATGGACACCATTGATAATGTCCGGATTGGCAAACACATTCGCCTTGAGGTCGATGCCGATACCGAAGAACAAGCCCGCACAACGGTCGATGCCGCCTGTCGGCAATTACTGGCCAACATGATTATGGAAGAGTATTCGTTTGAACTGCATGCGGCTTAAGGTACCGTTGACTTTTTTGTACCACAAATAGTACCCGCACACGAGATAAGATAAGCACCACAAGAATAAGTGCTATTTTTGCGGACTATTTTAGCATCAACAAATGAATACAGTTCACTCGACAATTAAGGGATTAGGTTTTTATGTGCCAGACAACATCGTCACAAACGATGATCTGACTCAATATATGGATACGTCTGATGCCTGGATTCAGGAACGGACTGGTATCAAGCAACGTCGGTATTTCACCTATGGCAAAGACACCAACGCCAGCATGGCTACGGCCGCTTCCCGCATGGCGCTGGATCGGGCTGGTCTGGAGGCATCGGCCGTTGATTTGATCGTTTACGCAACCATCACCCCCGATTATTATTTTCCCGGCTCTGCTTTTCTGATGCAGCGCGAACTGGGTTTGGATGGCATAGGCGTTATTGATATCCGAAACCAATGTTCTGGCTTTGTTTACGCTCTATCCATTGCCGATCAGTTCATCAAAACCGGCATGTATAAAACGATTTTGGTGGTTGGCTCCGAAATACAGTCGTCGCTGCTCAACAAAAGCAATGAAGGTCGTGGGGTAGCTGTAATTTTTGGCGATGGGGCCGGGGCCGCTGTGCTACAGGCCACAACCGATCCTGAACACCGGGTTCTGTCCACCCATCTCCACGCCGACGGTCGTTATGCCGAGGAATTGTATATCCGCGATCCTGGTAGCAGCCGGGATGGGCAATGGCTCACCGACGCTACAATTGCTGAAGGGAATTACAATGTTACTATGAACGGAAATGCGGTCTTCAAGCACGCAGTTGTCCGGTTCATGGAAGTAATTAATGAGAGTTTAACAGCCAATGGTTTTCAACCTGAAGATCTTAGTCTGCTGGTGCCTCACCAAGCCAATATTCGTATTTCGGGCTACGTACAGCAACAAATGAACCTGCCCGACGAAAAGGTATTCAACAACATTCAGCAGTACGGAAATACCACTGCTGCTTCCATTCCTATTGCGCTCACAGAAGCGTTTGAACAGGGACGCATCAAACCCGGCGATCTGGTTTGTCTGGCCGCCTTTGGGAGCGGATTCACCTGGGCATCGGCTTTGATTAAGTGGTAAATCGGTTGATTAATGGAATAAGTAATTTGTGGAGTCAGGCGGTTAGTAACTACTGCACTTATTCCACAAATTACTTTTTTCACCACCCCTCAATACGTCCCCACCGATAACATCACCAGCGTACAAGCCTCAATTGACTCGATACCTTCGGCATTTAATTGTCGTTCAAAGTCTGGATTTTCTGCACCAGGATTAAAAATAACCCGCCGAGGTTTAAGGCTTTTGATATATTCGTATAATGGCGGCTGATTTTGCGGTCCCACATACATGGTAACGGTGTCGATATTTTCCAGAGTCGGTTGGCCCACCTGTATCGGGCGTCCTTCAATTTGTCCTTCTTTCAGGCCAACCAATGCTATATCATGTCCGTGTCGAAGCAGCCGGTAGGCAGCCAGGTTAGCGTAACGGCCTGCTTTTTCGGTAGCGCCCACAATCAGCGTCTTTTTCAAACTTGTATCCATATCCATAAGTCAGCACGAAAGACATAGGTTAGGTCTGACTGTTTCCTTAACAAAGAAGTCCCTTTACCTGTTTCAGCATCTGGTAGTCCATTTTCAAACCGTGAATGGGTTCTGGACTAGCTTGTTGATACTTATTGGTACATTACCTTGTTTTTTCTGCAAAAAACCTTGGGAATGGAAAAATAGGTAACCATTTAAGCTTATTCTAGTTTAAATGTCAATATCATCACATTAACTGGTAAAAGTCAGTTGTTAGTTTAGTCTATCACCTGAAATTCAACCGATTAACTTTTAACCTCTTAATCAGATTTGCTGTATTTGTATAAATTAGCAACGTGTTTAAGACATTAATTACGCTTAAAATTTGCTTCGTTCATGAATGCCAGGGAGAGCCAGAGTTTTTGGAATGAGAAGTGGGTACCGATTGTGTTTGAGGGCGTTGAGAATCCACCTCATTACGAAGTCTCCAACTATGGGCGGTTGCGTAGCTTTCAATCAGCTTCAGCAACACGAGCAGGCATACAAGCCAGTCAGCCTACGGGGAAATTCATTAAAGGGTCTGTGATTCAGGGGTATCGGTCCCTAAATATTCGCTCGGCCGGGAAAACGCTCAACCGTTACGTTCATAAATTGGTTGCCGAACACTTTGTGAAGCAGGAAAAGCCCGATCAGGTATTTGTCATCCATGTGGACCACGATAAGTTAAACAACTACCATTTGAATCTGCGCTGGGTGACTAAGGACGAAATGATTGAACACAATCGGAACAATCCGAGTCTAAAAAACCGCCAGTTACCGCGCCAAACGCGTAATTATAAGCTCACCGAAAGCAAAGTCAGAATTATCAAGAAGTTGCTGTTGAATGACAAAAACCGCTTAAAAATGATTGCCAAGCAGTTTGGCATCACGCATACGCAACTCAACCGTATTCGGTCGGGCGAGAACTGGAAACACGTTACGCTCGATTAACAAGAGCTTTATTCTGGTCGACAACCTCTGGTGGGTGATCTCTTACCTTAAACGTTTATGGAATCTCCTGCCAGAGGACCCGAAACTCCTGCCAGCGGCAGCGATACAAAAAATGAAGTCCCCACATTCTCGGCTGTCTCAAACCATATAGTCCCCCCTGCGTGTTCAACACCGCGCTTGGCAATAGCCAGCCCCAGGCCTGACCCACCCCGTTTTGTGCTGAAGTTTGGCAGAAATACTTTACTTCTGATTGACTCCGCAATACCTGCCCCGTTGTCATGAATTTCGATCTGCACATTATCGACGTTCACAAATAGTTTGAGTCCTATAATGGGTCTTCGGTCAGACGGAACCGACTGAATAGCATTGATAAGCAGATTTGTTAAAATACGGCCAATCATCTGCCGATCGCCAATGGCCATCACGGGTCCATTAATGATTTCACGCTGAAGTGAGATTCGCTTGTCATCAGCGTATAAATCGGCCGTTTTGTTGAACACGTTGGTTACTTCAAAGACCTCTTTTTTGGGCAGCGGCATCTTCGCGAATTCGGAGAACGACGTAGCGATATCACTCAGATTATCAATCTGGTCCAACAGTGAATCAAATGCCCGGAGCATGATTCGACGGGCGGGGTCGTTGGCGCTTCCCGAATCATTTCCGCCCGGCAAAGTTCGCTGCAGGTGCTGCAACGTTAACTTCATGGGCGTAAGCGGATTTTTTATTTCGTGGGCTACCTGCTTGGCCATTTCCCGCCATGCCGATTGCTTTTCATTTTGAGCCAGTGCCTGCTTACTTTCTTCCAGATTCACCAGCATACGGTTGTATTCCCGTATCAATAAACCAATCTCGTCATCAGATTGCCAGGGTAAGGGGTCGTTGGGCAGTTCAAGGTTTGTCTTCCTGATTTTCTGGGTAAGCAGTCGAAGTGGTTTTGTCAGTATATGCGATGCGAAATAAGACAGGATAAGGAAGAAAAGGAACAGGCCAGTGAAAATACTTAACGCCGATGCCACGACCTCAATAATCTGGTGGTCGAGTTCGGGACGGGCGTAAAAATAAGGTACACTCAACACGCCAAGTAATTGCCCGTCGTACGATTTGATGCCAGCATAGGCCGTCCGATATTCCTTGTTACCCAACGATTCGTTAAGCAGCCGTTCATTCTCTTTATCTTCGATGATGTGCGTAAAGGCTTCCGGATTAATGTATTTTGAGAGATAACCTCTTTCATAAATAATTGGGCGGGTGGATGTATACAGCCTTCCCTGAGTGTCGAAGAGGTTAATGTAGATGTCGGCATCGCGGGCAATTTTCGCCAGTTCTTCCTCCATCGACGCTTTACTACGTTTTTTTGCATTGACATGCTCATCCAGATATGTCAGGAAATTGGCGGCTATGTTTCGCGTATTACTGATGTAAGCGCTCTCCTGATTGGCTATGTAATTTGAGTTGATCACCTTCACGATAATGACAATGACAAACAGCAAGGGCAGAAAAAAGGCCACATTCAGCAGAATCTGGATTCGGGTTGAATAGTTGATACTGAACTGCGAAAAGCCATAATTAATGGCGTATCCAAGAATAACAATGATGACCGTAAGTACCAGCAGCAGATACAGGAAAGAAAAATTGGAAAATATATTCCTGAATGGATACTCTGCCGTCGATACCACAACGATTCGGCCATCCTGGCTTTGCTGGGCAACGTGCAGGTAGCCATTGCTAGTCACGCCATTGACAAAAAGTGCCGAATTATCCAGTAGCGAGAGGTCAAGTTTTCGATCGTAATTATAACTTCCCGTGCTGAACAGTCGTTTGTACCGCTGTGTCTGACCCTGTGAATAATTTCCGGACAAGGGGCCACTAAAAAAAGCATAACTATAATCCTGCGTATCGGCACTCTGATTAAACTTTGTATCAATGAGTAAGTCAGGGTAAACACTTTTAGGGCGTTCATTACGAAGGCGTAGGTCCAACACAACATAGCCAAGTGTATCTTCGGCAAAGCCTACTGTATTTTCATTGGACGCCAATTGTAACTCCGGCAGCCGGATAGCAACAATGCACACATACTGCTTGACAAATTGATTACTGACCTCGTTGATAAAGTAAATGCCGGGATGTTCTGTCTGATAAGCTTCCCGTTTATAGCGTTTGATAAACGTCGCTAACGAAGCGGCATCGGGACTGATGTCGAGTGGACGGCCATCCGCGCGGAATGAAAATACTTCAATGTCATATTTGTCGAAGTAGTTGTCCAGATGAAGGCTTTTAACCCGTTGCTGAATACGCTCACGTACGAGCAGGGTGTCGCTTTGTAACGCACGACTGATTTCAGTGTCTCGCTGGATAGACTCCTGCGCTTTCGTCATCAGAAATTCACCAAACTCATCGTTTTCGGCTAACAGTTGGGTGGCAAATTCCTGCTCATGAATCAGTTGTTTTTTTATTTCCTGACTATAGACAACGTACGCGGTCATTACGGCGCAGACAAAAGCTGCAAAGAACAGATAAATGGATGTTTTGTACCGAAACGTATAGAGTGTTTTGGTAAACTGGGTTAGGTAAACGATCAGGAAGTAAATTCCATTGAGTAGAATAACACTCTCCAGCGGCAAGCCTAAAACAATCCAGAGCCCGCAACTAATGAGTGTTCCCACTAAAATCAGCAGTACCCCTACCCCTATCCGTTTTTTTCGGTTATACCGCAGAAACAAACTAGCCAGCAGGTGAGTAGTCAGGAAATAGATGAACGATACCGTAATGAAAACGACCAGGCAAACAATTTTCAGAAACGAGAAGTGAATGTTAAGGGTAATATCGAGTGTAAACTGCGACTTCTCGTAAATATTATTTAGTTCAACATAGCACGCTGTAAAGGCCCCGTAGCTGGCTATCACACATGCTACCGATATAATCATCCTTGAGCCGTTTGCCAGGTGTATCAGGTAATCATAAAGGTGTGAACGGTAATAATACCGAACCCAGTAAAATACCAGAGTGGCAATGACAAGAGCATTCAACAGCAAGTCGCCCAATGAGGGGACAATGACCGACGATGCGTAAAATTTCGGATTGAAGAGATCTGTTTCAAAAAACAGGAAGGGTACGCCAAAATAAAGCATCACCACTCTTAGCAAAAGTAAATAAGTGGCAAGGCAAAGGAAGCCCAACTCATACCAGCGTTTCCGCTTGAGCCGGATCATCAGCTGAAAAACATACAGACCCAGAAAAATTATGGCCAGCGTTGCCAGTATAACGGTGTTGACAGGCGTGCAACGATTACGGTACGCGTTTACTTTGGGCGGAACGACCGAGAACAGAAAACTGGAAGCGTTGTCGTAAATGGATTGATACGTACCCAACCGCTTGTCTGAAATAGACTCTGGATCAAGCGAAAACAATTCAGGATTGTAACTCGACTGTAAATAAGAGTTGTTGCTGGGATAGTATCGGTAAATAGTAATAAGCGAAAAAACATCAAGCTCATCGTTACCATCTGCAACACGCTGCCGGCTAACGATATAGCGCTCTTTTTCGAAATTAACCAGTGTGGGTTTTGTAACGGCAGCCAGGCGGGCGAAATCCGGCACAAAACGATGATCAGACCAATAGATCAACTGCTTGTTTCGAAAGACAAAATACGGATATTTTGTAGGGCGGCTAAGGTCGGCAAATGAAGGATTGTGCTTGCGCTTAAGCAAGGTTGTAACGCTATCGAGCTCACTTGCACTAACTAGTAATTCTTCCTTGACGCGCTGCTGAATAGAACTTAAATACTGCTCATCCGTAGCACCGGGCGCATTTTGCTCTAGCAGGAAGAAGTACACGATAGATAACGTGACAGCCAATATGGCTAACAGCAAAAAAATATGTTCTTCTAGGCGCTTCACAAACTGGTAGAATTGTCTTTGCACGAATTGTTCCTAAAATCATGCCAGAATTCCAACAGCAGTCATTTGTGTGGTATTATATGATTAATAGATCAGGATACCAATTAACGGCTTTACCCCTTCTCCACCGTGAAGCCCCCGGGTTCGTAGCCAATTTGTGCACCCAGCACATACAGTAAATGTTTGCGGTCAATAATGACCTGCACACCTTCTACGTTATAGACTTCGTCGGAAGGGCCGGGAACGTCGAAGCCCAATAACCAGGACGAACCACAGCCTCCACCCCGAACGCCAACGCGTAAACCGTATTCTCCAGGAATTTTATTGGCACGTAGTGTGTCCTGAATTTGATGACGCGCTTCTGGCTTTACAGTAACCGGATTATCAAGCATATGCGTGAACGAAATAAAGCTTTTTCAACCAGTTAGCTGGTTGACAATGACTGACTAACTACTGTAAAATTACCTTTTTCTGCTAAACACGTTTGCCTTTTATGGACCTATTGAGTGATTTCCTGAAGTTAATAGTACCCGCCGGACTGGTTTTATACGGCATGTATTTGACCGTCAAATTATTACTGGAGCGCGAAGCCAATCGTCATCAGTTCGACGTTAAGAACCGATATACCGAAACTGTAGTGCCCATACGCCTGCAAGCCTACGAACGAATGGTGTTATTTCTGGAACGAATCAGCCCCAATAATTTATTATTGCGGCTGGGAGGAAGCTCAACAACCGTTCTGGAACTTCAGCAGCGGCTTTTACAGGAGATCAGAGATGAGTATAACCACAACCTTTCTCAACAGGTGTACATGAGTCAGACTACCTGGGATCAGGTTCAGGCGGCCATGAACGACGTGATGATACTCATTAATCAGGCATCCGGCGACACTCGTCCCGATGCCCCCGCTCTCGAACTCTCCAAGCGGATCTTTGAGCGAATAATCCAACAAGACCGGCAGCCGACCTACGAAGCACTGAAAGCCGTAAAAGAAGAGATTCAGGTGATGTTTATGTAGGAAAGGCATGGTGGTAAGGGCATTGGGATTCAAGCTATACCCTTACCCCTATGCCCTAAAACACCCCTGTCGATAAAGTCAGGGCTTTTTGAAAAGCTTCCTGATTGATTGTCAGGGTAACGCCTTCCTGAGCCAGCGTCTGGATAATTTCTTCGGTGGGCAGGTTGCCCGTGAGCTGATCATCGGCCATCGGACATCCGCCAAATCCCCGAAGTGCCCCGTCAATTCGCCGGACGCCTGCCCGAACGGCAGCCCGGACTTTGGCGGGCGCGTCTCCTGGTCGTGCGTGCAGGTGCGCCCCAAACTCAACCTGTGGAAACCCACTGATCAGAGGCCTAAATAAAGCCTCAATGGCCTCGGGCGTCGATGAGCCGATGGTATCGGAAGGGGCAATGATCCGGACACCCAGCTCTACTAACTGCTCCGTAAACGCGCCAACAAGATCCGGACTGTAGGCATCTCCATAAGGATTTCCAAAGCCCATTGACAGATAAACAACCAGTTCTTTTCCTGTCTTCTCACATAACGATTGCATTTCCGACACCTCCATAAAGGCCTGAGCGATCGACTTGTTGGTATTTCGCTGCTGAAACGTTTCGGATATAGACAGTGGAAAACCTACGTACCGAATAAGGCCGGAAGCAACGGCCTGTTCGGCCCCGCGGGCGTTGGCCACAATAGCCAGCAATTTTGTTTTTGTCTCGGCTACGGCCAAACCGGCCAATACCTCAGGCGTATCGCGCATCTGCGGAATGGCTTTGGGCGAAACGAAGCTTCCGAAGTCGAGTGTGTCGAAGCCAATGGCCAACAAAGCATTCAGATACTGGATTTTAAGGTCTGTCGGCACAAAATGCCCCAGCCCCTGCATGGCATCGCGGGGACATTCTATGAGTTTCATGCGTGTACAGGTCGACGCATAAGCACAGCCAGAACGGCCATAACTAACGCACAAATAGCCAATCCCCCTGCTTCGCGGGCCATCTCGATATTCATACTGCGCATCCCGACTTCGCTGAACAGAAATCCTTCAAAAACGGGTGGCCATTGATAAACGGCAGCCACTATATACAGGAGAGCCATAGCTACAAAAAACCACCATTTTCCTACCCCGAAATAAGCCATAAAACAGGCCACAGCCGCAAATCCGTAAATAGGAATCCAGACTTCCGGGTCGGGGTCGTTGTATTGAAAAACGGCAAACAGGATAAATAACAAGCCAAAAACAACAGAGAAGGTCTTTTTCATTGGTTGGTAGTTAGGCGGATAAACCGGTATAATAAGATCATTGGTTAAGCGACTTACTGAATCCGAACAATCCGATTGGTAAATTTTAATTTATCGGGTCTGCCCTTGCGCTATTGGCAGTATTCTGCCACCGCATTGGCGGCATCGACATACCCCAAATTCTGCGCCTGTTTCAGACTCAGGCAAGCGCTCTCACGCTCATTATTTATGATCTGAGCAATCCCCAAACCGTAAAACGCTTTCCCGAATTTAGGGTCAGCCTGAACCGCATGCTGAAAATCGGCGATGGCCCCCTTCAAATCTTTCTCCTGAAACCGCAGATTGCCCCGATTGTAGAGCGCCAGCGAATTTTTGGGGTTAAGCTCAATAGCTTTCGTAAAATCGGTGAGGGCGGGCTGAATCTGACCTTGGGTAGCAAATAACTGGCCCCGGTTCAGGTAAAGCTCGGCCCCAATGCCTCGGCTAGTGTCGGGTACCAATCGAATAGCGTCTGAATAATCTTTCAACGCGCCAGCCTGATCGTTTTGGGCAACTTTCAACAGCCCACGATTATAATAGGGTCGATAAAAATCGGGCTTAAGTTTAATAGCCTGATCGTAATCGAGCGTGGCATTGGCAAACTCTTTCAGCTCGAAATAAGCCACTCCCCGCGAGTTAAAGGCTTCTACATTTTTATCATCGGCCTCGATTGCCTGGTTCAAAATCTGTACTGCCTCCCGAAATTTGCCCTCTTTTAAATAATTTCGGCCCTGTTCAACGAATTTATCCGACGAACTACACGCACTGATACTGAATACAATACCTATTATTACTACTAGTGAACGCTTCATACTTCCTTAATTTACCAGCAAAGGTACGGGTGAAATTTGGTCGTTTAATGAACATTTACTTAACTTTGCATCGGCAAATCGGTGCTACCAGCTCCTGCTGAATCCCCCAGGTCTTGACCGAAGCAAGGGTAGGTGGTCGTAGCGGTGAGACATTGGTTTGCCATTTTTTGTTTCCGTCCCGTAAGGTTTCATTCGAATAGGACGGTTACCCTGTTCAGCGGGTTATGCGTTTAGCTGTAGTAAACCGCTAAATTTCCTGAACCCAATATGGACCTACTTACCCAGCTTACCCGTTCATACCAACAAGCTTTCCCGGCTGAGCCTTCCGCCCGGCAGACCCCACTCCTGATTTGCTCCCCCGGTCGTGTTAACCTGATTGGTGAACATACGGATTATAATGAAGGGTTCGTTCTGCCAGCTGCTATTGACAAGGCGATCTACTTAGCCGTTGGCCCCCGTGCGGATGATGAACTTCATTTTATAGCCCACGATCTCAACAAAACATTCAAAAGTTCTTTAACCGATTTGACACCTACGCACACCTGGGCAGATTATTTGCTCGGCGTTGTTGCACAGTTTCGGCTGGCAGGTCATCAGTTCAGCGGTTTCAATTGCGTATTTGGGGGCACCATTCCTATGGGTTCGGGCTTGTCGTCGTCGGCGGCTCTGGAAAATGGGGTTGGTTTCGCCCTGAATGAGCTTTTTCACCTTGGTGTCGACCGGATCACGCTGGTGAAACGGTCGCAACGCGCCGAAAACGAGTTTGTAGGAGCAAAAGTGGGTATCATGGACATGTTTGCCAGTATGATGGGCAAAGCTGATCACGTGATTAAACTCGACTGCCGCTCACTCGACTACACTTATGCGCCCTTGCAGATGAATGGCATCCGAATCGTTCTCTGCGATTCGAAAGTGAAGCACTCGCTGGTAACATCAGAATACAACACCCGCCGGGCCGAATGCGAAGCCGGGGTACGCTTTCTTCAAACCTTTTACCCCGAAATTAAGAGTCTGCGCGATGTAACCATGCCTATGCTGGACCAGCACCTGCGCGATACCAACCCCCTGATTTATCGTCGGTGTGCGTACGTCGTTCAGGAAAATCAGCGGCTGCTCGATGGTGTGGCGGCTTTGGAAATCAACGACATCGATACGTTTGGCGAGTTGATGTATGGATCGCACGAAGGGTTAAGCCATTGGTACGAAGTAAGTTGCCCTGAACTTGACATCCTGGTGGACATTGCCCGGCAGCAACCTGGTGTGCTGGGCGCCCGAATGATGGGCGGTGGTTTTGGTGGCTGCACCATTAACCTCGTTCGCGAGGAAGCTCTTGACGATTTTACCAAATTGATTACCGAACAATATAAAGCCCGAACGGGGAAAGATACGTACCTTCACGTCTGCAAAATCCAGGACGGGACGAATGTAATCAGTTAATCAGGGTAGTTGGGCAGAAAAAAATCCTTTTTATAGTCAACACCTTCCACTGATTAACAACTCGACTGTTTAACTGTATAACTGTTTAACCATGAAATTTTTCATTGACACAGCCAATTTGGCTGACATTCGCGAAGCCCAGGATATGGGGATTCTTGACGGTGTAACCACCAATCCTTCCCTGATGGCGAAAGAAGGTATTACGGGTAAAGACAACGTAATGCGTCATTACAAGCAAATCTGCGAAATCGTACAGAGCGATGTTAGCGCCGAAGTTATCTCCGTCAAATACGACGAGATGATTAAAGAAGGTGAAGAACTGGCTGATATCGACGAGAATATCGTTGTGAAAGTGCCCATGAGTGGCGATAGCATCAAAGCGATCAAATATTTCTCTGAAAAAGGTATCCGGACCAACTGTACGCTGATTTTCTCAGCAGGTCAGGCTTTACTGGCCGCTAAAGCTGGGGCTACTTACGTATCGCCGTTTGTTGGCCGGTTAGATGATATCTCGACCGATGGTATGGCCCTCATCGAGCAGATCGTTACCATCTTCACGAACTACGGCTACTCGACAGAAGTCTTGGCAGCTTCGGTTCGTCACCCAATGCACGTAATCCAGTGCGCGGAAATTGGTGCAGATATCATGACGGCTCCCTTGAGCGTTATGAAACAACTGCTCAACCACCCGCTCACCGACAGCGGTCTGGCTAAATTCCTAGCCGACCACGAGAAGGCTAATCTGCCGGTAAAATAAAAATTGTTACCTTACGAGGTACGGTTTGCGGAATCAACACTGCAAGCTGTACCTCGTATCTCGTAAATACTATGTTTTCGACAGAACCCGTTCTCACACTCACTAATGCCGATATTTACCAGGGGAAGAAGTTGGTATTGGGCGACGTATCCTTTCAGATTAACAAAGGCGATTTTGTCTATCTTATCGGCCGAACGGGCAGCGGAAAATCCTCATTGCTGAAAACATTGTACGCCGATCTCTGGCTCCAGAATGGAAAGGGTTTGGTAGCGGGTTACCCGCTGGATGCCCTCAAACCCCGTGATGTACCACAACTCAGGCGGAAAATAGGCATCGTCTTTCAAGATTTTCAATTGTTTTTCGACCGCTCGGTCGAAGACAACCTCAAGTTTGTTCTAAAAGCAACCGGCTGGTCGAACAAAACGGACATGAACAACCGCATTGCCGAAGTACTTATGCAGGTTGGTCTGGGAACTGCTCAGAAAAAGATGCCGCATCAGCTTTCCGGGGGTGAACAACAACGAGTAGTGGTTGCCCGAGCCATGCTCAACGAACCGCAGATACTTATTGCCGATGAGCCTACCGGCAATCTGGACCCCTCCGTGGCCGACCAGATTATGAAAGTGTTTCAGTCCATTAACAATGCGGGAACCGCCATTTTGATGGCAACACACAACTACGACTTACTGCATAAATATCCGGCCCGAGTGCTTCGCTGCCAGGATGGACAAGTAGTCGAGTTGAAAGGATAACCCCTCTCCTGTTTCGCTTTTCTGTAAACCTGTACTTTCTCGCTGTTGCCAGCTGCAATCAGCTGATTGTCTATTACCAACAGCGAACGAATATTACCTTTCAGGCACGCTCCGCATCGCCATCGCATAAACCGGCAAGAATGACGCCTGAACAGGCAACCCCCTGCGCTTAACATGCCCCTTATTGTTCACGAGGTACAACGTCGATAGCTCATTGATAGTTGTTTTAGCGGGCGTTTTTTCCCTTAAGCTCATTCACTTTCTCATCCACCGTTGCATTGGAATAAAGCGTGTACAACGTGTATTTCTTCCAAAGCGGAGCCAGCTGATTAAGCAACTCATCCCGACTGTAAGCAGGGTAGTCTTCCTCTGAATGTAGTAGCAAACTATGGGATCTATGGTACCATTCCCGTCGAAATTGTCGGTCAACATACTAATCGGTAAATCAGACGAGACTTTAAATTGGCAATTAAGTCCGTCGTTTCCGGCACTCCGTCCTGATCAAAATCCGCCCATAATGCTCTGCTAAAAGCCGGTTGTCTGATCGCTGTCTGAGATACGATTAGAAAATAGGACTGATACCCGCTTTCTTTAATCGTTCAATAACAAACTCACCGATCGCTTTACCCTGGGCCTGCCCGTTTTCAATAGCATCGCGGTAATGTATGCCGCCATACAGCCGGGAAATTGCGGCTTCCGATGCGGCCTGGCGGAAGGAAGTAAACCGGCGTTCGGGTAATTCAAAGATTACTTCGGTGTTGTCTGTAAAGCTAAAATTATCACCTATGAGGTAGGTTAGCAGTTCGGCCACGGCAGTTGAGATAACACTATGTCCGCTAGTGTACTCCGGGAAGGGTGGCGTTTGAAGGAGTGGTTGCCAGCGCACGTTGATGTAGCGATTAATAACTGTTTCGGGACGAATTCGGCTGCTACGGTATTTCTCGTCCCAGCAGCTAATGAAGGCGTCCATCAGCGTCATCGCAACCAGCGATTGCACCATCAGGGCGATGTCAAACGATAGTCTGGCTTTGGTGGTTGCCAGACTTGTTATATTCATCCAGTGACCACCGGGGCTTATTTTCTTAAACCCAATCGACATGTGTCCCGAGGTATTGACCGCAAACGGGTTGCAATCCCAATACGACGCGATAAACCGTTGTTCATCAGTCAGCCTGTTTCCTACCTGATACACTTCCAGTGCCAGTTTATAAAACTCACTGGTTGTGTCTTTACTAAACGCAACCGGAGGTTTTGGCCTGAACTGGCTGCAGGAGTCGATCATCACGGGCCGAATAATGCGCCAGTGCGGCTCGATTGCTTCAATATAAGCCGGTGGTGTTGGATACCAGAAGCCATCGGCCTTGTTGGGTCGATAGCGGGTGCGGGCGCTCAGATTTCGGTAGTTGTCGGCAGCGGCATAGGTCAGTATTTTTTTAGCCATCTCCTGCGCCACACTCACCGATTGCTGAATAACTGACTCCGGATATTTTTCGGCCCGGAGTTGATCAAGAAGCTTTTTCTCCTCTTCCTCAAGCATATAGCCCGAAGGCAGAATCAACCGTCCCGTTTCCAGAATGCAGTAGAGAGCTGCAATCTGGTAATTGTCGGCTTTAGGTATATCCAGATTTGCCTCCCTAAGACTGCGGACAAACGTGGTTGGCGACACCACCGCTTTCTGATGCCGGGCTACAATTTCGTGGGCCCCTAACAGACAATAGGTGTAAAAACGGCTGGCAGCGGGCGGGTTAACTACATCATGGATCATCACCATCGTTACCGCAAAAACCGTTGGTTGAAGGTGCCGACCAAGCTCTTTTGGAGCAACTTCCGCCTTTGCCGAAACGTGTGATCCCAGCCAAAGGCAAATGAATAGCACTCGTTTCATGGCTTTTGCTGTTTATACACCTGCAACGGCTGATTGAAGGCTCCAATCAGTAAGTGTCTGGTTTTATGGATGTTGATATCAATAACCGACTTAACATCACCAATGACCGATAAACCCGAGCCCGACTGGTTCACGTAGGTGAAACCTCCCTTCCCGTCTCCTTTCAGTAAGCAGCCATAGTTGGCGTCTATACTTCCTATTTTTAGCCGGTTGTCCGACTTATTACCCAACAACAATACGTCCAGTTGGCCATCCAGGTCAAAATCCTCGCATACCATGTTTGTAACCGGGGCAAACTGTGCCTCTATGGGCAGAATCTGTTTTTCAAACTGCCCTTGTTTTGCTAAAAAACAGACTGAACGACATTCTGTAGCCGTAAGCTTCGGCGCGTTGGCCAACTCATCGGCAGGAAGGATGGTGCTGATCGTCGCGTTGGCGTAGTCTTTGTAAAACGCAAATTTCTTACGCATGGCATAGATCTGGTCGTTCAGTTCATCCCGGCTCACAAACGGATAGGCTGTCCCCTGAACGTAAAAACTAACGAAGGGATCGATAGACCCGTTATTATCAAAATCAGCGTAGACCAGTTCAACAGGTTCTTTTGATGAAAACTTGATCTGTGAGTTCGTCCCAAGGTTACCAGCCAGAATATCGTTCTGTCCATCACCATTTACATCAGCGATGGTTAGGGATAACCAGAAGCCTTTTTCATCCTCCGGAAAGTACTGCTTTGTTTTATCGACGAATCCGTCTTTTGTATTCAGGTAGATTTTTATGGACATAAACTCGCCACATAGAACAAGATCGGCACGCCCATCCCCATTCATATCGGCCCATTTAACATCCGTTACCATGCCTATTTTGGCAAATGGAATGGGCACAGCCCTGAACTGGCCGGTGCCGGTATTCTGGAGCAGATAAGAAACCGGTGCTTCGGGATAACGTCCGGGCACAACCCGTCCGCCCACAAATAGATCAATGTCGCCATCCTGATCGTAATCGTACGGACGAACGCATGATTTACTACTGGCACTTAGGTTTGGCAAAGCTGTTTTTGACAAAATCAGGTTGCCTTTCCCGTCATTCATGTACAACTCATCCTGAAAAGAAGTTGTATTGACTTCGAACAGTGAGTACCCTCCTTTTGCTACGTACAGATCGTCAAACCCATCGCCGTTGGCATCCAAAAAGACAGCCGCCGAAATAGATGAAATCGATTCGTCGCCAATAACCAACCCGGTTATTTGTTTGAATGTACCATTCTGTTGCTGCATCCAGACGCCAGCGGGTTTGCTTTGGTCGCCACTGATAAAAACATCGTCCAAACCATCTTTGTTGACATCGCCCTTCGCCAGTATCGGCCCCGTATGCGAATACATCCAGAGCATGAGCGGCTGGCGTTTGAAATCATTTTCCAGAAAACCTTCGTGTGTATGCGGTAGAACGGGGTCCACTTTTGTAAATACAGACGATCCTTTTCTCGGAACCAAAGCACGACCGACGGTAGCCGAGGTTACCGGCTGCTGGATCACAAGTTGCTGGTTAATGGGAACATCGGTTAGTTTCTGTACGGATTGATCCGGCCAGATGATGCTGATGGAGTCGATTCTGCTTGCTGTCCCAACACCGAAATGAAGCGTTAATGGTTGGCTTGATAGATAGCCCCTCACCGGATTCACCTCCTGATATTGTAAGCTCCCATTGGTAAACAGCGTGACTTTAGTGCCGATAGCTGTTCTGTTTTTCTGCGATGGAACCAGTTTTACCTGAAGGAACCCATTGGTTGACTGTTCACGGCTCATATTCTGATATACGAAAGCCGGTTCGTTGATGTTATTGATAACCAGTTCCAGATCGCCATCGTTATCGAGGTCGGCGTAGACGGCCCCGTTTGAGATAGCAGGTGTCTGAAAACCCCATTCCCGCTGTTTGTTTGTAAAGGTTAAATCGTGATTGTTGCTGAAGATATAATTGGCAATTTTAGTAGATGGCATGGCTTTCACCAGATCCATCAACTGCACAGGCTCGCGGTCAATGGCTTTTTTGATCTTATAATCGCCCCAGTATTTCAAAAAATCCTTGTTGGTATAATCACGCAGGTAGCCATTGGTAATGAAGAGATCTTTATACCCGTCATTATCAAAATCGGCTAACAACGGCGACCAACTCCAATCGGTATTCGACACGCCGGCCGTCTGTGCAATTTCACTAAATGTACCGTCGCCGTTATTCAGTTGAAGCATATTCCGCATGTACTGTCGCTGTAGTTTCTGCTGTTGCATCAGTTCAAACGACTCGTAATTTTCCTGAAGCTGCAGGAGTTTCTGGCGTCGGTTATCTTCCGGCAGCATATCCAGCGACATGATGTCGGGCAGGCCGTCATTATTATAATCGGCGATATCCACGCCCATTGAGAACTGCGCCAGATGCCGGAAGCAGGCCTGAGTTTCGTCTTTGAATGCCGGCCCACCCGACCGCCGGGCCGCCAGATCAATCCCCTTCTGATTTATGTATAGGTAATCGGGCTCATTATAATCGTTCGTGACATAAATATCGGGCCACCCGTCTTTATTGACATCCGCTACGGCCATGCCCAGCCCAAACGTTAACGGGTATTGATGGATGCCTTCTTTCTGGGTTACGTCGACAAAGTGACCGTTTCTGTTTTCGAGCAGTTTATTACCAGCCAGCAAATCGGTCTCCCCGTGCAGCTTGGCCAGCTCCATATTATCGTACTTCTTGACATTGTGGTGCAACAAAAACAGGTCGAGGTCGCCATCCCGGTCATAGTCGAAAAAGGTAGCCTGCGTATTATAGCCGTTATCATCGACACCATACTCCTTCGCCTGGTCCACAAACCGGACTGTCCCTTTCGTTCCTGTTCCCTGATTGATAAACAGTTGATTTCTGCGCTTGCTCACATCGCCTTTACCCGAATAGCAGACATAAATATCCAGCCAGCCATCGCCATTGACATCGACCATGCTGACGCCCGTTTTCCAACCGCCCGACCTTCCACCCAGCTCGGCTCCGGCCTCACCGGTGATGTCTTTAAACGTTAATTTACCAAGATTGAGGTACAGTTTGTTGGGTTTCAGATTAGCGGTAAAGAACAAATCAAGCAAGCCATCATTATTAACATCGCCAACGGCGACTCCGCCCCCGTTATAAAAGTATTCGTAGGAAAGCACATTCAGGCTTTCGTTCTCATCGATGTCGTTCTTAAAGTCTATATGAGTCTGTTTGGGAGCAAGAAGCTGAAACAGCGGATTCTGCGCATGCACGACCGAACAGCCCAAAAACAGCCAAAAGCAGGAGAAACGGGCAGAATAACGGAAGAAGTAAAGCAGGACTTTATAGGTACTATAAGTAAATCGGCTATTCATCACTTTATTGGCATTACAAAGCAGGATGACTACGCGAGAGCGGTAGTAGTCACTAGTTTAGCCAGTCAATATAAGCCAAAAAAGGTAAGATAGCACGAGACCATCTTACCTTTTTTTGGGTATTAATACGACTTATTTATCCCAGTAGATACGAGACGTCCAGGTATCACCGCCAGAGAGTTTGCTAACGGCAGCACTGTAGTTGGCCGAGTTCAGCGTGGCCTCGCCCGTTGGGTAAGGCTGCCGACGGGGAATTGTTCCGTTGGAGAAGTTACCTACGTAGTTTACAGGTGTTAAGACAGGGAATCCAGAACGCTTCCAGTTATTCCAAGCCTCCGAGAAGTTCATTAACAGGCCGGTAGTAGCCCAATACTGCTCGTTGATCTGCTTCAGGGCGTTGGCTGTCACCAGCGGGTTGGCATCTGCATAAGCCGTTGCCGCAGCCGAACTGATGGTAGCCGCTGCGCCATAACGCGACAGCGCCAGGATACCTGCTACCACACCATTTTTATAGTGACCGGCAGCGGTACCGCCTACTGAGAAACCACGGGTAACAGCTTCGGCCAGCAGGAGTTCAACTTCAGCATAGGTCAAGACAAACAGTGGCGCATTACGGTCGCGGTAGATTTGCGTAGGCCGTGAATATTTTCCGATTGGAGTAGCATCGGCCCCCGCACCGGTTCCACCCGGATAGCCCGGCGATTTGCTGATGTCGGTAGCTCCACCGTTCAGGTCATAGCCATTGGGCAGACCCAATTGAACCGCCGGTGTTGTGTTACCTGCTGCGGCAATCGACTGATTAGCCGCCAGACCGTCTGCCGGCACTTCGGCGATAACACTCAAACGCGGATCGTTCGTTGCTTTCAGGTAGTCGATCATCGTTTTGCTCCAGCGAACCTGATAAATGTCGGCCAGGGTGCTCAGAGCAGCCCCATTACCATTACCGTATCCATTGGCATTGTCGGCACGAACGTAGGCGTCATCATCAACACTGGTAAAAACACCACCCGCAACGGCTTTTTCTGCGTAGGTCTTGGCCGTTGCCGGATCGGCTTTCGTTAACCGCATGGCCATTTTGAGCATGAGTGAATACCCATATTTTTTCCATTTAGCGACATCTCCTTTGTAGGGAAATGCATCATTTGTAGGTAGCAAAGCCGATGCACTTAGAGCGGCAGTAGCCGTTTCAAGTTTACTCAGCATGCCTTTGTAAGCGCTCTCCTGGGTGTCGTAAACGGGCAGAGTAGTCCCTGCTTTTGCCTGTAATGCCTGCGTAAAAGGAAGATCGCCATAGGTATCGGAGATAGACGCCAGACATTGCACCTGCATAATTTTAGCAATGTTGTTCAGGTTGGCCAGGGCTGGCTTGTCTTTAGTCAATTGCTCCATCTCATAGGCGTAGCTGGCAGCGCCATAACCTCCATTCCAGGTACTGCTCAGGTATGCATTCGTATTACTCGAAATAACATACTTGTCGGCATTAGAATAATAGTTAGCCGCGCCAGACGATGTCGATGCAAAAATCTGCACCCACATGCTCTGGAACAGAATAGGACCGTTATACCCGGCATTAGCGCTCACGTGATTGAACTGCACGCTCGGCAACAACAGGTTAGGATCGAATATAGTCGCAGAAGCACGGGTTGGGTCGGTGTTTATCGCGTCAAAATTATCGGTACACGAAACCTGTAAAGACCCTATCACAAGGGTTAATGCTATCAGTCTTTTTTTCATGATTCTTGTATTTATTAGGTGTGTCTGATAGCGAATTAATAACTCGCCATCAGGCGTTGCACACCGAACTCTTGCTAGAAATACCTTACTTGAACCGGATGTTTAAGTTAACCCCGTAGTTACGGCTTGATGGAAGACTCGTCCCTTCAATACCAGCGTAACGCAGGTTAGCACCAAACGTAGCTTCCGGATCGATATTGGTTGTTTTCTTCATGATATAGAACAGGTTCCGGGCCACGAAAGAAATGTTTACCGCACGAATCAGGGGCACTTTCGTCAAAACACTGGCAGGAATGTTATACCCGAAAGTCAGCTGACGCATTTTGATGAAATCGCCGTCAAGCACGCTGATCTTGGTTACGTTGTTGGCCAGTGCCGTGTAGTAATTCTGTGCAGTAGCGGTAACTGTATTGGCAGCACCGCCTTCGACTACACCTGTTGTGATACCACCTTCACGACCAACCAACGTCGCTTTGTGCAAACCCCGACGGTACGCGTAGTTTTCGGTAGCCGAAAGAATCTTGTTGCCGTAGTTGTAATCAATCAGGAAGGCCAGATTGAAATTACCGAACGAGAACTCGTTATTCAAACCACCATACAGCGTTGGCAATACCGTACCCATGTTGATCAGGTTACCCCGAACCGGCAGGCCGGATGCATCCACAATGATTTGGCCGTTCGATGCATACTTGTAATCATACGCCCGGATCTGTGGACCAGACTCACCCACGACAAATGCAGTAGTTGCATTGCCCAGGGTAGCGCGGTTAGAGCCGAGGCCAAGAGGGTTATTGTTGGCATCGGTTTGGAGGATTTTGTTCTTCACCGAAGTCAGGTTGAACGAAACATTCCAGCCAAATTTTGACGTCTTTATGGGCGTGCCGGTTACCAGCACCTCCAGACCCCGGTTCTGGGTAGAACCGGTAGCTACTACGCCACTTGTATACCCCGTTGCCGGACTGTAGTTGGCAGGCAGGATCTCATTTCTCGTCTTCTGATCGTAATAGGCCAGATCGAACCCTAACCGGTTGCCGAAGAACTTCAACTCTAGACCCACCTCAACTTCACTCTTGGTAAATGGTTTCAGGAACAGGTTGGGCAGGCTGGAACTAAAGTTACCCGTTGGCACACCGTTGATGGCGCTGCCTACTCCGTAATAAACGCTGGTGCCATAAGGAGCACCTGGCTCACCACTGGTAACGGCATAGGATGCCCGCAGTTTACCAAAGCTCAGCGATGGCGATTTAACAAATTCGGAGAAGATAAATGCACCCGTTACCGATGGTGTAAAAATGCTTCGATTGGCACTGGGTAAGGATGAATAAGTATCGTAACGTCCGGTTGTACTGATGTTCAGGAAGCCCTTGTAGCTGAAATCGACGCTATAATAGGCAGACTGAACTTCCGATTTAGCATAGGCATAACTCCGATTAAAATTAACGACGTTGTTGAAGCTATAGAGGTAAGGCAGTACAAAAGGTCCACCACCGATGCCGATTTTCTCGTATTCATTTTTCCGGATGTTACCGCCGATGATAGCATCGACCGTAAAGTCAGGTGTAATGGATTTGTTGATACCAATCAAACCATCGACGTTCAACTCGGTCGTTTGGGCGTTCGACTGCTCATCCAGGCCACCTTTGGCATCCTGCGAGTAAGCCGTTCCGTAGGGTGTGACCCGGAAAATACGGTCATTAGCGTTATCATATCCAACCCGT
Source organism: Spirosoma pulveris (assembly GCF_054781875.1). Classification (NCBI taxonomy): domain Bacteria; kingdom Pseudomonadati; phylum Bacteroidota; class Cytophagia; order Cytophagales; family Cytophagaceae; genus Spirosoma; species Spirosoma pulveris. The sequence continues at coordinate 1,613,214 of NZ_BAAGTO010000001.1, forward strand.
GCCTGTGCATAAATCCAGTCGGCAAACTGATACTTGGTTGCAATCATAGAGATCAATCGCTTCCGTTTCACGTCGTTCACATACTGATTGATTACGAAGTATGGGTTCGTTACATACTCATCATCACTAAAGATAATTTCACGTCCGGTTGTGGTATTGTAACCTGGGGCCAGAATGCGCTGATCGATGTTTGTTGCCAGAAACATACCGTTGTTGGCGTTCATGGGGCCATCGCTCAATTGCGGCTTTGCCGTAACCTTTTCGTCGATGTAATTAGCCAGCAGACTCACGCTCAGTTTCGAGGTGATGTTCTGGTCGGCCGTCAGGTTGAATGTTTTACGGCCGAGACCACTGTTTGGCAGAATCGATTTGGTATCGAGGTTAGACAATGACAGACGGAATGACCCGTTATCGCCCCCTTTGGTTACCGAAACAGTATTGGTGAAGTTGGTGCCTGTGCGGTAAAAATTTTTGACGTTGTCTTTCTGCGCCGAATAAGCATATTGCTTGCCGTCGAACTGCGTAATTTGTGAGCCATCCAGTTTAGCACCCCAGCTTTGGCGACCCGTTTGCTGAGCAGCCGCAATGGTAGCCGGTTTTACGCCACCCGTTCCCTGTCCGTACTCGTACTGAAAATCAGTGAAATTAACGGGGCTGTCAGCCGTCAGGTTTGCGTTGTATTCAATGGCGTAATCACCTTTCTTACCCCGTTTGGTTGTAATCAGGATAACACCGTTGGTAGCTCTTGTACCATACAAAGCAGATGCCGACTGACCTTTCAAAACCGTCATGGTTTCAATATCATCCGGGTTCAGGTTACCGATACCGTCTCCGCCATCAGCACCACCCCATTCGCCTGCGCTACCCCGCTGAGTATTGTCCATGGGTACACCATTGATAACGATTAACGGTGAACCACCCGAGTTAATACTGGGCATACCCCGCATCAGGATTTTAGCTGTACCACCCGGACCACCGCTGGTTCCCTTCACGTTCAAACCGGCGACCCGGCCAGCCAGCGAATTACCGACGTTGGTTTCGCGGGCTTTCGTGAATGCTTCGCTACTGACGGTTGTAACTGCATAGCCGACCTTCCGGGCTTCTTTCGATATACCCAATGCCGTTACCACAACTTCGTCGAGTACAGCACTACCTGGCTCCAGCTTCACGTCGATTACAGAGCGGTTGCCAACTGTAACCTCCTGCTTGTTGTAGCCAATGTAAGAAAATACAAGTACGGCACTTCCGTTTGGCACGACAATTCGATACTTACCGCTGGCATCTGTATTGGTCCCCCGATTGGTTCCTTTGATGGTGACCGAGGCACCAACCACGTCATTTCCCTTCTCATCCGAAACACGGCCTGTTACCTCACTGTCAATAGCAAAGACGGGAGAGGCAACAGCGGAAATCCATATTCCCAGGAAGAGTAACAGCCCGGGAATGGCTCTACGTAATTTTGACTTCATAGTAGTTAGACACTTAATTTAGTTAATGAAACGAACTCTGTTGAAATAAGTGGTGGGTCTGTAAACACGGCAAAAACGACGTCTCATTCCTGAGTATAATCGCTCTTATGGTGAACAGCACTAACGCTTTTAAAATAATATGTTAAAATTGAACCTTTTACCAAATTATATAAGGCAACACCTTTTTATTAGTTAGAAAGATTTTACCCGTACACTTATTTTGGCAAATATATACCTCGAAATCCTAAGTTTGTAATATTTTTTAAAATTGGTTTTCAACAAATGTACACTAAATAAGCAAATAACTACTATCGCTTTGCGTAATATAATTATTCCCAATTTTTATACAATCTAACCTTCTTTCAACAGCATTTAACTACTTGACAGGTATGTTTCAAAGCCTCTCGTCAAGCGTCAAATTATGAGTAATTCCACCACATTAATGCAGCCGTCAAACTGAAAGACAAGCGGTGTTTGCCCATCTTATTCAGGCGCGTTTATTTCGAATTCATACCAATACCGACCTTATTCGGTACTCCTCTTCTGGCTGTTCACCACGGTATGTTCCGGTACCAGTTTCCAGTCGTTATCGAAGAAGCCCGCCATTCGAACCCCCTTACTACCAGTACGAACCATGTCAAGGCCGAAAATCATGAAGTCAGGAAAACCGCTCGCCCCGGCAAAATATTGATTAGCCGAAGCCGCCCGCATTCCTTTTAGTCCCGTTCCGCCAATGACTGCTACCGATGCAACAGCCGATCCCTTGATTGGCCAGACAAAATACGCGCCCAGATCGTCACCCTGCCATTGTTGTTCGCCCGCCCGCAGGCGGTTACGTTCCATCTGAATCGGACAATCGGCCAGAAGTGACTTCCAGGCCGCATTGTTAGTCGCGTTTCCGAACAGCACAACGCCCCGATCGGCATATCTTGCCAGTGAAAAATCTGTATCGGCAACAAGATCAATAGCACCGTTACCACGGTAATACCAGGTTTCTGCATCGTAGCGGGCCTTTTGCCAGTTCCACTCGTTTTCTTCTTTTGTGCCTTTCGTTCCGTAAACGAAAACCATTCGATTATTGAACGCATCTTTGAACGTTCCATTCCGATGCGGTCCTTTTTGAGCAGTTGTAGGACGTTGTGCCTGCTTCCACTGCCCGTTGTCCCGACTTAGAAATAGTGTATCCTGTGAACGGGTAGTCGTGTAGGTAATTGGCGTAGTGCCATCCAGCGTAATGGTCACCGGGGTTTTGACATCAAAGGCATCAAGCGCCAACTTCAGAAGGGCTATGTTCGATGTAGTCCCGGTAATTGCCTTTCCCCGACGGGTGAGCTGCATACGGCTATAGAGTAGCGGCTGCGTTTGCTGCTCAATAGAGGCCCATCGATAGGTAGATGAAATACCCGGATTAGCCGTGACAAAATCAATGTCGTTTACCGTCGAGTCCAGGGCAATCCGGTGCCATTTAAAGAAATCGAACAGCGGTTTCCAGTCAACACTTTCATCCCCAAACCAGTGACTGCCGCCGGGATATTCGTAATAACTCATATCGGGCTGTGATTCGCCCAGTAATTTGCGCATCTGTCGGGCGTAGGTTACGGGCACCGTACGGTCGGCATCACCATGCAGAACATATACGCCCAGCGGTTTGTAATTGCTCGTCAGTTTCAGCACGTCGCTCTGATTACCGGCCCGTAACAGCATCTGTTCCAATGGATCATTGCTGGTTTCCGGGATTACTCCATCGGCAGAGCCATATTCTTTTAGTGTCGGGTAACCTGCGCAGGGCGCAATGGCCGCCCATTTATCAGGATAGGTAGCCCCCAGAAACCAGGTGCCATGCCCGCCCATGGAGTGGCCAGTCAGATAAATATGCTGCGGATCGGGTTTGAACCGTTTCTGGGCAATCGCCAGTACTTCCAGCGCATCTAACCGGCCCCAGTCCTCCCAGTTAAAACCGCGCGGCCGACGGTTGGTGGCCGCTACCAGGTTACCCCAGTCTTTTGGTTTATACGCCCGTGCCTGCCCGATGGCTTCTACGCCCGCACCGTGCACCGACAGGAACAGCGCCGACGGAGCGGTCGTTGCCGACGATTGTGGCGTTACGGCATAATATTGTAAGCTACCGTCGATCTGGCTAACGAACGTCTGGCTATAGGAGGCCCCGGTCGGAACGGCCTCTACAGAAACGCTTCCCGCATCGATCGACTTGCCTTTCTGGACGAGGGTTAATTCGCAGGGCTGAGGCCCTTTTGTGTGAACCCCGCTCCCATCGAACGTAAACGCAACTTTTCGGCTCGATAGGGCCGGAATAACGGGTAACGACGTAGTAAGTGTTTTACCGGCCAACGTACTGGTCAATTGCAGACCCGACAGCGGTGCTGTTGACGTATTGATGACCACCACTGCTCCCTGGAGCGACGCATTCTGTTCGCCTAACCGAATGCTCGGCAAGGTTGGATCGTCGGTAGCCAACTGGGCGGATTTGTCCGGGAAGCTCAGGCTGGCGGTAATCATGATACCCCGTACGTAAAACTCATTAACGCCCTTCCGGAGCTTCACCGGGATGTGCAGATAGCCCATACTGTAGGCATCACCCATGTGCAGTTCGCCATTTACGTAGACGTTGCTATTCCCTTTTATAGTCAACAGCGCAACCTGTTCCTGAGCTGATGGATAAGTCAGGTAAGTATACCCACCGCCACCGCCAATACCTCCCCGTAAGCTACCGGCTACTACACCGGGTCCCGCAGGTGCACCACCATTGCCCCGAATGCCCCCCCGCAGCCGAAGCCGGTTCAGGCTGTCGGCCGTTACCGCAATCCATTTAATATCTCCCCCCTGCTCATCTTTGCCAAATACCGCCCCTTCGGCAGGTTGTTTGAGCGTACCGGTATATAATTGATAGGCCAGTGGATCGGTATAAATGGCTTCGCGCCCGTAGCGGCTGCCCGTGAGAGCTACCAGACCTTTTGTAAACGGATACGGTTTAGAGCGATTCGTTTCCGAAGTCTGCTGAGCCAGCAGGGAACCAACCGATAACGCAAAGAAGGCAAGCAAGGTAGATAGGTTAAGCATAGTCAATGAGCTGAGTATGTGCTGGTAACGGGACTACTCTCTCCAGATGATCAGTCCTAATTAAAGGCAGAGTTATTTTATTTTTTTAAAAACCCCGCCACTATTTTGCAAAAATAATCAATAACTATGAAAATAATTGGTCGAATACCAATTGTACATTCAGTATATTCGGAAACGTTTGTGTGTAACTGACTGACTGCGTTTCTGATTCACTTCGTATCCGGTTCATTCCTCTTTTTTACTTTTGCAATAAATTCATCGCCAATGCCATCGCTTAGAACCGGTTTACTTCTGTTACTTTTTCTGCTTGTCGCTTCATTTTCCATTCCGTCAAATCAGGAAGCGGATATAAAGTCTGCCAACCCTGGAGAAACAGAAACCGATCCTTCCGGGAAGCAACTGGCGCACCAATACTGCGGGAATTGCCACCTATTCCCTGAGCCTGAACTTCTGGATAAAAAGACGTGGGTTACGGGTGTACTGCCTAATATGGCGATGCGCCTTGGTCTCAAACTACCGGGGCAAGACACCCTGAAACCGCTGGCACCCGAAGAAGAAAAAGCCATTAGCCAGTTGCATGTTTATCCCGGAACGTCTGCGCTGACCCTGGAGGACTGGGAGAAAATCGTTCGTTATTATGAGCAGACAGCGCCCGAAATACCCTTACCGCAGAAACCCCACGCGCCGGTAACCAACGAACTTACTTTGTTTGCGACCAAAGAAGTGACCATTGGTGATAAACCCGTGCCGCAAACAACGTTGCTGAAGTTTGACGCATAAAGAGGGCAACTCTACGTAGGCGATGCGCAGAATACGTTGTACGTTCTTGATAATCAGCTTCAACTGGCCGATACATGGTGGATCGACACTCCGCCAACAGATATCGACTTCCCCAAATATGCCGCGCCAAGACTACTCACCATCGGTGTTTTCAGTCCGTCGGACCAGCACTTGGGCCGACTTATGACGCTGGAAAGAGCCGCTAAGCCGGGTTCCATTCCTGTCAATATCCGGCAGTTACCCCGCCCCGTACAGTTTCTGGCAAGCGACCTGAATAGCGACGGTAAAGAAGATGCACTTATCTGCGGATTTGGAAACAATGCCGGAAAGCTATTCTGGTACGATGGTTTCGACCCCGCCAAAGAACGTATCTTGAAAGCTTTTCCTGGTGCGCGTAAAGTCGAAATTGCCGATTTCAACCATGATAAAAAGCCCGATATTATGGTCCTGATGGCTCAGGCGCGGGAAGAGGTTTCTATCTTCTACAATCTGGGTAATGGAAAATTTAAGGAGAAAATCATACTGCAATTCTCCCCCTTGTTTGGCTCCAGTTATTTTGAACTGGTTGATTTTAATAAGGATGGCTTCCAGGATATTTTGCTGACCAACGGCGACAACTGGGATTATTCATCCATCAAGAAAAATTACCACGGTGTACGTATATACCTAAACGACAGGAAAGACAACTTTAAAGAAGTCTGGTTTTACCCCATGTATGGAGCAGCAAAGGCCATAGCCCGCGACTTCGACAAAGATGGCGACCTCGACCTAGCCGCTACGTCTTTTTACACCAGTCTGGAGCAGCCGGAGCAGAGCTTTATTTATTTTTCCAACCAGGGCGGGCTCACATTTACTCCCCTGAGCACGCCCGCCGGTGCCGATGGCAAATGGCTGACAATGGAAGCCGCCGACTTTGACCGGGACGGCGATGTAGACCTAATCCTGGGGTCTTATTTTCACACGGTTGGCGAAATGACCCAACTCCTTTTCAAGGGTATCACCTCTTTCCCTCAGTTATTGGTGCTGGAGAACCAGAGTAAGTAACCAGGCTGATTTGAAAACAAAAAAGAGACGAACCAATCGGTCTGCCTCTTTTTACCAACCTAATTTAAACTTTTGTTTGCTGTTGTTAGCTGGTATAGCCAACAACAGCAAAATCCTTATTTCACATCCCAGAAGATTCTGGTCTTTAGATTATCGGTCGCTTTTACAGCCGCATAGTTGGCTGCATTATACGTTACTTCATTCCCCGGAATCGTCCACCGCACCGGAGGAAGTGTCTGGTTATTTGCGTTATCGACCTGGAAGCTCAACACGGGGAAGTCCAGCCGGCGAATGTCGGCCCAGTTTTCATAAGGTTGCACCAGGTTATAGTGCAACCACTTCTGCGTTGCGATCAGTTTTAACTTGTCGGCGCTGGTTGTTGCACTGCCCCAGCTTACAGCCGGACCGGCAATGTAGGCGCTGATAGCAGCAGGTGTTGCCGCCGTTGGGGCTGCAGATCCCGTTATACCCGTGGCATTAGACAGCGCCAAAATACCGTTATAGAATTGAACTGACTGCGTAATGGCCGTTTCGTAAGCCGTTTTCGCCAGGGCATCGTTATTCGTTCTCAGATAATATTCCGCTTTGATCAAATTCATTTGCGACGCATTGATCAGAACACCGGGAAAAAACTGATTCCGGCTCAATGTATAACGGTTATAAATCGCTACCTGACCCGCGTTGAAGAGCGTTGTCTGAGCACCCTCCGTAGCCGTAGGATCAATACCAATGTACTTACCACCGGCACTCGCGCCTGGCTCAAAAAGCAGGGGTAAGCGAGGGTCGTTGTTCGCATTCATATTGTCGATCATCGCCTTACCCGCCGTGTTACCAAACCAACCCGCTGACTCTAAACCATCCTGGAATCCTTTCGAGTTAATGTCGGTGTTTATATTAAACACGTTGATCTGAATGTTCTGAGCATTGGTTTCAACGATTGGATAGGTGGTTGCGTTGCCCAAAATCTCAGCCATTTCAGCGCTCGATCTGGCTTTAAAACTATCCACATCCGAAACCCGGTTCAACAGCCGAAGCCGAAGCGAATTACAGTACCGCTTCCAGGCTGTCAGGTCGCCTTTATTGACGAAGTCCTGCGTTTGGAAGGATTTCTGGTAACCGGCATTCAGGGTAATGCCATTTAGCTCGGTTGAAATACGTTTCAGGTCATCGAGCAGAAAGGTATATATGCCTTCGGCCGTATCGAACTTAGCACTGGACACCAGGTAGTCGCCCCCGTTGGAGCTCAGCATCCCGGCTGCGCTGAATGGAATAGCGCCCAGAACGTCGACCATCTTCTGCGTATAATCATAGACGTAAACAGCGGCTGCCAGCATGAAGATTTTCCGGTCTGCCTGCTGATCTGCGGGTCTTGATGCGTACACCTTTTGCAGTTCGCGGTACTGCGCCAGCATGTTGTAGTAGTTGTACCACACATCTTCTACCCCCGACGAACCCGGTATATACTGTCCGGACGAATTGATCCAGCCCGTTGCCTGGTTATAGTGGTTCAGGGAGGTTCTCAGCGTAACGAAGTAATGCCGATACGCCGGAAGCACATAATCTTTGTTGGCGTACAGAACGCCGGTAAACTGTTTTTCGACGGTTGTCTCAGCAATTTTGGCAGGGTTTGGATAAGCCTCGGTGAACTCAGCTTCCTTACAGGAGATGTTTCCAACCAAAAGCCCCGCGAACAACAGGAAAGATATCTTTTTCATTTTCATGATTGAATTAGGATTAGAAGCTGGCCCGTAGCATTACCCCCATCGTGCGGAACGATGGGTTGTTACCAGCGTTATTAATGTTTTCTGCCCACCGCGTACTCGAGTTGGTTTGTTCAGCATCCAGATCCTTGATGGTTCTGTAGATGAAGAACAGGTTGCGGCCAAACACCGACAGGGTCAGATTCTGGGTGCCAATTTTTCGGGTCAGACTGGCCGGAATCCGGTAGCCTAACGAGACTTCTCTCATCTTGACATACGTATTTTCCTTCACGTACAACTCGTAGCGCGAGCTGCTGTACTGAGGGCCGCCCCAGTTGTAGGTGTTGTTATAATAAACCGCCTGAGAGATAACGTTGGTATTGGCTTCGCCCGTTGGCAGTACGCCATTCATCAGCATACCATCGTTATAAACAACCTCGCCGTTTGGTCCGGCAGCGCCCGTCGTCTGAATGCCTTTACCATTGGCATCCCTGTAATAGCGCAGGCCACCATGCTCGGCATCCATTGCGGTAAGGCTTTCTTCCGTAAGACCTCTCGATGTGAGCCAGTTGATACCCGTCGGCATGATGGAGCCACCATACCGGAAGTCAACGACCACATCCAGATTGAAGCCTTTGTAGCCTACGCTGTTCAGAAAACCACCCGTTAGTTTAGGCATTGCATTACCCGCCTTTATCCAGTTGGCACCGTCTAGCTGGTAGATCCCGTTCGGGCCAACAACATTCCGGCCGTTGGCGTCTTTTAAGATACCATGTACGTAAATGTCACCCATTGGCTGGCCAACTACCGAACGTAGTTGAGCGGCATTACCATCGTAGTCAGCGTGTAACAGCTCGGTCGAGTTGTTCGTTAGCTTCTCAACTTTGTTGCTGTTTTTAGCCAGGTTCAAGGTTATATCCCAGTTCAGTCCGTTCAGGTCCGCACTTTTTAAGGCGGAGAAATTTAGTCCCAGTTCGACACCCTGGTTTCTCAGCGTACCGATGTTGGCCAGAATTGACCGGGCACCGGAGGTAGCGGCAATTGTTAATGGCAGGATCTGATCAACAATCTGGGCGTTGTAATACGACAGGTCTATACCCAGCCGGTTTCTGAACAGTTTGGCCTCCAGACCAAATTCATATTCATGTTTCTGCTCAGGCCGAATTTTATCATTTCCGTAATTGCTGCTAATGTTAGTATACAAGACCGAACTGCCACCGGTCTGCTGTGTACTCAGGTTACCCTGGTTATAGGCATTATTGGCGCTGTAGATAGGCGGGTAGTTACCCACGATCCCCCATGATCCTCGCAGTTTCGCGTAGTTGATAACCGCGGGTAACCGAAACAGATCGCTGAACACAAGGCTTGAGTTCAAAGACGGGTAAACGAAGGCGTTGTTGCCCGGCGCCAGGGTAGACGTGCGGTCCCGGCGCAGAGTACCTTCAATGAAGAAGAAGTTCTTGTAGTCAAAATTAACTGTTCCCAAAAAGGCATCCCGGATCGACCTATCGCGGCTGTTGTTGCCACCCGGCGTATTTACCGACGCGGAGATATCGAAGAAATTCTCCGTGCTCAGCCCCCCGTTGGTCGACTGGCCAACGTAAGTATTGAGCATCTTATTGGCAGTATACCCACCCGATGCCATCACGGTTACGTCCGGGTTTAGTTTTTTAGTATAGGTAAGCAGTACATCGCCGTACACATTGCTATACAGGTTGTTATTCATGGCGAAGTAACCCGAGTAACCAAAGGCAAGCGGAATTGAACTGCGCTGCTTGTCTTCAATCCGTTCCGATGTCATGTCGGTACCAATCCGGCCTCTGAGTTTCAGGTTGTCCAGAATCTGCCAATGCTGCGTAATGCTGGCAATAACACGGTTACTGTATTCATCGTATGTATTGGCGCGGGTACTCCAAACGTAATCGCCAATATCGGTTTTAAAGCCATTCCGGATGATGTTCTCATTGGGCGTAAGGCTTTGGTTAGTACCGGTTACATATTTGTAACCCTGACTGGTCTGGTATTTATTGAAGTACCAGTCGGCCGATTCAAAGCGGTTCATCATCCCCGAAAAGTTGTTGATCATGCGATCCACTTTAAAGGGACGGTTGTGCGTATACTGGTTTACGTAATTGACCATCAGGTCTGTTGTCAGCTTTTTGTTGACCTTAAAGCTGGCATTCAGGTTCATGATGTTCTTTTCATTTTTGGCAGCATAGCTAATCATGCCGTTGTCCTGACGCGTGTACGAAAAGCGAATCGTCGAGTTATCCGTTGCTTTGGAAATCGCCAGATTGATGTTCGAACTGTTGGCATTCTGGAACAAGTTGGCATAGCTGTTATTGGATGCTACATAAGGGCGGATGACACCATCAAAGGCCATAACCGGCTGCCCATCAAACTTAGGACCGAAGTTAACCGTGGCACCCAGTAGTCCGCGGGTATCCCCTTTACCGTCGCCATCCGTGTCGTACGAGATGAAGCCATTGGCATCCTGACCGCCGTTAGCATAGTTCTGGAAGTACCCAGGACCTCTTACATTCTGATAGCGTGGCAGATAGGCAATTTTGTCGACACTGTAACTTGCGCTGAAATCAACGCCCAGTCCTTTTCGGCCTTTCCCGGTCTTGGTAGTTACGAGTACGACGCCGTTTACGGCTTCCGACCCGTACAGAGCCGCAGCAGATGCTCCTTTCAGAATGGAGATGTTTTCAATATCAGCCGGGTTCAAATCTAAAAGGCCATTACCGCGGATACGCTGGTCGCCCCAGTAATCGGTGTTCCGGGCCTCGCCATTTCGGATGGGGATACCATCCATCACGATCAGCGGTTGTGTGTTACCGGTAATTGAGCTTAACCCACGAATGCTGATACTCACGCCACTGGTGGCACCACCTGGTGTAGCATTAATCGTTACCCCAGGCGCTTTACCATACAATGCCGTTGCAAAGTTTGGTGTGGCCGTTTTGATAAGCGCGTCGTTTTTAACAACCACCGTAGCATATCCTAAGGCACGTTCTTCTTTAGGAATACCCAATGCCGTTACCACAACTTCGTTGATTATCGACGCATCTTCGTCCAACGAAACGTCGATCGTCGTTTTATTATCGACGATAACCTCTTTGCTCTTGTAGCCAATAAACGAGAATACCAGTACTTTGGCCTTTGCCGCAGCAATGGAATACTTACCATCGGTATCCGTAATTGTACCGGACTTTGTTCCTTTTACCAGAATGGAGACCCCTGGTAATGGCTGGCCATCATTGCCCGCCGTAACCCTACCCGAGATCGTCTGAGCGAATACGGGGGCACTTATCACCCACAATAAGATAATAAGCCTAAGTAAACTTTTTGCCATAGAATTATTTGATTAAACTGTGCTGGAAGAAAGATTGTACAATTAAGCTGTTCAGAGCTCATATTTAAGGCCCATGGAGTCAACCCTTACAATCGAACGGCTAAACAGCTCTTGCTTTTATACTGGTAATGCTTGTTTACTAGTAATTTCACTCATGCAGCGTACCGACAAATATATAGATTCAGAAGCCATATTTATAATTTTTTTTAATATTGATTTAAGCAAGAATATATTTTATTCATTAATAGGCACTTTATACAAAATAATTTTCCTTATTAAAAGCAGGTAGTGAGTACTACTATCAAAAAGAACGCCTGTAGCACCTTACTCTAAGTTTATAGTTAAAGTATACAATTGCAAATCAGCAGTTTTACTACTATACCTGTGAGGGTCAATAAACCAAATTTCTCTCTTTTATGTAATTGATGAGATTCACTCAAGGGAAGGGCATTCACTCGCCCTCTCTACGATACGCTGATGGCCTTCATGATGGTCATTCAGCAAAAAAGGACCTGTTTTTTAAAGCACTTTAGCACTGCGAGGTGTGCCTGAGAGGCTGACTGATATATTTATTACAGTATTTTATTATTTTTTTTAGTATTTATGTAGAATTTAGCAAGTAATACGATAAAAATTTGATTAGTTTTTAAAATAATTGGCCATTACATATATAAGTAGTTCAAGTATAGCACTTGCTTTAAAACTAAACCTTATTCTTCCGTATACCTGTACATTCCGTAACGATTATTTCTTGTCCATTAAAAATGAACACACCTTTTACCATTGACGAAGATACACCAGCCTCTCAGTCGGTTGTTGATTACAAAAAAAACCAGAAACAACGAAAAGTGCTCGCTCACCTGTATTCGGAGGGCACCTGTACACTGGCTCATCTAACCAAAATGCTGCATAGCAGCGTACCGTCCGTAACATCTTTAGTTGAGGAACTCATCGAAAGTCAATGGGTTACGCCTATTGGTACAGCTACTGGAAGTAATGGTCGCCGTCCCGTTCTATTTGGCTTGAATACCCGGAGCAATTACGTAGCCGTGCTGGATGTTAGCACCCATGATACAAAGATTCTGTTCATGAACGTGCAGCGAAAGGTGATCTTTCGCGGAGATTATGACTTGCGGCTAAACGACAATCCGGGCTTTCTTACCTCGCTGGTTCATTATTTTACCAGTGCATTAACCGATTCCAATATTAACATCGACGATCTTATTGCCATTGGTATTTCTATGCCGGGTCTGGTCGACGCTCGCCGGGGGCTAAATCTGACGTATAAGAATTTACACCAAACGGGCGAGTCGCTTCCTCAATGGCTTTCAACCCAGCTCAACAAGCCCGTTTACCTGATCAACGACACCAAGGCGACGGTATTGGGTGAAAGCCGGTTTGGCGGGGCTCAGGGTAAGAAGCAGGTGCTCGCTATCAATATTGACTGGGGTGTTGGACTGGGTATTGTAGTTAATGGGGAGGTATTCCAGGGTGCCAGCGGCTTTGCAGGCGAATTGGGTCATATACAGGTCGATCCGGACGGCGAGCTGTGCTTCTGTGGAAAGATTGGCTGTCTGAGCACCATCACCTCCGCTTCTGCCGTGGTGAAACGTGCGCAAACCGATATTCTGGCTGGCCAGGTCTCCAAATTAGCCACCTTCCGCGACCAGGTCGATCAACTGGATATCGACGAGGTCATTAACGCGGCCAACTCCGGCGACTCCTACGCCATTGATATTCTGCATGAAACAGGCTATCAGCTGGGCAAAGGTCTTGCTATAGCCATTAGCCTGTTCAACCCCGAAATAATTATTGTCGACGGTGTGCTGTCCAAAGCAGCTGCTTTTATTCTGAATACAATTGAGCAGGCAATCAGTAAATACTGCTTAAGTGACTTCCGAAACGACATGACCATCGAAGTAACTGAGCTGAATGGCACCGCCAAATGGCTGGGCACACACGCCTACATGATGGAAGATATCTTCGCAAATTATTAGTGTAGTAAGTGTAGTTGGTATAAAAAGTGAAATGAGTGGCGTAAGTGAAACAGATATACCTGAATTCACCTACGCCACTCATTTCACTTTTTACAGCACTCCCCTACTTCGCTTTCAGGTACGCGAACGGAATAATCATTTCTTCCAGTGATACGCCCCCGTGCTGGAAGGTGTTTCGGTAGTGATTCACGTAGTAGTTGTAGTTATTGGGATACGCGAAGAAGTAATCTTCCAGGGTAAACACATAGGCTGTCGATACGTGCGGCTTAGGCAGGAACAAGCGTTCCGGCTTACGACCGACAAACAGGTGGTTATCGTCGAATCCGAGGTTCTTGCCTTGCTTATAGCGCAAGTTGGTATTCGTTTCGCGGTAGCCGACAATTTTAGCGGGCTTCTGCACCCGAATCATGCCGTGGTCTGTCGTAATAATTAACCGTCCGCCTTTCGACGCAATTTTCTGAACAAACTCAAGCAGTGGTGAGTGCAAAAACCACGACCGGGTAATGGACCGATATGCCGATTCATCAGGAGCCAGTTCCTTAATCATGGCCATATCCGTACGGGCGTGGGAAAGCATATCAACAAAGTTGTACACAACTACGTTTAACTGATTCTGTAACAGGTTGTTGAAGTTATCGACAAGCGACTTACCCTGACCAACATTCAGAATCTTATGGTACGACATCTTGATGTTCAAACGGCTCTGGTCGAGCTGCCGGCGCAGGAATTCCTCTTCATGATTATTCAGCCCCTCATCTTCGCTGTCATCATTCACCCATAAATCGGGGTGTTTCTTTTCCATATCGCTGGGCATCATGCCAGAGAAGATAGCATTCCGGGCAAAGCCGGTGGTGGTTGGTAGAATCGAGTAATACGACGACTCCTCTTCAACGGTAAAGTAGTCGGCCAGCAGCGGCTGGATCACCTTCCATTGGTCGTACCGCAGATTATCGATCAGGATAAAGAACAAAGGCGCTGAACCGGACGATGCGGGCGTTGACTCAACCAATGGAAATACCTTCTTGCGCATCAGTTGGTGCGACATGATGGGGCTTTCGGTTTTGGGGTCGTTTAGCCAGTCTTCGTAATTGTCAATCACAAACTTGCAGAATTCGGAGTTGGCTTCACTCTTCTGCATGTTCATCACTTCCGACATGCTTTTATCCTGCGAACTGTCGAGTTCGAGTTCCCAATAAATGAGTTTCTTGTACACATCAACCCATTCATCAAAATCCATGCGGTCGTTATACTGCATGGAGATGTTTCTGAAATCCTGCTGATAGCCGATATTCGTTCGCTCGGTAACCAGACGCTTATTATCCAGAATCTTTTTAACGGACAGTAAAATCTGATTCGGGTTCAGCGGTTTGATCAGGTAATCGGCAATTTTGGAGCCGATAGCCTCTTCCATGATATGCTCTTCTTCGCTCTTGGTGATCATCACGACGGGCAGATTCGGACGTATCTGCTTGATTTGCGAGAGCGTTTCCAGTCCCGTCATACCCGGCATCATTTCGTCCAGAAAAACAACATCGTAGTTGGCCTGCTCAACCTGATCAAGCGCATCGGCCCCACTGTTTACGGATGTAACATCGTAGCCTTTATTCTTCAGAAAAAGGATATGGGGTTTCAGGAGATCAATTTCATCGTCGGCCCAGAGTATCGAATAATTTTGCATAATTTTTAAGAAGTTGGAAGTGAAAAGCCGAATGGAGACCGTTCCAACGCCGGATTTACGGCATCGGTAATTCTTCGTTTTCAACGTTTCACTACTTTATTGGTAAACATCAAACGACCACTTCTGTTTATGTGGTTCTTGTTTAAGGTTTTTTAACAAGTCAATAAACGTACATTTATTGAAACTTTGATCAAAATTGTGAATTCAGAACAGGGTATATTTAAGCATGAGCCCAGGTCTGTAAATCCACCATCCATAACAACAACTGCATTTTTGCGTTAATTTTACACTATAAGCCGTTTAGCAACGTGATCATTAACACGTATTTCAATCGGTTAATCGGTGGATACAAATCCATGAAAAAACTTCCTTTCTATATGCCTCTGGGTCTGCTGGCGGGTTTGGCATTCACACAAGCTCTGGCGGCCCACCCACACTTTCCGGCAAGCAAAATAGTTACCGATTCAGTAGGGGTTGAAAAAAAAGACGGCAAACGGTTTATTCTGCATCGTGTTGATGAAGGGCAAACCTTGTTTGGCATTGCCCGACGTTACAAGCGTTCCGTGGCCGACATCCGGGCTGCCAATCCTGAGCTAAAAGATGGGGTCAAGTACGGCCAGCTCGTCCGGATTCAGATTCCGGAGGGTGCGCTGACCCGAAAAGAAGCGAAAGTCATCGACAAAGCGATCAGGAAACAGGAAAAGGAAGAAAAAAAGGATGCGAAAGTAGCAGAGACACCCAAAGCCAAAGACGTTAAACCGGAAAAGCAGGCGGAGAAAACCGTTATCAAAACGGATGATCCTGCCAAGGCAGGCATTCACGTTGTTGAAACCGGACAAACGCTGTACAGTCTGGCAGGTCGATATGGCGTTTCGCAGGCCGACATCCGCAAATGGAACAACCTTCCGGGCAACAATGTGCTCATTGGGCAGGCGCTGATCGTCTCGGAGAAAGCGTACCAGTCGCGCATGCCTTCTGCTCCAACGCCTGTCACAACGCCCAAATCAGTTGATACGCCGACCCGTCGCTCTGAACCGGATGCGTCAGTGCACCCGGCCAGCCGCCCGAGTGAGCCACATAAAACAGAAACCCGGCCCGCCCCACCGGCCGAAGCCAAACCAGAGCACCACCCAGAGTCCTCGTCGGTCCCCATTGCGACGAAGCCGGTTGAGAACAAGCCCGCGGAATCCGAGACGAAAGCGAGCGCCAAACCAGCCGAGAAGCCAGTTGAAGAAGTAGAACTACCCCGGCCCGGCAACGACGCGCCCATGCCAACGCGAGGTCGGCGGATGTCCAGCAGCGGTGTTGCCGAAATGATTGAAGGCAATGACGGCTCCGGTAAGTACCTCGCTCTACACCGAACAGCCCCCATTGGTACACTCGTGCAGGTACGTAACGAGTTCAACAATCAAAGCATTTGGGTGAAAGTCATTGGCCGTTTGCCCAATACAGGCGTCAATGACAAGATCTTAATTAAATTATCGACACAGGCCTTCGCGAAACTTTCGCCCGTAGATCGGCGTTTTCGGGCTGAGGTTAGTTACATTGTTCGATAGCTCAATTATGGAAACCAAAGAAGAACGGATTGCCCGACGTCATCAAAAGCGCGACGAACAGATGAAAGCCTCGCCTGGCTACGTAACGTTCAGTATTATGTTCACGCTGGCGTATCCCTTCATTGCCGTCTTTACATTTGTCATGTCTGCGCTTTTAGCTACCTTCTCCGGTATCTCCCGAGCAATGGCATGGGTTATCAGCGGTGGCAAAAGCAAATGATTGTCCGGGCAACATGCCTTTTTAACTGATAAATTTCGATTGATTACGGCACAAATTGATTCAGTAAGAGATTTCTTAGATGCGAAGGCCGATTTATATAATCGGCCTTCCTTCATTGAGCGGGACCCTATCAGCATTCCGCACCGTTTCAGCAAGAAACAGGATATTGAACTGATGGGCTTCTGGGCCGCTGTACTGGCCTGGGGACAGCGGCCGGTTATCCTCAAGAAGGCGAACGAGCTGGTGGAATTGATGGATGGAGCCCCCCACGACTTTGTCAGGAATCATGCAGAGAGCGACCTGAAGCGCTTTTTGAACTTTAAACACCGCACCTTTAACGCGACAGATGCGCTCTATTTCCTGCATTTCTTCCAACAGTTCTACCTGGAAAACGACTCGCTTGAAAGTGCTTTTTTACCCGATTTGAGCGATCCTTCCGACAGCCGGTCTCTACAAACCGTCGAATCGTCTCTCATTACCTTTCATGATCGGTTTTGTGGCCTTAGCGATTTCTTTCCCGAACGGACCCGCAAGCACATTGCTACACCGGCTCGAAATTCGTCGTGCAAACGCTTGCTGATGTTTCTGCGGTGGATGGTCCGGCAGGACGACCGTGGTGTTGATTTTGGTCTTTGGACACGTCTTAGCCCCCAGCAGTTGGTAATTCCTATCGATGTGCATGTTAATCGGGTGGCACGGCATCTGAAATTACTCACCCGACCCCAGACCGATTGGAAAGCCGCCCTCGAACTAACGGAAACGCTGCGCCAGTTTGACCCGACAGACCCCGTACGATATGACTTTGCCCTTTTTGGGCTTGGCGTTGAAGGCGAACTATAACGGGATGCAACAGGGCAAAACAGTGGGTCGGTGGGTATTTTTTGGCCCAATTTATCAAACAATAAATACCTTGGAGGGATTACCTTTTTATGGGCTTCTCCACAAGCAGTACTCGTTTGGTGGCAGTTGCCGGATTTATTGAAAAATTTCAGACCTGATCTCCCATACAGACCACTGTCTTTTATATCATGCCTTTTCAGATAACGACTCAGCCTTTCGGTACGTTACCAACGGCTACCGCCACCGAACCACTTACCGAATACATACTCGAACATACCGAAACGGGCGAATTCATCACCGTGCTGCCCGGCTTTGGCGGCATACTCCGCCGACTGGTTCTGCGCAAAGGACGCTACCTTTTACCGTTACTATTAGCTCCCGAGTCGCCCCAGGCGCTACTTACTGACGAGAGCTACTCAAGTGCGCTTCTGTACCCGTTTCCCAGTCGGATACGGCACGGCATATACCATTTTGAGGGCGAAGATTTTGCCTTAAAAATGAACGAAATGAGACGTGACAGTGCCCTGCATGGCTTTGTGCATGGCCGCGTTTTTAGCGTTGTCAGTGAGGAGGTAACCCCAACCTACGCCCAGCTGGTGGTACAGTACGATTACGCTGGCGACACGGTGGGATACCCTTTCCCGTTTTCCCTGACGGTCAGCTATAAATTAGTTCAGGCAAACCAATTGCAGCGTGGCAGCATGGTGAATGACGACCGCATGTGTGCCCTGGAGGTTAGCTACTCGGTCGTTAACACGGGGATTCGACGCAGTCCGTCTGCTTTTGGCTGGCACCCTTATTTTACGCTGTCTGATCAACCCATTGATGAAATGAGTTTATCCTTGCCAGCGCGTACGCCTATACTTCTCGACGAAAAGATGATTCCAGCGGGGAGACAGGCGCCCGAACAAGCCGGGGAGATTACCCTCAAGGACCAGCAACTGGACACCGCTTTTGCCATTGAACCAACCAGTGATTATAACAGTCAAGACACTTTCGCCGAAACCATCCTGACCTCACTTGACTCCGGCGTGCGGCTTATTGTTGGACAGGAAACCGGCCCTGGCAAATTCAACTACCTGGTTTGCTTTACCCCTACCCGGCGCGATAGTATCGCTATTGAGCCCCTTACGGCCAATGTGGATTCGTTCAACAACGGTGAGGGCTTAACCATTCTGAACCCTGGCGAAACCATGTCGGGTACCATCTGGGTGCGCTTGGCATAAGTTCTAGAGCGAACGCATCTTGATGTTCCGGAACCAGACGCTACTTCCCCAGTCCTGTAAACCAATGTGCCCCGTAAACTGCCCTTTGCTAATTGGCGCATCTTTGAGTTTACTGGCGGCAACGCGCTGTTTCCATTCAGCGCTTTTAAGGTCGTGTTCCTGAATGTTAAACCCATTCAGGGAAACCGTCAATTTGTTCTTTTTCAGGACAAAATGCACCTTGTTCCAGCTACCCACCGGTTGCAGTTCCCGAACACGCGCGTTGGCTACGCTGAAAAAGTCGCCGGCGCGGTGTTTGTTTTCATCCGCGCCTTCGTAGATAGCATCATCAAGCACTTGCAGCTCAAGCCCTGTATCGAAAATATTTTTGTACTTCGAGTCTTCCTGAACAAAGAAAAAGATACCGCTATTCGTAAAGCGTTCAACTTTCCACTCGGCTGTAAACTCAAAATCACCGGTAATCACGGCATCCGTTACCAGATCGCCCCCATCCGGTGCTTTGTTGCCTACGCGATTGGGTACATTTAAATTCAAAGCGCCCTGGTCTATTCTCCAGGATGAGCCAACTCCTTTGGCACCATACTTATGCCATCCGGCTACATTTCGACCATTGAACAACAGCTTCCAGCCATCTTTCTTCTCCTGAGCCGATAACGTATTAACCGTCTGAGCCTGTGTAAAGACACTGGCAAAGCAAATAAACAAACCAAGAACTGATAACTTGAAGAGCATACTGATTATAAAGATTCAGCTCATATAAGGCAATTGGCGCGATAAACTCCTCATGCGTTCGAGGTAATCGTTATGCACTTGTATTTGCTTATGTATTCGGAAGGTAGTATAGTACACCAATAACTTAATAGCCTGCCCCCTACGAGAATAGTAGGTGGCTCCCTTAGGATGACTTTATTTCCTAACGCTGCCTGTTTGTCTTTAGCCTTTTTGTAGTAGCCTCACAAATACGAAAACCTATAATATAACCCAACATACCCGGACGTTTCTTTTGCTCGGCGCCCAGAGCTAAGAACCATTTTACCTATACAGATTTGTTCGCCTGAGAGGAAAATTCAGACCATATCGCACTTTTCGAGTGCCGGATTCATTTGATCAAACGCGGTCTGCATGGTCGATTTGCCCGTTAAATGATGAGCTACAAATTCCGCTCCTCCTACCAAGGCATATTCTATATTAGTTTTAGCGACAAGCTTTTGCAGATAATGAACGATTTCATGCAGACACACCACGTCCAGATCATCAAAATTACCGGCCGCTTTCCTGATGTACGGATTAGTTATTTCGTCCCGGAAATTATATACATCCTGAATATTAAATCGAATACTATCAGGGTTTGACGTTTTGAATGATTGAGCGAATGCCGTTAGATTAAACGTAATAAAGAGTAAAGCGATTAATTATTTCATGAAGTGTTTTTCCAATCATTGACGAACATAGTAGGCTAAAGGTCATTACCACAGAATCCCCCTTGTTCAAAAACTTATTATAGTGACAATCTGGAACTATTAATTATTGGTGTTACCTGTATAGCCCTGAAACGGCTTCACACATTAGCCTCCTCACCGTAGCTGGTTCAGTGTAGAGTGGAGTAGAATAATTAATGAACTGATTTTCTGTTTACAATTTCTGTCTGGATAGCCTTCCTGTTATGTGAATTTTTGTACCCTATAAAAAGAGAAGCAGCAAGCAGACAAATTGTAATCAGAAATTTACCGCCCGTGGCTGATTACACAGCCACACCAACCAGCATACCAATGGTAAATGCGGATGCGATTGTTCCTGCTTTTATTTCTTTCTCTGCTAACACTAACCCATCAAGTGTCATTTTTGAATAGTCCTTATTGGAAAACTTAGTAACCGTGGCTGTTGCAAAAGTCTAAAACGGGTGTGACGGCCTTGAGTGAATGGCTAGTTTCATTCCGTTTACAAGGCAAAATCTGCTTACTAGGCAGGGATTTTCGCAGTCCTGTTGACATTTGCAACAGCCACATTCCATAGGCAACTTGACTAAGAATTATACAAATATCAAGCCGTTCTCCAAATAGATTAACACTTCCAAATGATGAGTGTTACACGAAACTGATTAAGCACGGTTATTCTCAAAATACGCTCCCAAATCCGAGACGACAAAGACGTTTTGCCACTGGTAAATCGAGCGTCTGACCCATAAGTAGTACGCTTCATAAAGTTCAAGCCGACTTCAATACCTTACTCTATTGAATTCATAAGCTGGCAAATCCTGCGCCCGGCCTAAATCAAAATACATTCGATCTTCCTTAATGTATAAGGAAGGATTCCGCACATACCAATTATTTTCTCGGGGCTGGGCATTGGTCTGAAGCTGTAAATAGGGTCCTGCCTGGTAGGCTAATTTAACTAGTTCATAGTCAACCTTATCAATTTGAGTACCCTCGTCGATTACCTTAATCTGGTTCTCATCGATCAGCAGTTCTACATTCGGCAGATTGGCATCAAGCAGCATGGACGATTGCTTCACCAGCTTCCATTTACCGGGTAACCATGTTTTTGCCTGTTGCAAATCCAGGGTATAGTCTTTCAAAGGATAGAGAATGGGATCAACCTGAATTGTTTTGTGACAACTGCTGATACCAAAAGCTAGTAATAGTAGTAAGTTCAGACCAATAAGCCACGCCCTGCGCTTAGTAAACGGATACACAAAACGGACGGCTCCATTTGGTTAGCCGCGGATTAGCTTAGTAACGGCGCACGCTGGAAGCGCCTTCAGCTCGACTCTATTACAAGGCTAGCTAGTCAAGATTCTTTCAGCGGCTGTACGTTTAGGCGGTTGTCAATTGTTCGTTAACCCGAACGCATTTTTTACTTTTTAAGGGTACTAAACAGTGGGCCTTCCCCGGCTAACAGTAGTTCAATTCGCTCCACCAAGAAAACCATTAAGTATATGGGTGAAAAGGGTTATTGCCACTTATGTGAATGAAGCTGACATTTACAGCAATAATAGTGGTGGGTATCACAGCGGTAGTCGCTCTAGTTTAAGATCGGACTAACCCGCTCAAACTAAAATCAACATGATCCAAGCTTATTTGAGCAGTATTCACTGCCATGAAGAAACGGACGAGGCAGGGGCCGATGAGCCCTATCTCCTCGTTACCACGGTGAATCTGGCCTCTTCGGTGAGTGTAGCCGGTTTCCCGGTTCCCATTCCCGCTTATGAGGTTTTTCTATACGGTCCCTTTGGGGATGTGGATAAAGGCGAAACTCATCCAGGACCCGGTATTGCTCAGCCATTTTGGGGATTAGATAGGGCGCCCGCCCCATTGGCCGATCCAGAACAAGTTTTATTTGTGGTCGCGCTGATGGAAAATGACGATGGTAGTCCTGGGAACCTGCGGGGAATTGTGAAGGGCATTGTCGCCGGATCCGTTTTGAGTAGTCTATCCCTAAGTCGAGTCGACAAAGTGGCAGCTTTGATTCGGGATGTAAATTCGGCTATTGCCACACCAACGGGAGCCCCCAACTTCGATGACACAGTTGGAATGCCTCAGGAACTCCGTTTCTCAGGCGACGAATTAAGGCAAGCCGAGTCGGGCCTGGTGGTCAGTAAATCACTCGTATTTGCGGGCGATGGCGGGCGCTACACCCTAAATTTCGAGGCAGTTAATGAGTTTGGTCTGTATGGGGCTATTCGGGAAAAATGGGTCCAAAGCGGTCGGGTGACAGGCCCGCTGGGTCGGCCTGTTTCCGGTGAAATAGCCACGTTTGACACGCTCGGTCGATTTCAAAATTTTACCGGGGGGATTATCTCCTGGCATCCCACAACGGGTGCTCATATCGTGTGGGGTGCCATAGGTGAACGCTGGTTGCAAGTGGGTCGAGAAGCATTCGGTTATCCCATTACGGATGAAGTAGCGACCAGCAGTGGGCATGGACGATTCAATCACTTCCAGGCTATTCAACTACCGGGTAAACCCGTGGCATCCATTTATTGGTCACCGGAAAGTGGCGCTCATGAAATTTACGGGGCCATTCGTGATAAGTGGATTCAACTAGGTTCAGAAAGAAGCCGTCTGGGTTATCCGATCAGTGCAGAGACGGACCAGGCAGGCGGTCGATTACAACGATTCCAAGGCGGATCATTGTTTTGGACGCCACGCAGTGGCGTAGTAGTGCAGTAATCAGATCGGGCGTATGCCGTTGGTGGCTACTTACTGCTTTGTGTTTAGCGGGGCAACCTGCTAGTCTGCTTACTTTCTCTCGTGGCAATCAACTAAAACCTGAGTTACCTGATTATTCTGTTTTTTGCTGTTGGACAAAAGAAGCCTGCAAACAGGGCTTTTTAAGCTTGACAGGACAAGAACCGGAAAGATTGGCCTTTTGCTAATTCGGTCTGTACAGGGTGTCAGATCAGTTTGAGAGGGTTTTCGTTTACCGTTCTAAACCAAAAAATCTTGATATGGAAAATCTACTTGTTGCCAAGTCAGAAACAGTAGCGAAGGCAGCCGTTACCGCCGAGTCGAATCTATTTGAGGCTATCCGAGGTGTATCGCACGCAGGCGACGCGCATGGGGCTGTTGTTGGCATTAATGATAACCAAACCCCCACGGCAGGGCCGGGCGTTTACGGACAAAGTAGCGGTACCGGCGTTTGGGGAGAAAGTCAAACGTGGATGGGGGTTTATGGCCATAGTAGAAGTACAACGGGTGGAGCGGGTGTTATGGGGGAAAACGAAAGCGGGGCGGGTGTCATTGGCAAAAGTAAAAAGTGGGTTGGACTCTTCGGCGAAACGTTCGGCACCGAAAATGGCCCCGCTGGCGTTTGGGCTGACGGGCACGAAGGGGGTTCTGGCGTGAAAGGACATACCAGCTGTCCAGGCGCCTTTGGAGTTGCTGGATTCCATTTGACCAATCAAGGGCCGGGAATCTATGGAAAAGGCGCTCCAGCAGGTCTTTTCGAGGGTGACGTCACGGTTACAGGAATGCTAAGTGTACAAGGGACTAATGTGCTTCAACGTATTGTCCAAACAGAACAGCAAGTAGCCAATGTGGGGCAGTTAGTTCAACGAGTAAGCTCTTTAGAGACCCGAATCAACACGCTGCAGCAACAGGTTACTAATCTTCAACAGCAACTGGCTAGCCTGCAACAAAAACAAGCTCAGGATGTACAAGGTATTGCCGTCAGCTTAGCTACGCTTGCCTCACGAGTTACGGCACTTGGCGGTTAGTGGTATTGATTCTGTGATTCATTGAAAGCCATACAAAACATATCTACCAGCTGGTAAGACACTGCTCACCTAAGTATACCTCTCTAAGTGTGGCTTACAAAGCAACTAAGCGCTCTTTGGCTTTCAGTATTCTACTGCTCGTAAGACACGCCATGAGCACAATTAAAGTCCCTTACCGTCTTTTTTCTGTTGTTCTGACTAGCTGAGCGAGTCACCTGGTCGATTTGTGAAGTTGATCAATAAAACTCTTCGGTAATTGGAAAAGCCTTTGCCAGGACTGGTAAATCCATGAATGAATACGTGCGCGCCCTAGCCCATACTCCGTGTGGGAATAGTTAACACATAGGGATTTAATTCGCCAGATTATTGATATAAAGCGGTTCTATCCAGTAATAGTATCATGGAAGTTAATTCGAGGCATAGGCCATGAGTTAACTTCCATGATACTATTCCAAAGTTGAATTTCTTTTTCTGGTAATCTTCGATCATTCCCAAATGTGAGCAGCCTTACTACCTCGACGGTCCCGATACGTTGGAACGGCCATAGCGGTAGGCTTCACAGAGTTGCTTTGAATTGTATGCAAAGTTGGGCCGCCCGGCGGGCTCAGCTATCCGTTGATCTAAGTCTCTGTAAGATTTATCAAACACCATATTTAGCGGGGTGGCCCGAGCCATAGAAATGAGCGAATTGTGAGACAGTTATTAAAAATTACTGTCTCTTTGAATCCTCCCTCTTGAGACGAAGGATCGTTCAGGTATTTGTTTCAACAATGGGTCGTTTAATCAGTTTGCCTTTTTAATAACTGTCAACTCCTGTTCATAGCCTACGGGTATAACAGGGCAAATACTCTTATTTGCGTAGTACATCAATGTAGCTTAATCAATACGGATTTATTTATATAAGAAGGCAATGTTTTACCCAGTACCATTTTTCTCAAAATTGACACAAGAGCAGGGTTACTTTTATTTTTAGAGAATAGTCTACTATCAGAAAAAGAGTGTGTTAAGGATGCAGATAATGTTTCTTCATGAATAAAACAGTTTTATACAGACTGTAACCTAGATCCAGCATTTCCAAGTATCCCACAAAGGGAAATATCTCCATAGATAATTAGGCAAAGTGCTTGCTACGGCGATTACGTGTCTTATCTAGCATATACTCCCTAGCACAAGTAGCATAAATAGTGGGATTGTTAGAAATCGCAAGCGTTAAGGCTTGAATTCATTAAGGAAGTTAAATCAAAAAGATCATTTAGCTTGATGTAATTTTGAGCAAAAGATTGACTAGTAAAACCCCAAAGTAACAGTGTTGAGCAAGTGATGATTTGTAATGCCGGCGTTTTTATAAAAATGGAGATGATTATTAGAGTTCTAAAAATGAGGCAATATTACAGTCACTTTGTTCATTTTATCACGCAGTACCCACCTATAATCTAAACTTGACTAACTGGTTCGTATTCTCTGTCGCCGGGAGTGCTTGCTGAACTTGGAAACCTATAACCTGCCTAACTGGACGTTTATTCTGTCGCTAGTACACCGCTTGTTGTATTCACCCTATATCCACAAGGGTTGATGGATTTGAAAGCAGTAATTTGGGTGTGCCGGTGCTAATCTTAACGAACTTTGCTGGTTGGGCTATTCATTTTCGGTTTATCCAGCCCCCTGCTGTACGAAGCCCAACCATACAGATCCAAAGCACCAACATACTACCGACTTTACGCTTGAGTAATCAGAAAACCTTTGCTCTGGGACTCACGCTCCTTGTCGCCAAGATGCCGCCGAACCGGACTGAAGCTGGAATTGATGTGGATAGAAGTCGAAGCTGTTTGAGGTCGAAATTCCTTTATCGGCTCACTCTGAGCCACTGTATGGAATTGACTCGAAAACATTCTATGCAGTATCCGTCCTGCACTTGTATGTCGTCATTCAAACCCGCTAGGGAAGTAAACAGATAGGAGAGCATTCCTTGTTTACTCTCTCGTTTTTCATTGGGACCCATCGTTCGTACTACTTCCTGATAATAATATCCCTTTTCGTCACTATATTTTTGCTGGATACCCACAAATTTAATCGTGTAATCACAATTATTACCAAGTTCAGAATTCAAACTTGGATTATAATCTGTGTGGCTGTATATATTCTCCCCATCGGTCAGGTATGATTTTTCGGTCTCAATAGACATACTTTTATGCCTACTGAAACAGCTTGAACAATCTTTAGTGTATTTTTTCTTAAACTGCTTAAGAAGAGCCTGAATTTGTTGCTCACTTTTTTCCATAAATTCTTTTTTTGCTTTCTTTGCCGCTATTTCTTCCTCAATCGTTTTGACGGCTTTTGCTGCCGACATCTCGTTTTTTATCTTATAATCGTTGACGATATACCGATACGATACGCCAATACTTTTGGCGAACTCTGCCTTGTAGCTCTCCGTAACCAAACTCATTAGTATATCACCGTCTCGGTTTGCCGATAGCGTTAACTGCCCTTCCCAGCCGCCTTGCTCAAATTTGTTGCCAATACAATTCTTATTAACTCGGCGCAGATTTTCTATTTTCGTAAAATTAGTAACCCTGAATGTCTGTGGCTTTTCCGTAATCAAGGCCACATTATTTATCTCGATATCGGCATAACAATCACATACTTCCGAACTGGAAAACATTAGCACGGCTTTTCCCAAATAATCGCCAATTGCAAATTTTTTATTTCGCTTTTTCAATGCAGCCGTTGGGCGAATAAAATCTTCATAGGGTGTTTCAAGCCACCCTTCGTAGGTGATATGTTTCCACTTAGGAGCGTACCCATCGGGGTATTTCCCTTCAATGTCGACTAGTAGATTTTCAGCAATCGCTACCCGAGTATCATTCTCGGCTTTTACAGGTACGTTCCTGTGTTGGTGTAAGTTTCTTTTCTTAAGCGACGACTTTTCGAGCCTATCATAAATTGCGTCCTCGATAAGATCATCGACCTGATTAGTTTTTTTTCTAACCGCGTTGTTTACTGCCTTATTCGCTGTGCGCTCTGCGTTCCTGCCAACACGATTAAATAGTCGATCAAGTTGGGCTTCAGAAGGTAGCGACAAGAGGATAAGCAGAAGGGTAGAGAGTACGGCCTTTTCCATAGTTGTTGTGTTTGGTCATTTTATGTGTGATAAGTACAAATTCAATGAAAATATCTTTCTTTTAACATGTGTTTGAGTAGCTATACTGACAAGATTTGACTATTGTAACCGTAACTGACGCGCCGTGCCCGCCCCGTGGTGTATTATCTAGGATTTGCACTGCGTGAAAAAGCCCAAACTTGACCCCTGAGACGCACTGCCTGTCGCCAGTAATACACCGGACAAGCTCTTATGGCTGATGTCCCCAACGCCAACAAGGGGCTAATGGCTTTGAAGCTAATCTTTTAACGCGAGCAGTTTGCACCTTTACATTCTCATCATGTTGGGATGTTAACGTTGACTTCGGGACGTATTCCCTGTCAAAAGTAAGCTACCCCACGCTGAGTGAGCAACAACGACTTAAGCTAAGCCATAAACAGAACGTGGCTATCGTCCTAGGAAAACGGATTGTGTTTTTAACAATTCGAGCTGAAATACCTGCTGCGGCAATGATAATGACTACAATAAAGGTGGTGCACATGCTTTTAAGTTGTTTAGAGAAATTTTATCTGCTTATAGCCTCTCGAAACCAGTCAATCTTCGCTTGCCCAATTCAGGCGTTTCCTTTATCACACGTCACTCGCCCATGAGCCACAGCCTAGCTAGCTTGTTGCCCCATTGTCGCAGGTAGCCCGCCTTTGGCTCACTGCATAGACCCACACCCAACGCCGATGATGGCAGATGACGACCGTAGGGAGACATTTACACACCTGTTTTGTTGAGCGCAATCAACCCCGCATACCCTCAAGCTGGCTGCTGGATTTAACCCGCAGATAGACCATCAGCCCTGAACCCCTCACCAAGTACCCTGTAAGAAACAACCCGCTAACGGAGCATGACTACGCAACAAGAAGAAGACGCGATAAAGGAACTGGAAACCATGATGCTCAGCTACTACACGCCTATGACGCGGGAAGAGTGGGAACGTAACATGGCGATATATAATAAGGTGTGGGATGAAGTATTTAGGGAGGAAAAATTAATAGCAACTGAAAGGTTTGATGAAATTGTAAAATGATTACAGCACCTCCAATTATTCCTGTTGAATCTTTGCCCCTCGATACAATTCAGAAACCGATTGATTCATCAACTGCTGGCACAGGGGCCCTAACTCTTTGATGATGCTATCAAACTGTATAGACATGGTTGTTGAATCATACCAGCTTATTGACTCTATGGATTCAAGCTGAATAAGCACATTTTTATCTCTATGCCCTACGGAATTGTTTCGTACTTTCATTAGGGTAGATGAATGTTGGGACTTAAATTTATTCAGTATTTTATTGATGGAATTTAATTGTTGGATGTATGCTTCACCATGAGGATAATTTGCTATTATGGCTCTTAATCTAGTACCGGTCAGTGTAAATATCTTATCCATGCTTTCGTATATTAATAAGTAAGCATGTCTTGCATAAAATTTTCTTTGCCAATCTTTCTCAGCAAACGACAAATTTCTTACTAGAATTTTCAAATCATATGAGATTATAGCTATGTAAGCTGCTACATTTCATATAAGGCTTGCGTTTTCATACTTATTGACATTTGCGTGCTTGAGCCCATCTATTATCTCAGAAAGTGTTTTTTCTTGCTTTTCAAAAGTTTGGTTAAAAGTAGTCTCCATTTCAAGCCTATTCTCTCTTACTTTTTGAGCAAGTATAAATTCAACTACATTTTTATTAAAATCCATATGCATTAAGTTTTTCTTAATCAAGCCCGTGCTGTCTGAGTCAAACCCCTTTGTGATTCACAGTTCTACTCGCCCGCGCCAATGCTAGATGAAGAGGGAATAAAAAAGAGGAAAGTGATTGAAAATATTTATTTTTGTTCGATATTGTTTAATTTAGTGGCGAACTATTTGAGCCCAAAGAAATTATTAATATCCGACCAATAATATATAACTAAACCACCAAAAATGGAAGTCACAGCAGGTGCAACCCAAGTTCCCATAAACGAAACAATAGCATTTTGTTTATGGTCATTTGCCGCCGGAATTATCGTTGTTGTATTATAGGCTGCATTTAAATCCCGCAAGTTTGAGCCCTGAACAATGCCAGAGTTATTACTGCCCGTTATGTTAATAGTTGATATGTCTGGCTTTTTATGTCTATCAACAAAGGCTTGATAGGTTGGGTATTGCTTGCCCTCCCATGTTAATTTCATAAACATACCTGATCCAAAATTGCCAGAATTAAACCCATTGGCTGATTCAGCGAAGCCGTGTGCAATGGCAACATTAAAAATGTAGTCTATAAAGCTATCTTCTTCTACATCTTCCCTACCTATAAAAAGTGGCGTAATGTCGATGCCTGTAGACTTTCCAACTTTTAAAGCGTCAAATATTTTGGCTAAATCTTCATGCATAGTTATGGTGGAATCATAGTTTACATTTCTCAAGCCCGCGTTGTCGGTCGCTAGCTGGCATTAGGCACAAAAGCTAACAAAGCGGCATACTCATTGGCTGGCTGCTGGATTTAACCCGCATAGAAACACACATCGCGTAGCAAAGCCGCTTTAGCGCACATCAACCACGGGTGTTGATGGTGGGCAGACGACTCACCTGAACACGCCCCCCCTGCACCTTTACACACCCGTTATGTTGGGCTGAAAACTGTCCACCGGGACGTGCTCCCTGTCGACGCAATGCTACCCCACGCGGAGCGGACTTATGCCTTCTTTTTGTAATGACCTAAGTACCACTCTCTGCTTAAATAGAAAGCCATTGTAAGATAGCCAAGTACGCTACTCCATTTTTCTAAGGGGCCTCGTTGGTCGTACTCGTGAAAAAAAACAAAAAACAAATGGTAGAGCAATCCAGAAAGCCCTGCCCACATCAGTAGACGTAGCCAAAGGGGTTCATCCATAAAGAAAGGTCTCTTTTTCATTTTTCTCTTTCTAACCGGGTCGTTTGCATTGTCAGTTGGAACTCAGAATATAAAGCCCCAAACCTGCCCATGTGGGGCGTTTCTTATGTCGCACGGAAGCAGGAATTGGAAGTCCTATCTTGCCTAACAGGGGCGTTCAAGTTGTCGCACGAAAGCCCGACTTTGAAGCACCGATGAACTGTCGCACCCAACACCCACAGGTGATGATAGTGAGCGAACAAGTTCGAGCAAACAAACGTACTTGCACCTTTACACACTCATTATGTTGGGCTGCGACCCGTCTTCGGGACGTACTACCTGTCGCCAGAGGGTTAAGCTATTCGATAACTTTACTGATCCTTGGATAAAATGGCAAGTACTCGACAGTAACTCGCTCACCAACTTTATACTTAGGATGTTGAGAACTTCTGCTGTAAAACTTACCATTCACCTGAAACTCATATGAATAAGCAAAGCGGCCTGAATTATTTCCAAAATAGTTCTCCTTGTCAATTATAATTGCCTTTGTCTGAACGTAGTAGTATTTCAATAAATAGAACCCTATCGTTCCAGCAACTGCATAGGCTACGAAAAACCCCATTCCTATAAAGAAAATGGCTGTTCGCCATTTATATCTTCTGGGCCGTTGTCTTTGCTTTTTTGACATTGTTATATTTCACGAGTTGCACCCTGTCAGCCGAAACCCGACCAGCGAGCTAAAAGCTGACCCTGTCGAGACGAGCGGCCTGTCGACGGTACCCACCCATGACTCCCATTTTGTTCGTTTCACCCAACGACCACAGGGGTTGATGGCGAGGCACGAGCCTTTACACCCCTGCCCACGTTGGGCTGAAATGCTGTCCTTCGGGGGCGAGCAACCTGTCGCCCGACAAGCCGCCAACGCGGAGCGATGACCTGCTAAATGTCTCGTTCAAAGAACAGGTAAATCGTAGATGCATCCGAGGACGCTGTGGATACCAACCTGTACCCTTTTGAAGCATATTCATCGAGTTTTGTTTGAGCTTCAGCTTTAGCTTCTACGATAGCCTTATTGGAATCGAATCCAGTTTGGATGTAACGTACGATTTCAACTTTATACTCTTTCATTTTCTTACCGATTTACTGGTTTTGTTGACTCGTTTATAGGGGGCGTTTACCCTGTCGCCAGAAGCCGAAAATGGAGACCTCAGCTTGTCTCATTCAGGAGTTTGCACTGTCAGCGAGAAGTCGGCTAACGAGCCTAAACTTGCCTGTTGGGGCGGCTCCACTGTCGCCGGTAGCCCGCCCTTGAACTCACATCCTGGCCGGTTCACCCAACGCCCACGGGTGTTGATGGTGATTGAAAAACTTACCTGAACACAAGCCGCTTACACCTTTACACACCCGTCATGTTGGGCTGAAAACCCACCTTCGGGACGTGCCCCCTGTCACCGGAAGCCTGTCCGCGCGGAGCAAAAAAGCGTTTAAGTTTCGTACTCAGTTTTGTCTAGTGCTGTTTGAATATCAGTCATTCGTTGTCCGTTGGTCATATCCAGAATGACAACTGCCTCAATGTCAATCTCATCGTCATTAGCTGCGATGATGGAAAACCAAATGCCATCCTCAAAATCATGATGCCAAGTGGTCATTATATCATGCTTGGGAAGATAAGCTTTATCTACTTTCAACACTTCCCTAAATACAATTTCCTCATCTATTAAATCATGTACCCCTTCGCACTGATTCCCAATCGTAGCTATCCAACAAACGTCCTTGAGAATGATTTTCGAGATGACATCATCAAGATACCTCCTGTCAAGATCATCACTGACTAAAACGCACAACCAATTTTTGTTTGGAATTTGACTGTACCAGTTTTCGGCAGTGGTGTACTCAACCAAAAGAATGTCGCGAGAATTGATACGTCTTGCCAAAGTAATTTCTTCAAGTTAATTGTTAAGCCATGATGCCTGTCGACCGGAAGCTGACCAACGAACCTAAAAGCCCACCTGTCGGGGCGGCTTCACTGGCGCCCGTGACTCGCCTAACGAGCCCAAAGCTGACCAATGAGCCGGGCAACCTTGTCGCCCGTAACTCGCCTTGAACTCTCATCCTGGCCGGTTCACCCAACACCCATGAGGGCTGATGGATGAGCGAACAATTAAGGACAACGAACGGAGTCTCAACCTTTACACACTCATCATGTTGGGCTGCAAACTCGCCTTCGGGACGTGCATCTTGTCAGCGGAAACCCGCCCACGCGGAGCGGACAACAACGCACAATCCGATTTCTATACCGACGGGCGAAGCTGATCAACGCACCTCATCCGCTTTGCCCAACCACACTTGTGGGGGCGGTTGGCTTGTCGACCGTAACCTGACCAAGCCGGTCAAAGTAAACCACTGGGGCGGCTGGCCTGTCGACCGGAAGCTACCCAACGAGCCCAAAAGCTGTTTGTCGGGGCGGCTTCCGTGTCGCCGGTGACCCGCCTAGTGAGCGCATTTTGAACCCACCTATCAAAGCCACCATGTGATGACTATGAGCGTAGGAAGACATTTACATACATGGCCGTACGTGCTTTTTACTTTTAAAGCACTAATAATCAACGAGCAAAAACACACAGTTTGTCAAAGGTTTGTTTGCAAAAAGAAGGTGGTAGTTGAGCTGGAAACGTTATATTTTGGACGTGAAACTTGTCTAATGAAAGGCCCTACCTTGAGCGGATATAAACACACAATTTGATTACGATTCCCAAAGCTTAACAACGCTCTGAAAGATAGTTAAAAACGGTATTCTAGTTTAAGGAATGCATATCGTGGCAAAATTCTATATTGCGTAAGAGAAGTTGAATAGTCACTAACACTAAGAGTTGTATATTGAATATTATTAAAAATATTCTTTATATTAAAAGAAAAATTAATAGTATTAGGTTTTATAACAAAATTAGATTTTAAATCTAAAAAATAATTATACTTATCAGCACTATTTATAGAATTCCCTAAAAAATAGCGTTCAGATTGTAGGCTGAAGTTTATTTTGTCGTTTATACTAAAAAGTAAATCCAAAAACAAAGTATTATTTGAATAAGCATTTATACTATTAGAAATAATATTAGACATAACGTTACTGTAACCGAAATGAAAATTAAATAATTTATCAAAAACTGACCTCAATTCAAAATTGAACTTATTGTTAATAGATTTAATTTCTCTAATACTTTGACTATTAATTAAATTTAAGTAATTTGACTTTTGATATAGATATTCGACTTTAATATTTGTAGAAATTGATTTTATGTATTTGTCAGCAGATATAGATAAATTTAAATTATTTTTATTGTGCAATATTAACCCTTTAGAAATCATAGAATTAGCTGTAATTGTATAATTATTAGAAATGTAATCTGGCTCATTTATAAAAACTACAGATGAGTTTAAGAAAAACCTATCCCCCCAATTCCCGCATTGATAATTAACAAATGTTGTATTTGTATTAAGTAGTTCTGGCGCACCAAGACCTTCATTTAAACTTCTTGAACTTGTCATTATATAATTAGTAAAATTGTCAGTTATTTTCGAGACAGCTCTACTACTTACATGTGAAACAAAAATCTTATTTTTTTGATTTATTGCCCAATTGAAGCCCAATACAGGTAAAACATATTCATAAATATAATTATATGATTTGTTATTGGATTTCAATACACTATTCACATATATTTTATGCATAGAAATGCCTAATATAAAGTTTAAAGATTTCACATTTTTCGTATACTTAAGTTCTCCAAATCCATTATTTTCAAATAGAAGATTGTCATTATAAGATAGGCTATTGAGAGGGTCGGAAAAGTAGAAATTAGACAATAATTGGTCTGTTCTAAATTTATTACTTAAATTAAATTCAATTAAATCGCTATTCTTTATCCTCTTTTTTAGCTGAAATTCAAAACCAACAAATTCCATTCTATTGCTAGAAAGTTGATTTGTCATGTTAGTACTATCTTGTTGAATGAAATCTTTAAACAATAAATTATTTGACGAATAATGTTGAGGTGATTTTTCAGAAATGTACTTTCCTGTAAATATTAAAACAAAATTACTTTTAGTTTTATGTATTGCGGTTAGCTTAGAGTCAAATAAATTTGTTTTATTATTGAGTTCTTCATTGTTTTCAATTTTATTAAATTTATAATTAGAAACAATATTATCAGGTTGGACACTGAACTTTGAAGTAAGTTCAAAAGTAGTGTTATTAAAAGTATTTATGGATAAGTCAACCTTCCCAAATTTATTTACAAGGAAACTATTAATATTGTAAATCTCTAAATTTGATTGTTGTAAGTCCTTAAGGCTATATGTTTCTTGTATTTTCTTATAAAACGTATTGTTATTTACGTCATAGAATAACAAAGTTTTTAGCTTAATCTTAGTTGAAAAATTATGAATAGCATTTATTGAAACAAATTTTTCATCATTAAAGTTACTTCTGTCTCTTTTAAAAATTAAGGGATTTGATGGCAACTGAATTATTTTATTTGTTCGCTCGTTATTGCCAATATCAGAAATATCATCAGTATTTGCTGGAGTTATTAAACTCTTCACATCGCCAGTTGCATCTTCTCCTAAATTATTTATATTTGATAAAAAATAAAATTTATTCCTTTTTTCAAACTTCATCAAATTATTTTGTTGGAGATAAACTAATCTATTTAAAGCGCCTAAACCAGTGGTTGTGTTACCAAACCATTTTAGTTTACTTTTGTTATCAATTTTTAAATTCAATGCGATTTTATTGCTATTTTCAATCCCTTTCAATTAGACATTTTTTGAGTAATTTTTCAATAATTCAATCTGACTTACCGGATATGAAGGCATATTCTTACTAAGGATTCTGTAGCCTTTTTCAAAAAAATCATCACCTTCAACCATTATTTTTTCTACTTCTTGGCTACCCACCCTTACAGTTCCATCAGAATCTACAGTTAAACCTGGTATTTTTTTTAAAATATCTTCAACGACTCTTTCTTCACCTGTAGTGAATGATTTAACATCGAATATAATAGTGTCATTTTTTATAGTTATTTGTTTTTTTGTGTTTACAATTACTTCTTCAAGCTCAAAAGCCTTAAATTTCAATTTAACATCAATCGTAAGATTTTGTCTAAAAGAAGATAAATTAATAGATTTAATTAATTCTTCATAAGATAAAGAATTGAAATGTATTTTGTAAGAGCCGCTTTTAGATATTTTAAAAGAATATAAGCCGTTATCGTCGGATAGAGAGCTAGCAATCACAAGGCTATCAGCACTATTTCTTAGAACTACACTAATATAAGGTAGCACGTTGCCTTCAAAATCTGTTATCTTACCAGATATTATAGACTGACTTAATCCTTGATAAAAGGAAAGTAAGAAAAGGGGAAAGAAAAAATATTTAAATGACATTTACTCGAATATTTTTTCGATGTTATGATCCTCGCTTTTAAAGTTAACAACAGCACCTCTTGGTAATTTAGCTTTCAAGTTATTAACAAAGTCTTTAGCGGCATCATTCTTCAAGGCGATATATTTTTCAATTGGTATATTTTTGCCGTTCTTAGGGATTTTTATATTTTCATTTCTGCTAGATTTAATACTTGTCAATCTAAAAGATATACCATTATCTTGAGATTTTATTTCGATAATAAGCCCAGGTAGACCATGAAACTTCCAGGGCCCCAATGATGTGGGAATTTCTGAAGTATACCAAGCATCATACACTCTACCTCTAAAGGATAATCTTGCTGAGTTACAATTAAAGTTGCCAATTCTTTTTAATTTATTAGTAAAGTCCCACCTTAAATTTGGGAGAGCTTCTTCTACTATTACCGGCATAAATTCATTATCAATATAAACGAAATCACGAAATGTTAATTTTTTATTTGGCATATTTATGTAAAATTGTTTACCTAAACTATCTCTTCCTTCTTTTGAAAAGTTGATAGTATTATCATCACTAATAAATAAACTATCACTTTTTTTATTATCAATAAATATTGATAATGCTTCATTTCTGTTAGCTTTAAAATCAACAGTGTTTTCCTGATTCAACTCATAATTATTGAATTGATAAATTGCATGTAAATTAACTTCTGTTTGACTGTACCCTAAATTTGAATGAAATAAAAATATAAAAAATATTTTGGTTAATGCGTAAAAAGACGTTTGAAATTTTCTGAACATAATTTTAAAATTTAAAATTTTAGTTCTTGTCAATAAAAATGTAATAATACAATTCCTATTGACAAGAACTATTTAATAGACTTACTTAAGGCCAAGTAAGATTGCTGTCTTTACTGCTAAACAATCATACCAAGGAACATCCGATAAAGTTACTTCCACATTTATACTATGCCCCCCTGACTGTGTATTTATTTTAAATGTACAGTTCCCAAATATGGAAGGTTTTAATGAAGCAACTTCACTATTCAAGCATTTAACAGATTCTTGTGAGATTCTTTGGAAACTTTGCTTCATTGGATGTTTAGCAAAAGAATATCCAGAAGTAAAAAATAAACAAGCTACAAATATAGTCTTCATATGAAAGTAGTTTATTTTAGACCTTTAATAATTTTTATATAACCCGCAACACAGTCATCGGCTGTAAAAGTAACAGATAAATTGTAGACTTTCCCATCAATAGTCCCTTTTACTGTAACGGTGCAAGTCTGATAAATTGCTTTTTCAGGTTGATTCGAAGTTATTTCTGTTTTTTTGCTATCTAATAGAGCTTTGCTGTTGGTTATGTTTGATTCAACTTTTGAATTTGCAAAACTGCTAGCTGAAATAAAGCATGCGGCAACTACGGCAATGAATCGATTTTTCATGTTTTTAATTTTTTAAATTGTGAGAATAAGAAGTAGAATTTTATTAGGTTTTATAATATCATCTACTTAGACACAAAGCTAGCTACTTATATATCCTTCACAATACCTCTAAAGTAGTATTTAAGTAGTAATTTATATTATAGATTACTACTTAAATACTACTTTAGAGGTATTGTGAAGGATATATAATATGTAATTAATTTTCCATAAATACTGTCGCAAATATTTGGCAGGAAAAATACCTATAAGGTAGCAAGAATATAATTATGGAATAAATAACAAGTTGCTTTATATTATTAGTATATAGTTTTAATAGTATGTTCTTGGAAATAAATTTATATCTGATTCATTATCTAAATTTTTTATTACAAACCTCATACATTTGATATAACTAATAAATTTTTAGTATATTTTACTAGCTTTATCAAAAAATTGCACACTTGTTTTAAGTAAAAATCTTCGAAAATTGTTTGATCCCTTTATGCCTAACTTTTTAAAAATATTCCTCTTGTGTACTTTTACAGTATGCTCTGAAATATTCAATCTATTAGCAATTTCTTTATTTGAGTTGCCTTTATATAAAAAATATAGTATGTTCATTTCTTGTTTTGATATTTTTTCATATATTATTTTCCTAAGATCTATTAGATTATTGTCAGATTGTTCTTCATTTAGTGTTATCATATTAAGATTTTCTATGATTGGAGACTGATACTTCATACTTAAAATATAATTTTATTGATTATGCATGTACTAGTCAAAAATTTGCTTACTAACAGGGGGTACCTCAATTATTCATTAAAAACAAATAAATTAAGTCTATTTGATCAGAGCGGTTTGCCTGTCCACTCAAAACCCGCCTTACACGCCTAAAGCTTACCTGTCGGAGCGACTCCCCTGTCACAGGTAACCCGCCTTTGAACTCCCATCCTGGCCGGTTCACCCAACATATATATGGGCGCGAACTTGCGGAACTGCAAGCGCTTATCAATCAGCAATGACTAATTCCGCAGTCGCTAAATTCTCCGGCAAATGCAGTGGTCGCTAGCAAGTAATAAATTATATCCCTTAATTGCAATTATTAGTGACAAAAAAAATGAAAACAAGGCAGGTTATTGTTAATGTCAATCGAGTTTGGGACATAGACGGATACCCATCTTATTTCTTTGATGCAACGGGGGCATTCTACCGCTTCAACCTACGTGGAGAAGTAGTACTCCTCAAGCGTGCAGTGAAACGATATACCCAGGGGTATGTCCTGAAAAGCCGATTCTACAGCCTGTCGCAACTTCGACCGATGCTCCGACGGCACAACCCGGACGAGCCATCTAAAGATCATCCAATGGGCTTTTAAAGGAACTAATCCTGTCTGCCGAAACATGCGTATAGCGCATAGTTGTCAGAATACTTGTGTGCCCTAACAAGACCTGGATAGTACGAATGTCCTGCCCCGACTCAAGCAGATGAGTGGCAAAACTGTGCCGTAATGTATGGATGCCCCCTTTTTTTTGAATACCGGCAAAACGTACGGTGTCGCTATAAACCATCTGAATGGTTCGGTTGGAGATTGGTTCATGGTCCTCCGGATTTTCAAAAAGATAGATTTGGGTAGCCCCCTCTGTACGCTGGTAGCGGGCCAGATAAACATCCAATATAGTTTCAAGCTTAACACTAAACATGACAATCCGGTCTTTCTTTCCCTTACCAGCCCGAACATGAATAAGTCGCCTGGCACGGTCAAGGTCGGCCAGGCGAAGATGAGCTACTTCATTTAAGCGCAAACCCGTTGCGTACACCAATTGGAATAGCGTACGGTATGTCAAACTGGTCGCTGCCCTGAAAATAGCTTTTACTTCGGTTACGCTATAAACGGTGGGCAGTTTGCTTGGAGTACGTGGATATTCAAGGTCATAAAATGCTTTGTCGCGCAGCAATACCTTCTCGCAATAAAATTTCCAGGCGTTGATATGAACGTTGACGGTAGAGCTGCTGAACCGTTTTTTCACAATCAGAAAAAGCAGGTACTTTTGAAACTGCTGTTTAGTTAGTTCATCAACTGATGCGGGTGAAATATGCCTGATGAGGGCGATAATGGCCTGTTTATAATTCTTCAGTGTTTTATAACTGTATTGGTGCAATTGTAAGGTGTCGCAAAGAGCAACAATAACGGGGTGCTGGTCGTAGGCAAGCAAAGGTGGAACGTACCGAAACGACTTCCAAACATTATCCTTGCCGACTGGTGGCCACACTGGGGTTGTTGCCAGTTGGATTTCGACGGGGGTAGCATCAGGTTTATACAAGCGCACCACTGCTTCGTCGAAACGGCAGTATGACCGCCCAAATAGTTGCCCAATCTTCACGACAGATTCACGGGTGTTATCCACCAGCCAGCACCGGCGGGAACGGCTAAACCGACGCCCCGGTATCTGACGGATGAGGTCGTTACCCGCAGGATCTTCAGGAAATGAAACTGCCAGCAGGGAAGCATCTCGTTCATCTATACGAATGGTAATCATGTGAATCCAGGCTTTTTATGGCAATGCATAATTTCACATGGACACAAAAAGCCTGGATCGGTCACTGTATAGATCTGATAAAGTCCCCCCTTACTGATCATTTTGTAAAGAGCTGAATTTGCCTGGTTCGGCTGCTGATACCTACAGCCAGATAGGTTGGCGTGGCCTGTAACACATGTCGGCCCGACACCACCAACCCTTTAAAGCGCCTGACCCAAGCCTCTACCTCATCGGGCTTATAATATTTTGCATTGCCGAACGAACTGGCCGGTTGCAGATCAAAAGCTTCCCGAAGCCGATCAAAGGCAACAGGGGTGATGTTGTACTTTAAGCAAATGAAGGGCTTGCTCAAGTTGCCCGGTACAGAAACGGACTTGGGCTTTGGCACCCGGTTAAGAACGGGGTCGAGTCGCTCAATGGCTCCCTGCGCCAGTCGTTCCAGATCACTTTCGGCACAGGTAAAGTACCGAAACCGGATAAATTTTACCCCGTCTTTCCGATGTTCCAATAAACTGGCATACAAGTTCAGCGTCTGCCCGACATAGATGACTTCATTACGGGCATTAATCAAATAATAGATGCATGGTTGGGGCGAAAACAGCGCTGCGCTGTCCAGAATTTGACCCAAATCAAGCCCTTTTCGGGTGTTTTTTTCGGTGATTTCCATGTCTTAAATATACTACAAACAATACTTATATACAACTAAAAATACATATATTTTTTACCTTTGTTTTATGGCAGGACGACGAGAAAAAAAGACCAATATTCAGGGGAAATGGCTCAAAGAAGCCCTGGCCGCACAGGAAGTGACGGTCTACCGGTTAGCAAAAGAATTGGGATACAGCCGGGAAAAATTCTACCGGCATATTGGCAATAAAACCTACCTCAGCAGCGAATCACTGGCCGAAATAGCCACCAAATTTCCAAGCATGAACATGCGCTATGTCCTGACGGGAGAAGGGAAGCCAATGTTGGAAAAATAGTGTTGTAAGTGGAATTAGTGTTGTGAGTGGAGTAGGTACCTACTCCACTCACAACACCCACTCCAAGCTACAGCTCAAACGCGATCCCTTGCGCCAGCGGCATAGTGGTACCGTAGTTGATGGTATTGGTTTGTCGGCGCATGTAGGCTTTCCAGGCGTCGGAACCCGACTCCCGGCCGCCACCGGTTTCTTTCTCGCCCCCGAAAGCACCGCCGATTTCTGCCCCCGACGTGCCGATGTTAACGTTGGCAATGCCGCAGTCGGAGCCGGTAGCCGCCAGAAACCGTTCCGCTTCGCGCATGTTCAGGGTGAAAATTGAAGACGACAGTCCCTGAGGCACGTTGTTTTGCTGACTGATGGCGTCGTCCAGCGTAGTGTATTTAAGCAGGTACAAGATAGGTGCGAAAGTTTCGCGCTGGACAACCGGCCAGTTGTTTTCGGCTTCGGCAATGCACGGGCGCACGTAGCAACCCGATTCAAAGCCCAGCCCATCCAGTACCCCCGGTTCGACAATGAAACGTCCCCCCTGCTCATGAATTTCGTTCACGGCGGACTGGTACTGAGCCACAGCGGCTGTATCGATAACGGGGCCAACATGGAATGATTCGTCTAACGGGTTACCTATACGCAATTGCGCGTAGGCATTCTTGAGCCGACTTTTCACATCGTCATAGATGCTCTCCTGAACAATGATCCGACGGGTGCTGGTGCAGCGCTGCCCGGCAGTACCTACCGCACCAAAGACAATGGCCGGAATGGCCAGATCGAGGTCGGCATGTTCCGAAACAATAATAGCATTGTTGCCACCCAATTCGAGCAGGCTCTTACCCAGCCGACTGGCAACGGCTTCGGCAACAGCTTTCCCCATGCGCGTGCTTCCCGTAGCCGATACGAGTGCAATACGCGGATCGCGCGCCAGCCACTCACCGGCTTCGCGGCCACCCGTAACCAGGCACGAAACGCCCTCCGGCACATCGTTGTTTCGGAGCACATCGCCAATGATCTGCTGACAGGCCAGCGCCGTTAACGGTGTTTTTTCGGATGGCTTCCAGATGCATACATCGCCACAAACCCAGGCGAGCATGGCATTCCAGGACCAAACCGCAACCGGGAAGTTGAACGCTGAGATGATACCAACCACGCCCAGCGGATGCCACTGTTCCAACATCCTATGCGCAGGCCGTTCGGAGTGCATGGACAACCCATAAAGCTGCCGCGACTGCCCAACGGCAAAATCACAGATGTCGATGATCTCCTGCACTTCTCCCAAACCCTCCTGTAAAGATTTACCCATTTCGTAGCTCACCAGCGTACCGAGTTCGCGCTTATACCGTCGAAACTGCTCACCCATCTGCCGGACAATCTCACCCCGGCGCGGTGCCGGAACCAGGCGCCACTCGGCAAAAGCTGCCTGAGCCGTTTCAACAACCCGGTCATAATCAGACCGGGTAGACAGGTGAACACGGGCAATAAGCTGTCCATCGGCCGGCGAATAAGAATCAAGGGTTTTGGCCTTTTCGGTATGCCAGAAAGCCTGACCCGTACTGGTGCCCGGCTTAACAGGCTGGGTAGGCAGAGGAAGAATAGACTGCATAATTGTACAAAGTGGTTTGTTGTGATGTGGGCAAATCTACCCGCCTTTAGGCAAACTATGCACATGGCCCGACAAACTTTTTGTGGCCAAAACGGTTAAAACATGACGAATAGTTAATACACTTATTCCCGACAACGTTATGAAAATCAAGCAAACTTTTAGCCTTTTAGCGGTGGGAACAACGCTGCTGGCAGCCCCCGTATGGGCGCAGACAACACCCACTGGAACAGCCACATCAACTACGTATCCACAGGGCGCTATAGCCACCGATTCTATGCCTGTTAAGCCCTCCCGCGATCAGAAACGAGCCATGAAACGAAATCGCAGAACAACCAACCAAAAAGCCGGCAGTGCAGGTACAACCACCAACACCTCTCCGCAGGATGCTGCTTATCGAGAAAGCTCATCCAGTATCGGGA
The DNA here is from genome assembly GCF_054781875.1 of Spirosoma pulveris. Taxonomy (NCBI): domain Bacteria; kingdom Pseudomonadati; phylum Bacteroidota; class Cytophagia; order Cytophagales; family Cytophagaceae; genus Spirosoma; species Spirosoma pulveris. The sequence goes on from NZ_BAAGTO010000001.1 coordinate 1,655,753, forward strand.
CGGCGGTAAACAACAGCAACACCACCAATTACAACAGCAACAACGTTACCAACGCACCCACCGGTGCCGGTAGCAATCCGAATGCCATGGGTGCCTCCAAGCCATCTCCAACACCGGCCGATCAAGTCAGTAACGGGCAGAACAATAGCGCGGCCCGTAGTTCGTCGAGCAGTGCGGGAGCGGCCTATTCGCCCAATACCGGCGCTACGGACTCCAACGCGGGTACGGCTGCTGCCGTAGCGGGTGAAAAAAATACCAGGGAGCCTGCCGTTAAAGCCGGTAGTACCGAACGAAACACGAGCATTGGCGATTTTGTGGCATCGTCGCCCAATTTCATCACCCTGCAAAACGCACTGCAATCGGCCGATTTATGGGATGTTCTGAAAGGATCAGGCCCGTACACCATCTTTGCGCCAACCAACAACGCCTTTAAAAAACTGTCCTCAACCGCGCAGGGAGCGCTTCTGGATGGCCGCAACCGGGACGCTCTAAAAAAGCTCCTCTCCTATCACGTTGTTGAAGGGTCACTAAATTCGGAGGAGTTGGCCCGTCAGGCTAAAGCCGGAAACGGGAAAGCGCAGCTTAAAACAATAGGAGGTTCTACGTTAACCGTACAGGAATCGAACGGTCGCCTGACCATTATGGATGAGCAGGGGCATACGGCTACGGTAGAAGAAGCCGGCAATCGGCAATCGAACGGAATGGTTTACGGAATTAATACGGTACTGATGCCTAAATCAGGAGTAGAAGCCTTTAGATAAAACCAGCGGATCACGAACAGGAACCTGATGAGCATGCTCATCAGGTTCTTTCATAAGCGTATACCTTCTATGGTTTAACTTTACAAGCGTTTTACTTTATCGGGCAGGTATCGTTCATTTTTTGAAATTCTGTATATATTTGGCTCAATTAACACTCCCCTCGTGAAACGCCAATCTTCTTTAGTTTCGGAAAGTGTCCTGATTGAAAAGCTTACCCAGCGCGATCAGCAAGCTTTCCAATGGCTCTACGATCAATACTCACCAGCTCTGTATGGTGTTGTGCTGCGCATCGTTCGCGATGATGAGCAAGCCGCCGATCTCCTGCAGGACATCTTCGTCAAAATCTGGAAAAATCTGGATGCCTACGACGCCAGCAAAGGTCGTTTGTTTACCTGGATGCTGAATATTGCCCGAAATACAGCCATTGATTCCTTGCGCTCCCGTAAAACACAACCCTTTGCGGCAATCCGAACCGACGAAGACAACGTACATATTGTTGACCGCCAGCACAACACGGAACAACCAAATCCGGATCATATTGGTGTTAAAGAAGTGGTTGGCCAGTTAAGGCCTGAGCGAAAACAGCTGATTGACCTCGTTTATTTTGGCGGATACACACATGAAGAGGCCGCCGAAGAACTAAATCTACCATTAGGCACGGTAAAAACCCGTGTACGAGCTGCATTGCAGGAATTAAAGCAACTATTCAAATCATGAACGTCACAGAATACATAGCGTCTGGTATCTTAGAGTCTTACGTCATTGGTGCGGTGAGCGACCAGGAACGACGCGAGGTCGAGTGCCTGTCTTCTATATATCCTGATATACGGCGCGAGCTTGATCAGTTGTCCGAAGTATTGGAGGACTATGCTCTTTCGCATAGTGTGGAGCCGCCCGCGTCGTTGCGGTCGAAGATCCTGAGCCAGCTAGAATTCAAGGAGCCGGAAAAGCCGGAAACGATTGTCAGACCTTTGCCCGTCGATACGGCAACAACAACGGGGCTTGCCTTTCGGATGTCCTGGGTCGTAGCCGCTTCTATGGGGCTGCTGCTATTGCTCTTTTCCTTCTTTCTGCTTTCACAACTACGCTCGAACCAGCGAACACTAGCTTCGTTACGCACTAGTAATGACCGGATGCAGGCCGAAGTTCGCCAACTGAGGGATAAGAAATCCCAAACCGATCAGTTACTTGCCCTGGTTCGCCAACCGGGTACCCGAACGTTGAAACTGCAGGGGAACGAGAAAGCCCCGAACGGAAATATGCTCATTTTCTGGAATAGCAGCACACAGCAGTTAGCGGTCCAGGTCCAATCAATGCCCCCACTCCCGGCCGATAAACAGTACCAGCTCTGGTCATTGGTGGATGGGAAACCCGTTGATGCCGGGGTGTTCGACGGCTCGACATCGCCCGATCAGATTCAGCGGTTGAACCGGCAGGTTGGGCGGGCCGATGCGTTTGCCGTAACCATCGAGAAACGGGGCGGCAGTCCTACACCTACGCTCTCAACCTTACTGGCCATGGCGCCGGTAAAGGCTTGAACGTAGCCTTTCCTTTTTACGTTATTACTGTGTAAGCGTCTGAAAAACGTGCTTACAATCACCCTATTTGCATAAATGACCAGCGGCACTCCGCGAAAACCGACGGTCATTTTGTTTTGCTCATTTTATCAGCATTCCTACTAAAAAAAACGTCATGAAACTTGCCCTGATTTTCATTTTAAGCACCTGTCTGTTCGTAAGTCTGGCCTTTACGTCCGATGATACCCCTCCCCGTCGTGTTGTTAAAACCGACGCGGAATGGAAGAAAATTCTCACGCCCAGCCAATATGCTGTTCTGCGTGAACATGGTACGGAACGGGCTTTCACCAGCCCACTCAACGATATCCACGACCACGGTACGTTCTACTGCGCTGGCTGCCACACACCCTTGTTCTCATCCACCACCAAGTTCGATTCGGGAACGGGCTGGCCTAGTTTCTACGCCCCTATCTCTAAAACAGCTGTTAAAGAAAATGTAGACAAGAGCTACGGTATGGTACGTACGGAAGTCCTATGCAATGTTTGTGGTGGCCATCTGGGACACGTGTTTGAGGATGGTCCCAAGCCTACCGGCCTTCGCTATTGCATGAATGGTGTAGCTATGACCTTCGAGAAGAAGTAATCAAGCGCGTGGATCGGCTATAACGCTGTTCCTATTTTGTTTTGAATCAAAAAGCGGATAGCGCCAAAAATAACTCATTAGAAACCAACCGGGTCACTTATACGACCCGGTTTTTGTGTATCAGATCGGGCGAAAATACGTTATATTTGAACCCCGGTCCGGATGGGCCTGGTCTCTTCAGACCGGGTCTATAGGGGCCTGATCTTGATAGACCTGCGTCTGTATAGATTCGGCCCGGACGAACAATGACCGGATCCAACTAAATTAGTTTCTTGGATTTTTAACGCATGAGTCAATATAGGGAGCGATTCCGCGCTGTCAGGCACGCTTTTGGCGCATTTCGACAACGTCAAAAATTAACTGGCAATGTCAGACGCAGAGTCGGCCGCCATATCGCACGGGTTGCAGGCGAAGAGCGCGTCAATGCATGGGTCAACACGTACCATACGAATCGTAACCAGTTCCGTTCGTTCGTCCATCGGTATATCGATCCCGAATCCTGGTATTATCCTTACGTTAAGAATACGGTAAAAGGGGTGCTCGTGGCCTTACTGGCCCTGGGCATGTACGTGTTCGTACTGAACTACAACTTCCTGTATCTGACGGGGGCCATGCCCAGCGTTGAGGAACTAAGTAATCCGAAGCTCAATCAATCGTCAGAAATATACTCGCAGGATGGGGTGATGATCGGTAAATTCTACGCCGAAAACCGGACGCCCATTAAATATGAAAACATCCCTAAACAGCTGATCAATGCGCTGGTGGCTACGGAAGATGCCCGTTTTTATGACCACGGTGGCGTTGATCCCCGCGCTATTGGCCGGGCAGTCATTAGTTTCGGCCGCGAAGGGGGTGGCTCAACCATCACCCAGCAGTTAGCCAAGAACCTTTTTAAAACCCGTCGAAAAACAAATACCGGCCTGTTAACACGCATTCCATTCATTCGAAAGGTTATCTACAAATCGAAAGAATGGCTGATGGCACTCAAGCTGGAGCGTAATTTCTCGAAAGAGGAAATCATTACTTACTATTTCAACACCGTCGACTTTGGAAGTAATGCCTTTGGATTGAAAACGGCTGCCCGTACTTTTTTCAACAAAGCTCCCGACAGCCTGAACGTACAGGAAGGGGCCGTACTGGTTGGCTTGCAAAAAGCGACCACTAATTATAACCCGCTCAAGAATCCCAAGCGCTCCCGCGAACGCCGGAATGTGGTGCTGGCGCAGATGGCCAAATACAATTTCCTGACCAAACCCCAAGCCGACTCCATCAGTGCCCTCCCGCTCGAAACAGAATTTACGCCGGAGAATCCATATTCAGGACCAGCCAGTTACCTCAAAAATGCCGTTCAGGACTATGTGAAGAAATGGGGGGAAGAAAATGGCTACGACCTGTATACCGATGGCTTGCGCATCATCACAACCATCGACTCCAGGATGCAGACTTACGCCGAAACCGCCACCAGTGAGAAGATGAAGCAGCTTCAGCGCACCTTCGATAACCACTGGCAGGGTCGTAATCCATGGACCGACGAAAAAGGACTTGAACTGCCCGGCTTCATTGACTCCGTAGCCAGACGAACCGAGCGATATAAATCTTTGAGCCGGCGGTTTATGCCACTCTATCCGGATTCCATCATGTACTACATGAAAAATGTAAAGTACAAAATGCGGGTGTTTAGCTGGACGAGCAAGCGTGGGTACGATTCCGTTGAAATGACGCCTTACGATTCCATTGCCTATTACAAACATTTCCTGCAGGCAGGTATGGTGGCCATGGACCCGCGCACAGGTTATATACGCGCCTGGGTGGGCGGTCTGGATTACGATTACTTCAAGTACGACCACGTAAAGCAGGGTAAACGCCAGCCGGGGTCGACCTTTAAGCCTTTCGTGTATACAACAGCTATTGATGACACACTCATCAACCTCAGCCCCTGCGACCGTATTCAGGACAGGCCTTTCCGAAAAGAGTATCGGGAGAATGGCCAGGATAAAATCTGGGAACCCCGAAATTCAACCGGTTACTATTCGTATTCGAACATGACCCTGCGCCGGGCTATGGCGCGATCGGTAAACTCCATAACGGCTCAGTTAACGGATCGGGTTACCCCGGAGCGGGTGGCACAGTATGCCCACCGGATGGGGATAAAAAGTCGGCTGGAAGCCGTGCCATCCATTGGTCTGGGCTCTTCGGATGTGTCGCTCTACGAACTGGTGGGTGCCTATTGCACCTTCGTCAACGATGGTGAATCTACGGAACCCATTATCGTTCAGCGTATTGAAGACCGCGATGGTAACGTTATCGAAACGTTCACGAGCCAGCATAAACGGGCCATTAGTCCGGAAACGGCCTTTTTAATGCGCTACATGCTGCAGGGCGGTTTACAGGAGCCGGGGGGAACATCCCAGAACCTATGGTCGTTCGACCTGTTTAAGAACCACAATGAAATGGGTGGTAAAACGGGTACTACGTCCAACAACTCCGATGGCTGGTTCGTTGGCGTATCCAACAATCTGGTTGTGGGGGCCTGGGTAGGTGGCGATGACCGGAGTATACACTTCCGCTCTACCGATCTGGGTGAAGGTGCCAAAACGGCGCTGCCGCTGGTGGGCAGTTTTTTGGAAAAAGTGTACCGGGACCCTAAATTCAAGAGCCTGCAGGGTCCATTCCCGAAGGCCATCGGCATCACGAAAGAATACCTAAACTGCGGCTACTCCGGAGACGAAGATACGTCCACTGAATCAGATTCGACCGATGTATCGGGCGATGAAACGGACTCAACCTTTATCCCGGCGCCCCCTACACCAGACCCTGCAACCCCACCCGATACTACAAAAAGCGTCCAACCGTGATCTAAACGTCAATGAGCGACTAAAAAGAGAGGATGCCAACTAGTTGATGAGCTGACATCCTCTCTTTTTAGTCGCTCCTGTTTTCACGCTGATCTTATAACAATTTACCAGGTTAAGCAGTCATTTATACACAGACCTTGATCAGCCGGGAGATATACATACTAAAACTAACTAGCTGACTTCGTGTCAGAATCTACTCTACTTACTGATTAAGGACTGTGCAGGCTAAACCAGTTAGCCATTTACATGGAGTTCGTTAGCTGCACTATTGATATTATGAAGGTATTGAAACGTATTTTTCGCTGGACCGCTCTCACGGTGTTGATACTCGTCGTTGGCGGTTTAGTCATTGCCTGGTTCGTTGACTCCCGCCAGTCGGACGAGGAGTTGGCGGAAGAGTTTAAAAACCAGCGTATTCAGCCCACGGTGCATTACTATCAGGTTGGCAACGGGCATGCTACCGGCGTTAAACAGAATGAAGCACCCCGAACCATTCGATTTATAGAAACACCAGCCTCTCCGGCTGATTCGGCATTACCGGTAGTCATTTTTGTTCATGGAGCGCCTAGCTCGCTTTCTTTCTTCAACGCGTTCTTTAAGGATACCACCCTGCTCAACCGGGCCCGCCTGGTAGCGGTCGACCGGCCGGGCTACGGCTATTCTGATTACGGGCGCGTTGAGACCTCCATCATCCGGCAGGCTGAGTTGCTGCAGCCACTCATCGACCGGTACAAAAACGCGCCGTACTTGATGATTGTCGGCTCGTCGTACGGTGGTTCGGTGACGGCTCGGCTGGCCATGAATAATCCAGACTACGTCGATCATGTGGTGTTCGTTTCTTCTGCCCTCGGGCCGGGTCTCGAACGAACGTATCCCATCAGTTATTTTGCCGATAGCCCGCTTATTCACTGGGGAGTGCCGCCATTGCTTCGGCTCGCTAACGATGAAAAATTAGCGCACCGACGTGCTTTGGAAGCCATTTTGCCCGACTGGCCGAAAATTCGGGCCAACATTACCATGCTCCATGGCCAGCGGGACGAACTGGTTTACCCGACCAACGTTTCGTTTGCCCAGAATCACCTGGTCAACGCACGGGTAAAACAGTTTCTTCTGCCCGAAAACCGGCACGACATCGTATTTAACAAACGGGAGTACATGACCGAAATAATCCTGAATATCCTTAGTCAACGGGAAGTGAAGGAGACGGTTATCAATAAGTCGATAGCCGTAAAGACGAAATCGAACGACACCGATCGTCTGTAATTGTACCCCCGGGCTCCATACCCTCTGTCAATTGGCAAGGCACACACGGAAGCCCATAAACACAGTAATGACTCAGGCTACTATCTCAATTCGATTTTCTTCCGGGTCGAGGACAACACTTTCGTAGTAGCCGTCACCCGTTCGGCGGGGTTCACCCACAACGGTGTAGCCATCAGTTCGTAGCTGGTCGGTGAGCGCATCAACAGCCGCTTCACTACCTACCGATAGAGCAAAGTGAATGATTCCGGTAAACTGCAAAAGGGCATTGTTCTGTGAATTCGGAATCCCCGGCATCTGCATAAGCTCCAGACGTGCCCCACCCGATGGGAATGTCAGAAAGTACGAGGAAAACCCCTTTACCACATTGATGTATTTGTCGTTGGACGAAGCCAGAAAATAGGTTTCATAGAATGTCCGCATTTTTTCAAGGTCGCGGACCCAAATGGCCAGGTGTTCAATTCTCATGACGCGAAGATTCATCTATTTCAGGACGCATAACACGCCCCTATTGATCAAATTAAGTACACCGTCTGGCAATTGATTACAAAACCAGAACAGGCATCCAGAAAACACTATCGCCAAGCCAGCGATACCGATCGTGTTTGAGAAAATAAGTTGGATACCGTTGAATACCGTACAGTGTCAAACTCATTAACGAAAGCATCAGCGCCGACCGCTGGGCGAATCGATCGGAGGTGAAAAAGCAAATGGCGAAAGCCGATAGAACAACACCTAACGTCAGCCAGCGTATAAATGAGCTGCAGTTTTCCAGCCCCCAGGCCGTTGCCAGCGAAAACAGCGGTTGCTCCGGCGTTTGTAGCTGCTCCATTATGGCAAACAGTAAAAGATTCTGAAACGCAATTCCCAGAAACATCGCTCCTTCCAGTATATCAATGTACGTGATAGAGGATCGCTGTACCCAGACACTCCCCCACACACCTGCCGTATACAGGATAGCCACCAAAGGCTCTTTGAGCAACAGAGCCGGGTGGCGAGTCGGCAAACGAAACACGACACCTACGTAAACAGCGCAGATCGCACCCACAACAACCCCGAACCAAATGACGCTTGCAGGCAGGAAAAATGTCAAACCAAGAGCCAACAGAACAGCTGCGACGACGATTCGCCAAAGAAGTGCCGCATGTTGCCCATGAAACGCATGACGGGCAGTGAGCGGTTGGCTGGACGCGTCGATGCTATTTTTTCTTACATCGAGCAGCCGGTCGACGGTGTAAATAATGAAAACAATCAAGCCAAGTACAATCGGGGTAGCCCAATGTACAGGATCAACGTCAGACAGTCTGGCTGCCATTCGATTTGACAGCACTGCCCCGATCACGACCGGAAAACTCAGGTAATAAAGGCTACGTAAAAACTTAAGCAAAAGATATTCGTCAAAAATTAAGTGTACAATCAACCAGGCTATGGCCGGGTCTTAAAAGCTTGGTTAAATCTGAACAGGCGGGGCCAGCCACGGCTCCTGCCGCTCAACTACCTCAATTGGTTGGCCAACCCGTACTGAAACCGGTCCGCGCGTCAGGTTCGTCAGCACATTCTGACCAAACAGTATTTTGTGCTTCCATTGCCGATACATCGACAACGTACGCAGAGGCTCCCGGCCCATCTTCCCCGTCTCCGGATCAATAGTCGTTAGCACGCATCGGGCGCAGGGCTTCACGCCATAGAAATCGGTCTCACCGATCCGAAACTGGCTCCAGGCATCTTCTTCGTAAGGTAAACTGCCTGAAACTACAATATTGGGTCGGAAGCGCTGCATCGTTATGGGTTCGGCGAGTCGTTGATTCAGCGTATCGAGCGAGGCCTGACCAATGAGCAGATAGGGATAGCCATCGGCAAAGCTCACCGCATCCTGGTGCCGGGTATAGGCCGGATCGACCGGACGATAGGTCGTTTCGGGCATGAATACCAATCGGCAGGGTTTATTAAGTACTGTGGAAAACCAGCGGTCGGCTTCGTCGCTTACCGTGAGGGCCGGTACATTTTTATCATCCCAGATCGTGACAGGTAGCTTTTCCTGACCGTCTGCCGGCGCTGTCTCCGAAACAGTCAGGGGCAGTTCGAGGACATCACTGGGCTGGTGCCGATGCCAGACGTGCAGGCTATCCCCCTGAATAGCCACATCGATCAACGCCATTTGATGGTTGGTGCGTTGGGTCATGCAAGTTCCGTCCGGCTCAACCAGCATAAACCGCCGGTCATAACGAAAGCCTTTTTCGTCAACAATCGCTTCAGTAAGCGAAATACCGCCCAATGATTTGATGGGGTAAATGTATAGTTCTGAGATCGTCATACGTTATGGTTGGCAGATTTCCTTTCACCTTCACAGGCTCATTCGTGGCAGCGGGCTCACGGTTTGGGGGGTGAAGTCGCCCTGTTCATATTTAAATTTTGCCGCCATCGCAATCATGGCGGCATTATCGGTGCAGTATTCAAACTTAGGGATGTATATATTCCAACCCTGTTCTTCGCCAAGTTTCGTCAGTGCCGTTCGTAAGCCACTGTTGGCCGAAACGCCACCGGCCACAGCTATTTCTGAAATGCCGGTTTCGCGGGCGGCCCGCTTCAACTTAGCCAGCAGCATCTGCACCAGGGTGTGCTGAATACTGGCACAGATATCGGCCAGGTGCTGGTTGATGAATTCGGAATTCGTTCTCATGTTGTCCCGCAGGAAATACATGATAGCCGTTTTAATGCCGCTGAACGAGAAATCCAGATTCGGCATTTCACTCATTGGAAACTTGTAAGCCAGGGGGTTACCCTCTTTGGCGTACTTATCGATCAACGGCCCTCCGGGGTATGGCAAGCCCAGTAACTTTGCCGATTTGTCGAAGGCCTCGCCCACAGCATCGTCCAGCGTTTGGCCCATCACGGTCATATCGAGTGGCGTGTCGATGCGCACGATTTGGGTATGGCCGCCACTTACTGTCAGACACAGAAACGGGAAGGTTGGCTGGCGCGTTTCAATAAAGTGCGCCAGTACGTGCGCCTGCATATGATTGACTTCAATGAGCGGGATGTTCAGACCCAGTGCCAGCGCTTTGGCAAAGGACGTTCCAACCAACAGGGAGCCCAGTAAACCGGGGCCCCGGGTAAAGGCAATGGCCGATAGCTCACTTTTTGGTAGATTTGCATCGGCTAATGCTCGCTCAACGACCGGCAAAATGTGTTGCTGGTGCGCCCTTGAGGCCAATTCAGGGACAACTCCTCCGTATTGTTCATGAATTAACTGGGTGGCAATTACGTTCGATAGTATATGCCCGTTGACTAATACGGCCGCCGAGGTTTCGTCGCAGGAGGATTCAATGGCTAAAATATTCACTGTACAAAACTAATGGATAATGATCTCTACAAAAAGAACAATGTAAGATGCGACTAAACCGTTCACTCGTTTGTAGTGTCTAAGACATAGTCAATTTTCGTTATTTATTGTAGATTAGGCATTTCCGCCCCGAATGCGTCAGTTTTTCGCCATATTTCTCAAAACACTGCTCTACCTGTTCCTCACGGTACTGGGTCTTGCTTTGGGTATTGGCCTGGGCATTCAACTCCCGGCCGTGCAGACGCGACTGGCTCAGAAAGGTGCCGAATGGCTGTCGGAAAAACTACTTTTCCCGGTAACGATCGATGGGGTTTCCATCAAATGGTTCGATTCGCTGACCCTCGAAGGCGTGCACATCAACGACCGGCAGGGACGACCTATGATTACGGTGAAACGGCTCGATGCCGATTACAACCTTAAAAATCTGCTCGATTCATCAGCCCATAATATTCACCTGGATGAAGTGGTCCTGTACAAGCCAGACGTCAGAATGATCAAAAACCTGACGAACGGCGACACCAACCTCGACGACTTCATTGCCCGTATCGAAGCGCTCACCTCCGACCCTACCAAGCCGAGTATTCCGAATCAGAATGTGCCCTTTACAATTGGTCATATCCATCTGGTAGACGGAGCTTACACCCTCGAAGATCCCCGTGAGCCGTTCATGCATAACCGGGCGAACTTCGATTACAACCACTTCACTCTCCAGCATCTCAATGCCGAGGTTAGTAACTTCCTGGTGCTGGGCGATACCATCGCCTTCGTAGCAAAGGGTCTGTCGGGCATTGACCGCGACTCGCGGATAAAAATACGGCAACTCGACACGCATTTTCTGTATTGTAATACCAAGATGGAGCTTGGGCGCTTGTACGCCCACATCGGCAATTCAATTATCCGCAATGAACTAACGTTCTTGTACGATAAGCCATCGGCATTCGGTGATTTCAATAGCCGGGTGCGGCTGTACGCCAACTTCCGCAACAGCAAAGTAGAGTCAAAAGACCTGGGTTTTTTCTCGGACTATATGCGAGGTCTGAACGAAACCTGGTTGCTGAGCGGCATTTTCACAGGTACGGTCAACGATTTCCAGCTTCGGCGTACCGATCTGCGGTTCGGCCCGAATGGCCGGAGTAAGTTAGCAGGCGACATTGCCTGGAAAGGGCTGCCCGACATGAACCACACGACGGTCGATTTCGCCTTTACGCCCTCGCTGGTCGCCATGGCCGATATTCGCCAGTATTACCCTGACTCGTCGTTTAACAGGACCATTCAGAAGCTGGGCACCGTGGCCTTCAACGCCACGTTTACGGGGGCCTTCGATGATTTTAAAACGAAAGGAACCTTTCAGACAGCCATTGGCAGCGTAACCGGCGATCTCGCGCTGAAACTTCCTGCCAATACTGATTTGACGACCTATACGGCGAAGCTGAAAGGAGAAAACCTGGACCTAGGCCAATTGCTGAACCAGCCCGGCCAGTTTGGCAAACTCGACGGAGAAGGCCAGATAACCGGGCGGGGCACCGACCTGAAACAGGCCAACATCGATTTCGATGGGAAGTTCGGACAGTTTGGCTGGCAGGGCTACCAGTACCGGAATGTCACCACACGGGGCAATTTACAGAAGGGTATTTTTCAGGGACAACTAGCCGTTCAGGACCCTCATGTGGCCTTTAATCTGGATGGCGAATTCAACCTGAGCGGTCCTCGCAATCGCTATGATCTGCAGGGTACCATTAGCCATGCCGATCTGCGGGAGTTAGGCTTTCTGCGCGATTCACTGGAAATTCAAACGAATCTGGATGTTCAGCTGGAAGGCAGTAAACTCGATGATATTGTTGGGCAGGCTGTCTTTACCAACTCAATATTGACGCTCAACCAGCCCCAACGCACGCTGGCCGTCGACAAACTCACGCTGGCGTCGTCCATTGAACGACGCACCGGAGCCAGTCCCGACTCAGCCCGCACGCAGCGGTATTTCGACCTTGACTCCGATTTCCTGACGACACGGCTACAGGGTACTTTCGAACCCCAGCGTACCATTGACGACCTGACGAAACTGGCGAAAGAGTACCAGCTTTATTTCGCTGGCGATGCCGCCGGTATGAAAACCTATTACGAGCAAAAGCAGCAGGCCGCACGGCTCTCAAAGAGAACAGGGGCGATTGCTACAGAACGGTATGGGGTTGACTATCAGTTTATCTCAAAAAATAGCGCTCCCCTGCTGGACTTTCTGAAATCGAAGGTTTACATAGCACCCGATACCCGGCTGGAAGGACGTTTTACGGTCGACAATACATCGTTCCTAACGGCCACGGTAAAAACGGATTCGCTTCGGTTCGGAAAAATAGGCTTCGGCTCCAGTGACCTCGACCTGACCACCTCTAAGTTCACTTACGGGCAGGAGGTGCTGGCATCGGCCATTATTTCGTCAAAGCGGCAAGTGTTCACGTCGGTTCTTCCCACACGCAACCTCCAGGCCGAAGCCTTCTGGGATGTTGACCACATTGAGTTTACGAGCCGGGTTGAACAGGCCGACAGTACCAGTCGGTATGTGAACCGGGCCGACCTGAACGGAGAACTGCGCTTTAAGGGCGATGCGATTGATCTAACCTTCAATCAGTCGAAACTTCGCGTGCTGGATGGCGACTGGACCCTTAATCCGCAAAGTCTGATTCGTAAAGTTGGCGACGAGTATACCATACGGGATCTCTCGCTGCTGAATGAAAATCAGCTTATTCAGGCTTCGGGTAAAATTTCGGCAGATTCCTCACAGCAACTGGCGGTAGAAGCCCAGAATTTTTTACTGGCCTCGCTTAACTCGCTCCTTAATACAACACTGGGCGGTACGCTCAACGGGTCGATGGCCATTCGAAATCTGTACCAGACACCCATTGTTGAAAGCGCCTTATCCGTCAGAGCCCTCTCGTACGAAAACGCCCTGATTGGTGATGTTCGCGGACAGGGCGAATGGGACCAGCAAGCTCAGCGACTCAACGTAGACGCCCGCGTGAATCGCGATGGAGCCGACGTGGTCATTTTGTCGGGGAATTACACACCTCAGCAGAAAACGAATCCACTGGCGTTGAGCGCAACTGTAAACAACGCCGATTTGGCGCTGCTGGAACCATTTACGAAGGGTCTCTTCTCCAGGCTCGGCGGCATTGCCAGCGGTATTATTTACGTAACCGGCAAACCCGCCATGCCAGTCCTGAAAGGCGAAGTAGCCATAAAAGGAGGCCGTGGCCGGTTTGATTATTTAAAAGCGGACTTCAGCTTCGACGATAAGATCTACTTCGGAGAGAACGAAATTATAACCCGGCAACTCACCCTGCGCGACCCGCAGGGCAATACCGCCTTGCTGCGGGGGGGGGTGTTCCACAATGGATTCCGTTCGTTTACCCTCGACTTCGATGCCGATTTCAGGAATTTCAAAATCATGAATACGGCCTCCCCGGATAACGACGCCTTTTATGGGCAAGCGGTGGTAACGGGCAAGGCAGAACTTTACGGGCCAACAGATAATCTGGTAATTCGGGCTAACGTGACCAGTAATAAGGGCACCAAAATTTATATTCCACTGGACGGAGCTACGTCGGTAGCGGCCGATGAACAGATTCGATTTGTTGACCGCACAGCCAGCCTGACGCCGACCAAACCAGGAAGCAAAACCGCTACAAAGTCCGACAGTGAGATTGATTTGTCGAGAATTCAAATGGATTTTAACTTCGACATCACGCCCGACGCTTATTGCGAAATTCAGCTCGACCGTCAGACGGGCGATATCATCAGCGCCTATGGACAGGGACGCGTAGCCATGAAAGTGGATACCAAAGGCGACTTTACCATGACGGGTAACTACGATATTCAGAAAGGAGAATACACATTCACCTTCCAGAATATCATCAACAAGCGCTTTCAAATCAGGCCGAACAGCCGCATCACCTGGACCGGAGACCCTTACGGTGCCCTTCTTGACGTAACTGCCGCATATACCCAATACACCTCACTCGCCCCTTTGCTGTACACGGGTAGCACATCGAGCCGGGCCGATCAGAGCCGACGGTATCCGGTCGATCTGGTCATTAAGTTAAACGGTGAACTGGGTGCCCCCGCAATCAGCTACGACCTCGACATTAAAGAGTACCCCTCCTCGTCCGACTTCCGGCAGGCGGTCACGGCATTTGAGTCTCGCATACAAAGCAACGACCAGGAGCTTACCCGCCAGGTAAGTAGTGTATTGCTCTTTAACCAGTTGCTTTCGGAAGGAACAAACCTTTTCGATCAGGGACAGGTAAACACGGGCGTGGCCAACAGCGTTAGTGAATTGATCTCAAACCAAATCAGCCGTCTCGCTTCGAACCTCAACGAAAATCTGGACGTCGGTGTGTCGTTCGGCGGGTTTACCAGCGGCACGCAGAACGAGAACCTGTTGAACAATCTACAGCTTCGATTCTCATACCGGTTGCTGAACGACCGATTACGAATCAGCCGGGATGGTGGGTTTACCTATGGCCAGAGTCAGTACAACGCAGCCAGTTTGCTCGGCGAGTGGACCCTGGAATACTTCATTACATCGGATGGCCGGTTGCGGGCCAAAGTTTACAACCGCAATCAGCAGAGTATCCTGAGCCAGACCAGCCTGAACAGCACCATCACGACGGGTGGCGGCATGAGTTTACTGTATACCCGGTCGTTTAATCGACTTTTTGGCGGCAAGCGCAATGCGCCTGGTCTAACACCAACTAAGTCCGGCGATGAGCCTACGGCGGCCCCCAGCCCCGTATCGACGTTTAACGTGAACGGCCGAATGGCCATTCCGTAGAAAGAAATAGGGAGACATAGGGTTAAAAGAGTTCTTTTTTCTCTTTGTCTAATTATATTCTTCTTCATAGTTTATGAACGTTAGTCAACGTCTGCTCCTCATTCTCCTATTCCTTGTTTCAGGCCATACGCTGCTGGCCCAGCGTACCTTCACTAACCCGATAAAATCGTCGGGCCCCGACCCCTGGGTATTGCAGAAAGATGGCTGGTATTATTACATGAATACCACCGGCCGAAACCTCACCTTATGGAAGACCAGAAACGTAGCCGACCTCGCTACGGCCGAAAGTAAGGTTATTTACACGCCCCCCGCCGGACTGCCTTACTCGCGGGATTTGTGGGCTCCCGAAATCCACTACTTCAATAAAAACTGGTACATCTATTTCTCGGCCGATTCGGTCAATAACCTGTCGCACCGCGTGTGGGTTATCGAAAACTCCTCCCCCGACCCCATGCAGGGCGAGTGGACGCTAAAAGGCAAGATTGGTGATAAGGGCGACCATTGGGAAATCGACATGTCGGTAGTGGAGTACAAGGGAAAACTGTATGCCGCCTGGTCGGGTTGGGAAAGCGCCACCAACGGCCGCCAGGATATTTACCTGGCTAAGTTGAAAAACCCCTGGACTCTGGATGGCAAACGGGTAAAAATCTCGCAACCCGATCAGCCTTGGGAGATGCACGGCGATGTGCCGCAGGAATGGCAAAAAAACGGTGAAGTTCCCAAGATATACGTAAACGAAGGGCCCGAATTTCTTATGAACAAAGACAAGCTGTTCATCGTTTATTCGGCCAATGCCTGCTGGCTCGACTACTGCATGGGCCTATTAACCTTTACGGGGAAAGGTGATTTGCTGAACCCCAAAAACTGGGTGAAGAGTCCGGGACCTGTTTTTGAGCAATCGCCCGAAAATGACGTCTGGGGCCCCGGTCATGGCGGTTTTTTCCGCTCCCCCGATGGTAAACAGGATTGGATGATCTACCACGCAAACCCATCTGCTGCAGACGGCTGCGGCAACAAACGTGCACCCCACATTCAGCCGTTTACGTGGAATGCCGACGGCTCCCCCAACTTCGGCAAGCCTGTCCGCAAAAAGCCCATGCCGGTGCCTGCCGAGTAGTCCGTTTACCTCGTGCTCTACATAAATTGTTACTACTTAAAAGCCCAATCGATTACCCATGAAGCGTTTATCATTTTTAATACTTCTGTTCATTTCCACCCTTTCGCTGGCGCAGCAGACTGGTAGTCCGGCCCGCTGGTCGGCGGCTAAAGCGAACGCCTGGTACGCCAAAGAACCCTTTCTGGTTGGGGCCAATTACGCACCGGCCAACGCCATCAACGAGCTGGAAATGTTCCAGGCCGACACCTTCGATCCGGCCACCATCGACAAAGAGTTAGCCATGGCCGAAAGCATTGGCATGAACACCATGCGGGTTTTTCTGCACGACCTACTCTGGCAGGACCCGGCCGGATTCACCAAACGGCTCGATCAGTTTCTGACCATCTGTGCCAAACACAAGATCAGGCCGATGCTTGTCTTGTTCGATTCCTGCTGGGACCCTTACCCCAAACTTGGCAAGCAGCATGAGCCAACTCCCGGAATTCATAATTCGGGCTGGGTACAAAGTCCCGGAGCCGATGCCTTGACAGACGTATCGCAATACCCGCGTCTGGAAGCCTACGTAAAGGGCGTGGTAGGTGCCTTCAAGAAGGACAAGCGCATTCTGGCCTGGGACGTCTGGAATGAGCCGGACAACACCAACGACAACAGCTACGGACAAAACCACACCATAAAAACGGAGGTACCCAAGAGCCGAAAGATCGCTATCGTTACCAGCCTGTTACCCCACGTTTTTGACTGGGCGCGGGCAGCCGGTGCTACGCAACCGTTAACCTCAGGCATCTGGGTATACCGAACACCGGAAGACTGGCAAAACCCGGCCAAATGGACGCCTATGGAGAAAGTACAAATGGAGAACTCCGACATCATTACCTTTCACCAGTATTCCAACCCGGAGACGTTCGAAAAAACGATTCCGGCCATGCTTTCCTTCGGTCGGCCGGTGATTTGTACAGAATACATGGCGCGTGGTGTAGCCAGCAAATTTCAGACGCACCTGCCCCTGGCTAAGAAAGCGAAAATCGGCATGATCAACTGGGGCTTTGTAGCCGGAAAAACGCAGACATTCATGCCCTGGGATAGCTGGCAGAAACCTTACGTGAATGGCCGGGAACCATCCGTGTGGTTCCATGAGGTATTTAAGCAGGACGGAACACCTTACGATCCGGACGAAATCAGCGCTATAAAGGCTAATACGGGCAAATAAACTCGGGAAGTAAAAAATATTTAAAAAAATTCCCGCTACAAACCAACTGATTCCCAACGTATAGGCATGGAATGGCTGTTCGGTCACGATTTTTTTTCAGCACACCCCTTGCACTGAATACCATAAACGCCTACTTTTGTGCCACGATAAAGGAAGACGGCAACGTCAACCGAAAGTCGAAAAGTTGGTTCGGTAGTTCAGTTGGTTAGAATACCTGCCTGTCACGCAGGGGGTCGCGGGTTCGAGCCCCGTCCGGACCGCCAACAAACAAAAAAGCACTTATCATTTCTGATAAGTGCTTTTTTGTTTAAAGACGTTACTCGGCTAGGACGGTACAACTTCGCTGTAGGCGATTAATAAGTTATGCTCTAACGGTACTGCCGATACATCGAACAGACTGGTACAGGGTTGGCTCTGTCGTACACCGCTGGTTTTAAAACGAACCGATTTCTTCGTCCCAATTACCTGCCAGTATGCGTCCATAGCCTCTTTGCCGGCCAATTGAGGGAAGCATGCTTGCAGCGATTGGCCAAGCACTTCGTCGGCCGGGCGGGCGAGATCTTCCCGAGCAACTGAATTAACCTCTGTCAAAAACAAATCAAGTTCAGTTCCTCCTACACCGAAAATTGGCTGGAGTACGACAACACCATTAGGCGAGGCCATTAATACACTCTGTACTAATCGGGAAGCCTCAACAATTGAGTTATTCATTCGTGATAACTGATTTTCTCGCCATTTAAAGTGGCTCTTGGGTTCAAATCCTTCTACCGATTGTTGAGTAAGTTGAACCTCATTTGTAAAAAGCAGCTCGATTGACCTGACAGGCCATCGTTTCCACGCACTGTTTTGGTTCAGAACAGTGCAATATGTTGACGTATTAACTTTATGGCAACTTATTACTCCTTATGACAGAGCCATGCAGATAGTTAATGTAAATCAGACAAGAAATAAGGTCGCAAAAGCGAACTATTAGTTAATCTTTTTACAGTAACGAATTTGTAACGCTGAGGAAGTGCCTACTTAAAATGATAACGAATATACGTATTTTAATAAAATTAATAAATTATTTATATTCTTAAAATTTATAATGAACATTAGCCTGCATTGTACAGGCTAACGTTCAACGATATACTCCCCGGTAGCCGGGAGAACAATGATTATATTTTCGGGAAGCTAAGTGAAGTTAGGGATGACTCACTAACGGCGTTTACAAACTGTTTTCCCCAAAAGACACTTCAATCAGGGTACCCTTGGCCGGACTACTATCTACGCGTAGTTTAGCATTTAACAGGTTGCTGAGCTGCTTCACAATGGACAGGCCAATGCCCTCTCCCGACTCCACATCTTTGAAATTCGGTTCTGTTTTGGCCTCTTTAAACAAGCCGGAAGCAGGTAGATCGATGAGTTGTCGAATAGCGTCTTCCGGTAGGCCCGGTCCGGTGTCTTTCACACTAAACTGCCAGCCGGTATTGCCTTCTACCGGCCCCCACGAAATAGTAGCGCCCCCTTCTTTGGTATATTTAAGGGCGTTCAGAACAAGATTCTGGGCAATACGCTGCACTTTTACCATATCGCCGGTAACGGATAGCGTGTCCGGTCCATCCACCTTCAGCCAAAGCCCCCGCTCTTTAGCTAACGTCTGCATCCCTATACTTAACTCGTTGAGCAGATGAGATGCATCGAAAGCCTGGTTGAAGACCCGCTCCTGACCAGATTCCAGCCGGGAGTAGTCCAGAAGCTGGGTAAGCAGTGAGGTTACCTGGCCCAAATTCCGGTTAAGCATACTCAGCATTTGTTCCCGCTCCTCTTTAGTGTCCATCAGGTTGAGGAGGGCGGCTGCCCCCTGAATAACGCCAAAACTTCCCCTCAGGTCGTGCGAGGTAGTCCGCAGAAACTCGCCCCGTTCCCGAACATAGCGACGCATCTGCTCCAAATCCTGCATCGTTTGCTGCGAGCGCTCCAGTTCCTGAATCCAGCGATTCTGTTGCAGTTCGGCCTGTTTTAATGCGGTAATATCGAGCCCCGTCAGTATGACACCATCATCGTATTTGTCGATCGAAATACCCACCCATTGATCCTGCCGGTCATTTTGTTTGTGCTGTTCGCGATAGGCCGACCTGCCAGTGCTATGAACCTGGCGCAGCTGATCCAGCGTTTCCTGCTGCCACAGCACCGGCGCCAGTTCGGTTGCTGATGTACCCGGCAGGTTAGGCAGGGGTACATTCGCCATTTGAGCGAATCTTCGATTACCGACAATTACCTGGAAATCAAAAACCTGCCCATCTTCCGTCTGTATAGGTTTCAGCATAACAATGGCCGCTGGTGATGTATTAATTACGGCCTGTAGATTCTCGGCAGTTTTGGCGAGTTCGTTATTGGATTTTAAAAGCTTCTTGTTGGCATTCGTCAACTCTTTGGTACGAACCTGCACCCGGTTCTCCAATTCCTGATTAAGGCTTTTCTGCACATGCACTTCCGCACAGGTGCCAATGTAGCCGCTAAAATTACCGTCAGTATCGAAGGTTGGGTGCGCATTTTCCATCATCCACCGGTATTCGCCATCGTTCCGTTTCAATCGGTATTCGGTCTGGTAGGGCTGGCGGGCAGTAAAGTGACCACTAAACGTATTTATATACTCGGTACGGTCTTCAGGATGAATATCAATCATCCACCCCTGATCCGCTTCCTGCTCCGATGCCCGACCCGTGTACTCGAGCCAGGCCTTATTGAAAAAGCTGTACCGACCATCTTCATTGGCCACCCAGATCAATACCGGCGCATTATTGATAAGGGCATGAAACCAAGCCTGTCGTTCTTCCAGCAGTTGCTGAACCTGCCGCTGCTCGGTAATGTCTTCGATAGCCAGCAGAATAGCCTCCTGCCGCTGCTGTTCGATAACCCGACGGGCATGAATGAGCATCACCTTTTCGCCCACCCCCGGAAAATGGTGCTTTACTTCAAACGCCTGAATCAGCACGTTTTTCTGGATAACCTCCTCCAGTAGTTCCCGCAGACGGGGAATATCCCAATGCCGGTTGCCGAGTTCATAAATCATCCGCCCAACTGTTGCATCTTGAGGTATTTTGAAGATCTGGCAGAAGGCTTTATTGGCACTTTTCACTCGCAGATGCTTATCGAGTACGATGGTAGCTTCACTAATGGTCGAAAAAATAGCTTCGGCATACATGTACGCTTCGGCCAGCTGGTCGTTGCGAATCTGTAATTCCTGATTGATAGTCTGGAGTTCTTCGTTGGTCGATTCTATCTCTTCCTTACTCGTTTCCAGCTCTTCATTGATGCTCTGCAGTTCTTCATTACTGCTCACGATCTCTTCATTAACAGACTGGAGTTCTTCGCTGGCAATTTCATGCTCTTCGATAATGCTCCGCATGTCTTCCCGCATCGTGGCAAGTTCTTCTTCAAGCTGTTTGACCCGGCTATTCCGGCCGGCCCCCAGGTTAGGATCATGCACCAGAATACCCTGCTCCTCCCGAAACAGGATTAAAAACAACCGTCCTTCAGCCGCATCATTTAACGGGACAACATCAATGGAAACCAGGTACTTTTTACCAGCTACGGTTATTTCGATGCCCGCTTTCTTCTCCGGCTGGCCGGATTTCTGGGCTTTTCGCACCGCATTTCGAATTTCGAAGGCTAAGGCAGGCCGGGCCATTTTGGACAGATTCAGACTGGCCCGCCCCGACACGTGCTCCAGAAAAAGGCTGGTCTCCCCCCGAAACTGAAGAATATCCAGTTCCTGATCAACCACCACGCTGGCAGGTGTAAATTGCCTGAGCAGTACCTGGTCTACAATACTATCTAGTTCATTCACAGCTTGACGCGCTTTAACTGGTTGATTTTTAGGGCTTCCTTTATCGTTCATTCCGAGGCTTAAACGACGGGGTTGTTGCTGCCCATCTTTCCGATCAATAACCACCTGACTTACTACTACCCCGGCAGATCGCTCGTTTTTACGGATAAATATCTTATAATTTTTGTCAATAGGCCTAAATAAAGCTGAGGTAGCCGACACCGTTTCTGATTTCCCCAGCAATAAATACCCATCGTGATTCAAGGCGTAGTGAAACGTAATGAGCGCTTTTCGCTGTAATACGGAATTCAGATAAATGAGCAGGTTCCGGCAGCTGATCAGATCAATTCGGGAAAAAGGCGGATCCTTTAAGACATTATGCGGGGCAAATACGCACATATCCCGAATCGTCTTGTTGATCTGATACATGGACTGGTGCTTCGCAAAAAACTGCTGTAACCGTTTGGGCGATACGTTGGCTACCTCACTAACGGAATAAAGTCCCTGTCGGGCACGACTAATCGCATTTTCACTCAGGTCGGTAGCAAAAATCTGAATGGTCGTTACCGGTGCTTCTTTTTCGAACTTTTCCAGCAGCAGCATAGCCAGCGAGTAAGCCTCCTGCCCTGTAGAGCAACCGGGTATCCAGATACGTAAGGGTACCTGCCCGCTTTTCTGCCGTATAAGTTCGGGAAAAATGCTATCCTTCAGATACTCCATCGTATCCTCGTCCCGAAAAAAGCTGGTTACATTGATCAGCAAATCGTTGTAAAGCAGGCCCGGTTCGGCGGTATGTTCGCGCAGGTACTGTAAATACTCTTTGAGGGAATCGAGTTTATACAATAACATCCGACGGATAATGCGTCGGCGAATGGTCGTCATCTTGTAGTTACTGAAATCGACACCAATGGCTCTCCGCAGAAACTGAATAATGGGTTGCAGGTCTTCGGTCGAGACAGTCGTTAACTCCTCAATTTCATTTTCGATAGTCGTTTCAGAATCGACCGTTTGCTGAAAGATCATAACCTGCTGACTAAGGTGTTCCAGTTCTTTTGCTATTTCGGCCGGTGACAGAACCTTATCGGCAACCCCTTCGGCAATGGCCGATTGGGGCATACTCTGGAATTTTGCAGACGAATCCTGGGCGAATGTGATGCCTCCGGCCACTTTAATGGCTCTTAGGCCCAGTGTTCCATCATGCGCCATTCCGGACAGGACAATGCCAATGCCCCCCCCTTTTTGGCGTTGGGCCAGGGAGATAAAGAACTGGTCGATGGGCATGTCCGGAACCTCATTTTCCAGATAGGTTTCCCCTTTTTCGGCTTTCTTACGACGTGGCATGAGTGTCAGCACCCCATCCACGATTTCCATATTCTTATCAGGCGGAATTATGTAAACCGTATTGGCCTCGATCCTGATCAGGTGCTCCGCTTCTTTAACGGTCATTTTCGTTACCCGGCTCAGAATAGACGACAGTTGGCTTTCTACCAATGCGTTAAGGTGTTGTATATAAACATAAGCCAGACCGGTTGTTGACGAAAGATTTTTTAACAGTTCAGAGAAAGCTTCTAATCCACCCGCCGATGCGCCGATAGCCACCACTGGAATTGAAGATATCGTGAGTGAGTTTTTTTCGTTAGAGGAACGTTGACTAGGCATAGGTTTTTTTGTGTAAACCAACCGGCAGTTCAATTGTTGACATATTGATTTGAGTGGTTAATTATACTGCTTAAACTAATTCATGCGGACCAACGCGAAAAAGTTCTTAGTCTGCCGTCTATCAGATTTACTCATCAAAAATACCACTCCTAAACCTATTAATGTAACCCATGGCGAAACGGGATATTGTCGTAATTGGCGCTTCGGCAGGCGGGGTTGTCGCTCTTAAAGAGTTAGTAGGTTCGTTGCCATCTGATTTTAACGCAACCATTTTTATTGTCCAGCATGTCGCGGCTTACGCAACGAGTATGCTGCCCGAAATACTGAACCATGCTGGTCCGCTCGAAGCGGTTCACCCGGCCGATGGCGATACCATCAGGTCGGGAATGATCTACATTGCCCCACCCGATCATCATCTTCTGGTTGAGCATAACCGGGTGTTAGTCAAGAAGGGCCCTAAGGAAAATCGCTTCCGGCCGTCAATCGACGCCTTATTCCGATCAGCTGCCTATAACTTCGGTGAACGGACCATTGGCATTGTCTTAACCGGTTTACTCGACGATGGTACGTCTGGAATGTGGTCAATAAAACGGCTGGGGGGAATCGGCATTGTCCAGAAGCCGGAAGATGCCGAATACTCCAGCATGCCAGCCAGTGTACTTGAATATGTAGATATAGATTATGCTGTACCATTAGCCAACATAGGTGCGCTGTTGTGTCAGCTCACCACCGAAGAGTACCCCCAGTCTGAACTGAACATTTCTCCTAAAGAAGAGGAGATTTTGAAAAAAGAAGTTCTAATAGCCTCTCAAAAAAACGCGTTCGAGATGGGAATCCTTGACATGGGCGATCTTTCCCCCTTCACCTGTCCGGAGTGTGCCGGTGTACTGGTCCGTTTCCGGGAAGGTAAATTAATTAGGTACCGGTGTCATACCGGACATGCTTACACGGCGGGGGCACTGTTGGCAGAAGTCGATAAATCCATATAAGATAACCTCTGGAAAGCCGTCCGGGTCATGGAGGAAGCCATTATGCTGCTGGAAGAGTCGGGGAAAGCGTCAGCACAGGGGGGCGACGAGCTGGGAGCCGAACGCTTCTTCAGCAAAGCCCGCGAAAACCGGGAACGGACGAACATGCTCCACAAATTCCTTTTTCAGCAGGACCCACTCCTTCAGCAACCTAACGGAACGCCTAAATAAACCCGATAACGGCCACCAAAAACCAATGTTGATCAGGACGGACATTACCCGTCCTGATCAACATTGCTACACGCCAGGTCAGCAATTTACCTCACAACTACAATTAGCAGTGGGCGGGCAATTCCGCAACTTTCAACCAGAACTGGCAGATGCGATCGATTACCTGAGAGAATGACATGTCGCCCTCCTTCATGGTAATGACCGAGTTAGCCTGCCGTTCGTACCCCTCAATAACCGACTTATCAGTCGGTAAGGCGAGCAACACCACCGGAACCCGGCAAAGGCGCGGATCATTTTTTAACCGCTGGAGGGTATGCAGCCGTTCCAGGGTGTCGGAACGGGCATCCAGAAATACCAGCGCCGGCAACTCCGACTCCAGTAGTTCATCGAGCAATTCCGGTAGATGGATACTCTTCGCCAGTGTCTCAACGCGATACTCAGGCCAGTTTTTGCCAATGATTTGCCGGGCCAGGAAGGCATTTTGCTCGTCGCTGGTCACCAGAAACAGCGAAGTTGCCTGATACGGCAAGCGGCCCGATTCATTCGCAGGAAAGGCTTCATCAAGATGTACGGATGCCCGCACCTCCTCAGTACTCGATGTAGCCAGGTGGTCGCCCAGAGACTGAACCACCTGATTCCATCGCCGACGGCTGACGGGAAAGGTTTCTCCGCTCTGAAGCTGTATTTTACCCGCCATTTTCTGACGTAGCGGCCGTTGTAAATTCTGTACGTAATCTGGATTGATCAGGGCTGTTTTGTGCACCCGAATAAAGCCGGGGAGCCGTCCTTCCAGATAACTGATTGGCTTGGACAGCAGCTTTTTTTCTCCATTTCTAAAATGAAGCCAGCTGTAGTTGTTCGCTCCTAAAAAATAGGCGATTAATTCCGGGCGCTCAAGGGCTGGGTTTATGATGCTCATGAAAGTAGAGGAAGTTCAGAAGTGACGTGTTGTATTTTCTATTCGCTGATGAGTAGCCGACCAACAGGCAAAACAACTCTCTCGTAATCAATAGGCTGTCTCGTTGAGGGAAACTGCTTTTGGCGAACCGTTGAGGACTTCCATAAACACGGAGTTCCAGTCATTAATGAAACGCGGCAGCCCAAAATCACGCATGGCCAGTTCCCGGGCATTATCGCCCATGCGCCGGGCTTCGGTTGGGTTATCCAGCAGAAACTGCATACCCGCCAGCAGTTCGACCGGGTCGGCGGATACAAATCCGTGTACGCCGTTTTGAATCACCGTTGGTAACTCGGTAGTAGCCACGGCCACAATGGGCATGCCAATAGTCATGGCTTCAATAACCGCCAGCGGAAGGCTGCTGTACCGCATGGGGCTAAACAGGAACCGATACTGGGCAACGGTCTGGTGCAGGCGAGTGTAATGAATTTCCCCAATACCGCCAATTTCTGCCGATTTCATACCCGCTACCGTAAGCGGCAACTGCTGCCGAAACTGATCAAATAGATCGAAGCCTGCCATGCGGCCCCGGCGCTGAAGCTCATTGACGACCACGAGCCCCTCCCGGCGCTGGCCCGTATACCGTATTGTTGGATCGATAGCTACGCTGTGTTTGACAACGCGGGTGAGCGTCTGGCCGTTGTCCCACATCAGACGGTTATAATTTGTTACATGCACGAGCGTAACGCCCGGATCGTCGGCGGCCGGGTGCTTCGAATCGGTTGGATGCGGTTCGGGGGTATTGTGTTCCAGATAAATGGTAGGCAATTGCCGCTGTTCGGGCGACAGGATTTCGAACCGGTCGGACTGATAATTCTGCGGTGTCTGGCAAATGACCAGGTCAAGGTCCATGTTTCGGATATCCTCTGCCGGTACTTCCCGAACGTAATCGGGCATGGACGAATCCTGCCCACGGCCGCAGTACCCCTCGGGCGCACCGGGTTTAACCGGCAAATACCAGTTGTGTTCTGCCTGCGTGATCGCGGTTAAATAGGCCCCGTGAATGTGCCAAATCAAAATATTCAATCGTCGCATTGGTTCTAAAATCAAGCTGTTGGCGAGCAAAGTCTGCTCCCTGAGATTGAGTTGACTAACGCCCCCGGCTTACCAACTGTTTACCAGCCTTCCCTATTCCGGCTCTTTTTTAGGGGTGGGTTCCGTTACCTCACTATTTGAACATAAACGCTTCGTCATACGGGCACTCACTAACCTTCCCCAACAAGGTGAAGTTAATCCGATGAGTACAGAACCATTTTCTAATTACCTCAACATAAACTGAACGGGCTATGGACAAAAGGCTAGCGCTTATCTCCGAACATGCGTCGCCGATGGCAGCCATTGGTGGTGTCGACGCAGGCGGTCAGAATATTGCCGTCGCTGAGTTGGCAAAGGAGCTGGCAAACCTGGGATTTAGCGTAGACGTATTTACCCGGTGCTGCTCGCCAACGGAGGCCGAAATCGTACAGTGGCAACCTCGCGTCCGCGTCATTCATCTGGTAGCCGGAGCCCGGCAGTACCTTCCCAAAGAAGCCCTGCTGCCTCACATGGACGAGTTTGCGCAGAATATGAGCCGATTTATTCATACGCACGCGCTCAACTACGCCGTTATCCACGCACACTTTTTTATGTCGGGACTGGTTGCTCTAAAAATCAAGCAGTTACACCGAATCCCGTTTGTAGTCACCTTTCATGCACTGGGGCTGGTTCGTCGGCAATGCCAGGGTAGCTCAGACGGTTTTCCGATCGAACGCATCCTGATTGAAAAGCGGATCATGCAGGAAGCCGACGGTATTGTAGCCCTCTGCCCACAGGATAGCGACGACCTGATAAAACTTTACGGCGCCGATGCGTCGAAAATTTCGATCATTCCGAACGGGTATAATCCACAGGACTTCTTCCCCATTCGGCAGGAGCTGGCCCGCCAGACGCTGGGCCTCGATACGCAGGAACCGATGTTGCTGCAACTGGGCCGGATGGTTCCCCGCAAAGGGGTCGACAATGTTATACGGGCTCTGGCCATCCTCCGGCAAACGCATGGCCTTGCCGCAAGACTCCTGATTGTGGGGGGCGACTCCCGGCAGCCCGACCCCGAACTCACGCCCGAAATTGGCCGACTTCAAAAACTGGCGCTGGCGCTGGGTGTAACAGATCTGGTCACGTTTACCGGAAGCCGTACCCGCGATGAACTCCGCCATTATTACAGTGCCGCCGATGTATTCGTGACAACCCCCTGGTACGAGCCCTTTGGCATTACCCCACTGGAGGCTATGGCCTGTGGCACACCCGTTATCGGAGCGGCCGTTGGAGGCATCAAACACACGGTGCTGCTAAACAAAACGGGGTTTCTGGTGCAGCCCAATGACCCCTCGGCTCTGGCCGAGAAGCTGGCGGTACTAATTACTAACAAACCCCTTCGGCAGCGTTACAGCCAGCAGGCTATCCAGCACGTAAAGACCGGGTATACCTGGACGCGGGTAGCCCAGCAAACCGCCGATTTATATGACCTGATCACTAACGGACGCGTTCAGACGGGTTTCTGGCTGCGGGCCACTGGCCATCAGACATCATCTTTACCAATTCCGGACCGATCGTGAACAAGGCTATTTTTTGGGATAAAGACGGAACCCTCATTCCCGACATTCCGTATAACGTCGATCCAGCCAAAATCACACTTTATACCGATGCCGGAAGCAGTTTATGCCGCCTGCGGGCCGCCGGGTTCAAGCTGATCATCGTTTCCAACCAGTCGGGTGTTGCACACGGGTACTTCAACGAAAGCAGACTCCCCGGTGTCTGGAACCGCCTTACGGAACTGCTCAGCCCCTACGATGCTGAACCGGATGGGTTCTATTACTGCCCGCATTTTCCGGGAGCGACCGTAAAGCGGTACGACTGGGTCTGTACCTGTCGGAAGCCAAGACCGGGCCTTTTACTAAGAGCCGCCAGAGAACACCAGATTGACCTGAGTCAGTCGTGGATGGTAGGCGACATCCTTAATGATATAGAAGCCGGAAATCGGGCCGGTTGTCGAACCGTACTGATCGACCGGGGCAACGAAACGGAATGGCTTATCAACAGCCACCGGCTGCCAACCACGCGAGCTAATACACTCAGCGAAGCCACGGACTATATTCTGGCCACTACCCGCCGGTGGGTACGGCCGGACAGCTCCGATGCCTACCCGAGTTAACCACCCGCTGGCTGATCACTCAGCCATAAATTACCGGAACATGTACCTCAACGCACGACACAACGTATGAATTTCTGGAAAGACGAGCTGCGTCTTCTGTGCGTCAGGCTGGATAATATGGGCGATGTCCTGATGACGACACCGGCCTTTCGCGCCCTGAAAACAACCTGGCCGGCCACCCATCTGACGTTGCTGACCTCGTCGGCAGGAGCGGCCATTGGCGAGTTTATCCCGGAAGTTGATCAGGTAATTTCCTTCGATGTGCCGTGGGTAGCGGGACAGCAACAGCAGCCAGACCAGGTCGTTGCCCTCGCCGACCGCTTACGAAGCTGCCATTTCGATGCAGCCATTCTGTTCACGGTTCAGAGTCAGAATCCGCTGCCAACAGCCATGCTCTGCTACCTGGCTGGTATTCCCCGCGTATTGGGCTACTGCCGGGAGAATCCGTACCACCTTATAACCGACTGGGTGCCTGATCCCGAAATCCTGGTGGCTACCCGGCACGAAGTTGTTCGACAGTTGGATCTGGTACGGGAAGTTGGTTGCCACACAGCTAACCATCGCCTTTCCCTGACGCCACCCCTGGCCGATCAGCAACGGATACGCCAACCTTTGATTACCGCCGGGCTCGATTTTCAACGGCCGTGGCTAGTACTGCATCCGGGCGTGAGTGAAGAGAAACGACGGTACCCGGCCGAGAAATTCGTGCTGGCGCTTCTACCACTTATTCAGGATTCCGGCTACCAGGTAGTGCTGACGGGCAGCAAAAGCGAGCAACCGCTGACCAGCCAGATCCAGAAACAATTGGCCGGACAGTCCGTGGATCTAGCCGGTCGGCTTAGCCTGGGTGAGTTGGCGGCTCTTCTGGCCGAGGCCCCATTGCTCATTGCCAATAACACAGGGCCGGTTCATATGGCGGCTGCGCTGGGAACGCCTGTTGTGGTGCTATACGCTAAAACGAATCCGCAGCACACGCCCTGGCAAGTACCCAGCCGGGTGTTGTATTTCGACGTTCCTGACTCTCTGCGTTCAAAAAATAAACTCTTACAACAGTTTCCGGAGCCAGCGGAACCGGTTGCCTCTCCGGAAGCCATTATCCGGGCGGTACACGACCTTATGGCTCAATGGCAACCAATCGCTTAACCAATCAACGTATGTATACTTTAGGAATCAACGCGGCTTTCCATGACCAGGCGGCTGCCCTTGTCAAAGACGGTGTGGTACTGGCCGCTGCCGAAGAAGAACGCTTCACCCACATCAAACACGGCAAGCGCCCAATCCCCTTTTCCACCTACGAGCTGCCGTATAACGCCATTGATTTCTGCTTGAAAACGGCAGGCATTAACCTGACCGACATCGACCATATTGCGTACTCCTTCGACCCGAACCTGGTCATTGGCGACCATCAGGCTAAAAATACCGTTGAAATTCCGCTGCGTCCGGGCGTTAACTCGCTCAATGGCTGGCAAAATCCCTACGACGGACTGTTCCTTTCCTCGATCCTGAACGCGCCCGGCCATCTGGTCGATGGTGTTCCGCTGCACCTCTCCGACCGGTTTCGGGGAGCTACGGCACAGGGTCCTTACCAGTGGCACTTTGTGAATCATCACCTGGCGCACGCAGCGAGTGCCTTCCAGCCGAGCCCCTATGAGCGGGCTGCGGTGCTCGTGATCGATGGTCGCGGGGAAGTGGCAACAACCAGCTATTGGCTGGGCGACGGCAACGACATGACCCTGCTCGACGAGGTCAAACTGCCGCATTCGCTCGGGCTACTGTACGAAGAACTGACAACCTACCTTGGTTTTCTGCACTCGTCGGACGAATACAAAGTGATGGCGGTGGCTTCTTATGGGCAACCTACGTTTGTCGATTATTTCCGGCAGGTCATTCAATTGGGCGAGGGTGGGCAATACACCATTGCCCCGCTGAAGCTGGAAGAAACCTTCGGTCCGGCTCGTCGGCGCGGTGGTCCGCTGGAGCAGTTTCACTTCGATCTGGCGCACTCCGTTCAGGCCGTTCTGGAGGAAACCGTCCTTCACCTGCTCAACTGGCTTCACGAAAAAACCCAGGCCGACTCGCTTTGCATGGCCGGTGGTGTTGCGCTCAACTGCGTGATGAATGCCCGTCTGCGCGATAGAGGTCCGTTCAAGAACATCTGGGTTCAACCGGCTGCCGGTGATGCCGGTACCGCGCTCGGAGCCGCTATGTGGATCGACGCCCAACAACGGCCTTTGTCAGAGCGTGCCGAACGACGTTACGAAATGCACCACGCCTACCTCGGCCCAAGCTTCAACGACGACGACATTGAATCGTTTCTTCGCTGGTCAAAGCTTCATTATCGGCGGCTTACAAATCGTTCGCAGGAAGTTGCGGCCTACCTGGCATCGGGTCATATCATTGGCTGGTTCCAGCAGGGAATGGAATTTGGCCCGCGTGCGCTGGGTGCCCGCTCCATTCTGGCGCCCCCCTTTCCAGCCGAAATGCAGGCGAAACTGAACGATCTGAAAGACCGCGAGGACTTCCGTCCGGTAGCCCCAGCCGTGTTGGAGGAAGCCGCCGACGCGTATTTCCTGAACGCCCGCCAATCACCGTTCATGCTGTTCGTGAACGACGTACGTCCGGAGATGGTCGATGCCATTCCGGCCGTTACCCACACCGATGGAACCGCCCGTATCCAGACGGTAAACGAACAGCAGAATAAGCCCTATTACGATTTGATTAAAGCCTTTGCCGAGCAAACGGGCGTACCGGTGCTGGTCAATACATCGTTCAACACCCGTGGCGAACCGGTTGTTTGTACCCCTCGCGACGCCGTGGAATCGTTCTGGACATCACCCCTCGATGCGCTGGTGATCGGTTCGTTTATGCTGGAAAAAAACCGGGACGGTCTGGGCGATACCTA
Organism: Spirosoma pulveris; assembly: GCF_054781875.1. NCBI lineage: Bacteria > Pseudomonadati > Bacteroidota > Cytophagia > Cytophagales > Cytophagaceae > Spirosoma > Spirosoma pulveris. Next base: position 1,687,000 of record NZ_BAAGTO010000001.1, read on the forward strand.
TCAGGAGCTAACCCAAACCGAAACCATCACTGCAGACGCTCAGTAATGCATGGAACAAGCTATGGTTACCGTTATCATCCCCACCTACAAACGACCGGCCCTGCTGCGTAAGTGCCTGATGTCGCTTAGCCAACAGTTGTTGGCTAAGGAGACGTTTGAGGTCATTGTCGTGGACGATGGAAATGAAGCAGCCGTGGCAGAGCTGGTAGAGACCGTTGCGGAACAGACCGGTTTAACGACCCGCTACCTGGGCCAGCAAAAGCGCCAGGGACCGGCAGCCGCCCGTAATGCGGGCTGGCGGTCGGCCCGGACGCCGTTCATCGCCTTCACCGACGATGACTGTTTACCCCAGCCAGTCTGGTTAAGTACGGCGATGGTGCAGTTCCAGCGGGGTGCGCAGGTGATCACCGGCCGGGTCACTATGCCGATGCCCGAACAGCCTTCGCATCACGACAAAACAACGGCACTACTGGAAACCGCCGAGTTTGTGACCGCTAATCTATTCTGTCGGCGATCGGTGCTGGAGCAAGTGGGCGGTTTCGATGAGCGGTTCGACATTGCCTGGCGTGAAGACAGCGATTTACACTTTAAGATCATTAAGGCCGGCATTCCAATAGTGCCCTGTCCCAATGCGGTGATCGTTCATCCGATACGGTCGGCACCGTGGTACGCCCCCCTCCGCGACGAACGAAAGAATCGCTACGATGCCCTTCTCTATAAAGAGCATCCGGCTCTGTTCCGCGAACGGATACCGGCCTATAAATGGCTTGTGATTCGGTATTATGTGAGCGTCTTATCGTTGCTGATTGGAATTATCGGTTTACTTGTAGGTAACAGTCAAGTAGTTGGCTTTGGATTTAGCCTTTGGTTGTTACTCACACTGGTACTTATTAACGAACGGTTAGACAACCAGCCGATCAATAGTACGACGGTAAAAACGGCCCTGCTCACCAGTCTGGCAACGCCGTTTCTATCGGTCTACTGGCGATTGTATGGTGCCTTCTCGTTTCGTGTCTGGTACTGGTAGTCGGTGATTTCCAGAGGTTCCGCCACCCTACACCCTTTCAGTTTATATGGATAAGTTGACACATGCACTGGGGTACGCGCCCCGGAGAATTGCTGTTTTTCGGGCAATCCAGCTCGGCGATCTTTTGTGTGCAGTTCCGGCATTCAGAGCCTTACGAGCTGCGTTTCCAGACGCTCATATCGCGCTGATCGGCTTGCCCTGGGCCAAGGAATTCGTTACCAGTTATCCGCGCTATTTTGATGAGTTTATCGCCTTTCCCGGCTGGCCCGGCCTGCCCGAGCAACCCATCGACCCCATAAAAACGGTTGCTTTTTTGCAGCAGATGCAAACCCGGCAGTGGGATGTAGTGCTGCAGATGCAGGGCAATGGTACACTGGTCAATGCCATGCTGAGCCTCGTTAGCGCCAAAGCGCTGGGCGGATATTATCCGGCTGGCATGAAATCGGAAGAGTGGGTCACCCGTTCGGGCCTGTTTTTCCCCTATCCGGTCAAAAGTCACGAAGTGCATCGGCATACGAGCCTGATGAGCTTTCTGGACATTGCTCTTCAGGGCGACGCTCTTGAATTTGAACCCGACGAAACGGCCCGTCAGCAGGCGTTGGGGTTATTGACCGAAAGCCGACTGGAACCCGGTCAGTATGTATGCATCCATCCCGGTGGCGTATCGGGTCGACGGTGGCCTGCCCATCGTTTCGCCGACGTAGCCGATGCGCTGGCCGACAAAGGGTATACCATTGTATTAACCGGAACGGCCGGAGAAATTCCGATCATCGACGAAGTTCAGAGCCGGATGGATTACCCGGCCGTATCCTTCGCCGGGCGAACGAGCCTGGCTACACTAGGTGCCATTCTGCAATTTGCCGCCCTTCTGGTCAGTAACGATACGGGTGTGGGCCATTTGGGCACTGCCTGTCACACCCCCAGCATCATCCTCTTCACGTCCGCAGACCCCGCCGAATGGGGGCCACTGGACACCAGTCGGCACCGGGTGATTTATGAAGACGATGCCAAAGACACGCACAGGGTTATGGAAGAGGCCATTTCGTTATTAACGACTTACCGTCCGTATTACCTGGAAACGCAGACGAAAGCCGTTACAGGCTAAATGCTCTTTATTCAACGTTGCCCGCAGGTTGAGCCACACAGCCAGATGTTGTCTGACCGAGTGGCTCAACTTGCGTGCAGTTCAGGATTAATTCATCCCGGATAAGGAGACATCGGCCTTTTGAATGTAGTCTACAGGCTCCAGACTGAGTACGGCCAGGGGCAACGCCGTAAATAATTCGGCAACCGAGATCCCATCATTCACCGCGCCCCGGCTGTTCACAAGTTGGTGTTGCCAGACAGAAGGCGCTTCAGCGGGCAGACTGATCCGTGTATCCTGCCAATCCAGTCCAAACACATCCGTCGACTCCGCACTGCACAGGCGAGCCAGACCCAGTGGTACGGCAACCACATACCAGACTTCTCCCTGCCGACGGGCAAACGCCAGCACATGCCGTTTATAACGACCCTCCACCGCTAACGGCAGGTACTCGCCCAAGGCAAACAGGTCGGGATGGCGGTTGCGCTCAGTTAACAAGGTATGCGCCAGCCAGAGTTTGATGCGGGCATCGTACCGACTGGCCCATAAATCAGCCCAATGGGTATCGGATGCGTCTTTCAGCAACTCGCTGAGTGCCTGCTGGCGACTGACAAAGTCAACCGGACGCCGGTTATCGGGATCGACCAGACTCAGGTCCCAGCCCTCGCAGCCCTGGTAGATATCCGGCACCCCGGACGTCATACATTTGAGTACCAACTGCGCCAGCGAGTTGATGATACCGAAATCGGCCACGCGTTGATGAAACTGGCGAAAGCTGGCCCAGAATGGCCGGTTCCTGTCCAATAACTCCACGGCGAAAGTCTGAGTAGCGGTTTCGTAAGCTTCGTTGGGGGCGTCGTAAGTCGAGTTACGCTTGGCTTCCCGTAGGGCTTTTTGCAGATACTCCGTCAAACGATCCGGGAAATCAGCCTCCTCAGACGTAAGCGCAGCAGAATCATTACCCGGCATTGGATACGCGCCCACCAACGTCTGGTAAATAAAGTACTCGTCGTTGGTGTCGGGGGCTTCGGAGGTCGTGTCGCTGCCCGTATCAGCCGACTTCAGAGCTTTGTTAAGCTGCTGCCACTCCTGCACGGCGGCAATCCATTCGTCGGTCAGATCGGTGAGCACATTCAATCGGCTCCGCACATCCTCCCCTCGCTTGGTATCGTGGGTGGAGGTGGCGTTGAGGGCCAGCGGCCACTGCCTCTGCCGGTCCAGCATCTTCTGATGAAAAGCTTCGACCGTCAGGCCGAAGTACGCCGGCGAGTCGCCCACTTCGTCGTGGCCAATGAAGCGGGTGTAGGTGTACATGAGCGTATCTTCCACACCCTTGGCCATCAGCGGACCGGTGAACTGCATACACCGCTGGTAGAACCGCAAGGCCCGCTGCTGATAATCGGCCGGGGCCGAGGGCGGGTTCTGCAGCAGGGCTTCGTCCAGCAGGCCAACGGCGGGGGCCAGTTCGGGTTTGTGCTTACGGATGCGGCTGAAGATGGTCCGAACGGCCGTGGTCTCCTCTTCGCTCAACGGCATCTGGTTGCCATAGTAGCGGTAGACGGGGCACTGAATCAGAAACTCACCGATGGCCGTTTTCAGGCTGTCCTCCGGCACGCTCGCCCGCACCGACGTATCCAACAGATTTGAATCGAGGAAAAGGGCGTACAGATTATCCAGTTCGCCGTTCATGTGCTGGTAGAGGATATAGGCTTTTTTGTCGTGCAGCTCCGCCCGCACGGCCATTTTCTCGCCCAGCAGGGCGTGGTAGAAGCGGGTAAAGCTGGCTTCACTCTCGGTGCGGGTGAAGAGATTATTGACCATCGAGAGGTAAGCATAGCCTGTAGCGCCCTGTACGGGCCAGTCCGCAGGCAATTCTTCATCATTCTGGAGAATCTTCTCGACGACGATGTAAGCCTCCGGCCCGGCCAGTTGGCGCAGTCTTTGGAGGTAGCGTTTGGGGTCCTGAAGCCCGTCGATATGGTCGACCCGCAGGCCGTGGAAAACGCCGGCATCGAGCAGAGCTTTGGGTAGTTGATGTACCGCATCGAAGACGGCCGGGTCCTGAATGTTGAGGCAGATGAGGGCGTTGACCGTGAAGAAACGCCGGTAGTTGATCTGCTGGTCGGTTTCGCCGTGATAACACAGCCGGTAGTCTTGCCAATCAACGATCTGTTTGATGAGCGACGGGTTTTCATTAACGACCCTCAGACAACTCCGGACAAATGCTTCCTTGTCGTTCTTAGCCATCAGTCCGGCGAGCGTCAGTTGACAGGTATCCGATAAATGGGCGTAAGCATCCGTATCACTAAACTGCTCAAGCAGACTTAATTGATCTATCAACGCCTGTACCGCGTCAGGAATAGCAGCACCGCCAGCCTGTAAAATGGGACTATAGACCCGTAAATGCAGCGGATAGCTCGTGTCGAAATAAGTAATGACAAACTTCCCCTCCCGGTAGTCGACGGTGAGTTCGTTGCGGTCGATGACTTCATCCAGCGGTGAACCCAGGAAGGGCACCATGAGTCGGCCCTGATGGACGGGACTTTGCCAGTCGATGTCGAAAAACGTGGCGTAGGGCGACAGCTGGCCTTTTTCCAGCACATCCATCAACCACAAATTATGCGGATCGAAGGCCATGTGGTTGGGCACGATGTCCTGTATCCAGCTCATGCCCCGCTGGCTCAGTTGCTGGCTAATGGCTTGCAGTTCTGCTTCGGTACCGATTTCGGGGTTGATGCGCTGGGGGTTTACCGAATCGTAGCCGTGCAGGCTGCCGGGTACGGCTTCAAAAATGGGTGAGGCATACAGCGTACGGACGCCCAGTTGGTCCAGATACGGGATGATTTGCTCAAAATCACGAAAGGTAAAGTCTTTGTGGAATTGGATCCGGTACGTGGAAACGGGATTTTTCATGGTGTTGAGCGTAAAGAATAAATGATTCGGGTTGTAGCGAAATAGTATCGCCGTTATTGATTAGAGCCGGGCATTCGCTGCGGGCCGATGGCGCATTCGGTTGCCATTGCGCATCGGCAGAATCCAGCAGTTTGTCCCAACATATGTCCTCACCCGATACACAAAGGGTTGTTGACTGGGGTTGTTTAGAGAAATTCATCAGGCACAGTACGTGCTGATCTTCGTGCCAGCGATGTACGGTCAAAAGCTCTTTATCGGTATCAGCATCGACGTCGAGGTGGTTCCGGTCGAGATGGTACAGGGCCGGCAGGTGATGGCGCAGGGCAATCAGCGTCTGGTAATAGTGTAGTAGCGTCCGGTGCGGCTCCTGGGCGGGTAACTGCCATTGCAGTTTTGTCTGTTCGAATGTTTCTTTCGTTTGCGGGTCCGGGCCGTCGTCATCTTCATCCGCAAACTCATCTTTTCGCCCCTGCCGGACAGCTGCGGCCAGATCCGCTTCGGTATGGTTAACGAAGTAGAAAAACGGGTTTGTTTCGCCCCATTCCTCACCCATAAACAACAGCGGAATAAAGGGGCTCACCAGCACCGCACCGGCCATTAGCTTGAGTGTTTCGTAACTATACAACTGACTTGACCGTTCACCCTGCTTCCGATTCCCGATCTGGTCGTGGTTCTGTGAAAAGACGATAAACTGCTCGCCCGGATTGTCATGAACCTTTTGTCCGAACAGCTTCTGGCGAACGTTGGAGAACTGCCCATCATAAACATACCCATCTTTATATGACTTGGCCAGGTGATCCAATCCGTTGAAATCGGCATAGTACCCGGTTTTATCTTCACCAACCGCTACCCGAAGCGAGTGGTGAAATTCATCGATCCACTGAGCGTCCATGCCATAGCCCTGTTCGGATAGCGGTTTCAGGTAACGGGGGTCGTTCAGGTCGCATTCGACCAGCAGGTAATGTTGACGCCCGGTTAAGCGTATGAGTTCGTCGACCCGCTGCCGGAGTTCCTGGAGGATATGGACGGGGCTGAAATCTTTCAAGGCATGAACGGCATCGAGCCGCAGGGCGTCGATATGAAAGTCCCGAAACCACATCAGGGCATTTTCAATGAAGTGACGCCGGACCCCATCGCACCAGACATCATCGAAATTAATGCCTCTCCCCCAGGGCGTTCGGTACTTATCCGTCAGGTAGGGACCAAAGTTCTCCATCGGGTTTCCTTCCGGTCCGAAGTGATTATATACCACATCCAGAATAACAGCCAACCCTTTATAATGACAAAGGTTCACTAGGTGCTGTAGTCCCGGAACACCTCCGTATGAGTTCTGCACGGCAAACGAGTACACACCGTCGTAACCCCAGTTCCGGGAATCGGGAAACTGCGATACGGGCATAATTTCGATGGCCGTCACTCCCAATGCTTTCAGGTAGTCCAGTTTGGCTTCCAGGCCTTTAAACGTACCCGTTTCAGTGAATGAGCCGGTATGAAGTTCATAAATCAGGTAGCTGTCCAGCGAATGGTTTGTCCAGCTGTGGTCTTCCCAATAATAGGCCGCGGTGTCGACCGCCTGCGAAGGGCCATCTACCCCTAGTGGTTGATAGAGCGATGCTGGGTCAGCGTATTCCTGGTTGTCGTTGAGCACGAAGGTGTACTGATCGCCGGGTTTAATTTGATCGGTAGTCAGGTGCCAGTAGCCAAGAGCACCACGGGCCAGTGGTAAAGCCTCCGACTTAGTATGCACTTTAAGCGCTACCTGAGTAGCCTTTGGTGCCCAGACCGTTACCTCGGCATCGGGTTTATTAGGAAAGCTGATGCCAATTGATCGTTTATTTACGTTGAGTTGATCCATAAGAGGAAAAGTAGGAAGTACCGACAGGGCGATACTTCCGCAGAACAAAAATCAGTTGGTTTTCAGTCGATACCAGGTATACCCATATCCTGCTAATGGAATAGTGACAGTACCCTTAGGGCCCGACTGCTTTGTACTGTTATCCAGCAAATTGACCAAAACGCCCGTTGGTTTGGTGAAAGCATTCAGGGTGCATGATTTTGGTTCGGCGCTGAAATTATGCACCATCAGCAGCGAACGTCCCTGCCAGTCATACCGAATGGCCAGCACGTTTTCTGAACCCGTGTCAAGCAGTTTCCAGTTGCCCCATCCTATCTCGGGGTACTGTCTGCGCAAACGGGCGAAGCGGGCCACCCGATTGAGCAGCGACGTTGAGTCGGCCCGTTGGGCAGCTACGTTGACCCGGCTGTAGCTATAGGGCCCTTCATTAATTATGGGGCGCACCAGTTTGGCAGCAGCTGAGAAACCGGCATTGGTACCGGTTGACCATTGCATGGGCGTCCGAATGGAGAGCCGCTCCTTGAGTCGCAGATCATCGCCCATGCCAATTTCCTCGCCATAGCGGATAACGGGCATGCCGGGCAGCGAAAATAACATACTGTAAGCCAGTTCGACCAGACGCGGATCGGCGAGCATAGGCGCCAGCCGCCGACGAATGCCCCGATCGTACAACTGCATCGTCGAATCGGGGCCGAATTTGGCGTACACTTTTTCCCGTTCCTCATCGCTGAGCCGACCCAGATCAATTTCGTCGTGGTTTCGCAGAAAATGCGCCCACTGAGACGTTGGCGGGATATTTTTGGTATCGACCAGTGCCTTTTGCAGAGATTTCGTATCTGACGTTGCCAACGCATAGAACAAATGCTGATTGGCGAAAAAGTTAAACATCGTATGAATTCCCTGTCCTTCCTTGCCAAAATACGGCTCCTGCTCCTTCGGGTCGACGTTTGCTTCGCCCAGTAAAATGGCATCCCGTTTATGCCACTGAACGTACTGATGCAATTGGCTGATGATACCAAACTGATGCTGGGGTTTGTCGGGGTCGAAGCCGGGGTTAGCCACCTCAATCAGGAACGGGACGGCGTCTACCCGAAAACCGGCAATGCCCTTATCCAGCCAATAGCGAACAATCTTCCGCATTTCCTGCATCACCGCCGGATTCTGCATGTTGAGGTCCGGCTGAAAATCGTAGAACCGGTGGTAGTAATATTCACCCGCCTGCTTGTCGAACGTCCAGACGGCCTTCTGTACGCCCGGAAATACCATGCCCGAATCCCATTTTTCAGGCCGCTCCTTCGACCAGACATACCATGACCGATACGGTGAATTTTTCTGTTGCCGGGCCTGCTTGAACCACGGATGCTGATCGGAGGTATGGTTCGTGACTAAATCCATTATGATGCGAATGCCCCGTTGATTGGCCTGTCGCAAGCATTCATCAAAATCCTGAACGGTGCCCAGATGAGTGTCTATGCCGTAAAAGTCTGAGATATCATAGCCATCGTCTTTGTTGGGCGTTGGCTGAAAGGGAGCTAGCCAGATAGTTTGTACGCCTAACCTTTTAAGGTAATCCAGCTCCTGCGTCAGCCCTTTGAAATCGCCGTAACCGTTACCGTCCGAGTCTTTAAAGACCTCCACATCAACGTTGCAAATAAGGCTGTTTTTATACCATAATTCCTCCACAAAATCAGTCGGCACCGGAATGGGTGGCGTTTCATCAGCTTTGGATTCGGTAGAATTCGACTGGCAGGATACGAGGATACTAACGCATAGCAGAACAAAAAGTCGTTTCATAGAAGAACAGGGCTGGCCATCTGGAAGAATAACTCCATAACGGACCATCCTGTTAGGCAAGTTACCGTTTCTCTTCCTGGAGGGTCATTTTGTTGTACTTATTCAATAGGTACCATAAGAAAATTTAGATTCTCAAATGAAAGCTTATCCATTTGATTACCCATAAAGTTAAGTCCATATGAAGAAAGAGGCTATTCATTTAGAAGACTGGCAACGGATTCTGCTCGGCGATGCCCCAGCTGAATTTTTAGTGGAGGTACTCATCCGAACATCGTTGATCTACCTTATTTTGCTGATCGTGATGCGGCTATTGGGAAAGCGAATGAACGGACAGCTTACCAATCTGGAGCTGGCTGTAATGCTGACGATGGGAGCCATCATAGCTCCGGCCATGCAGTTGCCCGACCGGGGTTTACTGTCGGGAGTACTGGCGCTGCTTTGTGCACTTCTTTTTCAACGAGGTACCAACTGGCTCGGAATCAAAAGCAGCAAAACCGAAAAAATCATTCAGGGAACCGCCACGGTACTGGTGAAAGACGGCGTTTTTCAACTGGAACAGATGGTGTCGAACCGGCTGTCGCATCAGCAGGTTTTTGCCGCACTTCGGAGTGAAAACGTGTACAACCTGGGCGATGTGAAAAGACTGTATCTGGAAGCGTACGGTATGTTCAGTATTTATCGGGCTGAGCCCGGAAAGCCGGGTTTATCGGTATTTGAGCCCTCCGACGAAGAGATTCACTCCATTCATGAGCAACCGGAATCCGAGGCTCTCGCCTGCACCAACTGCGGCAATACGGTACCCAGCCCACCTCAACCAGGCCATTGTCCGGTATGCCAGGCCACTAAATGGATACCCGCAGTACGCTGATCATGAAAAAAGAAGACATTTATCTGTACGACTGGCTTCGGATTCTCGTTGGCGAGGTTCCCGGAACGTTTTATATTGAAATCCTGATCCGGGCAGCTGCGGTTTACCTGATTCTGATCGTTTCCATGCGCCTGATGGGCCGACGTATGGCTTCCCGACTTAGCCGGAATGAGATGGCCGCCATGGTTTCGCTGGCAGCTGCAGTCGGCATTCCGATTCTGGACGCACAGCGCGGATTATTCCCCGTTGTGGTTATTGCCCTGGTGGTTGTGTTTACCCAACGACTAATATCCTCCTTGGCAGCTAAAAATGAGAAATTTGAAGGCCTTAGTCAGGGAATTAGCACAACCCTTGTCGAAAATTCAGTTATTCAACTCAGCGGGCTGACCGAGTCACGTGTGACGCGCGAGTTGCTTTTTGCCCAGCTCCGGTCGGGGAGTATTATCCACCTGGGGCAGGTTAAACGCCTGTACATGGAAGCCAATGGTGCCTTTACACTCATTATAGACCCTAAACCTGGACCGGGCCTATCTATAATTCCGGAATGGGATACTGAGTTTGTAGATCAGCAAAAGAAAGCGGGGGATCAATGTGTTTGCTACGTATGCGGTAATTTACAGCCAAAGCCAACTAAGTCCGGTGACAGTTGCGCCAACTGCGGTCATAGCGAGTGGGTTCATGCCTTAGCGTAATTGCACTTAGTAAGTATTGGTATAGAAGCTTAATATAATCTGTTTTGTGCTCCTGAATTCTACTTATAATTTATATGAGTCTTTTTACATTTGTGTAGCTTTCAATTAAAGCACTTCGTGCTATATAATCAATAAACCAATTTAAAGAAAATATGGTCTATTAATAACCGTTCATAGAAAACAGTAAGTAGAAACCACTAGTTAACTATAAATTGGGGTCGGTAGAAAGCGTCAATCAAGCCAAATAAAAAAAAGCAGACCAACATTGTCAGCCTGCTTTCCGCTTCTATCCACACCATAAGGGAATCGTTTAACTCCCTTTGATAAAGCGAATATACCACGAAATAGCTTACATGCTGACTTTTGTTAGCATATCGCCTTAATACAATCTGAAATAATGGTTTTTAGTAGAGAAGTTCACTTTGACAGTTCGCTCCCTTCAATGGAAGAAATACTTCAACGGGTCAGTATCCGTACTGGCATTGAGCCCGTATATCTGGCGGACAAATGGCTATTAACCAACCCGTTAAACCAGGAAGATATTTTTAGTCTTTACCAGGAGGGTAATCATAAGCTCATTTTAATGAACGATGGCCCAATGACAACCCTGCTTAGGGCTACTTTATACACTTTAATTGAGATGGGGGGCTATTATGCCGAATGGGACATCTCTTCGCTCGAGAATTAATAATAGAAATTTATCCACGATATACGACAAAAAATAAGATACAGTTAAGAATAGTTATCCCACAACATCATATTATCTATATATTAATTACTTCTGTATAACCATTAAGGACTTTTTTGCGTTATGTAAAAAGAGTTAACTTTTTCCCGAAAAAATAGCACCTTACAAAGAAAGTTACACTCCTCCGTGTAGATGCAAACGCAAAACGCTAACTATTAATTAATATGGTTACTTACGAAATTTTACGCAAAAGTTTTGTTCGGCAATTGGTTGACCAATTTGTTGAGTTTCATCCGGACATGACCGAACAGCAACGCGAAGACTGTATTCCAGCCTGTCTTAATGTCATAACCGTCTTCATGGGACTAACGATAACTTTTTTTGGGGTATTAACCTGGGCAATTATTTAAGTACGAAAATTGGTGAAAGATTTTACCCCTATACAGCGCTAATCGGTGGAGTAAATCTGCCGGCGGCTTAAAAAATAAAAAAACGCCAGTCCCATTGGAACTGGCGTTTAATTAATACCAGTGATGTCATTTATCTAATTGTCTGCTCAAAGGTAACTCGTTGAGAAAGACACCATATTAAGATGGAGTTATATGACATGCTCTTCAGGATATTTATTCAGGAAGCATGGCTTTATTCAGCATTTCGTCGGCAATAGGCTCAAAGAATGGCCAAAGGGCAAGGGTCGTTAAATAAACGAGTCGAACTTGTATGAAATCATCTGCCCTAGTTGGATGAGGTATCTGCCGATAATAAGGGAGCATTGCGACAACGTATTGACTGGGCTCAGCGTCTAATTCATCGAACAATAGCTCATGCCGGGTGCCATAGTCGTATGTGTTTCCCAAAACGAGTTCCAGATCAACTTCCTGATCCTTTCCAACTCTTGCTGCTCGCCTGCGATTTACGTCCGTATAGAGCATAAAGCGGATAATTGCTTTTGAACCCGTTAAGTTTATATCGCTCATCGTATTTTACTTTTGCTATCTTTATGTTTTAGATGAAACATAAAGATAGCAAAAAAAATGGCCTTACCCCTATTTAGTGAAGCCATTTTTTACATTTCTCATACAATTAAAGACTGTGACTCCGGGCGCTATATACTTTTTTTGTTCGGGTAAAAAGAGGAAGATTATCAGCAATTTACCTTTGGTAAGCCAGTTTATTTATATAAAAGCACATTGGTTTTTACAAGTCACCAGCACTTATTCGGCTACACTTAATTGAAGCAACTCTTCAGGAATCCAGGCTGGGTTCAGTTTTCGATAAACACTCAGTAGGGCATCAGTTTTACCTTTATAGTCAACATGAGGCTGAAATGAATAGTTGGTCACTTCAATGGCGTCAATGTCATCCAGATTGAAAAATTGCCATCTACTCGGCGACGAGGCCGATGGGACTGTATCCCGGCAAAAGCCGTAAACGACCGATGTTAGTGTGTCGCGTTTAAGACCGGTCATATAAGGCTCTATGGTTCGCCAACTCTTCTTGACTTTGATCTGGATCACAAACTGATTCACAATTGCATCATCAATTACGACAAATGCATCTCCTTGTAGCAGTGACTTCATAATTATGAAAACGTTAAGTGTACAATCTATTTAGCCCGACAGATTCCCAAACATCAGCGCGGTCTGGTGAAGTAACTTCAGATAGTGGACCTTAACAGTAAGCCTACCCTCCATCTGTTACCGACTTGCAAAAACAACATGTTACTACCAGATCGCGTAGACTTTACTTTAAGGAATTTGTATAAAACTAGCCTGTTAACCTGGCCAAAAGTATAAAAAATACACTAGCCACTATATCAAGTATACTTTCTAAGGCAAATTATTTATCAGACGGTTTCATTCCCTCTATTTTTTTAAGCTGACGTCAATCCATTTATTGGAACTTGTCGGGAATGTATAGTCTATTTCCTTAATTATAAAGAATAATTCTAAATAAGCTTTGACATCCTGATTTATGCTTCTAGCTTTGATGCTAATTATAATTATTCTAAATAAATGAAGCCAACTTATACTTTCCTCTTTTATATAAGTACCCTGCTTACCTTCTTTGCACTGACTGCAACAGCGCAAAATCAGGGAACCATCAAAGGAGTTGTCATGACCAACGATGGCAATCCAGCGTCCTTTGTTAACATTGGACTTAAAGACACCCGGATCGGTACGGTAACAGCCGAAGACGGCTCTTTTCTGTTGAAGAGCATCCATCAGGGAGCGTATACAGTACGCGTTACCTTTGTTGGTTTACAGACCCAGGAAAAAGCTGTCCGTGTACGAGCCGGTCAGACAGAAACGGTCGACTTTGTACTGGTCGAAAATGCAGCACAGCTTAGTGAAGTTGAGGTGATGGGGACCAATAAGGCGGTTACGCTTGGTAAAGCCAGTATCGCCCCCCTCGACTTACCCCAAATGACGGGTGTTGTGAGCAGCGTCGTCATTGAAAATCAACAGATTTCCCGATTGGGCGATGCTCTGAAAAACGTGAGTGGCGTGTCCCTTACGCAGCAGCGGGGCGGTGTAGCCGAAACCTTTTCGGCCCGCGGGTACAGCATAGGTATTGCCGGCGCGGGAGGAAGTATCTTCAAGAATGGGGTCATCACAAATACCATGGGTTTTCCAGAAGCCAGCACCCTGGAATCGGTAGAAGTGCTGAAAGGAAGTTCGTCCTTATTATACGGCAATGTATCGGGCGGGCTTATTGTGAATATGGTCACCAAGAAACCGAAGTTTGACTTTGGGGGTGAGGTGTCCATGCGCGCGGGTAGTTTTGGGTTATACAAACCAACAGTCGATGTATACGGGCCGTTGGCGAAGAATCTGGCCTTTCGCGTAATTGGCACTTTTGAAAAAGCCCGAAGTTACCGGGATGTGGTAAAAACCGACCGTGTTTATGTCAACCCATCACTACTGTATAAACTCGGCCAGAAAACGTCCATTTTGCTTCAGGGGGATTACCTGAAATCGAACCTAACGCCCGATAATGGTATTGGTTCGCTAAATGCCAATCAGGATGCCATCATCCCTACTGTGCCCCGGTCGCGATTTATCAATACAACCTGGGCCTACAATAATGTAGAACAGACAAGCGGCTCGATCAATGTTGATCATGCTTTCAGTAACAAGTGGAAACTAACCTTGATTGGTGCAGCGCAGCAGACGAATGTATCGGCCTACGGTGCTGGCGTTCCCAACAATAACGTTGCCGCCAACGGCGACTGGAATCGGGCATTGAGTCGCACAAAAACTGCCGAGAACAACTACACAGGCCAGATAAACCTCAACGGTCGCTTCAGTACGGGAGCCATTGGGCACCAGATTCTGGTGGGTTCGGATCTGGTAGGGATTGTTAACCAAAGCAATGCCTTTACTATTACCAGCAATGGTGTTGCCGTGACTACTTATGATAAAATAAATATCCTTGACCCAGCGAAATACGAGACTCGCTCCGACATTCCGGATGCAACCGCCACTGTTCGCACAACCTCCCCATCGGTCCGCCTTGGATTTTACGCCCAGGATTTAATCAGCCTGACGGATAAACTTAAAGTACTGGCCGGCCTGCGCTGGTCGCAGCAGAAAACAGTTCGGACTACACTTCTAGATCTACGAACCCAAACGGAAACGCGGGGCCCGGCCGAAACGAAGACCGATGCTGCTTTTTCACCAAAAGTAGCCTTGATCTACCAGCCAACCCGAGGAACATCGTTCTTCGGAAGTTATGCCAACAACTTCACCATCAATACCGGTGTGGACATCAACGGGCAGCTCTTAAAACCGTCAATTGTTGATCAGTACGAAGCGGGCGTTAAAAATGAATTCCTGGATGGCCGTATCACGGCTAACGTTGGCGTCTATCACATTGTAAACAGCAACCTGGCTCTGATGGCCCCGTTCAGACTCGATGGCTCGCCCAATATAGACGCCAATGTGAAAGAGTTTACGGGGCAAACCACCAGCGATGGGCTGGAAGTTGACCTGACCGGTAATCTCTCCAAAAATTTCTATTTCATCAGCGGTTACGGGTATAACTTCATGCGGTACACAAAAACGACGCAGGTGAAGGGATCTTATATTGACGGAGAACGGCTGACAAACAACCCGGCACATACCGCTAACTTCACCCTGTTCTACACCGTTGACCGGTCGCCATTACGGGGGCTTAAACTGGGTGCTTCGGCCTTTTATACCGGTGCCCGTTTTGGAGGGAACAACAACACCTTTGGCCAAACGCCGGAGTTCAGCCGCCTGATTCCGCTAACCGGCTTTGCCACATTCGACCTGTCGGCCGGGTATACGTATCGGAAGGTATCGCTGCTGGCCAAAGTATCGAACCTCACCAATGAACTGAATTATCTGATCCACGACCGCTACAGCATCATGCCGATCCCGCCCCGGCAAGTCGTCACAACGGTCTCTTACCGTTTCTAAAACCTGAAATCAATATTAAACCAAAACCATACTTGATAATGAATAAGCTGGTAAAAACATTCGTGTGCTTCGGCGCCCTCCTGGCCGTTGGTCTAACCGGTTACGCGACCGATAGTGGTAAATTCAGCGACACGACCCGGGCCTATGCCGTTCCCACGCTGACCAAAACGCCCAAAGGTGCCGTTGCTTTGTCGTGGACGGAGAAAGACGCGGATGGTATCGTTCATTTTTACTGGGCCGAGTCGGCAGATAAAGGCAGAACCTTCGGCGACAAAAAACTCATCTTTTCATCGGCTGGTATTGGAAACTCGCGGCTGATGCGGCCCAAGCTGCTCTTCAAAAAAGACGGTACACCCGTTGCCGTTTTCGCCCTGCGCGGACCTGGTTCGGGTGTTCCCCAGCAGGCAGCCCAGGCGCCACAGGCAGAACCTGCCCACACCAATCACGAAGCCGCTGCGGCCGGGCATGACCACGGTACTGCCCATCAGCAAGTCCCATCCAAAGGCGCTCAACGTGGCGGTGGCCGTCCCAGCGATTTACAGATTGTCTACACTTATTCTAACGACCAGGGCAAGACCTGGAGCCAGCCTTTGCCGGTACATGCCGATAAAACGCCGAACATCGTCCGGGGCTTTTTCGATGCGACCGTACTGCCCAACGGCGAAATTGGCGTGGCTTATTTGAACGATATTGAGGGGAAACAACACCAGCGGGACATGCGGTTTGTTAGTTCGAAAGGCAACCAGTTCAGCCGCGAACGCATCATAGATCCCTTCGTTTGCGATTGCTGTAATATCAGTCTGCTGGTCGACAATTCGGGTACCCTGAACTTATACTATCGGGAGAATCAGGACAATATCCGCGACATCGCCAAAATGAGTTCAACAGATAATGGCGCGACGTTCACCAAATCCGAGATTCTCTTCAAGGACAACTGGCAGATCAACGGCTGCCCCCACTCGGGGCCAACATCCAGTGTTGGCGCGGGCACGAACCTGATTGCGTGGTTTTCGGGTACGCAGGAATCGCCGGGCATTCGAGTGGTGAATCAGCAGGGAAAACGGTTGTTCGTGCTGGACGAACCGACGGCTAAGAATGCATATCTGGTGGCAGCCCCAAAAGCATCTGTATTACTTTGGGAACAAAACCAGACATCGGAGGCAGGAATAAACTCGGTCATCGCCTACAAGAACATCAAAGCAGACCAGAATCCAGCCACGCAACTGGTAAAGAACGCAATTAACGGCACTAACGCCAGCGGCCTCGTTGTCGACAATCAGCTTCTGGTTGCTTACGAAGTGAAACAGCCCAACAACAAAAACTCTGTAGCACTCGCTCAGATTGACCTTTAAGCAGCCGTTCCAGCGTCTGATTTAGTCAACGTCGATTAACTTTTCTTTCTCTTTTTATGCAAAGCCCCGGCCTACATCCATATCCGGGGCTTTTTATCGTTACACCGGCGACGGGAAAACTTACCTTCCCATTCGTAGATTCCGTAATTTGCGTGTCACCATCCACTAAATTAGTCAATATCCATCGTCATCATGCCACAAATCCGTCAGCTTGCTGCTTACATCGAAGCCCTTGCTCCCCTTGCCTATCAGGAATCATACGACAACGTGGGTCTGCTGGTTGGCGATCCCGCTACCGATATTACGGGCGTTCTGGTATCGCTTGACGTTACCGAAGCGGTTATCGATGAAGCCATCGCCAAAGGGTGCAACGTAATTGTAGCGCACCATCCGGTTGTGTTCAAGGGCTTGAAAAAACTGAACGGTAAAACGTATGTAGAGCGTACGGTCATCAAAGCGATCAGGAATGATATTGCCATTTATGCAGCTCATACCAATCTGGACAACGTAGCAGGGGGCGTTAACTATAAAATTGCGGAGAAGTTAAAGCTGACGAACGTACAGATTCTGGCACCTAAAACGCAGGTATTGACCAAACTGGTCACGTTTGTCCCCATAGCCGATACCCAACGGGTACTGGATGCACTCTATGTTGCCGGAGCCGGACAAATTGGAGAGTACAAAAACTGTAGTTTTCGGGTAACCGGTACCGGAACCTTCCAGCCCAGCGAACGGGCTAATCCGGTCATTGGAGAGATTGGAGCGTATCGTGAAGAGCCCGAAAACCGGATCGAGGTTATTATCCCCACCCATCAGCAGGATCAGTTACTGACCGCTCTGCGGCAGGCACACCGTTACGACGAAGTGGCGTATTACCTGACAGCGCTGGACAATCAGCATCAGGAAGTGGGCTCCGGCGCTGTGGGCGATTTAGCGGAACCGCTGGCAGGAACAGCCTGGTTATCTTATTTGAAAGAACACATGGGCCTGAATCTTATTCGCTACACGGCCCTCCCCGACCGGCCCATTCGCCGAATAGCCGTTTGTGGAGGTGTTGGCAGCTTTTTACTACCCGATGCCATCCGGGCGGGGGCCGATGTCTTTGTGACCGCTGATTACAAGTATCATGAATTCTTTGATGCCGAAGGACGCATAACTATCTGCGATATTGGACATTATGAAAGTGAAGTCTATACGAAAGACTTGATTTGCGGACATTTGGCAAAAAAATTCACTACTTTTGCGGTAATTTTATCAGAAACGGATACGAATCCGGTTCGGTACTTCATATAGCACTAACTACATTCCGAATGGAACTGACGATTGCGCAAAAACTAGACGCTCTTCTCAAACTGCAATCCCTGGATTCTCAACTAGACGAACTCATCAAAATTCGCGGTGGTCTGCCCGAAGAAGTCCGTGACCTTGAAGACGATATAGCAGGTTTTGAAACCCGGATTGGGAAATTCCAGGCCGAAATCAAGACGCTGGAGGAAGAAATTGAGCGCAATCGCGTGGCTAAAAAGGACGCGGAGAAGCTGATCACCAAGTATAAGGATCAGCAGATGAACGTTCGCAATAACCGCGAGTTTGACGCCATTTCGAAAGAAATAGAACTACAATCTCTTGAGATTGAACTGGTTGAAAAACGCGCCAACGAAGCGCAATTCCGGGTACGGGGCAAAGAAGAGGAAATTAAAACGACTTCGGCGGCCCTGAACGAACGGAAAGAAGACCTGAAAGCAAAAAAGCAGGAACTCGACCAGATTACGTCGGAAAGTCAGGAAGAAGAGAAAGAAATCATCAAACAGCGCGATGAGCAGGCAACGACCATCGAGCCTCGTTTGCTAAACTCTTACAAAAAAATTCGCGGTAATGCCCTGAACGGTCTGGCCGTTGTGATGGTGAAGCGTGGTGCCTGCGGAGGCTGCTTTAACGTGGTGCCGCCCCAGCGTCAGGCAGACATTAAAGACAAAAAGAAAATCATTGTTTGCGAGCACTGCGGACGGATTTTTGCCGATGTGGAAGGCGTTCCCGAGCCAGCTCCAACGGGCCGTGGCCGGTAGTCAGAATTAACCGCTATAAAAAAAGGTCGTCTTCTGGCGACCTTTTTTTATAGCGGTACCTCTTGACTGACGTTGCTTTGTTATCGTATTTCTATAAGAAGCTGTTTGCGTTACTCATTAAGCTTTTACCCTATCTGTGTCAACGTACCGTTTTAGTATCATGGCAGCTCTCCTGTTCCTGCTCAACTCGTTTGTGGGCAGAGCGCAGGACTTCGTCTGGACCCCAGGCCTGCAACGAACGTACGGCAACTTACAAAAGCTAATCGTACCACCGACTGAGCCGGTATTGACGACAGAGTCGACCCGGAATGGTGTACGTATTTTTGTTGACGACTACACAGATATGCTTCAGCTTGTGACGTCGGATGATGATCGGCTGTTTGCGTCAATCAGCGATCGGGAAGATGAGCGGCTCGACGCCCTTAAAAAACTGGACGACGCATCGCCCTGGCAACGGGTACTTATGGCCGAAGTGCGGCTCCATTGGGCATTCGTCAAATTGAAATTCGGGAAGGAGGTGAGTGCGAGTTGGGATGTTATCCGGGCGTATAAATTATTGGCAGAGAACCAGAAACGGTTTCCAGGCTTTCTGCCGACGTATAAATCGCTGGGAACGCTTCATGTCATGATCGGCTCCGTCCCGGACAGTTACGCCTGGGTAGCGAATCTTTTGGGGCTGCACGGTAACATTCAGCAAGGGCAGCAGGAACTTCTGCGCGTTCAGACTGACCCAACATTCGGACTGGAAGCACAGCTTATCGACCTAATGATACGCGCGTATGTAGTCAGGTTCACTGATGCCGATGAAAAAACGTTACAAAAGCTTGTCAGTGCTCATCCTGATAATCTGCTGCTGCACTTTTTCGGGGCCACTATTGAGCAAAAGAACGGCCATGGTGAACAGGCGCTTTCCTATCTATCCAGCCGACCTGTTGGCAAGAATTACATGCCCCTGCCCGTCATTGAAAATATTCTGGGTGATATTTACCTCCAAAAGGGTGATTACGTAGCGGCAGAAACACATTTGCAGCAATTTCTGGCAACGTACAAAGGCCGTAATTTTTTAAAAGACTCTTATTACAAACTCTTTCTCTGCCATTGGCTAGCCGGAGAGTCAGACGCCACTTCCCGTTCCTTCCTGCAAAAAGTGACCACCGTTGGTCGAACTACAGTCGAGTCGGATAAGGCCGCCCAGAAATTCGCCGAATCCTATTTGACCAAAGGGGCATCAACCAACCAAAAAGTACTCATGCGGGCAAGACTGGCTTCCGACGGTGGTTTCACCGATAGTGCCCTGGCTTATCTGCGCCCTTACACCGAAGCCCGATTCGCTACGATAGCCGAGAAGGCCGAATATACGTACCGCATGGGCCGCATCTTCCAACGCCGGAACAACCCCGATGCGGCCATACCCTGGCTTACACGCGCCCTGGCGCTGAGCGACCCCGACCAGCTTTCTTTCGGTGCCACGGCAGCCCTCCAGTTAGGGTACATCTATCAGCAAAAACACGACCGCACTCGCGCACGGTCGTGTTTTCAGAAAGCCCTCAGCTTTAAACGCCACGAGTACAAAAACAGCGTAGACAATAAAGCAAAGGCCGGTTTAAGTAGCTTATAAATAGGGTAAAATAAGCGCCATATCTTGGAGATATGGCGCTTATTTTACCCTATTTATCTAATGTATATTACGCCAGAGCAGCGACACCGGGCAACACTTTACCTTCCATGTATTCCAGCAAGGCACCGCCCCCCGTCGATACATAGCTCACACGGTCGCCATAACCGGCCTGATTAACAGCCGATGCGGAATCGCCACCACCGATGAGTGAGAAGGCTCCGTTTTCTTCGGTCGCTTGCACCACGGCTTCGGCAATAGCATTGGTGCCATGCGCGAAATTCTCAAATTCAAATACGCCCATTGGACCATTCCAAAGGATCGTTTTCGACTTGAGGACAACCTCTTTGAAGAGTTCAATGGTTTTTGGACCAATGTCGAGCCCTTCCCAGCCATCGGGAATCTGGCCCGTTGGCACAACCTGCCTGTTGGCATCGTTCGAGAAGTCGTCGGCGCATAGGTTGTCGACGGGCATATAAATTTTCACACCTTTGGCTTCCGCCTTTTTCAGCAACTCAAGCGCCAGTTCCTGCTTATCGGCTTCGAGCAGCGATTTACCAATCTGGCCACCCTGTGCTTTGGTAAAGGTATAGGTCATTCCCCCGCCAATGATCAGGTTGTCGACGGTATCGAGCAGTTTCTCGATGATCAGGATTTTGTCGGAGATTTTGGCACCACCCATAATAGCGGTAAACGGCCGTTCTGCTTCTTCCAGAATCTTCTTGGCGTTGGCCAATTCAGCGTTCATTACGTAACCAGCCACGCGGTCTTCGAAAAACTGTCCCATGACAGCCGTCGATGCGTGGGCACGGTGAGCCGTTCCGAAGGCATCGTTTACCCACACGTTGCCAAGTTTCGCTAACTTCTCAGCGAAGGCAACATCGCCTTTTTCTTCCTCTTTATAAAAACGCAGGTTTTCGAGCAGCAGGATTTCGCCGGGTTGCAGGCTGGCGGCTAAATCCGTTGCCGACTGACCAATGCAATCGTCAGCAAACTTCACGTCGCGTCCGAAAGCTTCTTTCAGGGCAGGCAGTAAATGCTTGAGCGAATATTTTTCTTCAGGACCACCCTTGGGGCGGCCGAGGTGTGACATCAGAATGGCCGAACCACCGTCGTTCACGATCTTCAGAACGGTTGGGATGGTTGCCTTGATGCGGGTATCATCTGTAATGTTGTACTCTTTGTCGAGTGGCACGTTGAAGTCTACCCGAACGAGGGCTTTCTTACCGGCAAAATTGTAGGTATCTACGGTTTTCATGCGACTGCGTATGGTCGTTGGTTTGCGAGGCCAAACTTAGCGGTTTTTTAGCAGACGAGAGCGGTAAGTTTATGGTTGTTGCCATTAAACCGCTATGCGGAGAGTGGTATGGCTGGCGATCTGGTCGAAGTCGGCGTCCTTATGCAGAACCGGTATATCGTAGAAAATAGCATAATTCGCAATCAGACAGTTATTCTGTTTGCGAATCGTAACGCCCTTTTTACGCAATGAACGATACAGGTCGGCAGCACCAATGGCGGCTTCGACAGGGTCAAGTCGGAGGATGGAGTTCGCCAGCATCCCTTCTTTTATACGGGCATATTCCTCATCGGCTCGTACACCCTGTAAAACCTCCTGTAAGATTATCGGCGTAATGTAAATCTGCCGATCAGCGGCCAGGTAAGTAGCGACTAACCTGGCTTGCTCACTTCGGGCAGACCGAAAGGCATCGATCCAAACGGATGTATCTACTATCATCGGTCCTGATCATTGGGCGTAGTATCCGTACGCATTTGTTCCAGATCCCCATCCCATTGAACCTTGCCAAACAGGGACAGCAGATTTTGACGGGCCTGCCGTTCAATATACTGTTGGAGAGCTAGTTCAACAACGGCTTTTTTCGTCTTCAGATGACTCATTTCCAACGCTCGCTGAATCAACTCATCATTGATATCAATATTTGTCCGCATAGCTTTTTCATCCGTTTATACACATCAGTACTGGCCTTCGCTTCCGGCACCACCAAAATCACCTTTGCCAAATTGAAGATCAGCTTTCGGCCCGTTGGCTGCAGCACCGGTAGCCTGACCAACGGCAAGACTGGCGGCATTGGTAAACAAATCGTTTGGGGAATCGTCATCGGGTGCATCGGTAAAGCCCTGTTTGGGACTGGACAAATATTGAATACCAGCCACGGCAAGGCCAATTAGGACCAACCCACCAATGGTCAGCGCCACGTTCAGCGGTACGAGCACAGTGTAATGATGCACCGTCATGACAGCCGCAATGAGACCAAGCGTACCAAGGATAATCAACATTCGGTTTCGCTTCGTCAGGCCCTGCCACAAATAGATGATCGGAATGACGAACGTCAGTATCCAGAAAAGGACAGGCAACCCGATTTGTGGAGCTTCTGTTAACACAGGCTGGCCCGGACCCGATTTAAGCAGGAGCCCGTTCAGTTCACGCACCATAAAATAGTTACCGCTGGCCGCCAGAATAATCAGCGACAGCCATTGCACCAGATTGAGCGGATCGGCGTAATACGACTGGTCGGTGTCTTGCTTAACGATTTGCCGGGTTCCGCTATACACCAACAGCGAAACAGCCATCATGACAAAAGGCAGCGCATCCCGCCCCCAGTCAACCTTTAGGAGACTGTCGAAGATAGCCGTGTAAAAAGCAGCGATCGAAAAGAAGGCAATAAGCGTATCGCCAAAGTACCAAAGCACCAGCAGCAGGAGCGGCAACGTAAATACGCAATGCGTAGCCACCGACAGGCCATTGGGCAAAAACTGATTGAAGCCAAACGCCAGAAAGCCCGTTAGCGTAACGACAAAGGCATTGTCGACCCCATTCCGGTACAGCAGTCTGCGGTTAATCAGAAACCACCCAACAATACCCACTCCGATACCAAAGACAATGTTGAACAGGCCATAGGCCGTTTGATTGTCCAGCAGACTGGAGAAAATACTGGCGGGTAGCAGGTAACAGGCCAGTATGGCAACGGTTGTAAAGAGAAACAGACCAATTTCAATGAACCCGTTCGTCCGGCGAAACTCCACCGGGTAAGCCTTCCGAACGGCTTCCATTTGCTCGTCGGACAGCAGTCCCTGCCGATGCCACCGCTCCGACTGCATCAACAGGTCTCGGTTATAAATCCACTGTTCGTTATATGCTTTCATTCGTTCGACTGCCTTTGGGTAACTGGCTCATGAGGTAATAAACAAACGCAATGCCGGTTACAATAAAATACCAGTAATAAACATCGTCGCTGGCGGGGCGCAGGTAATGAAAAAACAGATATGTCGCGCCAATGTACCCATACACACTGCTCATCAGCAGGAAGAGAAACGAGCCTTCCGACGCAGTAGCCACTTGACGCTGCTGGCGGGCGTACCGGTCAAAAGCAAAACAAGCGACGCCCAACCCCAGGGCAAACCAGAGCCGTACGTCGTCGAAATTGAATAGTCCACCCAGCAAGGCCACCATCAGCAGATTACCTGCTATGGTTAGGTAGGTATACGTAAAATGAGGTTTTATACGCCGTCGCTCCAGCAAAAAAGCGATACCGATGAGCACCAGGCCCAGCGCAATGGCCGACAGGACTGTACCCTGATTGAAGAAGTTCGTTTTAAAATATAACGTAAGCGGTCGGACAGTTACGCCCACCCACGAGATGAGTGCCGTGAGCGCCATGCTTAACACCCCTCTGTGGTCGAACCGATAGGCCAGCGGAAGAAACAGGGCAGCCGGCAGTAAAGTGACCAATCCGTAGCGCGAACCAAAGACGTTGTAAGCGTATTGCGCATATCCCTCCAGCGTCAGGAAGAGCAGGCAGGCCAGAATCAGGGCATAATCGCCAAAGGTCGACCGGCTCTTCGTTTGGGCAAATGTCCAGGCTGGCCGATTTCGCCAGGCGAAATAAAAGCTGCCGGCGCAGGCAGCCGCAATAGCCGTCAGCAAAGCTCCCTGACCGATCTGATCGAAGTTATCGTAAACCAGGAGCCCCAACCCCAGACTGACCAGCAGAATACCAATATAGAGCATTGAGCGTAACTCCCAATGCAGCGAAAAAGGCTTTCTACGCTCAATCTCAGCAATTTTCGTCTGCTGTTCAGGTGGCAAAATACCCTGCTTTCCTAGTCTGTTCAGAACATCGTCCGGGGACATAAACGCGTGTTTTTTTGTTATGTAACTGTGGGCTCCCTCCCACTTTACAGTATGGTTGGACGACAAAAGATTATCCTCACTCCCCACTACTACCTCGACAATTTCCGCTACGTGCTGGATTTTGTTAAGCGACTGTACGGCAACCTATTAAATGATGCCGAATGGGATTTCATCCATCGATTCGAAACTTTACCGCTCGATGCTCAGTGTCTGTATGTACGGTTTAGTAACCGTAAAGGACTCTTTTTTCGCACTACCAAACTACAGTATAACGAAATTACTGACCTTCCGGCCGCTGTTGACGCGTTAATTTCTTCCGGATTTGTTGAACGGCTATCAGCTCATCATGAGCTTATGGGCGAAGCTGCCCTGGGTATTTTCACTAAACCTGAGCTACTGAACCTTCTTCCGCTTGAACCGGAAGAGAGTCGGCCGTTGGCAAAAGAGAAAAAGGAAGGCGTTGTGCGATACGCGCTCCATGAGCTTGATTTCGCCGAAATCGTGACCAGCCTGACCACCCACGAAACGGTGGTAAGAATGAATTTTGAAGCCGAAGGCATGATGGTTAAGTACCTCTTTTTTGGCAACCGGGGCAGCAACATGACCGAGTTTGTGGTGCGCGACCTCGGCATGGTCAACTTCGAGCGGTACGACGAAAGCAAGTTAACGGCCCGCTTCCGCACCCGAAAAGAGGTGGAAGATAAGCTGCTGATTTCGCTCACGAACGAGGAGTTTTACGACCTCAAAGAAGCCGAAACATCCGCCGATGATATTTACAACTGGTTCCTGAACTGGAACGAAACCCGCCCCGAGCTAACGGAAATAGCCATTCCGGGCTATCAGAAACTGGTGTGCCGCGTTGGGGCTTTTCTGGAACGGCAGAAACTTCCCGATCAGGCGCTGGCCGTCTATGAGCTCTCCGACCGGGTTCCGGCACGGGAACGACGCGTTCGGTTGCTTTTCAAAAACGGTTCCGTCGATGAAGCCCTGGCCCTCTGCGATGAAATCGCGGTTAATCCCCTGAATGCCGAAGAGCGGTATTTTGCTACTGATTTCCGGGAGAAGATCCTGGGCTTGAGTGAGAAAAAACGCACCCGTAAAGCGACCACTCGCTTTTTATCTGATGCCGAGAGTGTAAACATACCAGCTGCTTATCGGCACCATGTCGAAGCGGGGGTAATGAATTGTTACCTGGAACAGGATTTCGACGCAGCCTTCACCGAGAACTACCCCTGGCGCGGCTTGTTCGGTCTGGTCTTCTGGGATATTATTTATGATGCCAACGTGTCGGCCATTCACCACCCGTTGCAACGCGCTCCATCCGACTTTTACCTGCCCGATTTTTATGTAAAACGGGAAGACCTGTTGAAAAAGCGGCTGATAGAACTCGATACCAAGGATGACTGGCGACGCCATACGGGCCGGATGTTCAACGCCAAATACGGCATCACCAACGTGCTGGTCGACTGGTCGGATGAGCTATTGAGGCTTGTTCAGCAGATGATCGAGTTGCTGGATGTTGAGCAACTGCGTTTAATTCTGCTCGAAATGGCCCGTAACGTCCGTGAACACACGCGAGGCTTCCCTGATCTGCTCGTCTGGAACGAACGGGGAGACTATGACTTCGTCGAAGTCAAATCGCCTACCGATCACCTTGGTCCGCAGCAACTGCACTGGCTGGAATTTTTTCAGACTATTGGCGTGCGCGGCAAAGTAGTACGGGTGGTTTGGGAGTTATGAAACCACCCCAAGCCGCAGAAAGACGGGAAACGATACTTCGCGTTCGCCATCACCCCAAATCGGTTTTAGCGCCTGTCCCAATCCGATGACGGGGTCTTCTTCATTTTCGTGGATATACTGTCGCACCGCCGACCAGGTACGCAGGTAGTTCATGAACCGATCCAGCGACCAGGTACGCCGGGCCGTAAACGTAGCGTGTTGCACGTTTGAGAAAGGAAACGGTAAGGCCGCATACCGGTTGTCGATGTGCGTTCGTTGCGGGTCCCAGTAGGGCCCGATTCGATTCCGGTAGAAATCGAGCATGATCGGGTCGAGTTCAGAACCGAGCTGTACTAGACCATAGCCCCATTCGGCAAGGGTGGCATTGGGTTTAGCCACTCGCCGTACTTCCTGATGAAAGGCATTTACATCGAACCAATGGATAGCCTGACCTACGGTAATCAGATCGAAGGATTGATCGGCAAAGGGCGTTTGCTCAGCCAGACTGGCCTGATAATGAATATTTGGCTTTTTAACGGCCAGAATAAGTTGTGTTTCGCTGATATCAGTGGCGTCGACCTGCTCAAACACGTCGGCCAATGCGCCGGCAACCTGACCATTTCCGGTGGCACAATCCCAGGCCCTTTGCCGATTGGAGCAGTATGCCAGAATAAAATCATATAAATCGGCGGGGTAGTCGATCCGGTATTGGGCGTAGAGATCGGCATGACCCGAGAAGCGGTCGAGAGGTTGCATAAATTTTCTTTTCGGCAATTTTAAACGTTTTTTAAGAACAACTGTCTAAACATTGGTTTAATAGGAAAAACCGTTGTCAAAATTGGGTTATGCCCCCAAACCATCTATTTTTGCGCGGTTGGCTTATTGCTCTCACTCAATCTGTTTTGTTTTTTTATCGTTTACCCGATTCTCATGAAAAAATTATTTGGTATTCTCATCGCTTCGGCTTCGCTGGCCGTAGCTTCTATCGACGCTAAGGCTCAGGCGCCATCCGATATTCCAGAAGAAATGAATACCCTGATGACGAAATACACCTGCATAGCCTGCCACCGTCCAAACCAGCGGCTAGTAGGTCCGGCTTATGCCGACGTGGCTAAAAAGAATTACACGAACGAGGAGATTATTAACCTCATCTATAATCCAATTCCATCCCACTGGCCGGGTTATCCGCCAATGGCAGCCATGAAGCAGGTACCAAAGGAAGATGCCATGAAACTGGCGGTCTGGATTAACTCGCTCGATGGAAGCCCAGCCAAAAAAGGCGGCACCACCAAAGCGAAGCCTAAAGGCAAGAAATCATAAAACAAAAACACCGGACTTAAGTCCGGTGTTTTTGTTTTAACGCTACCCTGATAAATACCATCTGGTATTAATACTCTGTAACGACTATTTCTTTTCGGGACGGTGTATCAGAACGGGGGGTTATCAATATAACCTGGTTTTGAGGGCGGACCGGTGGATCAATAACAAATGCCTGTACGTAGCGGCTGTTGTGCGTACTAAGCACAATTGTATAACTGCCTTCAGGTAACGTAGCCAAGTCGAACCGCCGACGGTATTGCGTGACGGTTTCGTAGGCATTATAAAAAATCTGGCCTTCCGTATTTTCGATTAACACCCGCACAGACCCGCCGGTGGGGTTATTGAAAACGACCCTAACGGTTGTTGGCTGAGTAGTTGACGGGTAAACCATAGCATCGAAACTAGCAGGTAATGGTGTCAGCTTGGATTGACCGGTGAAAGTCTGCGCCTGAATGAATGGCACGTAGACCAACAATAGTATTGAAAGTATGCGTATCCTATAAGCTGGCAGTAAACAATTCACATTCATCGGTTCAGGACAATCCAGGTGGAGCTAAACGGATTAGCCAACGACTTGACGGTTGGACAGCACACGACTCCTAACTCAACCCCTGCCTGTCATCCTCACAGTAGACACAAAAAGCTTTTCATGGTTACATTAAAGAGCAAAAAAAGCACCCGACATAGCCGGGTGCTTTATGAAAAAAGTACGATGCGCTTGTATAGCGCCTTTTATGGATAGTACTAAGATGCGTTCACGGCTAAACTCCGCTGGCGTACGGCTTCGTACAGAATCACGCCGGTCGCTACCGAGACATTCAATGAACCAACGGCTCCCAAAAGAGGAATTTTAACGTGCGTATCCACCATACGGAGCAGTTCGGGTGAAATACCATCCTCTTCTGACCCCATGATGATCGCCATCGGTCCCGTCAAATCGGTGGTACGTTCGTAGAGGTCACGTGCCGATTTTTCGGTACAGGCGACTACGGAAATGCCTGACTCCTGTAAATATTTTACGGTTTCGGTAAGATCAGGCTCCCGGCAAACCGAAATGTGGTTGAGCGCTCCCGACGATGTTTTCATCGCATCGGAATTAATGGCGGCTGCTCCCCTACCCGGAATGACAATACACTGAATGCCTGTACACTCGGCGGTGCGGGCAATGGCTCCAAAGTTGCGAACATCGGTAATCCGATCCAGCAGCAGGAAAAACGGCGTCTCCCCCCGCTCAAACACATCGGCAATGACATTCGAGAGTTTAACGTACTGCACCTGGGCAATGAGACAAACAACACCCTGGTGGTTCTTCCGGGTAAACCGGTCGAGCCGTTCAGAAGGAACGCGCTGGATGGTAACCCGTTTTTGAAAAGCCAGATTCTGGATGTCAGGGTTGCTAAGCTCCTTTTCCATGTAGAGCTTGTCAATCTGCTGATCGGACTTCAACGTCTCAATAACGGATTGAATACCAAAAACCATCTCGTCGGGCTGAGGACGATACGGTGGTTTTGCCCCTGCGGGACGTGGCTTATAACTGGGGCGATTTACTCGCGGATTGCGCCGGTTCTCCATGCTTCGACAATCGGGTACCAAACCGGCTGATACTCAATGAAGCGCACCAGTTCGTAATGATCCTCGACAAATTGATTCGGTTTTTTTGTAAAGGTAAAGTTAACCTCCGAGACATTGGCCCGGCGATTATAAACCCACACTTCGCGCTCGCGGTTCCTTTGCACCCGGTCCGGAGCACCCAGTACGATGTAAATCATACCTTTATCGGTCTTCCAGCCTTCCTTGTAGGTTGTAAATAAACGGTTCGCTTCTTCAACCCGGTTAAAGTAGGCTTTCAGTGTTTTACGGGCGACCTCTTCATTTCCCGACATTAAACTTAGCCAGTAGCGATCGAATGCTTTTTTAGTATCCTGCGCCTGGTTCAGTTCACTGATTTCGGAACTGGTGCTCATGTACAGCACCGGCTTGATCAGTTTTTCGGGACGGGTTAACTTCGGAAACCGCTTGTCTGCCGCGACCAGGCCAATACCTGCCACATCGGCGGTATCTTCCAGAAAATAATATAGCCCTTCACGTGGAATAATGAACGGTTTATTCGTCGTTATCGTCAAGGTCGAATCTTCGGACAGCGATTTGGCTGCGGGCCGGGCCGACGTATTCATGGGCGACGAGGCTGCATCGAAATCATGCCGGTAGCGATAGCCAGCGAGTTGTTTGACCGTTCCGGTTACATCACCAATAATAACCGTATCGCCAATATTCACATAGTTACGCAGTTGAGGTCGTTTGCCGGTCTTGTCAAACAAGGTGTACCGATCGCTCATCTTTGTACCCTTAAACCGTAATGTCAGATCATTACGTGCCTTGGTCCCTGAGCTATTTTCGGTGAATTCAGACAACAGAACAGCAGTAGCCGCGTCTTTGGGGCGCTTTACATCGAACATCAGCGTCAAATGGTCACCCTCCTGTCCTACATTATCAGTAGTTAGGGGTACTGTTCCATAGCCCAGCCGTTCCCGGTTATTGTAATCCGGATACATGACGTAGGCCAGGAGGAAATGGGCAACAAAATCGGCGGGTTTAAGTACGACCTCACCCATTGGCGATTTAGCCGTAATGTCCATGTATACCCGGACGCTGCTGCTGTCGATGGTCAAAAATTTTCCTTTAATCGACGTAACCATCCACTCGCCGGATGTTTTGGCAGACACCGATGGCGTTGTACCCAGGGCAGGCCCATCCGTCATCACTTTAACGGGAGCAGGATTCTGGGCGGTTGACGTGCGGGAGTCGGTACGTGGTGCATCCGGCCGCTGGGTATCGGCACGGGGCCCTTCGGCGGGGCGGGCCGCTGGCCGGTTCTGGTTTCGCTGCGCTTCAGTTCGGGCATCGTAGGCCGCATTGGCCCGGTCCTGCTGTGTTTTTTTATTGGTCGAACAGGCCGTCAGGAAAAAAATGAAGAGGATGGCAGATAAAATGCGCATAAGTAACGATGCTGGCTAATGCCTATAGAGTTAAAAAGCTGTATAGGATGGGTTGTTTGGTACTGTTCATTAATAACGAAAAAAAGACATCTTTTGGGTTACCGTGAGCATCCATTTTTCTTTACTTATACAAAAGAGTAATTTTGCCAATTGAATTGCAAACGCATGTATAAGACGACCGAAATTACTTCCGCCGAAATCGCATCGGATAACCCTGTTCACCAACGACTATTGTTCCCCTATGTCGAAGCGGCTGCTAGGGTAAGCGGACGGGTACTTGAAATTGGTTGCGGCTGGGGCCGAGGGTTGGAACTGCTCACAAAAGCCGCCGATCATTACACAGGAATCGATAAAAATGAGGAGTTGATTTCGTCGCTGAGTGCCGGGTATCCCAACTCGACATTCATTGCCGCCAATATTCCACCACTTAGCGGCTTACCCGATAACACCTTCGATTTTATCGTGACCTTTCAGGTAATTGAGCATATCCAGAACGACGACCTGTTCATTAAAGAAGCGCACCGTGTATTGAAACCCGGAGGCAAACTGCTTTTGACAACCGTAAATAAAACGTTTTCGCTGACACGTAATCCCTGGCACGTTCGGGAATATTATGCCGATGGACTGAAAGCGCTGATGGGAAAGTATTTTCCTACTGTAGAAACGCAGGGTATCCACGGTAACGAAAAGGTAATGACGTATTACGAGCAGAATAAAGAATCGGTCAAAAAACTGACCCGCTTCGATATTTTCAACCTGCAATACAGACTCCCCCGCCGACTGCTCCAGGTGCCCTACGATCTGATGAACCGGCTTAACCGCAACCGGCTTCTGCAAGCGGACGGAATTGCTGCCGAAATAAACTATACCGACT
This sequence comes from Spirosoma pulveris, assembly GCF_054781875.1. Taxonomy (NCBI): domain Bacteria; kingdom Pseudomonadati; phylum Bacteroidota; class Cytophagia; order Cytophagales; family Cytophagaceae; genus Spirosoma; species Spirosoma pulveris. The sequence goes on from NZ_BAAGTO010000001.1 coordinate 1,718,458, forward strand.
ATCTCGTGAGCAACGATCCGGCCGGCAGTCTGGATTTCTTCTACGTAGCAACGAAATAAACACAACTGATTTAGTTATCGAGCAACTGTTATTAAACAGGAAGAGCACAGCCATTAACGGCTGTGCTCTTCCTGTTTAATAATATGTCGGACACTTTTGGAGCCGGTAACGAATTATACTTCTACAATCATTTTACCCGTATTCTGTCCGGAAAACAGACCCAGCATAGCTTCGGGCAGTTTATCGAATCCTTTGACCGTTGTTTCTGTATACTGAAGTTTACCTTCGTTTACCCAGGCTGCCAGTTGTTTGATCCCTTCGCCGAAACGTGCCTGGTAAATACCAATGGTAAAGCCTTTCATCAAGACACTGCGGGTTAGCAGCATGGGCTGAATGCGTGGACCCATGGGTACCTCGGTCGTATTGTACAGGGCGATCTGACCACAAAGGGGAATGCGGGCGTGGAAGTTAATATGTTTGATAACGGCATCAGAGACATCCCCTCCTACGTTATCAAAATAGACGTCGACGCCTTTTGGGCAGGCTTCAGCAATAGCATCGGTCAGGTTCGACGCGGTTTTGTAGTTCACGACTTCATCAAACCCAAACTGCTCTTTTAGCAAAGCCACTTTATCATCAGATCCAGCAATGCCAACGACCCGGCACCCCTTTATTTTAGCAATCTGCCCGACAATAATGCCAACAGCACCGGCCGCACCAGATACGACTACCGTTTCGCCGGGCTGGGGATTACCAATGTCCAGCAGACCGAAATAGGCTGTCAGACCCGGCATGCCCAAAATACCCAGGTAATAACTGGCCGGAGCCAGGCTGGCATCTATTCTTTTGAGGCCCTTAGCCGGAACAACCGCCTGAGTGGCCCAGGGCAGACTTCCCGTTACAAGATCACCGGCCGAAATACCATCGGCTTTGCTTTCCAGTACCTTAGCCACTGCTCCGCCATTCAAGGGTTGCCCAACCTCAAACGGAGGTATGTAGGATTTAGCGTCGTTCATACGGCCCCGCATGTACGGATCGACCGAAAAATAAACAGGCTCAACTAATACATCCCCCTCCTGCAAGGCAGGTAAGGTTGACTCATCAAAGCGAAATGTGTTGGTATCGGGCATCCCCTTAGGACGCGCAGCCAATACGATCTGACGTACACTCATGCCTGTACGCCCGTTTCGTGGTTAGTCACCGTTAACGTTACATCAATGTTACCCCGGGTTGCATTTGAGTACGGACATACCTGATGTGCCTTCCCGACAAGCTCTTCGGCAAGCGCCTGCTCTACGCCCGGAACGTTAACGTCGAGTGTAACGGCCAGACCAAAACCACCCGCTTCCAGCTTGCCGATGCTTACATCGGCGGTTACGGACGTAGTGCCGGTTTTTACTTTACCCATCCGAATGACCAGATTCAGAGCACTATCGAAACAAGCGGCATAGCCAGCCGCAAAAAGCTGCTCGGGATTGGTATAAGCGCCCCCGGCGCCCCCCATCTCACGGGGAACCCGCACATCCAGGTCCAGAACATTATCGGAAGAAGTCACATGGCCGTCACGTCCGCCGGTGGCGGTAGCGTGGGCTGTATACAATGGCTGAATCATAACTAATTAATGGTTTCTGTTTTTGTCAATTGATTTAATAACGTCATTAGCTGAACTCTCAAACTAATTGTCTGTTCATTGTCAAGGCTCATTCGCTCCTGCAATTGAGCAGGAATATCACCAGCCCTATTCTGTAGAGCCCGACCGGCTTCGGTCAGTTGAATCGTCACCTGGCGCTCATCGGCCGGGTTGCGGGTTCGGGTAATCAGCTGTTTCTGCTCAAGCCGTTTTAATAACGGGGTAAGCGTTCCCGAATCGAGCAGCAACCGCTCCCCTATTTCGCCCACAGATCGATTATCGGTTTCCCAGAGCAGGAGCATAACCAAGTATTGCGGATACGTCAAGTCCAGGCTTTCAAGTAAAGGACGGTATAGGGCCGTTACCTGACGCGAAAGTGCGTATAATGGAAAGCAGAGTTGATTGTCGAGCAGTAGCTTATTCATTATGGACAATTAAATTGTGCACAATATATTAACTGCATGAATGACCATAAAGTTTAAAGGCGGTCAACTTTTTTAGAAGTTGACCGCCTTTAGGTGGTTAATCAGGAATAATTTATCTCCTATTTACTCTCGATACCGTAGGTTGCCTGCATGTGTTCGGTTACCAGGTGAATCGTCTTTTCGAAATCATTGACCAGGAGTTCGAGCTCATTGGATGCCGCTCCATTACTGGCCAGACTTTCTATTTGGCGGATCGACTCTATCTGCGATGTGATATCCATTGTCTCTACGGTCGGTTTTATCCGATGCGCCAGGTATTTCACTTTATTAAAATCGCCGGCTTCGTAAGCTACCTTTATCTGGGTTGCCACATCGGGTGCTTCCGCACAAAAAAGATGGATCATCTTTTGAATAAACTCCTGACTACCCCGGCTGATTGTTTCCAGTCTGGACAAGTTGTAGAGCGATTCATGCGCTTCTTTCACTTCGGGCTCTACGACCTCATCGACGCCATGAAGCCACTTCATTAGCATACCAATCAGTTCTTTACCTTCAAATGGCTTTGCCAGAAAGTCATTCATACCAACGTTAAAACACTCCTCTTTTTCAGTCCGTATCACACTGGCCGTCAAGGCTACAATGGGAATCGACTTACTGATTTCCTGCCGCGTAATACGGGTGGCTTCCAATCCATCCATAATGGGCATCTGGACATCCATCAGCACAATATCGAATGTCTCTTTCCTGAGTCTCTCCACGGCGTTGAAGCCATTTGTTTCTTCCACGAGAATAACCCCATACGGTTTGAGTATGGTGGTTACCACCAGCCGGTTCATTGCATTATCCTCTACCAGCAAAACTCGTTTCGACAGCAGGACATCTTCATTTGGAATTGTTTGTTTTTGATTCACTTCGGTATCGTTCTTGCCAATGGGCAGTGATAGCTTTACAGTTACTGTAGTTCCTTTGTTTTTCTCGCTCTGAACATCAATGGTACCACCCATTAGTTCAACTAATTGCTTGGTGATGCTCATGCCAAGCCCCGACCCACCATACCGACGCCCAATACTGCCATCCTCCTGTGTGAACTTCGCGAATAAACTGCGCAGAAATTCAGGGGCAATGCCTATTCCCGTATCCGTTACAGACAGGGTAACCAGTTGATTTCTGGCCACTTTTTTACAATCGCACTGGATATGAACGCTTCCGGAATTTGTGAACTTAACCGAATTCCCGATCAGGTTCAATAAAATCTGATTTATCCGAAAAGGGTCGCCCATCAGTGCAGGAGCCAGGCTGGGGTCAATTTTTCGGGTAATCTCCAGCCCTTTCTTTTCAGCATCCTGTGCCATTACCTGCACAGCCTGCTCAATAAGGGCAGCCATGTTGAAATTGATGTGTTCCAGCGCAAGCTCCCCGGCTTCAATTTTCGAAAAATCAAGTATATCATTAATAATGACCAACAGGTTGCTGGCAGCCGTGTTGATCATACTGATAAAGAACTGCTGATGTTCGGTGAGGCTCGTCTTCTTAATCTGCTGCCCAAGGTTTAGAATAGCATTCATGGGCGTACGAATTTCATGGCTCATATTGGCCAGGAACAACTCTTTAGCCCGCGCCGAATGTTCCGCTTCCTGTTTGGCCACCCGAAGTTCCGACTCAAGCTGCTTTTGCTTGGTAATATCCAGATGAATACCGGTAGAGCCAATAACCTGTCCCGACTCCGCGAATAGGGGGGCTCCACTCACCAGCCACCACATGGCTTCACCGCGCTTATTTTTAATGGATACTTCGTAGGCGTCGATGTTTCCTTTCAACCGACTTTCATTCTTCTCCTTCATGAACTGGATATTCTGTCCTTTTAGCAGAATATCCGTGGCGACCTGCCCAATCAACTCATCGGGCTCATAGCCACTCATGGCACAAAAACTCTGATTCGTATAGACGATACGCTCATCTAAATCGACCTCAATGAGCCCCAGGTTCATGTTCTCTATGATACGCTGGTACTTTTCATTGAGATGGAATGCGGCATCTTCAGCGTGCTTACGCTTTGTAATATCCGTGTATTTCCACAGGTGCCCGGCATACGTACCGTCTATAACGATGGGGACATAGTCCCGTTCGAAGATACGCCCGTCGGCCAGAGCGATCTCCTCGCCAATAACTAGTTTCTGATCCTTTAATAACTGATCAACACGCTCCACAAACGCTTCCTGCTCCTTAAAGTACCCTTTGCTTTGCTCGGCCATACCCGAGCAATCGGCACCTTTTAATTCATCGGGCGTTAATGGTACCGAGAACATATTGCAAAACTGCTGATTAACCAGTACAATAGTCCGGTTTTCGTCTTCCAGTAGTATACCTTCCTGAAAATCTGCAATCAGGTTTGATAATCGGTGTGCGTTGGTCCGAAGGGCCTCCTCTATATTTTTTTGATGCGTAATATCGGTGCTGGTGCCAATCATGAGCAGGGGCTTGCCATCTTCCGAATAGTTAAATACCCGCCCCCGATCCAAAAAGTGTTTGTAGGTACCATCTTTAGCCAGAAGCCGATACTCGGTTACGTGGCTTTCCCGAGCACCGGATTGATACAAGCTCATTTCCGGATCCGTTAACTGCTCCCGGTCCTGAGGGTGCAGTTTATTCATCCATACCTCTATAACATCCGGAAACTCCTCCAGCGTATAGCCCAGAATATCGCGGTATCGGGCAGACCGTACGATCTCTCTCGTTTGCAGATTCAGCTCCCAGACAGCATCTCCAAAGCCTTCCAGCGCAAATTTCCACCGTTGTTCAATACGGGTCAACTCTGCCTGTTGCTGGCGTATAATATCCCTCAATTGCTTCGCTTCCGCCCGGAGCTGCTCGTTTTCCTGATGCAGCATATCGGTTGATAACGGCTCATTCGAGGGTAGACTAGTTGTCTCTTTTTCCATATTGGGTCTTCCGGTTCACACAAACGATTGCTCAGGATAGAGAAAGCTCGTCGTTCTGGATCATCTTATAAATGGTTGATTTTCCTATATCCAGCTTATCGGCTACCAGGAGTACGTTGTTGTCGTATTTTTTCAAGTAAGACTTGATAATTTGAATAGTATAACCGCGAAGTGTCATTTCTTCGGTTACGCCTTCATTACTTCCCGAAAGAGACGCAAACAAAAGGTCATCGGGTCTTATTTCGACACCATCACTCATGACCGCTGCCAGTTGAATAATTGACTTTAATTCGCGCACATTTCCGGGGAAATTATAACGCATCAACTTTTCGGTAGTAGCGGGCAGGATAGTCATTGTGCCCAGGCGATTATCTTTACAAAATTCATCCAGAAAGTGCCTCGCCAGTAACATTATATCAGTTGAGCGCTCACGAAGCGGGGGTAGTTCAATGGGTAGCCCCATGATCCGATAGTATAGATCCTCACGAAAGCGCCCCTGCCTGACCTCATCGAGGAGGTTTTTATGTGAGGCAGTTACTAAACGGATATCGAGCATAATTTTTTCACTTCCGCCCACTCGGGTAAGCTCGCGCTCCTGCAAAACCCGCAACAGTTTACTCTGTAAGGTTAAATCCATCTCGGCAATCTCATCCAGAAACAAGGTGCCTTTATTAGCTTCCTCGAAGCGGCCTATTTTTTTGTTCAATGCCCCGGTGAATGCTCCTTTTTCGTGTCCAAACAGTTCGCTTTCCGCTAGCTCTTTAGGAATAGCGGCCATGTTGACGGCAACGAAAGGCTTTTTCCGGCGATCAGAATGGTAGTGAATAGCCTTCGCAACGAGTTCTTTTCCGGTACCGGTTTCGCCGGTTATCGACACATTTATGTTTGTTCGAACTGCTTTTTCTACGAGTGTAAAAACCTTGCTTATTGCCTGGCTGCTTCCTTTTATGATTGAGTTAAAGTCATATTTCTGGCCTAACTCTTCACGTAGCTGGTCAACTTCCTGTTTGAGGCTTTGATTTTCCCGGAGTTTAAGAATTGCGTTCCACAGCAGATCTTTTGTTCGATCATCCTTCACGAAATAGCTATACACCCCCGCCTGAAGCAGCCCAACAGCTGTTTCTACGTCTTTCTGTCCGCTAATTACAATAACCGGCGTATCGGGCAACCGCTCCTGAAGACGACGAAACAACTCGGCCCCATTGGTATCGGGCAAGGAGTAGTCCAGTGTGATCAGATGGGGCTGACAAACAGTAAGGTAATTCATACAATCTTCACCGGTGGCAAACCGGTGAAGCTCGTAATTCGGATTCATCGACAGGTGGTACTTTAGTACTTCACCATACCATGGATCATCTTCGACAATAAAAATACGGTAGATGCTGGACTCATTCATAGTACAAGTTGCCACGCCCTATTCGGCATGATCAAAACAATTTATTCACTAATTTATTCAAAAGTTAAATTAGCAAACAAAAGCCTACCTTGATTAATGAATTTGATCCGCAATTCTTCTGTATCAGGTCCAAAGAATTTGAGTTATGGGACAAACTTTGTTTCAAGTGCTTTTACCAATCTAACATTTTTAAGGAACGCGTGGCTGAACTGAATTATCCAGGTATACAGAATTACCGCAAAAACCTGAAGGAAAATTATTGTGGTAACGCTAAAAACAAAGGAAGCCAGGATAGACAAAACGGTCAGGGCAGCATGTGTTTTTACGATACGCAGCGTTATCTCTGAGTGAACAAAGCGGTGTTTCAAGAACCAGTGGTGCATATGGTTTTTGTCGGCGGCAAACGGAGACTTCCCCTTCCGCATCCGGTTTATAGCTACGCGGAGCGCGTCAATTAATGGGATCATGCAACTGGCCGTCGTTAGAATGATGGCATAAGGTCCGTAAGTGACAGCTTGCTGGTACGACCCCTCGATGAATATAATTCCCAGGGCCGCCATAAGAAAGCCAAGCACTACAGAGCCCCCATCGCCCATGAATAATTTGGCAGGGCGCCAGTTGTATCTCAGAAAAGCCAGCAGGGCCCCGGCCACCGGCAACAGCAGTGCCAGCCATTCCAGTTGGCCCACCACAATGGCCAATCCACTGAACACGACACTGTTGCTAAACGCCAGGCTGCCCGCAAGACCATCAACACCATCAATCAAATTGAAGGCGTTGGCCATAACCGTCAGGACAAACATGGAAATGGCGTACTGAAAAAATACGGACAGTTCCATAATGCCGAACACACCATGAAGCGACGTCAGGCGGATACCGGAATTGGCGATCAGGTAGGCACAGCCCAGCTGAATGCCAAGGCGCAGGATGGCAGGCAGGTTCAGCCGGTCATCCAGGACACCGGTTACCGTGAGGGTTGCCAAGGCAATGGTCAGTGAAAGGTTCTGGCTTAACAGCTCCCGCAGCGGAGCATACACCAGTGCCGTAAACGTCACGGCCAGCGCAATGGTCAACCCGCCAATGGCAGGGATCAGCTTCTGGTGTACCTTCCGAAAGTTCGGCTTATCGACCAGCCCGATTTTAGGGCTCAACTTGATGAGGAAGGGTAAAAGCACCCAGCAGCTCACCAGCGCAATCAGGAAGCCCAGTATTAGGCTATTTGTCGTAAAAAGATCTTGTATCATGATGTTATTGAATATATACTGACTTGTATCTGTACGTATAGCTTATTCGTAAAAGTAAGAAGGCCTCTCTAAGTGAGCCAGTTCTGACTCCAGCAGCCAATCAGACGACAGGCGTGTACCTGCCAGAGAGTTAAGTTCTTTTTTGGTAGATACCTGCTGTACAAGACGGATGAGGTAGGCATATTTCTGCGCAATGACAGTCCAGGTATACCGGCGATAGGCAATGGTCTTCATGATTTCGGCCCGTTCCTTGAGTTCGCTGATCGACGTATTCTCAATCCGTTTGATCAGTTCGGCCGAGGTTCTAAAAAACAGCGCTTTGTTTTCCGTTGTCGACCGGTTGTAAGCAACATCGAACGCAATAACCGGTAAACCAAGGTACATGGCTTCTACCAGCGATGGATTCGTTCCGCCGGCACTGTGGCCATGAACATAAATCAGGCAATTGCTGCGCAGCAGGTCAAGTTGCCGCTGGTCATAAATCGGGTCGAGCAGGTGGATGTTTGCGTCTTTCTTATGTTGTTCACGCAGGTTGGCTCCGTACTCACTGTTTGTCCAGTTTCCGACCATAACCAGCGTGTGCCTGGGCAATTGAGCAAAAGCCTCCAGCACGAGGTGGATGTTGTTTTCCGGTTCGATTCGGCAAACAGTGAACGCATAGGGCGCGGACAGAAAAGGATACATTTCCCGATCGGCCGGCGTTGGACTGACGGCAATGGTGTGATCGGCGCCATATTCAATAATGTGGCTCAGCGTCTTGTACCGGATTGCCGTATAGTTCTGGATCGACTCATTGTCCGAAATATCAGCGTGTGAGTAACGTACGGCCACCCACTCGGCCGCCCACAGGTACCATCTGGCCGCTTTGCTCCACTTATTTCGTTTCCACTCAATACCATCAATGGAAATGATGATTTTTTTCTTGGTAAACCACCGAACAAAAGGCAGCATGAATCCGCCACTTACGCCCAGAATAAGCATTACGTCGGCGTAAAACAAGGCGTGTAGGATACTGAAGCAGTCATAGATAATACTTTGGATACCATTGGCATCAAAGGGCAGGTATACCAAACGCGCCCCTTTATACGTTGCCGGCCGCTCAGCCTGGCCGTACTTTTTGGTGGTGCAGTAGACCGTTATATTCGTTTCGGTCCCCAGGTGATCAACCAGGTGCTCGGCCAGGGTTTCGAAACCGCCGTATTTAGCCGGGATACCTACAGTGCCAATAATTGCTACGTTGGTCTTATTCATGCTATTCTTAATTAATAAATTTCTATTATCCTATGTCGTGCCAAACTTTCAACAGCCTGACAATGAGTTGATTTAATTGATACTATTTCTTATTCATTCCCGATTCTGGACAGTTTTTCCACGGAATACAAGGACTGGTCGCGGCACTGTTCCGGCACAAAAACATCGGTTATCTGCTGCCGAAACCGGCGTGCGGAGAAAAAGGCAGCACGCTCACGAGCGGCATGGGCCATTTCCAGATAAAGGTTCATGTCTGACGACAGCAGCTGAAGTCGCTGAACAACCACTGCTGTCTTGCGGGCATCGACGGTGAAGCCTTCTTTCGAATCTTCGATCAGCTCACAGATTCCTCCAACCGGCGGAACGATGATCGGGCGACCGCAGGCCATGGCTTCGAGCGCCGTCATGCCGAAGGTTTCAACCCAGGCGTCAGGATTGGACAGGTTCAGGACTACGTGCGCCTGCTCGTAAAAAGGAATTGTATCGGCCTGTGCCGGGTAGATCAAGCAGTTGTCCGGAGGGCTCACCTGCTTTCTGAACACCTCCACCTCTTCACCTTTGGCATTTAGTACGAGCATAAACCGGATATGGGGCAACTGCCGGGCGCAGGCCACAAACTCATGAATACCCTTGTAAGCCTTGTTGGAACACAGCATGAGCGCCGTGAACGGGAAAGCGGTATTGGCTTCGGCGAGTCGACTGGCCTGTTCGGTAAATGAGTCCCGTAAGGCGTTGTAAATTTGCCGACAAAGGGGACGCGTGAGTCCGGTCTGCTGCTGGGTATATTTTGATACGAATAATACTTCCTGAGCCGTAGTATTGGCAACGAACCGCAGCCATGCTTTCAAAAGCCAGGGTTTCAGGCTTACTTCATGTACATGATACACCACCCGGCAACCGCGCAGCCAACCGGCCAGAGCCGCGCCAAAGGGCAATAAGGTATTGATATATAGTTCATCAGTCGACTTTAGAAAAAACAAAAGTTTAAAAAAAAGCCGGAGTTGAATAGTCAGGTAATAATAGAGAGTGATTAGCTTGGCCGGATGCCATTTGTACGCGATGCTTTGGGTTGTCACACCCGGCAGATTACTCAAAAAACCACTCCCGCCGGGTGTAGCCGTAAATAAAACAAGATTAAGTTTTGCCTCTTCAAGGGCTTCCAGTGCCTGCCGAAAAACAAGAGGGCTTCCACTAAAGTCATTGAGTAAATGAACGGCAATTATTCGCTTCGATTTCATAGCTTTTGTGGGTTACCCCTACATGGCCTCTTTACCTGTTTGGTGTTCTGTTTTGTTGATCTGTTGCCCATCCCGCTGAACCTAAAGTTGAGCCTATGCCGGGCGAGTAAATGTCGTGCCAATGGACATTCGGCAAGCCAAACAACTCGTAAGCGACAAAAGGAAGGATATGGTACTTATGGCTGGCAGAGGCAATACATCAGCAACGGCCTGATCCATGTAATGTATAGGTACAGCCTATGTTTAGCTGAGTTACACAAATGAGTCATGCCGCCTTTGAGGCTGTTTAAGTCAATGCACAGGTACTATAATTGATGACAGTAATAAATTAATCGCTAACCTGGCTCCAGTGCTTCAGGCGATAAAATAAGTGAACGTACGTTTTACCGATTTAGGCGTCGAGTACCTTAAGCCCACGAGTGAAGCACCTAGCCTGCTTCCCGATAGCCTCCACACACTCAGTTTGCCGGGTTTAACTTGCCAGTTCAAATCGATGCGAAGGCTGGAATTATCCAGACAACGGATATACAGTTGATTCATCCCCTCCCCCGGTTTACTGATCAGGTCATGCGTAAGCGAATGATGCCGAAGGTAATACATCAACTGAAGGGCAGTTGACTGAGGGACACACAAGGCTACTGCATCGGAGGCCAGGCCACTCTGGCTTGTTGCCGTCGGGGCTCCGTCTGGCTGTTGATGTAGCCAGAATGCTACATCCTGACTCACTAGCTGGTGATCAGACATAATCTCCTGCCGGTTCAACCAATGTGTCAGGGCATCGCTCCAGGTCGTCAATTGCCGGCTAAACTGCTCCGGCCAATCCGTTTGTTGGTTATAGTCTTGTAAAGCAGCCGTAATGGCGTTCGTCAGGTATAAAATTTCGGCCAGGCGCGTGTCCAGCTGATATGTTTCCCGAAACAGCTTCCACTCCGGCCGATTCAGCGTAGCGTCGATCAGCTGCCGGGTGGCGCTATAGTTCTGATTATCAGCACGTATTGCCGACTGATACAGAAAATGAAACAAATCATAAAGCCCCGGCAGCTCATCTGCATAATGTTCCCAATCCACAACGCCAACCTGTCTGCCTTTCAGCAAGATCGTCCAGGGCGTAAAATTACCATGGGCCGAAGCGATTGGCACAGTCATCTGATCATTCAGGGACCGCATCAGCAGGTCTAGTTTATTGAGCAGACCAACTGGTATACGCGGGTCGTTAGCCGTCTTTAGTGCTGACAGACGTTGATGTGCCTGACCCCAAAAAGTGGTTTGATTCAACGGTTGTGTATGCCAGTTCCGGCTAAATAGCTCCTGTAAAATACATTCCGGCATTTGGGCCAACTGATTGGTTTGCGGCATGCAGGTTACTCCCATATCCTCCTGAATGAGAAAGCCGGTTGTAACAAATCGCAGCGAATACGCGGTTAGCGCTGGGGTATTGACCTGTAAAAATGGTGTCTGCTGAAGCTGTCGAAGTGCCCTCGCTTCCTGTCGTAAGCCGGATAGTGCAGCGGAGCCAACGGCAATTTTCGTTAGGTACCGTTTTCCCGAACGCATGCAGTGCCAGATGGCTATTTTCCGATTGGGTCCGGCAACACCGGTAAATAAGGCCCATCCTTTTATCTGACTTTGCCGAACGAGTTGATTGCCGCTTTCGGATGTATAGAGTGTTAGCCGATCCTGGGCAACCAGGCGTCCTAATCCCAACCGAAACAACAGCCTGACCACCCACACAAACAATTGCGCACGCCGGCTATCAACCTGGTAAAATCGAAGGAAATCCGGCTCTTTGGCTTCTACGGGCCAAAGCCAGCGGATACTACCGTCGGGATTCCGGTACAGGTAACTGTTTATAGGATAAGTGAAGCCCGCCGATTCCTCTACGGCCACGGGAATACCAATTGTATGCAGGCCCCTGCGTAATCGGTCAATATCGGTTGTGTAAGTTGCGGACTTAGTCATATAAACAAGCGCTACAGGTACTATACCAGTCTCAGGTCAACGCAATAGTGTTTATGCTAATCATTCGGTTGTAAAACAGAGCACCAAGGCTTGCTTACCGCTTTGATTCGATGCCGAGCAGGTTCCGCAATTTTTTCCATTTACCCTGGGGATGCTGTTTCAAGAGCTCCATCACCTCCTGAACTTTCCGAAGAACAGTGCCAATACGCTCGAATTCATTTCTCCCTTTGATAATGTAGTCGAACGCGCCATACTTCAGGGAATTGACCGCCACCTGAACATCTTCCTGACTGGAGACAACGACCAGATAAATATTAGGGTTGAAACGTTTTATCTTCCGCAGTACATCGAGGCCATTCAGCGGCTCCATGTGGTAATCCAGAAAAATAACGTCGGGCTGTTCGGTCAGGCTGTTCAGACATTCCTGACCATCCATGAAAAACTTTACGTTCGTGTGGCCCAGGTTACGCACATGCTGCTCGTAAAGACTACCACAGAATGGATCGTCATCAAGAATAAAAATGGATAAGGAGTTGTTATTTTCCATGTGTATTTATTTATAATAACTAATTAATCTAATACTATGCCAATGAGATATATGCCTAACTATTAGGTAGTTAACCCAAATACCCTACCAAATAAATCTATTAATTGGACTACTTTTCCACAATATGGAAAACTTCCTTTTATTTCCAATCTACAGGATATGTGCAAATATAGTTTATAATTATTGATAAAAGTAACTAAGTAATAGCGAGATTTTTTCCTTTTTTAAACATTTTCATAAAATAAATAATCGATTATCCACATAAGCTATATTACAAGTATACTAATAGTTAAAATTCAATGGTTGAGTCGAGCCCATTTGTCTGCCGAAAATTTAGTTTAGAGACAAGGTATCCTTATGGCTTAAGAAGAATGGGGTTGCCCGGTGGTGGTAATTCCAGGAGTGCCATAACCTGCTGAATTTTATTCAGGATATCATCAATCTTCTGTAAGTCATCGTTCCCTTTGACAATACAATCGAAAGCTCCATGATCGCGCGATCGCATGGTAGCTTCGATATTCTCCTGATCAGCCAGAACAATCAGATAGATATCCGGGTCAATACGTCCGATTTTGCGGACGATGTCTACACAATTAGCTGTTTTTACCTGACAGTCCAGGAAGATGATATCCGGCTTCTTCGTAAGTTGGTTAAGGCAGGCTTCCGGCTCTGTAAACAAAGTAACATTGGTATAGCCAAGGGTACGGATGTACTGTTCAGTAATAGTCCCACAAAAAGGATTATCATCCAGAATAAAAATTGCTAAAGACCAATTGATTTCCATAGAAAATATGTAAGAACACACGAAACCCAAAACTATGCCAACAAAGACTTAAGCTGATTATCAGCCGCAAACTCATCGTTTATGCTCGTTTGATTTCTATATTATGGAACAAATTTCCACTAACCGGAAACCTAAGTTAGCCATGTCCTAATTTTTTCGAAAGTTTTGCCTGGAAGCTAATACTTAATCTATCGAAGTAATAAATCTTCTACGCAAACCAGCGATGTTGGGAGCTTAAAAGTTAGATAATGCTGTTCAGAAACCCGTTTTGAAATGGAATGTTGACGCGAAAATGAGCCGCGTCGACTTCGGTCGTATTAATAGACAGCGTAAAGCTGCCCGTATTCATGGGAGACAGAGTAAGTTTATTGGTTAGGGCAATTCTTTAATGGCGAGATGGCGGAATTTAATGGCCGCATCCGGTCGCCAACTTGTCAGGGGCATTCCTTTACCCGCTGCTTCCGAGTACACTGCCGTCCAGTGGCACTGCAACCCGATCATACCTTCGGTAGCGTCAGCGATAAAATCATTTTTGGGCTCCTGCACATCCCACATCTGCACCCCGTTTATCCATAATGTCAGATGTGGGACTTCCCCTGTCATCCGTATTCGAAAAGAGTTCCAATCATTGGCTCGCCAGACTTTTGCCCGATCGGTAGCCTTAGCCCCAATGCTGGGGGTGATTCGTTCACCTAGCAAGTCGCCCGTATTGCCCGGCAGTACCAATTCAACCTGGTAGGCGGCCCCCCCTTCGTTAGCGCGTAAAAATAACCCGCTATTGCAAAACGAATCCAGCTTGACTTCTGCATAAAACTCAAAAGATTTATACTTCTTATCGGTCAATAAAAGCCCGCCCTGCCCATACGGCTTCTCTTTCCCGACAATGACGCCATTTTCTACCGTAAAGCTGGGGGTTGTTCCTTGGTGAGTCGTCCGGCTAACGTGCCAACCAGTCAGATTTTTTCCATTGAAAACAGGGTTGAAGCCATCAGGAATTTGGTCCATTTGGGCTTTTGCCAAGCTGCTTGTGAGCATGGAAACCAACAGGAGTAGTAAGGTTGGACGGTGCATGGTTAGTAAGAATATAAATTTGCTTTACTACATGAATTGATTTACTTGACTTCCATCACTATTCGGAAGCCGACATCATAGCCACTGCCCGGCCCCCCGGCATGAGTCATATAGGTGGCATTTTTCACATCACCGTAGAACGGAGCGCCTTTCAGGACATGTTCCTTCCCTGATTTAGGGGGTCTGGGCTCGGCAAAGATCTTTTCGTTATAAAAGTCCTGCACCCATTCCCAAACATTACCCAGTGTATCGTAAAGTCCCCAGGCATTGGGCTGTTTAGTGCCCACCGGGCTCGTCGTTTGGGTGGCAATGACGGCGCTGGCCCGGATAGCACTCCATGCTATGTCGTCTTCAGCTCCGGCACGAGCCGCATACTCCCATTCAAATTCGGTGGGTAAGCGATACGTGTGGGCTTTATCGATGGCATTGAGCTTTTTGATGAAAACCTGGGCATCCTGCCAGGTTACGCTCTCCACCGGATGCTGGTCGGCATCATCCCGGACCCGATTCCCCTGAAAGGTTGAGGGGTTGGATCCCATCACTTTTTTCCACTGGGCCTGAGTGACCTCAAACTTGCCAATATAATAAGCTTTGGGAAGGGTTACCCGAAAGCCTGGCATGGCGTCTTTTCGGGCTAGTTCCCTGGCTAGCTGATAGTCTGCTTCTGGCAGACGAGGAGGAACAGGCCGTGCAACAGGGGAGGTTCCGGCCTGGCCAGGCGGAGGGCCGCCAAAACCACCCATACCTCCCTCATTGACAGTGGGCTGAAATTTACCCACTACCATACTCCCGGGCTGAATAAGGATAAACTCGATGCCTTGGGGACTGGTGTAGGTTGGTTCCTGTGCGTACAGGGTAAGTCTCGAAAGCACACCCAACAGGACAAGACTTATTCGGTTGATGGACATAGACTTAATTTAATCTATTTAACTACCTGCTTATTAACTTACCGCTGAATGTCTGTTGAACGATATGAGGCTGTAATCGAAAGAAAGCGGTTGTTTCCCAGCATGTTCACGGCCACGACGGGCGGTTCATTCCCGGCAACGATTTGCAGGGAGCAGGTGGATAAGCCTGACTTCCACCCTACCTACTGTTCCTCAAGGGAGACACTCTGGTTTATAAGACAGCACGGGATCAGTAAAAACGAAACAAGTTGCAACAAGCCTCCCTCCTAATGACTGAGTGTATGGAAAGACGTCCGATTCCTCTCTTTCTAACCCATTGCCACATGGTCAGACAAGCCGGTTGGGCTTGTCTATCCCATTAATTACGCTCGTCTGACAGCGCCTTCGAACTTTTTTAGCACGCCTTCGAGTATTTCTTCATGCCCGGACCGGATCAGCCGAACAATGACTGGAAGTAATTTCATAGACTATGTATATATTAATTTAGTTACGACAAGAGAATAACCTTTTATCGCTTGTCTTGCATGCCACATTCATTTGAAATATTCAAGACCCGCATTCGAATCGACCTCAGCGTAATCATTGCTGGCTTTTTACTCCTGCTTGGCTTACTGCTGCTCGGCTACCAGCAGGTTCGGCAGGCAGAACACAACCGATGAGTAGAACATACCTATCAGGTAATTGACCGGTTAAAGGCTGTTGAAGCTTTATTGGTCGATGCCGAAACGGGGGTCCGGGGCTTTGCCGCTACCCGGGATAGCGTATTTCTCGAACCCTACCGACAAGCCAGGCCCCGGATTGAAAGCAACTTAGAAGCCCTGCCCAGACTAGTAGCCGACAACCCGGTTCAACAACAGTGGGCCAGGCAATTAGACCAGCTAGCGATGGCCAAAGTAGCTATCGTCGATCAACTCGTTCGAAATATCCCTTCTCCCGCTTCTCCCTCATCGGGCTTTCTACTGAAGCAGGGCAAACAGCGCATGGACGCCGTACGCCGTCATGTGAGGGCCATGACTGCCGTCGAGCAAACCTTGCTCAAGACCCGCCAGCAGCAGGTTCTTACCAGCAACCGCTACATGATGGGGCTAATCGGCCTACTCCTGGTGCTGGCTGTGCTGGCTTTCTGGCAGGCCTATGGAATTATTCAGAAGGAGCTCACCCTACGGCTACAGATCCAGCTGGCAGCCCGCCAAAGCGCGGAGTTACTCCAGACGATCATTCAGAATGTGCCGACCGGCCTGGTCCTTTATCAGGCCGTCCGGAATCCGGAAGGTGAGATCGTCGACTTCATCTACACCTTATCCAACCCCGTCAACGATCAGCTGGCGGGCCGCCAGGCGGGCGAACTCCTGCAGGTATCGCTCTTAACGCATTCACCGGTTTCCCGCACCAATGGCGTCTATGCCGATTTGGTTCAAGTGGTTACCAGCGGTCGGCCGCTCTCCCGCCTACGGCACTTTCAATCGGATCGCGTTCAAGGTTGGTTTGACAGCCGCTACGTCAAACAGGGGGATGGGGTACTGGTGAGTTTCCTGGATGTAACAGCCCTCAAGGAAGCAGAGCTAACTCAGCAGCAGCAAGCTCTGGCACTTCAACGCGCAAATCTGGAACTGCAACGTTCCAACGACAGCCTGCAATCGTTCGCCTTTGTTGCCAGCCATGATTTACAGGAGCCCCTGCGTAAAATTGAGTCGTTCAGCAATCTGCTGGTAGGCCAGTACACCCATCAGTTGGATGAGCAGGCGGCCGACTACCTGCGACGAATGCAGTCAGCCGCCAGTCGAATGTCCACGCTGATTCGGGATTTGCTGGCCTACTCTCGGATTTCCACTCAACAGGATGCGACAAACGTTGTGCCGCTCACGGAAGTAGCCCGGCAAGCAGCCACTGACTTAGACCTGCTCATTGTCGAAACCCGGGCCGTAATCCGAATCGAGCCCCTCCCCACGGTAATAGGTAACGCATCCCAATTGGGTCAGCTGTTTCAGAATCTGCTGGCTAATGCCCTCAAGTTTCATCGGAACGGGGTAGTCCCCCAGGTTGAGATTCGGGCGCACCAGATTCCGGCATCTGAGTTACCCTCCTCGGTTAAACCCGCCCGGGTGGCGGCCACCTACTATCGCATTGATGTGGCCGACAATGGAATCGGATTTAATGAGCGGTATGTCGACCGCATCTTCCAGGTGTTTCAGCGGCTGCATGGACAAAGTACCTATACAGGTACGGGCATTGGATTGGCCATTTGCGAGAAAGTGGCCGCTAATCATGGAGGTGCTATCACGGCTACCAGCCAGGTAGGTATGGGGGCCACGTTTAGTGTATACCTTCCCCTGTAGGGTAGGCCTGTCTGTTGACTACCGGATTCGGTTTAGGGCTTCATGCGCAAATTCTACCAGTCCATAGAAACAATAGTACCGAACCGGTTTCTCTTCTCACGCGACCTGGGCAATGTCTGGCTTAAACATGAAGTTGAGAAAGTCGGAAATTTCGAGCATTTTTTGCCGGCGTTGTATGACTACAAGGGAACAGTAAGTAAAGATTACTGTCCGTTTGTTATTACGAACCTGGAAATAATGTAGGTGGCACTCTGGCTCTGTTGACGGTGCCAACCTATACCGGTTCCTCATAAATCTGTTTTTTCCGGCAGTTCACCCTGCATACGTAACAGATGCAGGATGGTGAGGTCGCGTTGCTGGATCACTTCGGTAGCATTTCGAACCTGCCAGTCATAAAAACCCTGCCCCGCTGCCATTCCTGTTTGACCCGCAGCCAGCCGATCTCGTAATGAATCGGCCGGTATGGTGTTGGCGGCCAGATCGGGTAATAGGTAACTCTGCACCCGATTGACTAAATCAAGACCCACCAGATCCATGTTTTCCATTGGTCCCAACGCCGGTAGCCGTAGAGCGAAGGTGTATTTTATCATGGTATCGATATCGGCGGGCGAACAGGCTCCGGCATCCACCAGAGCGAGGGCTTCCCGCCAAAGGGCATGCATGAGCCGATTACCGATAAAGCCGGGGATGTCCGGGCAGCGGATGGGCCGCTTTCCCAGCACAGTGAGCCAGTTACAGGCTTGTTCAACCTTGTCGGGTGGGGTTTTCTCTCCGGCAATGACCTCTACAATGGGAATAAGGTAGGGCGGATTCCAGAAGTGAGCACCTACCAGAACCTGTTCCAATCCACTCCGTCGGGCCATTTCGGTAATAGACAGACCGCTCGTTGCCGAAAGTACCAGCTTGTTCATTTCCCGGCAAAGCGTCAGGCGGCTTAATAAGGCAACCTTTTCATCCATGTCTTCAATAATGCATTCCAGCACAACATCGCTTTGAACCTCCAGTATATTCAGGTCGGTAACAAGCTGTATATGTCCAACGGGCTGTTTAGGTCTGCCCATGTGCTCCTCACAAAAGGCCGACAATTTCTCCAGTTGAGCCCGGATAGCGCTTTCTTTATGCGCAGAACGTGTCCAGAGGAGTACCGGATGGCCCGCCCTGGCTGCCAGTACAGCCGAGGCCGTTCCAATTTGTCCACTGCCCAGAATACCGGTTGTGGGTAGCTGTACGGGCGCAGAATTTATCATAACCAGTGGCGTTTATGCGGTCGCTGTTCGGTAGGATTTCCATACCAGCAACCTAAGGTGTATTGTTAAGCTACTTGCCAAAGTGGGCATTGCAGGTGGATTTACTGATTTCAATCAAGTCTGCAATTAGCTATGGTCATGATCCGCCGGTTTCATTTCCGCTTATTTCGATTCGTCAACCGATTTTATAACCTCAATCGTCGAAATTTCAAACAAAAAGATAAACCTGGTTTCGCAACAGATCTAGTATGGAAAAAGACTTACTCGGGAAAACAGCTTTGGTAACGGGAGCCGCGTCTGGCATTGGAAAAGCAGTAGCCGAACTGTATGGGCTGCGCGGGGCAAATGTGATGATCTCCGACATTGATGACGCGCAGGGACAGCAAGTAGTGGAACGACTCACTGCCGCCGGTGTACCTGCCCGCTATTGCAAGAGCGATGTTAGCGACCCTCTTCAGTGCCAGAAACTGGTGCAGGAAACCGTTTCGGCCTTTGGCTCGCTCGATATAGCCTGCAACAATGCCGGTATTGGGGGCGAGCTGAACATGACCGCCGATTACAGCCTCGACGGATGGCACCGTATTATCAATGTGAATCTCAACAGTGTTTTCTTCTGCATGAAGTACGAGCTGGAGCAAATGCTGAAACAGGGAAAAGGTACCATTGTCAACATGGCCTCCATTTTGGGACAGGTCGGTACGCCCGGCTCACCGGGCTACGTAACGGCAAAACACGGCATGGTGGGCCTCACCAAAACGGCGGCTATCGAATACGCGCCCCAGGGCATTCGGATCAATGCCGTCGGGCCGGGCTATATTGATACGCCACTGTTGTCTGTTTTATCGGATGACGTCAAACAGCAGTTGATAGGGCTGCACCCCATCGGCCGTTTGGGGAAATCGGAAGAAGTTGCCGAGCTGGTTGTCTGGCTCAGTTCCGACAAAGCCTCATTCGTTACGGGTTCGTATTACCCGGTCGATGGGGGTTATCTGGCCCGATAAACAAAAAAACCCTCCGCATAGCCGACAACAGCAGCTATGCGGAGGGTTAATGTAATGGTCAATCAAGGGACAAGGCTAACTCGAACGGCCTTTTAACGAATGGTGCTAAACTTACGGAGATCCGTACTTAGTTCCTTCAAAGCTACCTCAACGCCCCGTTTGGCTCCCTCCTGAAATACCGCCAGAATTTCTTTGGCATCGATCCGGTTAGGGTCGTCCAGGTTGTTGTTGACGAACTTATCCCGCAGCGTTAACAGTCCGCCCCCCAGCGCCATGGCCAGCAAAGGGTTAAAGTCAAACCACGGGATGGGCGGATTGGGCTCCTGTTTTCGATTGTTCAGCCACGGGTCAATTAACGGGACAAATTCGGGCAGAATAGGCCGAACAATGTCAATCAGCAGTAATAATCGTCGGCACTGACTTGCTTTTTGCCCTAGCACATCGGTAGCATGGGTGCCAATGCTGTAGAGCAGAGACGGCGTAATGCGCTCGAACCGCAGAGACGGATTATCCATGGTAGCTTCCAGAATACGGTGCTCAAACACCAACTGCCAAAGTAAGCGCGACCGAAAACAGGCGTGATTGGTAGTCCGTGAAAGCCATACCGCCGTGTTGATGTAGTAATGTTTGATCTGAGCCAGGTGCTGTTGTCCCGTAGCAGATGCCATAAAACCCAGTCCTTTCACGTTCGTATCGGGCTCGGAGGCTTCACCAATCAGGTTGATGTTCACGTAGTGATGCCAGGTCGATTCGGTCACCACTCGCCCTATATTGGCTTTGTGGCCGTCGTAGGCACAGATAGCCCCGAAGGTTTGCGCCTGCGTTGCCATCTTGGTGCTGGCTGTATTCCCGGCCAACACCGTTGAGTAGGCAATAATTTCGGGAGCTATCCCCATCGGGAACTCGGGGGTTCCGTCTTTTTCGTAATTGCCACTGAGGTCCGTCGGTTCGACACATTGTCCTTCGTGAGGGTGGTCGGGCAGCACCTTGATACGGCCCAGCGGGCTGCACAAAATGGGATGCGGGTACGTTTCGCGCAGAAAACCGCCTAATGAGCTGGAGTACAAACGGGGCTGTATCTCCTGAGGAACATCGTCCGACTGGTCATCAAACTGTGAACCCGGGTCGTGTCCAATTCGGTTCGTATCGTTTCGGTTAGGATCCTGCATACCTACATTGCCGCTGGCGTTGGTCCAGAGCCGCATCTTGCGTACCCGCGGAACAGACCCGCCCAGAGCCCGTCCCAGTTCTCCGTGGTCGCCGGTGGCAAATACGCCCCCGCCGTTATTCATAAACGTACTCAGCAGCACCAGTTCAGCGTCGGAGAGCCCTACCGGCGACGCGTCGAAGCCGAACAGCCAGACCTGATCGTACATCGTGTCGGAAAAATGCGTACCGTCCGTAAAGCGGAAATTCGGGATACTCCGGGAAACCGGCACGCCCGGATTGCCAACAGCAGGGCCCCGATGGGCAATCGTGATTTCGAAATCGACGTAAATGCGCCCGTCATTGGCCAGAATAGAAACAAACGTGGACAGGCCGAAATCGCCCAGACCAAAATTGAGCGTCCCATCGGTAAGCAGCAGAAGTCTCACCTTACAGGGTCTGCGCCACCAGGGATAGAGTTTTTCGGGCGACAGCCGAAGAAGGCTGGTCCGTTCTTTGATCGCCTTCAATAAATGCTCGTTCTCGGAAAAGAAGATTTGTGCAGACATGGTTTTGTGGTTGTTTAGATGAGTTTCTACCGGTTAGTCGCAGTGCAGGACGAACCGGCAAACAAACCTTATTCCCTTATCCGCAGCACCCCGTGTACAGCCACCTCCGGGCTGCCCCTTCCACACTTCTTCAGGGCTACCAACTTTTCTGCTTCATTTGAGTAGTAAGAGTATGTTCAACTACATCTCAACGTCTTCCCTATGAAAACCCTGATCGCATTCAGCCTGATTTTTGTGAGTAGCTGTACCCTTCAGGACGATACCAGTCCCTGCCGGTCTCCTCAAAAAATAAGTGTGGATCAGCGCTGTTATACGGGCAACGGTCTGGCCCTGACGGCCAGTGAGTACGGTACGTCTCCATTAAGTTTCGAATGGAGTGTGTATACGTTAAAAGACACAGCGCAAAACCTTGGTTTTACGCCCCAGGATTTAAAGATAAAGATCAACACCGCCGATGTGCTGGTCATACCCGATAGTCTGGCAGCGAATAACCAGCGACTGGTTGTCACTGTTGCGGCCAACTGCCAGGGCGAACTGAAACGGTCTATCTATTACGCATTTAAAAAAACACAATCAGCAACGGATAGCTGTACTGTCTGGCAACCGCAGCGGGGGCTGTAGGGCACGGGGCAAGTTACTCCGGGATAAGTCCAATGGCTATCGAATGAAGCCGGGCATCAGCACTGTGCAGGAAGTAGCAGCTGGCAACCCCATGAGATTCTATACTGGCCATTAACTGCTCTGTACGGGCTTTGTGCTGAGCGTGGATCTGTCGAATGTATACACACCGAATCTGGCGGGGATACTGCCGAACGACAGATTCGTAGATGATCGGGTCCTGTTGCGAATCGTCACCCAGGAGGATAAACCGCTGATTTGGGTAGGTATTGATGATCTGCTCGATCCGGTCGAATTTAGTGTGGTGCTTCCCCTTGCCTGTTTTTAGTACCTGCGACAAACGCTTGAGTTGGCTCAGGCGATAAACGCCGTCGGGAAGTTGATTTTTTGTCGAAAACTCCAGAATGTAATCGTACAGATTCCACTCGCTGCTCGACACGTAAAAGAATGGATTTGTGGCATTCAGCCCGCTATTGGCTTCGGCGAGTAGTTTATAGTGGGCTACAACGCCCTCAAAGGGCATTCGGCTGTGCGCATTTTCGGTCAATAATACCAGCAGTCGTTTGGCGATGGTTGCCGAGTGCGAAACCAGAAACGTGTCGTCAATATCCGAAATACAAATGAACTGGGTCGGGTGCGGAATTAACACTTCTCCTTCACCTTCCGCCAACACTTGTTCGGGGGTCATAGTTTGTGAAATAAGCTGCGCCCGAACCGGGTGCCATCCCGGCGCCAATGCCTGCGTTAGAGGTAACTCGACCTGAAAACAGCCATCGTCGTCCGTATTGACGTCAACAACCTGTTCCTCGAACCGGATGCGCACCGTCGTTCGCGGATACGGCTTAACCAAAAATAACCGGATAACAGCCAACAGGTTGACGAAGTCAATATCACGGTATTTCTTGCGGGGTAAGGGACTTCTTCTGAATACGTGGCCATAAATGGTCAACTGCTTATCATTACCAAAGCCACGGTAAATCTTCACGGTGGGCTGGTCGGTCAGCCGCAGCCATGTTAAGAAATAGCGTTTTATCTTACCCTTCAGGGTTATTTTTTGTTTATCAGTTTGAGTGGATTGCACAGCTTCCATAACGTTCAGTCAGTACTCGCCATCTTATAACACATAATCGACGCAGAAGTTGACCTTTTTATTCGCCATAAACCCCGTTTCGGGCGGGGCAGAAAAAACAGCCTGGGAGGAGGGCATTCATACCTTCTTTGCCGATAAGCCCCATACCGTTCACCTGTTTCATCTCAACGGTAAAACCGATGATGAAACAATTCGCCAGCAACTAGAGCAGCATAAACCCGATCGCGTAGTGGCCGTTGGGGGCGACGGAACCATTAAGATCGTAGCTACACTGCTGCTCGGCAGTGGTATCCCCCTGGGTGTTCTGCCCGCCGGTTCGGCCAACGGAATGGCGCGTGAGTTGGGAATTCCACCCGATGTTCAGGGTAGTCTGGATGTACTGGTCAACGGCATTGAGAAGGCCACCGACATCATATCCGTTAACGACAACGACGTTTGCCTGCATCTGAGCGATATTGGCCTGAACGCACAGTTGGTGCAGCACTATGAAAAAAATAACCTGCGGGGTAAATTGGGCTATCTTCGAAGTGTATTTAATGTACTTCAGAAACGGCGTTTACTCCGGGTGGCCGTTACCATTGGTGACGAATGCGTGCAACGGGCAGCCTTCATGATTGTACTGGCCAATGCCCGCATGTATGGCACGGGAGCCGTTATAAATCCCGACGGTACACCTTTCGATGGCCAGTTTGAAGTCGTCATATTCCGTCGATTATCGTTTTGGGAAATCGTTAAGCTCTTCTGGCGCTATCAGCCATTTAATCCCAAGAATATAGAAATTCACCCGGCTACATCCGTCACCATTGAAACCCACCGAAAGGCGTATTTTCAGATCGATGGTGAATACCGGGGGCGCATTACAAGCTTGAAAGCAGCCATAAAACCCGGAGCGTTGACCATGCTGATTCCGGCGCCGGCACCCTCCTGATCAGATTTACAGACTAGCGTCCGTATGCATTATACCAACTGGTTTACCACTACCCGTTTCGGTTCGCTGTACAGATTGAAGCGGTTGTCGCGGACAAACCCGGCCATTGTCATGTGGGCTTCTTTCGCCATCTGGACCGCCAGGCTCGACGGGGCACCTACGGCAGCGAGCAGGGGAACGCCGGCCAGCCAGCTTTTCTGAACCAGTTCAACGCCGATCCGGCCACTCAGAAATATACCGAACTGGTTCAGCGGAAGCCAGTTTTGCCAGAAAGCCGCCCCAATAAGTTTGTCCAGCGCGTTATGGCGACCAATGTCCTCCCGAACGAGCAACAGCTTACCGTCGGCATCGAACAAGGCTGCCGCATGAATACCACCGGTATATTCAAACGCCCGTTGTATCTGGCGAACCCGATCCGGTAACGCATGGAGAACGGCTGGCTCAACCGAGAAGTTACCCGATAGCGGGCCGGGCGTGAGCGCCATAACCGCTTCGATCGTGGCTTTACCACAGAGGCCACAACTGGAGGAGGTAAATGTATTTCGTTCCAGCCGCGCCCAGTCGACAACGACATCTGGGTGCAGTTCTACCCGGAGCACATTCCCTTCTTTATCAGCTTCCTGAACGCAATGGCGGCAGGAAACTACATCGGCCGGATGCTGAATGATGCCTTCGGTGAACAGAAAGCCCATAGCCAGTTCTTCATCATGGCCGGGCGTCCGCATCGTCACCGACACGGAACGCTGCTCCCGGCGGGTAGCAGGACCAAAACCCAGACGTATTTCCAGTGGCTCTTCAACAGCGAGCAAATCGGGGACTTCGGAAAGGTTTTCACCCGAAATTTTATGGACGGTAACCGGCGCAACAAGGGACATTCTCAGCCAATCTAGTTTGCTTATAGTAACCCGTTACGCCTGTAATTGATTGCGCAGCCGGTTAAAAACTAAACGAAGCGGATGCTTTTAACGCAAATGAACCGATAGGTAACCCATTGGGGCTATCGTTCAGGTAATTGAGCCGGTGTATAGCCTGGATCCGAACGATCTTGAAAATATTATCGATTCCATATCCCAGCTCCATGTATGGTTTACTTCCTTCGAGGCTTCCAAAATAGATAGGCCTTGTTCCACCGGGCAATAGTTTAAACGACTCAACCTCCCGATTTTCCTTCCGCTGCCCTCCCCAGAGCGCATCGATATTGGCAATTAAGCGCCAGTTTAACTTCCGGATGCCGGGAATCCGGTTAAAGAGCAATCCCTCGAAGCGGTGTTGAATATGCACCGCGACAAAACGGTCGCTCACAAACTCGTAAAACTGCATCCGGTTAAAAGTGTTGGTCGTCAGCAGGGGGGTTGGATTACCAATGTGCGGAAACAACAGCGGAGCGGGCAGTGTTGAGGGCGTAAAACCCGCCGACAACAGGTAGGTTGTCCGGCCAAGTGGACCCAACCGAAATGTTTGCTGCGCCCGCAGGTTAAACCGATCGTAGTTGTATTGACCGCCCAGCGCCTGGGAGCCGTGCGTATACCGGATGGTGAGCACAGGAGCCCGTTTTGTGCCCAGAGTAATACGATCATTGCCGTCCATCAGGTACTTCTCTTTGCGGGCCAGCCGTGCTTCAATTGACCAGTAAGCGTCGAATATGTCAGACTGCAAGGCAGACTGATCGCCCAGTTCGGGTTGAACGCGGTAGTGAAATGGAAATACGGGGTCGAAGGTCCGGGTTCCCAACGTAGCCGTCAGCAAAATACCTTTAACGGGCTCTGTCTTGAAGTATGCCTCTTTCTGGTAACTGTGGTAGCCTCCGCGGTAACGGCCAAATCGGCTAAAGGCATAAAAGATACGGTTACCGCCAATCAATTCGGGCGTCAGACCAAGCCGCTCCAGATCATTGGCAATCCGAACCCCCGCTATTGTCCAGTGCTGCCGGGAGAACAGGTAACTTATTTCTCCGCTGTATTTGAACCGGTTATCCAGCGTTCCATAGGCCAGATACCCTCTCAATATCCAGTTTCGACTAAATTGATCATTGGTCCGGAACCCGATTCGTGTTCGGAGACCTTCCACACTGTTAACAGCAAACAGATATGGGTAAGGGCCAAGATCGAAACCGCCCACTTTATAGAAGCCTGTAACGGCAACCTGTCCAACAGCTTCGGCCATTTTCACGGCTGGAACGGCCCGCAGTTTTTCAATTACCTGTCGGGTTTTCTGATCGTCTTTGTTTAATGAATCGGCACCGGCGAGCGTACTTTGAACGGTATGCCAGTAGGCTTCGTTGCTGGTGGCTACGGTATCGCTGGGCTCAATTGGCTGCTCATAGAAGAGCGTTGGATGGGGCCTGTTTACACTGATATTACTGTTTCGAAGGGTAACCTTCGCTCGTAAGCCAAGGGATTGTTTACCCACACCCGTCAGGTCAGCATTAAGGTGAATACTCACAGGCAACCAACCGGCTGTAGCCGACCCGCTGGCAGAGGAATCGATCGTGCTCTCCAGCTCCTGTTCAATGGTCAGGTCACGCACGTAGTTGAGGTTAGCGCCCTTACCAATTCGGGTTTCAATCTGACAAAGGGCAAATGAGGTGGTGTCGATCCAGGCCTTACCCGTAAAGGCGAGGTCTTCCGGCCGTTTAGGGTCGAATTGTATTTCGTAGCAGATGTGATCGCCAATCTGGGTGGTATCGGCCAGGAAGAACTCGTACCAGTTCTTCCAGTTATCGCCAACGGGCGAGGCAAAATCCTTCCCCAATATGGGTATATAGTTATCGTAGAAGTTTTGGCTGACCAGATTCGTCCCGCCCAACAGCTGCGAGCTGAGCCCGGCATCGTCGACGGCCACCCCTTTGATGCGGGTTTTACGAATATCTTCGCGTTTACGTTCGGGATTGGCTTTGTAGTAATAACGGGATACGGACTCCGAAGCCAGAAGCGGCAGCACCCGATGGCCTTCACTATCGACAATGGAGTCGTGCTTGCTCATCGCTTCGTTGATCCGTTTGATCAGCGGATTCTTTCGCATGCGATCCGTAACGTGGCTCAGCGCGATCTCGGTTTTTACATAGCTGTCGTACTCGTAAGCGGCCAGCCGCTTCCGGTCGTTCATTGACCGATTTTTCCGAAGCTGCCGCAACACGCGCCAGGCCGGGTTTTCGCCCGCTCTCACGGTTACTTCCTGAAGCGCATTGCCGCCTGATTCGAGCTTGAAATCGACGGCCTGCGATACCCGTTCCGGATCAATGGCCCGACGCATGGACTTGTACCCCATCGAGCTCACGGCCAGCGAATCGGACAAAATTTTGACGACTAGGGAGAAGCGACCTTTTTCGTCCGTCAGGGTTCCGCTCCGGCGTCCTACCAGCGCTACACTGGCAAAGGGGATCGGGTCGCCCGTGTGGGCATCGGTAACTAGACCGGTAACTGTATATACTGCCTGGGCCTGTGTTTTAGTGGCAAACCCAGTGAGTAATAGCAACAGAAAAAATACTAATGAATGTACCGGTGTCTTCAAGCGTCCTAATGTATTTATTGTCCTATTTTTCCATGCGAAGATAACATAAACACAAATGTCTATGTGTAGTGACATTGGATCAATCGATATAAAAAGGCATTAAAATGTCGAAAATCCTGTACTAACCGTTACAAGGGTCTACAAATTTATTATTCGTTGTTGTTGAGTAATTTTACTTCACCTGATTATATAGACATAATACATGAATTAACCTACCAACCAGATACGATCGGCCTCAGCACCCTGCTCCGTCCATTCGACCAGAACCTGCTGCGACTCCAGGGTATTGACGCGTTTACCGGTATAGTCTGGTTTGATGGGCAGATCCCGGTTATACCGACGATCAATCAGTACCAGAAGCTCGACTTTACGGGGCCGGCCAAAGGCAGTCATCGCGTCCAGGGCGGCCCGCACCATCCGACCGGTTGCCAGCACATCGTCAATGAGAATAACCCGTTTGTTCTCAATAATAAACGGGACGTTGGTAGTATTAGCCCGAAGGGGTGTATCACGCCGTCGGAAATCATCCCGGTAAAAGGTTGCGTCCAGATAACCCAGCGGTACGGTATAGCCCAATATACGATTCAGTTCTCGGGTGACGCGCTCGGCAAAGTAGATTCCCCTCGGCTGCATTCCCAGAATAACGGTATCTGCAAAATCCTGGTAGTTTTCGATGAGTTGCTGGGCCAGTCGGCTCACCACAATTTCGAGCAGGGGACTGGACAGAATTAGGCGTTGTTGATTCATGGGGTAAAAATAGTAGTAAGTCGACCATTTACCTGTCTCTGCCGAATACAAATGTAGTATAGTGTCCTTTTGCCTTTCTTTATAGCTTTGACGTATCTTCTTTACCATTTCCGGCGTATGGGGTTTCGGACGTTTATGTGGCTACTTGCATTGGCTGAATTGAGCCTTTCGGTAAGTAGCGCCCAGAACATGAGCGGTTTCTGGCTAGGCGTTACTTACCCGGCTAATCCTAACCCGGCTATTTACAACTATGCCATGACGCTCACCCAGGTAGGTACTACGCTGAGCGGAACCACCCAAACGCGTGATCATCAAACACCTTCTAGCGGATTGACCTACATTTCAGGACAGGTCAAAGGCTCGTCAATCCAGTTTAGTGAGTCGGACCAGCAGGGTAATACCGCCGTGAAGGATGTCTGCTTCTGGCGTGGCACGATGACCTACAACCCTGTAGAGGAAAGCTTGACCGGTACTTACGAGAACATCGTGAACGGAACAACCTGTCTGGATGCGTCGGGCGGGAAAGTGGAGTTGTACCGTATTGTCTTGAAATCGGGCACTACCTACTGCAAGGGTAATCCTGTTAATCTGGCAATTACAGGTAAAAATATCCGCTGGTATAGTTCGGCTTCGAAAACCACTCTCCTGGCGACCGGCAACTCGTTTAGCCCCCAGATTACCCAGACCACTACGTTCTACATCACCCAAACGCTGTATAACAATGAGAGTCCGCCGGTGCCTATAACCATAACCCTGAGCGAACCGGCCTTCAAGACAACCGTGGTCAACCCAGGCTGCGACAAAACCAGCGGATCCATTGAGGTGATTGGGTCGGGTACAACGGGCTGGCAGTACAAACTAAATCAGGGACCTTTCCAGACAATCCCTCTTTTTACGGGCTTAGCCTCCGGCTCTTACACCGTCGTTGCCAAAGATACTGCCGGTTGCCAGAGTGAACGGTCAGTTACCATCACCGCCGATTCAGCACCAACCGTCAGCAGTGTGCAGAGTACGCCACCACGCTGCGAAACAGCCAATGGCACCGTCACTATGGTTGCCACGGGTGGAAAGCCTCCCCTCACCTATTCCATCAATTACGGCGTTAGTTATCAAGCTAATCCAACATTTACAAATCTGGCTGGTGGCACATATACCGTTCGGGTGCGCGACGCCAATGGCTGCGAAATCAATAAGGCGCTCAGCCTGCCTGCTTTTACACCTATGGCGATTTTGACTACGACCGTTGTACCCACCACCTGTGGAGAGACCAACGGGCAGGCGAGTGTGACGGTAGCCGGTGGGCGAAACCCTATTCAGTATTCGCTGGATAGCCGGGCGTTTCAGAGCATACCCTTTTTTACTGACCTGGCGCCAGGTTCGTATACACTTGTGGTTAAAGACAGCAGCGGCTGTACCCTCAATCAGCCAGTCCGCATTGCCGGTAGCACCGGCCCCCGGATTGATGCTATCCAAACTACAGCCTCTGCCTGTGGCGAACAAACGGGTGCTGTTCGTATTTTGCCCGGCGGCACAGCACCCATGCTCACGTATGCCATCGATGGAAAACCATTTCAAAGCAACCCCGATTTTTCTGGCCTGAGAGACGGCATCTATACACTTACGGTTCGGGACGATACCAATTGCGAAATTACCCGGACCGTGTCCATTGCGTCTGACTGCGCTAACCGAATCCACCTGCCAACAGCTTTTTCCCCCAATCACGACGGGTTGAACGATGCCTTAACGGTTTACTTTACGTTCATGACCGTACAGGTGACTAACTTTATTGTTTACGACCGCTGGGGTGCAGTCCTGTATAATCGTGCTAATTTTGCCCTCGCAAGTGGCGAATCGCTCTGGAGCGGTCAGTCGAGTGGTCAGCAGGTACCCGCTGGTATGTACTTGTATCGGCTCGACTGTCAGTTTCCGGATGGCACTCAGATGACCTATCGCCAGTCGGTTGCCCTTTTACATTAATTGTCTATGAAATTCCTTCTCGTTGGTCTGGGCAATATTGGCCCGGAGTATGCACTTACCCGCCACAATGCTGGCTTTATGGTTCTCGACCGACTGGCGGCTCAGAACGACTTCAGTTTTTCCATGACGCGTCTCGCCTATACGGCCAAATGGCAGCACAAAGGCAAACAGTTATTTTTTGTCAAGCCAACAACCTACATGAACCTGAGTGGTAAGGCGGTGTCCTATTATATGAAGCAGGAAAATATTCCCGTCGAAAACATACTGATTATCACCGACGATAAAGATTTACCCTTTGGAAAGCTGCGATTGAAGCCCAAAGGTTCGCCCGGTGGCCATAATGGACTGAAGCACATTGACGAAGTTTTAGGCACTCAGGAATATGCCCGGCTACGTGTGGGAATTGGTAACAATTTCTCGAAAGGCCGTCAGGTTGATTTCGTCTTGGGACAGTTTCCGGAAGATGAATTGATCCAATTACCGGACTATTTGGACCGGGCAGGTAATGCAGCCCTCAGTTTTTGTACTATGGGCATACAGATGGCTATGAATAATTACAACCAATGATATAACTATTTAAAGAAAATTGCACTTTTCCGGAAAAATATAAACTCATAGGAACTAAGCGTAATATTAAAATAATATTTTGTTTAGACGAATTTTTTTCTAAAATAGAAATAATATTAGACCAAAAACGGCATTATATTCGGAATAAAATTTTGGAAAGGACACAATGAGCGTTTGTCATTTCAAACTTTCTATAGACATTTGTGTGTTATCTGACTGAAAACAAAATAGAACAAATCAATGAAATCGCGTGTTATCTTTGCATCACTCATTCTTGGATTAGGATTAGTGACTACTCAGGCAAACGCGGCTACCACCACCAACACTGATGATAGCCCGGCAGCCACCAAGCCGGCAAGTGCTATGCTTGTCAATGGTTCGCAAAAGCAGTTCGCTGCTTACATCGGACAAAACGTTGCCAAGTTTGCGCAGACTACCAATTGGCAAAACTTTATGAGCGTTGTCTCGTTGTACAACCAAAGCCCTTCTGCCGTGCTGACACTCAGCCCAGCCGAACGGACAAAGTTCAACGAAGCTGCTGCTCAAGTACAGAATACACTGGCCAAGCACAAAGGTGCAAACGCCAGCCACTGGATGAACCAGGCTGACTACACAACCCGGATGATTAATTTCCTCTGGAACGTCAACCAGCCCGCTGCCGAAACAGCTGACATTCAGTAAAGTACTGCAAATCCCGAATTAATCAGGGATTTGGAACAGAAAAGAGTAAAAGTTAGTTTTTCATGTAGAAAAGGTTAAGGGTTTAGGAATAGTCAGTATAAGGTTCTCCGCTATAGATCGGGGAACCTTATCTTTTTTTAGGGCTTTCTCAAGCGTAAAGATGTATTCCATTACCCATGACCATTCAGGACCTACGCGACCGTAAACTAATCTTGTTCGAGTGTATCAGTGGCAGCCGTGCTTACGGAACAGACTTGCCCGCTTCTGATACCGACATTCGGGGCGTCTTCATGCTCCCTCAGGCCGACCTCTACGGGCTGAGGTATGTGGAGCAGGTGAATGATACTAAAAACGATATCATCTTTTATGAACTGCGCCGGTTCATCGAGTTGCTCGCCAAAAATAACCCGAATATCCTGGAGTTACTTTGCGCACCGAACGACTGCATTCTCCAGAAACATCCTTTATTTGATCAGTTGCGGGTGAGTGACTTCCTGTCCAGGCTCTGCCGGGACACTTTTGCCGGTTACGCGGCCAGTCAGATCAAGAAAGCGCGGGGCCTGAACAAAAAAATTGTAAACCCGCTTCCCAAAGAGCGCAAATCGTTACTCCATTTCTGCTACATCATCATCGGTCAGAAATCGATTCCGGTACTCGACTGGCTGTCGGCCCATAACCGGCAAGCCGCACAGTGTGGCCTGGTCAGTATTCCGCACGCTCGCGATATGTACGCGCTTTTTTACGACGAAAACGCTTCTTTAGGCTTTCAGGGACTAATTTCCGATAACGACTCGACCGCCGTTTCGCTTAGTAGTGTCCCTCTGCACCTGGAGCCCGTTGCCCTTTTGTCTGTCAATCAGGATGGGTATTCGAGCTATTGCAAAGACTATCGGGAATACTGGGACTGGGTTGAAAAACGGAATGCGGCACGCTACGAAAATACGGTTGAGCACGGCAAGAATTACGATGCCAAGAACATGATGCATACGTTCCGGCTGCTGGATATGGCACTCGAAATTCTGCAAACGGGTCGGGTTGTTGTGCGTCGGCCAAACCGGGAGGAATTACTGGCCATCCGTTCCGGCGCTTTCGATTATGAGGAGCTACTGGCGCAGGCTGAAGAGAAGTTACAGCAGATTGATGCCGCTGCTCAGACCAGTCTGCTGCCTGCCTACCCGGACATCCATCGCATTGAACAGATTCTGGTTCGTATGCGAACGACTCTGTACGAAACAAAATAGGAAAGCACGGGGGTGAGTCGTCCGGCCATAAAATAAATAGTGACCGGATTCCAACCTTATAACCCGGGTACAGGTCTACTCAGTCAACGAACTTCTCTACTAAAACAGCGCCATGAAACTTTCAAAATCCCTTCTCCAAGCCATAGCCGTAGCCGTAACGGTTACCACGCTCAGTTCCTGCGCCAAAGGCACGGTCGTCGATCCTAAAGCGCCCAATGGCGAGCAGCAAAAAAAGGTACCCTACGACTGCCCCGGCTGTGGCCTGGGTTAATGGGCCAAACGAACCGCCTGTGTAACTGACTCCCGTATGGCCAGCGTATTTTCTTCCATTGACTGTAATCTGGATACCAACGGCTTACAGGCATCACTCCCCCTTTTCGAGTCCGAGAAGGTTCAGGCCATTGAATGGTCGTTCGACACGCTGTTTGCACTGGGCGAGTTGCCGGACTGGTTTGCCGAATTACTCCGGGCCTACAGTCAGGAAGGCCGGTTGATAGGACACGGCGTTTTCTTTTCCCTCTTCTCCGGCAAATGGACGCCCGATCAGCAACAGTGGTTGAATCAGCTGAAAGCTATCTCGGCCGACTTCACCTTCGACCACCTGACGGAACATTTCGGATTTATGACGGGTGAAGATTTTCACAAGGGGGCACCGGTCAGTATTCCGTTTACAGCGTCCACACTGGCCATTGGCCGCGACCGGCTGCTCCGGCTCCAGGATGCGGGGAACTGCCCGGTCGGCCTGGAAAATCTGGCAGTTGCCTATTCGCTCGATGACGTAAAACGGCAGGGCAATTTCCTGTCTCAACTGCTCGAACCGATCAACGGATTCATCATTCTGGATTTACACAATCTGTATTGCCAAAGCCAGAACTTTACCATCGACATCGCTGACATACAGGCGCTCTACCCCCTCGACCGGGTCCGAGAAATCCACATTTCGGGTGGAAGCTGGGTGCCGTCGGCCGTAAACCCGACGAAACAGATCCGACGGGACACGCACGACGATTCGGTACCGGAAGCGGTTTTCCATGCGCTGGAGCAGGTTATCGGCCAATGCCCCAACCTGAAGTTTGTGGTGCTTGAGCAACTGGGCACCGGACTCGTTACCGAAGCAAGTCGGCATCGTTTTCAGGAAGATTTCTATACCATGGACGACATCGTCGGAGCAGCCAACCGGGTAAACAGCCCATCGGCAACCAACACGTTCCGGCCTTTGTCTCCAATAAGCATGCCTGAAACGCCAACAGAAGATTCACTGCTTTACCAACAACAAACCGAACTGTCGACCATTCTGGAAACCGCTACCGATTGTACTCAGGCTCAGCTGTTTCTGAGCGCATCGAGTCTGGCGAAGTCAGATTGGGAAATCGAGAACTGGAAACCGGAAATGCTCGAAACGGCCATTGCCATCGCCCAGAAATGGAAAGATGGGTTTGTGCAGCGTCCTGTTGTTAGGGACATCTAATCACCATTTAGTGTTCCACCGACTCGACGAACTCCCTCGGCGACTGGCCGCTTAATTTTCTGAAGGCCCGATTGAACGTCGCTTTCGAATTGAAGCCGCTTTCGAGTGCTATACCCAGCAAACTAAGATGCCTGTTCGCCGGATCAAGAGCCAGTCGTTTAAAATCATCTACCCGGTACTGATTGACAAAATCGTTGAAATTTTTTCCCGTTCCAACGTTAATGACCTGTGATAGTACGGACGCATTGGTCCTGAGTCGTCGGGCCAGATCGGTCAGCGACAAATCGGGGTCCAGGTATGGGCGTTCGTTCTCCATATATGCCAACAAGGTATCACGCCACGGCATCAAATCCGTTGCCAGACCCGTGGCCGCTTTTACCAGCTGCTCACCTTCGGTTTGATTTACCAGCACTGGCGCCTGTTGCCTGATCGTGTCCGTATCAGGCAACAGGTCGGTCAGCGCAGACGGTTCCTCGGCCAACACCGGATAAAACGTTAGCCGCCGACCGGGCTGTGCCTGCGCGTAGCCATGAATGCTCACGTAGTAAATCAGGACGACACCCGCCAGTTTATCCCACCAGTTCTGCCAGAAATCGAGGTTAAACGTCACACTAAACAACGTCATGAACAAACTGAACAACATCGTGGCCGTGAGGGTGACCAGAAAGTTTCGAAACCAGCGGAAACTAATGGTTTCGGTTTCAGAAAACTGCGTTTTTATCCAGGCCCGGTAGTGCCGGTACAAACGAAGGGACAAAATCAGGTAGTACACATCCAGGCCAACACCCACAAAAAACTCAATATCCTCCAGGTGATACGGGTATTGTACCGTTGTTTTCCACCGTTCAACAAAATCGTGCCCCATCGAAAATACGCTGAGATGATAGGTAACCTGCACCAGAAACGGAACCGCATGCCAGATGTCGCGCCGGGAGAATCGAAAATCGGCGTTCACCTGGCTTTTGAGATAGAAATAGCACAATACCGGAAACAGGTAGCCGAGTGATCGGGGAAAGAACTCCAGTTCGCGCCAGAGAATTTCGATCCCGCCAAAGCCCAGCATGTACTCCCATATATTGAAACTCAGTCCAACCAGCACCCAGCCCAGCAACCAGTCGGACAGCCGTTCTTCACGTCGAGCCCTTACCCACAATAAGACAGCGTAAATCCAGCCCTGCACAAAACCAAATAACAAGGGGGACGAATAGGGGTTGAAGTCAAACGTCATCGGTAACACTATTTACGGGCAAGATACAGTCTGTTTCTTTACTGAAAAATATTGAACGACTTCCCATCATCGCTTTTCTGAACGGTCATAAAAGGCTTGCCTTCGTCGATACGTTTTCCACTCATAACCACGTCCACCTGTCTGCTATCCGCAAAATATACTTTAGTGCCTACCGGCAGTTTCTGCAACGTACTGCCATACGACATTAACATAACCCCCTGTGTGCCATTGCCTGACTCGTCGGGTCGGTACGTAATTATCATCACTTTATGCGGCAGCAGGCTATTGTTTCGAAAACGCACGGTTACAATATTGGCTGGTGTTTGGACCGTAGTTTTAGGATGGGTCAGGAGGGTTTTACCGGCGTCTTCGGCCGTCACGGTCAGAATCAATGTACCAGTTGTCTCGCCATCGTTACTATAATACAACTTACCACCCACCGGCCAGTTTTTAGGGGTGGATTCATTGCGGTTCATGGTAAACCCATAAGCCATACCCGGTCCTTCGGCCCGGAACATGCGGTGATAACCCAGGTTGTTTCGGAGCGTAAATGCCACGCGGGCAACCGGCTCTCCCGATACTGAATTCTGCGCAACAGTAGTCGACATAACGCTCGAAACGAGCAAAATAGCCATTAGAAATACGGTCGTTTTCATTTGATTAGTGGGTGTTGACATGTGCATGGTCAATTATTGAATTAGCTTAGAATTTTTCTTTTCGGGCGGGTTATACATTTCCTTTTACTTTAATTCGACCCGCATCGCTGTTCGTCTCCCGGTCGCGGGCGGCTTTGATGTCTTTGCTGCCGAATTGATAGCTGAACCGAATGGTGACCCGACGGCTTTCCCACTTCCGATCGATGGCAAACTGCTGGGTCTGGAAGTCTGCTGACTGTCTCCAGCGCATAGTATTCAGCACATCATCCACGCCGAAGGTGAGCTTACCGCGCTCCTGCATGACTTTCTTCTGCACACTCAGGTTCAACGCGCCCAGTCCGCCAATGCGGTAGATTGTTTGCTGCGTAGGGGCACTCCAGAACCCCGAAGCCTGTGCCGACCATACTTTGGAGATGGTAAAAGAGTGCTGCATGTACCCTTCGAAAGCAAATGTTCGCCGGTCGAAACGTTCCAATGGGGACAGGCTCCCCTGAAAGCGGTTCCACGTGGCCCCGGCATAAGCATAGGTACTCCACCATTTCGTGAACTGATACGGCGTGCTGGCCGACAGGTTCAGCGCGTCGACCTGACCCACGTTAGCAACCGTCTGGTAAGCGGTCAGTCCCTCCTGCCGGATCACATCCGTCGTAAAATCATTCGTATGACTGTAGGCTAACTTAACCGTCGACGCCCATTTGTACGTGTAACTAGCCTCAAGGGTATGGGTATACGTGGGCCGTAAATAAGGGTTTCCGCGCTGGCTGGTATAGGGGTCGATCTGGTAAATGAAGGGGTTCATGTCCTGATAACTGGGCCGCCCGATGCGCCGTCCGTAATTGACACCAAACTGGCTGTTATCGGTAGCGCGGTACTGCACAAACGCCGTTGGAAAGAGGTTCAGGTAGGTCGTATCAGGTCGCTGAATTATCTGCTGAAGCAAATCGGTCGACCGGCCGTTCACATTGGAATGTTCAACCCGCAAGCCACCCTGCATCGACCATTTACCCACTGAACGATTCAGCGATGCATAAGCGGCATTCACGATTTCCCGATAGGTGAACCGATTAGTCCGCCTTACATCAACCTGTTCGGGCTCCGCCCCTACGAAAGCCAGCAAATCGTTATCAGTCGAGACATCCGTATGTTTCAGCCCCGCTTCGAGTTTAAGATGACGCCCTTTCCACTCCTTGACAAAGTCACCCTTTAAGGTACCAATTGCGATGTTTGTGCTGGCGTCGAACCGGCGCTGGCGTTGGAAAAGGGATTGGCCATCGGCGTTGTAATAATCGCTTGTGATCAGGTTGGGCGATGTGTTTTGGAAGTAGGTCAGATCGGCATCAAGGTTCAGTTCGAGGCCCAGCGTATCGGCATAGCGGTAATTCAGGGACGCGTTGGTCCGATTGTTTCGGGCGGGTTGAGCCGAGGTCCCGTTCGTTGCCCGGTTCACGATACTCGAATCCAGCTTGTTCCGGCTATTGATCAGCTGGGTGGTGGTGAATGTACCGAACCGGTTGCCCGACACATTCCCCGACACGATCAGCCCGATCGTTTGCCTGGGTATGGCCTGGTGGCTGTCGATAATGAAGTCGACACCGGCTTTGTAAACAACGGCTCGGGTGCCGTCGGTGTCGTAACCCCGCTGAAGGAATTGCCCCCCGCCCGTTTGCCGGTCGAGCCGTACATTGGTAATCTGATAGTTATCACTTACGGCAACATTACTAAACAGGTTCAGCTGCCGGGTGCGGTAGTTCAGGTCGACGGCAGCACTGGCCCGATGATGATCGCTCTGCCCGTAACCCGCGGAGGCATTTCCATTCAGTCCAAGGCTTTTGTCGCGCCGGAACCGGATGTTAATGATACCGGCGCCCCCCTGGGCATCGAATCGGGCGGAGGGATTGGTGATCAGCTCTACCTTATCAATGCCCGATGCGGGTGTTGCCCGGAGCAGATTGGCGAGGTCGCTGGCCGATAGGTTAGTCGGTTTGCCATCAATAAATACGTTGACGCCCTGCTTGCCCGCCATCCGTAT
Organism: Spirosoma pulveris; assembly: GCF_054781875.1. Classification (NCBI taxonomy): domain Bacteria; kingdom Pseudomonadati; phylum Bacteroidota; class Cytophagia; order Cytophagales; family Cytophagaceae; genus Spirosoma; species Spirosoma pulveris. Next base: position 1,756,889 of record NZ_BAAGTO010000001.1, read on the forward strand.
GTTATCATTCGGATCGATAACAACGCCGGGTGCCTGCTGGAGCAGTTCATAGGCCGTCTTGCCCTGTGCTGTGGCATCGGCCGCAACGTTCATCACGGTCTTATCAACCTGTTGCTCAACCAAAGCCCGTTTGGCACGCACCACCACGCTGGTGAGCGTTTGTTCAATTGCCGCAAGGAGCAGTGAGCCTACGCTAACCGGCGTGCCTTTTGTAACCGTTACAACCGGACTCATAGCGCTTGTCATTCCCACACTCGATGCCTCCACATAGTAGTTGCCATCAACAATGTTTGCGAATGCATACTGCCCGGCTTCGGTCGTTATCGTTCCCTTCACGAGTGTTGAATCGGCAGCCTTGAGCAGTTTGACTACGGCGAAAGGAGCGGGCTGACGGGAAGCGTCGAGTACCGGGCCGGACAACGTTTGGCCTGTGAGTATTCGGCTGGCGAGCAAAAGAAGAATGAGTAAACAGTAGCGTACCATCGGGCTGAGTCGTTTTGTGATTGATGACCCAAAGGTGGCTGATTGGTACCCCCTGCTTCGCCCCAAAAAAGATTTGAGCCGTCTCAAATGATGAATTGAGCCTTTTCGGCCTGCGGAATGAATTAAAAAAGTCAGAACACAAAAAACCCGCTCTTCAAATTCGAGAGCGGGTTTCCCATTTTCTTAACCTAAACTAAGTCCGTTACTATGTATGATGTAGGATATAGAATGTATGTCGGTGCATTCGCTATATCATATAGCCTATATCATATATCTTTCTTCTAGTTTCCTGCTTTCACCCGGTTCTGTTCGGCCGAGGTGGCTGAGTTGCGATCGCGGGCACCTTTCACATTCTGATTACCAAAGCGGTAGGTGAACGTTAGCCTGATCTGGCGGCTTTCCCAGCGCGATCCAACCCGGAAGTCGATATCCTGAACCATTGCCCGGCCCCGGAACTGATTCAGCCAGAAAGGGTCGTTTACGTTCAACTTGATATTGCCTTTGCCTTCCATTACTTTTTTCTGCACCCCGATGCTAAACCCACCCATGGGCTGAGCCCGGTAGAAACCGTATTGTGATGCCGAATTAAACCAGCCCGATACTTCGGCCGACAAGGTTTTGTTCAGGGTAAAGTTGTTCGATGTGTACAGGTTGAAAGCCACCAGTTTTACCTCATACGGTGTTCCGGAATAAACCGTTTGGTAGTTTTGGTAGTACGTATTTACGTTATTCTGCATCCGCCACCACTTGGCAACCGTTACCGGGAAACTAACATTCAAATTCAGGTTGTCCAGATGACCCAGGTTCTCGGGTGTTACATACGTAATGTTCTGAGCGGCAATCTGGCGGGGCGTTTCCTGATTAATAAAATCTGTGGTCCGGCTAAAACCGAGTGTCGTTGAAATAGCACCTTTGTATACGTGCGTCAACTCAACCGAATTGGTGTATTGTGGCCGCAGAAACGGATTACCCTGCTGGTAGGTATATGGGTCCAGATAGAACACAAATGGATTCAGGTTCTGGTAATCGGGCCGGTCGATCCGGCGGCTGTACGACATATTCAGTACGTTGTTCGTATCGAGCTGCCGCGATAGAAACACGGTTGGGAACAGGTTCAGGTAATTACGGTCGACGGTTTGATTCAGCGTGACCGACGTGCCCGTTGAGTGCGTATGTTCGGCTCGAAGCCCCGTCTGCACTTTCAGTTTCCCGAATTTGCCCGCATAGTTGATGTAGGCTGCGTTGATATTCTCATTGTATTTGAACTGGTTGGACCGGCTGGCATCGAACAGCCACTGTTTTGTTTCCTGCTGCAGTGTATCGTAGATGGTGTTGTTATCCGCATCGACAAAGCTGCTTTTCAATCCGGCTTCTACTTTGCCCCCATTTTTCAGCGGGTGTACATAATCCGTCTTGAACGCCATGATGTTGATCTCAGATGGCATGTTGTTGCGTACATCCTGATTGGGCCGGGTCAGCGAATTATCGGCGTTGTAGTAAACCGTACTCAGGTTGTTGTTATTCTTTCCACCGTAATGCACGTAGTCGGCGTCGACGGTCCACTCGCGGCCTTTGCCGTCAAAATCATACTTGTAATTGATGTTGCCGGTCACGTTGGACATGAACTGCCGGGCGTCGGTTTTGGTCGTGGGGCGGCTGGTCAACCGTCGGTTTTCGTCGCTGATGAGCGTATTGTTCTGCCCACCCGACCGCCAGTCGTTCGAGAAACCGTTCAGCAATACACCTACAGTACTTTTTTTGTTGATATAATAGTCCAGTCCCGCTTTATAGGAATGGCCGGTAAATTGGTTCGGACGGAAAGAATACTGGTCGAAGTAGGTCTTCTTGCCGTTGTAGGGAATAGCCCGGTTGATTTCGTTGGTTTGGGCACTTTCCCGGTTTACGTAGCTATAGTTACCAAAGACGTTTAATTTACCCTCGCGGTGGTTGAGGTTCAGGGAGGTGTTGAATTTCGGCAGATCGTCGCGGGCACCTTGCAGATTTTTCACCCAACCATAACCCGTCCCGACGATGAATGTACCGTTGGTGCCGAAATTCTTGTTCTTCTTCATCTTGATGTTGATGATTCCCGAATTACCAGCCGCATCGTATTTAGAGCCGGGATTGGTGATGATCTCAATCGAGGCAATGTTGTCGCTGGGTGTATTTTTCAGCAGATTGGACACTTCCTGCTGAGAGAGATACGTCTGTTTCCCGTCGATATAAACAATCACCCCGGCCTTTCCCTTCAGTTGAATCTGATCATTCTGCCGGTCGATGGTTACCCCCGGCGCTTTTTCCAGAACTTCCAGCGCCGTGTTTCCGCTGGACACAATGCTATTTTCTACATTCATGACCGTCCGGTCAACCTGTTGCTCTATGAAGGGTTTCGTCGCCACCACCTTCACTTCGGTCAGGCTTTTGGTTTCATCGACCAAAGCCAGGGCGGGCAGTTCGGCTGCCGGATTTGCTTCATCAATGGCGAACGGTGCGCTATACGTTTTACTATAGCCGATCTGTTGGGCGGCTACCCGGTAGTTTCCGGCACCTACATTTTCAAATGCATATTTCCCATCGGCATCGCTGATGGCTCCTTTTACCAGCGTAGAGTCTTTGGCTTTCAGGAGCATCATGGTGGTAAACTCAAGTGGTTTACCCGCTACAGTTCCCACTTGTCCAATTACCGTTCCCCGTGTTAGCACTTGCCCAAAGGAGGTTGATAGACCAAGTAGGATTAAGATAGATAAGGATAAAATCGTTTTCATAATACTGGACTTTTTTCGGAAGGTTGCTTCGTGTTCTTCAGAAGTACATGGCAAAGGTAGGTAGTGGGCATCACAAAGTACCTGTTCTTACACAAGCGGTCTGAACGGCAGGATAAGCGGATTTTAGCGGGGGAATTGAATTTTTAGAGAAGAGTCCGGGAGAAAGACACGGAAATAAATGAACTGTTGCACGAGTCCGTAACTTTTTTAGCTACATTTAAGCCTATCCAACCTGTTCATCCATGGCGGCTTTCACAATAGTCTGGGGATTGCTAAACATCGGTCTGGCCATCACGGTATTCGTCGTTTCTTACCGAAATTTTCGCATCTATTCAGAACGCTACGGCCGATTGGCCTCGGGGATTTTACTTTTACTGACAGCGGCCATGTGTCAGTCTCCGGGCAAAAAACAGTCTGCCGGAGCGAACCCGGCTTTTTTCCAAACGACCATATCCAGTTCGGTTATTTCGGACAACAGCCACCGTTCATATACTATTCAGTTGGCAGACTTTGGCTTCTCTAAACTGACTCAGAGGATCAGTATTGATCGGTCGGATTCAGCTACTGCCCAGCTTAGCAGTTTTGTTATGCTGACCGGCCTTACATCGGGGATTCACTGGACGCCGGTGTACACCTCTGTTACACTGGGTACTGATCGGCATCTTCGGTACCATTCAACTGGTTCCATACAGTGGCTGCTGCTTAGTATCCCGATTTATTCACAAGTGAAACATTTTACGGGCGATGTACCTGCTACTAACTCAAACGAACAGTGAATCAGTTGATACCCCGACTCACTGTCCGTTTGGTGGTTACAACTTTAAACCTACCGCCCACACGCTGGCATCGGGTCCCTGCCCTGCCTTGAAAGGGCTATTGGGCTCGTAGCGGAAGAAAAGTTTAGCACTGCCCCGGAAACCCAGTTCCGAGGTAAGTCCCCAGCGAACGGTATTCAGATTGTACGAGCCATGATCCCGAACGGTTGAGCCGCCAACGGGCTTCACTTTCGTATAACTGTCCAGGCGAATACCGGCATAAGCACCCAGCCCCAGCGTCAGTCCCGACCGGAACGACACGTTGAACATAACGGGGAGGTTGAGCTGTGCCATCACTAACTTGGATTTGCGCAGATCGACATCCGACTGTTCGATGCTCAATTGATTGTTTCGTTCGACGAGAATATTTCTGCCCGCATCGGCCGATCGCTCGAACATGAAGTTGTTCCAGGCGACTTCCGGGCCGGTTACGAGCCGGAGTTTAGTAGCGCCTTTTACAGAAAGCGGAATCCGTTTTTGCCAGGCCAGTGCTACAAACCGCGACCCAAGGGGACGGAAATCATAACCCGCCGGCATCGACCCGCCGAAGTTATTCAACCCAACATACACGCTAAAATCAGAGGTGATGCGATTGGCCGATTTGTGGTAGCGGGTCGTCGAAACGCTGGAGTCGGTCTTGATAATAACGGTTGTATTTTGAGCCAATACAGCGGTCGAGGCAGCGATCAATGTGGTTGTGAGGAGGTGTTTGAACGTTTTCATGGTTGTAGTCAAGATTAAAGGTTTAGGAAAATTGGGGATGTCTTTTTTTCAGGTTGTATTCTTTTTTGGTATTTGACAGGAAGATGTAAGAACCCCGGATGCAGGTTGCATGATGGGTTAAAAAAAACATTCAATCACCTTAAAATAATCTATAACTAATTAAAAACCAGAATCTTATCACCTGTAAAAATTATTGATTATACTCATTTAATGTGTAGACCGTTACACCAGGCATTGCCTTTAGCAATTTCACCATCAACTCCCGATGTGAAGCACCCACGCCAACAACCACCCGCTTAGCGCCCATTTTCCGGGCCCGACTCACTACATTCTGCACCATCCCTTCATTGCGCAGTGTCCAGTAGTTGAGCATGTCACGCACCCCGTTCTCCGGAAACCCTTTTAACCCAAACAGATAACGATTGCCATAAAAATTACCGAAGTCAGTCAGCTTATCCCATTCGGCCGTGTTAAAAAATGCCGTTCCTTTGCCTGCTCTGACAGCCGCATTCATTTGCTGTTGCAGAGCATTATTCTCGTTTAGCAAGGCGGCATACTTTCGGTAATCGGCGGAGTTGGTATCGGCTTCAATAGATGTTTCAAATACTTTATACAGGGAGTCCGTTTTACTCCATGCCTCGCTCCAGGGTGTATTGTATTTCTGGCAATCCATCGGCATGATTTTCTCGATCTTCGACGTCTGCGCAATCGGATGAAAGATGTTGTAGTATTCGTTCGTGCGACGGAAACCCAGGTTTTTAAGCGAATCAATCGGGCCGAGTATGCGGGTAAAGGCGGCAATTTCTTCGTTGCCAAAAGCAGGTCGCAGTTTGTCGAGCAAGTAAAACTGATAAGACGCATTGCCAAAATCATGGGTCAGAAATAAGGCGTGGGCCAGCTTCATACGCTCCTGGTGAAAGTTTGGATGCTCATGAAGCAGTTTGTATTGACGCGCAATGAACACCTTCGGATTTTTGGGCAACTTGTGCCCTATTTTCGTCAGGTAGGCAAGCCGTTTATCAATGGCATCTTTATTCCAATGGCGATCCAGGGCATCGTAGTCTTCAGGCGAAAGATTTTCCCCGAAAACGGCATCCGGTTTGAACGCCAGCGCTTTATTGATCGGGTACGAGAAGTCCTCAATGCTTTTAGTACCATAGTCGTGCGAAGCGGCAATAAACAGAATCTCAAGGGGTTGATTCGTCGCCGATTGAGCTTTTGCCAGAATTGATATGGAGATCAGCAGGAGCGTAACGAAATAGTTCATGGTCGTCGTGATTGTGTTTGTGAATTGATGACCCAAAGGTGGGGCCTGCGGAATAGCCCGTTCACCTGTTTTCGACCAACCTCTTTATCATGTCGGCAACCAGCCTCTTCAATCGACCAACGCCTATCCGGCACTTCAACGGCGTTGATCGGTTAAAAAGGGGTGTTTGTCGATCCCGTTTGTGATAGACTGCCTCACTAACGTATTTCGTACGTCGGTAAAACTCCCGGACTTATGGCACTTCGCGTACCCACTTTCCTGAACGATCGTACCCGCGTTCGTAATCTGCTCTACCTGCTGCTTTGTGGTACCATGATCCTTATGAATGCCTACGAGCCGAAAAAGAATGCGTATGTGTTCGAGCCACTGGAAATCTCGATCAGCGTTACGTTCTGGTTCACCGTCTTTTTTGAACACGTCATGGTGCTTAACCGCTACCTCACCCGTCAAAAAATACTATGGGCGCTGGTCGGTTCAGTCGTGGCGTTGGGCGTTTTTATCGTCCTCCGTTATTTGCTCGAGCAAGTCTTTTTTTGGTACGTATTTAGCTTCACCAATTACGATCCGGACACAACCTTACTCTATTACGCCAAGGATAATCTTTACTTTGCCTTTCCAGCCATTGGATTGGGGTTGGCCTTTAAAATCATCGAAGACTGGCTTGTACACCAGCAGGAACGCTCCGAACTCGTTGGGGAGCGTAACATGGCCGAGCTGGCCTTCCTGAAATCGCAGGTGAATCCGCACTTTCTGTTCAACACGCTGAACAATATTTACTCGCTGGCCTATACCAAATCAGATGCCGCTCCGGGTGCGATTCTGAAACTGTCTGAACTAATGCGCTATATGCTTTACGACAGCAATACCCGCACGGAAGAAGGCGGCCGCGTGTTATTGTCGAACGAGATCAGCTACCTTAAAAATTATGTCGAACTCGAAAAGCTGCGCGTAATTGATGCTAACGTGCAGTTTAGCATTGAAGGCAATACGGATCTGTACCGTATTGAACCACTCCTGCTGGTATCGTTCGTTGAAAATGCGTTTAAACATGGCGATCTGGCCGACCCCAACCACCCGCTTGTGCTGGATTTGAGCGTTCAGAAGGGTAAATTGCGGTTCGATACACTCAATAAAAAGACGAGTCGGCAAACGGATGCTGTGGGTGGAATTGGCCTGACGAATGTAAAACGACGGCTTGAACTGCTCTACCCTAACCAACACACGCTGCACATTACGGATGAGGCCGATAGCTACGCCTGTTCGCTGGAATTGAGTTTATAAGTTGATTTTCAACCATCGTTTATGCGCTGCCTCATTGTTGACGACGAACCCCTCGCCCACGCTATCCTGAGCGACTACATCCAAAAAGTGCCTTTTCTGGAACTGGTGGGCGCTACGACCAGCCCCATCGACGCCCTCACGCAGGTACAACGGGGTACCGTCGACCTGGTGTTTCTGGATATTCAGATGCCGGAACTCACCGGTATGCAGTTCTTGAAATTGGTAGAGCGGGCAGTCGGCGAAAGCCGGTGCCGGGTCATTCTGACAACGGCTTACTCCACGTACGCGCTGGAAGGCTACGAGCATAATGTTGTGGACTACCTGCTCAAACCGATTTCGTTCGAGCGGTTTTACAAGGCCGTTCAAAAATTATTCCCGCCTGCCAAGGCTGAAAGGGTCGAAATCCCCCCGGCGGCTGCCGTACCTGATAACATACACGCAACGGTACTGCCGGAAATCACCACCAAAGATTACATTTTCGTCAAGACCGAATATCGCTTGCAACGGGTCGACCTGAGTGAGATTTTATATTGCGAAGGGTTGAAAGATTACGTGTCCATTTACACACCAACGGAGCGGATTCTGACCCTGCAAACGATGAAGAGCCTGGACGAAAAACTCCCGGTCAATCAGTTTGCCCGCGTCCACAAATCCTACATTGTTGCCCTTAACCGCATCGAATCCATAGAACGTAACCGAATATTCATCAAAAAAGCCGTCATCCCCATCGGCGATACCTACCGGGATGGGTTTTATAAGTTGATTGACGGGTAATATTATGGGGGTGTTTGCCGTTGGGCGTAGTTTATGACTACGTCGAACTACCCAACGCCAAATTCTCACACCTGTGTTGCCAGCATTACGATACCGAGCCTGCTCCCCTCCCCTGGAAAAACAGGGGAGGGGCCGGGAGTGGGGTATTAACCAGCCAGATAACCCCACTATTCCTCTTCTTCGCTGTTATTCAGTTTGGACAACAAGCCGTACCCGCCGTTGACGACGATTGGCGTCTTTGTCGGGTCTACATCAGTGGGCAATGTAACGGCCACGTAGCCGTTTTCATGTACGCCCGTTTTAATCTCCACTTGTCTGAAATGATACATAGCGGATTTGGTATCCTTCCGGTCAAGCACGTAAACGTACGACTTACCCCCAAAACCAATAACAGCCGTTTCGGGTAAAGCCGGTAAAGGCTGGGTTTTCACGTCGACCTGCGCCGTAATGTATCCGCCCGGAATGTAGTGGCTGGCATCCCCTTCCGGGTGAGCCAGTACCGAAATGGTACGATCAGCGGCAATGGATTTACCGATCAGGAAGATGGTCCCCTGGTGTTCCAGCGTAGCATCGCCCCCCATGCCAAAGCGCACGATCTGTCCCGTATGAATGCGGCTGATATCTTTCTCGAAAACACTCAGGCGCACATGCAGGTGGTCCAGGTTCGTAATCTGCGCCAGCACATCGGACGGATTCACGAACCGGCCGTTATTCGTTGGCACATCGGTAATAAAACCCGACACAGGCGATGGTACGCTAATCGTGCGAACCATTCGTTCGGGCGTCAGGGTGGCTGGATTTATTCGGAGGATCGTTAACCGCTGCGCCATGCCCGCCAGCTGCGCCTGTAAACTTTGCCGGTTGGCCCGAACCTGCTGAAAAACTTTCAGCGCATTGACATTATCCCGGCTCAACTCCTGCTGACGTGCAAACTCCAGATCGGCATATTCCAGCTTCGCTTTGGTATCGAGGTAGTCCTGCTGCAGTTGAACAAATTCCGGATTTTCGAGCACCACGAGCGTCTGGCCCTTGCGGATACGCATACCCGGTTCAAGCTGAATCTGTCGAATATAGCCCCCAACCGGCACCGACACCGACACCAAATTTTGAGCGGGCACATCGAGTGATCCATTTACTTTCAAGGTGGTGCTTAATGGCCGTAGAGCCGGTTGCCCCAACTGAATGGCTGCCATGTCGTATTGAGCCTGGCTCAACGATACCACCACCGGCCCACCGGACGCGTCTTTTTCGCTTGTGTCTTTTTCGGACGCCTGTTTGTTGAGATTCGGCGTTGATTTATCCTCTTCCGACGAACCAGACTGGCAGGCAACAGCCCCAAGCAGAACGCTGACGGCCAAAACGGCTACGCAGAGAGAATGATGTATGTTTATGGACGAATGCATAGATGTCTTGAGAAATGCGGTGGGGTTATGGGTTGCCCAGTATATAATTGATATAGAGAACCGATTGATTGTAGTCGTTGAGTAGATCGACGTAACTGGAACGGATGGTTAATGCCTGCTGCAGGGCCAGCGAAAATTCAACATAGCCAATGTCGCCACTGCTAAAAGCCCGTCGGGCATTGGTCTGAATGAGCGTTGCCTGCGCCAGACCATTCTGTTCATAGTACGTAAGAGCATCCCGGTACTGCTCAAACTGCTGAACAGCCTGCGTCAGTTGCTGGCTCAAGGCAAACTGTTGCTGCTGCAACTCCGTCTGTGCCACTTGCTCACCAATGCGGGCGGCATTGATGCGGGCTTTCTGCGCTTGACCCAGCAACGGCACCGAGATACCAAGCTGCCCGCCGTTAAACCGATAACCCGGTCCGAAATACAACTCCTGCCCATTAATCAGCTGATTACCAGTTAGTGTTTGCGAAAACAGCCCCACCAAAAAATCGGGCTTTAGCCGGGCCTGCTCCACCAGCCGGGTTTGCTGGGCCACGCGAACCTGCTGATTCAACTGCCGCAGCAGCGGATTGCGGTTCAGACTGGCCGTGTCCGTTGGAATGAGCAGGGTAAGTTTGGTCAATGCCTGATCGGGGGCATCCACGGGCGCCGGGCTGTAGAGCAGCGTTTGCAGACGCGTCCGCACCCCTACCCGATTGGCTTCATTGCGGGCCAGCCGTACACGCTGGTCGGCCAGTTGACTTTCGGCGGTTGCTTTTTCCAGACTCCCCGTCTCGCCCGTCTTGAACCGAAGGTTAGCGGCCTGAACAAATTCCGACAGCAGCGTATCCTGCTGCCGGAACAGCCGGCTTTTCTGTTGCAAATACACCAGGTCATAATAGGTCGATTTCACCTGATACTGAACATCATTGCGGGTTACCAGCACGCCAACTTCCCGGCTGGCAACGGTCTCGTCGTTCAGCGCAGCCAGTCGGCGCATGAGTGCTGGATTGGGTATGTTTTGCGTGATGGTCAGGTTGTTGTCGAACCGGCGGCTGTTGTACTGACCCAGCATCGCCGTTGCCGACAGCCGCCCGGCATCATAAGCCGTTCGGCGGAGGGCCTGTTGCTGGCTAACACCCAGTCCGGCAATCTGCACCTGTGCATTGCGGTTACCGGCTCGTTGAAGCGCCTGTTCCAGCGTGACAACCTGCATCTGCGTGCCCTGCGCCTGTGTATTGCGGCCCATTGCCAGGAGTGCCAGCAGGACTACAGTGGCCACCGTAGCTGACTTTCGGGCAGCATTCGCTTCTTTTTCGACCGCTTTCTTTTCCATTAGCGAATAAAGAATAGGTAATACAATTAATGTTAGCAGTGTTGCGGTGAGCAGGCCCCCGATAACAACCGTGGCCAGCGGTTTCTGCACCTCCGCCCCGGCCGAATTCGAAATGGCCATCGGAATAAACCCGAACGAGGCCACCAGAGCAGTCATAATGACGGGGCGCAACCGGACTTCGGCGCCCTGCCGTATAATTTCGATCATGTCCGTCAACCCCTCTTCGTGCCGGAGTCGGTTAAACTCCGCAATCAATACGATACCGTTCAGCACCGATACCCCAAACAGGGCAATGAAACCTACCCCGGCCGAAATACTGAACGGCATATCGCGCAGCAGCAACGCAAAAACGCCACCGATGGCTGCCATTGGAATCGCCATAAAGATCAGCAAGCTTTGCCGAACGGAATTGAATGTGAAGAAGAGCAGGGCGAATATCAGTCCCAGGGCGATGGGAACGGCGATAGACAGTCGTTTCTTGGCCTCAACCAGATTCTGAAACTGCCCGCCGTAGGTTATGTAATAGCCGGGTGGAAACTTGATCTGCTGCCCGATTTTCTGCTGTAATTCGGCCACAATACTTTCTACATCGCGCCCCCGCACGTTGAAACCCAGCGTAATACGCCGGTGGGTGTTATCGCGCTGGATCTGGTTGGGGGCCTGCTCCATCGTGACCGAAGCCACTTGACCGAGTGGAATCTGCCCCCCCGTAGGGACGGAAATGTACATATTTTGAATATCCTCGATACTCTGCCGCTTCTCGGCAGCCAGTCGAACAACCAGATCGAACCGTTTCTCCCCTTCAAACACCAAACCCGCCGACTGACCGGCAAAGGCGGTATTGATGACCCGGTTTACATCCGACACGTTCAGGCCAAATTTGGCGATCTGCGCTCGGTTTAGCTTGATAAGTATCTGGGAGAGCCCGCCAACCTGTTCTACGTACAAATCCTGAGCCCCGTCGATGGTACGCACAACCCGGCCTACCTGATCGGCTAGTTTGGCGAGCTGAGTCAGGTCATCTCCGTAGATTTTAAGCGCTACATCCTGCCGGGCACCGGTCATCAGCTCATTGAATCGCATCTGCACCGGCTGCTGAAAGCCAAAGGTTACACCGGGAATAACGGATAGTGCTTCGGACATTTTCGTGGCGAGTTCATCACGGGTCGTGGCCGATGTCCATTCGTCCTTTGGCTTTAGAATCACCATCTGGTCGGCAGCTTCAATGGCCATGGGATCTGTCGGGATTTCGCCGGACCCAATCTTGGCCACGACCTGCTCTACTTCCGGAAACTGTTTGAGCAGAATCCGTTCGGCTTTCAGGGTCGCATCGACCGTTTCGGAAAGTGAACTACCCGTCAACGTTCGGGTATCGACGGCAAAATCGCCCTCATCCAGCTGCGGGATGAACTCCCCCCCCATCCGACCAAACAGGAATACGGTTAAAATAAGCAGTGAGACGGCACCGGTTAAAATAAGCAGCCGGTGTTTCAGCGCCCACAAAAGCAACGGTTCATAGACCCGGTAGATCCGCTTCATAAGTCGATCCGACAGCGTCTCTTTATGCACGATTTTCTTGCTCAGCATCAGCGCCGAAATCATGGGAACGTAGGTAATCGACAGAATAAACGCGCCCAAAATAGCGAAGGCCACGGTTAGGGCCATGGGCCGGAACATCTTTCCCTCAATGCCCGACAGGGCCAGAATGGGCAGGTAAACGATCAGGATAATGATTTCGCCAAAAGCCGCCGATGAACGAATCCGGGCCGCCGACAGAAACACCTCTTCATCCATTTCGCTCTGGGTAAGCGTTTTGTCCCGGTTACGCAGCATGATGTGGTGCAGAGTAGCTTCAACGATAATGACGGCCCCATCCACAATTAGGCCGAAGTCAATGGCGCCCAGACTCATTAGGTTACCCGACACTCCAAACAGGTTCATCATGGCAATAGCAAACAGCAGGGCCAGCGGAATAACGGAAGCCACCACAAAGCCTGCCCGGAAATTACCCAGCAGCAACACCAGTACAAAAATGACGATGGCGGCTCCTTCCAACAGGTTCCGTTCAACCGTACCAATGGCGCTGTTCACCATTTTTGTACGGTCCAGAAACGGCACAATCTGAACACCCTCCGGAAGTGTTTTCTGGATCTCGGCCATCTTCATTTTTACCCGTTTGATGACCGCTGATGAGTTCTCTCCTTTGATCATCATCACAATCGCTCCCACAGATTCACCCACTCCATTGCGGGTTAAGGCGCCATACCGCACAGCCGAGCCCATGTTTACCTGCGCCACATCCCGCACCCGTACGGGTAACCCCTGGTCATTCAGGTGAATGACAATATCAGCAATATCATCCGTCGAATTGATCAGGCCATCCGAGCGAATGAAGAACGCATTGGGCTTTTTGTCGATGTAAGCGCCCCCGGTATTCTGGTTGTTCTGCTCAAGGGCCGTAAAAATTTCGGTGATGGTGATGCCCATACTCCGAAGCCGGTCGGGATCAACGGCAATTTCATACTGTTTCAACAGCCCCCCGAATCCACTCACATCGGCCACACCGGGAGTTCCCAGTAGACTACGCCGGATGGTCCAGTCCTGAATGGTCCGTAGATCGGTTAGTGAGTATTTCGACTCGTACCCTTTCTTGGGTACAACGGTATACTGGAAAATTTCGCCCAGGCCCGTCGTTACGGGTGCCATGACGGGCGTACCAATACCCGGCGGAATCTGGCCAACCACATTCTGAAGTCGCTCGGCAATTTGTTGTCTGGCCCAGTATACATCGGTTGCATCGGTAAACACAACAGTGACGATCGAAAGCCCAAACCGCGAAAACGAACGAATCTCGACCAGATCCGGAATATTCGACAGGCTTACTTCAACGGGAAACGTCACTAATCGCTCGATGTCTTCGGCCGCCAGCGATGGGCTACTGGTAATGACCTGCACCTGGTTGTTGGTGATATCGGGAACGGCATCAATTGGCAATTGAGTAGCCGACCAGCCGCCCCAGAGCACTAAGGCAAGGGTGAACAGGCCGATGATCAGCTTGTTGCGGATGGAAAATTGGATGATTGCGTTTAGCATGAGAGAGCGGCAGAAACAACGGGAAGCGTACCTGTCTGCCGGACAGATACAGATGGGCTACATACTAGCCGCCAACGCCAACTGGCGTCAGATACGAACAAAAGAGAGTATACTGGAGAGATCCTGACAGGCCAGGTAAGTCCCGAAAGGGCACAAAGAGGCTTATAGCTACGCGAACCTACGCTCGGGGCGGGTTTATTAGCGAAAAGACGGCCAGGAAGGAATATAAATCGGCCTTACTGAAGAAGTCAGCTTTAGTAGACAGGATAGCCCCTACAGCCGCGGAGAAATGAACGGCAACTGCGTTGGACGAAAATACCGGTACGGTATGACCTGCCGTGGGCAGGTTATGATGGCTATGATTGGGGTGTTTCTGGTGTTCTGAATTAGCGCCGTAGTGCATGCCCAGAAAGTCCAGGAAACCCAGTTGGGCATCCGCTTCCCGGTGCTGCTTGTAATGCTGCATCAACTCGACCCACTTGGCCGACTGGTCAATACTAAAGCCAGGCAGCAAACTGCTCCCTAACATCAGACCGGCCAAAAGTAGCGCAACAATTGATTTCATAAGACTCCTGCGTCAATCTATTAACGGCAAGTAAATACGAAAGTTACTAAAGTTAAAAGAAGCCTCCTAATTTAGAACCAGTCCAATGGGTTAGCGTGGTACCGTAACTACGCTAAAAATTGCAGCAGTTCAATCCGATTAGCGAACGGGTCCCGGAAGAAAAACCGCTGGCGACCGTCAATCTCGGATGAATATTCAATTTCAATACCCTGAGCGGCCAGGGCCTCCCGGGATTCGTCCAGATTAGCGACCTCAAAGGCCGGGTGCCGTTTGGAGTAGCTGCCGCCAGCCTCTTCCCGAAGGTGTAACTGAATATCGGCAATTTGAAACCAGATAGCTCCGGACGGATGGTTGCCAGGTATTTCAGTAAGCCCTAAAACCGTACTATAAAACTCCCGGGCGCTGGCCGTTGCTCCTTCCGGAATGCAGAGTAGAACATGATCCAGGCGTTTGAATTGTATCATGGGGAGAAGGGTGGCAGGTGAATTGTGTTTTTTTGTAGCCGAAAATTGCTCCGGCTACAAAAAAACACAATTCTTAGTAAAACTTTGGCAGGGGATTCAGCGTCAAGTTCTGCCGTTGATGCCAATAGGGGTAAATTGTTGGTACATCGCTCGCAGCATCCAGTCGTTTTATCTGCTCTGTGGTGAGGTTCCAGCCAACGGCCCCGAGATTCTGTTTCAGCTGTTCTTCATTCCGTGCGCCTACGACGAGGGTCGACACCGTTGGGCGCTGCAAGAGCCAGTTGAGGGAAATCTGGGCCACGGTTTTACCGGTTTCTTCGGCCAGTTGGTCCAGCACATCGATAATGGTGTAGAAAACCTCATCGGCAATGGCAAAGGCGGGAACGGGGCTTCCTCCCTGCGCCACGCGACTATCGGGCGGAATGGGCTGATTTCGGCGGTATTTGCCACCTAGTCGGCCGGCTGCCAACGGACTCCAGATGATGCCGCCGACTTTCTGGTCGATACCCAGCGGCATTAGCTCCCACTCGTACTCCCGGTTCACCAGCGAGTAATACACCTGATGTCCGACGTACCGATTCCAGCCGTATTTTTCGGAAACAGCCAGCGATTTCATCAAATGCCAGCCCGAAAAGTTGGAGCAGGCAATGTAACGCACTTTACCGCTTTGTACCAGATCGTCGAGGGTTCGCAGGGTCTCCTCAACCGGCGTTACGCCGTCAAAACCGTGCATGTGATAGATATCGATGTAATCGGTTTTCAATCGTTTAAGACTGCTTTCACACTGTCTTATCAGGTGAAAACGCGACGACCCCTGGTTGTTTGGTCCTTCGCCAAACGTAAACGTAGCCTTGGTCGAAATCAGGACTTTATCCCGCATTCCCTGCAGGGCTTTTCCCAGAATCTCCTCCGATAGCCCGTCCGAATAGACATCAGCGGTATCGAACAGGTTGACCCCGGCATCCAGACAAAGATTAACCAGACGGGATGCTTCGTCGGTTTGGGTGCTGCCCCAGGCTTTGAAGAAATCGTTGCCACCCCCGAAGGTAGCGGTGCCAAAACTGAGCACCGGAACATGTAATCCAGATGCGCCTAATTGCCGATAATCCATGTTTTACGTATCTACTTTTTCCTTGAACACAAACCACATTCAGAAGTTTGCCATCAAGTAAAGTATGCAGACATATTTATTGACATCGACCAAAATATCAACTAAAACTATAGAATTAACAGAGAACATACACTTACCTATAAGTTTACCAATAAATTTTAATATAAATTTTATGTTTACATTAATTCAAAAACATATATTTGTTTAATTTTCAACCAGATTGATTTACGTTTACTTACCCACTAGTAGGCAATAAATTTCTGGCATTAATAGTACCCTCCGTAACTTAACTATAAAACGTATGAATCGGTATTCTGTAGTTTATCTGCTCAGAAAGCAGCACTACCACATCTGTTGTCGAACAAATTCAGAAGCAATCTCCGTGCTTGAGCATCTATTCTCGCTGGAAGGACACGCACCCATTGGCATTTACGATGCAAAGACAGAGCTCTTCTATTGGGAGCCGCAGCGCCAACAGGATTACAACCGGGCTCAGATAGAGGAGCAGGGTAAACTCGCCGACCAGATTATCCAAATAGCCCAGGCACTACGGCGGGCTAACCAAACGATAACCTACCACATCAGAACGGATACACAGTCCAGGTTGATGGCTTAGTTTCACTAAACCAAAAATGGTATCGAGAAACCCCTCGATACCATTTTTTTGATCCATTCAGCCTGTCTTTATCGACTGAAAACAGGGGTGTCAGCACATATTAATTACCATAGGTTTTGGTTTTATCTATAGACCTTTCAAACCGGCAGATGCCATCTTCGTGTAGGTCAGACTGGATATCGAGATTCCGGTAGCCGACTTGATCGACAGTTTATTCATGGGCGTATCCGGGAAAAATATATCGGTCATGACGGTAAGCCCCTTATCGGCAAACAGCTCGACGGAGGCTACATCCACCAGAAGACTCAGCGAAATTTTGCTATCCAAAGATAAACGCGGGGCTGTATGGCGCTTGCCAAACCCTTTCTCAAAATCAACTTTACCCGAACGGCTACGGTCGATGTAATACGTGTTAGCCGTTTTATCGTACCCGACTACCAATTCATTGCCCTGTTCATTGGCTAGCACAATGGAAAAATCAGTGGTGTTTTGGGTAGTCAATTCAAGCTTAAACTGGCCCGTCTCGTTCTTCGTTTTGGCTGTCAGATCATACTCCCCTTTTATAGGCAGGCTTTTCAGCGACGTCGTTTGCCCTTTGAGCGTGTTCAGTTCGTTGATGGGCGTTGAGGTCAGGAACAACTCTTTATTCACTTCTTCCAACCCCAGTGTTCGGGGAACGGTGTTGGCGCTGCGCCATGGATCGGTGGGCACGACGTTAGCATACTGCCAGTTGCTCATCCAGCCCATCAGGATGGTTCGCTCGCCGGTATTGGCGAACGTCACTCCGGCGTAGTTATCGGTGCCGTAGTCCATCCATTTGGTGGTTTTTGTATAGGGCGTGAAGGTTTTCCCGTTGAAATCACCCACAAAATATTGAGTGGCCGAACCACCGTTAGGGCCGCCGGGATTGATACTTACCAGCAACACCCAGGCTTCTTTGCCATTATGGGTTAACGGAAATAAGTCCGGGCACTCCCAAACACCTCCGTGCGCTCCCAGATCACTGCCGAACTCACTTTCTTTTGTCCAGTTTTTAAGATTGGGCGATGAGTAGAAGGTAATCCGGTCTTTGGTGGCCAGTGTCATGATCCATTTCTTATGCTGATCATTCCAACGAACTTTAGGGTCACGAAAATCAATAATTCCGGGGTTAGGCAGCACCGGGTTTCCGGCATACTTGGTCCAGGTTTTGCCTTCATCGAGGCTATAGGCCAGACTTTGGTACTGAAACTTATTTGATTTCTGCTTCTCCATTTTCGAATTATGGTGCGTGAAGATCGCGACCAAAGGCACTTGCCCATTCTTGCCGAAACCGCTGGTGTTGTTGACATCGACAACTGCACTACCCGAGAAAATCCAGCCCAGGCTATCGGGGTAAAGGGCAATGGGTTGCTCCTGCCAGCGTACCATGTCTTTGCTGGTGGCATGCCCCCAGTGCATAGGTCCCCAGGTGGTGCCATCGGGGTAGTACTGAAAAAACAGGTGATACGTACCCTTCAGATAAACCATCCCGTTAGGATCGTTCATCCAGTGGGCTCTGGGCGAAAAATGGTATTGAGGGCGGTATGGTTCGGACTTGGTTACCTGCCCAAAAGAATAACAGGCTAGTAAAATCAGTACAGCAGCGTTCAGTAGTGTTTTGTACATCGGGAATAGATGAATTGAGTGAAGGTAAGAAAGATACAGAGGGGAGTCTACTCGGCTAAGAGCCGCCCCCCTCAATAAACTGCACTACCAACCTAAAAAAAGGCTCAACGGATTGGCCTCTCCATATACTTTATTTGCAAATTCTGCTCAGCCCTTGCACTGATTCAAATCGTGCTTTCTGTCCAACGGATCACCACCGAGCGGGCGCCCCCGTCTGCTGGACAGAACCGCTACAGAAACAGGCGGTTTCTGAAACGACGGGCCAGAGCGGGCACGCTACGGCAGATAGCCAGTCAAACGGTAGTCGAAATCAGGTATTGATTTACAATGGTTTCCTCCGTAAACGAAGGCGTCGCTCCGCGCTGGCCAGCCACATAGGCCCCGGTAGCGCAGGCAAACTCAAGGGTTTTCCGGGGCGTTTCGCCCTGCAATGTTTTGTACAGGAAAGCGGCTAGAAAAGCATCTCCGCTGCCAATGGTGTCGGCCACTTCGACCGGGAACCCAACCTGACTATGCAGCCCGGCCCTATCCAGCAAGACGGCCCCGTGCTCGCCCAGGGTTACGATGAGTTTTTCGAGCCTGAACTGACTCCGGAGCTGATACATGGCTCGATGCAGGTCATTCTCTTCACCGTACCAGCTCGACAGTTCGACCAGCTCGTGCTCGTTGAGTTTAACGATGTCTGCTTTGGCAAGTAGTTCCTCGACAATGTCGCGGGTAAAGTGAGGAGCCCGCAGATTAACATCGAACGCTTTCCGGGGAGCTACTTCCAGTAAGGCCAGCAAGGTTTGGTACGTTTGCGGACTGCGGGCAGCCAAACTTCCATAAACGAACAAATCACTTTTTCGCACCGCGTCAACCAGATTGGGCTCCAGTTGAATATAATCCCAGGCCACCGGCTGGACAATCTTATAGGTTACCTCGTTCAAGTCCGAAACATTGGCTTTGGCTACTCCCGTCAGGTGCGTCTGGCCAACCTGAACCAGATCGAGCGGAAGCCCTTTCTGCCGCAAAAAATCAAGAAGTTCGCTGCCTAGCTCATCGCTTCCAACCCGACTGATCAGTTGGGAGTTAACACCAAAATTTCGCAGGTCAGCGGCCACATTCATGGGCGCTCCGCCGGGTTGCTTACTGGTAGGTAATACATCCCAAAGAATTTCGCCGAAACAGGTTATTGTTGGATTCATGATGAGTAAGATTAATGGACAACGAATGTTTTTTCGATTTTTTCAAGACTGGTACCTTTGGTTTCAGGCATGAGCCGCACTACGAACAGGAGTTGCAACACCATCATGATGGTGAAGAACAGAAAAGTGTTTCCTCCGCCAAAATGTTCAGCCAGATACGGAAAAGAGAAAGTAATAAGAGCAGCCATGAACCAATGGGTAAAACTGCCCAGTGCCTGACCACCCGAACGGACTTCGTTGGGGAAGATCTCTGAAATAAATACCCAGATGACGGCCCCCTGCGAAAAGCCAAAAAAAGCGATATAGCCAAACAGCAGCAACGGTACTGTCATGCCACTGAAATCTTGAACGTAAAAAGCGCGCGCTACCAAAGCCAGCGTAACGATTAGTCCCACCGATCCGATCTTCATTAATGTGCGTCGGCCAAAGCGGTCGATGAGGTTCATGGAAATCATGGTAAAAATCAGGTTCACCAGACCAATCCCCGCCGATGACAACAGAGCCGAACTCTTACCCAGGCCCGTCATCTCAAAAATCCGGGGGGCGTAGTAAATGATGGCGTTGATGCCCGACACCTGATTGAAAACAGCAAACAATACGGCCAGCATAACGGGTGTGTTGTATTGACCGGAGAACAAGCGGGCATTCTTATTCTGATGCTCGGCATTATCCTGTAGGTCCAGTAAAGTCTCGTCGGCTGTTTCCGGGTCAATCATGTTCAGTACCTCGCGGGCTTCGTCCACCCGGCCTTTGGCGAGTAACAACCAGCGGGGGCTCTCCGGAATGTTGAGCACGGCAATCAGGAAGATAAGCGAAGGCAGCGCCTGTACGCCCAGCATCCAGCGCCACGAATCATTGCCAAGGCCCTGCAGGAGAAAGTTAGAGAGGTAAGCGATGAGAATGCCTAACACCACATTGAACTGGAACATGCCCACTAGCTTACCGCGCGACTTGGCGGGCGAAATTTCGGTAATGTACATGGGTGCCGCCACCGACGAAGCGCCAACGCCCAGACCACCCAGAAACCGGAAAACGAGAAAAATAGGCCAGGTGGGAGCCAGGGCCGTACCAATGGAGGCTAATAAATATAGAACGGCGATCCAGAACAGCGTTTTTTTACGGCCTAGCTGCTGCGTTGGGATCCCCCCCAGCATAGAGCCAACAACGGTGCCGATCAGCGCAATGGAAACCGTTAACCCATGTTCCCATACGTTCAGATGCCATAACGTTTGCAGCGACTGTTCGACACCCGAAATAACGGCCGTATCGAAACCGAAGAGGAAACCGCCCAGCGCGGCTGTGATCGACCAGAAAAAAATGCGTTGTCTTTGACTCATACCGAATACGAAGCGGGCGATTTAGGAACGGCTTCATATCAAATTTAAGACAATGCCCGAGAGCGGGCTTTCGATAATTGTTCAAATACTTACAAATAAACAACCAAACAAATATTAATTGATAACCAGCAATTTACACGACAGAGCCCAACCATCAATGTCATTTTTGATACACTGACTTATGATTTTGATTCATTCACTTTTGGTAAAAAAATAGCTACATTAGCCAATGCACCGAGGGGCTGAGAATTAAACCTATTCCCTGAGTCGCCCGTTGTATCACCCATGAACCGAACCCAGATGCGATATGATGCCGATGTAATTATCGTTGGGGGTGGTCTGGCCGGGTTGATTGCCGGTATTGATTTGGCCCGCTCCGGTGTACAGGTTTTGCTCCTGGAAAAGTATAATTACCCCCAGCATAAAGTTTGTGGAGAATACATCTCCAACGAAGTACTCCCCTATCTGCAACACCTTGGCGTTTGCATCGACGAACTGAACCCCTCCCGAATCAGTCGCTTCCTGCTGAGTACTGCGGCTGGAAAAACCGTCGAAAGTACATTACCGCTAGGCGGCTTCGGGGTGAGTCGGTACACCCTCGACCAGTTTCTGGCCCATAAAGCGCAATCAGCGGGCGTCGACCTTCGGCAAGCGGACGTGACGGACATTCAATTTTACGGCGATGTCTTTACCGTGACAACTGCTGACGAAATAACCTACCGGTCGCCCATCGTTCTGGGTGCCTATGGCAAGCGATCCCAACTGGACAAACGGCTCAATCGGCCGTTTGCCACTCAGGAATCGAACTGGTTAGGTGTGAAAGCACATTATAAGGCCGACTTTCCGAACGACCTGGTGGCCCTGCATAATTTTGATGGCGGCTACTGTGGGCTCTCCCAGGTCGAAAACGGAATTGTAAACGCCTGCTACCTGGCCAATTACCGTAGTTTCAAAGCGTTTAAGCACATAGATTCCTTTCAGCAGCACGTATTGAGAAGGAATCCTTTTCTGGATGATTTTTTCGCGAAGGCCACCCCTCTTTTCACCAGGCCGTTAACGATCAGCCAGATTTCGTTCGACCGAAAAAGCCCGGTCGAAAACCATATACTGATGTGTGGCGACACCGCGGGCCTCATTCATCCCCTTTGTGGAAACGGCATGGCGATGGCCATTCACAGCGCCAAACTGGTATCGGAGTTGGTCATTCAGTTTTTTAATGGTAAACTAGCGAACCGGTCTGCTTTAGAAAAACAATACACCAACAGCTGGTCGTCCGAATTTAAAACCCGGCTGCTGACCGGCCGCATTGCCCAAACGGTGTTATCTTATCCGGCTATTACAGATGTTTTGTTAACAAGCCTGCAACGAACGCCCGGCGTACTGCCCATACTCATTAAGCAAACACACGGCAAACCCTTGCTGGTCTAATTCGTTTACAGTATACCGTACCGGCCGTTAGCGCAAAGCGGCTTCTACGACAATTGAACGCCCTAAATTGAACCTGATGTTTTTAAGTACTACGCAGCGTACCACCAAAGAAGAATATCTGGATGATTTTTCATTAGAAGGCGACGAACTGCGTGATGCCCTAGACAAAATTGCCATTATCAACCAATGGCTGGGTGGCAATCGGGTCACTATCGACGGGATCAGGGAACTCCTTAAAAATCAGCCCAAAGACCGGACTTTTTCTATCGTCGACATTGGGTGCGGCAATGGCGATATGTGCCGGGCAGTCGTCGACTTTGCCAAACAGGAAGGCATTCGGGTCGATGTGCTTGGTATCGACGCTAACGCGTACACCGTCAATCATGCCCGAGCCAGTTCAACGGCTTACCCGACAATCCGGTACGATACCCAGAACATCTTCGACGAACAGTTTGCGTTAGTCGATTACGATATTGCGTTATGTACACTGACGCTGCATCACTTCGGTGACCAGGAAATTCTGTATTTAATGGGTTTGTTGGCACAACAATCGAAACTCGGCGTCGTGATCAATGACCTTCAACGGTCGGCGCTGGCTTACCGGCTTTTCCAACTCATCTGCTTTGTTTTCCGACTCAACAAACTATCGCGTGAAGATGGACTCACGTCTATTTTGCGCGGGTTTAAAAAGCAGGAATTAGTCGCATTCTCGAAACAATTACGCTTCACAGCCTATCGTATCAACTGGCGTTGGGCTTTTCGCTACCAATGGATTATTAAAACCCTATGAGTGTAAAAATTGCGGCAGTTGCAAAAGCCTTACCCGAGAACTGGCGGGATACGAATGATATTTTACCGTTTCTGGATACCTGGCTGGACGGTCAGGAAAGCCGTTTTCAACGAAAAGTAAAAAAGATTTTCGAAAATGCTGCCGTCGACCGGCGCTACTCCGTCATGAGTCCGGCGGAGGTGTTTTCAATGACTTCGTTTGAAGATAAAAACGCCATTTATAGCCGGGAATGCATAAAACTCGGCGAAGATGTACTCACCAAAGCGCTGGCTAAAGTCAACTGGCGAACAACCGATATTGACTATCTGATTACGGTAAGCTGTACGGGCATCATGATTCCGTCGCTGGATGCCTACCTGATCAACAGCATGCAAATGAAGCAGGACGTTGTTCGATTGCCGGTAACAGAGATGGGTTGCGTGGCAGGTGTTTCTGGCATTATTTACGCCAAGAATTTCCTGAAAGCGAATCCCGGCAAACGTGCGGCTCTACTGGCGGTCGAATCGCCAACGGCCACGTTTCAACTGAACGATTTCTCGATGGCAAACATCGTGAGCGCGGCCATTTTCGGCGATGGGGCCGCCTGCGTCCTGCTCTCGTCGCACGAGGATGACGAGGGGCCGGAGGTGGTGTCGGAGGAGATGTACCATTTTTACGACGCCACGCACATGATGGGCTTTAACCTGACTAATAGTGGCCTGCAAATGGTGCTCGACAAAGCCGTAACGGACAACATTGCCGAACATTTTCCGGCGATCATTCACCCGTTTCTGAAGAAAAACGGACTGGTTATTGACGACATCTCACACCTGATTTTTCACCCCGGCGGCCGTAAGATTGTGGAAGTGGTGCAGGAGTTATTCGGGAAGCTGGGCAAGAATATTGACGATACGAAAGAAGTGTTGCGGCTGTATGGCAATATGTCGAGCGCCACAGTCCTTTACGTACTGGAACGGTTCATGGACCGGCCGCTAAACAAGGGGGATTATGGCCTCATGTTAAGTTTTGGTCCCGGTTTTACGGCGCAACGCGTTTTATTACAGTGGTAAACGAATTTTCAGGCAAAAATTATTGGGCGGTTATTCTGGGCGGCAGTTCAGGGTTGGGGTTAGCTACGGCAAAAAAGCTGGCGAAGCACGGCCTGAACCTGTGTATCCTTCACCGAACCCGAAAAACGGATCTACCCGATGTTGACCGGGCGTTCGCTCAACTGGAAGCCGAAGGCATTTTACTGAAACAGTACAATGTCGACGCAACCAATCCGGAAAAACGGACGGAAGTTATTTTGAACTTAACCGAAGCTCTGGGCAATACGGGCAAAGTCCGGGCGCTCATACACAGCATTGCCAAAGGAAATTTAAAACCGATAATTGCCAACGGCCAGCGTCCACTTCAGCACGACGATTTCCAGCTAACTATCGACGCCATGGCCATAAGTTTGTACGACTGGACGAAAGACCTCTTTGCCGCTCACTTGTTTGCCGCCGATACCCGGATCATTAGCTTCACCAGTGAGGGTAGTCATAAAGCCTGGCAGAATTATGCCGCTGTTTCGGCTGCCAAAGCCGCGCTGGAAGCCATTTCCCGAAGTATTGCGCTGGAAATGGCTCCGTATGGTATTCGGGCCAATTGCATCATGGCGGGCGTTACGGACACACCCTCGTTTCGCCTGATTCCGGGGGCGAATGTCCTGCGAAGCCACAGTCTGGAACGCAATCCATTCTCGCGGCTCACAACCCCCGAAGACGTGGCCAACGTGGTTTATTTACTTTGCAAAGATGAAGCGGCCTGGATCAATGGTGCCGTTATTCCGGTCAATGGTGGGGAACATCTTCAATGAATTGATACGCTTGCAGCATTTTACATCCATACTCGAAAAGCTCCCCTACAGCAAACCGTTTCTGTTTGTCGACACCCTGCATCATGTCGATGCAAACGGCGTTGAAGGTAGTTATACATTTCCGGCCGATTCGTTTTTTTACCTCGGCCATTTTAAGCAGATGCCTGTAACACCGGGAGTTATTCTGACAGAAGTGATGGCCCAGATTGGTGTGGTCTGCCTCGGCATTTTTCTGCTGGCCGATACCCTTACCGAAGGCCTCGGCATTGCAATGACGAGCACACAGATCGATTTTTATAAACCGGTTTTCCCCGATGAAACCGTTACCGTTCGGTCAACAAAAGAGTATTTTCGATTTCATAAGTTAAAATGTAACGTCGAGATGCTGAATAGTCGGGGCGAACTGGTTTGCCGGGGCAGTATTTCGGGCATGATGAAACCCACTACGTATGCGTAACCGAGTTGTCATTACGGGTTTAGGCGTTGCGGCTCCCAATGCGGTGGGCATTCCGTCGTTTCTGGACGCTATCCAGGCGGGACGAAGCGGCATTGCGTTTCAGCCGGATCTGGCCGAATTGAAATTTTCGTGTCAGATTGGCGGCATCCCGCCCGTTACCGACGCCATCAGGCAGCAGTATTTCAGAGAGCTACAACTCCGGCAGCTCAACAGCAGCGGCATCATCTACGGCGTGATTGCGGGTATGGAAGCTTGGCAAAATGCCGGGTTACCCATTGCCACCGAAGAACCCGACTGGGACAGTGGTATTATTTTCGGAACGGGTATGCTGGGCGTTGATAAATTCCGGGAGTCGATTTATAAAGTTGATGAGGGTCAGGTCAGGCGGTTGGGCAGCACGGTTGTTATCCAAACCATGACCAGTGGGGTTAGTGCCTTTCTGGGCGGCATGATTGGCTGCGGCAATCAGCTTTCGGCGAACTCTTCGGCCTGCGCTACGGGTACCGAAGCCCTGCTGCTGGCCTACGAACGCATTGCCCATGGGCAGGCAAAACGGGTGCTGGCGGGTAGCTGCAGCGATCATGGCCCGTATATATGGGGCGGATTCGATGCCATGCGGGTAATGCCTTATCAATTCAACAACGACCCCGAACGAGCCTCAAGGCCCCTCAGCGCTACAGCAAGCGGATTTGTGCCGGGCAGCGGTGCCGGTGCACTGGTGCTGGAATCGTTGGAGTCGGCGCTGGAGCGGAAGGCCACTATTTACGCCGAAGTACTGGGTGGGCATCAGAATTCGGGCGGGCAGCGGGGCGGTGGTTCCATGACGGCTCCCAACGCCCAGGCCGTAAAGCGATGCATTCAGCAAGCCCTTCAACAGGCAGGTGTTCAGCCCGACGAAATTGACCTTATCGACGGCCATTTGACGGCTACGATAAAAGACTCGGCCGAGGTGACGGCCTGGTGCGAGGCCCTTGACCGTTGGGGGACAGATTTTCCGTATATTAATTCGCTGAAGTCGATGGTGGGGCACTGCCTGAGTGCAGCCGGCAGCATCGAGTGTGTGGCATCTGTGCTGGAGCTGCACCACAAATTTGTATACCCCTCCATTAACTGCGAAGACCTGCATCCGGAAATTTCGGCCCTGATCGCACCGGACCGAATTCCACAGCGGGTAATTAAACAAAATAGTACCGTACTTGCGAAGGCCAACTTCGGGTTCGGCGATGTGAATGCCTGTGTTATTCTAAAGACGTTTTACCAGTAAACAACCGTATGCAAACCAAAGACGAGTTAATTACCACGCTAAAAAAAATTGTAAAACCATACGTTCAGGATGAACAGGCGTTCGAACACGTATCCGAGCGTACGGACTTCATCAACGACCTGAAAATCAACTCTGCTAATCTGGTCGATATTGCACTGGATGTGGAAGAAGAGTTCGACATTGTGATCGATAATGAGGCCATGGAACAAATGCTGACCGTTGGTTCATCCATGGATATCATCACCAAAAAACTGGCCGAAAAAGCGTGATTGGAAACGACATTGTCGATTTAGCCCTGGCAAAGCGCGAAAGTAACTGGCGCCGAAGGGGCTACCTCGACAAAATCTTCACCCCCCATGAGCAACAGCTGATTCGGGCAGCCAACGACCCCGACCAATTGGTCTGGCTGCTGTGGAGCATGAAGGAAAGCGCGTACAAGCTGTCTACCCGACATACGCACGACCGCGTTTTTGCTCCGGCCAAAATCGTCTGCCATATTACCAGCCAAGTGTCCGAATCTGCAACGGGTAACGTCTTCTATAACGGAACCTGTCAAGCAAAATCAGTCATTACGCCCCGCTACGTCAGCACCGTAGCGTTTACCTCCGACGCTATACCAGCGCTCGAACAAGTCATCGTTCGCTTCGATACGATGGATTTACAGACTCACCAACGCCAGATTCGGGACCAGATCAGGCAGCACTGTGCCCGGTTATTCGACATCCCGGAACAGGAGGTTGTTATTGCGAAAGACAGTATTGGGGCTCCCCTCCTCACCCTTGGCAAGTCGGCTTTGGTACCGCTTTCCATAAGCCACCACGGGTTTTACGGGTCATTTGCTATTGGACCAACAGGAGGTTGAAGTGGCTTACTTACTATCGTCACGACGACACGACTGGCCTATTGTATAGACTCATTTTTTCCTACTTCAATAGCCTGGTTTGCAATAATACCTTTACTTTAACTATTCGATAGAGAATATCCACTATTTCCTGGTGATTGTCTGAATAAACTGTAGTCGATTGTTACGTTGCACCTATCTGGCTGAACTGCCTCATTGTAAACAACGAAATGTTAGCGTCAACGTATCTGTTGGTCAGATCAGG
This sequence comes from Spirosoma pulveris, assembly GCF_054781875.1. Lineage (NCBI taxonomy): Bacteria > Pseudomonadati > Bacteroidota > Cytophagia > Cytophagales > Cytophagaceae > Spirosoma > Spirosoma pulveris. The sequence continues at coordinate 1,784,626 of NZ_BAAGTO010000001.1, forward strand.
AATCATACGAAGACGCAGGACGAGTTTTCACCCTTTGTTGTGAACATGAACCAACAACCTCCTTATCTTGAACAAGAACTGGCGACTCGGGTTGAGCGACTGGAATCCGCCCTGCAAGCGGCCAACGTAGGAACCTGGGACTATAATTTAGTAACGGGAGAGGCTTACTGGTCCAGCCTCTGCAAGCAACTCTTTGGTTTGCCGCCCGAGGCTGAAGTGACAGCAGCCACCTTGTTGGCTCAAGTACACCCTAACGATCGCGAATGGGTCGCTCAGGCCAACCAGCGCAGTCTTGATCCCATCCACCCCCATCCACACAACATCACCTTTCGTACGCTTACGGCCCAGGGCAGCCAACGTTGGGTGCAAGCCAAAGGAGAGACGCTCCGCCATGAACAGGGGCACATTCTACGCTTTAGCGGTATCGTCATCGACGTAACTGCCCAGATCGAAGCCCGCCAGCAGATTGAAGAAAGCCACGACCGCTATAGAACTTTAGCCAATGAACTGGAAGACCGGGTCCATCAGCGAACCCAGTCCTTACGGGAGGCTAATCAGGACTTGCTGCGGTCCAACCAGAATCTGGAGCAGTTTGCCTTTGTGGCCAGCCACGATTTGCAGGAACCCCTGCGTAAGATTCAGTCTTTCAGTTCAATCCTGCAAGAAAGGTACGGGGCGCTGCTGGGTGAAGAAGGGGGCATTTACCTGAGCCGACTTACCAAAGCCGGGGCACGGATGTCTACGTTGATTCGTGACCTGCTGACCTTTTCCCGGATTTCCACCCAGCAGGCTGTCCTCAACGAAGTATCGGTACAGCAGGTTGTGCAGCAAGTCCTGGACAACCTGTCCATTGCTGCTGGAGAAAGTCAGGCGCAAATTACCCTGGGCAATCTACCCGTTGTTCAGGGTGATATGCTGCAACTGAGCCAGTTGTTTCAGAACCTGTTAAGCAACGCGCTTAAGTTCCGGCGTGCGGGTATCGTCCCACAAGTTCAGGTACTAGCCCATCCGATGGCTAGTGCCGATCTTCCGCCCGATGTTCAACCCACACGGCACAGCCATCTTTACTGGTGTATTTCGGTGAGCGACAATGGGATAGGTTTCGAGGAGAAGTATACGGACCGTATTTTCCAGGTCTTCCAGCGGCTGCATGGCAAGGATGAGTTTTCCGGTACGGGCATAGGGCTGGCAATCTGCCAGAAGGTGGTTATCAATCATGGTGGGGCAATGACGGTAAAGAGTCAGCCGGGTCAGGGGGCTACCTTTCATGTTTATTTGCCTGTATAACCTGGCCTAAGTGGCTAGGGGTAGCATTTGACCAATTTGTTTGACGATGATGAACTCGACTCGACTGCCATCCTCTTGAAGCGCCTGCTGGGTGATCGTAGCGTTCTCCTGATAATGGGCAAGCGTCCCTTCAATTAAACCGTATGCCAGATCGCTTAGCTGACGGCTGGATTTGTAGACCATTCGTAAGGTCTCCTCATTGAGACGGGTAATAAGGAATTGGGGTAGTTCGGCTTCGGGGTAAAGTTTTTTTACTTCATAATGAATATAGGCATCTACCGAACTAAGAAAAGAGAACGCATCGGGGGCGGCAATGAGGAAGGGGTGATATTGAGTAACAAACGTCTTAAAGAGAAATCGGCCGTATTCCCGTAGTAATTCGGCTACTGGTATGTTTGTACATTGGCTAAGATTCTTGACCAGACTGACCATTTCGCAGGATGGATAAGTACCACCCGAGGTGTATATGCCACCCGAGGCCAGAGGGGTTGTCAACAGCAGGGTGTCAACCAGCCCGTAACTATATTTCTGCTCCACCATATCCAGAAGCTGGGTGAAAATTATACCTTTCATAGTCCGTTGATGGTTATATATAAATATATGATAATTTTAAAGTATTTCAATTGAAAAGCCAGGTCTTCCCTTAATGGATGGGTGAGCATGGGTTTAGCTCACGCTTCCACTTTTTAACAAATTAAATAGCGTTGAACCTCAAACGAACACACCAGCAGGACGGTATTACCTCTGTAGCTTACAAAAGCAATCAGGCTTGTAGAATGGGCAATAGCTCGTGGATCGTCTCGAGGGTGAGTGGCTTGGTATGGTAAGCAACGACATTAGGGAACTCCGCGCAACGTGACCGATCCAGCATACTCGTTGAGGATGTGAGGATGATTACCCGATGGGTTTGCCCCGTTTCCTTCATTCGTTCCAAAAACCCCCACCCATCCAGTTCGGGCATGTTCAAGTCCAGAAAGACAACCGTTGGCTCAAGTTGGGGCAACTGAGTAAAGGCCAGGCAAGGATCGGTAAAGTCGTGGATCGTCGACGGGATAGGCAAACGAGCTAATTGTTTGCGCATAATTAGGTTACAGATGCTGCTGTCATCCACCAGCATAATGGAAAGTGTCATGAGTGCTTAGGGTAAGGGGAGATTCCCCGGAGAAAATACCAGTTCGGTGTCTATTCGGTCAACGACTCCTCGCAAGGCTACATCCAGATCTGTGGATGTGGTGAGCAGGGCCGGAATAAGCTCATTGACGACCTCCTCCAGGGGCAAATCCTGTATTAAGTACGTTAAGCTAAGGATGCGGGCTACCGGTTCACGGATGGTATGGGCGTGTTCCCGATAGAGGTTTAACAGTTGGGCATTTTTGGTGGTCAACTCCTGCGTTCGGTGCTGGATGATGGCTTCCTGCTGAGCAACCAGCCGGGCAATCTCCGAATTCTTCTGCTGAACCCCCAATAGCGCATCTTCCACCGCTTTTTTGCTTGCAATCAGTTCGTCAAAGAGACTTAAAGCGAGTAACTTGGCATATAGGTTCTCCAGCGCAATCTTTAGAACGGGCACGTCTGTAGGCTGAAACTGGCGGGCAGGGTTTGATGCGACCGATACCAGCAGGCCGGAGCGGGGGGTAAATTCAACATTCCACCCCCAGACCTGCGTTGGCGGTGTGGCAAGGTGCAACGGGAAAGCCGCTAAACTAGGGCGAAATAAGTCTGGCTCCTCGATGATCAGGGGAACATGCTGGTCTTTAAGTACGCGTTCGTACTCACCCAGCAATCGCGCATCCCCGCATTGAAAAACGCACTGACTGGGTATCAGGGTGTAGATCGTGTAGCACTCAGCATGGTAGAAGCAGAAACGAATCAGTTGGTAGTCGAAGAGGTACTTCACCTGTGATTGCAAACACTGTTTTACTTCTTCCAGGGTCGTAGACCGACTCAAGGCGCTTGAAAACCGAGAGAGCGATTCGTAAATAATGCGGTACTTAAAGTCGAGAGCAGGTGTCACGTAGATTTACCCGTTTATTTCCAGCAGTTCATTATCTATTTTGATGCCCGAAATATCGGCGATGGTGTTGAGCATATTCACCAGATCAGCCTGAGCCATAAGCTCCTGAATTTCGGCCTCATCGAAGCCCGCTTCGAACAGCTGTTGAAAATCGGCCTCTGTGACTAAGGCCGAGTGCAGGGCCGCCCGGGTCACCACCTGCACCGCTGTCCGATAGCTGAGGGGGATAAGTTCCGAGTTTAGATGTTGAGTGATAACAAAATTCTCGCCGAAAGACTTACCCATAGTGTTGGCAAAGACGGCGTGAGCCTGGGCACAGTATTGACATCCGCGCTGAGCAGATACATTATAAATGATCAGTTGCTTAATAATGTTAGGAACAGATCCCTCAACCAGCGTAGCTTGTAGTTTAGCCCAGTTTCCGCGGAGTAACAAAGGATTGCTGCCCTGGCATTTAAACCAGTTGAGTACAAAGGGCAAGCCAAGAGCCCGCTTGGTCTGGTCGTAAATTTCCCGCACTGCCGGACTGGCTTCTTCGTAAGATACGATTCGATAAGGTTGATGTTGAGTCATGAAATGTATAAATTATAATCAATCAATAAAGGTATATAGTAACATTATATGAGCAAAATTTATTTATCTCTTAATAACATATTTATTAAATTATGACTTTATTTCCTAACAAATCGGTATATCAACTCACTGGCAAAACCGTATAGACTCCTTATTGCGCAAAGGCACTCTTTCTGCATACATTTTATCACCTGCTTACTAAGTTATTCACTACGTTTTCAAACCTGAGAGCACCATATCATCCACTATATCCCCGCCAGTGATTTCCGATATTCTGAAGGTGTTTTCCGGGCGTGCTGCTTGAAGAACGTGGTGAAATAAGCAGGAGAGCTAAAGCCGGTTTCATAGGCGATTTCGGCCATTGTTTTGGTACTCTCAGCCAGTAAACGCCGGGCTTTTTTCAGGCGTATCTCGGCAACGTAATCAATCACGTTCATATCCAGCAACGCCTGCACTTTCCGGTAAAGCTGCACCCGCGACAGGCCCATATCACGACTCAATTTCTCCACGCCAAAATCAGGATCGGTGAGGTTCTGCTCAATTAGCCCGGTCAGCTCATTCAGGAATTTCTTATCCTGCCGATTGCCGCCCCCCGCCTGCGACAGGAAGTCGGATGCGTACCGCCGTTGCCATTTTTCGCGGTTGGCCAGCGTGGTACGCAGTGTTTCGAGCAGATAGGTGGTATTAAACGGCTTGGTGATGTAAGCATCAGCTCCGGCGCGGGTTCCTTCAATTCGCTGTTCCATCTGTCCTTTGGCCGTTAGCAGCACTACCGGAATGTGGGAGGTACGCAGGTCAGCTTTAACCCGCTGCGTGAGTTGCATGCCGTCCATACCAGGCAGCATAATATCACTGATAATCAGGTCGGGAATTACGTCGATGGCACGTTCCCAGCCTTTTTCGGCAGTACTCTCGGCAATAATCTCAAACTCCTGACCTAATCGGGTGGTTAGAAACGTCCGTATGTCGTCGTTATCTTCGATGACCAGCAGTGTCCCCGAGCGTTTTCCGATTAACTCAACAGGCGTAACGGCCTCTTCTTCATCCAGATCGACCAGCAATCGTGGCGCCATGGCTGCATTTTGCCGGATGCCGTTTGGCGAACCCGACTGATCCATTTCCTCCTCGGCCAGATGGGCGTTACCCAGCGGCAGCAGAATAGTAAAGGAAGTTCCTTTCTCTTTTTCGGATGTCACTCTGATTTCGCCCTGGTGCAGTTGAATAAACTCCATTGACAGCGCTAATCCAAGCCCTTTTGAGAGGTTGAACGGCCGCGTTCCACTGTAGAACAGGTCAAACGCATGTGCCTGCTCATCGGGCGTCATGCCCTCGCCATTATCCTGAACCTGAATACATACCCGATTATCCTGCTCCTCGAGCCGAATATGAATCAGCCCCCCTTTCGGTGTGTATTTGAATGCGTTGGAGAGCATGTTCACAATCACTTTGTCCAGCTTTTCGTTGTCGAACCAGACCGGCAAGCTGGTTTTTGACGGAATGAACTGGAGATCGATCCGTTGTTTTTCAGCTTTGCGTTTAAAGTCCACGACAATATCCTGAATAAAAGCCACCAGATCCTGCTCCGCTGTATGAAGCCGTTGTTTACCCGCATCCGTTTTGCGGAGGTCGAGCATCTGGTCAACCAATCGCAACAGTCGGTAGGCGTTTTTCCGGATGAGCGCCAGGTTACTTTTCAGGTCGTGAGGGCTGACTGTTTTCTTCGTCAGCAGATCCTCCGTTGGTGTCAGAATAAGGCTCAGGGGTGTATTGAACTCGTGTGAGATGTACGAGTAAAACCGTAGCTTTTCTTCGGTTGCCAACCGGGCCTGCTGCGATACGGCCTCTATTTTATCTTTCTGCTCCCGAATTTCCTCATTTTGGTTTTCCAGTGTTCGGTACGCTGCTTGCTTCGACCGAAAGAGATATAACGCCCAGGCACCCAGCAACATAACAACCAGCAGACTGGCCAGTGTAATATATAACGTGTTTTTCTGTGACGCGTAGGTTTGCGTTAGCGAGTCGATGCGCTGGCTTTGCTTTTCGATATCGGCCTGTTGTGCCAGTAGTTTATCACCCTGCGCTTTCAACGCCCGAATATTCGACCCGTCTATCTGAATCGAGTTGAGTATCTGCTCGCGCTTTACCGATTTGCCGGCCAGTATTCGCGTAGCCGTTTCAATGGCTTCCTCCCCGCCCGTAGGGTACAAAAAGCTGGCTTTCAAAATACCGGCCGTAATCGCCTGCATACCCGCGTTTGGGCCCGGCAGGGCATCGATTCCAACAAAATCCAGCTTTTGCTGAATCCCGTTTTGCTTACAGACGGCATACGCCCCGAGCGCCATCACATCGTTATGCGCGAACACTAAATCGGCCTCCTTCAGGGTACCCAGTTCCGCAGCCACCACCCGGCGTACCGTGTCCCGCTCCCACTGCCCATTGAGCTCTTTGACCACCCGTATGCCGGGGTACTTGGCTAACTCTTCGTGAAGCCCCCGGTGCCGCTCCTGAGCGGGCGACGAACTGGGCAATCCCCACACCTCAACGACCCGTCCTCTCCCTTTCAGGTGATTGCCAATAAACATACCGGCTAACCGGCCAATCTCGACGTTGTCGCCACCGATATAGGCGTTATAGGATTCGGTTTCAATTTTACGATCAAGCAGAATTACCGGAATACCTCGCTTAAAAACGTCTTCGATAACTTTGGCAAACGGAGCCGCTTCGTTGGGCGAAACGATCAGCAGGTCAATTCCCTGATCGATAAGTGCGTTTATCTGGCTGATTTGTCGGGTAGTGCTGTTGCCTGCGTCTTCGTAGAGGAGGGTGTAATTGGGGTGAAACGTCAGCTCGCGCTTCATATCGTTGAGCATGGTCTTACGCCATTCGTCGGCCCCGGTGCATTGCGAGAAACCGATCCGGTAAGTTTTCGTCTTCTTTCCCGATTGGCAACTTCCCAGCAAGCACCATCCCAAGAAAAGAAGCAGCCCGGTAAAGGCCTTTTTTCTTAAAGTCGACTTTGCCAAAGAGAAAATCATGTTTGTTGTCGAGCAACGACCCCTGTAATTCATGAAGGAAGAGGATATTTCGGCACTGTTCAAAGATAATGTATAAGGAACGCCCTACAAAGGCCGTCATTATCAGTCATGAACACGTAACCCACCAAATCCTATCCTACTTCAGAGCAACATGGTAAAATTCACCCCGCTTTTCCTATCCGTGTCAAAACACAAGTCATCCCGAATGTAAACAGACCAGCCACGCTGCGTTCAAATTTGGGATGACTGAGGCCCGCTGAAACAGACGTGCCGAACCTACCTGTATGTTAACGTCGTGGTTGCCTGACAGGCTTTATCGGTTGTAAACCGAACCCACCGGGCCTGAAAATCCTTTGGAAACGCATAGGCAACCGTTTTTCCAGGGGCAACCGTAAACGACTTATACGTCATCCAGACGCCCGTACCCACGGGATCGGCCTCAAGCGTGATCGTTACCGGCTGCGTAGCATTGTGCGACAATTGCAGACTACGCTGGTCGTAGAAACCAATCAGATAGGGATCAGAGGCTTCACCGGCTTTTACCGACGTACTTTTCCAGGGACCACCGTGTCCGGTTGGTTTACCCAGTTTCCAGAGATCATCGATGGCTCCGGCCCAGATAGCCGCCTTCTTATCGTCCGAGACAATGATGTGCTCGTTTTTTGCGGCCGCTTTCAGGTCGATCCCCGTCATAACGAGCAGCCCCCGGTACGATGCGTAATCGTTAATGCGCAGATTGTGCGAGGCAACCGGCCGCATCTTAGCGTAGCCGTCGGCATTCTCGGCGGGTAACTCGTAAAACGTACCGTGGCAATTGAGCAGGTCGCGTTCCGTAGAAACTTCGCGACAAATGCGAAGCGCTGCCTGATTGGTCAGTTGTGTATAACTGTCGTTTCCGAGAGGCAACCGCCAGCGCCGTCCTTTATCATCGACGATCAACACGCTCGACTCGTCGATGGTCACGACTTTCTCCGGAATGGCGAATTTGTTTTTGATAACCTCTACGATACCGGCATCGTCTTTCCGAATAAGCTGCATGTTGGCGTTCAGTTCGTAGTAGCCAACATCCGATGTCTGCCCGCCTTTATAATCCTGCGCGGCCATACCCAGCGCCCGGCGATTATTGCCCAGGCCATACATCAACCCGCCCGAAGTGTTGGCGGTTGACACCGGACTGAGTCCGGCAAACAGATTACCGGCGGTTGTGCCGCGCGTGTCATCAGCCGAATACGAGAAGTGGGCGGAAAGATTAGCCGCTTTATCGGACTTCACCCGAATCCACTCGCCGGGCATATTGGCGGCAAACGCTACGTTTGCGGACTGGTGCGCGCCCACGGTTACGGTTTGTAAAGGTGTCCATGCTCCTTTCCCAGCTTTGTCAACCTCCACCGTAATCTGCACACTCGTGTCGCTGTTGTTCTGGAACCAGGCTGAGCGATTGACCCACCCGGCAAACAAAAACGGCTCTGAGGCCTCGTTGGCCTTAACGGCTTCATTCAACCAGACAGATCCCTCGGCCGTGTTTGGCCCCAGCTCATCGGGGAGGTCCAGGGATGTGAACCACAGATTAGAGTTGGACTGGCCGGGGCCTTCGAGGTTCCCCTTTACTTTCCGTTTGTTCAGAAACTCCTTCTGGGCTGAATCGTCGCAGCCAAAAACCAGTCTGTCATTCCAGCGGGCGTAGTCGCCAATTACTTTAAGATACGCAGAACGCGGTCTGATACCAGCTGTGTTCGCTGCGGTGAAGCTGCCGGGAAACCGCCAGAACATCCCGTGCATGGTCATCAGATAGTCGGGCTGTGCCGTTGTACCCACATCCCGGATGCGCGGCCATTCGGTATTCCAGCCGTGCGCACCATCGTACGAATGACTGGCTTTGGGCAGGCGAAAAAAGTGCCAGCCCGTCGACTTGTCGCGCACCCCCAGCAACACCGATTTATGATCCCAACCGGTGGCCCAGATGGGATCGGTAGCCGCGTTTTTGTTGCCATAAATCCCGCCGGGACCCGTTACTTCAACGAACTGGTTTCGGCGGACCACTTTCCAGTCCTTCCCGTTCCATTCGGAAAGTGAACCCGCATCGACGTCGAACTGAACCAGCGCTTTGGCACCCGGCTCGCCGTTATTGGAATAAACCATCACGCCCTGGCCCGAATAAGCCCCTTTTCCATGCGCTCCCGGCAACAGGGTATTTTGCAGATTATTTGATTCGTCGGTTTCTTTTTTGTGTTTAACGTTCCCGTCTTCATACAGCATGGTCGGAGTCAGGCTGTTCACATCCACATCATAGAAGCCTTCTTCCATGGTTGCGTAATAAATCTTCCCCCGGGGATCGGTCAGGTGGCGGGCGTTTCCGGTGTGGCGGCCCGGCATCTTACTGTAGGGAATGACCCGCACATGCGCCTTGCTGTCGATGGCGTACGGCCCAATAAAAAGCTGATTACTTTCGGGATGTATCATCCGGTTGGCGGGGGTGCCGCCAATGCTTTCCGACCGGACGATCTGCTGAAGATCGGGGGTTATTTCGTACAGTTTATCCGACGAACCAAACGGCAAGTGCGGGCCGTAGGTAACCACCCAGAGCTTGCCCGCCCAGGGTACAACGGCACCGGTTCCACATTCACCTTCGTTGTTGTACATGGCAAGTTGCGGATAAATACCGCTGTACGATGGCAACTTTTTCGCCTGGGCAACGGCCACATCACTGCGCGTCAGCAGCCATGCAACCAGGCAGGCCGTTAAAAGATACGTTTTCATTGACTAATTAATAAGTTGAGAATTAAGCGGTTCTATACTCGAATCTACTACCAGCCCGGACTCTGGGTCAGTTTGGGATTGGCCTGAATTTCTTCCAGCGGAATAGGGTAATATCGGTGTTTATCCTGTGGCGTTCGGATTGGGTATACATCGTTGACAGCTTTGGGGATTACGGCCATAAAGGTGTTGGTGCGCGTCAGGTCAAACCAGCGGTCGGCTTCGGCAAACAGCTCCCACGAACGTTCCTGTAAAACGGCCGAGATAAAGGCATCTTTCCCGAGGCCCGGCGTTAGGTCGGCCAGACCAGCCCGCTTTCGAACGGTATTGATGTATCCGTAAGCCGCTGGTGTCGCCCCGTTCAGACGCGCTTCGGCTTCGGCAGCAACCAGATACACATCGGCCAGCCGGATAATGGGAAAGTTGCAGTTGTTGGCTTCTCCGATGGAGTTCGGGTCTCGGTATTTCCGAATCAAAACACCTTTGGGCGTTACAGGCGTGATGTCTTTCTGCAGAACAATCTTGCCGGATACATCCCGGTAGGTCGTATCGAGCAACTGCCGCCGTTTATCGCCCGGCGAAAACGAGTCGAAGAACGACTGGTAGGCAAACCACGAGCCAAACGACACTTTGGCGTAATCAGGACCCGAACTGTTTCGAGGTCCGGCAATGCCCATCACCGTTAACCAGCGACTGGGCGTTACCCGGTCGGCTTCAACGGCCCACATGTTTTCGATCCGGGCTACATCTTCTTTGTCCACGTCGAACACATCCAGTACGTTCGGCATCAGCGAATACTTACCCGAATTGATCGTTACCTGCGCCAGTTGCAGCGCTTTGGTCCAGTCTTCGTTGTAGAGAGCGACTTTGGCGTATAATCCCTGAATGGCTTCTTTAGACGGACGGCCTTTGACCAGACTGGCCGAGTACGATGGTAATCCGGCAATTGCCTGGTCCAGATCGTTGTAAATCTGCTTGTAGATTTCGGTCCTGGGGCTTTTGGCAACGAGGGCTTCGGTCTCGCTGGTGCTGGGTTTGGTTTTCACCGGAATCTCGTTGAACGTTTTGGTCAGCGTCCAGTGGTACAAAGCCCGCAGCGCGTAGGCCTCGGCCACAATTTCGGTCCGGCGCTGCACATCCATCTGAATAGCGGGGACTTTATCAATGACCCAGTTGGCATTTTCAATGCCTTTGTAGCTAAACCGCCAGACGCCCTGCGGTCCTTCCGTTTCATGCCGACCCGAATTCCGTTGCGCCGTAAAATACGGATCGTAGGAAAACAGCGTGATGGTGTTCCGACCTACAACGGCCCTTGGATACGCCTGATCGGCGGCAAAATCGGATACGGCTACGAGCGGAAAGCCATACAGATTGATCAGCGACCCGGCCGCCGACGCAATTCCCGCTTCGGCATCGGATGCCGTCTTGTAGAAGTTGGTCGTAAAAATGGAAGAATAAACCGACTCCTCCAGTTTGCTGCATGACATCGTCAGGCCCGACAACACCAGCAGCGGCAGAATATGTTTTTTCATGAGTTTTAGGAAGTTGGCTGAACCGCCCGGCGGTTTAGAACGTGATCTGTAAACCACCCAGATAGGACCGGGCGATGGGATAGGTACCGTTATCGATAAACTGCGTTGTCGCGTTGCCGAAGTTGTTCACTTCCGGGTCGAAACCCGTGTACTTCGTAAGGGTAAGCGCATTGTTGGCACTGACGTACAGGCGAACTTGGCTGATGCCTTTGATTTTTGGCAGGGTATAGCCCAGCGAAACATTCTTCAGCCGCACAAACGAGGCATCTTCTACGTAGCGGTCTGAAATGGGCAGTCGCCCGCCCTGAAATCCACTGGAATACTCATTATTGGGGTTCGTTGGCGACCAGCGATTAGCCATACCGGCCAGTACATTCTGTTGCCCCAGAGCTGTTTCGAAAGTGTAACGAAACAGATTCATGAGTTTGTTGCCCTGTACCCCCTGCACAAACAGGTTAAGGTCGAAACCCCGGTAACGAAAAGACGACGAGAAGCCAAACGTATACTTCGGTTGAGAGTTGCCGACAATGAGCTGATCGGCGGCCGTAATGGTGCCATCGCCGTTGATATCTTTCACTTTATGGCCGCCCAGGCGCCCGTCGTAACCCGGCAAAATGGTTTCGCCGGATTGGCTGATGCCATCGAAAATGTATGTTCGGTAGAGGCCCATGGGATAGCCCACTTTCAGCAGTGCAAAAGCCGAGCGGGGCAGCTCATCCAGAATGCCGTCCAGTGACAGCACCTCGTTTTTATTGAATGTAACATTCGCCGAAGCATCCCACTGAAACCCGCGTCCGCTGCCCGGTATGATCCGCCCATTGACGGCCAGCTCAACGCCACTATTCTGTATCGAACCGAAGTTGCCGGTGAGTGCCGTATAACCCGACGACATGGGTAACACCTTCTGAAACAGTAGGTTGTCTGTGCGTTTCTTGTAATAATCGGCGACCAGCGACAGGCGGTTATTGAACAGACTGACATCCACACCCACATCGACCTGCGTGGAGCGTTCCCATTGCAAATCGGGGTTGGGGATGGCAATGGGGTTAATGCCGGTAATCGGGTTGTGGTTGTAATTGTAGTTCAAACCCGACGCACTTACCGTCGCCAGTGATTGATAGGGGTCAATGGCACCGGCGTTACCCGTTATCCCCCAACTTCCGCGCAGTTTCAGATCCGAAACAAAGGAAGCCGATTTCATAAACGGCTCTTCAACAATTCGCCACGCACCCGCCACCGCCGGGAAAAAGCCGTATTTGTTGTTCTCTCCAAATTTGCTGGAGCCATCGGCACGGGCCGTCAAATCCAGAAAGTACTTATCCTTATACCCATAATTGATCCGCCCCAGATAGGAATCCAAACGCGACTTGCTCTTATCACTACCGATCCGCTGGTTGACGGCCAGACCAACCGAATTATTCTGCGTTATATCGTTCGGAAAATTGGAAGCTGTTTGTGTATATCCCTGATTGACATTAGCTTGTGTAGCTAAAACGGCCGTGGCGGTCAGGGTATGCTGCGTAGCCAGACGAGTCCGGTAGGTGAAAATACTCTCGTGCAGGAGCGTTCGTCCGTATGAACTGGTGTTCGAAGCATTGCCCCCACCCGACGCCAGTTGCGACTGGCTCAACAGCGACAACGGCGAGTAATACTCCGATAAGGTGTTGCCCAGATCGACATTGAAACTTGGCCGATAGGTAAATCCTTTAAACAGGGCGAAGTCAATGTATACATTGGCCAGAATCCGCTGGCTCGTCTGCCGGTTAATGGGCGTTATGAAGTTCAGCGGGTTTGTCACTTCCTGATACTGGCCGTTCATCTGATCCTGAAACGGGTAGATAGTACCATCGGCCCGGTAAGGCGTCAACGTAGGAGGAGCTGCCACTGCTGCTCCGAGAACACCCGCCCGGCTACTGGTTACGTCGGAGCCGGTGCCGCCAACACTCACCCCGTTGTTAACAGAATAGCCATAATACAGGCTGGTACCTATTTTTACCCGGTCGTTTAACCGGTGGTCGACGTTGGAGCGGAACGAATACCGCGTAAAGTTGGAATTTCTGATGATCCCGTCCTGATTGAAGTAGTTGAGGGAAAGGGCCAGCTGCGTTTTCTGATTTCCACCCGTAACGGAAAGCTGGTGGCTTTGAATCATGGCTTTCCGAAAGATCAGATCCTGCCAGTTGGTGCCCTCGCCGAGGCTGGCAGGGTTCGCATAGATCGAGCGCTTGTAGACTTCATTTTCGAGTTGAGCAAACTGCTGCGCGTTCAGCACGTTCAGGGTTTTATTGACCTGCTGCACCCCGGCATAGCCATCGTAACTAACGCGCGTCGCACCATCCTTACCGCGTTTGGTCGTGATGAGAACCACGCCGTTTGCCGCACGAGCGCCATAAATAGCGGTCGATGAAGCATCTTTGAGCACTTCAATCGACTCGATGTCATTCGGATTGATTTGTGAGAGCGGACTTACATCGGCAATACCACCGGAGTTGGCAATCTGAATTCCGTCGATAACGTAGAGCGGTTCGGAACTGCCGTTAATGGAGTTTGTTCCCCGAATCCGAACGCTGACATTGCCACCCGGCGCCCCCGAATTCTGCGTTATCTGAACACCGGCTACCCGCGCCTGCAAGCCCTGTGCTACATTGGCAACGGGCGTTTGCAGCAGATCGGCCGCTTTAACGGAAGCAATGGCCCCCGTTGTTTCAATTTTGCGCTGTGTGCCGTAGCCCACCACCACCACTTCTTCCAGTGCCTTCGTGTCGGGAACGAGCTGAACCGTGATGGTTGCCTGACTGCCGACGGCTACTTCCTGCGGTAAATAACCAACAAAACTCACGACCAGTGTAGCGCCCTTGTCGGGTACAGCCAATTGAAACGTACCTTTCGTATCTGTAACCGCGCCCCGCTGCCGACCCGCTGGATCGGTACCTTTAAGGAGCACACTTACGCCAGGGAGCGCTGCCCCTTTCTCGTCGGTAATGGTACCCGTAATAATGCGATCATCAAGAAAAAGCACATTGGTTTCCGCCGGTTTGCGAATCGGGCCAACATCGGTAAGAGTAGCCGTTGTTTCACCGTAATCAAGCCTGCCCAGGTGCCAGGCCTGCGACAGCCGAGGAGGCAGTAACCCTAAAAAAACGACGCAGTACAGTAAACGTTTTTGTCGCATAATATTTAGATATTTATAGTTTTTGAGTCAGCCAGCCAACAAGTGAGCTTCGACTAAATACGAGTATGCAAAGGTAATTTTGCATTATACGAAGATGAAAAACTAGACTTGCCCATTTCGTTAACCGAAATTATGGACAAGACAATATCCTGATCAACAAAGGCTTATCATTCATGATTGCAGAAAATGGACAACCCGGAAAAGTGGATGCCTTTGCGTTTTTGGAGGTTTGTTGCCGTAAGGTGAGCGAAGCGTATGGCAAGCCTGACCGGGATAGGTGGACCAACAGTGATTACGTCAGCCTGAGCAACATACTTTTCAGGCAGACGCATGTGCGGATTAGCCCGAATACCCTAAAGCGCATCTTTGGCAAGATTAAAACCGATGTTCGGTATTATCCGCAGAAAGCCACTCGCGATGCACTATCCGTTTACATTGGCCATCCCGATTGGGACCACTTCGTTAACATACAGGCATGGGAAGCCAGGAGGGCTTTGTCTCCGTCGACGGAGTTCAATAAAGAGGAGAAAATGCCTGAACCAGCAGTCTTTATCAGGCCTGAAACCAGCAGGATCCGAAATAGTCCTGATCGGCGATGGGTACGCCCTTCTCTGGCCGGTGGTATCGTTTTACTGATCGTCAGCAGTTTTCTAATTGTTTGGCAACTACCTAAAAATCAGGAGTTCGTTCAGCTTATCTGCCGCAATCCGCTGGGAGAAAATCCGCACTCGGCAGTATTTCAACTCAAACGACCAACCCTCGATGCCAGTCAATCCGTCAACTACGCAATTCTGTTCGGCGATGGCAAACGGGAAAACCTCAACGCTAACGACAGCCTTTACACGCACTATTACGAACGACCGGGCCGCTATTTTGCCATCCTCCAGCAAGACGGCGTAAATGTCGACACGACAACCATTTACCTACGAACAACCGCCTGGACAGTTACAGCCAATATGATGCATGACAGCAGCCGGGTTTATCCAATTGACGTCAGGAACCTGTTTGTGGGTGGACAACGGAGCATTAGCACACAGGAAGCGGCCAGGGCGGGTATTGATACGAATCGAACCTTCTTTATGGAGTTCATCAACAGCCACCCGACCACGATTAACGGGGATAATTTTGAGCTGTCGGCCCGGGTATCCTCCTCCCCCGACCGGGCGGGTGTTCGTTGCTCGCAGGTGGGTATTACGGTTTGGGGTGAATCATCGCAGCATGCTTTTGAAGTCATGAAATCAGGCTGTGCCCACTGGATGCAACTACAAAATTCGGATGTTCAGAAAAATGGACACCGGGAGGATTTGACGTTTATGGCGGCCGATCTGCGGGCGGGCGGTACGTTAATGCTGAAAGTTATTGACAGGCAGGCGGCCATTTTCATCAATGATCGCAAGGTTTACGAAACAAGATACACAAAACCACTAAATACCATATACGGAGTCAAAATCCGGTTTTCGGGGATTGGTACGGTGCATTCTTTTGTCTTGAAGGATTTAAAAACCGGAACCCTTTTTGACGGCAATTTTTGACATGAGCACGTCTGCTTAAAGAGCAGGCCGACTTGTCGCTGGCTTACTCACCCGACGCGGGGCAGAGTTTTGCATAACCACTGCCCAAAATCGCGAAGACGTTCTTTATAATGAATAACTACTTACCGCCTTGTCAATGCTGTTCGGCGGGAGTCGAGTTTAAGGAAAATGAACAGCAGGATGGAAAACGACCAGAGCGAAGAACCGCCATAACTAAAGAACGGCAAGGGAATACCGATAACGGGCATCAGCCCGATCGTCATGCCGACATTTACCATGACGTGGAAGAATATAATACCGGCAACACAATAGCCGTATACCCTGGCAAACTTGGTCCGTTGTTTTTCGGCCAGAATAACGATCCGCGATACCAGTCCAATGAAGAGGGCAATGACGACCAGAGCGCCTATAAAGCCGTGTTCTTCACCGATGGTACAAAAAATAAAATCGGTGCTTTGCTCCGGCACAAAGTCAAATTTGGTTTGTGTTCCTTCCAGAAAACCCTTGCCCTGAAGTCGCCCCGAACCAATGGCGATCTTGGCCTGCGTTACATTCCAGCCAACGCCCAGTGGGTCAATTTTAGGATCGACGAGTACCTTGATCCGGTTACGCTGGTGTTTTTGCAGTACGTTATTGACAAAGAAGTCAACGCCGGTAACATAACCGATCATAACAATCCCTACCAGACCAATTGACAGCATATTTGCCATGGTACGGTTATAGCGGGGCATCAACAGAATAATCAGCCCTAACAACGCGCCAATACCAATGAAGATGTAGAGCTTGGGGAAAACCAGCGCCAGCACAAACAGCGCAGCCGCCGTGATACCCACCGCCGGAATCCAGCTTGGCAGCCCTTCCCGATACAGCATAATCGTGAATGACGCAAAAACGAGCGTTGATCCCGTCTCGTTGGATGCCAGAATTAAAATGCAGGGAAGGACAATAATACCTCCAATGTACATCAGGTCTTTCTGCTTGGTTAGGTTGGTACCCGGCACGTCCAGGTATTTAGCCAGCGCCAGCGCCGTGGCAACCTTGGCAAATTCGGCTGGCTGAATGGAAACCGAACCAAATTTAAACCATGACCTCGACCCGTTGATATTCGTTCCGGCAAAGAGGACCAGAATCAATACCAGAATCATAAAGCCGTAAAAGACAAAGGCAAAGGTGTCGAAAAAGGTGTGGTTGACAACCAGAATGCAGATAATCAGGATGACCGTGGTGCCAATCCACATCATTTGCTTCCCGGCATTGGTCGTCATATCGAAGAGACTGGTATGATCTTCCGGACTATAGACAGCGGCATAGACATTCAGCCAGCCCATCGCTACACAGCCGAAATAGAGCAGGAGCGTGAGCCAGTCAATGTTTTGTGAAAATGGGTCGTTGTTACGGGCCAAGGTGATGAGCGATGTGTGATGTGTAATGTATGAAGTATTAGGTAGTTTGTATGAAGATACCGGATTGCAATACAACCTATATCATACATCATACTTCATACATCCCACTTCGGTTAATTTCCGTTAATAACAGCGGCTACGACCGGCTTCGTTTTCGTGTCGGTCATCAGAGGTTTGGGTGCCGGTGCTGCTTTTGGCTGAACCGTATCCTTTTTAGGCGTTGCCGGAGCAGGCTTCTTATAACCGGGAAGTCCGGCAACTGGTGGCAGATAGTTAGATGCCAGTACCTGTTCTTCAAGCTTTTTGGCTTCCGTCTTGCGCTTCAGATAGCGCTCGGCCACCAGGGCCGCTACCGAAGCGGCTGCTTTACCACCCCAGCCAGCGTTCTCCACAAAGACGGCCACCGCAATTTTAGGGTCGTTCATAGGCGCAAATCCAATGAAAATGGAGTGGTCGAACTTGTGGCCGAACTTATTATTCTGCGATGTACCCGTCTTACCGCACAGGTCGATACCCGCAATGTTAGCCAGGGGCGTTACGGTACCATGGGCTACCGCTCCACGCATGCCGTCGATAACCGGCAGGTAGTACTTATAATCGATGCCGGTTTCGTGCCGTTCGCGGTATTCGGCAGGAAGACCCGCGCCTGGTTTGCCAAATCCTTTGATGTAGTGCGGAGTAATGTACCAGCCCCGGTTAGCGATGGTAGCTGCTAAATTGGCAAGCTTTAGCGGGCTGATCAGCAATTCGCCTTCCCCAATACTCAACGAATAAACGTTCGAGAACTTCCAGCGCAACGCGCCCCGATAGGCCTTATCGTAATACTCGGGTGTTGGCAGGTTTCCCTTAAGTTCACTGGGCAGATCAACACCCAGTTTACTACCGATACCAAATTTCTCAGCCATGTCGTGCCATTGTTTCAGGCCAATGGCCGACGCCTTAAACGTATTATTCTCTCCGTTGAAGTAGAGGAATTTACGAAATACGTAATAAAAATAAGGGTTACACGAATTCTGAACGGCCCCGCGCAGGTTGTTACCCCCCCGGCAGTGACAGCGCATCGGTGAGCCCGCGTGCCCATAAACTGTGTTGGGAAGAAGTGACCCTTGCTGTTGCGCGATCAGGGCC
Organism: Spirosoma pulveris; assembly: GCF_054781875.1. Classification (NCBI taxonomy): domain Bacteria; kingdom Pseudomonadati; phylum Bacteroidota; class Cytophagia; order Cytophagales; family Cytophagaceae; genus Spirosoma; species Spirosoma pulveris. The sequence goes on from NZ_BAAGTO010000001.1 coordinate 1,803,056, forward strand.
TGAATCAGCTTAAAGGTTGACCCAGGCCGGTAACTTGCCATAACCGGCCGATTGATCAGTGGCTTATAAGGATTCTTGATCAAGGCGCGGTAGTTTTTAGAAAAAAACCGGCTCGACAATAAATTAGGATCGTAGGTAGGTGCCGAGACGGACACCAGAATTTCGCCCGTTGCGGGTTCAATGGCTAATACAGCCCCTACTTTGTTTTGCATCAGACTATCGGCGTATCGCTGCACCTCCACGTCGATACCGGTAATCAGGTTTTGCCCGGCAACGGCCAGTGTATCGAATTCGCCATTTTTCCAGGAGCCTTTGTTCACTCCGCGCACATTCTGCATCATGAACTTTACGCCCCGCTTACCCCGCAGTTGCTCTTCGTACTGCTCTTCCAGTCCGTTATGACCAATGTAATCTCCCTGCCGGTAATAGAGAATATCCTGATTTTCGAGCTGCTTCTTACTGATCTCGCTCACGTATCCCAGTGCATTTGACAGCGTATGTGCCGGGTACGTGCGCATGGAACTAATTACCGGCTCAAAACCCCGATAATCGACCAACGCATCCTGAATACGGGCAAAATCCTCTTTGGAAAGCTGCCGAAGGAAAAGGGAGGGCTTTACGGGCGAGTAATTTTTCGCCAGGCCCATGATACTATCAAAGTCGGAAACGCTGATATTCATCATCCGGCAAAAGGCGGATGTATCGGGAATACGAACCTGCTTTGGTGTGACATACAGGTCGTAAACGGGCGTGTTGTAAACGATAAGCTGGTTGTTTCGGTCGTAGATCTGCCCACGATAGGGTATCTCGACCACTCGCTTAATGGAGTTTTTCGACGCCCCCAGCGAATAGGTGTCGTCCAATACCTGTAAGTAAAACAATCGGGCCAGATACGTTAATCCGACCAGGCAAAAAATACCAATGATGACCCACTTCCGATTCTCTAACATGAGAATATTTTCCTTTCAATCAAGCTATGTACTCTCTACAAAGTTAGCCGAATTAATGAAGAATGTAGAATGTAAAATGTAGAATAAGTAATGAAGAGCCACAGCTTAGCTTTTCATTACTTATTCTACAGTAAACGTTACCATCCTTTAGCCGTAGTCCGTAACCGGCAGAGGTACATATCGGAAGTGATGTAGAGTGTAGACCCGTCATCTCCCCAGGCACAGTTGGCCGTAGCCGCCCCAATCTTGATGAACCCCAGTGTTTCGCCCGTTGCCGAGAGTACCAATACTCCGCCCCCACCCGTTACCCACAGGTTTCCGGCACGATCCACTTTCATTCCATCGAAGCCGCCTTCCAAACCAAGTTTTTTCATGCCCGCAGCGCCAAACACCTCCCGTCCCTTCCCCACCGAACCGTCGGCTTGCAGCGGATAAGCCATGACAAGTGGCCGAAGTGGGTCTGATTGGGCCACGTAGAGAGTCTTTTCGTCTGGCGACAGGGCTATTCCGTTGGGGCGGGTAAGGTCACCCACAACGATGGATACCATACCCGGAACGCCGGCCCGCTCGGGTGCAATCCGGTATACGCCCCACCCATCCGTTTCTTTGCCCGGATCGTTTTCTTTTTTGGGCATTCCATACGGGGGATCTGTAAAATAATAACTGCCATTGGAATGAGCGACCACATCGTTCGGGCTGTTAAATCGTTTGCCATTGAAATTATCGGCTAATGTTCGTTTACCGCCACTGCCGTTCAGGGGCATAGCCGTTACACGCCGGTCGCCATGCTCACAGGCAATAAGCCGCCCCTGCCGGTCGATGGTTAGCCCGTTGGAACCGGGTTCATCACTGTATAGCCCCACCCCCGTATAGCCGGATGGTTTCAGGAACGGTGTCACCCCTTCTTTTTCCGTCCACTTAAAAATTGTGTTCTGCGGAACATCAGAAAAGAGCAGAAACCCCTGGTCTTTAACCCAGATCGGCCCCTCGGTCCAGACGAAACCAGTAGCCAGCACCTCAACTTTAACTTCTGTGGGAATCAACTTATCCAGACGCGGGTCGACGCGCACAATCTGGCCGATCGTTGGAAAAGGCGTTGGCTGGGCCATGAGCGGACAAAAGGTAGCACTTAATAAGCCCGTTAGTAGAATAGCGTTTAGGTTCATGCGTTTTTTAGGAATAAGTCTTAAGGCTACGACGATTTTTAGCAGGTCGCAAGATGAGAAAGTGGATTGAGTTCTCTTTTTAATTATACTTACAACTTCGCTTACATTCAAGTGGGTTTCTACTCCCCAATCTGTTTTTGTTATGAACGATAAAAAACGAGCGGCTTCGTTGACCAATCAGGAAAATAAATCCCGGCGGTCGTTTTTGAAGACCCTTGGCCTTGCCGGCACGGCTGCCGCTGCTGCACCAGCCGCCTTGGCGGAAACGACAGCCTCTACGGGCATTCCGCAGTACTTGAATCTGGTACGCAGTCATTCCAGCACCGCGGCTAACGACAAAGTGCGCATTGCCCTCATCGGTACGGGTGGTATGGGTATCGGAGACACCCAAACGGCGCTTATGGTCGATGGTGTTGAGATGGTGGCGGCCTGCGACTTATACGATGGCCGGTTGCGCCGGGCAAAAGAATTGTGGGGAGACAGCCTTCCGGTAACCAAAGATTACCGGGAAATTCTGGAGCGCAAGGATATTGACGCCGTCATCAACGCAACCACCGACCACTGGCACGAGAAAATATCGTCCGATGCTATGCGCAAAGGCAAGCACGTCTATTGCGAGAAACCGATGGTGCAAAAGGTAGAAGACGGCCACACCCTGATCAAAGTCTCGAAAGAGACGGGTAAAGTTTTTCAGGTGGGTAGCCAGTTTGCCAGTTCGCTGCTCATTGCCAAAGCCCGTGAACTACTGAAAGCCGGTGATATTGGCGAGCTTGTCTTTGCCGAAGCCATCTACGACCGCCACAGCGCCATGGGTGCCTGGCAGTATTCCATTCCACCCGATGCATCGCCCCAAACCGTTGACTGGGATACGTACCTGGGCAGCGCGCCCAAACGCCCCTGGGACCCACTCCGTTTTTTCCGGTGGCGGAATTACCAGGACTACGGCACCGGTATTGCGGGTGACCTGTACGTTCACCTGCTAACTTCGCTGCACTGCATTACGGGATCAAAAGGGCCAAACAAGGTTTATTCGAGTGGGGGTACCCGATACTGGAAAGATGGTCGCGATGTGCCGGATATTCAATTGAGCATCTACGACTACGGAAAAACAGCCGAACATCCCGAATTTAACCTGACCACCCGTTCCAACTTTGTCGACGGCGGGGGTGGTAATTACCTCGTTCGGCTGGTGGGCACGGAGGGCGATTTGTCGCTGGGCTTCGATTCATTGACCGTTCACCGGAACAAGTTTCCGAAGGCCCCCGGCATGTCGATCGACAACTTCCCGAAAGATCAGAAGGAATTATACATACAGGAGTATAACAAACTTTACCCATCCCGTCCTGAACTGGAAGGGCCAAAGGAGTTTAAGTACTCGTTCCCGAAAGATTACAAGGGCGACCGCTACGAACACTTTGTCAATTTCTTCAGCTCCGTTCGCTCCAAAACACCGAACATTGAGGATGCAACGTTCGGACTTCGGGCTTGTGGGCCGACTCAGTGCGGCAACATGAGCTTTGCTCAGAAGAAAGCCATTAGCTGGGACCCCATTAATATGAAAATTCTGGGTGCCGTATAAGGTAAAGCGTTTTGCTGAGCCCCTGAATGACCGATAAAAACGGCAGGCCCCGAAACAGGGTCCTGCCGTTTTTATGTTGAAGCCATTATCATTAAAAAATCACGTATAACAGTCGAAATAATGATCAAGTGATGTGAGTCTAAAACATCAAAAAAAATAATTTTTCCTCCCCTACTTACTGATTAAATCCATGAGGAGGGGAAGGATTTGTTTCATAGGGAGTAGTTGTCAACAACGCTGGATTGAATGGTATTACCGGGTCTGATTGACCTTCTGTACGTAGTAAAAATATACTATAATTTATTCTTCCGCTAACTGTATTCCGCCGGGGTACAAAAACAAGGCTGGTTTTCCTGTTATCACCTTTAATCTGCTTTACTAATTCCTGCACATATTTCTTAAGCAGAACTTGATCGCCTACATATGTATTTGGCCCTATAGTAGCCGTTGTACTGCCTACAGGAGATAATTTCATCGTTGGATCCGTACCATAATCGACCGAACCTGATTTTCCTTTTTTAACTGCCCATCCATATAACGTAATAGCTGAATCACTCAAAAAGTGCTCAAAAACAAAATCTGAATTACCGTAGGCTATCAATGGGTCGCTGGAAACTATTAACGTATCCAACACTATTGTCGGAATTTTGATCTTTGTTCCATCAAGTTGCACGCTGGAATTCGCACTGGTAGAGTCGGCGTTATCTGATTTTGTCTGACCGGATTGACAGGCTGAAAATCCAAAGGCAAGCAATAAACAGAAACCAAGTAGTTTGGTAGTTGTCGTTAGAATCATGTTGATATAATTAAGTTGACGTGAATAAGTCAGCAAATTAGCTAGCCCTCTAAAAGGTAGGCTTTTCTTTCCGGACTAACAACTTAGTCCTTGATTATCAAAACCTTGCTTATTAAACAGCATGAAGTGTTCAATTGACTATACAGTCTGTATTGCAGAAAATAATTGTCATAAAACGTGTGCATTCAAGCTAACTTTATACTTACTTTTTCACGAAACCTGTATATTCATCGATTAGGAGCTGGTCTTGTCAATCTATATATAATCTTCTCTTTATATGTCTAAATTACTAAAGCCGCCATGTTTCAGGTAGTTCTCGATTGGTCGGAAATGTGGGCTTTGCTGATCCCCCTGATTACTTACTTTTTCCATCGTCATCAACCCAGTTATTTCAGGGTTATTTTAGTCTACCTGTGGTTGGCATTGGCTCTTAATTCGCTGGGGGATTTAATAGGCGACTTTAAACGATATTTACCCGACTGGATGCAGAGCAACCTTATCTTATATACCATTCACTCCATATCCAGGTTTATTTGTTTCACCTATTTTTTCTTTTCTATTAAGCAGTCTTATTTTTTACGCTTACGACAAATCCTTCCTCTTTTGTACCTTTTTCTTATTATCGCGAACTATATTTTTTTGGAAAATTATTTGGATCAAAATCACTTAAGTGGAAATCTGTTTACTATTGAAGCTTATTTTTTGCTCATCTATTGTTTGCTCTACTACTTATCCAAACTACAGGATGAAGTAGAGAGCTTTTGGAATGATCAAACCTTCTGGATAGTTACGGAACTTAGTATTTATGTTGTGATCAATTTCTTCATTTTTCTTTTCTACGTCCCTTTAATCAGCGAAAACGCCAGCCTTGCCGAAAAAATGTGGAGTGTTCATAATGTAGCCTATATTATTCTTTGTCTATCCATAACCAAAGCTATGTATGTACCAGTTCGACCTGTCTATTGAATCCCGGATAATCATTGGTATCTCAGCGATGGTTTTGCTATTTACCGGTTTCCTGATATCCTTCATTACGTCGCAGCGAAAAAAGATCCAGTACCATAAAGAACTGGAGCTATTGCATGAGCAACAACAGGAACTACTGGTAGCACAAAATAACCAGCTGGAGCAAAGGGTTAAGGATAGGACGGTCGAACTAAGGCAACAAAAAGAAGCCCTGCAAATCTCCCTTGCCGATCTTAAAACGACACAAATGCAGTTGATCCAGAAGGAGAAACTTGCTTCATTAGGCGAATTGACAGCCGGTATCGCCCATGAAATTCAAAACCCGCTCAACTTCGTAAAAAACTTTTCGGAAATATCCGTCGAGCTCATCGACGAATTAAAGCAGGAAATCAGGGCAGGCAATGATGGTGCTACGATTGAGCTGGCTGAAACACTATCGCAAAATCTGGAGAAAATCGGCTTACATAGCAATCGGGCCAGCCGCATTGTGAAGGGTATGCTCGAGCACTCCCGGTTAAGCTCGGGCGAACGACGCCCAACCGACCTCAACGCGTTACTTGATGAATATATGCGATTGGCCTACCATGGGTTACGGGCTAAAGACAAAGAGTTTAATTGTGAGTTGGTCACCAGCCTTGATCCCCAATTAGTCAAATTGACCGTTATTCCTCAGGACATCGGTCGTGTGTTGTTAAACCTGTTGAACAATGCTTTCTACGCCGTTCGGGAAAAGCAGAAGTACGCGAACCCCTCCTACAAACCAACTGTCACGGCGAGCACTAACCTGATCGGCAACAAAGTCGAAATACGAATACTCGACAACGGAATTGGTATACCTGATTCCATAAAGGCCAAGATCTTTCAGCCCTTTTTCACCACCAAACCCACGGGTGAGGGAACGGGTCTTGGCCTATCGCTCAGCTACGACATCATTACCAAAAGCCACAATGGAACGGTGGAAATGGAAACCAAAGCCGGTGAATTTACCGGATTCGTGATTACCCTGCCTATCTCGTAACGCTCGCGGCTAAACCGATCTTTACCTCACCAGCTGCTCATTGCTGACGCTCCGAACTGTACTGACGTTACGTAGTACGTACACCGTCTACTCCACACGTACCCGCCCATCACCAACGCCTGGCATTCCTGACCGGGTAAGCCCCTCGGCCCTAATTTGCAGGTCGGTTTTAGCATCAGACGTATAGAATGAAACGGTTGCTTTTCCGTCCGGACCCGTCTGGACCACAGGCGCCCAGAACAGCGTTGTCCGGTAATCAGGGCGGGCATGTTCCGGCTTTTTAACGTCATAACGGGGTGCGTAAAACTCTTTTAGCGGAGCATAACCCGGTAGTTTGGCAACGAGCGTGCCGGGGGCGGGGGTTAAATCTTTCGAGTAATCGTAATCCGGCTTACCTCGTTTTGTCAGGATCGAAATAACGCCCCCCGAAGCCCGCGACCCATAAATAGCTGCTGATGCGCCTTTCAACACATCGACCCGATCAATGTCCTGCACGGATACACCCATTACGCCTTGCAGGTCCATTGGCATACCATCGAGTACGAACAAAGGGTCTACCGGGCCGTTAAAATTGGCCGCTCCCCGAATTTGTACCCGTGCAGTGAGTCCGTTGCCAATCACCTGCACACCCGCAATCTGACCCTGAATAACGTCCAGAAACGTTAACCTGCCAGAAGTATTCACCTGGTCGAATTTGACACTGGCATCCGGAGTGCCGTAAATAACTCTGGAGTCCAGCTCTTTGTACTTTTTGGCTTTCACGGTCACCGTATTCAATAACACTTCGCCGTTGCGTCGGATTTGCCGCTCTATTTCCTGATACTCTTTGGTCCGCCGGATAAACTCAGCAAGTTCGTCGCTCTTAAATTCCAGCGGGTTGTAAGGCACCTTAAGAACGGTTACCGGTGGTGCCAGCAACTGATCGAGTGTAATGACCAGATTCCGATTGGCACTCCCTTTCAGGCCTTGAATCATGACGGTCGTTGTATCGGTAAAATTGAGATCATAGGCCGCGTAATTACCGGCTTCATCGGTCTCGCCAATCAGGATATCGCGCGTACTATCCCGCCGGGCCAGCATAAACGTAAGTTTTACTTTCCCGCCAATATCTTTCTGATTGGGCCGAATCACCCGCCCCGTTAATGATAAGCCTCCTTCCAGCGGGTATTTATTGGGCGGTATGGCTCCAGATAGCACATCGGCCCAGGCAAACCGTCGCCAGCCCTGCGTCATCATCAGTATATCCAGCTTCAGCCAGCGGTCTTTGTTAGCCGGTCTGAAATAATAATCGGGCTGTTCAATCGTACCGGTTAAATCAGACGACAGCAATAAATGCGACCGAATGGTGGCTGCGTTCGAGTCTAGTTCGGGCGCGAGTCGGGAGTCCAAAACGGCCAATGATAAATTAGCCGCTTGTGGTTTACCCAGTGCATCGGTCGTTATGACGGTCAGATTGACCTGTTCACGATTTCGGTAGGCCGGTTTATCCGTGGTTAGAGAAACGTTGATTTGATCGTCTCTGTGAATAAAAACAAGCCGCTCACAAACGGGGGTATTGGTTTCATCAAAGACTGTTAGCTGGGTGACACCCTCGGGAAACTGGGCACGCGACAAGCGTACCATAGCCAGTTTTTTTGCCAATGGAATTAGGGCCGTCTGATTTACCTGCCCCCTTGTCTGCGCAATTAATGTCAGCTTGGCGGTCGTGTCGGTACTGGTTTTATTGTGCATGATATACACCAGTACATTTTCTTTATTTGTCAGGTTTTCGACCTGCATACTCACTCCCCGTTCCTGTGCGGACGGGAGTGTATAGGCGGCCAACGTTCCATCAGGAAGTGGAATGTAAGCTGTATACGTCTGAGCGGGTTCGGGCTTGATCATGAAGAAGCCCATCCCCAAGTGCGAACTGGCAAAACCAGCAACAGTATCCTTCCTGGCATTCAGCACAAAGCCCTTGACGGCTACTCCCATTCCCGATGAGTTAACGGCTTTGAACGCCACGCGACCCGCTAGACCCACAAGTAAATGCCCGCCCTCAGGTAAGAACTGCACGTCAGGCCGATTGTCTGCCTGAGGACTCATAACTTTCCTGCCATCACCATCGGGGCGTAGAATGGTCAGCGTTTTGGTAAAGAAGTAATCATCCGGGTAATTCCGCATAAAGCTCGTATAAGCCCGGAGCAGATAGGTTCCTGCCGCTAATGAGTCGGGCACCGTCAATTGGCCGGGCGCATAACTATTGGTGGCCCGGAACTGGGCTCGTACCCGAACACGCCGAACCAGAGGGTCAATTAAATCGACATATAGCACCCGGCTGATCGTGTCTGCTTCATGCGAACTTCCGTTAACGAGGTAGCCTTTCAGCCATATCGTTTCACCGGTCAGGTAAGCATCCCGATCGGTATGAATATAAACTTTCTCCGTGGGCCGCTGCTGGTTATAAAGACGAAACTGGTCCAGCAAACGTTTAATGAAATCATCGTTATAAGTTCGAAATGAAAAGAATAACGTTAATGCCGGGAGTACAAGCAACGCGGCTAATCGATAAATAGCGGAACGCATAGAAAAGATTTTAAACCGTAGTATCTCCCTTTATATCTGTAGTGACTAATTTAGCAAAAACCTCCTCTTTAACCTATGACTTTACCCACTCAAAAAACAGCACTTGTTTTAGGTGCTACGGGCCTGATTGGCAACCTGCTAACACATCAACTTGTTGACTCACAGCTCTACTCCCAAGTTAAAGTGCTGGTGCGTAAACCATTGACCTGGCAACATCCTCATTTACAGGAAGTCCATTTCGAATTTGATCATCCAAATGGATTAATTATACAAGCTGATGATATATTTTGCTGTTTAGGCACAACAATGAAAAAGGCGGGGTCAAAAGAAGCGTTTCAAAAGGTAGATTATCAATATCCAATGACCATTGCCCGGATGGGTCTTACCAATGGTGCCAAACAGTTTGCCATCGTCACATCAATGGGGGCCGACACCGAATCTTCTTTCTTCTATAACCGGGTGAAAGGTGAAGTCGAACGGGATCTGGCCGGCCTGAATTATCCAACCCTACTTATCTACCGGCCTTCTCTCCTACTCGGCAACCGCGCCGGGCAGGGCGACAATCGGCTTGGAGAACGGCTGGCTGAGGGTGCCATGCGTCTGCTCAAGCCCCTGATTCCGGCGAAATATAGAGCCATTGAGGCCAGCAAAGTCGCCAAGGCTATGCTCACCACAACCCAACAGGGACTAACGGGCAAAACCGTTTTTGAGTCAGATGCATTACAGGCGTTTTGAAAGGTTCCTGTCTTTTCAAAATACCTGCACCATCAGACTAAAAGCGTAATCGTCGCCTTATCCGACGTGTAAAATTGATAGTGCCAGCTTGTCGTGTAGACTAAAGTTGGCACTGAACGCCCCTGCTACAAGTCGGCCAAATCTGTTTGTACCAATTGACGGGCAATCTTCTTCAGTTGTTGCTCCGATCCCTGCAAATGAAACGTTGTGTGCCGGTGCTGCTGCGTGCCTCCGGGGCTTAACTGAGCCGCTGGTGACGAGGACTCCAGTTCATAAAACCTACCCATTTGCGGCTGTCCCGGCTTCATGGGTCCATCATTATAAGCATTAACCACATCGCCCGAGAAGGGGTCTTTCTGTTGCTCCCAGGCGGAGTTAACATACTGGTTATTCGTTGGGTCAAAATCGTACGTCACCAGCGTTAAGGTCTGGGTGGTTGGGTCATAACTACCAATCCATTTCGTTGCCCGTGCGGGCGACACGCCTATCTTGCTTCGGTAGTTGGCATCGGCCGTGAACAGGGCAGCCGTCTTACCAATCCGCAGACGCTCGGCGGGCACTTTACCGAAATAGGAATCATTGACTGGTTTCCCTTCGCCTTGCCGGAATGGGACGATAATAGTGGCTTTCGGAGAGGCATTCATCATGCCAAGAATCCAGATCGACGGCATTCCGGTTTGTGCTGTCCAGGCTTGTTTGCCTTTGTTGGTAATCTTGTTTTCCGATTGAATGCCCACCACCTTCAGCGAATCGATGGCCACACCAAGCTGCGTTGTAATTTCATCGTTCGTTAACAGCCGAACGGTACGTTGAATACCCAAATCAAATCGGGTTCCGGCGTAATTTGTCAAAGCTACGTCGCGGGTAAAGCTGACCGATGCCTGGCTACTTTTCGTACGGGTAAACGGTTCGGTATCAATAGCAGCGGGAGTTTGCCAGTGAGTGGCGTCGAAAGGATCTCCCGGCTTGAAATATAGCGCAAACTGTCCGCCTTCGGGACCTAGCCAGAAGCGGTCCTCTCCACCAAAAGCGTTCATGTGCGGGAGTAATTTACCCGATTTAATCAGGTCGTAATTGATCCAGCCATAGCTCGATTTTCCATCGGCACTGCTCGTCATCACACGACCCTGGTAAGCCGGGCAAACCAAAGCAGAGGCCTCTCCATGCGTCAATTCAACTAAATCGGGGTGGTGTTGGCGTAAAAACTGCCGGTCTTTGGCAAAGACGGTGGAGTCAGATTGAGTTTCCAATATAGTGTCGGTGGTTTGTGCTTTGCTGGTTTCTGTTTTCCGGCCCGAGCAGGCCATACCTAAGCCCAACATAGCAAACGCGATGATTTTATGCATAAACGATAAGGAGCAAGCTTAAAAATGACGAACTTGAGAACACGATCATAGACAGATAGTCTACACCGCTATAAATCAACGTGCCCGGTCAATCTACTTTTCCCAACGGCCTTATCATCCGGCCAGCTACGCAAACAGATGAAGCCACCATTTACGATTTCCTGTGTGCGCTGGAGCAGGTAATGCTCGACCGTGCGTCCTTCACGGCAATTTTCTATCGGAATACAGCTAATCCACTCGTTCATTATCTGGTTGCCGAAATGCAGGGGGAAGTTGTTGGTTTCGTTAGCTGTCATGTTCAGTACTTACTTCACCACACGGGTAAAGTTGGGGAGATTCAGGAGTTGTTTGTCCGTCCTGAGCTACGAAACCAGCACATCGGACAGCAGTTGGTAGCAGCTTTGACAGCGCTGGCAACTAACGAAAACTTCGTCAATCTGGAGGTAACGACTAATCAGAAACGTGTCGACACCATCCGGTTTTACGAGCGTGAATCCTTTATCCGAACGCATGTCAAATTAGTAAAACCCTTACAATCCTGATGCGCTTATTATCTTTTTGCCTTCTCTTTTCCCTTTGTTCACTCGTTACCCGCGGTCAATCGTCCCCAAAACGGGATATGGCTCTGGAACGTAAGCTCCAGGCTGTACTAAGCGGTTTTCGGGGCGATGCCGGCGTATATGTTCACAACCTGAAGACAGGAAAAACGGTAGCCATCCATGCGGATACCCTATTCCCAACCGCCAGCACCATCAAAATTCCGATTCAATGCGGTCTTTTCGACAAAATCCATAAAGGTGAATTGACCTATGGACAGATTCTCACTTATAAAGATTCCCTGCACTATGACGATGGCATTGTTGGTTCGTTGAAAGACGGTGCTAAAATCCCCTTGAGTGAGGTTGTCATGTTGATGGAGACCGTCAGCGATAATACGGGCAGTTTATGGTGTCAGGCACTGGCGGGCGGAGGGGCTACCATCAACGGCTGGCTTGAGACGAACGGATTCCACCAGACACGGGTCAACTCACGCACTCCGGGTCGGGAAGCGGACCGGACCCGCTACGGCTGGGGGCAAACCACACCCCGCGAATTGGCCAATCTATTAACATTCATCCGTCAGGGGCGGGCTGTTAGTCCGGATGCCAGTGAGGAAATGTACCGGAACCTCGGGCGTCAGTATTGGGATAACGACGGGCTTTCGCAGGTGCCGCCGGATATAAAAACGGCCTGCAAGAATGGTGCCGTCAACCAGTCTCGTTCAGAGGTTGTGCTTGTCCACGCGCCACACGGTGAGTACGTATACTGCGTTATGACCAAAAACCAGAAGGACGAAAGCTGGGAACGGACAAATGAAGGTTTCGTGCTCCTAAGGAACGTCGCGGCTCTCTTGTGGCAGCATTTCGAGCCCAAGTCAACCTGGAAACCAACCGCCGGATACGAAAAGTGGTGGTAATAAAAAGCCGCTTCCCTAAACAGGGAAGCGGCTTTTTATAGAACGTGGCGGAGACAAATCTACGCTTATCTGTGAACTCGTGCAGAATTCTGCGTGTCTTGGACTAGTTTAAAAACTTTAACCGGATATCGTTCAGTTGACTGCGAATCGAGCCATCCACCTGACGGTCGCCCAAACGCAGGACAAAACCACCAATTAATTTAGAATCCAGCTTTTCTTCGAGTTCAACCGACTTACAGCCCGTCGTTTTCGTGACCATCGCTTTAAATATATCCCGTTGAGGGGCCGTCAGCGGAACGGTTGTGATGACAGTAGCCCGTTCAACACCTTTAAGTTGATCGTACTGACTAATAAACTGCTCAGCAATGGAATCCATGATGCCTTCGCGGTTCTTCCGGCCAATGATATCAAAAAAGGCCATCGTTACCGGGTTGACCCGATTGCCAAAAGCGGCTTTGATAACGGCACTTTTCTTCTCTGCCCGGACAATTGGGTTCTTCAGCATCAACATCAGCGGCCGACTTTGATCCACTGTATTTTTGAACAACAACATGTCCTTGTACATGGTCTCGGTCAGGCCTTGCTCCTGCGCCAGATCTAACAGCGATTTGGCGTAGCGAGCGGCAACAGTAGCGACTGCCATAATCGAATTAGTTTAAGCGTGAATTAGAGACCAGGTCTGTTACTAACTTTTCCTGAGAAGCTTTATCGCTCAGCTCCTTACGAAGTACTTTCTCCGCAATATCGAGCGAAAGTGTAACCACTTCTTTTTTCATCTGGGCAACCAGTGCCAGGCGTTCGTTCTGCATCGATTCACGAGCCTGCTCCAGGATGCGCTGGCCCTCAGCCGATGCTTTATCCCGTGTTTCGGCCAGCATTTTATCGGCTGTTTCTTTAGCGCCACGTAGGATAGCTTCGCGCTCCGAACGTGCCTGAGCCAGTAACTTTTCGTTATCGGCTTTCAGTGCGGTCATTTCAAGCCGTGTTTTTTCGGCCAGGTCGAGCGCACTTTGAATGTTGTTTTCCCGTTCGTTCAGGCTCTCGGTAATAGGTTTCCAGGCGAACGCACGAAGGATAAGGAACAGGCCGAGGAAAACCACTACCTGCCAGAATAATAAACCAAGATCGGGTGTGAGCAAATCCATGGATTTACGACCGCGTGAGCGGTTGATTTCGAGTTTTGATGTATAAGTTTATTGGTACGTCAACAAATCGGATTCGTCAATCGTACAGCGGAATTCAGCTCAATCTTTTGTTAGAGGACGTCTGCCCGTCGGCAACCCCAAACGGGCAGACGTTTCTCTTAAATTGGGCGAGCAGGGATGCCAGTGCCTAATGCAACCAGCCTGCTCAAACTCAGTTGACGGCTACGTCGCGCTGCTTACGCAGTAGCAACGAGCAGACAAATAACGGCTGCGAACAGAGCTACGGCCTCGATCAGAGCCGCGATGATCAGCATGGCAGTCTGGATACGACCAGCCGCTTCTGGCTGACGGGCAATACCTTCCATTGCACTACCACCAATTTTACCGATACCAAGACCAGCGCCGATAGCAGCTAGACCAGCGCCGATAGCAGCACCCATAATCGAAACACTACCAGTAGCTTCTAACAGCAGAGCAAACAACATTGCGAACATAAACTTCAAACGTATTTATTAGTGAAACAAAAGATTGCAATTGAAAATCGATCACCTGAACCAGTCAGGCAATGGCTGACTTAACCTAATTCTGAAGTTGTGCCTTCATATCCAATGCCATGGTCGGCATCGTGATGTTCTTCAACCGCACTGCCGATATACATCGCCGTTAGCAGGGTGAAGATAAACGCCTGAAGGAACGCTACCAGCAATTCAATCAGGTTCAAAAAGAGGGTAAAGAACAATACAACCGGGCTGATTGCCACGCTCGTTCCCATACCACCCATGTTGTTGGCCATGAAAATAAGGCCGAGCAAGCTCAGGATGATGATGTGACCCGCCGTGATGTTGGCGAATAGTCGAATCATGAGCGACAGAGGCTTCATGAAAACACCAACAATTTCAACCGGAATCATGATGGGCAATAACGCAACGGGAACACCCGTTGGCTTGAGGATGTGCATCCAGTAATGCTTGTTACCGCTGAACGTAACGATCACGAAGGTAATAACAGCCAGTACTAGTGTAACGGTGATATTGCCCGTCAGGTTAGCCGCACCGGGCAATAGACCCAGTAAGTTATTAACCAGAATGAAGAAGAACAGAGTCAGCAGATAAGGCAAATACTTTGTGTATTTAGGTCCGATGCTTGGCTTGGCAATTTCGTCCCGGACGAACAGGATGATCGGTTCCAGAAACGACTGAATTCCGCTGGGAGCCTTGCCTTTATTCTTTGCATAGCCCCGGCTAACTGCCGAAAAGACAAGCAACAAAATAACAGCACTGAGCAACAATGACGCTACGTTCTTGGTGATTGAGAAGTTGTAGACTTTCGCTTCGTGATCAACCTCGCCCGCTTCATTGACCCGGTGAATTTTACCGTGTACATTCTTGTAGCCGTTATAAGTAGCTTCGTGGGCTAAATTCGACGAAGAGAAGACTTCCAGACCACGATCTTTAGAATACAGAATGACGGGTAATGGCAGTGTAACACCGTGGGCAAACTCCCAACCGTGATCATCTTTAATGTGGTGCATAATCATGCCACCAACATCAAATTTTCCCTTGGTGGCTTTTGCCTCACCTTCATGGTTGGCATGCGCTTCACCCTCGTGGGCATGCTCTTGTGCCTGAGCACCTACTAACGAACTCAGAATGAGAGCCGTTGCAAACAAAATCCTATTAATAGCCGAACGCAACATATGATGTGACAAATCGTTTTTACGAATCGCGTCGCAAGTTACGAGTCATCGTCCAAATCTCAAAGCCTGTATAACATATATATAGTACAAGAAAGTCCAAAACGAAGGTTCGGCGCTGTTCGATGTGACGGAACAGGAAGAAACCGATGAAAGCCAGTCCAAGAATAAGCCGGGCTACGGTCGCGGCCATGAATAACGGAATAAATCGCTCCTGATTGTCCTGTAAACCAGACTCTACCAGCCGATTTGTCAGGAATGACACACATAAAAAGAAAATAAGAATGATCTTCCAGTTCGGATGAATCCAGGGGGTGACCGAATATCGTTCGGCTACGAAAAATGCAATTGCCAGCGTGGAAGTAAATAAAATTATTTTGATCATAATGGGCACCAGGCCTGTTAATTGAAGTCAGTTTTTATCAGATGCGGTCTACTATCTTTTTGTCAATTGCCGGATAAACAGGTAGAGTGAAGCACCGATAGCCGTCAGCGATAATACGATTGTCCAGACAGGCCGATGATTATTCTGCCAGGCATCCAGTTTCATTCCGGCCCAAACACCCAGGCCAATGGTACCCAGCATTTGAAAGGCAATACCACTAAATTGTACAAATGAGGTTGTCTTCTCCGTAGCATTTTTGATTCTCTGATCGCCCCGAACCGGGTTTTCCGTATCGTTCCGTTCAGGCTGGTCGGGGTCGTTTTCCATAGAATTAGGGCGTTTGGTGTTATATGCCGTGCAAAATTCGTTAATTTGGGCTAAGGTTCCATATTACCAAACCATCTGGAAACGTTTTAATACGAGTGAACACGTGTTATTTTTCGAATGTCCCGTTATTCAGGTATCCAACTATTTCTACTCCTTACGGTCTTTACTTCATTGACCGGTGGCCTGGTATCGTGCTCCCAGTACAGCACTAAACCGGTAAGTAAAGGGTATCATAACCTTACGGCGCATTTTAATGCCTACGTCATAGCCCGCGACCAGATCAATCAGGCAGAACAGGTACTGTTTAAAACTAGGCAGGAAAACTATAACCAGTTACTGCCTATTTTACTGCCGGTTGATTCCATGCTTGCGCAACCCCTAAAGCCGCAACTGGACGACGCGATCAAGAAAGCATCCATAATTCCCGAACGCCACCAGAACAGTAAATGGCTTGATGATGCCTATATTCTCATCGGTCGAGCCCGGCTGATCAAGCAGGATTTGCCTAACGCCATTGAGGTGTTCAAGTATGTCAATACGAAAGGAACCAACGAGAACGATAAGCATATGGCGCTGGTTGGGTTGATGCGGGCGTATGTTGAAGCAAGTGACTATACCAATGCGCTCAATGTAGCCGAGTATCTGCGCAACCAGCCCCTCAACAAAAACAACACCCGGGATTTTTACCTCACGAAGGCTTATTTGCACGAACGCCAGGGTGAATACCTCACCGCTGCCGGTATTCTGGATGCCACATTCTCGGTTTTGCCAAAAGGTGAATCGACAGCCCGGCTTCATTTAATAGCCGGTCAATTGTACGACTTGGTTGGCCAGCCAGCTAAAGCCGTTGACCACTATAAAAAAGTTTTAGCCTCCCGACCAACGTACGATCAATCGTTTTACGCCAACCTGTTCGCCATTCAAAGTGGTGGTCTGACCGGCGATCAGAAGCGGATGGCTCAATCGACCGAAACGTTCGAAGAAATGCTTAATGATCGGAAGAACGCCGACCTGAAGGATAAAATCTATTTCACGATGGGGCTTCTCGAAGCGCGAAGCGGCCGAATCGATAAAGCCATTTCGTATTATAGCCGGTCGATTCAGGCAGCGGGTTCCAACACTACCCAGGTTCCTTTTACTTATCTGGAAATTGGAAAGCTGTATTTCGAAAAGAAAGCCGATTACGAACATGCCAAAGTGTACTATGACAGTGCGCTGGCATTGATCCCCCAACAATCGGCCGAGTATGCCGCTTTGGTTAACCGTAAAAAGACCCTCGATGAGTTTGTCCAGTACCAGAAAACTATCCGTACCGACGATAGCTTGCTGACGCTGGCCAAAATGGACCCGGCCGCGCTCGACAATGTGCTGGAGAAAACCATTTCTGCACGTGAAAAAGAGGACAAAGCCCAGGCAGCGCTCGCGCAACAGATTATCGACAAAGCCACCACGGGCAATATAAGCTCCGTACCGGGTGCCACGAACTCCAATTTACCCCCCGCCGAACGGTGGATTCTCTACAACCCTGTTGCCTTGAGTCAGGGGCGACAGGAATTTTCCGTGCAATGGGGAAACCGCCCGCTGGAAGATAACTGGCGACGAAGCAACAAAGAAGCGTCCGAAGCCATTGCGTCAGTCAATAGCCCACTGAATGGTGCATCACCGGCTAATTCAATTAATCCCGACCCAACAGTACAACCTGCTACAGCGGGTGGTATCCCTATTAATCTGGCCGGACCCAATACCAGTCGAAAAGGGCAGAAAGAGGCCATGATCGCTACTATTCCGTTTACCAAAGAAGCGCAGGCAGCCGCCAACCAACGTATCGAGAATGCCCTCTACCGACTTGGTAAGCTATATAAATTTGAGCTTAATCAGCCAGCCAACGCCATTCCAACCTTTGAGAAATTGCTGACCCGGTATCCAAATACACTCCAAAAGCCGGAAGTGTATTACTTACTTTACTTATCCAGTGAGCAGATTGGTAAAGCATCTCCCTGGAAAGAAAAACTGCTGGCCGAATATCCAAACACGTCCTATGCCCGTCTAACGGGTAAACTGGCCGCTCAAACAACAGATTCTGAAGCGCAGGCCCAAAGAACTTATACAACTATTTATGACCTGTATAAAGCGAATAACAACACAGAAGCCCTTGCGCGTGCCGATGCGGCCATGCCTGGCTTTGCCGGAAGCCAGTTAGAAGATAAACTAGCTTTGTTACGGGTTATATTAGTCGGAAAAGTAAAACCCCTTGACGATTACAAACAGGCTTTGGCTGAGTTCATTCGTGATTACCCAGCCAGTCAATTAGCACCTTATGTGAAAGATATGCAAACGGCGGCCAACTCATCGACCGCAAAGAAATAAGTCATTTCCGGCTTGTCGATAAAGGGCGTTATCGTTTGTCGAAGCCCCTTACTTATCAACACCACTAAACATTAACACCTATTTCATGTTTGATTTTGCTCCTGGTCCTTACCGGAAGATAATCCGAAACCTTTGGCGATTCTCATTACTCGGTATTGTTCTGCTGATCTTATACATTGTTGCCGTCAGCTATAATTTCTTGTGGCTTTTTGGCGGCATGCCCAGCCTGAAAGCTCTGGAAAATCCAAAAAGTGAAGAAGCCTCCGAAGTGTATACCGCCGACAATCAATTGCTCGGCAAGTATTACGTCGAAAACCGGACCCCCATCGAGATTTCCCAGGTATCGCCCAACGTAACATCGGCCCTTTTGGCTACTGAAGATGCCCGTTTTGTTAAACACTCGGGTATCGACCCTCGATCTTTATTCCGGGCGGTAGGTGGCTTTCTCACCTTCAAAAGCGCGTCCAGTTCCGGTGGGGGGAGTACACTGACCCAGCAAACGGCAAAAAACCTGTTTGACACCCGTCGGGAAGAATTGCGCGGGGTGTTGGGACATATTCCGATCATCAGCCTGATTATAGCGAAAACAAAAGAGTGGATTCTGGCCGTTCGCCTGGAACGAAATTACACGAAGCAGGAGGTCATGATGATGTACCTCAACACTGTCTCGTTCGGCAATAACACCTACGGCATCAAAACAGCGGCTAAAACTTACTTTAGTAAAGAACCCTGGAATCTCACGGTTGAAGAAGCCGCCCTACTGGTAGGTATGCTTAAGAACCCGACGTTCTACAACCCACGCCTGTTTGAAGAACGAACCCGGGATCGACGAAATGTGGTGCTGAGTCAGATGAAAAAGTATAAGTTTCTGACCGAGGATCAGTTTATTACTTATAAGAACAAGCCGCTGAAACTTGACTTCAGCGTCGAGAATCAGAATACAGGGATGGCTGCCTACTTCAGATCGGTTATCCGTGATGATATCAAACGCTGGATTCGCCAGTATAACGAAGAAAATCCCGGCGCCGAACTGGACTTGTACACCAGCGGGCTAAAGATCTACACCACCATCGACTCCCGCATGCAGGCCTATGCTGAGGAAGCCGTCATGACTAATATGCGTGACCAGCAGAAAAAATTCTATGAGCATTGGCGCGGACGAAACCCCTGGGTACAAAAAGACCCAAGGACCAAGAAGTATGTCGAAATTCCGGGCTTTATTGAGTCGGTAGCTCGTCGGACAACTCGTTACAAGCAGCTAAAAGCCGCTTTGGGTGACGATGAGAAAGCCATTTGGGCTGAAATGCGCAAGCCCATAAAAATGAAGGTCTTCGTATATGGAAACCGACGTAATGATAAAGATACCACCATGAGTCCGCTGGATTCAATCCGGTATTATAAACGGCTGCTTAATACCGGCTTTATGTCAATGGACCCTCGTTACGGCTACGTAAAAGCCTGGGTAGGCGGGGTGAATTTTAAATACATGAAATTTGACCACGTGCGCCAGAGCCGACGTCAGCCGGGGTCAACCTTCAAACCATTTGTGTATTTGACAGCCTTAGATCAGGGCTTTGTAACACCCTGCAGCCACATCGTTGACCAACCAACGGTATTTGCCCATGGCGAAGATAACAACAACGGACCACCGTGGATGCCTAAAAATTCGACAGGTCGTTACAGTGGCCAGAGTTTGTCCTTGCGTGAAGCTCTCGGACAGTCCATCAACACGGTTAGTGCTCAATTGATAAAGAAAACACGCTCGGCCGCTGTTGTTAAGTACGCCCATGATATGGGGATTGAAAGTAAAGACCTGCGGGAAGATCCTACCCTCTGTCTTGGCACAAGTGACGTGTCGGTTTATGAGATGGTGGCGGCTTATTGCGCATTTGCCAACGGAGGCACACGCGTTCGGCCAATGATGCTAATTCGTATCACGGACAAAAACGGTAATGTGCTGAAAAACTTCACGCCAGATGCCAAGCAGGTCATCAGTGCCAATCGCGCTTACGAAATGCTTCACCTAATGCGTGGAGCGGTGGAAGATCCTAATGGCACAGCCCAGCGGTTGCGGACTCAATACAAATTGCTGGAAGGTGGCAATGAGATTGCCGCTAAAACCGGAACGACATCCAATTACTCCGATGCCTGGTTTATGGGCATGACTCAGCACCTTGTTTCGGGTCTCTGGGTAGGTGGCGACGATCGGCCAATTCACTTCAGAACAATTGAGTTAGGACAGGGCGGTCGACAGGCTATGCCTGCCTGGGCCATGTATATGCAAAAGATATATAAAGATCCAACGCTTACGCAATACCGCCCTGAGCCATTCCGAAAGCCGAACAACTTCAAGATTGACTGTGGTGGCTATCACATAGATTCTACCCAGCGATATACACCCCCTAAAGTGGTGCCGGAAGATGAAGATGAAATACTCCAGTAAACTCTACCAGGCCAGCTTTTGCTGGCCTTTTTAGTCATAGCAAACAGGCAACCTTTAGGCCTCGCTGCTTGTTTTGTAGTACGCCCCAATCGTTCTGCATGTTTAACTGCTCATCTATTACTCAATAACCTGCCGACCAGAAAGGTCGGTGCTCTGGTATGCCTGAATTCGATTATAAGCAAGAATTAGCCAAAGTACCACACGAACCGGGCGTCTATCGGTATTTTGACGCTACGGGCGAGGTAATTTATGTTGGTAAGGCTAAAGACCTGAAAAACCGGGTCAGCAGCTACTTTACCAACTCAAAAGGGCATGACCGTAAAACGTTACGGCTGGTGAGCCAGATTCGTAAAATTGAGTTTACCATTGTCCATACTGAATTTGATGCCCTGTTGCTCGAAAATCAGCTGATTAAGCGGTACCAGCCCAAGTTCAATATTTTACTTCGCGATGACAAAACCTACCCATTCGTTTGTGTCACGAACGAGCATTTCCCACGCGTCGTAACCACCCGACGGATCGACCGAAAGCTGGGTACATTTTATGGCCCCTTCGCTAATCTGAAGCCTATGTACACGGTACTGGATATGTTCAGCCAGTTGTTTACAATCCGTACCTGTAATTACAACCTCGCCCCGGAAAACATAGAAGCCGGGAAGTATAAGGTCTGTCTGGAATATCACATTGGTAATTGTAAAGGCCCATGCGAAGGCAAACAGCCCGAAGAAGATTACAACTCTGATATTGAGCAGATTCATCATATCCTAAAAGGCAACTTAAAACCTGCCCAGGAGTACTTCAAGAATCAGATGGTCGAAGCCGCCGGTAATCTGGCTTTCGAGCAGGCACAGAAGTACAAAGAGAAAATGGAAGTACTCCAACGGTTTCAAAGCAAATCGACCGTTGTCAACCCGAAAATTGCGGATGCCGACGTGTTTACCATTGCCTCGGATGAGACAGCTGCTTACATAAACTTTATGAAGGTGGTCAATGGTACCATTGTTCAGACGCATACTGTAGAGATCAAGAAAAAGCTCGACGAAACTGATCAGGACTTACTGGTGATGATGATCATCGAGTTTCGGGACCAATACGGCAGCCAGGCAAAAGAAATCATATCGAACATCCCGCTCGATATTGATCTGAAAGCAGAGGTGACGGTTCCGCAAATTGGCGACAAAAAGAAGTTGCTGGATATGTCGCTTAAAAACGTGCTTTACTTCCGGCGCGAACGGCAGGAACGGGCTGCCGCCGAAGCAACGGCCAGCGCCAGCAAAAAAGACCGTGTGCTAATTCGGTTGAAGCAGGATTTGCAATTAAAAACATTGCCGAACCGCATAGAATGTTTCGATAACTCGAACATCCAAGGCACCAATCCGGTATCGGCTATGGTCTGCTTTATTGGTGGTAAACCAGCGAACAAAGAATACCGGCACTTTTCTATTAAAACCGTTATTGGTCCGAACGACTTCGCGAGTATGTACGAGGTAGTTACCCGGCGCTACACACGCGTGTTGACAGAGGAGACCGGATTACCCGACTTAATTGTCATTGATGGCGGCAAAGGCCAGCTAAGTGCCGCCTGCGATGCCTTGAAAGACCTTGATTTATATGGAAAAGTACCAATTATCGGCATTGCTAAACGACTTGAGGAAATTTATTTCCCTGAGGACAACCTACCCCTTTACATCGATAAAAAGTCGGAGTCACTCAAGCTGATCCAGCGGATACGTGACGAGGCTCACCGCTTCGCTATCACCTATCACCGGGACAAACGCAGCCGAAACAGCCTGATCAGCGAACTTGAAAATGTAGAAGGTGTCGGGAAGAAAACGGCCGCTAAACTGTTAAAACATTTCAAAGGCGTAACCAAAATTAGAGAAGCCAGCTTTGATGAAGTGGCCGAAGTAGTTGGTAAAGACCGTGCGGTGAAGCTAAAACAGTATTTTGATGCTATTGAACAATAATATGAGCGGCTGGGTAGCCGCTCATATATTCAGGGAAACGACAAAAAAGAGCGACTTTTCAGCCGCTCTTTTTTATTAATACTCCCAAAGGCTGTGCTCAGTTTCCATGAGTTCATATTCAGTTTGGTACGATTTGAGAAGACCTTCACGATCACCATACATACCTACTAAATCTGTGTCACCTGGGTTAGCTACTTTCGTGATCCGGCCATAGAACAACCGAAGATCAAAGGCATCGGCCAGGTTTTTGTGCTGAGCCTGGTTTTGCGGGTTGTACCAGATAAATTTCTTCGGGTCGCTGCGGAACAGCTTGTCGAGGTCTTTGTATTTAAACGTAGCGATTGGCTTTTCGTAACCAGCCTGATTTTTGTCAGCAGGCAACAGCAGTGTTACCGTTTGAACATCGTAATACAGACGTGAACGTTTCCGATCAAAAACCCAGTCTTCTTTTACTTCAAGAATGTTCAGTTCTCTCGGGAAATACTCGTCGCCGGAGAGTGTGGGGGCAGACGCTACAACAACCGAATCTTTCTTAGGCTCTATAACGGGCGCTGCTACTTTGCCTTTCCCTTTTTTGCCTTTCGCATTCTTGGCTACTGCGGTTTTCTTTTTAGGAGCTCCCCAACCATCATCCGCAACGGCAGGTTCGGCTGCTTTCTTAGGCGTTCCCCAGCCATCATCAGCCGGTTTCTTTTTGTCTTTTGCAGGCGCATCCCAACCGTCATTCGCACCAGCCGTTTTGCCATCCTCGGTAAAACCAGCGGCTTTTTCTTCGGCAGACAAGCCTCCTCCCGTGTTCGGGATTAGCATGTTTTCGTGAAATTTCTCAATCGAAATTTTTGTCGTGCACGAATCATTCGCATACGCATCGATCAAACCAGCTTTTACAGCGTCGATGAGGTATTTAGAGATTTCGTTGTTTTTCGAGAACATCGACTGATTCTGTTTCTCCTTCAGGTCGATACGACGCCAAAGGGTCTTCTTCATCATGATGTCATTCTCATTTATAGCGCGAACCGATAGCGCGTTTGTACCGTTACTTGCCTTCTCCTGAGCCAGGGCCTCCCCTCCTGCCAGCGCCAGCGCAGCTACGGCCAGCACACCAGCATATCTTATCGTTCTAAATTGTGTCATGGCTACTATTTGTTGTCAATTCAGTATGTTAACGGTCAGCAAACCGCTTTAGTGCGTTAATACAGCGAAACCTGCTGAAGTAAGCTACCCATTGGCACATCACTAACATCGCCTTTGAAGTTTTGCCGCTGTACGCCTTCAATCTGGATAACAAGACGGTCACCGGGTTGTGCTTCAGCAGCTAACGAACCGATTGATCCGCCACCAGCACCTACCGTAACGAAGGTCACACGTTTCGTACCCCGCACCAGCGACACGGTTGCTCCGGTTGTGCGGAACTTGGCATCATCCGGCGAGTAGGCAGCAAAGCTTGGATCGGCAACGGCCTGAATCCGTACGCTCCGGGCTGAAGAAACAGGGACACCGCGAGGATCACTAGCCCGCGTACCCCCTACGAAAACTTCAATCGTCGGACGAGGTACTTTATTCACACGAAAACGTTCTGTACCCAGTAAGCTTCCCGAATTGCTGATATTCAATGCTACATTTTGTGAACTAGGCACTACCGTGATCTTTCCTTTTTCACCCGACTGAATTACAGAAGCGCCGTCAGCCGAAAAGCTTGGATTCCATAGAGCACCTAGCTGCGGACTCTGAATGCTTAGCTTGTTCGCACAACCCAGATACAGCGGTGGCATTGTTCCGGTTTCAATCTGGTACGATGGCTTGGCGACAAAGTACTCAGCGGTGAGAGGTACGGTCTTCAAACCTGCTGCAGTCTGATACGCAATAGAACCTGTAAGTGTACGACGGGCAAGCCCATTTTTGTCGTAAGCGCCACCCTGAGCGGTAAACTCAATGATACCCTGACCATCCTGCATACGAACAGCAGCTCCATTCAGACTCATGCGCGGTTGTATACCCGAAGACGAAGCAGCCAGGAACATCTGTCCTTTAAACTTTGTACCGGCAACAACCACTTTTGAATCCATGCTCAGCATGGCAATGATTTTGTCGAACTTAACATCCTGGGCACCTACTTTACTGGCGAGTACATCCAGTACTTCACCTTCAAGGCGACGAACATCGGCCTGCTTTTGGCTCAACACAGCCAGGGCAGCCGGTACCGGTGTCTGGGCAAAATTCAGTTCAGCAAAATCTTTACGCTTTTGATCAGGCGATAGGCTGGCAATGGGATCGTCTTTACCATCCAATGCCATTGGACCATATTTGTTCCCCGACAGTCTGGAAAGTTCTTCGACGTATTTGTTCAGTTGATCTTTCAACTTGAACGCAGCTCCATTGCGGTTTGTACCGATCATAAGTTGAGCGACGGATTCTTCTTCGCTCAGGTTCTTAATATTTCCGGACTCATCGCGTCCACCGCTTGTTTCAACAATCTGCTCTTTCAGCTTGTCCAGTTCACCGCTAACTTCGCCCGATAGTTTACGAACTTCATCAGCTTGTTTAACGATGGCCAAATCAGCCGCCCGGTTACCAGACTTTTCAACTGTTCCCCGAATATTATCGAATGTAGATTGGTTTACCTTGCTGACAGCCCCGATGGACTGCTCCAGACTGTTGTTAATTAAAACGAATTTTTCCAGAATGGCCGACGTGACTTGCAGAGCCAGTAATGCGGTCAAAACCAGATACATCATCCCGATCATCTTCTGACGGGGTGTCTCTTTTGTGCCTGCCATAAACTATGGTAGTGATAATAAAAGTTGTGGAAAGGCCGCCTTAGCGGTTTTGTCATTAAGAGTGGCGTGTTTACCATGTCAGTTACAGAGAGCTAATCTTCGTCACTGACATGGTTACACTATTGAGTTACTTATTTTCCGTTACCCCGCATGGCAGTCAACATACTACCATATACGTTGTTGAGGGAAGCCAAATTACCAGTCAATTTAGCCAGTTCATTTTTGAACTGCTGGGTATCGCGGCTAGCATCGGTCATGTTTTCCATGGCGGCCGTCAAGCTGCCATAGAACGCATTCATTGCTTTCAGATGCTTGTTTGTATCCTGCAATTCCAGTTCATACACAGCATTCAAAGCGCCCATGTTCTTGGTAACTTTTTGAAACTGGTCGCGGTAATCTTTGGCGTCGGTCGTTGCATCGGCCATGGAGTTCATAGCGGTGATAGCTGTGCCGTACGATTTATTCATTTCGCTGATCGAGCTTGCCGCCGACTTCACATTACGAGCATAGTCGTTTGTGGCTACTGTCGCGTCGGTCAGGTCCGTGAGCTTAGAGACTGTATCATTCAGGTTACGGAAGCCAGAGCCTAAACGCTCAAAGACGTCGGGGGTAACCTTGGCCTGAGCCAGCATTTGATCCAGATTTCCGGTCAAACCGTTAGCCTGTGGTGTTGGCTTACGGGCTTCTCCTTTATAATCGTCTGCCAGTTCAGGGTAAACCCGTTCCCAGGCATAACCATCGTCCGTTGTAGCCGGCATGGTAAAACTCTGAACGGCGTATAAAGCAAAAATGACAACTTCTGTTAACAAACCGGCTGTTAAAAGCCAGCCAAACTGTTCATTGTGTGTAATCTTAGCCCAGGCTCCGGCAATTACGACGGCGGCTCCGGCACTATAAATGGTTGGTACTAAACGATCCCAAAAGAAACTTGTGGACTTTGCTGCTGCCATGATAAGCTATTGTTGGTTGGAATAGGTAATTGACTGTGTGCGGGTATTATTTTATTGCCTTAACAGGCATTCTTCACGTTAAATTAAACCTTTTTGGCTGATGCCTTTTTAGTGCTTGCGCTCTTATTCTTGCTCTTTCCCCCTCCAACACGACTTGATGCAGTTCTGCCTTCCAGATTATCCATTACGCAACGGAATCCGATATAGGAACGCTTTTGATCTTCGAATTCATAATATCGTGTACCTGTTTCGAGGTAGTACGCAATGTCTTTCCAAGACCCACCCCGAACCACTTTACGCGGCTCATCGGCGTTCTGGTTATCCGGGTTCATGTCCCACACAATGGCGTTCGTATTATCAGCATAAGCATCCCGGCACCACTCGGCCACGTTACCGGCCATGTTGTACAGACCATAATCGTTAGGGTTATAAGCCGTTGCGGGGGCCGTGTATGGATAGCCATCCGCATCGAAGTTACCACGCTGGGGTTTGAAGTTTGCCAGATAGCAACCTTTACCGTTTGCTACATATGGGTTACCCCAAGGGTATTTAGCACCGTTTTTACCACCTCGTGCCGCCCATTCCCATTCGGCTTCGGACGGAAGTCGGAAACCAAATGACCGGTAACCGCCGTCTTTTGTACGGAAATCGTCGAGTGTATTGGTACGCCACTTACAAAAATGTTTAGCAGCCACCCAGCTTACACCAACAACCGGATACGTATCAAAGGCTGGGTGCGCATAATAATGCTCCAGCATGGGATCACCATTGTGATAAGTAAAGTCGTTTTTCCAGACAGTTGTATCAGGATAATATTTAGACATAATTTCCTCCTCACCCAACGTCGAAACGGAATCGGCGAGTAAGGCATTTACATACTGCCGATACTCATGGTTAGATATTTCGGCATCATCCATGTAAAATGAACTAATCGTTACCTGCCGGTTCATGTTAATTTGAGTAGCGGCCACATCTTCATCAGCCTGACCCATAATAAATGAACCTGACGGTACCAGTACCATGCCAAAGGGGGTGGGCTGCTTCCAGCCTTTACGTCCGGTAGCGGTAATTTCACCATTTGTAACGCCTACTTCACCACCGTTGCCACCTTTACCGCCAAATTTTGACTTCAGAAACCCACAACCTTGCAAAAGCAGTACTACTGCTGCGACCGTCACTACCCGGGTTGCGTTGACTGTTAACCAGTTATACTTCATCGTTGTCGAACTTTTACCTTCTTCTTGTGCGAGACCAGACTAAAAACGAAAATCTGTTTGGTTATTGTATGTTATCTTCATGTTCAGCGTATTTTCTCTACAACCTACTTACGAACATACTTCTGTTTATTATACTCTATTACACTTTCTAAACTCCATTTCCTCAAAAATAAGGCCTCCGCTGCAAACAGCCTAACAAGAATATTGCCAAAAAAGCAATTTTGTTTAAATATTGCTGCGGCTTTTACACATTATCGATCATCAGTACCGGAAACGTGGCGTTCTGATGATTGGCTTTTTGCGGACATCGGGCGCAGGCAACGCATAAGACAATAAGATCTCGTGCGATGTTGGGCTTTTCACCTGCGTTCCTCCCACCGTTATATCCAGGGCATATCCCAATCGAAGTGCATTATTACGCATGAGGTTTATACCAGCCGTAGCCATAACGGCATCTTTAATCCGATAGCCAACCCCAGCCCATATACGATTATCGTAGGTAGCTACCAGATTTAGGGTTGCCAGCGATCCCCGAAGGCCCTCCACTGTACTGTACTGCACTAAAACGGATGGTTGTACATCAATGTTATAACCTATACCCAGTCTGTACCCTGCGGTTAGGTAAGCTTTGCTGTTAGCAGGGTCCGTAGAGCGGTCAGCAATGTAGCTGTAGGTAGCCCGGTTCAGGTGCGTCATGCTTACCCCCACCCAGTAGTCCGTTGTATTATAATAAATTCCTGCTCCCAAATCAGGTTTAAACTGATTGATGCGGCCCGTACTCAACAACGGATCACCGGGTTCGCCGGGGCGAAACTGGTTAAAGTCGAATCCGCGATTAAACATACCGGCTTGCACACCCAATGCCAATGTTCCGTTTTTCAAGGTCAGTCGATAGGCATACGATACCTGTACAGACTGGTTTATGGACGGCCCGTACTTGTCATTCATAGCATAAATGCCAATGCCACTCTTGATTTTGGCCAGCGGCATATTGAATGACAAAACCTGAGTGCTTTGAGCAGCACTTTCGTCGCCGGTACCAATTGTCTGATATCCGAGATATTGTGTTCTATGGGTAAGTTGAAAACGTGACACCCCCTCCGACCCTGCTGCCGCCGGATTATAATAGAGCGGGTTGTACATATACAGGCTGAGTTGCGGATCCCCCTGAGCAAAGACGTTTTGAGTTGCAATCGTCAGTAGTAAAAAAGCAAAAACGTAGAGTGTGCGAATCATACGACCTACCGGAATTCAGAACAGCTGTTGATAATTGGAGCAACGTTCTTGTGAACAATACCACAGTTTACAAGTAAACGCCCGCAACACCAAATTATTCAAATTATTAAGCCCAAAATAAAAGCAAAATGCCGGAAATGAGATGAAGAGCTCGATTCCGGCATCTAGCCTATTCGTAACGGCTATCGTTTACAAATTGTTAGCCTTTTTTAGATACAGGTCCAAAGCACCCGTCATTGAGGGTGCGTTCGGCAAGGGGGCTTCAATATCGAGTGTTAGACCGGCTTCAACAATTGCTCTAGCCGTTGTGGGGCCGAAAGCGGCAAGCCGGGTACCGTTCTGATTGAAGTTGGGGAAATTACTCATTAATGAGTTTACACCCGAGGGACTAAAGAAAGCAATGATATCGTAGCTCTCAATGTCAAGATCAGACAAATCGGTGGGTACCGTGTCGTACATCACCGCTTCAGTGAAGTGTAGGCCACTGGTGTCCATAAACTCCGGAATGTCGTTCCGGCGAATGTTGGAACAGGGGAACAGGAACTTCTCGTTCTTGTGTTTCTTGATCAGATCAAAAAGCTCGGTAGCTGTTTTTGTTCCGTTGAAGATTTTGCGCTTCCGGATAACAATGTATTTCTGAAGATAATTAGCTGTCTGCTCCGAAATACAGAAGTACTTCATATCAGCTGGCACCTCAATTCGCCCTTCCTGACAGATCCGAAAAAAATGATCGATAGCATTTCGACTGGTAAAAATAATAGCCGTGTGTGCCAGGATATTTATTTTCTGACGCCGAAAATCTTTAAACGACTCCCCCTGTATCTGGATGAACGGGCGAAAATCAATCTGAAGATTGTACTTGCTAACTAAATCAAAATAAGGAGATTTTTCGTCGGCGGGTCGGGATTGAGTCACTAACAGCCGGTTTACTTTCGTGAGCCGGTTTTCTGTGGATTGCATGCTTATTTCGTTCATTGAATCTCTACTCGGTTCAACAGCTGATTATCAATTGTAAGTACTCGCCTAAGCACCTGCTATTGAGAATAGGCTAACTTATCACTGCCCGTAACCATCAAAGCGCAAAACGCAACCCAATGATCAGCGGAATCAATTCAACGATGCAAAGGTACGAAAATAAATAAAGATTCTTGATAGGCTCAAGACTCCGTATGGTGAAGTACAATAACAATAATCGAGCAATGTAAAAAACAACCAGTGGCAGCAGAAGCATGTTAGGCACCCAAGTTGTCACATTTACATTATAAGCAACAACCGTTAAGGTGAGCGCACAGGCGGTAAAGAATAACAGCGACGATTGCAGCACTTTAAAGTAATGAACGTAGATAATGTCCTGTAACTTATATAGCCCCCCAATTACTTCCAGAAGAAAGTACTTGCTGATCAAACTCACGAATACCAGCCCACTCACTAAAAAGTACTCACCAGCCAGCCAGCCAAACTGCTGGTTACCCAATAACAGCGCCCGTGAATCGAACACATCCAGGTTACGGCTCTGGACAAAGACAATGAGGTAAGCAATAATAAAGCTGAGATTGAGCGTAAAAAGCAGATTCGTACCGCTTAGAGGTCTATTTATTAAAAAAGATTCTTCCTGTGCCCGAAGCGACAGTAGATCGCCGAGGCTATAGTACCGTTGGAAAGCCCGTTGATGAATTGCATAAAGGAAGGCATGGGTGGCCAGCAGAAACACCAGTCCTAAACTTAAAAAGTTATCGTAAAGGGTTCGGGGACGAGGTCGGATACTCAGATTGTCATCACTTAAAACAACTTGCTTTTGGGTGGCCGACTTCGGGTAGCCTATATACAATTGCTTGTCGGCCAGACCAGGGGCACCGTAGATCGTGAGAAAAATTTCCGGCTGTCGGTAAACCTTAAATAGACTGTCAATGCTTAGCACCTGCCATTCATTGGCGCGAAGTTTCCGTTTGAGTGCCGCGTTAACAAACAGGTAGCCATCCCGTCGGGTGGAGATTAGTAGACTGTAGTGACGGTTGCTTTCCAGATCGATGTAAGCACTTAAGGCTGTTTCGTCGGTATGTTGCTCAGTTATGTATGGGATGTAAGCTTTAGCTCCTTCGTCATACACCAGAAAGTCATCCCGAAAATCATGGATGGGATAATAACGGCCATTGGGTCCGATACCGGTAACGCGGGGTTGAGCAGCAACCGATAGAACAAAAAAGAGCGAGAGAGCCAACGAGTGAAAGAGTGCCACCGGATGGATAAGTACCCAACTCCGCCTATACTTTTTCACTCGTTCGTTCTTTCGCTCTTTCACTCGTTACTAAATTTTATTTTCCTAAGGCCTTTAACATGGTATCACCAATAAGCGCCGGGGATTCTACTACGTGAATACCACATTCGCGCATGATGGCCATTTTAGCGGCTGCGGTATCGTCCGCACCACCCACAATAGCCCCTGCGTGACCCATCCGGCGGCCTTTCGGCGCGGTTTGCCCAGCAATGAAGCCAACAACCGGCTTGCGGTTACCATCGGCCTTAATCCAGCGGGCGGCTTCGGCTTCCATACCTCCGCCGATTTCACCAATCATTACAATCGCTTCGGTATCCGGATCGTTCATGAGTAGTTCGACAGCTTCTTTGGTCGTCGTGCCAATGATCGGGTCTCCTCCGATACCAATGGCTGTCGACTGCCCCAAACCAGCTTTTGTTAGTTGGTCAACGGCTTCGTAGGTCAATGTCCCCGACTTAGAAACAATACCGATGGTTCCTTTGGTGAAGATGAAGCCGGGCATGATACCTACTTTGCACTCATCAGCAGTCATTACGCCGGGGCAGTTAGGACCAATCAGGCGAACATCTTTGTCGGAGAGGTAGTTTTTAACGGCTACCATATCCTCCGTTGGAATGCCTTCGGTAATACAGATAATGACTTTAATACCGGCTTCGGCCGCTTCCATGATCGCGTCGGCAGCAAAAGCGGGCGGAACAAAGATGATGGAGACATTGGCACTGGCTTGGTCAACAGCTTGCTGAACAGTGTTAAATACGGGCCGGTCGAGGTGGGTTTGACCACCCTTGCCTGGCGTTACGCCCCCAACGACGTTGGTGCCGTATTCAATCATCTGCTGGGCATGAAAACTGCCTTCCGAGCCGGTAAAGCCCTGGACGATAACTTTGGAGTCTTTGTTAACTAAAACACTCATGACGGTTTGTAAATCGTTGGCGATACGGTTAATTACTCACAGGAACTCATAACGAAAGCAGTAAAGATTCACAAACTGGTCACCTTCTTTCTTCTTTCGTTGAGTAGGCCTGTATCTTTTAAAAAGTTGGGCAAAAGTAGCCGAAACTTCGTAAATTACGTGATGATTTTTTCGCACATCCTTTCCGGCTCTATTTTAGCCGGGGCGGGCGTCGGGGTGTTCTGGCACTTTTTTGGACGCATTTCCCTCTTCAACCGGCTTTTGTGGGGGTTCTTTTTGTTGACAACATCAGTAGCAGCGCTTATCGGGGTAGCCCTTTTTGCCGGTAACGAATCGCTGGAACCGCTTCACCGGTCCATGATCGTCTTATCTGATACACTGGGAGTTGTGTGTGTGGTAACGGCGGTGTATGCGCTGCTGAACCAGCGAACCCTTTCTCTGATCTCCTTCGTAACAACAGTGTTGCTTGGCCTGTTTCTGTTTATTTCCCTTCTGCTACCCGATGTGCGCGTCTTCACGCCCATTGTGCCTTCAATGGGAATTCTGGTGTTGATGCTGCTTGCCGTTTTTTCGTTACTCCAGCGCAATAAACGGGGGCTCTGGGTTGTCCTGGCGGCCATGATGATGGGCTTAGCCACAAAAGCCGACGCATTCAATAGCCTGATTCATCCAACCGACTTCTATCATTACGCCACTACGCTAGCGCTCTGGTTTTTCGGAAAAGCCTCCGACTGGCGCGTCGGTACCCGGTAAGTCTATACAGATCGCGTAAACGTTGTACGGTCAAAAATTTGGTCATATGGTTAACTAATGCCTTATCAAAGCAGTTACTCATTGACTAAATTTCTCAACACTCAACGAACGTGGATTTACTTGAATTGACGCATGACCCAGCCGAAACGGCCCGGGCGGCCCGACTGGTTTATATGAGCGATACAATGCCCGGTATTAAACGCCAGCGCATTGGCGATGAATTCAGGTATTTCGACCATAAGGGCAATGAACTGGAGGACACCGACACCTTGACACGTATCCGCAGCCTCATTCTTCCACCGGCCTGGGAAAATGTCTGGATCAGTTCCAAAGCAAATGGGCATCTACAGGCTACAGGCATCGACACCAAAAACCGCAAGCAGTACCGCTATCACCCAAAGTGGAACGCGATCCGGAGCCAGACGAAGTTTTTTCGGATGGTGGCCTTTGGCGAAGCCCTCCCCCTATTGCGTGAACGGTTGGCGAAAGACCTCAAAACACGCGAATTGACCCGCGAAAAAGTGATTGCCATTGCGCTGAGTGTTATGGAGCAAACGCTCATCCGGGTGGGTAATGCCGCTTATGAAAAAGAGTATGGCTCGTATGGCTTGACCACTCTGAAAGACCGGCACGTGAAAATGGAAGGCACTGAAATCCGGTTCAGCTTCAAAGGCAAAAAAGGCATTTACCACGATATTACCCTTCACGATAATCGACTCTCGCGCCTGGTAAAAGCCTGTCGCGACATTCCCGGAAAGGAACTGTTTCAGTATCTCGACGAAAACGGCGACCGCCATCCTATCGACTCCGGTATGGTTAACGCCTATCTGCACGAAACCATGGGAGATGAGTTTTCGGCAAAAGATTTCCGTACCTGGGCGGGTACCGTGAACGCCCTGCGGCTTCTGGCCGAACTGGAACCCTGCGAAACGGAAAAAGAACTGAAGAAAAATGTGAATACTGTGCTTGACGAGGTCTCGCACAAGTTAGGTAACACGCGCACCGTTTGCCGAAAGCATTATGTCCATCCGCAGATTCTGGAAGCTTACGAATGCCAGGACTTGAACCCGTACATCAAACAGAAAGCCCGCTTTAAGCAAACCAGTCCTTACGGA
Source organism: Spirosoma pulveris (assembly GCF_054781875.1). Classification (NCBI taxonomy): domain Bacteria; kingdom Pseudomonadati; phylum Bacteroidota; class Cytophagia; order Cytophagales; family Cytophagaceae; genus Spirosoma; species Spirosoma pulveris. The sequence goes on from NZ_BAAGTO010000001.1 coordinate 1,837,196, forward strand.
TTGGACGGTATCGAAAAGTTGCTGTTGAAATTTTTGAAGGATGAGATTAAAACGGTAGTAAAGAGCCCGGCGGCTAAAAAACTGGTGGCCTAGCTCACTTTACTGTACCGCTTTTACCCACTTTGTCTGCTTACATCGGCGGCAGTTTTGCGGACCGGCAGGTGCGGTAAGCGATTCCACGTGTCCGCAGTTGCAACAGGCATACTTACCCGGCTCCTCAATTTGTTCAATGTCCTTTTTCAGTTCATTGGGCAAAATGGGAAGTCCGGCTTTGACCTCATCGGGCTCAAACTGAAAAACACTTAGCTGTCCGTTATGCTCCAGAATAGCGACACGTACCTTCCCAAGCTGCTCAACGCCCGCAACGCGTAAGTCGGAGAACAGCTCTTCCAGGCTTAAATCTTCCCGGTCAAAATTTTCGGTAAGAATACAGCCGTTTTCAACAACATAGACGGCTTTGCCTTCAAGTACCTTGCGAACAGTCTTGTTACGGTCGCTGATGTACGTTGCCAGTTTGTAGCAACTCATCATGACAACGAAGACAACAACGGCCGATGCCATTGGTACATCGTCATAAAACATGGGATCGCCCGCTGCGGAGCCTAACCCGATAACCAGAACCAGCTCATAAATTGACAATTGCCGCACCTCCCGCTTCCCCGATACGGTCAGGGCTGTTAACAGGATAATGAACATAAAAGCGGTTCGAAAGGCTACTTCGCCGAGATACGTCCACGGCAGATCATGGATAAACATTCGCCCCCAGTCGAAGGGCTGAACAGGTTCTGACATGGTTAAGTAATAAGAGTGTGATGCAAACAGGCACTAACTTACGCTGACTTGTTAACCAGCATTGGTCAATAACTGTTTGGCATCGGCTCTTACTGCCCTAACTCCTGAGTAATGGTGCTGCTCAGCCGCAGCAGTTCAATCTCAGCGGCTTTCGCGTTGAATTCGGCCTCGATCAGACGCGTCTGGGCGTCAATGGCATTGCGCTGTACATCGCGAAACTCAACAAATGTGGAGTTCCCGATCCGGTAGCGATCATACGCAATATCGACGTTCTGGTTGGCCAGTTGGTTATTCTGCACCTCAAGGTTTAGCAGGCGAATGCTCGTCTGATAGGCCTGATACGTTTGCACCAATGCCAGTTGCAGCTGAAGCCGTTGATTGCTTTCCTGATTCTGTGCGATTATGGTATTCACTCGGGCGTTCTGAATCTGCCGTTTCAGATTGTAGCCATTAAAGATGGGAATACTGGCCGTTATATTGTAGGTAAGTGCCCCGGTACGGCCGGTTGCTACCCCAAAACCGCCCTGGTTGTCCTGAAACTGATAGTTATAGCCCGTCGTAGCCGACACCAGCGGTAGTTGGGCTGCATTGGCCAGTCGAACGTTCAGATCCGCAATTGTCCGGTTCAGTACGGCGGCTGCCAGTAGCGGGTTGTTGGTGCCCAGCGATTGTTGAAGAGACTCCAACTGGAGCGTTGGCCGAACGATGATCGTATCCCGTACGGCAAACTCGGCCTGCGGGTCGCGGATGAGTTGCGAATTCAGTAAGGTCTTGGCGTTACGAAGCGCCTGTTCCTGCGAAATAAGCGCGGCACTATCCGTATTGTAATCGACCTGGGCACTTAGAAAATCAACTTTCGAGCGCGTGCCAACTTCGTAGTTGGCGCGGGCAAGTTCGAGCCGCTCGCGCGAGATGTCCAGTGCCTGACTGAAGGCAATCAGGCGCTGCAACTGCCGAACGACGTCGTAATAACTGGTAGCAACACTGGCAACGGTCGCTTCAACATTGGCCCGTGTATTTACCGTCCCGATTTTTACTAATTGGGCTAATTGATTGTATAAAGTTGAGCGGGCATAGCCATTAAAAACCGTATAATTTAAGTTGATGCCCAAATTAGAGGTTCGGTTGAAGATGCCGCGTGCTTCCTGAGGGGGACGAATGTTGTCAATGAAAGTCTGACGAAAATTCTGTATACCTCCGTTTGAGTTACCGTTAAACGTTAGTACCGGTAGGTAGCCGGCATTGCCTTTGGTAAAATTATTTCGGGCGATGTCTTCTTGAGATCGATTGATCTGGATCTGATAGTTCTTCTCAATAGACTGAGCAATAGCCTGTTGCAATGTCAGCACTTCGCCGGGTTGCGGAATTGTGGCTACCGTAAACGTTCGTTGTTGAGCACGTTGGATGGCATTTGGGGTTTGTTGAGCGAGGGCAGAAAAGGAGATACAGGTAAAAAATATCCAGCTACTGAGCTTCATTGATTTAAGGTTATCTAGGACAATTAAGACAAAATTACGAGAATCTGCGATTAGCTGGTTGGCTTATTAACTTTCTCCTAACTTGCAGTTTTCCAAACCGTCCATTATGAACCGACTCGTACTGCTCATCCCCGTACTACTTACCCTGATCTCCGGCTGTTCGTCCAGGAAAAAAGCCGATCTGCTCGTCACCAATGCCCACATTTATACCGCTGATTCCAGCTTCTCCGTTGCCGATGCCTTTGTGGTTAAAGACGGTAAATTTATAGCCGTTGGCCCGGCAACTTCCCTGACAAACGAGTACGAAGCCGATAGTACAGCCGACCTCGGCGGCCAGCCTGTGTATCCTGGCTTTTACGACCCACATGCTCACTTTCTGGGGTTGGGCCAGGTACTTAGCCAAGCCGATCTGGTAGGTGCTGAGTCGTATGATGAACTGCTCGAACGCCTGAAGGCTTTTCGCAAACAGCACCCCGATGCCCTCTGGCTTACCGGCCGGGGCTGGGATCAGAACGACTGGCCCGAGAAAACGTTTCCGACCAAAGAAAAGCTGGATGCGGCTTTCCCTGATGTGCCGGTAGCGCTGATGCGGGTGGATGGTCATGCCCTGTTCGTCAACTCAAAGGCGCTCCGGCTGGCTCAGGTAACGGCGGGTTCTAAAATGCCGGGTGGCGAAATTATTCTTGCCAACGGACAGCCGACCGGTATTTTGGTCGACAATGCCATGCAGCTTATCAAGCGGGTAATTCCCCAGCCCGACCTGTCCGATAAAGCGCAGATGTTGCTGGCTGCCGAAAAGGTTTGTGTGTCGCTGGGTCTGACTACCATCTCCGACGCGGGTATTAGCCCCGACGAGATCAACCTGATCGACAGTCTGCACAAATCGAATAAACTGAAAATCCGGGATTACGCGATGGTTAGCCTTGGCGAGCCAAACCTGAATTATTTCCTGAAGCGCGGCCCGTTCCAAACCGACCGGCTCACGGTTCGTTCGTTTAAACTTTATGCCGATGGCGCACTGGGGTCGCGGGGGGCCTGCTTACGAAAACCGTACAGCGACCGGCCCGAAACCGGCGGCTTTCTGCTGCTTGGCCCATCTGAACTGGAACGGGTCACGAAACTGCTGTATGACTCAAAATTTCAGGCCAACACGCATTGCATTGGCGATTCGGCGAACCACCTTATGCTTGATCTGTACGGTAAATTGCTGAAAGGGAAAAACGACCGGCGCTGGCGTATTGAACACGCTCAGGTTGTATCGGCCGATGATTTCTGGAAGTTTGGGCAGTACTCGATCCTCCCATCCGTTCAGCCAACGCACGCTACCTCAGATATGTACTGGGCCACCGAGCGGCTGGGGCCTGTCCGGGTGAAAGGTGCCTATGCGTTCAAGGACTTGATGAAGCAGAACAACCTGATTGCATTTGGCAGCGATTTCCCGGTAGAAGCGGTAAATCCCTTGTTCGGCTTTCACTCGGCGGTAGCCCGACAGGATGCAAAAAACTTCCCCAAAGGGGGGTATCAGATGGAAAACGCCGTTGACCGGAAGTCGGCATTGCTGGCCATGACGCGCTGGGCAGCTTATGCCTGTTTTGAAGATCAGTTGCGTGGCAGCATCGCTCCCGGCAAACAAGCCGACTTTGTGATTCTCGACCGCGACATCATGACTGCCCCCGCTCCCGCGCTTCGGGCTACCAAAGTGAAGCAGACCTGGATTGGTGGCGAGCGCGTGTTTTGATCGTTCGACAGACTGGTTTTTTAAACGACGTGAATTCGAGATTAGGCCTGGTGGTTTTAGCCATCGCAAATCCTGAATTCACGTCGTTTAAAAAACCTCCTGTATTTGATAGACCATCTTGTTAAACGTGACGCTATCACCAGCGCGATGCCCTGCCAGAAGTGCCCCAATGGGTGATGCTGCCGATACGGCAAAATAGTCTGCACCATCGAGTGTCATCTTTCCGGCACCAATACTTATAAAAAATAGCCCCCGGTTCGTGACGGCGACACTTCCGGGCTGCACTTTCTCATAGTTTTTTTCGATAGCCAGTTGCTTCAGTTCCTGCTCAATCTTTACCGCTTCGGCAAGTAGTTGGGCGTGTCGATCCCGTTCGAGCTGGGCCATGGCCCGACCCGTTTCGTATTTGTCTCCCGCGCTGCTTTTTGATTCTGAATTAGCGGCTTCCTGAGCGGCTTCCATCGCCTGCCGGGCGGTGTCGATACGTTTTTGAACGTAGCTCCGGCATAACGCCCAAAGCCCGGTTTTAATTTGCTGGTGTATAGCTGTCAAGTTGATGTCAATTAGTTATTCAGTGACCTGCCTAGTGGTCAAACTTCCGCGACAATGACAACTCATCAAACCGCAAACAGGTTCATAACCGCACCCGGACGCAGCGATACGGGGACTCTTAGAACTCCCCTTCGCCGGGCTCTTTCATCTTCTTTTTAGCCTGATGCAGTCGGTAATTCAATGTCAGGTTAAACTGGCGTAAGCGCCCCTGTGAGCTGCTCTCTGTGTAGAAGTTAGCTCCTTCGGTGATGGACCGATACCGACGCGAGTTGAACACATCAATGACGTTGAACACCAGCGTTCCGTTGTTTTTAAGAATGTCTTTGCTGAACGACAGATCCAGCGTAGCAATGGCTTTCCGGCTTCCCTGGGGCGTTTTTTGCGGTGCCTCGTAGTTGCCCCGCATTTGAATATCCGTATTTTTCATCACAGTAAAGCGAGACGACAACCGGGTAAACCAGCTGTATGTATCGCTCTGGTAACTCGCGTCCAGATTACCGCCATTCGTGATAGCCCGAAAAAAATTGACGCTTCCATCCAGTTTCCACCATTTATAGAGCGCGTAAGATCCCGTAAACTCCGCGCCGTACGAGTCTTCGGTAGCGAGATTTTCGGGGCGCGTGGTGGAATTCCCTTGCTCATCGACCCGCCGAATCCGAATGATTTTTCCCGTTGTGTGCCGGTAATAAATCGATGAACTCATCGACCCTTTTTCGACATACTTGATGTGGCCGATTTCGAATGCATTCGTGAATTCGGGATTCAGATCGGGATTACCACTGAAGAAGTTACGGTTATCGCTGAAGGTCATGAACGGGCTCAAATCGTTATACTGCGGCCTGCGTACCCGGCGGCTGTAGCTGATCTGTAAAGCATGCTGACGGGGCAGGTCGTAGGTAGCGTGTACGCTTGGGAACAGGTTAGCGTAGCTGCGGGGGTTCACGTCGTTGGTTTGTTTAAGGGTGGTCGTTACATCGGTCCATTCGGCGCGTAGCCCCATTTGGTACGAGAATTTCCGAATCTTGTTGCCTACAATTCCGTAGAGTGCGTTGATCTTTTCGACGTACAGGAAATCGTTAGTCAGACCCGGCAACGGTGTCCAGGGGCCACCCAGACTCTGCTGCGTAACAGTGTAATCGTTGGTCATATCCCGCGAGCTCAGACGCATCCCGCCTTCCAGTTTACCATCTTTGGCGAACGGCTGTACATAATCGACCTGAATCAGCAGTTGTTTCTCCGTTTCGTCATTGATCGACCGCTGGAGCACATCCGGTACGGCCGAAGGTTTCCCATCCGGCTGGAACGTTTTCTGGGTAAAGAACTGATCCGATTTTTCCCAGTTGTCGAGGTAGCGAATGTCGGCGGTAAGTTCGTGTCCCTGCCGGGCAAACGTTTTTTTATAACTTACCACATACTCCGAGTTTGGCTCTGTTTCGGTCTCATCCTGCGTCCGGTTCGTAATTGCCTCAACGGTATGATTTGAATTAGGCAGATAGTCGAGGTACTGGATATCGGCGAAGCGCTTTCCCTTACTTAGCCGCCAGGTGTAAGACCCCGTCAGGATGCTCTTCGGACTGAAATAGTAGTCGATACCGGCGCGGGCGTTGTTATTCTGTCCTTTAAGAGTATTAGTCGAATTTTGCCGGTAAACATAGGTCGTACTGGCATCATACACTTCCTGATACAGCGAACTTCGACCGGGTGTATTTCGGAATGAAGCGGTATAGTTGACGAAAAAATTCAGGTTCTTACGGCGGTAATTGACGTTAGCGGCTGCCCCGAAGTTACTCGGGTAACCCGTAATGACGTCAAACGAGCCATTGACACCTTCTTTCCGTTCTTTCTTGAGCACGATGTTGATAATACCGCCCATGCCCTCGGCTTCGTAACGTGCCGATGGATTGGTGATCACCTCTACCCGCTCGATAATGCTGCCCTGTAATTGCTGGAGGCCACTCCCACCCTTAAAGCTCACCAGGCCGGAGGGTTTTCCGTCAATCAGAATCCGGACGCTGTTACTCCCGCGCAGACTAACGTTCCCCTCCCCGTCAACGGCCACCGAAGGTATATTTTTCAGAATATCGGAAGCGGTTCCACCCGCGTTTGCCAGGTCCTTACCGACGTTGAAAATCCGTTTGTCCAGTGCTAATTCCATCTGGCTTTTCTCACCCATCACCACAACCTCATCAAGTCGTTTTGCCGTTGCCGTCAGGGCTAGGGTGCCAAGTTGCTTATCCTGTTCACCAATTGTAAATCCCGGAATAATTTTTTCCTGAAAGGACACGGCACTAATTTTCAGGAAGTAGTTTCCCGGCCTGGTTTGTAGCGCAAACACGCCGGATTCATTGGCTACTACCCCCGTTACCAGTGTGGAGTCGGATGTTCGATGCAACGCAACGGTTGTAAACGGGATAGGCGCTTTCTTTTCGTCGACGAGTGTGCCCCGCACCCAAATTTGTTTTTGATCACCAGCAGGTTGGGCGAGTGCCAGGATGGGCAACAAAAAGAGGACAAAAGCGATAAGGCGTGTAAACGTTCGATGCATAGTTGAGTAGTCAGCGTGTAAAAGTCAGAGAGGAGCGTACGAAATTCGTTTAAACCGTACTCATCACGTAAAGACATACCACCAGTCCATCTACCAGTGAGCACTTGTCGATCCTTTGGTCATTTGTGAAGGTGAACATGCATCATACCTGCCATTTCTCAAAAAATTACAATTTATTCAATCACTCCTGCCTTAATAATAGTATTCTTTTTACCTAAAAAACCCGTGCTCAATGCTTTATTATTTACAATAAATTATTACTTAAATACCCTTTATAATTACTTTCGGCAACGTTTGCATAAAAATAGTGAGCTACATATTTCTTTATTTCTCGTTTAATTTTGAAACTTATAGAACGTAGACGTAAATGTATTGGGGGTAAAGGGATATCTTCTCTCAGAAAAATACATAAATCAGTACTAGCATGGTTGATAAAGTTATTACGCAGAACCAGGGACGCCGTCAACCGTACGGAAGCTTTGTTGATGTTTATTGCAACACCTTTTCTCCGGTTTACAAGCTTCAGTTCAACCCGAAAGATAAAACACCCAAATACAAACAGATCGTCCAGTCTGTCATTACAGATATTGAGCGGGGCGTTCTGAAGAACAACGAGCAGTTGCCCTCGATCAGTGAACTGAGCGTTGAGTATTATCTGGCCCGCGATACGGTGGAGAAAGCTTACCGCGAACTTCGGGAGCGTGGCTACATTACGTCGGTGCAGGGGAAAGGTTATTACGTACAGAACCAGGCAGTTACCAAACTCAAGATTCTTTTAGTCTTCAATAAGCTCAGCTCGTACAAGAAAATAATTTATTACGCTTTCCTAAAAGCGCTTGGCGATAAAGCAACCGTCGATCTTCAGATTCACCATTACAACGCACGCCACTTCCAGGAGATCATCCAGAAGAACCTCGGCAAGTACAACTACTATGTCGTAATGCCGCACTTCACCCAGGATCTCGACAAGGCGAACTACCTGGATATCCTGGAATCAATACCGGCCCATGAACTTGTCCTGCTCGACAAAGACGTTTCTGAGCTGGGAAGTTCGCCCCTCAGCGTTCACCAGAATTTCGATAAAGACATCTGCGAAGCCCTGGAAAACGCACAGGATCTGCTGACAAAATACAGCCGGATGGTGCTCACCCTACCCAGCGATGGCAATTACCCGTCCGAAATAGCGCATGGATTCCGGTCGTTTTGCATCAATTACGAAAAGGAGTTCAGCATCAAGGAAAACGCCATCGACGAAACTATTCAGCCGGGTACCGCGTACGTGGTGGTGGAAGAAACGGACCTGTCGGAGCTGGTGAAGAAAGTTCGGCAATCCAATTACGAACTCGGTCAGGAAATCGGTATTATTTCCTTTAATGAAACGACGCTCAAGGAGTTGCTGAACATCACGGTTATTACCACCGACTTTGAAGCCATGGGCTACACGGCAGCTTCGCTACTACTTGATAACAAACGAATTAAAGTAAAGAACCCGTTCTACATGATCCGGCGGGGGTCATTGTGAGTGAGGTACGGGACCAACTGGCTCCGGCCACCCTGCTTGCTGTCCAGCCGTCAGGCTTAAAGTGCATGTACTGATGGTAAAAATTAGCCTGTCGGCTGGACAGCAGGATGCGGTCCCGTACCTTAAACTGCGTTCATAGCAACTCGTTTCCCTCTACTGAAAAAGGAAGTAGTCATAAATAGTTCGTGTAACCTCAGCGATGGTTCGTTCGCGAACAGTGCCGTCTTTTTTGGACGCTTTGACAAAAACAGAAATGGCAACATGACCCGCGTTGTCGGGCAGGCTTATGATGCCAACATCGCTGGCTGTCAGCCCAATAGTACCTGTCTTATGCAGCACTTCGGTGTTGGGCGGCAAAGCACCTTTCAGTCGGGCAAGACCCGTTTCACAACGCTTCATAATGTCCAGCATCAGCGCCTGGCTGGCCGGTTTAAGCACCGGCTGTGTGTAGAGTTTGGTCAATAAAAGCGTCATGGCTTCGGGAGTGGACGTATCCCGAATGTCGTTTTCGAACGCTACGTAACTCGCCTGACGGGTCGATGCCGTGCTATACTTAGCCAGCGAATCATAGCGGGCAGGCGACCAGGGCTGATTCATGTCCATTGGAATCCCCACACAGTCGGCAATGAGCCAGGCTGTTGGCCGGTCGACCCGCAAGCCATCAATGCCCATCCGCTTCATACAGGCGTTCACCGCAGCAGGCCCGCCCGCCAGCCGCAGACAAATATCCGTCGCGCTGTTATCACTGATAAGCAGCATCAGTTCGAGCAGACTCCTGACCGACAAAGAGAGATCGGTATTGGGCGAATTGGGCCAGTTAAACCGCTCAGACAACATCCCACTGCCGGGGTGAAAGTCCGTTTTAACAATCGGAACAAGCTGATCGAGGGCGATACTGCCGCTGTCCACACGGCTCAGGAGTTGGGTAGCAATGGCCACTTTGTACGAGCTGGCCATGGGAAAGTGGTCTTTCCCGTTTTGTTCAATTGTCTTTCCACTTTCAATATGAACGGCGCATATCCCAACGATGCCCTCTGACATGTTGGACAGGCGCAGAAGCTCTTTTTCGAGCCGGACAGGCACCGTAAAAGCTGGTACTGGCGCGGCTGCCTTACTGGCTTTCGGCTTCTGAGCAGTTGCCAGCAGCGTACAGAAAAGCAGGGCGAAGGTTAGAAATCGGGGCGATGCGTACATAACTGAAGGAGTAAGGGCCGGGTTTATTTCTTTTTCCGGGGCATAGCGGCCGTCATGGTCATCTCAACGCTGGAACCGAAAACCAATTTAGCCGCCCCAATGGTAGCGCGGGCAGGGTACGACCCCTCTTTAAAATACTGCTTGTAGATGGCATTCATCTTTGGAAAATCGTCCATATTGCTCAGATACACCGTCACGTTCACCACATCATCGAGAGAAGCCCCGGCATCTTCCAGAATGGTTTTAATATTCTTGATAGTCTGAACGGTTTCGGCCTCGATACCGCCCTCAACCAGTTTACCGGTTTGCGGGTCATTTCCAACCTGACCTGATACAAACACAAACCCGTTACTTATCACCCCCGGACTAAAAGGATAGGGCGTTGCGGGTGCAACCCGTGCTTTCACAATCTGCTTGTGCTGACCGGATACCGAGAAACTTACACTGACTGCCAGGAGACAAAGGAAAATATACTTCATAGGAGAAATTATTAATCAGGTTGTTTTAAAAGTTAGATACGCTCTTTATTTCGACAGAAAATCCCGCAAAACTGTGTTGTATTCGTCTTTTGCGTTCAGGTACGGGAAATGGCCTTTTTGATGGAAGGTATGCACCTGTGCCGTCTTGTAATACTGTTTTAATTGCGTTCGCAGTTCGACTGGAACGAGCGGGTCATTATCCGACTCCAGAATGAGCACCGGAATTTTAGTTTGATTACCGTCCATTGCCTGAAACTTATCGACCACGCAATGGTAGCGAGCCAGAAACTGCGCTTTCGACATGCGCCCATAGGAATTTTCGAGCAACTGCGCCCCAACGAGTGGATTGTTTTCTGAAGCAGGAATGACGACATCCGTTAAATTTTGCCGTAAGCTACCCATCACAACCCACTCGGGCAACCAGCCTGCAACGGCAACTTTACCCTTATTCTTTTCTTCCAGCAAATTGTTTTTCGGAAAGGTATTCCCGAAAACCACTTTTTTGACTCGTTGCGGATAAGCTGCGGCCAAATACTGCGTCAGATAACCACCCAGCGAACTCCCCACCACGATTGTCGAATCGACGTTCTCTTTGTCAAGAATCGCGACAATACCTTTGCCCAGGGCAGTGAGGTTATCAACGGGTGGATAGGTCACACTGATGACCCGGTAAGTAGGGCTGAATTCGTTCATCTGCTGCCACCAGAAATCGTAGCCGCCCGTCATGCCGTGTAAAAACAGGATCGTTTGGGGACCTTTCCCTAACACGGTATACGTCCAGTCGTAGCCCTGCGTGTTTATGGTTGACGTGGGTAATTGTCGAAAAGCAGCCAATCCATTGATGAGTGCTTTGTCGGCTCCCGTGTAGAGTGCAATAGCGTCTTTCTGGGGAACAGGATACAGGTAAACACCCGCAATCAGGAGGACAGGAATCAGCCAGAGTAACCGTTTTTTCATGAAAAGTGCCGGAAGGTTAAAACAAGGTACGTGGGTAAAAATAACCACTTTAGCGGAATCCGGACAGCTTTCCTGCATTCTTTCATCTTTTGTTCCGAAAAATTCAACCATGTACGTTTCTCTAGCTTTTACAGCCAGCAAAACCAACTAAATTCACGATTAGAGTCAACCTCAATTCAGCGAATAGCATGGTAAAACGCATTCTTGTATTCTGTATCGCCTTCCTCGGCTGGCACGTTTCGAAGGCTCAGGTTACCCAAAGCGCCCAAACGTCGTCGGACAGTATTATGATTACGATTTTCCTGAAGCATCAGCAGGACAAAAGCCTGAAGCAGATTCAGGAAATTCAGAATCAGAACAAGTTTCTGGAAATGTTTCCGCCTAAAGAAGCACGCGTCATTTCGTGGTACGTTATGATGGGTATTGGGCAGGTCGTCACTGTCCGAATCCCCGCCAAAAACCTGCGAGCTCTCAATCTGACCATCGAGAATGGCGCCTGGGGAGCCTATAATACCGAGTTTTACCCCACTTACGACTTCGTACCGGTCTGGCAAAACGCCATTAAAAGTAAGAAGTAAGCATTCGATTGACTTGCGAAATGACTGTAATCGGTAGCCATAGCCACTTTTCGTTGTAAGTCAATAAATGAGATTTAGCGATCTATTTAATGTTGAGTTAAAATACATATACATGGTTGCCCCTTTTAGGAGGTCAGCAAATAGACGCCAACTTGGCGCATCCGCATCCAAACCTAACTGCAAATTATCGTAATAGCCTTGAATATCTTTAGTGTAGCGACCCATCGCTTCTAGGAAATCGAGCAAATTCACGTTTCCCCAAGAATCAGGATTGGCCTGTAAATCTTGCACTAAAAGTTGCAGAAAGGCTTCGAAAGATTGTTTGTCAGTAACCTCAAAGTTTAGCATGTTTTCAAAAGCTTCCTTATTTAGGTGTATCTCGTGTCACACGTAACCCGCCAATGAGCAAAGGCTTAACTCACTCATTGCCAGAACAACTACCTATTAGGCCAATAAGCACCCTACCGAGTCAGCCTATAAATGAACAAGGCAGTGCGTTGAATCAGCGATGGAAATTCCTTTGTATTGATGGTTTCTTCGATGCTGTGTGCCCCTTTGCCCGATGCACCCAGGCCATCCAGACAGGGCATGTATTGCGCCACAAACGACACGTCACCCGCCCCGCGTGCGCCGGGGTCGAAGGCGGTTACCGCACCCAGTCCCATATCCCGGCTGAGTTTGTCCAGTTGCTTCCGCAGGTCATCGTTGGCAGCGGTTGGCTCCATAGACGGGATGCCATCGGTGAATGAGATCGTGGCTTTGGTCTGGGGAAGGCTTTTCTCGACAATTTCACGCATTCTGGCGCGGGCGTTCTCTTTCTGGCTTTCGGTCAGGAAACGCAGGTCGCCTTGTACCAAGGCCGTTCCAGCTACAATGTTGGTTTTGCCGATGGTTTCGGCTTTGGCAGTCTTGTCGTCGTAATGCACTTCGGAACCGCCCACAATCAGACCGGGATTGAACGTCAGGTACTGCTCCTGCCCGAGCGTCCGCCGAAACTCGTTTACTATTCGCACAGCTTCGTAAATAGCGCCATAGCCCATTTCGCTGAAAACCCGGGATGAGTGGCCGGTGCGCGCTTTCACGTTCAGTGTCCAGCTGCTGGCACCCCGCCGTCCGGTAGTTACACTGCCTAAGCCTTGAGCCGTTTCAAACGCCAGAGCGATATCACATTTTCGTGCCCGTTCGATGAAGTCAATGCGGCTGGCTTCCCCTCCCCCACTCTCTTCATCGCCCGTAAAGTAAACGGTGATGGATGTATCGTCCAGCAGTTTCTGGGCGTGGAGGGCTTTGAGTGCTGCGATGATCAGCACATCGCCCCCTTTCATATCATTGACGCCCTGTCCGGAAGCCGTCGAGTCGTTGATTCGGGTGAACGGCTCCATAGGCAGGCTCTTTTCGAAGACAGTATCCAGGTGCCCGATCAGGAACAGCTTTTTCCCTTTTTTGCCCTGCCTTGTCGCCACCAGATGGCCGGCCCGGTTAAGCGAATCGGGCAGCGTAACCCATTCCGTTTTGAAGCCTAGCTTGTCCAGTTCGTCCGACATCAGCTTACCAACCGTCCTAACGCCTTCTTTATTGAGCGTCCCGCTGTTGATATTAACTACTTTTTCGAGAAAAGCTTCCGTCTCCGGCATCTGCTTTTTGACGGTGGCCATGACGCTCGCTTCGGGTTTTGACAGTGACTGAGCCGACACGCCATACCCGGCGAGCAGTAAAAAGATGAAGAGCTGTTTCATGTATCGTTTGGCTAGGTACCGGGCTAAAATACGGAATACTATTCTGTTATTCTCACTATCTTCGGTCGAAAATAAACGCCCTGACGACGTTTTCGTCCGGCACACTCATCCCTACATTCATGAAACAGATTTCCCTCTTACTGCTTATCTGCTGCCAAACGCTGGTCAGCACCTACGCACAGAAACCCACTACCGACAAAGCACAGCCTAAAGAAGAAAAACCAGTCTCGCTCAGCCGAGGCCTTAATATTGACTCGCAGGTAGTGACCACCGGTCAGGTAACGATTAAAGGACAGCGTGTTCCCTACAAAGCCACCGTGGGTACCATTCCCGTTTGGGATGAAGAAGGCAAACCCGTTGCCGGGGTATTTTTTACCTATTTTGAACGTTCCGATGTAGCCGATCGGGCGGCTCGTCCGCTGGTGATTTCCTTTAACGGGGGGCCCGGTACAGCGTCCGTCTGGATGATGATAGGCTACACAGGCCCGCGCATCCTGAAAATTGACGACGAAGGTTACCCCATTCAGCCTTACGGCATCAAAGACAACCCGAACTCGATTCTGGACGTTGCCGACATCGTTTATGTGGACCCCGTCAATACGGGTTTCTCCCGTCCGGTCAACAAAGACGTTCCTGCTGCCAAGTTGTTTTTCGGCGTCAACGCTGATATCAAATACTTAGCCGACTGGATCAACACCTTCGTCAGTCGTTACAACCGCTGGGCATCGCCCAAGTACCTGATTGGCGAAAGCTACGGCACCACACGCGTGTCGGGGCTGGCGCTGGAATTGCAGAATGCGCACTGGATGTACCTCAATGGTGTAATTCTGGTATCGCCGACCGATTTGGGCATCGAGCGGGACGGTCCGGCAAAAGGGGTACTGAAACTGCCTTATTTTGCAGCAACGGCCTGGTACCACAAGGCGCTGCCCGCCGATTTGCAGAAGAAAGACCTGACCGACATTTTGCCCGAAGTGGAGAAATTTACCATTCAGGAGTACCTGCCTGCTCTGGCGCTGGGCGGCTCTATCAGCGATCAGAAGCGGAAAGAGATTGCGGCTAAAGTAGCGCGGTATTCGGGGCTTTCGGAAACGGCCGTTATGCAGCAGAATCTGGACGTACCTACTAATTTCTTCTGGAAAGAACTCCTGCGCGACAAAAGCCAGACGGTAGGTCGGCTGGATTCCCGTTACCTGGGAATGGACAGCAAAGACGCCGGTATTGCACCCGATTACAACTCCGAGCTAACCTCCTGGCTCCACTCGTTTACGCCCGCCATCAACATGTTCATGCGCGACGAGCTGAACTACAAGACCGATCTTAAATATTATATGTTTGGCCCTACATTTCCGTGGGATAACAGCAACAACAAAACCGGCGAAAATCTGCGTCAGGCCATGGCACAAAATCCATACCTCCATCTGCTGGTTCAATCGGGCTATTACGATGGTGCCTGTGATTATTTCAACGCCAAATACAACATGTGGCAAATGGACGCCAGTGGCAAGCTGAAAGACCGGATGGATTGGGAAGGCTATCGGAGCGGGCACATGATGTACCTCCGCAAGGAAGACCTTGCCACCAGTAATGAACACCTTCGCAAATTCATCCAGAAAAGCACACCCAAAAACAGCGAGCCCGCCAAATATTCGGGAAGCCGGTAGTAGCAAGGTTTGCTGGCGCGGGCACGAGTATTTTCTCGTGCCCGCGCCAGCAAACCTGCTAACCCTACAATGTTAATTACGCGGATGACTTTAGATAAAACCGATATTTTCAGCCAATTCCGGCACGAACTTCACCAGTTTCCTGAAGTGTCGTGTCAGGAAGTTGAGACCCGGAGACGGATTCAGAACTTCGTTAGCCAGTTCAATCCAACGCGTATTACGGAGGTAGCCCAAACGGGGTTGCTGCTTCAATACGGGCAGGATTTGGCAGGGCCGGTTACACTGGTCCGGGCCGATATTGATGCCCTGCCCATTCAGGAAATCAATACGTTTGGTCATAAATCGTCCGTTGACGGTGTTTCGCACAAATGCGGGCACGATGGTCATGCCACTATCCTGGCAAGACTGGCCGCTTTATTGGCCGAAAAGCCCGTTACACGTGGCCGGGTGTACCTTATTTTTCAACCCGCCGAAGAAAATGGTAAAGGTGCCGAAGCTGTTCTGAACGACCCGGCCTTTGCTGACATCCGACCCGACAGAGCTTTTGCACTGCATAATCTGCCGGGCTACAAACCGGGTGTTATCGTCTGTAGACCGGGATCGTTCACCTCGTCGGTGCTCAGCCTGATCGTATCCTTTACGGGCAAAGTGTCGCATTCGGCCGAGCCCGAAAAAGGAGTGAATCCGGCATATGTGATGGCCGATTTTATTTTACAAACGAGACAAGTCCAGTATCCTGACCCGCAGTCAGAAGACTTCGCGCTGGTCACCCCTGTCTATACCACCATGGGTGAGACATCCTATGGTATATCGGCCGGGTATGGCGAGGTTCACATGACGCTCAGAACCCGGAATGCGAAACGGATGGAATCGCTTACAAACCAGTTGCTGACCCTGCTCTCCGACCTATCTGACGAAAGTGGTATTCTGGTAGAAACCGCCTATACCGAAGCGTTCTACGCCAATGAAAACGATCCGGAGGCTGTTGAGCAAATCAGGCAAAGTGCGCTGAAACTAGGCTATCCTTATATCGAAAATGCAGCACCCTTTAAATGGGGTGAAGATTTTGGACTATTTACCCAGAAATACAAAGGGGCCATGTTTGGCATCGGCAACGGTGAAAACTCGCCCGCCCTGCATAACGATGATTACGATTTCAACGATACCCTCATCGAACCGGCCGCCCGCTTATTCTTCGAATTGATCCAGCTTGAACATCGCTAAGGTTATGTAGTACCTCCCTGGACGGTGGTATGACGAAAAAACAGAGTCAGTACGGGTGATACATCGCAGCACGTACGTAGTAGCGAGTGCTCCCGATTATAACCTACTCTTTCTACTGCAAAGTCATCGATTTGTACCGCTCCCATCGACTTTCCCCTACCTAATTTTGTTTCGGTACCAATTTGAAAACTATGCGCTCAACCACCCTCATGATCCTGCTTACCAGTCTGCTGCTGGGCTCATGCCAGTCGCATAAATCAAGCCTGAGCGCCCTGAGCCATCAAAAAAAATACTGTCAGCCAGCGGTCATGCTGGAGTATGATTCGAGCTACCTGCCCATTCCTGATGTCCAGGCCATCTTACAGACAGACACTAGTCTTACCAATCGCTTTTCAACCCATGATCTGCTCGTCGCCAATGCTGCGGGCATTTTGCCCTTACTCCAGGACTTCATCAGATTGAAGAAGGTGCTCCCGGCAGGCAATGATCAGGAGCGTTCTGCCAAACGGCAACAAATCAATGACCGCCTTTGGCTGGCCTCCATGCAGGTGTCGGGCATTGCGGGTGAACTCGATTGTGAGGCTGAGCGGGCAACCCGACTGGCCACCTACCTGCAACAACTGAATAGCAAACGTATCCAGCAGTTAACCGTACTTTCCATAGTTGTTGGTGCCCTCACGACTGTAGCAACCGCGTTTATTCAGGCCGATACGCCCAATAAAACAGTAAGCATCAGTGGCGGTGTGGCGAGTGCCTTACTGGCTGCCAAAGCTGCAGTTTCGTCGAAGCGAACCATTCATCTGGTGGATGAACGGAATTTACTGACCGACATCTGGGACCAGCGACTACAGTCAACGTTTTATCCGCCGTTTCTCTGGCGAATGCTGACCGAGAACGCACTGAGCTATGGCGGTCAGCATTCGGTCAGTTTTAACATACGACAGCGCTGGGCAGAGTATACGTTAGCGGGCACTTCTCCAGCAGAAAAACAGCTCTATTTCCGAACCGAAGGTGATTACGGAGCCGACGACCTATCGACGCGGGCCGGAATGCTAAACCAGCTTCAGGCGGAAGTCCGCCTTTTTTATCAGGACTTGCAGAGTCTGCACCTCAGCCTATCGAAACAATTTTGATGCCTGTATACGGGTAGATAAACCGGCTTAGGCATACAACTGATCCCGTTTACCTGCTTCTGAATACCGATTGAAATGAACTCGTAAAGCGTCGATCAGTCCAGTACAGGGGCTTAGTCATCCATTTTCTGCTGTTGTATCTCTTCCCGATCGAGTTCATTTTCCAGCTCATGAAACAGGTCGACGTCGATTTGCTGGGTGTCCCGCAAACCCAACAACGCATTTCGTTGCGCCTGAATGGCCGGCAACAGCAGTTTCTGGCGGAGTTGATGCCGGGACGTAACCGTTACCGGATCGCCCTGTTCAAGTTCATCCACGCGTGCCTGATGCCGATCAATGATTTTCCGGACGGTTTCGCCGGTAAGTCCCTCCTTGTCGACCACCCCCTGAATTGCACGTAGCGCCTGCTTCGATAACCGTTGCCGAACTTCTTTTTTAGAAAGATAGTCGGTGGATTGTTGTCCAAAATGCAGCATCCGAATGAAGGCAGGCAGAAAAATGCCCTGTCCCACCAGCGTGAACAGAATGACGCAAAAAGTAATGAACACGATCAGATTTCGATCAGGAAAGGGCATGCCGTTGGGAAGACGGGTCGGAATCGACAGCGCTGCGGCCAGCGAAACGATCCCCCGCATACTGATGTAAGCCAGCAAGGTTATGTGTTTGCGGGATGGGAAAAGCGGAGGGCTTTGCACCACCTTATGCACCTGATTTGACAGCGCATTGACCAGAAAAATATACAGGAAGCGAATCGCCACCGCCGTTACGCTGATGAGCAGACCAACCTCAATCAGTTCGCCCAGCGACTGCCCTTTGATGTCGGCAACAATGTCGGGCAACTGCAACCCAATCAAAATAAAGATCAGCCCGTTCAGCAGAACCACCACAAAGTCCCAGACAGCCACCGCCTGCATCCGCGTTGTTGGGCTATGGACCCTCGATTGCTTGTGACCAACGACCAATCCTGCCGAAACCACGCTTAGTACACCACTTAACGCCATATGTTCGGCAGCTAAATAGGCCAGATAGGCCGTTACGAATGTCAATACGGTTTCCAGTGCCGGTTCCAGATGGGCATATTTATGCAGCCATGCAGAAAGGTAACCCACGGCTAAGCCGGTGGCAACCCCGCCCCCGGCCAGCCGTGCGAAATCCAGCAGCGAGCCAGTCAGCGAAAAGCTTCCCGTACTCACCGTAACCAGCGCCAACTGAAAGATTACCAGCGCCGTCGCATCGTTCACCAGACTTTCTCCTTCCAGAATAATGGCAATTTTTCGGGGCACCGACAGCGTTTTCATGACGGCTGTTGCCGCCACGGCATCGGAAGGCGAAACAACGGCTCCCAGCAACAAACCCGTTGCCAGCGTAAAGCCCGGAATGAACAGATTAGCTACGTAGGCTATGCCGAGACTGGTAGCCAATACAAGGCCCAGGGCAAGCACGACAACAGGTTCCAGATTCCGGCGAAAATCGCCCCAGTTAGTGTACCAGGCCGCACTGTAAAGCAGGGGCGGTAAAAAAACCACCAGCACAACCGACGAGTCCAGGTCTACATTCGGTAAGCCGGGAAAGAAGCTGATAAAAAGACCGCCAACGGTCAGCAAGATCGGAAAGGCTAGGTTCAGCCGACGGGCGATGATGGCCAGTCCGATTACAAAAATTAATAGCAAAAGAACCGTTTCCAGTTGATGCATTCCGTTTTACGCTTCGTAGCTGACTCCTTTACATTGTGGATCAGTTAACAAACGTAGGGCCTATCGCACTGTTAAAACCGGTATAAACAGACGATTTTTCGGTAAAATGTGCGGATTTAACCATAGCCATACGAAGAGGATACTGCCGCTGGCCATAGCCTTTTCCGGGTGAGATACGCATGCGGCTTTCGTCAACGACCCGCTCTGGTCTCCCAGGAGCAGGTTTCCAGAAAGATCCGGCCTTGAAGGGTCTGTTGGGATACGCCCTCGGTAATGGACAAGGTGGCAGGTCCGCCAACGGTTCCCCACACCTGATTGGAATTAGTGGCAGCCTCATACGCCACCAATGTGTGGGTTGTGGCAGGGTTAATGGTAAGCCGAAAGGTGATGTTATCGTGCCGGAACAAAATCTCTCCTCCAGTCAGAATTTTAGGATGGTCGGGGCTGCCAAAGATAGACCACCCCTCCCCGCTGAAGTGATACCACATCCAGCTCCCCCCCTGGCGCTCGGGCGTGTCGTCTATCCGCCCCTGCTCATGATACCCCTGACCGGCAATTGTTGCTCGATACGCATCCCACACCAGTGATCCCGAAACGTTACTGTTCGGAATCTGCGAAACATAGCTAAACCGGGGGCTTCCCCAATCGGCACCACTCATCAGCGTCATCAGGATACCGGGCATCGCCCCCGTAGGAAAGGCCGCAAACGGCGGACGAGTGGGCGTCAGCATAAATGCCCCTGTCACTTCCCGGAAGTTTACCCGAATCGAATGCACACGATCCGTTTCTGAGCCCACAGACTCAATGACCAACTGCGACGAAACGACCAGCCGTTCGGCCGAAGCCTTAATTACCGACTGGGGTATCTCTTTGACAAATCGCTTGACAACGCCCTCCTTCGTTTTCAGCGCCATTGTGAACAACCCGTGCTTACTTTCGGCTGCGTTTGCACTGCTCCACCAGTTTTGTGGAATAAACGCCAGCACAATTGAACTACCATCAGCCAGGAAGAAGTCGAAATACCACCACTGTAGCTGCACGCTGGGCCTGGCAAAATTTCGGGTCTGGAGTTTATACAAGCGGGCGGTATTTTGCCAGTTCTCGTAGTCCAGAAAGTGATCGACCGTTGCACCGGGAATGGCCCAGCTAACCAGTCGCTTTAGAAACGGATCGGGTGGCAGCGTGTACTTGCCTGCTTTATCAGGCTTAACCGGATATGCTTTTTCGATAAACTGCCGGGGCAATTCCCCGTAATAACGGGGTTGGGATGCAGTGCTGCCGGGATTATTTTCCCACTTCAGTTGCAAATCGGTGAACGGAATTTCGATTTTCAACAGGAGCAGATCCGTCCGTTTCGCGAAGCGCGTCTGGAGCATCGGGATGACCTGCTCACGGGCTAGCAGTTGAATAAAATCCGGGGGCGATAACGACGGCCGAAAGCTGACTTTCCGGGAATTGAGTTGCCAATCGGTCTTCGTAACGAGCACATAAAGTGTTTCTGACGCGATAGCGAACCGTAACGGGGCAAAAGTCAACAGGAAAAAGAAGGCAACGGACCGCTTATTCATCATGTGTAGGCCCTACCGTATTCAGCCGTAAGGAATGTGCCTAAAGATAGGCGTCTGGCGTAAATGAACACCGATATGGTGGCTCAAAACAATGAAATTTGCCATTTATCGCTGCCGGGCCCTACCGTTTTTAATAAATTGACGCGTGGCCACAGCGACAGCAGATTTAGGCCCTATTTTGCAGCGCAATGAATCTGAAAAGAAAACTACCCCTGATTAGCTGGCTGCTGTTTGCGAGCCTGCACATATATGGGCAAGCCACCGCTCCCCTTCCGGTAAAAGTCGTTATCGTGACCATGTTTGAAATTGGTGCCGACACTGGCGACCGACCCGGCGAGTTTCAGTATTGGGTCGAGCGGCTGCCGTTGCCGCAAACCATCCCCTTTCCGCAGGGGTATCGAAATCTGCGGTACAACCCCGACAAGCAAGTGCTGGGCATTTGTACTGGCATGGGAACGGCCCGCTCGGCGGCTTCGATCATGGCGCTGGGTATGGACCCCCGCTTCGATTTATCCCATGCCTACTGGCTCGTGGCGGGCATTGCCGGAATCGACCCGCAGGACGGCAGTGCGGGCTCGGCGGTTTGGGCAGAATGGCTGGTCGATGGTGACCTCGCCCACGAAATAGACCCGCGCGAAATGCCAAAGGAATGGTCTACGGGTTACTTGCCCTTACGGCGCACCAAGCCCTATGAGCAACCCGTTCAGGACAACGATTTCACAGTCGCCATTCACCTCAATCCGAGTCTGGCCAACTGGGCGTTCGACCTGACCAAAAACATAAAACTGGCCGACTCCGAAACGCTCCAAAAAATGCGGGCCGTGTACCGCGATTTCCCCGAAGCCCGGAAACCACCCCGTGTGATGATGGGCGACCACATTGCCGCCATGACCTTCTGGCACGGTAAATACCTGAACGATTGGGCCAATGACTGGGTAGACTACTGGACGAAAGGAAAAGGAAATTTCGTTACCTCGGCTATGGAAGATACCGGGACCGGGCAATCACTGCAATGGCTCACCAATGCCGGCAAGGCTGACATCAATCGGTACATGGTGCTCCGAACGGCCAGCAATTATACCATGCAGCCATCCGGCGTAACAGCCGCGCAAAACCTGACCAATGGCGGCAAAGCAGTTGGAGAGCGGTACACGGCCTATATTCCAGCCCTCGAAGCTGCGTACCAAGCAGGTAGTTTGGTTGTCAACAAAGTAGTTGCCGACTGGTCGATTTTCAAAGACAAATTACCGGGAAACTAACACGATTACAGAATCGACCCATGTTTTGTGTGTTGTGCGGGCGGTTTCTCAAAACTGCCCGCACAACACACAAAACACAAAGGCATTGCCCAAATCCATAAATACCCCGAAACCGAATGCGTAAACTGCTTTCACTTTTATCGACTCTCCTACTTACCACACTGGTACAGGCGCAGTCTGGTCAACGACCGGGGCTTTCGGTCACTCCACTCAATGAGCGTGTGTATGTCCATACAACTTATGGTATGTACGGCGGAACGCCCGTTCCATCCAATGGGCTGATTATTAAGACCAAAGATGGCATTGTACTCGTCGACACCGGTTGGGATACCAACACCAATACCGATAACACCCGCGAGTTGCTCCAGTGGGTCAGCAAAAATCTGCATCAGCCGGTTCGGTTATGTATTGTCACGCATGGTCACGAAGACCGGGTGGGTGGCATCAGTGAACTCAGAAAGGCGGGTATCCGGGTGGTGAGTACGCCCCTGACGGCTCAGAAATCAGTGAAACTCGGGTTTGAATCCCCGGAGGGTATTTTATCGAACGATACGACTTTTTCAATCGGCAAAGAACCAATTCGCTGTTACTTTCCGGGGCAGGGCCATACTGCCGACAATATTGTTGTCTGGTTACCGAATCAGAAGATCCTCTACGGTGGCTGTCTCGTAAAAAGCGTTGCCGTCTTTGGGATGGGCAATCTGGCCGACGCTAACCTGAACGAATGGGGAAATTCGATCCAGAATCTGATGACGCAGTTTAAAACGGCCCGGATTGTTGTACCGGGGCATGACGAGTGGACGGATACCCGATCGCTGGCCCATACGCTTCAACTGCTAAAAAAACACGCTGAGGCAAAAAAGTAATCCCATCTATAACGTTCTCTCATGCCTAAACTCCTATTCATGGATCACGACGGGGCGATTGACGACCTGCTGTCGCAGTTGCTGGTCCTGACCATGCCCGATATCGAACTTATCGGCATCACCGTCACGCCCGCCGATTGCTACATCGAGCCCGCCCTCGAATCGGCGTATAAATTACTTCAGTTGATGGGTCAGGAACACGTTCCGCTAGCCCGGGGCGATTACTACGGTATCAATGCCTTTCCGAGCGAATGGCGGGCACGACCCGAAATCATCAACGCCCTGCCGCTCCTCATTAATCTGCCTGCATCGCCCGATCCCTATAGCTATTTGAGTGCTCCGGATCTCATGATCCAGAAGCTGGCTTCGGCAACCGAAAAGGTAACCATCCTGATGACCGGCCCCTGCTCCAATCTGGTTATGGCCCTCGAAAAAGCCCCGGAGCTGAAGGACACTATTGCCGAAATTGTGTGGATGGCCGGTGCTTTTCGCGTAACGGGAAACGTTCAGACATTTCAGCACGATGGCACCGCCGAATGGAATGTATTCTGGGACCCGGTCAATGCGCAGAAGCTGTTCTCGTACGAATTGCCCCTCACGCTGATTCCG
Organism: Spirosoma pulveris; assembly: GCF_054781875.1. NCBI lineage: Bacteria > Pseudomonadati > Bacteroidota > Cytophagia > Cytophagales > Cytophagaceae > Spirosoma > Spirosoma pulveris. The sequence goes on from NZ_BAAGTO010000001.1 coordinate 1,860,784, forward strand.
CTCGACGTAACGAACCATGTACCCGTCACGAAACAGTTTCTGTCGACGCTGGCCAGCCAGATGGATCATAAACTCTCCAACCTGACCGGTCAGTTCTGGGCGTTGACCCTCGACACTATCCCCAGTTATCACTACACCTATTTCATGTGGGATATTCTGGCTACCAGCTACCTGGCCCTACCGGAACAATTCACGATCGAAGTTGCCAAAGCCAATGTCAGCACGCGACCGCCCAACGCCGGTCAAACGTATCTGGACGAGAACGGCTATACCGTACGCTTCGCAACAGGTGTCAATGTCGCGTATTTTTACGAATACCTGCTGGCGCAGTTCAGGCAGTAAACTGTAGTGCCGATCGTCCCGGTCGGGGGTAGAACGGGTTTCTGAGAACTACCCGACCGGGACAATCGGCATTACACCGCTACTAATTCTTTATTGTATTTATTTCGGTAATCGACGGGAGATAATCCGGTGATTCGTTTGAAAATTGTTCGAAATGCCTTGGTGTCTGAATAGCCAACATCGTACATAATTTCGTTCACTGTTTTTCGACTGGTTTCCAGACTTTTTTTAGCCGCTTCTATTTTCACCCGCTGCATATATTCATTGACCGAATTGGAAGTCGCTTTCTTAAATCGACGCTCCATATTTCGCCGACCCAGTGCGAATTTCGAAGCCAGTTCATCGACGGAAATCTTTTCCTGAAAATTCAGTTCAATAAATTCCTGTGCTTTTCGGATCGGCTCGTCTTCGTGCTCCTTCTGCCCCTGAAAAATAGTGAACGACAATTGATTATCGCGCTGAATTTCTATCGCAAAAACTTTGGCCGAAAGCACAGCAATCTCCCGACCGGCATATTTCCCGATCAGGTGTAAGATCAGATTCAGGTAGGAGAATGCACCACCACTGGAATAAATGCCCTGCTCATCAGTAATTATTTTCTCGGGAACCAGGTCGACTTCGGGAAACAACTGGCGGAACTGATTGGCCGCCAGCCAGTGTGTAGCGCATTTCCGGCCGTTTACCAGGCCCGTCGATGCCAGTAGAAAAGCCCCCAGACAAAGGCTGGCAATTTCGGCGCCACCGCTGCGCTGTTTGAGTATCCAGGGAATAAACTCCCTGTTCTTTTCAATGGCCTCTTCTAGTTCACCATCCAGAGCAGGAATGATAATCAAATCCGTTTTTTTAACGTCCTCAATCAGCGAATCGGCATGTACGGTAAACAGGCCTCCACTCACCGGCGTTTCGCGGGTAAGACCAACTAATTTGACGGAGAAAAGCGGTTTTTCACCCCGCATTTTACAAAACTGATTTACCTGAGTAAACAGTTGCCGTGTACCTTCCAGACTGCCTAAAATAGCCCCTTTCGGTACAAGAATGGATATGTGTTTCATACGTTAAAAATAACAAAATCCGGCGTCGTAATCAACCCGATTTTTGACGTATTTACCCCCGAAATATCCTGCGGCACAGCCCTATATTTGTGAGGCTGAAAACAATATCAAAATGTAGAACCGACCGTCTCAGCCGGGTGACATCTTCGTGTCTTTAGCCCGATAGCGGCAGTCCGTACACCAGCCTGAACCCTACAAATCAATACGATGAGAAAAGTGATTTTATTTATGCACGTCTCGCTCGACGGCTTCGTCTGCGGCCCCAATGGAGAACAGGACTGGATGACGATGGACGATGACGAAGTGGGGCATTATTTGATCCCGGACTTACAGAAAACGGTCGATACCCTGCTGGTTGGCCGCGTTCTTTATCAGGGTTTCCTCAGCTTCTGGCCGACCGTCACGAACAACCCTGACATACCCGCCGAACTCGCCGACTTTGCCAACTGGATGAATACGACACCTAAAGTTGTGTTTTCAAAAACATTGACAAATGTGGACTGGCAAAACTCCCGCCTGGCCGATACCGACGTTGCCACAGAAATTGCCATGTTAAAACAGCAACCGGGGGGCGACATGGTGGTATTTGGCGGTGCTGAATTTGTCGCATCACTGGCCAAACTTAACCTGATCGATGAGTATCGGATTAAACTCGAACCTATTGTTCTCGGCACCGGAAAAGCACTCTTTAAAGACGTTACCGAACGGGTTAAGCTGACGCTTACCAAAGCCAAATCATTCGATTCCGGCGTGGTTGGGCTTTATTATCAGGTTAATAGAAAGTAGTAGAGAAAGGGAACGTTACAAACAAATCCATAAAATGAACACACTAGTCATTTGTAAAAGCACAAGAAGAGACAGGATTATTTATTGGACTGCTACCCTTTTGGTTGTTGGCTTCGATGCAGGGGGCGCCTTGGGCTTTAATACGCCTTTAGCTATCGAAGGAACCCGGCACCTTGGGTTTCCGGACTATTTCAGGGTAGAACTCGGTCTGGGAAAAATCCTTGGCGGTATCTTACTGGTTCTCCCTATGATACCGGCCCGTATTAAAGAATGGGCTTACGTGGGGTTTGGCATTTCAATGATTTCGGCCATTATCGCTAACCTGGTAGTCGACGGACCTGTACAGGCAAGTCTTCCCCTTGTTTGCCTGATGCTGTTAATCGTTTCCTATATATACTACCATCGCACTCATAAGCAACCACAGACACTCACCTAGTTCACGACGTTTAAGTTGTAAGTCTACGGTTTAGGCACGTCCAAACCGTAGGCTTACAACTTAAACTACTGCCGTGGCTTCATCAGTTTCCGTTTGAAGTAATCGGCGGTGGCGGCACTCATTTTAATGGCGTTGCTGTGCTTCATCCAGTGGTGTGTATCATCAACAATGACCAGGGTTTCCATCGGAACACCCTGCTTGTCCAGCCGCCGGACCAGGTCGGTACTCTGAGAAAACCGAACGTTACGGTCATCGTCGCCGTGAATGATCAGCACGGGGGATGTCCAGCTGCCAACCGATGAAACGGGGGATGATTCCCACACCACCTTAGCGGCTTTTTCGGCATCGGGGATTTTCTCGAACCGGTCGGTCTGGCTGCTGCCGTTACGTTGCTGACTCCAGTCGTGAACCCCGTGAATATCAACGCCAGCCGCGAACAGTTTAGAATCGCGGGCGAGGGCCAGCGCGGTCAGGTACCCCCCGTACGAACCGCCATAAATACCAATTTTAGCTGCGTCGACCTGAGGCTGTTCCGTAAGCCAGACGGCGGCCGCCCGAACATCCTGATACTCTGAGGCTCCGTTGGCTCCGCCATTGGCCGGTTGATGGAAGTCGTAGCCGTACCCGATGCCCAGCCGGTAATTCACCGACAGCACCACAAACCCCTGACTGGCCAGGTACTGGTTGAGCGCATACGAATTGGCGTAATAATCGGAGTAATTCCAGCCGAGCAGCATCTGACGGGGCGGACCACCGTGTACATAGATCAACGCGGGCTTTTTTCCCGATCCACCTACGGGCTCAAATAGCTGGCCATGTACAGTCATGCCGTCCGGTGCCTTGAAGACCACCTGTTTGGGCGTCACCAACTGGTTTTGCGGAAAGCTGGCTGGTACCAGATCCTGCGCCAGAATTTTGGGGGTTCCCTTCGAGAAGGCCATAACGGTGGGCAAGGGAGGGCGCTGGGCAGTAGCGCTGATCATGGCTATCGTGGCCCCATCGCCCGTAACAACGGGCGTCCATTCCAGACCTGTTCCGGGCGTTACCACTTCCATAGCGGCTTTATCAACAGGCACCCTCACCACGTGCCGACGGTCGATATCCAGCTTATCAGGGCCAGTATTGCCACTGAACAAAAGCCACTTGCGGTCGGGGCTCAGCGTAATGTGTTCGGCCATAAAGGGCGCGGGTGTCAGCAACAATGGGGAACCGCCCGACGATGGCATGGAATACAGATGGGGCCAGCCATCCTGATACGATAAAAAAACAATGCGCTCGTTCGCTGCCCAGTGCAAATTGAATCCGCCATGCGTAGTGGGCTGCGATCCTGCCAGCGTTTTGGGAGCCTGCCAGATTTGCGAAGCCGTACCCGATGCCACATCGGCAGTCCAGATCGACCATGGGCGGTGTTTACGAGTCAGGAGCGAGTCGGGCGCACCACCGGAACCGGGTGTACGGACAAATACCAACCGCTTGCCATCCGGCGACCAGCGTGGTGACTCATCCTGCGAGAACGACGGCGCAATCCAGGTAATGGGCGTCGTTTCGTTGGTAAAAACGCCCACAAACGCGTGGTCTTTCCGATCGCATACAAAGGCCAGCTTCGACCCATCCGGCGACCATTGAATGGAACTGTTCGTACCCCGTGCGGTAAACAGAGCTTTTGCCGGAGCCGACCCATCCACGGGCGAGATCCAGACCTGACCACCTTTAATGAACGCAATACGGGCTGGCGTGCCACCGGCCGGCGAAATAACGGGGGCATCGCCTTCCGCAATCGCTTTGGGTTCGCCACCCGCGAAAGGCACCGTCCAGATCTGCACTTTGGGGGCCGTTGGCGACGACAGTGTATTGACCGGGAGTTCATCATCCCAGTTGGAGCCGTGGTCGCCACCGCGCACATAAACGACCCATTTCCCGTCATCCGAAATCGACAGACTCGTTAGTTCCTGACCGTCGTCATCGGTATAGTTTGTCAGTTTTCGAGGAGTAAAATTGGGCCCTTCTGCAACATACACATTGCGTTTACCCTGTTCGGCAAAGGCCCACGCAATCCGCGAACCCTGAGCTGCGCTGGTAAGTTCTGTGGGAAAGGGGTAGCTTTTAACGGATTCGAGAGAGAACGTTTGCGCTCTGGCGAATTGATAAAATCCCAGTAACAGGCATAGCCACGTAAACTTTTTCATGATAGCGCGGTATAAGATAAACGGCTTGGTTAGGTTGTCTGTGAAACACAATCAAATAAGCCTTTTATTTTCTATTTTACCCAGTTGTCAGGATAAAATCCTACCATTCAGACCTATTATACCAGCAAGTTATCCGTGAAATTTGTTTTCACTCCATCCTGAGACGACTTATCGGTAACGAGTGCAAACATCCGGGTAAGTACCGTAGTTGACTACTAAATTCATGACGTTATGAACTTATACGAAAGTGTATTTGCCCACAACCGCCAGTGGGTTACCGAACAATTAGAACAGGACTCGAATTATTTCAATCGCATGGCCGACGGCCAACAGCCGGAATTTCTTTACATCGGCTGTTCAGACAGTCGGGTACAACCCGAAGATTTCATGGGTGTGAAGCCGGGCGAAGTATTTGTCCATCGCAACATTGCCAATCTGGTTCCCAACAACGATACCAATGCTTACTCGGTAGTCCAGTATGCAGTTGAACATTTACAGGTACAGCATATCATTGTGTGCGGCCATTACGGCTGCGGAGGCATCAGGGCATCTCTCGATAACAAAGACCTTGGAGCGCTTAACAGTTGGATTCGTAATATTGATGATGTCTATCGCCTGCATCGCCAGGAGCTGGACGCCCTGCCGGATGATGCCGCCCGTTTCCGTCGGCTGGTGGAGTTAAATGTGCAGGAACAATGCCTGAACATCATGAAGCTCTCGTACGTACAAAAAGCCAGAGCACAGGGCGATTATCCCCGCATTCACGGCTGGGTGTACGACATTTCCCAGGGAACGGTTGTCGACTTGAAAATCAACATGGCCAACTTTAAGGAAGAACTGGCCCTGTACCGCTTGATTTAACGACAGGGGTCGGTAAGATACTGGTTGATAACAGCTCAGTATTGTGGTGTCAGCTTCTTTAAGTGACACTACAATACCGAGATCGTTTTCAGGCTGGATGTTGTCAGTCCGGCTCGTCGCTTTTAATTCGAAACACAGCCCCCTCTATCGCTTCATTTACCCGAATCTGGCAGGCCAGTCGGCTATCCGAATCGACATCGGGCAGGGTATCCAGCATATCCAGTTCAGCATCCTGAGCGGCTGGCAGGTCGTCAAAGCCGTTCAACACCTGAACGTGGCAGGTTGCACAGAGAGCCATGCCCCCGCACGTAGCCAGGATGTTGTATTCCGAAGCCTTCAGCACTTCCATCAGGCTCAGGTTAATACCTTCGGGGATTTCGAGATCCTGCCGCTCGCCCTTACGGTCTTCAATGGTGAAATTGATCATGGTTGTCGTTGGCTAAATGAATGACGCCAGCTGCTTACTACTGCAAACGAATGTTTGCTTACTAACAGACACGAGTAAATACCCGCGCCGGCTGGAGCCAGCTACTTGGTCATTAAAATGTGGGAACACCGTTTACGGTGGTGTATTTGAAACTCAGCTTCTGGTTGGGGTGTACGTGACGGAAGGCACCCTGACACATGAGCGCGGCTTCATGAAAACCACATAAAATCAGTTTCAGCTTACCCGGATACGTATTAATATCGCCGATGGCGTAAATACGGTCGACACCGGTCGAGTAGTCGGTTGTATTCACGCTGATGGCGGCTTTGTCGATGGTAAGTCCCCAATCGGCAATGGGTCCGAGTTTGGGCGTCAGGCCAAAGAGCGGAATCAGGTGATCCGCTTCGATGCTTTTGACGGATTTGTCTTTCGCCGTAATGCTCACCTCCTGCAAATGCCCGTTTCCATTGATACTGGTAATATTGGATTGCAGCACCAGATTAATCTTCCCCTGGCTCGCCAGATGGAACACCTTCTCGGCCGAATCAGGAGCACCACGAAAAGTGTCGCTGCGGTGAACCAGCGTCACTTCACGGGCAATGTCGGCCAGGAAAACCGTCCAGTCGAGGGCCGAGTCTCCCCCACCAGCCAGCACCACCCGGCGGTCGCGGAGTTGCTCCGGGTTCTTGACCATGTAGGCAACGCCCTTTCCTTCAAACCGCTCGAGGTTCACGATTTCCGGCTTGCGCGGCTCAAAACAGCCAAGGCCACCGGCAATGACAACCACCTGGCAATGGACAGCCGTGCCATCGCTGGTGGTGACGATGTACGAGCCATCAGGTTGTTTTTCCAATCCGTCAACGCGCTCACCCAGCGTAAAACCGGGGTTAAAGGGAGCTATCTGCTCCATCAGGTTATCGACAAGCGTTTGGGCATTCACCGCCGGATAGCCCGGAATATCGTAGATCGGTTTCTGCGGATAAATTTCTGAAAGCTGACCACCCACCTGCGGCAGGGCATCGATCAGGTGGCAACGCATTTTCAATAAACCAGCTTCAAAAACGGCGAACAGGCCCACCGGACCCGCGCCAATTATGCACATATCTGTTGTTATCATGTTGGGTTGTGAACGAATCGGGTTACCCTTCTTCGTTCGTCTTGGTTGTGTACAGGCGAATGGCCAGGCCGTCAAAAGACTTGTATCCTGCGTTAGAACAGGGTTATCAGGCGATACAAAGGTAAGTCCGACACACCCCTGAGGTAAATCATATCTGGTAATGAAGTATTAACAAATGGAATGAGAGTAGCCTTCTCAGCGCTACATCATGCGTCAAGGAAAATACCTCTGATTACCTCAAATCGGGCCTTTGAGCGGAGTTCTCCATTTCCTAATTGATCCAGAGCGCGACAAAACTGCGTTTCTTTGGGTCGGGTTAACCGGGGCAGTTGGTTGCCCACTATTTGTGGGAATAGCCGATCAACCTAACCAAACAGTAAACTCTCTCAACGACGATGAAAACATTACGCGCAACGGTTCCTTTGTTTTTACTCACACTGGTCCTGTTGAGCGTTACCCCGGCGCTGAGCCAGACCCGAAGTAATCAAAACTCCGACCCTTATGCGGAGGCTTCCCAGAATGACCGGGGAAAGGATAATTCGGTAAGCTTAGGCTGGACTGGTTGAGTTAGTAGGCTTCCGGCAACCGGAGTACCGACGGTAACCCGTCGCTTCAGGTAGACGGACGGTTGATTTGAAGGGAAAGTTTTAGAGCCATACATCCGGAACATAGCGTTTTAAAAACTCCCCTTCAAATCAACCGTTTGCTGTATATTTACGGCTATCCTTACCCAAATTCCTATCCTTATGAAACTCTCTCTACTCCTGGCTGTCTGCCTGTTAACATATTCTGCCTGGGCACAAACCGATGTGCAGAAGCGCTACCAGACCCAGCTCATCATGGCCGAAGATGGCAGCACGGTCGAGCTCGACGCCGGTACGTTCACCTTTACCGGGAGCCTGTCGTTGGAAGATAAAAAGCGCATTGTGATTCGGGGGAAAGGGGTCGACAAAACGATACTTAGTTTCAAAGGACAGACGGACGGAGCCGAAGGCCTGCGCGTGTCCAATGCCGAAAACATCGTTATCGAAAACCTGACCATTCAGGATTCAAAAGGCGATGGCATCAAGACCATGAACGTGAAGGGCATTACGTTCCGAAACGTAAAGGTAGAATGGACGGGGCCGCCCAAAGCCGAGAATGGCGGGTACGGCCTGTATCCGGTGCAGTGCGACAATGTGCTCATCGACGGGTGTACTGCCATTGGCGCTTCCGATGCAGGTATTTACGTGGGGCAGTCCCGCGGGATCGTGGTCAAGAACAGCAAGGCTTACCATAACGTGGCGGGTATAGAGATTGAGAACTCCCGTAATGCCGACGTTTTCGATAACGAAGCCTACGACAATACGGGCGGCATTCTGGTGTTCGACCTGCCCGATCTGGTTCAGAAACAGGGTGGTAATGTGCGGGTGTTCAACAACTATATTCACGACAATAACTTCCCGAATTTTGCACCGGAAGGCAATATCGTTGCCAGCGTTTCGGACGGTACGGGGCTGTTGATTCTGGCTGCTAACAATGTCGAAGTGTTCAATAACCGCTTCCTCCGCAACCAGACCATCGGCACCGGCGTCATTAGTTACCTCATTACCGAACGGCCCATCACCGACAAAGGCTATTACCCGTTTTCGACGGCTATTTCCATTCACGATAACGTCTACGAGCGCAATCCCGGCCCGGCCAGTTCGCGGGGTCGCTACGGCAAGATATTCGATGCGATCCTGAAATCGGGGCAGCCCGTTCCGCACATTTTGTACGATGGCATTGCGGACCCCGCTACGTTCGACAAAGACGGCAAACCACTGGCCAACAAGCGCATTTGTATTCGAAACAACAAAAATCAGAGTCTGGTCAACCTCGATGCCGGGCGTGAGTTCAAAAACGTTTCTTTTAGCCCTGACCCTTTTGACTGCCAGCTAACTCCTTTGAAAACAAGCGCCGGCAACGGCCGTTAACCGCATGCGAACCTACCTGATCTGGTCGCTGCTGCTGCTGGTCGGCTGGCTCACGCTGGCGGGCTGGCGGTCGGACGCGATCCCCGAAAAACTATCCGACTACGGCTTTTTCACCGGTAATCCGGTGGAGCAGAAACCGGCTGCGGGGGTTGTACCGTATGCGCTCAACACGCCCTTATTTTCCGATTATGCCGAAAAGCTGCGGTTCGTAAAACTGCCCGCCGGTCGGTCGGTCGCGTACAATGACTCCAGCGTACTGAACTTCCCGGAAGGCACCACGCTCATTAAGACGTTCTACTACCCCGCGGATTTCCGAAATCCGGCCAAAGGGCGACGCCTGATGGAAACCCGGCTGCTGGTTCATCAGGCCAGCGGCTGGAAAGCCTTCGACTACGTCTGGAATGACGAACAGACCGACGCGTTTCTGGAAGTTGCCGGTGATACCAAAACGGTCAGCTACATCGACGCCGATGGACAGATCCAGCAGCACCCGTACACCATCCCAAATCTCAACCAGTGCAAAGGGTGCCATAACCGAAACGAAGTCATGACACCCATTGGGCCGTCTGTCCGGCAACTGAACGGCAACCTTGCTTACGGCTCTGTAGGTACCGAAAACCAGCTTACGCACTGGCAGAAAGCGGGGATGCTCGCCGGATTACCGTCGCTGGCCAACTGTCCTAAAGCCCCCGTCTGGAACGATCCTCAAACAGGCTCCCTAAACGACCGGGCACGAATCTGGCTCGATATAAACTGCGCTCACTGCCATAACCCCAAAGGCCCGGCCATGACCTCGGGTCTGAATCTGAGCCTTACCGAAACCGACCCCACCGCCCTGGGTATTTTGAAAACGCCCGTTGCTGCCGGTCGTGGATCGGGTGGGCATCCGTATGATATTGTTCCGGGTAAGCCCGAAGAATCCATTCTGATCTACCGACTCAGCTCCACCGACCCCGGCGTCATGATGCCCGAACTCGGGCGTAAAACAGCCCATCGTGAAAGTCTTGCCCTCCTGCGCGACTGGATAAAAGCGATGAAATGAGGGAGAACAGCGGTTATTTAGTAAGTTAGCGGGTGGGTAATTCGCCGTGATCAAACGGGGAATCACCCACAATAAACCATAACGATACAGCCTCAAATTACCTCATGAGATACTTTCTCCCTGCTTTACTGCTGGCAGGCTCGTCTGCATTGGCGCAGCAAGCGCCGTCGGTGGGTCGTACCGTTGCCCATGTCGCGACCTATCAGCCCCCCACATTTACGGATGCCGATCGGCTCAAAAAGCTGGAACCGGCCTTCCCCATCGTCGAAAAACTCTTCCGCGATGTTGCCGAAAAACGGCACATTCCGGGAATGGCTTACGGGATTGTCCTCGACGGAAAACTGGTTTACTCCGGCGGACTAGGTTACACCAACGTCGATAAAAAGATAGCGGCAACGCCTAAATCGCTGTTCCGGATTGCGTCGATGACCAAAAGTCTGACGTCCATGGCGGTCCTGAAACTCCGCGACGATGGCAAGCTCCGGCTCGACGACCCTGCCGAAAAGTACATTCCTGAACTGAAGGCGCACAAGTACCTCACCGCCGACGCCCCTAAAATCCTGGTTCGTAACCTTTTAACCCATTCAGCCGGTTTTCCTGAAGACAATCCCTGGGGCGACCGTCAGTTGGCCGATACCGACGACGACCTGACGAAGCTCATCCAAGGCGGCATCTCGAACGCCAACGTACCGAGCTTCGCCTACGAATACAGCAACCTCGCCTTTGCCATGCTGGGCCGTATCATCTCAACGGTATCCGGCAAACCCTATCAGCAATACATCACCGAAAACATCCTGAAACCGCTGGGCATGAACGATACCCAATGGGAGTACACCAAAGTCCCGGCCGACAGGCTTGCCCTTGGCTACCGCTGGCAGGAGGATGGTTCGGGAACGGGTAAGTGGCTTGACGAACCGCTGCTGCACGACGGTTCGCACGGGGCAATGGGTGGACTGATTACGTCCATTGAAGATTTCAGCAAGTACGTAGCCGTTCATGAAGCCGCCTGGCCACCCCGCAATGACGTTGATAACGGACCCATAAAACGAAGCTCTATTCGGGAGATGCAACAACCCTGGACATTTTCGGGCCTGGCCGCTCAGGCAAAGAACTCGGCGGGTCAGGTGTGCCCCGTAACGAGTGGGTATGGTTATGGGCTGGGCTGGAATAAAAACTGCGTTGGTCTGGTGGGTGTAGGACACAGTGGCGGTCTGCCCGGCTTCGGCAGTCAATGGCGCATTCTGCCCGAGTACGGCATTGGCGTTATTTCCTATGGCAACGTAACGTACGCAGGCCTGGGTGTTGTCAACACCGCCGTGCTCGACACCCTGGTTGCATTGGCCAAACTACAGCCCCGCCAGTTACCCGTGTCGCCAATCCTGGCCCAACGCAAAGCCGAACTGTTAAAGCTCCTGCCCGACTGGACGAATGCAGAACGCAGCGGAATTTTTGCAGAGAACTTCTTCCCGGATAAATCGATCGCCATTCGCCGGAAAATGGTGCAGGATCTATACGCCAAAGCCGGATCCATTAAGCGAGTGGGCGAGTTAATTCCCGAAAACCAGTTACGCGGACATTTTGTGATGGAGGGCGAAAAAGCCAGCATCGACGTTTTCTTTACCCTTACCCCCGAAAACCCCGCCCTGATTCAGCAACTGGATTTTCGGGAAGTGAACAACTAGTTTTACATGTCAGACTTCACAATATCAACCGCTAGCGGGCAGGACATTCCGGCGCTCGACCGTCTGGTCAATAGTGCGTACCGGGGCGACAGTTCGCGCCAAGGATGGACTACCGAGGCCGATCTCCTCGACGGTATCCGCACCAGCGAAGAATCCTTGCGGGCCATTTTCTCCAACCCGAACGCACAAATTTTAAAATACGAGCAAGCCCGCCAGTTGCTGGGATGTGTTTACCTGGAGCAGAAAGGCAACGACCTGTATCTGGGGATGCTTACCGTTTCGCCCGAAGCGCAGGCGGGCGGCATTGGCAAGCAACTACTGATGGCCGCTGAAGAGGTGGCCATCGCTAAAAAATGTCGAGCCGTGACCATGACAGTCATCACCCAGCGGCACGAATTAATTGCCTGGTACGAACGGCGCGGTTACCGATCAACCGGCGAAACCCAGCCTTTTCCCGACGATCCGCGTTTCGGCATCCCCAAACAACCTCTTGCCTTTATCGTTATGGAAAAGGAATTGTAGGCTGAGCGGGTATCCTGCGCTGTATTTTTAAATAGCTTCATTCACAGAGCCATTGATGGGAAAAGGCATTCTTATTCTGTTTTGCCAGCAAACCCTTTTTGCGTTTGCCGATTTAACTCTATAATTTCACCACAGTAAAACAAAACACGATACCTCAAGCCATATGTCAGCTTCCAAACGCGTCCTGATTGCCGAAGATAGCTCTGTTATCCAGAATCTGGCCCGCAAAATCCTTGAATTCCAGAACTACGATATCACAGCCGTAAAAAATGGTGAACAAGTGTTGCAAATTTTGGAGAAAGAAGACTTCAGTATCCTTCTCCTTGACATCAACATGCCGCTGATGGATGGTATGGAATGCGTTCGGCGCGTTCGGGCACTCCCCGAAAAAGAAAAAGCCGCAGTGCCTATTGTAGCCATTACCGGCAACGCCAAAAATTACACCGAAGAAGAGTTTAAAACCGCCGGTTTCAACGACGTTCTGGTGAAACCCCTCAACTTCGATCGCCTGGTTGAAGTGGTTAATCAATTGACGGATAAATAAAAGTAGGAGTCAGGAGTGAGTAGCGAGGAGTGAGGAGGGCTAACGCATGCTTTTGCTGACGCGTCAGCCCTCCTCACTCCTCGCTACTCACTCCTGACTCCTAATAACTATGATCATTACCCTACTCGGTACGGGAACATCGTCGGGGGTGCCGCTTATTGGCTGTACCTGTGAAGTGTGCCGTTCGGTTGACTTTCGGGACAAACGACTCCGTACCTCCGTCCACATTGCCGTGGACGGGCGTAGTTTTGTTATCGATACCGGGCCCGATTTTCGGCAGCAGGTCCTACGGCTCAATCTGCAGCAGCTCGACGCCGTTCTGTTCACCCACGAACACAAAGACCATACAGCAGGGCTCGATGAGATTCGGGCGTATAACTTTCGGTCGGGAAAAGACATTCCGGTTTACGGGCGCCCCACTGTTCTGGCGCAGTTACAGCGTGAATTTGCCTACGTATTCGCCGAAAATAAATATCCCGGAACGCCCCACGTTCAGCTGCATGAGCTGACCAATAAACCGTTCGATGTACTGGGTGTTCAGTTCATACCTATTGAGGTTATGCACCACAAACTACCCGTTTACGGTTTCCGCGTTGGCGACTTCACCTACCTCACCGACCTGAACTACATCTCCGACGAGGAACTGAAAAAAGTGTACGGCACTAAAATTCTGGTACTCGATGCGCTACAGTTAAAACCTCATATTTCGCATTTTACGCTCGATGAAGCAATCGCCCTGGCCAAACGCGTTAATGCCGATCGGACTTACTTCATTCACATCAGCCATAAACTCGGCTTACACCGCGACGTCGAAAAAGAATTGCCCGCCAACATACGGCTCGGCTACGATGGCTTGCAGCTAAAACTGTAATACCGCCTTTCCAGGTCGGTTGGAAGCTATCTGCAACAAGCCAGCCCGAAAGGGTGCTCCGACAAACCAATTCCCTCTACGCATCGTTACGCCAGTAGATTCTTACGCACACGATGCTGACTGCCATAAAGCCTTCCCGCCCGTTTTCGAATACCTTGCTGGATAAGTACCGACAGCAGGGCGATGCTCCTGCCGATGCCTCTATTGCGGCCGTCGTTGAGGCCAGTGGCCCAACGGGCTTGCGTTCACTGATGCAGTGGCTTGCCAACACCAGCGATTTTTCGACCGATAGCCAGCACCCGGCCATCCGGACTTTCTTTACTGAATACAGCACATTACCCGATTGGGCTGAGCCCGACCGAATGAAACGGGGTATGGCTTTTTTCAAGAAACACGCCCAGCAAATTGGTCTGACTCTCGGCTTTTTCTCGCTCCCCTATTCCTATCTGGGAGCCAACGGCGCACAAGTTCTCTGGCTTACCGAACGCATAAAAAATGACACCGCCCGCCGATTGCAGGAAACCGGCGAATGGGTTTTTGCCGTTAATAATGCCAAAGAGTGGCCGTTTAATGGGCAAATAGGCAGTCCAAATGCAGGAACAGCCATCTGCCGTACGCAGAAAATCCGGCTGATCCATGCCGGTGCCCGCTGGTTTTCGCTGCACTCCGGCCGCTGGAACATGGACTGGGGTTATCCGGTCAACCAGGAAGATATGGCCGGTACGAGTCTGTCGTTTTCCTACATCGTGTTGCAGGGATTACGAAAAGCGAAGGTTGCCATGACCGAACAGGAAGAAGAGGATTATCTGCACCATATCAATGTAGTTGGCTACCTCCATGGCGTGGCAGAAGAGCTTATTCCAACGAACATGCGCGAAGCCTACAACCTTGGTACGGCCATTGCCCGGCGGCAATTTGCCCCGTCCGAAGCGGGCATTGGGCTAACCCGCTCGCTGTTAAATGCCATAGCTACAGCGGCATCATCCAGCCAGCTTACCGGCAATGGCCCGGCCCAGTCCGCAACGCCCGCCCGCCAGGGAACGATAGGTCCTGAAACCATCCGGAACCTCGCAGCCGGTGAAATGCGTTTCTTCATGGGCGACCAATACGCCGACTGGCTCGGCATTCCCCACGTTCCCGTTGAGAAGCGGGTTGCCGGGTTATTAAATCGCCTGCCTATTTTCCAGCGACAACTGTTGAGTCTCTAAGTAGAGATCTCTTGAAGAACGGCACTCAAATTACGAGCGTATCTTTTTGGTTGAGTTGGTTGGATCAACGCTATATCTTGAAGATATGCCTTGATCCAACTAGCCTGCTCAAAACATAATTTACAACGACGAACTTGTATCAGTTAGACCCCATTGCTGCTCTTGCTACGGCCCCCGGCATCGGTGCCATCGCCGTAGTCCGCGTATCGGGCGAAGGTGCCATTGACTTAACGAACCGATTGTTTCGCGGCAAAGACCTGACGCAGCAGCCCAGCCACACCGCCCATTTTGGTACCCTTCGGAATGAAGACGGCAGTATCATTGACGAAGTGCTGGCCACCGTTTTCCGGGCACCGAAATCCTTCACCAAAGAAGATGTTGTCGAAATTTCGTGTCACGGCTCAGAGTTTATCATTCAGCAGATTTTACGTCGGCTCATGCAGGAAGGTGTCCGTCTGGCAAAGCCGGGTGAGTTCACCCAGCGGGCGTTTCTGAATGGCCAGTTCGATCTGGTACAGGCCGAAGCGGTTGCCGACCTGATTGCCTCCGACTCCGACGCCAGCCATCGGGCCGCCCTTAATCAACTGCGTGGGGGATTCTCCCGACAGCTTAAAGACCTTCGTCAGCAACTGATCGACTTCGTGGCTTTAGTCGAGTTGGAACTGGATTTTGGTGAAGAAGACGTCGAATTCGCCCACCGCGACCGTTTGCGGCAACTCATGCTCGACATCCGTCGGGTACTTCATCCCTTAATCGACTCCTTCTCCACCGGTAACGCTATCAAGAACGGCGTACCGACGGTTATTGCCGGCAAGCCCAACGCGGGTAAGTCGACGTTGCTCAATGCGCTGCTAAATGAAGAAAAAGCCATCGTTTCTGACATTCCCGGCACCACCCGCGATGTGATTGAAGACGAACTGTTCATTGACGGCATCCGCTTCCGGCTCATCGACACCGCCGGGTTACGCCAGGCTACCGACCGCATCGAAGCCATCGGCATTGAGCGTACCCAGCAGAAAATGCGCGATGCCGCCCTGGTCGTTTACTTGTTCGATGCTAAAAATGTGGAGTCGGACGAACTGCAAATGGCCGTTGATGAAATTCGGGCATCCGGCAAACCGTATCTGCTCGTTGGCAACAAACTCGACGCCATTACCGACGCCACCCGCCAGTCGCTGGAAACGATGCTGAACGAGCCTATAGTCTGGATTTCGGCCGCAAAGCAAACACATCTGCCCGAGTTAAAAGCGGCCCTTTCGGCTCGTGTCCGTACCGATGCGGCTGTACAAACCGGCAGTGCCGTAGTGACTAACGCCCGCCATTATAACCACCTCACCGGCACCGACGAAGCCCTCGCCCGAGCCATCCACGGACTCGACACCGGCGTCACCCCCGACTGGCTGGCCATGGACTTACGCGTAGCCCTGCAACATCTGGGCGAGTTGACGGGCGAGATCACAACGGACGATTTGCTGGAGTCTATTTTCAGTAAGTTCTGTATCGGAAAGTAATCGCACTTAATAAGCATTTTCCACCATATTACTAAACCGTACCTAAAGCCTTGAAAATTGGCTTTTTACGCATATTATACTGCTACTTTACTGAGTGATATAAAACATATATTCAGTCAATATTTGTACCTTTGTTGTACCTCATCGGCGGATCTACATTGAAAGTCCGTTTTTTAGGCGAAATCATGCAACATACAGCACCATATAGCAACACACAGCAACCTCAAGCTACTTACTGCAACATATAAACGAAACTAATTGACTGGTATGAGTTCTAACATCCGAGTAAGGCGAATCTGCGAGCAATGCGGGAACGAATTTGAAGCCCGTACAACCGTTACAAAAACGTGTAGTGACTCTTGTGCTAAACGAGCCTACAAAGCCCGCCAACGAGCCGCAAAGGTTACAGTAAGCAATGAGCAGACCCGGCGAATAATTGAAAAACCTTTAGATGATATTCGAGCTAAAGAAAATCTGAACATTGCTGATGCCAGTAAACTATTAGGCGTAAGTCGATGGACAATTTGGCGGGCAATTGGCTCAGGTAACTTACACGCCGTGAAGTTAGGTAGACGTACTCTTATTCGTCGTTCGGACGTTGACCGCCTGTTTGAGCCGCCAACATTTACCGAGAAGCCAACGCCCGCCCCTGTTGCATTAGTAGATTGTTATACAATGAAAGAGATTCAGGAAAAATACGGCATTTCTGAAAAAGCCCTTTACACACTCATACAGCGTAACAATATTCCCAAACAGTATAAAGGCCCTTACGCTTATGTGCCAAAGGTCAGTATTGATGAATTATTAACAGCCACACAATTATGATAAAAGTCCATCTACGCAAAAAGCCAATTAGCAACGGGCGAACTAGCCTGTATTTAGACTACTACCCGGCTATATCTCATCCTGACACGGGTAAAGACACCCGGCGCGAATTTTTAGGACTCTATCTGTTTAACCGCCCTAAAACGCCCGCCGACAAAGAGCAGAACGCCGAAACGCTGGCACTAGCTGAAAATCTACGAGCCAAAAGACAAATAGACGTTCAAAACGGAGCCTATGGATTCTTGTCAAAAAAAAGCCTGAGTACCTGTTTTGTAGCATATTGTGAACAGTTAACCGCATCAAAAACAGGTAGTAATAAAGATGGCTGGGAAAGTGCCTTACACTACTTAAGGGACTTTACAGGCGGCAAACTTAAGTTCTCTGACCTCACCGCTAAAAAATGCCGGGATTTTCGGGCATATATGATGGATGCACAAAGCCAGCGCAACGAAGAACCATTAGCCGTAAATTCTACCGTCAGTTACTTTAACAAATTTAAAGCAGCCCTCAAACAAGCTTACAAAGACGGACTTGTTAGCGTTGATTTAAACGCGAAAGTTGAAAGTATCAAAGCTGAAGAAACCCGACGCGAATACCTGACGTTGGCCGAACTACAGGCACTAGTACAAACAGACTTACCCTCCCTGCCTGTACTCAAACAAGCCGCCTTATTTTCGGCCCTTACGGGTTTGCGCTATTCCGATATTGAAGCTCTAACGTGGGGGCAAATACGGCATGATGCCAGTAGCGGCTACTTCATTCATTTTACTCAACAGAAAACAAAAGGTGTAGAGGTACTACCTATTTCAGAATTAGCCGTTTCCCTCTTAGGTACTCGTTTAGGCGATAGTCAGCCAGTCTTACCCGGCTTAACCTATTCCGCACACTGGAATAAAGTTTTAAAGCAGTGGGTAAAAGATGCCGGGATAACTAAGCTGATTACATTCCATAGTTTTCGGCATACGTATGCAACCCTGCAATTATCACTTGGAACTGACATCTATACAGTTTCTAAGATGTTAGGCCATCGTGAATTAAAGACTACACAGATTTACGCTAAAATTGTTGACCAATCCAAGCGGGATGCCGCTGATAAAATTAAGCTGACTTTTTAACTGACATTTCAAATGCCAATATTTGACATAATGGACAAGGAAGGTTTTAGTAATTGGTTTAAAGAAACATATAGAAGTAGAGCCGCCTTTTATGATGGAGACCCTGAACAGGGCGGCAAAAGAATTACATTTTTCGAACACTTAGAGTCAATGGGAATCAACTTTATCCCAACAAGTGATTTTGAAAGAATGAAAATCGTACGAGAAGAATCTTACCGAAACGAATTAAAAGAGTTAATGGACCGACGTAAATGGAACGCGGGAATTGAAACCAACGAAAGCGATATAAAAGAATTTCGACGTTTATGGTTAACTGATGAATTAGATCGAATCAAAGGTTGGGAAAATAGTAATCCGCAAGACAGACCTGAAAATCTATTAGAGTTAAAAAAATATACTCGATATATTAATATTGAATTTGAAACTTTAGAAATAATCTCTCAACAATGGAAACCGTTGTCTAACCTGAATGAATACCTTTTGCATTTAAATCGTTTATTGGCTGGGCTACCTAACAAATTAGCCCTGTTGTTCCCACACGCCAAATTGTTACCCAAAGATCAATGGAGCGAATCTAACCGTTTGTTACCAAATGATTATTTAGCAGCAGTACATAGGTATAGTCGGTTAGACTTTAACTGTGATATAGATCTGTTACAAAATATTCGATTAGATCCTGATTTTGCATTCTACCTAAAAGACCCTTCTGTAAGCGTAAAACGTATTAGAGAGCAAGCCGATAATATTCAGAATGTGTTTGATTATCTACGAATGTGTCAAACTTATACAAGCGACTTTGATATAAATAATGTTGATAAGGGTAAGACCGCACTATGGAGTGTCATAAGTGGTATTACTGAAATTATGGATTGGTTGGTTAGCCTATCTGAGTTACTGAATTCATGTTTACCTAAAACACAAAATGACCTAGCTTCCTCAACAGCTTTCTATACTGATGATAAAGGCAACATTTCATTATCAAAGACAGCAAATTACAGAGATACGAATATTTGGCTAAGAAATCGTTTACATCTTGCCTTAGTCAGCGCAGATGATACAGTAGTCAATTGGATAAATTCCTTTCTATCTGATTTGAAAGTAGAGCCTGACCGCGCTGAAATAGTGTTTAATAAACATAGAGAACACTATCTAACACAACGCCAACAGTATATTCAGCATAATAATTTATACTCTGAATTCTTCGACAAGCAAGGCGGATTTAGTGAGGATATGTTACAGGCACTTACAAACAGAGTTCAAACAATGTACCTTAATAGCACACATTCCCTACTGCCTGAAACTCTTGTCGAACGGGTTTATGCCAACAATTTTATGCTTAATCGACTGAATGCATGGAAAGTCGAGAATGATACACATAACTCTTTACATACATCTATAGGTACAGAAAGAAACACTTTAAACCAGCCCATTATAACTATTAACATCGACGTCCAAAATGATTTTTACTGTATACTGAAGCCATATTTTACAGAAAACCAGCACAATATTTTATATAAAAGATTACAGGGCTTTGAGGATAGTAATGATAAATTACTATTTAATGAAAATGGCAATAAGCTGGCTGATGCCTTTAAACAATTGTACAATGCACAATTGATTGTTGGATGTCAGAAGGTCGATCTTGAAAAATGGATTGGCCGTAATTTTTGCTTTACTGATCCCAAAACAAAACAGACAAAGGGCTTTACGGCTAAGTATCTTGGCAAAATAATTTCAAGTAACACAGGGTGCCAAAGTCCAATCATTAACATAATAAAAGTTGATAGTAGATTCAAAGTAGAGCCAGTACAGCGAATCAAAAAGAAAAATGATATTATTTAGTGGGGTTTGAGGGGGGAGAATATAACCCCATTGTATCCCCCCTTACCATTCCTATACTATTGCAGCAAGTTTAACGAAAACAACTTGCCAGCAGTGGAAAACACTCTTATTACATTCGATCAGTTACCCGCCTTCGTAGCTGATTTAGGCCGCAAAGTAGACGACTTAACGGCCTTACTACGTTCGCAAAATGAACGCTCTCAATCCGTTTCAGACCGTTGGTTCTCAATTGAAGAACTAAGCGAGTATTTACCCGGCCACCCCGCCATAACGACCCTATACGGTAAAGTGCAACGGCGCGAAATCCCTTTTTCGCGTAAGGGCAAGCGGCTGGCCTTCCGGCAATCCGATATTGATTTGTGGCTGCAAAGTGGCCGCGTCAAAACTAGTGCTGAAATAGATGCACAGGCCGAACACTATTTATCTAATCCGCGTAAGGGAGGGCGTAAAACAAGATGAACGCCCCTATTATCCTACTTTTTGTAGTATGGCTTCTGTTTGCCTTCACTGAAGTTGCTATACACTTTCTCGCTTGCACAAAAGGCGAGGAACCGCCCGCCGATAGCCCCCTGTTCGATGCCGACGAAGATGCTGATAGCCTACCGTTCGGCCCTACCCCCCACAAGCAGAACTAACCTACCTCAACTAAAAAGGCGTTCCCCCGAACGCCCTTTAAACATTAACTCAATGTCGAATCTACCAAACAAAGATACGCTGTCAGCCGACAACATCACAGCGTACCTTAGCGACGAAGCAAAGCACCTCAAGCAGACCGCGTATGTCTGTTTATCCCATGAGCAACTAATGGGCAGTCTGTTAGAACAGGTTGAGAAAGTTGATTTTAGAACGTTGGCGGGGTTTGATCCTGACGACGAAGCAACCCGATTAAAGAAACCTCACTATCTCATTATTGCTGTTGAAAGAGTTTTAGAACTGGCTACCCTTAACCAATGGAATCTGTGCCAGCGTGAAGGATTCTTTTATACGTTTAACGGCGCGTTCTGGAAACCATTGGACAAAGACGACCTGAAAGCGTTCTTACGCCAAGCCGCCGAAAAAATGGGCGTTGATAAGTTTACAGCCCGATACGTAGAATTTTCAAAAACCCTGTTCGAGCAATTTACCGAATTGGCCTATCTACCCGCGCCGGTAGTTAACCGTGATACGGTAAGAATCAACCTTACAAATGGAACGTTTGAGATCAGTACTGAAAGTCAACATTTACGCGCTCCTGATGCCGCTGACTTTTTAACGTATCAACTACCGTTTGCTTATGACCCAACAGCAACAGCCCAACAGTTTCAGACATTTTTAGACCGGGTGCAACCGGATACTGATTGCCAAAAGCTACTAGCTGAATATTTGGGGTATGTGTTTATTAGTCCTGCCAAACTTAAATTAGAAAAGACCCTGTTGCTGTATGGTTCAGGCGCAAACGGCAAAAGCGTATTTTTCGAGATTGTAACAGCATTGCTTGGTAAAGACAATGTATCACATTACTCGCTACAAAGTCTGACAAATGAACCCGCCTATTGTCGCGCTCATTTGGGTACAAAGTTGGTCAACTATGCCAGCGAGATACACGGCAAATTAGAAGCCGATGCATTTAAGCAAATGGTTTCAGGTGAACCCGTTGAAGCCCGTTTGCCCTATGGTCAACCCTTCATTTTGACGAACTACGCAAAACTCATTTTCAACTGTAACGAATTGCCCGCCGATGTAGAACACAGCCCGGCATATTTTCGGCGGTTCCTCATCGTACCCTTTAACGTAACGATACCAGAAGAAGAACAGGATAAAGAGCTAGCCGCTAGAATTATAGATAGCGAACTATCAGGCGTGTTCAATTGGATTTTAGCGGGCTTAGGTCGATTACTTGCCCAAAGAAAGTTTACGGATTGTGAAGCGGTACGGGAGCAATTGGAAAGCTATAAACGTCAGTCTGATACGGTACGGCTCTTTTTGGATGAGCAGGGATACCAAGTAAGTACCGAATATACCGCCCTGAAAGACCTCTATCGAGATTATAAAGTCTTCTGTATTGAGGGCGGGTATAAACCTGTTAATAATCGAAACTTTCAAAAACGGTTAATTGCCAACGGAATAAGCACCGGCCGTACCCGGTTTGGCTATATAGCTTACACTCGCCAAATAATCATACCCTTTTAAAAAAGATGTTTTGAAACATACACTTTCTACACAACCTACACGAACAAGCTAAGCTGTTTTGAAACGTGTGTAGGAAGTGTAGCGAGTGTAAGTAAAAACAAACCTTTTATTTTTTCAGTATGCCAGTCACCACAAAAGATTATCGCTATCAGCTTCCTAAAAAAGCTATTAAAACTGATTGTCCCGATTGTAGCCCGAAACATCGTAAGACGCTTAGTCGGTACATTGACACTAAAACAGGTGAACCATTGCCTGACCTATACGGACGGTGCGACCGGGAAAGTAATTGCGGCTACTATCTGTCACCCTATCATAAAGGTGCGTCAGGCGTAAGTTATGCTGATGAGGTTAAAGAGTATAAAGAGATTCCGAAAGAATGGTTTCGTATGGCTGGAAAATGGAAACGAAACGGCGTAAATCAACAGGGAGTAATAAGCGGGCTTAAAGATGGTTTAGTAGGAGCACCCCCTGAACAGGCCGAATACATTGCCCGCTTTGTTTTTAACAAGCCTACACGTTCTACACAAACTACACCCGCCCCGGTGATTTTTACGCTACCTGATGAGGTTGTTAGTCCATCGTTAGGCCATTATGAACGCAATCAATTTTCCAGCTTGCTCTGTCAGCAGTTCGGGAAACGTAAAGCCGACGAATTATTGTACCAATTTAAGATTGGCACGTCGAAGCGTTGGCCGGGTGCATGTATATTCTGGCTTATTGATGAACAAGACCGCGCCCGGGCTGGTCAAGTAGTACTATTCGTTAACGACTGGCATAAAGCTAAATACATTGATAAGGAAGGCAATTCGAAAGTTTGCATCAGTTCGGTAAGTTATAGCCTTATACGGCGTTTTAGGAAGCAAGGCCAGCCCGCGCCGGATTGGTTAACCGACTATGATAAAAACGCCCCCCGTTGGCCTATTTTGTTTGGTCTTCACCAATTAGTAACCGCGCCTTTAGAACAGCCCGTAGCGGTTGTAGAGGCCCCCAAAACCGCCGTTGTCTGTTCAGCTATGATACCGGGTTTCGTGTGGTTGGCGGTTGGTGCATTATCTTATTTGAACGCTGAACGATTGGCCCCTTTACGTTCCCGTTCTGTTATGCTATTCCCTGATTTATCAAAAAGCGGTAAAGCGTTTACTCAATGGAGCCAGGTTGCTAATGACCTCAATAAAAAAGGGTTTCAGATTACCGTATCTGATTATTTGGAACAGCGGGCCACCGATGAGCAAAAAGCGCAAGGGTTAGACCTTGCCGACTTTCTACTAATGCCAGATAATACGCGCCCGCGATGGATTCGAGACGGGCAAACCATTTACGGTGAAGTACTAACGGTCGAGCCATGCCATAATTACCCCGCTGAATGGGATTTTTAGCCAGCCTGACAGGTAAATTCAAGGCTGTATGCCCTTAACTTTACGCTAAAAGGAATCTTACGAGCAGTACCCTATGTCAGTAGATCAGAAAAAACAGTTAGAACAACAACTTTGGAACATTGCCAACACCCTACGGGGCAAGATGGATGCCGACGATTTTAGAGATTACATTTTAGGCTTCATCTTTTATAAATATCTCTCCGAGAAAATGGAACTGTACGCCAATCAGTTATTGGCGGAGGATGGAATTACTTACGTCAAACTAGACGAGCAGAGTAACGAAGGCCGGGAGTTTTTGGATGCAATCAAAGAAGAGTCCATTCAGAAATTAGGCTTCTTTCTTAAGCCATCTGAACTCTTCAAAGAGATTGTCAGACGTGGACAGGGCAAAGAAGATGAAGAAAACCAATCAAACTTTATTTTGGGAGATTTGGCTAACATCCTCAACAACATTGAACAAAGTACGATGGGTACGGATAGTGAGGAGGATTTTAACCGACTCTTTGAAGACCTAGACCTAACCTCAAGTAAGCTAGGCCGTACAGAAGCCGCTAAAAACAGCCTAATTATTAAAGTGCTGGAACACCTAAACGTTATTGATTTCCAGTTAGAAAACGTTGAAGCCGACATACTAGGCGATGCTTACGAATACCTGATTGGTCAGTTTGCCAGTGGTGCCGGGAAAAAGGCAGGTGAATTTTATACCCCTCAGCAAGTATCTAAAATTCTGGCTAAGATCGTAACCAGTGGCAAAACTAAACTTAAGTCTGTATATGATCCTACCTGTGGTTCCGGTTCGCTACTGCTACGGGTAGCTAAAGAAGTAAAGGAGGTGTCGAACTTCTACGGACAGGAATTAAACCGAACGACCTACAACCTTGCCAGAATGAACATGATTTTGCATGATGTGCATTATCGTAAGTTTGATATTCGGCAGGACGACACCTTAGAACACCCCGGCCATATTGACAAGCGATTTGAAGCCATTGTAGCGAACCCACCGTTTTCGGCCCAATGGAGCGCGAATCCGTTACACATATCTGACGACCGCTTTAGCCAGTACGGACGGTTGGCCCCGGCTGGTAAAGCCGACTTTGCCTTTGTTCAACATATGGTACACCATCTGGCCGAAAACGGAACAATGGCCGTAGTTGTGGCACACGGTGTACTATTTAGAGGAGGAGCCGAAGGCCATATACGGGAACACCTTATAGCCGATAAAAATTACTTAGACGCGGTTATTGGCTTACCGGCTAATATCTTTTATGGCACCACCATTCCAACGGCTATACTGGTATTTAAGAAGTGCCGGGAACAGCCCAACCACATTCTATTCATTGATGCCAGTGCCCACTACGAAAAGGGCAAGAATCAGAATACGCTACGGGAAAGCGACGTTGATAAAATTGTTGGAACTTATCGAAAATGGACAATAGAAGATAAGTACAGTTACCGAGCAACGCTCGATGAGGTGAAGCAAAACGACTACAACCTAAATATTCCGCGCTATGTAGATACGTTTGCCGAGGAAAAAACTATAGACATACAAAGCATAGCGGAGCAGTTGAAGGCACTGGAAATAGATGTTACATCAACAGACGCAACAATTGCCAACTTTTGCCAACAACTTAACATTGCTACACCGTTTTGAGCATGAATAACCAAATAAACATACCTACTTTACGCTTTCCTGATTTTGATGATAACTGGGTAATTAGCCCAATAGGTGATTACACAGAACTAATTTCAGGTGTTGCTTTGAAAGGAGAAGAAATAACAGAAAATAAAAACCATCAAATCATTTTAAGAGGTATCAATATAACAGAGGGTAATATTCGTCACAGTGACGATATTGACCGGTATTATTCAGGGAAGACCAAACTGTCTGAAAAATTTTATGTCAAAAAGGGTGATATGGTTATTGGCATGGACGGGTCAAAAGTTGGCAAAAATGTAGCAATCGTTAGTGAAGTAGATGCTGGCTCAATTCTTATCCAAAGGGTAGCTAGAGTTAGGCGCAAAGAGAATGCTGATATAAGCTTTATATATCAAAAGGTTTTCTCATCCGACTTTCATAAATATGTAGATGCTGTTAACACAAGCTCGGCAATACCCCATATCAGTTTACAACAAATCAGAGATTATTCAATTGGTTTCCCTTCCCTCCCCGAACAACAAAAGATAGCTTCTTTCCTTACGGCTATTGATACCAAGACGGAGCTTCTTGCCAAAAAGAAAAGCTTATTAGAAGAGTTTAAAAAAGGCGTTATGCAGCAGATTTTTAGCCAGAAAATACGCTTTAAAGATGATGAGGGCAATAATTTTCCTGAGTGGGAAACACTTATGTTAGAAGAAGCGGCTGTCATTAATCCAAAATCTAATAAGTTGCCTAGCACTTTCACATACATTGATCTTGAGAGTGTTGAGAATGGAGCGTTAGTAAAGGAGGAGATAATAAAGGCTGAAAATGCTCCAAGTCGTGCCCAACGCTTAGTTCAGAACAATGATATTCTTTTTCAAACTGTTAGGCCATACCAAAAAAACAATCTTCTTTTTAACAAAGGAGATAATTATGTTGCTTCAACTGGTTACGCGCAGATACGCACCAATTACAATCCAAAATATATTTACTACTATTTACATACAAATGAATTTGTTGATGCCGTGATGATGCGATGTACAGGAACAGGATACCCCGCAATCAATTCAAATGATCTTGCTAAAATAAAAATTCCAATACCCTCACTAACTGAGCAACATAAAATTGCTTTATTTTTATCGGCAATTGATGAAAAAATAGGCATAATTAATACACAAATGGTGAAGACTATCAATTGGAAAAAGGGTCTAATGGTGAAAATGTTTTGTTAATAATGGAACAGACAAAAAATATATTAAACCAACTTGAAAGTCAATATAAAAGTATTGGCTATTACTTTACAGTTATTGAGAAAATAGAAGAAAATACAAATAGCAATCCTGATATAGCTATTGAAAGCTGTAAGGCACTTTTGGAAGGAATGTCAAAGTTTATCTGGAAACACATAGACTTTTCATATGATGCCATTAAAGTAGACAAAATGGACTTCCAACCACTAGTAAGACAAGCTGTTAGTAAATTAGGAGACTTAAATGAAGATATAGAGGTAGACTTTGTAAATAAATTAAATAAGCTGATTGTTTGTATTGGCGAAGTGAGAAATAAAAGGGGAGATATTTCTCATGGTAAACTTGCTCCAAAAGCGTACGTAAGTGATGCTCAATTTTCAAATTTGGTAGTGAACATAACTGACAACATGCTTCACTATATTCTATATTGTTTCTCTAACATAAGAACACCTGTAAAAGAGATTAAGTATGAAGATAACCCAAAACTTAATGAAAAATTAGACAATGAAAACCCCTTCGGCTTTCTGAGTTATAGCAAAGCATTATTTAATCAGGATATTGAAGCATATCGGCAAGAAATACTAAATTATCAAGATCAATTGACAACGGGGGAAGATTAATTATATAAGTTAAATAAGCATCTTGAATGCTTCACCATTAATATAGTTTGTAAATAAATGGCTACACAATCCGAACAGGCGTTAGAAGAAAACCTTATCCGGCAATTAGTCGGCTTAACTTATAAGCAAGTAGTTATAAAGGATGAAGCCGATTTATTAATCAACCTCAAAAGCCAATTAGAGAAGCATAACGGCGTACAGTTGACCAACAATGAGTTTGCCGTAGTCTTAAATCACCTCAACAAAGGCAACGTCTTTGAACGGGCTAAAATCCTACGGGATAAAATGCAGCTTACTCGCGCTGATGGGAGTAGCCTGTATCTGGAATTTATCAATCAGGAATTTTGGTGCCAAAATCAATATCAGGTAACCAATCAAATCAGTATTGAAGGCACCTACAAAAACCGCTACGACGTAACGATTTTGATTAATGGCTTGCCACT
Source organism: Spirosoma pulveris (assembly GCF_054781875.1). Taxonomy (NCBI): domain Bacteria; kingdom Pseudomonadati; phylum Bacteroidota; class Cytophagia; order Cytophagales; family Cytophagaceae; genus Spirosoma; species Spirosoma pulveris. The sequence continues at coordinate 1,888,605 of NZ_BAAGTO010000001.1, forward strand.
GGTTCAGATCGAACTTAAACGCCGTGGACTAGAACTAAAAGAAGCCTTCAATCAGACTAATCGCTATCAACGCCATTCCTATTCGGCGGGGTTCGGCCTGTTTCAGTATGTGCAGTTATTCGTAATCAGCAATGGAGTCAATACCAAGTATTATGCCAACAACCGCAAACAGTCATTCAAGCAAACGTTCTATTGGTCGGACGTTGAGAACAAGCCCATAAAGCAATTAGAAGCCTTTACCCAAGTCTTTTTGGAGCCTTGCCACCTCTCCAAGATGATAACACGCTACATTGTCTTGCCTACAACCAATGTGCTGATGGTGCTTAGGCCCTATCAGTACTACGCTGTAGAAGCGATTATAGATCGGGTAAAAACGGGTAACAAAAACGGATACATTTGGCATACAACCGGCAGTGGCAAAACGCTTACCTCCTTTAAAGCCAGTCAACTATTAACCGCTTTACCACAAGTACATAAGGTTGTTTTTGTCGTTGACCGGAAAGATCTGGACTACCAGACCCAGCGGGAGTTTGATACATTCGCTAAAGGCAGCGTCGATACCACCGACAATACTAGCAAGCTTGTTACCCAATTTGCCGATGACAGTAAAATCATTGTCACCACCATTCAGAAGCTAAACACCGCTATTAGCAAAGGCAGGCATTTAAGCAAAATGGATGCCCTGAAGGATAAACGGATTGTCTTTATTTTTGATGAGTGCCACCGCTCGCAGTTTGGCGAAACCCACAACCGGATTAAAGCCTATTTCAGCAATAGCCAGCTTTTTGGCTTTACCGGAACGCCCATTTTTGCCGATAATGCGGTAAAGAACGAATTAGGCAAACGCACCACCAAAGAACTATTTGGCGAGTGCTTGCATAAGTATGTGATTACCGATGCCATACGAGATGAGAACGTTTTAAAGTTTTCTGTGGAGTATATAGGCCGCTACCGGCATAAAGATGACAGCCGTACCGAACTGGATATAAACGTTGAAGCCATTGACACCAAAGAGTTAATGGAATCAGAAGACCGGCTTGATAAAATCGTTGATTACATCATAGACAACCACAACCGCAAAACCCACAGTAAAGAGTTTTCGGCAATGTTATGCGTCAGTAGCGTAGATATGCTGATGCGTTATTATGATACCTTTAAACGTAAAAAGCAGGAGGGCAAACACAGTTTACGGCTCGCTACTATTTTCTCTTACACCGCTAACGAAGAGGATAAAGACGCTAACGGCTTTATTCCTGATGTAGATGTAGACGTACCAGAAGGAACGCCCATTAATCAGCATAGCCGGGATAAATTAGAAGAATACATAGGCGACTATAACACCTTGTACGGCACCAAATACACCACTAAAGACAGTCAGTCTTTCTATAATTACTACAAGGATATTGCCAAGCGGGTAAAAGAACGTGAGAAAGAAGGGTTTTTGGATACTGACCGGGTCGATATTCTATTAGTCGTCAATATGTTTCTAACGGGCTTTGATGCCAAGAAACTTAATACATTATACGTTGATAAGAATTTACGCTATCATGGGTTACTGCAAGCCTTTTCACGTACAAATCGGATACTGAACGAGCAAAAATCACAGGGCAATATTGTATGTTTTCGTAACCTCAAAGCCGCTACGGATGAATCTATTACGCTCTTTTCCAATAAAGAAGCGATAGAAGAAATCATTATGCAGCCCTATGAAGACTATGTAGACAAATTTGATAAAGCCTATCAAAAACTAATTGCCCTAACGCCTACCGTCGATAGTGTGGATGAGTTACCGAGTGAAGACGAGGAATTAGCGTTTATTAAAGCTTTTCGGGACTTAATCCGGCTCAAAAATATACTATCCTGCTTTAGTGATTTCAGCTTTGATGGTCTGGCAATGGATGAACAGACCTTTGAAGATTACAAGAGCAAGTATTTAGACCTCTACGAAAAAGTAAAAACCAATACTCACAAGGAAAAGGAATCTATCTTGAATGATGTTGATTTTGAGCTTGAGTTAATTCAACGCGACGAAATCAACGTAGCTTACATTATTCGTCTGTTAGTGGCTCTTAAAGCCGCTAAGCCAGCCGATCAAGAGAAGAAACGGCAAGAGATTCATAAAGCCCTGACAAATGAAGTACAGCTACGCAGCAAACGAGAATTGATAGAAAAATTCATTGCTGAAAATCTCCCCGGTATCGCTACGGCTGATGAGGTGCCTAAATCATTTGATGAGTACATACAGGCCGAACGAAGCAAAGCTCTTGATAAGCTGTCAGCAGAGGAAAAGCTAAATAAAGACGGGCTACAAAAAGTAATCAGTGATTACCTGTTTACTGAACGGGAGCCGTTGAATGATGATGTAGTAAGCATACTTCTTGAGAAGCCGAAGCTATTAGCCCGTAAATCCATTACCGAGCGGGTTAAAGAAAAGATATTAGATTTTATAGAAACGTACTTTACCGGCATTCCTGAAGTGGAATAAGTCGAAACTTGAACGCCATTTCATTTGGCAATACAGTAAAATAAAAATTTTCCTTAGCGATCAATTCAAAATTATAAAGATATTTGTCTATGTCGTTTGTCTATAACAATTATGGGATAAATAACCTTTAGGATTATTTATCAAAAGGCCCTAAACCTCAATACTAATTATGGATATTACTTATTATCAAATCCGCCGAAACTCTAAGCAAGAGATTAAGGACTTGTTTTCGGTAATGAATAGTTACGTTTTATATAATTTTGAGAAGTATTGTTTAGAAATTTTATCCATCAAAAGCTTACCTAATCTATCTGATGATGTATTTATAGAATACATCTTTAAATCTAATTTTCAGGCTCTGGATAAAGTTAGACTTACAAAAAATTATTATATATATTTACTTACAATAAACTTAAATCAAATAAAAAAGATAATTAACACAAACTTAGATGAACTAGAAGTATATATAGAAGATAATAAAGAAAAACCTTACTTGGTACTATATGATGTAATAAGCCCTTACAATAGGCTTTTGGAAGACTCTATGCTAATTCTACAAGAGTATACTCAATATTTTCCAAATAGCGATCATAAGCCAAACTGGTATTCTATTAATATTCAAAACCCTCACCCTGACGTTGTTTTTCAGATTGCATATAAGAGTTTAATGGGAACATTGATTGACAATGCTGACATGAGGTTAGATTCACCTCATCATATTCAACTATTAATTAGGTACTCAATCGAACTAGAACTAAGACAAGCATCAGGCACTTACGCTATTATTAATAGAAAAGATAATCTATACCTACCTATTGGAATGGATAAAATATTCAATGTATTGTGGATTTATAAATCAGACCTACCGAAAACCTTACCATTGAAATCATTCTTACTTATAAGTAAATGGTGTAACTTATATACACACAGTGGTTTTTCAGACTATTTTACTAAATTACACTTCGCATCTGTCTATTTGAAAAATTACTTTAATGCTGATAGAGTGAAAATTTTAGATTTTGAATTAAGGCAAAAAATACATGCAACTTTAATTGAAAAATTAATAAAAAATACCAATTCAATTGATGATTATTCAATTCTTGAAAGGATACCTGCCAACTTATGGGGAGGTAAATCTTGAAAATTTATTAATTTTACTAAAATTATATTAATATATAATTAGTATCAAAATAGCCCACTATTAGCTATAAAAGATTCATTTTTCATACAACGTCTTACAATAATATCTTATATTATTTCTTCTAAAGAAACTAATCATTCTTCTATAAAAAAACTCTATTTTCCACTATATTAGAGAGAAAATAGAGAGGAAATGAAGTTTGAAAAAGGTAGAGAAAAAACGGGAGGACGCCAGCCGGGTAGCCCGAATAAGGTTAGCACCGATATAAGGAGTAAGATTACCTCCTTAATAGACAATCAATTTGATAAGATTCAAGCCGACTTAGAAACTCTAGAACCAAAAGACCGGGTAGCGGCCTATCTTAAATTCATGGAATATGTATTGTCTAAACAGCGAGAACAGAAAATAGACCTATCAACCTTAACGGATGAACAGGTAGATGATTTGTTAAATAAAGCAATGGCTAAACTTGATTAACCATGAGATACACCGGATTGAATCGAACAAGAAAGACACGAATCTTACTTAAGCTGTTTGACGGGCAAACGGCTCCTTTAGTGAGTATACGGAAACCGCTTGGCACTGACTTATCACAATGGGCTAAAGAGGAACTGCACAGTGAATATGAGCGAATACGAAAAAAGCAATACAGACAAACCCGCGTACTACTTCCACCGATGCCAGACTTTGGCGCGATGAGTGCGGATCAATTGCGGAGCTATAAAACCGACCGTTTAAAAGTCATTCAGCAGTTATGAAACGTATTCAAAAGATACATTTGTTAACGGCACTACTAACCGGAACGGCCACGGCCAAACAGCTTGCCGATTTACGGCAAAGTCAGGAGCCAATATACCTGACGTTAAATCTTGGAACTGACGGCAACCCAATTGAGCAAGACCCCAATGAACCGACCTATCATATTGACGTTCATTCAGACGGTACGGTAAACCGCTACGACCGTTACCCGAACGGACAAATTACCTATCGAAATAACTAGCTATGAATAGAACTGAAAAGATTACTTTGCTTAAAAAGATAGTAACAGGTAAAGCCAGTGATGAAAACTTAAGCCAGTTACGCCAATCAAACGGCCCCGGTGCAATTGTTATCACTTATCAGCCTGGAACAGCTAAACCCGGCCCAAACGATGAAGTCACTTTTCATTATGAAGGCAAAAAAGTAACGATGCCTTATAAAAACATTCAGGCGTTCACACATTACGAGCCGTTAACTATTTGCATGATGCCGGACAATGGCCGTAGAAAAGTACCTGATTCAAAATGAGCCAGAACAATTTAAGCCATAAACGCCAACTACTTGCCGATCTGTTTACGGGTAACACCGACAGTTTGCAGCAATATCGAGCCAGTCAGCAACAGGCAATGAGTCCGTATAGATGGATTGTAAATGATACTGTAGCCGGAACAGTATACGGGGTTGGTAAGGACGGTAGCCAGCACCCGCTTACATCTAATGCTTTGGCTGAAGCACCGCCAAACATCGTTTTTCAAATAGTTGACCATTCATGCTGTAAACGAATACCTGAACCTGATGAGGATTACCATTAAACATAAGGCCGTAACTGGCCTTTTTTCATATTAATAGCAAATAATGGCCCTTATTTGTACCTCTTATAAATATATCATTAGTTAATAAGTTGAATATCAGTAGTATATAAACTATAATTACATTCTGTATCGGAAAGTAAGGTATATGCCTACTGACTACCTGACAGTAGCTTAAGACCTTAGTCTGAATACGATTAAAACGATCGAAGTCGGTAACCTTATAGACTGCATGGAGCAGAAACACGAAATTTCAGTACGCAATTGAATAACGAGCAATTTGAAGATACAATGATCGCCATGATTTTGAAGAAAATCGATAAGCGTAATAATGGGTCAAGAGTGAAGCCTGTTTTTACAAAAACAGGCTCTTCCAGATGTACCTCAGCCGATGGCTTCAGCCAGAAGGTCAACAGACGCTTTTGTGGTGAAATAATTTAAATGATGACAACTCACACAAGTTGTTTTGGCATTCGGTACTGAAAAAATACTGGCAGTACTCACAGCAATATCATTTTGACTGTCTTTATACACCCATCCCCCAATCTGGCTTACGGCCTTTTCCAGTAAAGGCAAATTTTGGCTACCAGCTAAATAAGCCTCCAGATCTCCGCCCACTATATGATAGGCAATGGTAGATTGCCTGCTTTCTGCCAGCTTTCTGATAAAGTCACTGTCCGCATCCATTTGTTTTAGCGAAGGGAGCAACACATTGTCAGCTGCCTTGAGCAACGTCGAAACAAAGCCGGCCACCGCTCCAAGTTGAGGAGGGAAAATTTTTGTCCCCATACCCAGCAGCATCGAAGACCAATTCAGGTAATCAGGAATACTGCCGAACTTACTACCCTTATTGGGCGTACCCGCCATTACCAATCTATCGATAAACTCGTCCCCTCCCAACTGTTCAATAAGATAGCGAGCAACCAGACCGCCCATTGAATGAACCACCAAAACCAACTCTCTGCCGTCCTGGGGACCGAACCCTTCAGCCCTCAGCTTAGCCAGCAGTATTTTTGCATTTTCTTCAATAGGCGTGTTCAGGTTCTCGTAGTCGTAAGTAAGTACAAGATCATATCCTTTCTGATGGGCCATGTGGAAAGTCTTTGCCATTTCCTCAGTATCGCCAATAATACCATGTATGAGTAACAGAACTTTCCGGGACGCCTTTATCATTTCCGATAAGTTTATCGTTTCCCGACGGGCATCATGCTCATAATTGACCCAGGCCAGTTGCTGCGGCTCTTTATTGACACCCAGTTTTTTCGAAAACTTAATAAACAGCATTCGTATAGCACCCCCTAAACTTCGCGTTTTGTCATCTCCTGTTTCGTCAGGTATGTACGTAACGCTTACCTGCATACGCTTCTGCTCATCAACACTGGCTACGCCTGCCGGCACAATGTCTTCGCCGTCGAAGAAGAACGGTAAGATCAACTCATCGCTTTGTTCTAAGGGTATCGTGATAAGGAGAGGCTGTGCTTTTAAACTGTCTTTTTGCTGAATATCGACAACTTCTATAACACTCCTGTCGTCTAAGTCCCGGGATTGTGCCGAGAAGTTAACAACCTCAAAATAGGGGTTACCGGCGAAGTACTCGTTTTGAATGACGGATTCGGCCAGGCTTCTTGTTGAAGGGATGAGCGATGCCCAGTTCATATTTCCGCGAAAGGCGGGATGCGGTTCAATGACGATACCATGACCGATAGAAATCGACTGCTGGCCAACAACAGATTTCCCTTTTTTGACCAGCCGAACAGTCGTTGTTCTGGTTGTCCAATCCGATTTTTTATCTCCGCCAATTCCCCTATAACTAGTGCCTTCGCTTTGTACGGACGGGTCAATAATTTCACCTATCGCCAATTCTTCCTGACTAAAAACCTGGCTATCGATAGGTTCGGTAGAAAGAATGAGCTTTAAGGTATCAATTTCTTCGTCTTCATCCAGTGTAAACGTTCTATCCAGTAAGGTGACGCTGCCTTTACCGATAGCCTGAGAGTCTTCAAAAACGACCGTTATACCGTATTTGGGTGATAGATACAACAAGCTAACATAAAGCAATTGATTACTTTTATTGGTTAAGATTACCTGAAAAGGAATGTCCTCGCCATCATGTTCCAGGGTGATCAATGGCTCTCTGAACTCGTGTGTTTCTGTTTGCAGGCTGACCTGAATAGTAAAATCGATATCCTTAATGGCTGATTTGTTGTTTTTGAGTTCCAGTAGCCTGTTCCACCGCGCCAGTTTTTGTACAATCGTTAACACGGCTCCCACCGAATCCGGTCCCGTCCCCCTAACGCCCTGTACCAGCATATTTAAGCTATTGTCATAGATAAGGATTGCATCATTTTCGGTTGTCAGCCAGTAACGCCCGGACTTCAGATCAGCAACCATTGAAATCCCGGATTCAATAGCCTGCTCAACAGTGGGCTTCATCAGGGTAAAAGTCTTGGGGTCTGCTGCCATCAGAAATGGACTTAGCGGTAGTTTGTCGGGCTCGCCCCAGTAAATGGTATTTTTATCCAGTTGGTCCGGATGGTCGGGTTTCAGGTCACTGCTGGTCACGTTTAGGCTTATGATAGTTGCCGTAGATAGGGTTATACCGCCTGAAACAACAGCATACAGGTCGACCCGAATGACCGAACCCGGCTCCGGCTCAATGCCGGTGCTTACGCCAAGATCAATGATCCATTTTTTACCATTGAAATGGACCCGGTATCTGCCCAGGGTACCCTGATCGACGTTTCGCCCTAAAAAACCTTGTCGTGCGCTGAATCCCCCAATGGTTTCCAGTTGTGGCGTCTGGTTTTTGAGTCGTCCTTTAACGGAAGCCCTCACCTGAACAAACAGATCCGAATACCAAATTTGTCCTCCGCTTTTCGCTAAAACCGATAAGAGCGCCTTTGTAAATTGGCCTTCCCCATTAGACTCCCAGGCGCGTTCGGTTCGTTCGCAGGCCGCCATAAGGAGGTGACTGGATGAAGGAATGTCTCGATCCCGTCGGGTAAGATAAGCTCCGTTCAGATAGGTTTTGAGGGGACGGGGGTTATTTACTCCCGATGTAAAACGAGGTTGAAGCTGCATGAATTCTTCCACCTCCCGTGTTATAGAACCCGAGTGGCACGAGTCGGCCACCACCACCACATGCGGTTTGTTTAGGGAGACCTCTTCCAGCAACAGCGCAATTTCTTTATCGGCCAGATCGAATTGTCCCGGTTCACGGCTATCGTAGAGTACCCAGGTCTGCTCCTGTTTATCCGTTGTACCGGCCTGAAACTCAGGAGCCGTAATGCCATAAGAGCCGTGTCCTGAATAATATAACAAGGCTACATCACCTTTGGAGGCCTGAGTCAAGTGTGATCGAAAACCATTAATCACCCCATCGCGGGTAGCGTGCTCATTTGTAAGTGTCAGAATCTGGCTATGGTCAGGAACCATGTCGCTGTAATTTTCCAGCAGGAAACGCTGCACACTACTCACATCATTCAGGCAGGCATTGAGTTCACGAATAGGCAGCACCGAGTTCGGACTGTATTCATCAATCCCGATTAAGAGTGCGAATAATTTCATCTCTAGGTAGGGTTTAGTAACCAGTTTTCAGGCGAGCCTATTACCCGTGGCGTAGTTTAGCTGCGGCCAAATTGCTGATTTATCGACAGGACGCCAGTATCCATCATTTGCTGGCCAGAGAAGCATTGCCCTGCTTAGACTGAAGCATTTGCCGAATAGCCTTTATACGTTTCTTCTGTTCAGCAGACAAATTATTTTTCTGGCTGTCTTCCAATTCAACAAGGTCATCGAGGAAAGCCTGTCGAAATAGAATGTTCGACACCCGGTACCGGTAAGACGTATACGGTTTGTCTTCGTACGCCTGATAAATAGCTTTAGCTTCCTCTAGTTGACCAACCATCAAGAGAGCCAGTGCCAAATTACTTTTAATCCAGTCGGTAGGTATCGTTTTATCGTCAGGTTTAAGCTGAACACCTTTGCGGGCGGTTTTGATAGCCTCATCATAATTTCCCTCTATCGTCTGATAAAAGGCTAACGAACCATAAATAAGAATCAGGTGATCGTTAACGGAATAGGGTTTATGATTACGCCGTTCGTATTCCCGGGCAAGAATACTCCACCAAGTTCCGGTTCGATCTTTGGTCGACAGTAGGTAGTCAAGCCCTTCAATGCGTTTAAAAGCCGTGGCAGAAAGGCTGGATAATTGTTGGGCCAGACAATCTGTGGCATCCTGATAGGGTTTGTCCGCTTTTGTCTTGGCATGCAGCTGAAAGACCAGTTCGTGCAACTGATACATCTGCATTGCATCCGTCAACAGCTTTTTTGGCCGACAGGCTACATCAATAATGGATTGTATATTTAGCCGGTCTTTTTCTGTCAACGTATCAATGTCCATTTGTACCAGCTCGGTGGTCGTTCTCAAGAGCTTATAGGAGATGACAGACGGGTTTTTAGCAGCCCATGCCGCGAACAGTTCTATGATCCCGCTTGCCTGTTGCTTATAGCGATTCTGCCCCGTTGTATCGACGATTCTCTGGTAATTTTCAGGCGGAAGCCCCTGCAGGTATGTCTTTAGACTTTCAGACAGCTCGTGGTACCCACTTTGCACCTGGGGGTTAATCTCTTCATTCAGATTTGGCAGTAATCGTAGCCAGAAACGATATACTCTCACGGGGTCCTGCTGATGCAGCAACGCTGGATTGCCGATTTTTTTCAGCATCGCAGCAAACTTATCGGCCAGACTATGTTGTCGGTGATAATGCTCTTCGGCTTTGAAAAGGTTTTGCGTTAATCGACTCCAGTCGGATGATTCAAATAAAGCATCAACAAGTTCAGTGTCATCAAGCGGCATATTCAAAGACGCTTTTTCGATGGGCAGCAGATTGGCAATGGGCAGGTTGTCCCGTTGCTGAGATGTCGAATAAACCCGCATAATCCCGGCCGCATCAGTAGTACTAAAAAGCTTTCCATCCGGCGAAAAATCGGTGCCACAAATCGGATGACTATGGCCGAGTATAGCAACCTCCGTTAAATCATGCCGGGCATAATGAATTACGTTCGACCGCTCTCCCGGTCTGGCCCCAAGCAGAAATTCAGGATTGCTATTTGACACCGATGCACTAATAGCAGTTAAGGCCAGGTTAGGCAGTTCGCGTATTGTTACCAATTCACTGGCACTCCTATGACTTGGGTCGACATCTGATCGTTCGACGAGGTAGGCCGATGCCAGTTCGTTGGTGTTACCCGGCTCGTTGGTCGAGTTGGTGTTCTTTTTGATCCGGATGACCGTCCTGGCACCGTAGGGCAATATTATTTTGACGATATGCTCCGACCGGCCCGAAGGCAAATTGAGTAACTGGAGCCTTTTTGTTCCATTTTTAGGCAGCCAGCGATAAACCCGTCCGTCCGAAAAGCTTAACAGAGCCTGTTTTGACTTCCCATCAATAGACAAGGCCGTTAATGTGTCGGATGGTCCAATGGCCTTCTCACCAGTAAAGCCCAGTAATCGGGTTTTCGTTAATCGGAACTGTTTTAATGGTTGTCTTCTATCAGGCAAGCCAGCATCAGCTAGTTTAGCAAGTACGTCCAACTGATTGGCTGTCAACACAGTAACGACTGCCTTCCCCGCTCCCCCCTTAACACTGACAAGTGTGTAGGGCGAAAGATCATTTACTGGTTGGGCCAGCCAGCTGTCTTTGGCATCCCCAACCGACCACACCGCTAATCCTATCGACGGTTTCTTTACCGACGCGGCCAATGATTCATCAGGATTTATAGCCGCAAATAGTTTCCCATCTTCCGTAAACCCTGTAATTGGACTCGGTAGGTGTGTGTCGACAGACAGTTGATAAAAGAAGTTATCGTTTTTCGATTTTTTTAACCGTTGAATCCACTCTTTTGCGCGTTCGTTGGTATCTTTTTCGACCATGCCGGCCGCTTTGACTGCAATCTGCCTGACCAACGTGGGGTTGTCATACAATTCACCGATATCGTTGGCCGAACCACCAACTGTTTTTTGGGTTTCGTAGTCATCCAGCAGTTGAATTAATCGACTACTCTCATCCTTGTTTAATTTTAGCTTACTGTCACTTAATTGTCTACTCAACAAGATCGTTACTATAAGGGCAACTATTACTATACCGACGACTCCAAAACCAATCAGTTTCAGCTTTCTTTCTTTTTGAAGCTTTTCTTTCAGATCGCGTTGCAGTTCATCTTCATGGGCTTTTTTGCTTTGATCTACATATTGCCAAATCTTTGGCTCCAGTTCATCCTTAAGGCGAGCGCGGTGGGTATGGGCAGAGGCCAGTTCATCTTCATTCAAATACCGGCGCGGTGGCACACCCGGCCGCTCAGTTAGCTGAAAGACCTGATCGATATAATTTTTGGTTCGAATATAATCCAGTTCACTGTCCGACCGGTGGTCATGAATATGCCTGGCCAGCGCATCGTGTGCAAGTTCATAGATATCGTGTTCGGTCTTCCCGTACTGGTCCTCGTCCTGCCGAATGATCCGGGCATCGACCAGCAGTAAAATAGCGGACTGAACAATGACCGGATCTACGCCCGCAATACGCAGTTGATAGCCTTGACGCTGCAATTTCGTTCCTTCGGGCGTAACAAAAGCATTGACAACCTGCTTCGGCAAATCGTTGGGCAAATTGGCGCCAGGGTATTGCTTTTTCAATTCAACAAGTACTTTCTTTTGCTGCGAATCCAGAAAAGAACCGAGTACGTGCCCTACATCACCAGTCCGGACGACCAGTTCTTCCGAAAACGTCACGGGCCTATCGTCTCTGTTTTCATTGTCTACCCCTTCGCTTTTGACTGACATATGCCATAGCCGGTCCAGGTAAAGCTGCAGATACGGCAGATTAACCGTTGCATCACGCCCTTTAACTTGATTGACAATAGATTCTGCAACCTGGCGGGGCTCAGGATTCAACTCAATAGAAAAGTGTTGACACGTTTTAGGAATCACTTCATCCCGCAGTATTTCATCCGGTATGGCTTCAACCCGCATGCGCATCTGTTTTAGCTGGGGCAACTCTGCCTCCAGCTTACTCAGTCTGGCAATGAATTCTTCCCGCATAACGAGAATAACTTTACACTTTATAGACGTGTCACCAACAATCTTTTTCAGCGTAGAAGCAAATAGATTTCGTTCTTCTGCATCACCTAAAATGTAAAGCTCTTCCAACTGGTCGAAGACCAGATAAATTGGTTTAAAATAATCGAGGTAGAGATGGTGCAACAACTGAATTGTATCCAGCGAATCAATATCTTCGATGTGGTCGATCAGTTCATTGCTGATAGCCTTTCGTAGTGACTCGTTAATGTTATGTAGTCTCCGGATGTGTAGATCCTGCCAGTTGGAAAGCTGAAAGCGATTTGCCAGACCACATTGGATGAGACTTGTCTTACCCACGCCGGAAGGGCCGTAAATCAGCAGGCAGCCCGTGCTGCAAACCAGTTGATACAACCGGTTTACCTCCGCATCTCTGCCAAAGAACTCGTTCTCGTCCGATTTATCGTAGGGATCAAGAAATTTGAATGGACTATTCTGTGTCTTTACCATGACCGTTGCTGTTGAACGCGTTGACAAACTCTTCGAATACCGACACAACAGGCCCTACCCGCCTTTTCCGATGCACCTGATTTTCCATGTCAGGTATGGCTATTTCGTTTGAGAGATTCTCGATCTGTTTATAGATGTATACGTTACGATCATTGTCATAACATTCGAAGAAAAGCATGTCGATGTCCTGCTCTTCTTTCAATGAGTTATTGTCGATGACGAATGGAGACAAATTGAGATAATCTACCGTTGGACTCTTCAGCACTTTATGCTTCTTATCTAACTGTAAAGTACTGGGTACTAGCTGTATCTCTTCGTTTTTTATCAGTAGTATGGAATGGTCATCGTAGCAGTCTTCGGAGGTAAACACATCCTCGGCAAATTCTTCTACCATACGATGATCCAGTGCAATTTGAATATGATTATAGCCAAAGTGGAGGGCGCGACGCTTTATGACAAAGATCTCGCGAATGTTGAGGAGCTTATATCGCGTGATGAACCCCACCCGGCGAAGCAGGTTAATAAATTGGCGTTCAGCATCCTTACAGTAACTAGCCTTTAATTGGTTGTCGTATTTTGCCTGTTTCATTACCTGCAAAAACCCATAAGCTTCCTTAAACTCGATATCTTCTTCGACCAGGTTTTTCAGCTCATCGATTTCATCCACAAAAACAGTCACCTGATTCATTACCAATACCTCTCTGATGGCTCTGATAATGGGCAGCACATCCGTTTTTCGAAAAACTCCGGATGACCGGTTAAAATAGTCACGCAAAATTGTCCGGCATGAATCAGATAGCTCAAAATTAGATTTCTGTTCATGCATGCCTTTCCACAATTGCGCCATAAGTACATACAGTAGTAGTTCTGTTATAACCTCGAACGCATTGACCAGCCGAAGCAGACGTTTTGTACCAAAATAACTTAACCGATCACTGCCGTTTTTGAGATCAGTAGCCAGTAACTCCCGTATCTGAACGCCAATAGGATAGGGCAGCGATTCAAACAAAACTTTTTGTACAGATCGACTTCCACCCGCCTGTATTAATTTATCTGGCTGATACTTTTGAACAATTTCACTCAGCGTTTCAACGAGTGACTCATTTACTTCGTCATTCAGCCGCAGAACGTTTTCTTCCGGCTCCCGTACCGGTTCATCGCCCCTGGGCAATACCCACTGTTCAACTTCACGTTTCCTCTCCGGCAGGTAGCTTAGTTCCCAGGCCAGTTCATCGGCCTGTCCATCCTGAGTAATAAGCTTTATTCCGCGATGGGTAGCGCTTATTTCCAGATTCGATTCGTTCATTGATCGACGGGCAAGTGCGAATTCGAAAGCCTCGGTAAGTGTTTTGCTTTCTGCCAATGACGCATAGAAATTCTGCGCAAACTCCTGGGCAAGCCGGTCATTGACCGGCCGTCTGGTTGCAACTACTGCCGGGATACCAATATCCAGTAAACGCTTCACCTGACTGGCAGTTGAGCAGCCATTGAGAACCACCAGAAACAACTGTTTCTGTAACTTCAGCATCGGTACTATACCCTTAATATCAGCCCGCTGGTCTTCAAATAAAAGCTGACGACTGTTGGCATGGCCGGCAAAGTGAAACACACAAACACGCTGATTTTTCAGCAATGCATCGGCAAGGCTTTCAGTGGTTTGATGGTTGTCTTCAAAATTTATCAGGTTGGCCCTCTTTAAAGGATTAAGACTAGCCGCAATCGCTTTCTTCTCAAGCTCCAGCGCCGGGAGTTGCTCGTCCTTATCGTTGGCATATGCAAACAGTAAAACAGGAATCATAATAGTAACGTTGTTTTGCCTGATATTTCGATTACTCGTGGTATGTCACTAAGAGTACGTCCTCTAATGATGAGTACATTTTTTGCAATGAATCGCCCCAGGAATTGATTAATTGATAAAGTGTCCAATCTTCGTGAACAAAGCCAAGTTAGCGAATAGTACCTCTGATAATCAGAGATTTATGATTCAAACGCTTACCTTTTTATTTAGTGGTAGAAAAAAAAGCCGATAAAGCTGTTTAGTATATATATTTAATAGAAAATAACGTTCCAAGGCCCCTCCGCTACGCACGAAGTGGTTGTGCCGACTACCCACCCTGGGCTATTTTTAGCTTGGAAATTTTTGGCTGTAGGCCCGATAAACCCAGACTTGCTGGAGTTTACCCTAGTTCAGGTTCCCCAACGGTTGGCTCGGTAAAAGCGACGTTTGCGTTTAAAGAAGTGTCCTGGAATGTTCGGCCGTGGCCGTTCTTCATTTATACAGGCAAAGGAAAACGAGTGACCGGGTCGCGTAGACTATTGTGATTGGAAGACGTTCCGGATATTGACCCAATTAGGGTAGTTTGTCGCCGTACGTTTAGGACCGATACAACACTGTTTGTCGAAGGCCGGGTAACGATGAATGCAGCCAATTATGGCATAATGCCATAATTGGCTGCATTCACAACTACGTTGTCCGAAACCAAATGAAGCCCCGGCAACTACAAAACGACACTTTCTGCCGAAGTGGGTAGCTGAATCACGAACTCCGTTCCTTCCCCTTCCCGGCTTTGCACAAGCAGCCCTCCCCGGTGGCCCTTGGTTATGATATCGTAACTGAGTGACAGACCAAGACCGGTTCCCTCACCCGTGGGCTTTGTGGTAAAAAATGGTTGAAACACCTTCTGCTGAACACTCTGCGACATGCCAACACCATTATCAGCAATAATTATTTCAACAAATCCATTTGCCTGACTAATTCGCACACTAACAACAGGCTGATAGTCATCTCCTTCCAGCTTTTTCCGCTCCCGAACTGCATAAAAGGCATTGCTGAACAGGTTTAAAAACACCCTGCTGATATCCTGTGATACAACATTGACGGTATAAACCGCAGGATCATAATACGTAACTAGTTCGCAGCCGAACTCTTTATCTTTAGACCGCAATCCGTTGTAAGCCAAATACATATACTCATCGGCCAGCGCACCGAGGTTGGTTGGTTGCATCTCACCACTCCCGATACGGGAATGCTCCAGCATACCTTTAACAATATTTGACACACGCTGCCCATGATGGTGAATCTTGCTGAGGTTATCTTTCAGGAACGTCAATAGGTCAGACTCCAGTTTAGGCGTTCGGGTCGGTTTGCTATGTTCCAGCATTAAGTCATCAACAATCTCGGTACTTATTTCGGCGAAATTATTGACAAAGTTGAGCGGGTTCTGTATTTCGTGAGCTATACCCGCCGTCAGTTCCCCAAGGGAAGCCATCTTCTCCTTCTGAATCAGCCGGGTCTGCATCGTTTTGAGTTCGGTCAGAGCCTGTTGGGTCTGGTCGCGTTGCGCCTGTATTTCGACCGTACGCTCCTGTACTTTGTTTTCCAGATTTGAGTACAGGATCGCATTTTGAATCGATATGGCCATCTGGGATGACAGCAGACTCACTATTTTTAGCCTTTCTTCGGTGAAAGCACCCACCGATATATTATTCTCGAGGTATACGATGCCATACAGCTTGTTCAAAAAAACGATTGGACTGCATAGTACGGACTTGGTCTGATTTTTTACGATGTACTCATCATTCCTGAACTTGCCTTGGCTGGCAGCATCGTAGAGAACCACCGACTCCTGCAGATGAGACACATAATTTATGATTGTTTGGGGTAGCTGCTTACTGCCTTCAACAGCCATATTTTGCATTGTTTTTACTTCGTCTGCTAAAGCAGAAGCCTGAATAAGCAGCTGATCATCCTGCTTTAGCAAAAGCATTCCATTTTCAGCACCTGCATTCATCATGATGATGTTCATCATTTTGCTGAGAAGGGATTTTAACTCGATCTCACCCGAGATGGCCTGCGATGATTTTACTATGGTATCAACATCCAATGCATAGACCGGCTCTCCCCCATCATCCCGAATCAGGTCTTTACCATTTTCAGCCACACTGTTCCTTATAGTCTTAAATAATTGAGGATGCGCTTCCCGCAAAAATTTAAGTTTACCCTGCGCTCCCCATTTATTGAACAAATAATAAGCATCTTTCCAATAACCGGACGAAGCCGTATCTATTCCGTGTCGACTAAAGAATTTTGCCGCCAGTTCATTCGCGAAAGCTTCATCCGCCTGCCATTCATTTTCACTCGCCAGGCGAATTGCTTTCTCATATAGTTTGGTAGCCCCTACGAAATCATCATCGATATTGGCAATCTCAGCTTCCATCAGATGCTGCATATGTCGAAAGTTAGTTGGCTTATAATCCGCCCACTTCTTCATCTTAGCCAGCTCTCTTTTCATCCGCTTTTTTAGCAGACCTTTTGGCGGATCAATTCCAGAAAGTAGAAAGCCGGAAGACGCAAAAAAGGACACTATGCTAAGACGGGTTAAGTTAGTTAGACTAACAAGTGACTTAACATATTGATCGGCCTGCCTAACGGCTTCATAAGATTTTTCATACTGCCCGTAAAACAAGTATATATAAGCTTTATGAATATGATACATACCAATTCCAGAAGAGTACTTCCGTTGGGTCATCTGCTCCAGGCAGTGTAATTCATCAAATTCTGCATCATTGAGAGACTGTAAACTTTCTGTAAGACCCATCAGGTTCTTTGTCAACTGCAAATTCATTTTTGCCGAATCAATGGCATCTGTATAATTTGTGTCAAGCACAACCTTAAGGTATTTTTTCTGATCAGTAAGTGAAGCGGAAAGATCAAGAGAGGGCTGCCATACAGTGCAGTTAGTAGCACAATAGGCCAGATAAAATAAATCGCCGGAAAGGTATCCGGCTTCTATACCTTTTTTGAAAAATTCACCGGTTGCATTCCAGTGTTTATTAAAATGGTGCGTTAGTACGCCGTATGCAGCAATTACCCGGCATCGGTACTCTATATCACCTAATTTTTCGTTGAGCGCCAGGCCAAGCTGACCAAAACTTTCTGCTGACTTTAGATCACCAAATGCTTCTGACAAAACAGCACCGAACGCTACATAAGCGTAAGCAGACTCTTCACAATTTCCATATTGCATGGAAAGGTTAACAATTTTAAGTTGAGTCAACCCATACAAGCTATCGTTACCTAAAACAAAAGCAGATGGCCCAATCTCGGTTAGTAGCCTTGCGGCAGCTTTTTTCTCCGGATCGCGCAATATGGGCGCATCTAATAAAGCAGCAGGCTTTCTTGTGCCAAGCAACCATTTAGCAAGAAGCACTTCTTTCAGGACAGCTGCCGCCGACGGCTTTTCAGGTAGTTTATAGCCAAGTAACGCAAGCCCTTCTATACCATAATGAATCGCTTCTTCTGCTTTCCCTACAGTATTGTATTGCCGTATTCTGAACGATACTATTTCAACTTTTTCTAATGTAGTTCGGGCTTTTTCGAGCAAAAGGCTCATACACCTTTCTGCAGTATCATAATCGTTTGTCTGATAGGCATTTTGGGCATATCCAGCATATAAGTCAAATGCCAGCTGATGATGTAAATCCCACGATGTATCCGGCAGTAAATCAATACCTTTTTTGAAGTATGCCAGAGCAGCTGTGTAGGCTACGGCTGATTGCGCTTTTCTTCCAGCCTGTAAATTCATCCGAGCCAGATCAAGCTTCTCAGTATCATCATCAATTAAGTCGATAGCTTCATTAAAATGCCTTACTATCTCAATTATACGTTCACTCTTCTCAGAATCAGCTATTATTTCCAACAACAGCCTGGCAATTCTCAAGTGCAGAACTTTTCTGCTTTCTCCCGGTATATGCTGATAAACACTCTGCTGGATACGATCGTGATGAAACTTATATAAAACGCCAAAATCGTCATCACCAATAATCAATCGATAGGCTTCATTAGTAGGCACTATAATCTCATCTTCAAGGGCGGGCCAAAGAATTACAGATGTATCAAATGCATTCTTTTTGGTAAGTGAGCTAAGCGTTCTGAGATCAAATGTATTTCCGATACAGGCAGCCAGTTCCAACAATTTACGGCAATCTTCGGGCAGTTCACTTAACTTGGCTGCCATGAAGTCAACTACGTTGCTGGATATATTATACTCAGCAATTTTCTTTATATTCCACGTCCATCTACCACTTAAGTAATCAAAAAATATTAATCCCTGGGTAAACGTCGTTTTAAATAATTCATACACATAGAATGGATTGCCAACCGTTCTTTTATAGATTATCGTGGCAAGCCCTTTAGTTTCTTCCGGATTCGCTTTCAGGGTGTCGGCAACCAGCTGATTAACGTGTGTTTCCTCCAGGTTCGATAGCTTTAACTCATTTACGTCAGTCAGCTTTTTAATCTTTTCAATAGTAAGCTTTACCGGGTGGCCCGGCCCCGTCTCATTATCACGGTAAGCCCCAATAATGAACAGGTAGGGAATCTGTGTGCTAATGAGATCAGTAATCAGGTGAAGCGAAGAATCGTCACCCCATTGAAGGTCATCCAGAAAAATGGTCAATGGATGTTCGTGGGTGGCAAACACACGAATAAATTCACGTAGTGTAAAGAAAAAGCGGTTTTTTGATTCTGCCGGATTTAAGGGTTGTACTGGCCCCTGC
Source organism: Spirosoma pulveris (assembly GCF_054781875.1). Classification (NCBI taxonomy): domain Bacteria; kingdom Pseudomonadati; phylum Bacteroidota; class Cytophagia; order Cytophagales; family Cytophagaceae; genus Spirosoma; species Spirosoma pulveris. The sequence goes on from NZ_BAAGTO010000001.1 coordinate 1,907,942, forward strand.
TTCCCTATAATGTATTCAAATTCAGGAACGAGATCAATAAGAACCGGAGCATTTAAGCCCAGAACATTGATCAATTCAGCTTTAATTTTCTCTAATCTATAACTTGGCTCACTCACCAAGTCTTTTACCAGTTCGGCAAATGCAAGCGCAAAGGCACTAAACGGAGAGTTGGTTTTAAACTGATCAAATTTGCCGGAAACGAAATACCCATTTCTTTTTACACTTGGCTTATGTATTTCATTAATCAAGGCAGTTTTCCCAACACCAGCCGTACCACTGATCAGCGCAAGTCGACATCCACCACTGGATACCTCCTTAAATAAATATAGTAAACTTGCAATATCCTGATCCCGTCCATATAGCTTTTCGGGTATGTTGAATTTTGAATAGATGTCTTTTTCTCCAGCCGGGAAAGCCGGAACATCGGCCCCATTTGCAACATAAAACAAACATTTCTCCAAGTCATACTTAAGGCCAATTGCACTCTGGTATCTATTTTCTGCATTCTTTTCGGTTAGCTTCAGGACAATATCAGAAATCACCTTCGGAATTTTTGAATCTAATTCAACCGGTGGAGTGATATTTTTAGCTAAATGGCAGTAGACTAATTCCATTGGCTCTTCGCTCGAAAAAGGCAACAGCCCAAGCAGTATCTCGTAAAAAGTTATCCCTAAAGAATAGAAATCCGTCCGGTAGTCAGTCGAGCGATTCATCCTGCCCGTTTGCTCCGGAGATATATACGGTAAGGTACCCTCTAATATATGCGGGTTACGCGCAGATGTACGCTCAAGGGATAATTTTGTAGCCAGTCTGAAATCTACCAGAAGTACATCTTTTGTATGGATATTGATAATTATATTTTTAGGGTTAACATCCTTATGCATTATATTCAATGCATGCAAATTGCCTAAAATAGTAGTAAGCTTAATGGCAATATCAAGAAACTCGTCAAGGCCTGGTCGATTTGCGTTTAAATAGTCAGATAAGACCAGACCATTAATATCTTCTAATACGACAATCGGCTTCCCCTTGTAATTCAGCAGTTCATATACTTTACTGATTCCGTTTACATCAATACTGCTTAACAACGAATATTCTTTTTTCAAATAAGCGATTTCGGTTGCTGTTGGATAGGGGTTTGCCAGCGTCTTGAAAAGTACACTCTTTTTGTCTGCAATTCGTACAGCCCGATAGACAACAGTACGTTTTCCTTCGTGAATAATTTTATCAAGTTTATAACCTGGTATATTGTCTTCGCGTATCATGAGGTTAAGTTAAGCTAATTAGTAGCGTGTGTTACGTTATTTTGCAGGTAAGCCATTTATTAGTTGTTTTTCCTGCATCTCATCTATATTTTTTGTCATTATTAACAGGATAAACTGAATTGAGCTGAATAATATAATCGTAACATAAGTAGCTGGATTATTGCCAATGGGAAATAGATGACTTACTATTTTTTCGATTACACTTAGGGGATTAGTAAACAGATCCCATGAATTTAATCGTAGTACACGACCCAGGTAGATACCAAAGCTGCTCAGAAGAATTGATAGCGTGACCAAGCCATTAGCTACTTTTGTACCAATCAACCGTGTATACAGCTGATGCATTATTTTTAATGAATAGAATCCATAAAAAACAGACAGCATAGCAAACGAAAAGATTATTAGTGCGTCATAAACTACCAAACTACTTGTTTTATCTACGTGTATGAGATCACTTATCATGTAAGGAGCATTTGGGTAAAACAATAACCAAAGTATACTACCTGAAACAAAAAAAACATTGATCTTCTTTACTTTTAATTCGAATAGAATTATTGCGATTAATAAAGGTGTAAAACCTAAAAATAGATTCCATATTAAAAAATTATACTCATTATTAGCCAGCACCAGATTGCGTATAAATAATACAAGAAAGTTGAAGCCAGTTATAGCACCCAGCTGTATAATAAATTCCTTGGGCAGTCTTTTTTTCATTTTCTTACGTTCTAAAATGTAGTAGAAGGACCAAGTCCTTCTACTACGTACGGTGGATCAATTCACTTGGGCTACTTTTTTTTCACTCACCTGGTTAACGTCAACAGATGCGTCAAAACCAACTAAACGGGCAACGATAACCCACAATAACCAGCAGGCATTACCAAACAAAAGGTAACCAAAATAACCTAAAATCGGCATCTCCGAAAAGAGGTGGTATTTATCCAGGTAAGGAACGGAATACTTCCAGTAATTTGGGTTCGTTGGTATATCGTCGTGGAACCACTCGCTTCCAAAATTCCAGAATTCCCAGAAGAACCCGTTCAACAGTGTACTGATGGCGATCAGAACAACAAATGACCAGTCGCCTTTCTTACTAATTTCGGTGAAGGGCGTCCAGAAACCGGAAATGGCCATTGCGGGGACCAATAGCGGCAGCATACTTACCCACAACATCCAGAATAGCTCGTTGGGGAAATAGCCCATCAAAAACAGGGATATGCCGCCAATGAACAGACATATATATTGACCTGTAGTCGAGAATCGGATTGCCGGGCCAAACGAATACCGGTTCTTTATCGATTTGAATGTACGCAACAGCCAGTACCACTCAAAAATGGCGGGTAGTACGGTGGTGTATGACACCAGCTGCCAGGAGATATTACCGAAATTACTGAGGATATTATTATTAGGGTAATACCAGTTTTCGAGGACAAAGAAATTTTGATACTCAAAAACGAACCAGCTAAAAGCCGATGTAACCGCCAGAATTTTTACGGTATTGGGCTTGGCCGAAATCAGGGATACACCATTATTTCGCTTATAGACGATACCGTCCAGAACAAAAATAAACCCCCACCATAGCGGCACAAATGTGAAATTATCCACAGGCTTCAATGCGTCGAAGCGACCCCACATTAGCAGCCAGCTGACAAGTACAACGACAATTGCCGGCCTGAACCAGACCGGATAGCTGACACTTACTTTCTCGGCTTCATCGTCGTTCGGTTTTTTCTTAAACCCGAATAATTTTGGTAATAACAAAAAGGTGAGAATAAATAAGGCAACCAGCGAACAGAAATTAAAATAGGTTTGATTAAATGGTGGGTCATCAGCTACTTTTTGAGCCGGGAACAAGCCATATCCGGGAGGTAGACCGCCCCATTTCAGGTAGCTTCCCAGAAAGGGCAGAATAAAGAAAAACAGGAATGAGATGATTAGTAATGTTTTCTTTTTCATGAAGTAGCGGGATCAGATTAATTGGAAGCAACTTGACGCTTTTTTTAAACCAAAACAAACAAGTTGTCAGTTTAACTAAATTACTGTCAATTGTTTACGTGTTTATAGGCACATCTCAGACCGGAAACGAGTTGCGCGTCAAAATTTACTCTCCTTTATTGAACTCGCCCTGAAAATGCCCGATGGGCACTGGCGGAATAGGACTTAACTGATGTGGTTGCAGCACCAGTTGGAACCACGACACATCGTGCCAGGCCCCCATCTTGTAGCCAATGTTGGCGTACGTTCCGATATAGGCGAAGCCCATCGATTGATGAAATAATTCGCTGGGGGGATTAGGGCTCGTAATGCCTGCATAGGCATTGTAATATCCCTGCCGGCGCAACAAGGCAAATAACGTTGTGTAAAGCTGTCGGGCTATTCCGCGCCGGTGTCCGGACGGATGTACGTAAACCGACGTTTCGACCGACCATTGATACGCAGGCCGGTCCCGGTGCCGGGATGCGTACGCATAGCCCAGCACATGCCCTTCCTCCTCGGCAACCAGATACGGGAATTGCTGCTGGATGGCCCGGATACGGCTGGCAAACTCCGGTAAGGTGGGCACTTCGTACTCGAACGTAATGGTTGAGCCTGTAATAAAGGGCGCGTAAACAGCCAGAATGGCGGGCGCATCCGTAGGCTGGGCAAAACGAATAGTCATGGCACTGGGAATATACTTAAACTTCGGCCAGTAACCATTGGGCAATTAAAAAATAAACGCCGATACCAATCAGGTCGTTGGCCGTTGTAATAAATGGACCCGAAGCAACTGCCGGATTAATACCGATTCGGTTGAGTAATAACGGCGTTACGGTTCCCATAAAAGACGCCAGCATCACTACCGCCAGCAATGACGTAGCCACGACAAAAAACAAGCGCGGCTCTCTAATAATAAAGGTATAGGCACCGGCAATGAGGCCCACAACCAGCCCGTTGATGACCGCTACCAGCAATGTTCTGAGCAATCGTTTCCCAAGACTTATACTTAGGCCCGAGGTGTCGGCGAGGCTTTGCAGAATGAGGGAGGACGTCTGGATACCAACGTTCCCCCCCGTCGACCCAATAATGGGAATGAAGGCCGCCAGTGCTGCTATTTTACCAAGCTCGCTTTGAAATCCGTTAATGACCGTTGCTGCCAGCAAGCTTCCAATCGCTCCGGCAACAAGCCAGGGCAGTTGCACCTTCGACCGCTGCCAAACGCTGTCGTCCTCCTCAATCTCGCCCGATAAACCGGAAATAACCTGAATGTCTTCTTCGGCCTGTTCCGTAATTACGTCCACCACGTCATCGATGGTGATTCGGCCCAGAAGCCGCTGCTGTACGTTTACGACCGGAATGGCATCCAGGTCATACTTCTGCATCACCTCGGCCACTTCGGCAACGGGACGATAGGTTTCGACAAAGACAATGTCGTCGTCGTAGATATCCGCGATTTTGACGTTTTTACGGGCCAGAACGATCTTTTTCAGCGAGACTAGCCCAAGCAATTTCCCCACATCATCGACCACATAAACCGCATACACGTTTTCTACATCTTCGGCTTGCTGGCGGATCTCTTCAATACAGGCATTGACGGTCAGGTTAACGTTGATCCGGATAAGCTCTTTTTGCATCAGGCTCCCCGCCACGCCATCTTCGTAATGCAGCAAGTCCAGGATAAAGCGGGCCTGCTCCCGATCTTCCAGAAAACCAATGACCTCTTCGCGTACCTGAATGGGCTGTTGATTCAGCACGTCGACGGCATCATCCGAGTCCATCTGGTTGATGAAGGGGGCAATCTCGGCCGATGTGAACAGCTTAAGCAAATTAGTCCGCTCGGTTTGGTCGATGTTGGCAAGGATCTCGGCACCAACGGTTTTGTCGAGCAGACTGAGCAGGTAATGCGCCGACTCGGGTTCCAGTTCGTCCAGAATACCCGAAATATCGGCGGGAAAAAGCTCTTCCATCTCCGCCCTCAGCGTGGCATCGTCGCCCGTGTCGATAGCCGACTGGATTTGGTCGAGGTATTCTTTTGTGAGTTCGAAAGTCATTGGTTGCTGTATGAAATAAGATGTATGCTATAGGATTTATGACATAGCCTATCGTGGCCTGATTCCATACCTTCTATAGCATACATCATTCATCATACATCAATCTTGTTAACGCTACGAATTCAGCCACGCTCAGTTGTTCCGCACGTTTGTTCATGTACGGGCTGGCAAGGGCGGTTTCGGGTGGCGAAAGGGGTTTAAGCGCGTTTCGGAGCGTTTTCCGACGCTGGCTGAAGCCGTGCTTGACCACCTGCGTAAACTTCTTCACGTCGCAACCCAGATCGGTAACGGAGTTTCGTTTGAGCGAAATCACGCCCGAAAAAACGTTGGGGGGCGGGTTGAAAACGCTTGGGTCTACGGTAAACTCGTACTTGATATCGTACCAGGCCTGCAGCAACACACTCAAAATACCATAATCTTTATTCCCCGGCCCGGAGGCTACCCGTTGCGCTACCTCGCGCTGAAACATGCCCACCACTTCCGGAACCCGGTCCCGCATGTCCAGTACTTTGAACAGTATCTGGGTTGAAATATTGTAGGGAAAATTGCCAATAATGGCAAAAGACTCCGTGTTGTCCGGCTGCTTGGTTGGCAGTAAGTCCGGGCGGATATTAAGAAAATCGGAGGCCAGGATACGACCTTCCAATGCCGGAACATACTGCTTGAGATACTCGACCGACTCACGGTCAATTTCAATAACGTACGTCTCGAACTGATTATTCTGTAGCAAAAACTGCGTCAGGACACCGGTACCCGGTCCAATTTCGAGCACTTTGGTATACGGAACGCCGTCCGGTCCGGCATGTACAGTCAGCAGTTCGGCGATGCGCCGGGCAATACTCAGGTCTTTCAAAAAGTGCTGACCGAGTTCTTTTTTAGGTTTAACGTACATAGTTCCGACGGGTTGAGGACCGATTTTTTAACCCGCCACAAAGGTACGAGGCAAGGCCTGAATAATTAGTGTTTACCCATAGCTCTAACTTGTTAATGTTCAGATTATGGGTAATATTTACTAAGGAATGAAGTATTGTTGCTGGTTTAAAACTCACGCTTACCTTGACCTTCTATGAACCATATCCGCTCATCTTTAAGATTGATTTTCTTCTTCTTACTAGCTGGCTTTCAGTGTTTTGCTCAGACGCCAAAACGCTCAGCGAGTGCTTACTTCAATCAATTTCAGGAATCTGTTTCTCAGAAGAATCTGGACTCGGCCTATTATTATGCGGAGCAGCTTGCGCTGGAGAATAGATCAATGCTAAATTTCCTGATTCACGATAGTTTTGCCCAGAGTTTTAGGGAGTCCGCCAGTTCAGGCCATGACAGCGTTTTTACCAATCGGCTTCTTCAAAAGCTGTATACCGGCCCGCTGGCTTTACAGCAGTCTGTCTATCCGTTGTATAAGTGGGTAGAACTAAAGAATACACTCAAGGACACCGCAAAAACGAGGAAATTAATGAATGGTTTCTTCATCGCACAGGCCAGGTCAGAAGAAGCAGTTGGCAATCGCTTCGACCGCTATTCGCTGCTGATCTACGGCCAGCTAAAGAAGTATCCTGTCTATTCTGCACTGGCCGATACGCTCTTTGCACGAACGAAACAACGGCTTGAACACGCGGTCAATGGCATTTATTATCAAGCTACCGACGACCGCCTGCAAAGCACGACCCGAGCTTATTTCCGTTACCTGATGGCTTATGTCAACCTGACGAAAGCAAATGAAGCCGTGCAAAAAAATAAGGCTGATGAGGCAGAAGCGTATCTCAAAGAAGCCTCATCAATGGGTCCCGACGACACGGATCGGCTGGTAAGTTCAGCTTACTTCTACGAATCCGTGTTCCTGCTGAATGGCGAAGCGGACTTCCATACGCGTTATGCCAATTTCTTATTGGCTAAAGGCGATACGACCGCTGTGATAAAGGTCTTAACCGAATTGACATTAGCGGATCCCGGAAATATCGACTTACTCAAAACCTATTACCACAAATCAGTTTATGCTAAAACGCCCTTCCAGACCTATTGGACGCAACAACTGAATGCCAAGCTAAAGCCGACAGAATCTTTCCGATTAACCGACTTGGACCAGAAAACCATTGACTATGCGCAATACCGGGGCAAGTGGGTATTGATTGACTTTTGGGGCACCTGGTGTAAACCCTGCGTGGAAGAACTCCCTCGTTTTCAGAAATTCTATAGCGATCTGGTGAAGACCAATCCAAAAAACATTGTTGTCTTTACAGCAGCATCCCACGACAGCGAGCCGAAAGTTCGGGAGTTCATGAAGAAACAAGCCTACACCTTCCCTGTCGTTATGGCCAATGAAGCGTTTATCAAACAATTCCGCGTAGGTGAGTTTCCGACTAAAGTGCTCATCACTCCCCAGGGAAACCGCATGAAAATTCCATTTGGCACAAATTGGGTGGAGCGTATCAAGATCTATTCTGAAAACTAAACCAATCAGAAATCAATGTCCGTTAGTTCGAAATTCTGCTTCACGCGGATTGCCCCGTTTTCTTCGGTGCCGGGGTTATAAATAATTCGTTCGGGCTGGACGCCCTTCTGGACATTGCCGATGTCGCGCTTTCGATTACCGTTGGCATCGATAATCAGTCGAACACGGTACAACCCCGGCTTCAGTCGACCGAAACTATAGGACGGTGTTCCATAAGAAGACCGAACTACGCTGTACTTGTCGTCCAGCAGTTCAACGATGAACTTATTCCCGGCGGCTCCCGTAATGGCCGGGTTCACATGCCCCGCAATAAGACCGTAGCTATCTTCTTCAGCTATGATGTAGCGGGCCGAATAGCGGGCCAGCGTGTCGCCCTGAACACTGATGAACGCCCCCTTCTGCAATCGAAACAGCAGCGTATCTTTCAGGTTTGTCTTTTGTCTGATAACCAGGCGAGATTTATTATTCGTCCAGGTCATGTTGGCGGGCGTAAGGACGAACGGCTTCGTACTGTCGGGTCCGATGATGATCCGCTCGGTTTTATAGGTAAAGATCGGTTTGCTGAAGACCAGCGTAAACTCCAGATTGTTGTCAATCGGTTCGTTCGATGGCGGGGTTACCTGAACCGTCAGCGGGCTTCGGTTTTTAGCTTTCGTTTTCAGGGGAGAGAAATAAATCCGCTCTCTCAGTTCTGTCACATTGCCTACCGAATCCTCGGCAACAACGGTCAGGTGCAGCGTATCGTCAGCCGCCCGGTTGGCAGGGCGAAAAAGCCGGATCATTTTCGGATTCTCTAGAAATGAAACCAGCGTGTCGCCCGTGTAGCTTCCTGTCGATGCCGTTGACGCAACCGGCGTTGTTGTGGCAGATGTAGACGTTGCCGACGTGGGTGCGGCCGTCGTGGAAACAGCCGTCGTGGAAACAGCCGTCGTGGATGCGGCCGACGTGGATGCGGCCGTCGTGGATACGGGTCTGCCGTATCGTAGTTTATAGCTGGCAATACCGCTGCTGAGTTCCAGTCCAAGCGTTTCGTCGGTGCGCTCCCGCCGACTTACCCTGGGTTTCCCATAGCCGCGAAAGGCTACCAGATCAATACCCGTATAGTTTCGAGTCAGGTTCAGGACGCTATCCCGGAAAGCGATTCGCTCGCCCGGCGTATTATTCACCAGATTCAAATCCTTATCGTCGAAACCATACACTTTATACGGTCCGGCTTTTACGTTTTCGATCCGGTAATTACCGCTGCTATCTGTCCGGGCAAAGTACTGCGGGCGTTTTCGGTTGATGGGCAACGTGTCTGTCGAAGCAAACAGTCCCACCACAAAACCCAGCAAGGGTTCGCGACTTTCGTCGTCCACCACATTTCCCGTTAGGTAGAGTGAGTCGATAACAGGCCCGGTGCTAAATACTACTTTGGTATTTTTGGCAATGTTTCGTTCGGTAATATCTTTGATGCCGTCGGCAAAGTCGATCGTGTACGTGGTATTAGGCAGGAACGGTTTGTTGAAGCTCAGCCGGATACCCAGGGGCAGCGACTTCACGATAAACGTATTACTATCCTGGGGCGTAATCGTTATTTTCTGCTGAAGATTTTCGCTGTTAACGTATTCGTCGAACTCCAGTTCAACGGTTTTACCGGTATAATTTAATTGGCGAGGGGCAGGCATACTGCTCACCAGTTTTGGTGCCAGGGTATCTTTCTTACCACCCGGTGGTTGAGCCACCTGCGCGCAATTTTGAAGCAGAATCGGAAGAACCAGTAAACAACTCAGGACAACGTGGCGAAACGACATTTTAGTAGATTCAATAATCAATCTTGTATCGTATTGTCTTGTGGAGACAAGGCATGCCTTGTCTCCACAAGACAATACGATACCTACAAAGGTAAACGTCCGTTCATCGTTAATCCGTACCGATTGACATAAAATGGGCCTTAGCTTCGTTACGTTCTATAGAAATTTAAGAAAATTTAAGGCCACTTGTGCCAATGGCCGGTTAGCCTGAGTAAGGATTTCTAATTTTGATACTTTTACAAACCCCCGTTATGCACTATTCTGCCTTTACCCGGCAGTCTGCTAAACTTTATTACAATTCATGAGTCACACCCGTTTTTGTTTGTTGTCTCTTCTTATTCTATCCATTGGCGCGTTGACTGGCTGTTCCAGTCCGGTCGATAAACTAGACGAACAGATAAGTAGTGCCCTGGAGAATGACAACACCATTGACGTGACCGAAGCCGATGCCCTGCGCGTTTTTGTTTCGCAGGAAAGCAAGACGCTCGGCGATGATAAAAAAACGGCAGCCTTGCTGACCCCCGACGGCAAAATTGACGAATCGGCGCTGGTGGCTTATATCAAACGCAATCGAACGTACCGGAAACTGGCAAAAGACGGTAAAACACCCACGGTGTCCCTTTCAGGAGCCGTAGCGTCCAGCAAACCGCTTCGCCTGAAAGTATATCTCGAGGCCAGCGGCAGCATGTTTCCTTACGACGCTCCCGGTGGAAATGGTGCCTTCAAACGGACACTCAACGATGTGCTGACCGAATTCGATGCGGTAAACCCCGGCCAGGGAAAGCTCTTTGTCGTAAATACGGAAATCAACGACCTGGGCCTTTCGCTGCCCCAGTTCTTCAAACAGAATGACATATTTACGGTCGCCAAAACGAAAGGTAAAACCAGCAGTACCGACTTTGAAGGTATTTTCAGTGACATTCTACGAAATACCGCCGGCGATGATCTGAGCATACTGGTTTCGGATTTGATCTATTCCGATCCGAGTCTGGCGGGAATGAGCGCTCAGAAAACCCTTGATGCCGCCAGCTCGCTGCTGACAACGGTTTTTAACCCCTACGCCAGTACCCACTCGATGCTGGTTATAAAGCTAAAATCCGACTTCGACGGCACGTACTACAGTTGGAATAACGCAAAGAAGAAATACAAGGGCGAACGCCCCTACTACCTCTGCCTGATTGGCCGCAATGAGACCATGCAGCGGCTGTATCAGGACAATACGTACCAGACCATCCGTCGTTTCGACCAGTTACCCGGCTATTCCGACTCGTGGTTCTTTGGCCGGGATACCAAAGCCATTACGCCGTTCTACAGCATACTGGTGAATGATCCCGCCCGCAAAGGCCGGTTCAAACGTTCGGATGAGGAAGTCCGCAGCCACGCCAAAGCCATCCACAGTCTGGAAAACATACAGCCCGACGTTACTGACAAGAGCCTGACGATTCCGATAGCCGTCGACTTATCGGCACTACGTTTGCCCACGTCGTTACTGACCGATCCCGGCCAGTACACCGTTGACGGTAAGGACAACTTTAAGGTTTCGGCGGTGCAGGCCTACTCCGGGGCCAATGGTACCACGCATAAACTACTACTAACAGCCGAAAAACCGGCTCGTGGTGAGCGGACAGCCACCATCCGGCTACGTCGCCAGTTTCCGCCCCGGTGGATCGCCAGCACCAACACAACCGACGATGCCACTCCGGATGCCAATTCAACCTTTGGTATTCAGAACCTGCTACAGGGTGTCGAGCGCGCCTACAACCCCAACAACCAAACCGAATATTTCACGCTAATAATTAATTTAGAATGAGTGAGAGAAATTTAAAGAGCGAAAGAGCAAAAAGCCGACGCGAGTTCTCTTTCACTCATTCATTCTTTTCGCTCTTTCGCTCTTTCGCTCTTTAATCCATGGAAGAATCACTTTATAACTTTTACAACCTGTTCGTTAATGGCAGCCTGCTCGAAGATCTGTATCAGGAAGAGCTGCTTTCACCGCTGACCTGGACGGCCATTGGTCTTGCTTTCCTCGTTGCGTTTGCTTTTTACATCTGGCCATTCAACAAGGTAAGTTTTAGTGGTATGGGCAGTTGGCTGCTGATGATGGGCGTTAGTGCGCTGATTCTCTTCGTCATTACGCTCATCACCTGTTACCAGAAAGCCAACCAGGAAATTGCCCGCGACGAAGCCGACCCCGACCAGGGCACCCTCTTCGATCAGGGCGTCAGTGTATTTCTCAGCTATGCCTTTGAGATGGCCTTGCTAACGGCGCTAATCTTCTTTATCATTTCTATGGTGCTGAAAAATTTCAGTAAGAACGCCAAACATCGGCCCATGCTGTGGCCTTCGAAATAAACTGTTAGCCATAGAGACGCGCGGAGAAGCTCGGAGTTATACAGAGCTCTTTTTTAAATTAAAGAGCGAAGTTTTCTCTGTGTAACTCCGAGTTTCTCCGTGCATCGCTGTGGCCCAAAAACAAAAAACATGGCTAAATTATTTGTATTCGCCATTGGCGGAACCGGCTCTCGGGTGCTGAAAGCCCTCACGTTTTTGCTGGCGTCGGGCGTGAAACTCAACAATACAGACGAGGTTATCCCCATTGTGCTGGACCCTCACGCTACTAATGACGACCTGCTGAGAACCAAAGATCTGCTGCGCGAATACGGCAACATTCGGGCGGGTTTACAAACGAAACCAACAGCGGGCTTCTTTGGTACAGAAATAAAAACCCTTAACCGGTCCATTGGCGGTAACGCAACCATTGCCGATACCTACGTCTTTGAATTACAGGGCGTTCAACAGGAGAAATTTCGGGATTACATCAATTACGAAGGACTCGACGGTCCCAGTAAAGCCTTTGCCAGTTTGCTGTTTTCGGAAGAAAATCTGGAAACCAAAATGGACATTGGCTTCGTTGGCAATCCCAATATTGGCAGTACGGTACTGAACCAGTTTCGTTACTCGGATGTGTTTCAGGCCTTTGCCGAAAACTTTGGGGCCAATGACCGGATATTCATTGTCAGCTCTATTTTTGGCGGCACGGGGGCGGCTGGCTTCCCCATCCTTCTCAAGAACATTCGGGGCGCTCAGGCCATTGGTCAGATTCCGAATCCGGCGTTTCTAACTAATGCTAAAATCGGGGCGGTAACGGTGATGCCGTATTTTAGCCTGACGACCAATGAGAATAAACTTATCGATCCGGCCTCGTTCATTGCCAAAACCAAAGCCGCGCTGAACTATTACCAGAAAGGCGTTAACCCCTCCGTCAACGCGCTTTATTACATTGGCGACGACCAGACGAAAGCGTATACCTACGACCCCGGTGCGGGTGGGCAGAAAAACGAAGCCCACTTTGTGGAAATGGCATCGGCCCTGGCCATTGTCGACTTTATGAATACCGACGACAGCAGCCTGGCCGTGGCGAACGGACGACCTACCAACCCGGTATATAAAGAGTTTGGGATCGAGCAGGATGGCATCAGTATACAGCTGGGCAACCTTGCCGGTGCCACGAAGCAAGTGATCAACTTGCCCCTCTCGAAAATGGCCCTGTTCAGCACTTACCTGAGCCAGCGCCTGCGCCAGGCGGCCGGAACGGTGCAGTGGTCGAAGGGAAACCCGCAGATTTCTACTTCTTTCCTGAATTCAGGTTTTTTCAACAGTGTCAAAAATTTCGATGCAGCTTTTCGGCAATGGTTGGTTGAAATGCGTCAAAACAAACGGTCGTTTGAGCCATTTCTGCTCGATGCGGCTAACCTAGGCCATACCGTCCGGGGTTTTGAGCCGAAAAAGAAAGGGATCTTCGGCGGTGAGTCCGATGTAAAACTCGACATCGTCGATGACCTTGACCAGACACTCAATAAAACCGCCGAAGGCAAAGCCTATGCTACCGAAGCGGATAAATTTATTCAGTTATTTTCGGAAGGCACCGAGCGGTTCGTTCGCGAGCGGCTCCCGAAAGTAATGGACTACTAGACCTTAGTGGCGTTAGTCAAAGTCACTAAAAATTAAAAAACATGCCAACAACATTCAGTTTACATAACCCTACTCCCGGTCTGCACTGGTACGTCAGCAAGCCCCTCGGCACCGACCAGATCGCGGCCATTCGTGACCCGCAGGGTGGTCAGACGGTGAAGCAGCCAACCTCCATTCCCAGCCCGTTTGCACGGATGGACCTGGTACGGTCGGCCTTTCTAAACCTGTCGCTCAAACCCGACCTCAGCGGCACCAGTAACGACCAGCGCATTGTGTCGGACTGTCTGGATGTGGGGCAGCTGTTTTTCAATTACGACAAGCTCAAAACCTTCGTTACCATTACCCCGTTCGACATCCGCACAGACCTCACCCGTCTGCAACAGTCGACCAGTCTGGGGCATAAACGGCTCGGCGATGCCTTAAAACTGTTTCTTGACCAGGACGCGGCCGAATACAATTTCAATGCCATCAACCGGCTGTTTGTGCTGAGTTATCGGGGGCGGGTAGTGGGCGGAACATCGCCTAAAACCTTGTTCTTTAGTTCGGGAAATGACCTGAGCTGGGTTGATGTTACCATGGGGAACGACCGACTGTTCGACGCATCGGTTTGCCCCCTGCATGAGCGCGACATCGAGTATCAGAAGTTCTGGTATGCGATCAAACTGTTCATGCCCAACTTCCGCGATCAGTTCCGCGAAGTGGACGACTACCTGAACCGCAGCCGGGCACTCCTGCAACAGCAGAACCCGACCATGTTTTACGAACATATCGAATCGCATAACGGTCAGCCGCTGTTAACACGCGAGCAGTTCGATCAGGATTTCGACGAGCTGACTACCGGCCCCGGCGATGTCGTTGAAGTGCTGGGCTTTCCGTTGCGCAAAAAGAAATCAGACGCCCGCGCCATCGACAAGGTAAGTGACTTCATCATCAAGTCCGACAAGTACGCTCGTCTGAATCCAAGCCAGCCGCGTCCTATGGCGCTGCAAAACCGCTTTTTCCGGCAGTTTACGTACGTACCGCAGGCGCAGTGGAACTCCAACACACCCGTTCCCTTCTACGCCCGCGAGTCGTGGCGTGAGAACCAGCGGCCCCTGCCCGGCCAGCCGGGTAATTACCCCTGGCTGACGGTCAGCGATTTTCTGGAGCCGTACCTCATCCGGTTACCCTTCCCTACAGACCGGGGCCGATTCTTTGATGGTAATCTGCAAGCATCTGCTATCGAAAAGGGATTTCTCCTACCGCTTAAGAAAGACTTCTTCGACTTCTTCGACGTAGAGGATCTGCTAACCGGACGCGTCCGGCTTAAAATGGTTCCACAGGCTGGCGGCATCAACGTTACGCTCGATATCCCCGTTACGGCTCCTAACCAGCCGGGAAATCAGTTTATCACTTTCGAGCGACTGTACAGCCAAACCGTTGGGATGTCCAATGCACCCAATGAATTGACGAACGAAGGTATCATTGTCGAGAACTCATTCACGGTCAATATTTATCCCTTTGTCCGCTCGGGTTCGGTTCCAGTCCCTGCCGATTACCGCGTTCAATTGATCGAGTCTGGTTTCGATAGCCAGAACCAGTACGACCTGACCTATTTTCGGCAGCAGACCAATGCCGAAGTGAAGGTCGAATCGAAACACCAGCGTACCGTTCGGCAGCAAAATACCGATGGATCGAGTGTGTATTATGTCCTGCGCGAAGAATTCGATTACCTGCAAACGCACATTCGTGGCGATGGGCGTGACATGAATGGCGTCCTCATTCCACGTTGGCAGGAGTATAATGGCGGCAGCAAACAGTTTGAGTTTTCGGTGGATTTTGGCACGACCAACACCCACGTCGAATACAAAGTGGATGGCAGTTCGCCCCGGCCGTTCGACGTTGCCGAGCTAACCCCGCAGGTAGCGACGCTGGTAGCTCCGGCGCAGTATAACCCGGCTCTTTTTGAGTTGTTCCTGCTGTACGATCTGGAGTTCGTTCCACCAACTATCGGCCCCGGCCGACCCGATAATTTCCCGACGCGGACGGCCATTGCCGAGCCCATGAACCTGAGTTTCAACCAGCAGACGCAGGCCCTGGCCGACTTCAACATCCCGTTTTACGTAGAGCGGCAACCGGCCGGTTTCAACCGCATCACAACCAACCTGAAATGGGCCAAAACCAGCGACCAGACCGAACGACGCGTGGAAGCCTTCCTGGAAGAGTTACTGATGCTCATCAAGAACAAAGTCCTGACCGAAGGCGGTAATCTGGCTCAGACAACCGTATACTGGTTCTTCCCGGCCAGCATGACACCGGGCCGTGTGAGCCAGCTACGCGCCGACTGGCAGCAGCTTTACGACCGCTACATTGGCGGGGCGGCCGGACGGCTGCGCGAGGTGTCGGAGTCGGTGGCACCGTTTTACTACTATAAACAGAACCCAACGTTGAGTGCATCGGCGCGACCGGTCATTAACGTCGATATTGGCGGTGGTACGTCTGACGTTGTGGTGTACGAGCGCAACGAACCTAAGTTGCTGACGTCGTTTCGGTTTGCGGGGAACGCCATTTATGGCGATGCCTTCAGTGAGTACGGGGCCGCCAGCCACAACGGGTTTATCCGTAAATATGCCGACCGCATACAGACCCTGCTCGACAGCCAGAGTCTTGGCAACCTGAGCGATAATAACCGGCGGATGCTGGACACAAATCGTTCGGAAGACATCATGGCCTTTTGGTTCTCCATTGAGAAGAGCAACGATGTGAAAGCCAAAAACATGCTGTCGTTCAACGGGATGCTGGCCAAAGACGAAGACCTGAAAATAGTGTTCGTGCTGTTCTACACGGCTTTGCTGTACCACGTTGCCCGGCTCATGAAACACCGGGGCATTGGTCTGCCGGGGGCCATCACCTTCAGCGGTACGGGGTCAAAAGTGCTGACAATTATCAGTGCCGACGATCAGATGCTGGGCAAACTGGCGCGGGCAATTTTCGAGAAAGTGTACGATAAAGCCTACGATACCAGCGGCCTGACACTGTTTTACGAGCGAAAAGGACCGAAAGAAGTTACCTGCAAGGGGGCTCTGATGCAACCGGCCAACAACCGGCCGGTCGATACTGAAGCGATCAGCTATGTGTATCCGGCCACATTCGATGACGAGTTTGAGTCGCTCACTTACGCCGACCTGCGGAAACCAGAGGTGGTCGAGTCATTGCTCAAGGAAACCAATGCGTTCATCGACTTTTTCTTTGCGATCAACCAGCAATTCAGCTTCGTCAGGAACCTGAACGTGTCGTCGCGGTCGCTGGTTGTTGCCCAGCAGGAGCTAAGGACCCATCTGGACACCTCGCTCATGGACGGCATCCAGCGCAAAGAGGGCGATGTAGTGGCGGAGTACAGCGGCATGACCGATGCACTGGGGGCGCCCATTGAAGAAACGCTGTTTTTCTACCCGCTCATTGGCGCGATCAACAAACTAGCGAACGCGCTGGCGTAGTACCGGGTCGTACGGGCCAATCGCGCTGGCCCGGCGGTACCCTTCTGTCTTGTACAACTCATTCATTTTACACAACCGGGCCAGCGGCTCGGCACGACAATGAACCTATTACAATGTACGTTTCGAACGACAGTTGTTCTACTCGCGTCAGCTTCGATCAGCTTCGCCCAGAATGTGAATCAGGCAGCTGTTGATACCCTGACGAAAGATGTGGCTATTGCGGTCTTCGCGAAGATAAGCCAGCCCAAAGCCCAGGAAATCTATGCACAGCTGCTCGCCTGCGATGATGGCTGCGACCCGCAACAGGTGATTCGGGGAGTTGGAAGCTGGGATCAGGTGGGTGCCAAGATGCAGGAGCTGAGTGAATTGAAAAATACCGCTCGTTTTGTGAGCCTTCCGCCCGAAGAAGCCAACGCGGCCATCCGAAGGCAGCTGGCAATATTCTACGAAAAATACAAAAGCGACAAGAATTACGGAACACCACTGAGCCCGAGCGTACAGGCGCTCATGCTGGCTAAAATTGACGCCATGCTGCCCCCCGCCGAGTCTCAACAGGCAGCGGCACCGGCCCAGAGTTCCGCCACCGCTGCGCCAGTAGCCGAAGAGGAAGACACGGGTATAAACCCGGCCGCCCTTCAGCTAAGTCAGCTGGAACGCCAGGCAAAAGAGGCTGAGAAAAAGCAACTCTGGATGTTGCTTCTGGGGGCTGTTGGCGGCTTGATCTTGGGGGCAGGTGCCGTTTACCTGCTGGCTTACCGTGGCCAGCAAACCGAAGTAGACCGACTGCTCAGAGAGAATAGAAAGTTAAGCAAAGAGAATGACGGGCTTCGCAACAAACCCGTCAATGAGACTCGAAAGCCACAAGGTGATGTTGCGCAGAAAGCCAGCGCTTTCGACGCTATCGCGGCTGAGTTAGGGACAGACAACCCATTAGCGATTATCCGGCAATTAAAGAAACTGACCGACACCCCCGGTGCCGGCCCGGCCCCTAAAGCGTTTCCGAGAGCCCGACAGAGCGAGTCTGCGGTTGAGCCGACCCCACCCCGACCTACGCCTGTTCAAAAGCAAACCGTTAATGTGCAGGCACCAGCACCAATGCCTGCGCCAATAATTACACCGACACCGACACCGGCACCTACCCCGGCACCGGTTCAGCCAGTGGTGTTTTACTTTCCACCGCCCGATCCAAACGGACAGTTCGACAGCCAGCACAAAGCCGATACGCTCTCACCGGAATCGGCTTATCGGTTCAGCATCGACGCTAAAAATCCATCCCTGGCGACCTTCCGGTTTGAAGCGGAGCCGGGCCGGGTGGCGCGTTTTTTAACATATCGAAACTACATGATCGAACCCGCCTGCGACAGCGAAAACAGTTATATGACCTCACACACCCGCATCAGCATGCGTCGGGATGGCGAGGCCGTATTGGAAAACGGCTCGTGGCGCGTGAAAACCAAAGCCCTGATCCGGTATGAGTAAACGCTTATTTCAATAAACACTCAACGAATGAAACGACTACTCATCCTCTTTCTCCTTCTCGGCAACCTGTTCTATCTGGCGGGCTGTTCGGGATGCTCGCGGTCGGGTAGTCATCAGCCACGACGGAGCAAACGAAACAGTACCGCCAAAACGGAACAACCACCGTCAGAAAAGCCCCCTGCCCCCGACCGGCAACCCACGCTCACGAAAATAGGCAGCGGCCCCACAGAAGTGACCATGAGCAAGGAAAACGGCGTATATACCGTACCTGTTATTGTGAATGGAACGCGCATGAAGTTTATCCTGGATACCGGAGCCAGTCTGATTTCCATCTCAGCCACCGAAGCCGAATTCATGATGAAGCAGGGAACAATAACAGACGACGATGTTGTTGGGCAAGCCCGCTTTCAGAATGCCAATGGCGATATATCGCCCGGCGCTATCATTCGGCTCAGATCGGTACAGATTGGAAACCGGGTGCTCGAAAATGTCAACGCCAATGTTGTGAGCACTGCCAAAGCCCCCTTGCTGCTTGGCCAGTCGGCGTTATCTAAATTTGGTAAAATTTCAGTAGATTATCGACGTAATATTGTGACGTTCGATTGAAATTCTGTGTTTTACTAAAATTATAGAATTAAGCCTGTCCTTCTTCCATGACCGAAACTGAACTGACCGATCGACTTCGTGAAGCTATTGTGCTTTATGGCCCTGACGTTTGGCGTACCAATGGCTACCTTAAAGACGCCCTCAAAGCGGGCTTATCGGAGGAGGATGCCATTAAACGCGCCAATGATGTGAATCAGGAAGTGGCGAACAATAGTCTGTTATTTCAGAATATACAGACGCGCATTGCCCGACTGACAATGCCAGCCCGAAGCCAGTACATCGAACAGGATATAAATCAGATTATCAACGCAGCCGTTTCCTTAAAGTTATCGCCCGATTTTGTCAAAAACCGATGGATACCAACAGTGTTGCAACGACTGGAAGTGGCGTCGAAACCAATACGCACCGAACCCATTATTGCACCTGCTCCCAAACCGGCCGAAACACCTACGTTTGAGGAACTCATTGATCGCAGACCGGAACCACCCAAAACCGTTATTCCTGAACCAACGGTAACAAAACCGGCTCCTGTTATTCCTGCCGCCAGAACCGAAACGGCGGTAACGAGACCCGCTCCGGCTCCTCAGCCAGTTATAGCCAAACCGACCCCACCTGTTCCGGTTCCTGACCCTGTGGTGACCAGACAGGCTCCTTCGCCCGTTAACCGACCAACAACTACCAGACCGGCCCCCGTGGTTGTCCCGCCAACGCCCCCGCCAACGCGGTCAGTTACCCCACAAAAACCGGCCCCATCCAGCCCAATTACCGAGCGCCCGCCGGTTGTTCGGTCTTTCACGGCTACACCGGGCCGCGTCCGAAAAGGCCAGCCCGTTACCTTGGCCTGGTCGGTAGACAATCTGCTGGCGGTCACGATCGACGATTTGGGAGAGGGCCTTTCACCCGTTAACCGAGGGTGGGTAAAACCAACGAAAACGACTGATTACACCCTTTTCGACGCCAACAATAACCCATTGAGTACCGTGCGGGTGGTGGTTATCGAGCCGGACCGAAGCGGCATTTACGGCGTTCTGTTTGCATTGGCGTTGCTGGCGGGTATCTACTGGTACATCAAACGAAATAATTCGCAGGAGCCGGAAGATGAGCCAAAGGCCAGAACAGAACAGACAACGGAACCCTCATCGGGCAAGCGTAAAGATCGCAAACGCAGTGTTAATCAGACGCAGGCACAAGCACCAATAGAAGTCAGGCCGGACGAAGAGACTTACATACCACCGGACATGGCCTATAAGCCTGACGTCCCCGTTGTGGAGAAGCCTAAAAAGGCAGACCCGCCCGTCAGGAAACAGCCCCAGGAAGAGGTAGCCACGTCGGAGTCCGAGCCCAAACCTAAACCAGCGACCCCCGCCGACGCCCGGCAGGGAAAATACAAGGAAGCCTTTGGGGATAAACCTTACGACAAAGTGGAACTGGGTACCGATGAACGGGGCTGGCGTCGCGCCCGGAGCCAGGGCCGTTGGGGATTTATCAACGAACAGGACGAATGGGTGATCAAGCCCGAGTATGAAGCGGTTACACCGTTTCGGGGCAACAACGCTGCTGTTTTTCAGAATGGACAACTCATGACGATCAACCGGCAGGGCGAGCAGGTGAAAAACTAAGTTGTGACGTTTCCGTGGTGTTAGTCCCGGCACTCCTCTCCTCACAATCCCAGCGTGACTGTCAACTTCTGAAACGCGACCCAGTAGGCCGAGGAGGTGAAGCCAATGCCATTGCCGGGGAAAATTTTGACCGGATAAGGACTACTGCGAATTTCCTGAGCGTTGATGTAAAAATGCAGGGCACTTCCGCGTCGCTGAATGGTGAGCCGGTTTCGATTCTTCTCCACCGATACCCCTGGCGACATAAAATCGGCGGGCATGTAATCACTAAATGTTCGGCCATTAGCAACGCGAACTACGGCCACCTCCCCTTTTGCATTCAGCATAAAGGCGTTATAATTAAGCGAATCCCGAACGCCAAACAACAGGCCACCCGACGGTACCTGTCCAGAATCGGCCAGCATATCAACCTTGATCGTGTACTGATCTGCCGCGTTCAGGTTGATTTCGTTGGGTAGTTCGACGGCACTGAAAGATATCGCCTGCGTATTAGCCGCGCGCTTGCGGATGCTATACTGCCCTAAGCCAATCTGGTAATAATAATCACCCTGGATGCCCGCTCGCCAGCCGTTTCGGTTGGTCGCAAAATCACCTGTAAACGCCGGTCTGAATTCAGCCGTTCCTGTTGTTAATGGGCTCCTGCCGGTTACCGGCTGAATTCGCTCGGCAACCGTCGTAGTCGAACTCTGTGTCGGCGTAACGGCTTCTGTCCGAACCTGTTCGGGTTGCCGAACAGACGGGAGGGGTTTGAGCGTGACGTGCTGCCACTCACTGGAAGCCGAAAAAATAGCTGTTTTAGGCTGTCGACCTCCCGACTGGGCTAATGTATTTGAAACGAACAGGGTCATACACCCAAGGATCAGAAATAAGCGCATAAATAAACCGGGACAAAGACTGCCTAAAATGAATACCGCACTACCGCCGTTGGCTGGCCAGCCTGAAGGCCAGGACGAAGCATAAGGTGTTTAAAACGCTGTGCTTCGTTCTGTGTCTGGCTGTTACGCAACCCTTTTATAAACGTCAGCACCACATCTGCAGCGGCTACGGCAAGGGCACCCCGAGTAGCCAGAAAATACCGCTGATGATGCGAATTGGCCGTTTGGTAATATGGTTCCCCAGCTGCCCTATTCTTCTGCTGTTCGTAAATAGAATAGGCATCCTGAGACTTCGTTCGTTCCGCAAACCCGTAAATAAGCAACCCATAAAAACCAACCGTCACCAACGGGCGCAAACCAATTTTAGACGTTGGTGTCTGAACGAAAATATTGCCCATACCCGGCGCAACTGCCGAAAGCAGTGCCCACGCCGGTCCTTTGTAATTTATTCTCCAGAGCTTACGACTGCCAGATGTTACAGGGGACTTTGTGTCTACTGACGGGACGGCAGGCTTTTGCGGGGGCTCAGCCTTTGGGCTAGCGGGTGCAGCAACCACTGCTGGTGCGGGTTGGGCTACCGGCGCAAGGGTATCGGCTGTCAAAACGGGTGTTTTTGCGACCGCAACCCTTTCTTGCGGTGATTGCGTTTCGGAAGGCACTGGCATGGCGGGCTTCTCGCTAACCGGAACCGGAATGGGATCAATTTTGGCGGCAGGTTGGGCAGGTACCGCTTCGGGTCGGACCTCTGTTGGCACAGGAGTCGTTACCACCACTTTTGGCGCAGCCGGTGGTTCCTTCAAGGCAGGTGCCGGAGTTGACGCGATTGGATTTCCCGACACACTAACCCGCGCTTTTACCAGAACCCGCGCCTGAATATCTTCATTGAGTGAGTACCCATTGGCCAGAGCCTCCCAAACAATACGGTGGTCGGTACCGGCCATGAGCCGTGTCCCCACATCGCCACTGATGTATTGAGGCAAGATTCGTAACGTACCGCGCAGTCGACTACGTATCTCCAGAAAAACAGAATCCCCGGCTCGGGTATTCAGCAGATCGTACAACACCTCGATGCGCGACGAGTCCACAACCCGAATCCGTACATGGCGTACACGCTCCTGTGCCTGACCCGAACTGGCAACGCATATGCAGGCGATTAAGAGTAAAAGCTGGCGCATAGCGGTTAGTTGGTAACGGTGATTTGACGGGTGGTCGTAAACGTATCATCGCATGAGTTAACGAGAACGAGGGTGACGGTATAGATCCCCGCCTTTTCGTAATTGTAGGTGACGCGCGTACCAACCCGGTTTTTTCCTTTGCCATCGCCGGGGTCCCAACCTACTATGCCGATATCACCTTGTGGATTATCAAGGAAAAAGGTAACGTCTAGCCGGTCGAAGGTGAAGCCAATACCCGCCGAGGGCTTGGCACAGACCGGGAAGTTTTTCTTCTCCAGGTCAAACGGCTCACAAGCGACCGAAGCCAGTACAAGGAGCAATAGACTAAAACGTCTTAGCATAAATAGCTATCTGAGATGTAACAAAACAACTACTCGTTACGTAACTAATACTGAGTAGTATAGCCAAAAAACGTTTAAAGGATTCATTTTTGTGAAAGAGGAAGCGGAACATTTTTCGTAAATTTAAAGAGTCCGACGACATATCAACTCACTGACGTACCCATGCGCTGGTCTGCCAAAACCAAAGATGAACTGGTAGCCGAAATTCAACGGCTGCAGCACGAACGAAACGATGTAACCGTAACTGAAGCGCTGCCCGCCTTCGACGTTCGCCAAACGGTTGACCAACTCAACCTGGTTGGCCTAACCATCGAACGGGATGGAACGCTGAGCTATGCAAACCCATATACCTACCGGGTAACAGCCTGGCAACCGGAGCACATCATCGGCCAGAATTTTTTTGACATTTTCATTCCCCCCGCCGAACGCGCCAAACTCGAAGCTGAATTTGACGACGCACTGACAAAGGGCGGCTTTCCTGAGCAAAAAGAAATTACGCTGCTGGCTCGCTCAGGCGCCTTGCGCAATGTACAAGTCAACTCGTTTATAATCAATGGTGCAGACGGCCATGTTTCGTCGTTTACGCTGATTGGTGAAGACGTGACGAACAAACGACGCGTTGCCTCAGCCTTGTCAAACACCAATGCCCAACTGCAAGACCTGGTCGATAACACGTCTGATCTGATCCAGCTCCTGACTCTCGACGGCAAGTTCATCTTTGTGAACCGGGCCTGGCGTGAAGCACTGGGCTATAATTCCGACGAAATAACGGCCCTGAACCTGCGCGACGTTCTGCATCCAGATTACGCCGACAGCACCCTCGGGTTGCTCAAACGAATTCAGGAAGGCGACAAGCTGCCGTACGTCGAAACGGTCTTTCGGACAAAGAGCGGCAAAACACTGTTTCTATCCGGAAGTGTCAACTGCCGGTTCGACAATGGTCGGCCAACGGCTTTCCGCTGCATACTCCACGATACTACGGGTAAAATACGGGCCGAGAAATCGCAGAAACTGTATTACAGCATTGCTAACTGGACCATCAATACGCCCAACCTCGGCGAATTTTATCATAAGATTCATGAGGAGTTAGGGAATATCATCGACGCCCGCAACTTCTTCATTGCTCTGTACGACTCCAGTAAAACGTACCTATCGTTTCCCTACTACGTAGATGAGTACTTTGGCGGAAATATGCGATTTACCAAGCGAAAGCTCGGAAATGGCCTGATCGAGTACACCATTCTGGCCAATAAACCGCTGTTTCTCTACGAAAAAGACATCCGTAAACTGGCCGATCAGCACCAGGTTGACCTCTATGGTCAGCTTCAGCCGCAGGTAATGCTCACGGCTCCGCTCCGGATCGGGGAGGAGATTACAGGCATCATCGGGGTAAAATCGTACGACGACGCGCAAACCTACGGCCCCCGCGATCTCGAGTTGCTGGAATTCATCTCGGGACAGGTAGCGCTGGCCATTGCCCGCAAACAGTCCGAAGCCCGGCTCGACAAACAGAATGCCCGCCTGAATGCCATCTTCGACAGCAGCACCTACCTGATCTGGTCGGTCAATAAATCGTTGAAACTGACATCTTTTAACAAAAACTACGCCCGGCTGATCGAGTACCAGTTAAATGAATCGCCATCTATTCAGGCCAGTGCTCCCGACCTGGGCTGGCGGATGATTGGAGAAGATAACCGCAAAAACCTGGAAGACCGCTACCGGCAGGCATTCCGGGGCTTTGCCCAGAATTTCGAGTTGTTCTTCGAGACGCCCAAGGGCGAAACGTACCTCGAATTTCACCTGAACCCGATTCTGCTGGCGGGGGGCGTCATTGACGAAGTGTCTGGCATTGCCCGCGACATTACCAACCGTAAACGGGCTGAAATTGCCACGCGGCAGAGTGAGGAAAAATTCCGGGGTATTTTCGAAAATTTGCAGGACATCTACGCCCGTGTAGATCGTAAAGGGCGTATTACCATGATTAGCCCGTCGGTGTTCAAACGGATGGGCTATACGCCGGACGAGGTGCTGGGTCAGGAAATCACTAAGTTTTTCATCGACGAGAACGACATTCGGCATGCCATGTTCAAACTGGGTCGCAACCGTAGCCTTCGGAACTTCGAGGCCAGCATGCGCCGGAAAGATGGCAGCGAGCGGCAATTCATGTTCAACATGCTGATGTTGAACGAGGGACCCGGCAGCGACTCGGTAGTGGCCGTCCTGGCGCGCGACATCACAGAGCTCAAACGCCAGTCGGCGGAACTGGTGAAAGCTAAAAACGAGGCCGAACGGTCATTGAAGGTGAAAGAGCAGTTTCTGGCCAACATGAGCCATGAAATCCGGACACCCATGAACGGTATTATCGGGATGATCGACCTGCTCAACGATACAAAGCTGGACGAGGAGCAGCGCAGTTACGTCAAAACGGTAAAACGTTCATCGGAAACCTTGCTGAACATCCTGAATGATATTCTGGATCTATCGAAAATCGAAGCCGGCAAAATGGTGCTCCACGAAGCACCGGTGGCCTTCAAAGAGATTTTTGAAAAGCTTATTGCCTTATTCGGGCAGCAGGCAAACTCCAAAAACAACGAATTGACGTATCACATTGGCCCCGACCTCCCCACGTTTGTTATTGCCGACCAGACTCGACTCCTGCAGGTGTTGTCGAACTTAACATCCAACGCGATCAAATTTACGGAGAACGGCACCATTCGGGTGGAAGCTTCCCTGATTAGCAAGCGGGGAAAATTCAACCGAATTCGGGTGGCAGTGAAGGATTCAGGAATTGGTATTTCGCAGCAAAACATCAATCTGCTCTTCAATTCGTTCAGCCAGGTCGACACCTCATCGCGGAAATCGTTTGGTGGGACGGGTTTAGGGCTGGCGATCTCGAAAGAGTTAGCCAGTCTGATGAAAGGGGAAATCGGCGTCGACTCGACCGTAGGCATGGGCAGTACGTTCTGGTTTACCGTTGAACTCAAGGAAACGAGCATCAGCCCAACGCAGCAAACAACGGAAGTTGCCGAAATAGCCCTTGCCAACTTTTTCAGTACCTACCACCCCAACGTATTACTGGTAGACGACAACGCCGTAAACCGCAAAGTTGCGAGCGAAATTCTGCGAAAGGCTGGCTGCGTGGTTACTACAGCTGATAGTGGCCCGGCGGCTATCAGCGAGGTAGAGAAACGGGCAGCGGGTGCCGAGTCAGGCTTCGATGTTATTTTCATGGACATTCAGATGCCCGATATGGACGGTGTAGAAACCACCCGAAATCTGCGCAAGCAGTTTGGCAATCAGTTACCAACTATTGTTGCCATGACGGCCTACTCAATGCGGGAAGACCGCGAGCGGTTCATCAGCCAGGGTCTGGACGATTACATTGCCAAACCGATCCGGGCCCAGAGCCTGATTGCGAAAGTAAAAGAACTGACCGATGCCAACCGGGCCAAGCAACAACCTAAACCGCAGGAAACTCCCAAACCAGCGCCTTCTCTAACCGACCCCAAACTGCCGATTATCGATGAAGAAATTGTAGGGCAGCTTCGGGACATTGGTGGTCAGGAATTAGTAGACAGCATCATGGAAGAATTCGTGACCGAGGCTAACGACCTGGTTACGGGTGCGCTCTCGGCATACGACCTCGGCGATATTCCAACCGTAAAAAGTCACTTACACACCCTGAAAGGCAGCGCCGGAACAATTGGCGTGTCTCGCGTGGCGGATATTGCCCGCACTGCCGAAGGCAAGCTCAAAGTGAATGACACCAGTGGGCTATCCGAAGCCCTTCAGGCCTTAAAACAAGCGTTCGAAGAGTTTCTTGACACCTGGAAAAAATAAGAAGGGGGCCTATGTATGCCCCCTTCCAGTAAGTTGCGTGATCGATCAGAAATTTACGTCTGAAAGAGGCTAGGGCTTTTGCAGCAGCAATGCCGACGTTGAGGTGTCGTATTGAAGACGGGCGTTCGTTCCAAACTGAACAAGTTTTGCTTCGGCATTGCTTATGTTTATGGTCACAACATGCCCTGCACTGATCAGCACGTCATCGCACGCTGTCGGCACGCGGCCACAACTCCAGGTAGCCGCTGTGCTCCAGTTTCCGGACGCCAGACTTGCGCAGCTTCCCCGGCTGATAACGATATCGTCCAGCCGAAGCTGGTCCCGCGCCCCCGAAGTACCTACGCCCGTCCAGTAATACTGCCAAAGTAGCTGAATGTAGGGTTTGTTAAGCAGGCTCGCTGGCAGGGCCACCGGGCCAATCACCTGACTATGGCCAGCACTGGCATTACGAACATACTCCACGGGGTTACTCGATGCATCGAGGAGGTCTGTAAATGCCCCACTGTTGCCAACGCGGTACCGCAATCGGATACGGTACTGGCGGGGGTTGGGGGTCACGGTTCCTCCGGTCCACTGTACTGAAGCCTGATTAAGTCCTGTTGTGCGTAAAGCCAGTAAAGCTCCCCCTACGGCACTGGCCGCGAAACCGGGGTTACTACCACCTGTATTGATAAAAGCAATTCCGGAATTGTCCAACCCATTGATACGGGTGCCACTACTGAGGTTATAAGCCCCTGTAACCGTATCGGCAATGGTAGCCGCCAGGGTCGGGTCGGTCTGATTCATTACGACCAGGTGCATATTAGGCGGGTAGCTTCTGGCCGGTGCGGTAGCTGGCCAACTGTTGAACCGGTAGTTGCAGCTGAGCAGCGTAAACGAGCGGGGTTTTAAATTAAAGTTTTCATCTAATTCAAAAACGGCGGTCAGCACTCTGTCCGATGCAGGATTATAGCGATAAGCGGTGTCGGTAGAGACGAGGGTACTCCCTTCCATCCAGGCTTGAAATCGATAGCCTGTCTTTGCTTTGGCTACCAAACGAATTTCATTTCCCTCAAAGTAAACACCGCTCCAGGGATAGGGGTTGGCGGTCACTCCTACGGTGGTGGGCAAAATATCAATGGTGTTGACTTTAACGTAGCCTTGCTCTGTGTCAGAGACATTGACCGTCAAGTTACGGTTAGCGGCCAGGCCAAACTTATTCCGCAGGTGGTCACGAACATAGGCTGGCCGCTGTTCAACAAAGGTTTCTATTTTACCTATATTCACCAGCCATTCGGCGTACGTATTACTGGAAGGCCACCGGTTAAAGTGCTCCTGCATGTGGGGTTGATACTCGTCTTTGAACGAGGTTAGCAGACCAGTCGTTCGAGAGGGCAGAAACGTAGTATTGAGCAGATCGGCGAAGCGATTGATAAAATAACGTTTAAATTCAGGGATGTCGAGCAGCCGCCGGAAGAACAGGGTAAACTCGTTATCGTCGGTAGCCTGATAAAGCGTAGGATAGGCATAGTTATTGACCAGACTAAGGCCATAGTCCATGTCTTTTATCATCCAACGCCAGCGGCCATCCTGTCCACGAGGTGCGTTAGGGACATACTGGCTGGTTTTTTTTCGCCAGGAAAGCTGGTTATTGTTTGGCCAGTCACTATTTGCCGAATAGACTTCGGCTATCTGGTAGTCAGCTAAATTGTCAACATCAATCTGTGTTTTCGCGTATGTGTAATCGACAGGGCTATTTTGTTCAAAATACCTTTTCAGCTCATTGTATTTAACCAGGTCACCTTCGTCGGCCGAGTAACCAAATCGAATATCAACCAAGTCCACGCTATCGGGATTAACAGCGAAGTTCCGGTTTAAATAATATTTATCGTACCGCTCGTTGAGGATGTGAACGCCCCAATATTCGCCATTGAGGAATACAACGCTTGGTCGGCTCGACTGGGTTTCGACGTTCAAATGGCGCACCATCGTTTGCATATAGGAGTCGATCATCAGGCTATACCCCCAGTCATTTCCGCTGTTCCGTAACATCAGCCGGTTGTAAAACACCGAAGAGGGTCGATTGGAGAAAAACGGATACTGAAAATCTGTGTCGCCATACAGCCGCAAACTTTTTCGGGGAAACGCCCGCGAACAACCGCCGTGTATGCGTAACCCAATCGGCTGATTGATGATCGACGCGTTATTGAGGAAAAACTCTACGTTGCCGGGCCGCTCCCAAGCCTCACCTTCCATGGTATAATTGGCAACTGTACAAAACTCGGCGGGGCCACCGGGATACGTTGTCCGCCAGTTGTCAAATACGGCCCCGGCAGCATAAATACCTGTGTTGTAATCGAACAGGTGTTTTTCGTTCAGCGTAATGGATACGACCGGCAGCGAATAACGGTTTGTTGACGGAGTAACAAAGTAGGTTTGCGTAACGATATCGCTGGCTATCGAATTAGCTCGGTAAGCTACTGCCCGTACAACGGTCCCTTTAAAAACGGGCGTCGTCGGGAAATAGCCGGGAGCGAAATGATATGTAGACGACTTTACAGAGAGACTGTTCGCGCTGCTGGTCCGATCACTGATGGGAATAGCCCCCGTGTAGGTATAAGTTCTGAACGACCCGGACAACATAGGTCCAAAAGGCTGACCGGGTTGATCGGGATAACTGTTTTTGTACGGAAATGAAACAGCATTGGGATTCGTTGGGTCGGGGTCCGACCCATCCAGCGTGTAATAAATGATAACGGAAGGATCTGCTGCTGTAATCGACAACGTAAAGTCAGCGTTGTAGAAACCGCCTGTTCGTGAAAAAACCGGAGTAGTCACAAACCCTTCATAACCCGTCTTTCCGTTGTTAGACGCTCCGGGGCTTATGTTCGTTCCCTGAAAGTAACGCCAGGCAGCACTCCCATCAGGCTGCCTCCCTAGTGAGACGTCTGTACGTTGTGCTCCGAAGCTCATCGTATCAACTTTTGTAACGCCATCAGGACGGTACAAACCGATCTGTTCGCCCTCGGCCCCCAGTTTAAAACTCACATGCAGCGGGCCGCGACTAACTTCTCCGCTGGCCCAGATCAGTAGATACCCATTGGCAGGAATAACGGTTTGGGACGATCCGGCAGGAAGTCTGTACTTAGTTGGCGTATTAAGGTTATCAGTCAGGTAATAGCCCCCAATGTCGACGGGTGTATTCGTTGGGTTATACAGCTCGAACCAGTCTTCGTACGAACCGGTGGTATCGGCCAGTGTACGGCTATTTGAGGCCATCAGTTCATTGATATAAATCTGCTGACCATAACTGGAGAAACTTATTCTTAAGAGAAGGATGAGGATAGTGATTTTACTTTTCATGCTAATTGAATGAACCAATATACGGACAGCTTCATACAGCCACACAAGGTAAAAAATATGTCTATAATACAGCTTTAACTTACTTAAACTTATGCCAGCCTCCCAATTACTAACCGGGAAACAAGGCCGAATTAAAAGCAGGTTTTCCTAGCCGTAAAATAGGGAAAGCCGGACATTAACAGGCCGGCTTTCTTTAGAACTTCTATTCAGTATGTTCACTAACCATTCGCAATTAGTCAGGAATATTAAAAGCCTTTTTCACGGCGTTATAATCGCTGTAGTCAATGGCCCCAACACGTCCGCTGACACTCACAGCGCCCGGAATGATAACATACCTGAATTGTTGCGTGGTGAGCGCATAGGAGGCTCTTAGTTCAATTCGCCCAACATAAATACGCTGATGTACTGTAAAGGTAGTAGTGCCAAATGTCTCGGCATAGGGTAAGCTGAGGATACGCCCCCCTTCATTCCAGTACACGCGAATGTCGGCTCGATCCAGCATCGTCTGCGTAATAGGCGTTGCCGTTATATTAGCTGTAAATAAAGTACCGCTACCATTAAACGTAGTAGAAATCCAGGGCGAATATTGCACGTTAGCAGTTCCGGTTGGACCGGCGGGACCGGCTGGGCCAGCGGGACCGGCAGGACCGGCAGGTCCCGGATCACCGGCTTTGGGCTGACAATGCTGGAAGATAACCAGAGAGGCAACTAAAAAAGCAATAGTAGAGAGTAGTCGTACATGTTTCATGACATAGTATGGTTAAATGTTCACCTTTATTGGGCACTGCTAAGGTCGAAAACTACGCGTTATACGAAACCTGCAAGGGCCAAAATCACGTATTAATACGCTCACTTTAAGCAACAATACGCACCTGCCTATACCATTAGATAAGTACCATTCATGTGTATAGTTTTGTTTACTGAAAAAGTAGTCATTCCGGGCAAAAAAAAGCCGGACTCTTGCGAATCCGGCTACCTCAAAAATGAAAAACGTCTTGCTCCTACAGGTTTGAATCTTCGCGACTATTAAATGTGTCTCCCTGCTTCAGGTCGCCGGTTTTCAGCCCTTTCGAAAACCAGTATACTCGCTGCGCCGAGGTACCATGTGTAAAGGCATCGGGTACAACCGTACCGCGCGTTTCCTTCTGAATCCGGTCATCGCCAATGGCGTTGGCAGCGGTGAGCGCACTCTCCACGTCATTCTTGTCGATGGAAATACTCTGTCCCTGTGCATGATTAGCCCAGACACCGGCAAAAAAGTCGGCCTGTAATTCGAGTCGGACGGATACTTTGTTGTATTCTTTTTGACTCAACTGGCTCCGCAGTGCATCTACTTTATCCATAATACCCAGTTGCTTCTGTATATGATGCCCTACCTCGTGTGCAATGACATACGCCATCGCAAATTCACCCGGCGCATTGAAGCGATCTCGGAGTTCGTCGTAAAAGGACAAGTCGATGTATAGCTTTTGATCGGCAGGGCAATAGAATGGCCCCGATGCCTGCGATGCCGTTCCGCAGCCAGACTGGGTAACATCCCGGAACATGACCAGCGTTGGCGCCGGGTACTGACTCCCCTGATCAGCAAAGATCTTCGTCCAGACATCTTCTGTACTGGCCAGTGTTTTCCGGGTAAACGAAGCAGCCGCATCATCGGCCTGCGGGCCAGCGGGTGCCGACGATGCTGCGGGCTCTGACGAACGTTGATTCAGAATTTCTGATGGATCGCCACCCAGCAACATGACAATGACGGCAATGACAACGGAGCCAATACCACCCCCAACGAGTAATCCACCGCCACCGCTTCCCCGGCGATCGTCGACATTATCGCTTTCACGTCCTCCTAACCAACGCATAATTTCTTCAAGTTAATTAACTGGTGAATGTATAGTTTAATGTTTGCTGGCAAGATTACTGTTTCCAGCCCTAAAATGTTTTACCAACCCACTTGTTCAGCGGGGTTTGGCACGTTCATACTGTACCGGCCACGCTTGCTCATCGCCCAACTCATGCCCCGCATGGAGCGGAAAGTAAGGGTCGCGCAAAAATTCACGCGCTAGTAAAATAAGATCAGCCTGCTCATTCGCCAGGATAGCCTCGGCTTGTCCGGCGCTTGTAATCAGGCCGACAGCACCCGTTTTTACACCCGCTTGCTGCTTGATCTGTTCGGCAAATGGTACCTGATAGGCGGGACTTAGCGGAATCCTGGCATGGGCCACATTACCACCCGTTGAGCAGTCGATAAGATCTACGCCTTTGTCTTTAAGGACGCCCGCCAACCGCACCGAGTCGTCAATTGTCCAGCCGCCTTCCGTCCAGTCTGTAGCCGAAATCCGGACGAACAGCGGCAGCATCGACGGCCAAACTCCTTGGACGCGCTCAACCACTTCGAGTAACAACCGAATCCGGTTGTCGAATGAACCACCGTACAGATCAGTCCGGTGATTGCTCAACGGCGATAGAAACTGGTGGAGCAAATACCCGTGAGCCGCGTGAATTTCGATGACCTGAAAGCCAGCATCCAGCGATCGTTGGGCCGCCAGCGCAAAGTCGGCGCGTACTTTTTCCAGCCCTTCGTCTGTCAATGCTAGCGGTTCAGGACTGCCTTCGCTGAAGGAAATAGCACTGGGAGCAACCGTTTGCCAACCAGTTGGTTCGGTAGGTGCAATGGCTTTGCCTCCGTCCCAAGGCCGTTGCGTGCTGGCTTTACGGCCCGCATGGGCGAGTTGAATACCCGCTACCGACCCTTGCTGCCGAATAAACTGAGTGATGCGCCTGAGGTCGTCAATGTGCTCATCTTTCCAGATGCCAAGGTCATTGGGTGATATACGTCCTTCCGGCGATACGGCTGCTGCTTCGGTAATAATAAGTCCCGCCCCGCCAACGGCCCTACTGCCCAGATGCACCAGATGCCAGTCTGTGGCGAAGCCATCCTCGCTGGAATACTGACACATAGGCGACACAACGATACGATTTTTAAGCTCGATACTTTGGAGGGTGAGTGGAGAAAACAGAACAGACATATTGGTAAATGGAGACGTGTTTTTTACTAAAACATTCAATTCTGAAAACGGTTAATCTAATCCAACAAAAACCGCAATAGACATGGCAGCCGATTCGAAAATTGACCCGCGAGAGGACGTTAACCCCAAGGAGGGTGAACGCAAATATGGTGATGTTGATTTTGCCGACCGCACCAACAAGAAGTACCCGATAGATACGCCAGAACACGTTAGAGCCGCCTGGAGCTATATAAACCACAAAGACAATGCCGCCAAGTACGAAGACGACGAAGTGGCTACCATAAAGGAACGGATCAGGAAAGCCGCAAAAAAGTTCGAGGTGACGATTGACGAACCGTAGCCGTCATCGTCATGAGCAAACGATCTGTCGTGATTTGGTTAATCATGACCGGCTATACTACTAACTACTAAGCAGTTACCAACAGGAAGGCCCGGCTTTTGTGAGTCGGGCCTTCCTGTTGGTAATTCCTCAAGGGAATCTAGATTTTCTCCTTTACGACTTTAACGTCTTTCTTGGCGCGGTCTTTAATCAGTTCGCCTTCCTTTTTTACGCGATCTTTGCGAGCCGCTTTAAGGGCTGCCTTATCGCCGGTCATCTTTGCCGCTTTACGATCAGCCTTATTCATTTCCAGCGCTGCTTTGTCGCCCGCTACTTCCGCTTTGGCTTCAACAACATCCGCTTTTTTCTTCATCTTACTGTCCTGTGCCTGTACGGCGGTCATGGTTAGCGCAACGGCAGCAATAGCAACAAGTATCTTTTTCATAACTTTTTTGGGCATTAGCCCGCTAGTGAGTGACTAATTAACGAACCTGGCGGACCATTGCCTAACAGATTTGTAGTTACTAAACACTCAACAGTCGAACTTGTTTAAACTACCGCTTTGCCCCAGCCCGCGAACAAGTTTATCAGCTCCCGAACTCGTTGTTTCGTTCGGCGGCCTGATCGGTAAGTGTGGTTAAGAACGACTCTGAAAGCGCCGTCTCGCTCTCCTTCCCTTTCGCCCGCTGTTCACCGATACCGCCGGGATCAGGCAACATAGAACTCACGATGGCCATTGTCTCAGCCATCAGATTTGGTGCCGAACCCTGAAGGATAGCCCCTACTTTGGCAGATAACGTAATGGTTCGTTCGGCTTCGCCATACCGACAGGCATCGACAATTTGCTGTGCCGCTTCCACAGAATCGATGGTAAAAAATGGCATAGAGTCACTGATCTTAAAAGCTGCATATTCTTTCTCGTTCTGTCCTTTAAAAATGGCGTTTCGCGGGCTTCCGGTACGCATGAGGCCGGGAACGATGGTTGTTACGTAGATTCCTTTGTTGAGCAACTCGGCCCGCAACCCTTCCGAATAGCCAACCATGGCGAACTTGCTCGTTGAATAGGGAAGTAGATGCGGAACGGCCAGTTTTCCGCCAATCGAGGTTATGTTCACAATACGACCTGCCATGCCCGTGGCGGTACTAGCCTTCGTACGGGCCAGCATTTGGGGCAGTACGGCATTGATCATATGGAACGATGCCCAGAAATGCGTATCCATTGCCAACCGGAAATCATCTTCGGTAGCGTGTTCGTAGGGCGTCACAATGATTGTACCGGCATTATTGATGAGCACATCAACCGGACCAACGGCTTGCCGAACGTTTTCCGCAGCCTGTTCAACCTGCCTTTTGTCCGTAACGTCACACACCAGCGTGTACACCTCAGCACCGGATTGGTACAATTCGGCTTTGGCCCGGTCGAGTTCGTCGGCATCGCGGGCCAACAGGGCCAGATTTGCGCCTTCCCTGGCCAGCAGCCGGGCCAGCTCGAGGCCAAGGCCACGGGAACCACCAGTGATCAGCACCGTTTTGCCGCGAAAGTCAATTTTGCGTTTCTGACCCAGAGCCGCTTTAACAGCCGTCCAGGCGCCTATACCGGCAATACTCCAGAGCAGGGCTTTTGTAGGAAGTGAGACATTCATAGTTTCTTCATATCGTTGAACTACCATAACCACCCTACAGCCGGAAGGTTATCACCTAACAGGCGGGTAGGGGCAAGAGTAAGCTAAAGTCGTTGTTTACTTTACCCAACAGACCCCTGTTTACCTCATGAAACTACTCACGCTCCTGCTTTTCACTCTGGGTTTATCCATCAAACCAGACCCTACGCAGCCCATCGTTTCCAAAACCTATGTGTGGGCTCAGGCACCCGTAACCCGAAAAACGGCATCCGAACAGCGGACTATTCTGGACGGCACCTCAACGGATTTCAGCCACATCGAAATTCACGCGACCACACTCCCGCCCCACCAGGCTCCGCACCCGGCGCACAAACACGATGATGAAGAATTGATTATCATCAAAGAAGGTCAGCTCACCGTTACCATTGCCGGCAAAACGAAGACCCTCGGTGCCGGAAGTGTAGCACTTATGATGCCCGGCGATGAACATGGCTTCGACAACCGGGGCGACTCACCCGCTACCTATTACGTTATGCGCTATGCTGCCAAAGAACCGGCGGATGCCGAGCGTGGCAAAAAGGCAGGGGGCTCGTTCTGGATAGACTGGAAAGACGTTGCCTTTCAGCCCCATGAT
Organism: Spirosoma pulveris; assembly: GCF_054781875.1. NCBI lineage: Bacteria > Pseudomonadati > Bacteroidota > Cytophagia > Cytophagales > Cytophagaceae > Spirosoma > Spirosoma pulveris. The sequence goes on from NZ_BAAGTO010000001.1 coordinate 1,943,797, forward strand.
AAAGGTGGTATACGGCGGATGTTCGACCGGGCAACGGCCATGTCAAAACGATTCGAAATGCACGTTACGACGCTTAACCAGGGCTTGTGGAGCCACCCGCCCCACACGCATCGAGCAGCCGAAATCCTGCTGATGGTCGATAATTCGGCCCAGGAAAGCATTGACGGTAAGCTTCACCCGGCCACCACCGGCGACCTTATCTTTCTGGAGTCCAACGTGCCCCACGCAATTCAGAATACAGGCAACAAACCCTGTACGTACTTCGCTTTTCAGTTTGAATAGGGTGGAATGGTGAAGTGGTGTCAGTTTCTCAAAACGAAACTGCTCCACCACTCCAGTACAATTCATTTACCAGCGCCTACAAACGCCAGCAAGTCCTGATAAATGAGATTATGCTGCCAGAATAACTGCGTCACCATAGCAACGTGTTTCTTTCCCGGCAATACTTTGTAATCATGTTTCACCTTGTGCGCTTCCAGCCGTTCATGAAAACGTTGAGAACTGCTCGTAATGCTTGGGTAAGTACGGCCTCCGGTATAAAGCAGCATGGGTGGCGTATCATCACTGACAAAATACATGGGCGATACGCTGCGCCAGACAGCCGGGTCTTTTCCGTACGGAATCAGGTATTGCTGATCATTCGGGTACTCCATTTTGGTGAGGTAATCGAACATATCCAGTCCGGCGGGATCGTCGAGGATAGTCCCCTTTACGGGATTTTTGGCCAGACCAAGTTTAGTAAATAGCCGACTGTCGGTAGCCAGCAGCGCAGCCAGCCCGGCACCGGCCGAGTGACCCATCACGAAAATACGATTCGGATCTCCGCCATATTCGGCAATGTGCTGCGTAGTCCAGCGAACAGCCTCCGCACAATCGTCGGCCATGGCAGGTACCCGGACAGCGGGCGCAAGTTGGTAGTTGATAATCACCGCCACAACGCCCTGTTTCGCCAGTCGACGTCCGATGAACGAGTATAGATTTTTGCTTCCACTGTTCCAGCTCCCCCCGTGGATAAACATAACGACGGGCAGTTTAGCCGTTGCCGCTGCTTTTCGGGGAGTGTACACATCGAGCAAATGCCGTTCGGCATCGACGCCTGGTGCGTTGGTCGATACATAGGCGATGTCTTTTATCCGTCGACTCGGTCGGGCAGTAGCGTACTCGTTAATAAACAGAAAGAGAACAACGGCAAAAAAAAGTCCTGTCGGAATCTGCCAGAGCAGACGAAGAATAAACATAGTGGAAACCCTCGGCATGAGGTGTCAGGTAAGGTACGTGCAAACATACAGCCTTAATGACTTATGCAATGCACTTTAATGGTCTGCTGGCACGGGCCAACCGGACTGCTGGACTGGCCCGTACCAACAGACCAAACTTTTAATTTTTAGCCTGCACGGGTAAGTCTTCCAACTGCGCGTAGCTTAGTTTCCAGGTACCATCATCTCCTTTTTTCCAAAGAAGCATAAAGTTTCCCTCGCCAAAGGCACGGGGCTGGTCGGGCAGGTTGGTCAATACATCGACGGCAAAGGTACCCGCTTCGTAAGCAGTACGAGTGTCCGAAGCCGAGCTTATTACGTTCGTTTTCAGGTTCGCCAGTGTAGGCAATGTTGCCTGAACCCATTTCTGGCTCACCTCCGATTTCCCTTTATAATGTGCATTTCCCTGAAGGAAATCTACGTCATCGGCCATAAACGACGTTATTTTATCGGCATTCTTATTATTCCAGGCATCAATAAACTGCCGGTTAAGATCCTGCACATTAACGGCATCACCCGATTGTGAACAAGCTGACAACAGCACAGAAACGGTTAGTATTCCAAGAAAAGATTTCATGAGTGTATGATTTAACATGGTGAGAAAACAGGGGGTTGCCGTTCCGGCGAGACTTCGTTAAGTGTCTTACCGGAACAAGCGAAAACCCATACATAAATTGATTACCAGCTCTTACGTCTGTACTCCGAGGTCCCATAGGGAGCGGAAGGGTCCCCGTAGGTTTCGTTTTCGAGGAAACCTGCGTTCATCATATATGCCGGTGTAGTTGGGTTAGCGGCCAGCATGGCCACCGGCTGAACGGCTTTCGGATTCGTTCCTTTGGTTGGGGCAGACGCCACCATTGGCTTATTATCGGCAACTCCGGTATGTCCGGCCGCCCGGGCAGCTGCTCTTTGCTCGGCGGCTGCACGCTCTTCGGCCGCAGCCCGGTTGGCAGCCGCAACACGAGCTGCTTCTTTATTTTTGTTGTCTTTTATTTTACCGATGGCATACCCGGCGGCTCCCCCCGCTACGCCACCAATAACACCACCCACAACCCGGTTTCGTTTATTAATGATGGCACCGGCCGCGCCACCAACCCCAGCACCGATCGCCGTTCCTTTTGCCTGTGGGCTCCACCGCTTTTTACCGTTCTTACCAATGACGTACCCACCGGCTCCACCGGCAAGTCCGCCAATGACACCGCCAACGGCGCGGTTCCGTTTGTTAATGATAGCACCCGCTGCAGCCCCTACCCCGGCACCAATAGCGGCACCTTTAGTTTGCGGGGCCAGACCCTGTGCTTTCGTCTCTACCGATTGACCAAGGATACCAACGAGTAGCAGAGCAATGGCCGTATTTTGAATCGTTCTCATAGCGTCATTTTTTAGTGCGTGATATATACTTACTACGTTACATAGCACCCAGTTAACTTGTCCTAGTGAGCTAATGTTTTGTTATCAGACTGTCCTGAAGTCAAATGGTTTAATGGCTCAGGTGGTCCGGATATACCTACGGCGGACGCATACTATCTGGATTTGCCAGCCTGCAACCAGTTAGAAAACGTTGTGATTTTTCACAAAACACTACTGACATAAGGCTGTCAGTGGTTGCCACTACCTTTGACCCATCAACCAAATCGATAGCTTAATGTCACTTATTCAAATGCTGGTGAAGGAAATGGAGCAGGAAGCGCAGACGACGCGAAAAATGCTCGAACGGGTTCCAAACGACAAATACAACTGGCAGCCGCACCCCAAAAGTATGACCATCCGCCAGTTGGCAACCCACATTGCCGAGTTACCAGGCTGGGTTTCACTGACTCTGACAACGGATGAGCTTGACTTTGCCACCAGTCCTTATTCGCCCGTAGCGATCAACAACACCGCGGAACTCCTGAACCTGTTCGAAGGGTCGCTGGCAGAGGCTAAACCAGTCCTTAGCCAAGCTACGGTAGAGCAACTGGAGCCCGTGTGGACCCTGCGTCACGGCGATACAATCCTGAGTAAAACAACGAAAGGCGAAATGGTGCGCATATCTTTTTCGCAGATTGTGCATCACCGGGCCCAGTTGGGCGTGTACCTCCGACTGCTCGACATCCCCATTCCCGGCAGCTACGGCCCCAGCGCCGACGAACAGGGTGCCTAAACCTGCCCTGGCACGTCATAAAAAAGCGTGCTATCGGTTGATCCGGAAGCACGCTTTTCATCACTTAAATGAGCTATTTTTTGGCTACGGTACAACGAGCACCTTCAGAACTTTCGTCTTTGTGCCGTCTTCGGGCTTAACATGAAGATAATACAAGCCGGGTGGCAGGAATGTACGAGCCCGGATATCGAGGCCACGCGCTTTACTCTCTTCCGTATCAATGGGTATCTCAGCACCGGAAAGACCATACAGCTTAAGTTTAACCTGCGCCGAACCATATCCTGAAAGAGTAAAATTGCCATTGGTAGGATTGGGGAATATAACCGCTTTGTCTTCCAGAACGGCATCGTCGGCCAGTACAGAAATAATTGTGGACAAATCACTGGTACCACTAAAATCGTTTTGCTTCAGCCGGTAATAGTACGTCTGCCCGGGCACCACATCGGCGTCTGTGAACTCATAAACAGCTTGCACATTTGTGTTTAATTTACCCGCCACCGAGCCCACCGTTTCAAAGCTTCTGGCATTGCGGCTTTTCTGGATTTCGAAGCCCCGGTTTTCTTCTTCCCAGGCGGTCACCCAGTTGAGCATTACGCCCTTCCTGGTGGATTTGCCGCCAAATGAAACCAAGTTAACGGGTAAAGGTGCTGCACCATTCAGCGTGATATTGTCAAGTGTGAAAGTACCAACAGTACCATTTGAAGTGCCTGCTGTTAAATCGGCCCGTTGGGTTCCATAAGGGTAAAATCTAAATTTCAGGCTTGTTCCGGAGGGCACGGAGAAATCAGTAAAATTCCATGTAGTTGACGATCTGGTTATTGTTGTCAATGGCGCAGCCCCCCAACTTGTCGACGTAGCGAAATTATCAGTACTGTATCGCACCTCTAACTGGTTAGGAGCACTATTGCTTGCCTCCCGGGAAAAAGTAAGCGCCGTAACGTTCAGTTGGTAATTTGCATTAGCCTGCACCGAGAACTCGATGTAGGAAGCATCATTTATGACTGCGGTATTGTTAAGGCCCTTCGAATTGAAGGCGTCTACAGCCGTTTCACAAATCACAGTACTTCTGGTTAATGGCGTTCCTGTGGCGTTAGACGACATAGTGGGTACGTTGCCCTGTGTAGGACAAGCTCCGGTACCTGTAAACGTATTGCTATAAATTACCTGGCCGAAATGGATCGTCGGCCATAACACGCAAAACAAGAGTATAATGAACCATGGGCGTAACGAAGCAGAGAAGACTGGATAGACTTTCATGAAGCTGTACTTATTGGTATACTAGTGACTGCTTATAGTTGTACGTAGAATACCAAAAAAGTAACGATTTTAAAACAAAAGTTTACATAAATTCTGTATTTAGGTATTAAAACAAATTGCTGCTAGTCGCTTTGATCAAGTTATAGCTGATCTGTACGACAAAAAGGAGGACTTTGTACTCATTAACAAGTGAGTACAAAGTCCTCCTTTTCATCTGACTATGTTATTAGCTCAGCGCATTCCGGCAGAAATTCACGCACTTTTTCACTTCGGCCACAGAATTTGACCCTTCCGGAATTTTATACTCCAGCTCAACGGTAGCCGGGAAGTTATACTTCTGCTCACGCATCAGCTTCAGCACCTGAAGTAAAGGCGTATCGCCCTGCCCCCAAACCAGATTACCTTTCCCGTGGTCGGGCGTTTGGCGGTCTTTGATGTGCATACTGGCAATGCGGTCGTGCTTTTGCTTGATTAATACCAGCGGATCGGGATTACCGGCGGCTACGTAATGGCCCAGATCAAAGTTCATCGCATTGGCCGGCGATTGCGCCAGTGCCGTATCCCAGAAAGTAGGCGTTTGCTGCTCATGCCCGTGATAACCAACTTTCATACCCTGCTTTTGGGCCATCGTTCCCAGCTTCATCGTATGCGCGTCATTGGCTGGATGCTCCAGCGTGACCTGATTGGCACCCAGCGTTTTAGCCGCCCGCAGCCCATATTCAATTTCGGCATCTGAACTTTGCATCCCGAAGGTGTCGGGTTTAAACCCGTAAATCCGTACCCCCGCCTGGTTATACATTTTACGCACCTGCTCAAACTTCGACATCGGTACCGAGAGCCGCCATTTGGTCATCTCCGCCCGGTAAGCTTTCATCTGGGCTTCGGCTTCGGTAAGCGTTTTCTGCTCATCCTCCGTTAGCGGCTGATTTTCCCGTTTTTTCCGCATCAGCGGAAATACCGACCGCATATCAACCGTGCTTTTCGGGGCACCGGCGAACATCTCGGCGGGGCCGCCCATGAGCTCAATGGCACTCACCCCCGAATCCAGTACATAGTGCAACGTAGCTTCGGCACTCTGGTCGGGCATCTCGCGAAAGGAATACGTGATGACTCCAATTTGCACGCCATCGATTAAGGAATTCGGCTTGTCGCCCAAGGAGCGAATGAGGGCAGGAGCGCCAAATAGTTTGTTGGTACCCGCTACGGTTCCGGCTACAAGTGCGGCTGTAGCACCCAAAAACTTACGGCGCGAAGGATGGTTACTCATGGTTTACAGTCAGTTTATTCAGTTAGGGTAAAGGAACAGAAATGTGACTATAAATATAGAGATTATTGCGAAACCAGTTTATTCGAGTGTACGAATACATCCGGTCAGTACCCCATGAGATTCAGCTCCTCCGTTTCCCGAATCTCGACCCGTTTGCCCATTTTCTTCTGAATGATTTTGAAGTGATGCTCGTCGTCGGGGCAAATGAGCGAGATGGCTTCGCCTTCCGCTTCTGCACGACCCGTCCGGCCAATGCGGTGAATGTAGTCCTTTGGCGAACGCGGCAATTCGAAGTTGATCACGTGTGGCAGCAGTTGAATATCAATACCTCTGGAAATCAAATCGGTAGCCACTAGTACAGTCAGGTGCCCTCCTTTAAATTTAGTGAGCGCATCGGTGCGGGCGCCCTGTGTTTTTCCGCTATGGATCGCGGCTGCATGAATGCCGTTCTTATTTAGTTTGACCACCACATTATCGGCGGTTCGGGTAGAGGAAACGAAGACCAGCACTTGCTTCATCTTGCCCTCTTTGATCAGGTAGCGGAGTAAGGGGCCTTTGCGCTCAGGATCGACGCGGTAGGCGATCTGCTTAATTAAATCCAGATTCTGTTCTTCCTCAACAACTTCGATTTTTACCGGATTGCGCAGCAAATTTTTATTGATATCCTGAATGGCGTCGCCCAGGGTAGCGGAGAAGAGAATCGTTTGCCGGTGGCGCGGTAGTCGGTCGAAGATGCGCTCCATTTCTTCCTCGAAACCCAGATCGAGCATTTTGTCAGCTTCGTCCAGTACGAGAATGTCGACGTCTGTCAGTTGCAAGGCGTTGGACGCCATCAGATCCAGCAATCGGCCAGGCGTTGCCACCACGATTTCGGCGTCCCGAAGGGCCATCATCTGCGGATTGATGGATACGCCCCCGAAGACAGCCACCGTTTTCACTTGCCGTGGCAAATTTTGCCCAAACGTTTGAAAAACCTCGGCAACCTGAACGGCCAGTTCACGCGTGGGCACGAGTACCAATGCTTTTACATATCGGTTTCGGGCTACGGATTTCCGTTGAAACAATTCCAGAATGGGGAGTACAAAACTGGCCGTTTTCCCCGAACCCGTTTTGGCAATACCTAAAATATCCTTCCCCTGCAAAATGGCCGGAATAGCCTCCTGCTGGATAGGATACGGTTTTGGGTAGTGCTGCGAGGCTACGGCTTTAACAAGCGGTTTGGATAATCCGAGTTCTGAAAAGGGCATATGATTTTTGGAATTGATTGTAATTGATGGGGGTGGTAAATGCCATTTACTTATCCCGCTTCTTCTTGCCACCAACCCGCTTGATGGGGCGACCGTATTTGAGCATTTTTTCTTCCGCAATATTCCGCCGGACGTTCACCTTCTGGTTCTTGGCACTTTTCTCATGAAAAGCCGGGCCAACATCTTCCCGTTTAGGCGGTTTAACGTCAATGAATTTCATATGCACCTTCGGCTTTTCGTCGTCGGTCAACTCATCAGAAATAACCAGATTTTCGGGCAAGGGCAGCATCGGAATCGGTTGATTCATCAACTGCTCAATGGCTTCCTGTTCCTCACTGGCATTTTCCGTGATAAACGAAACAGCGATGCCCTCGCGGTCGGCGCGGCCCGTTCGACCAATGCGGTGAATGTAATTTTCGGGTACTTCGGGCAAATCGAAATTGACAACGTGCGATACGTCGGTGACGTCGATACCGCGGGCAATAATATCCGTAGCGATCAGGATTCGGTAGGTACCCGCTTTGAAGTTATTAACGGCCTCGAAGCGTTTGTTCTGCGCTTTGTTGGAGTGAATAACGCCGATCTGGTCAGGAAATTCCGGAGCCAAGTGGTCGTACAGCTGATCGGCCAGTTGTTTGGTCGCTACAAAGACCAGCACTTTGGTCATGGCGGCATTCCGATTCAGCAGCAGGGTCAGCAGGTTGATCTTGGTATAAAAATTAGGCACCCGATACGCTGACTGGTTTATTTTCTCCAGCGGTGTACCCATCGGAGCCGCTTCTACGCGCACAGGCTGGTTGAAGTAGTCATTGACCAATTGATCGACTTCATCCGTCAGGGTCGCCGAAAACAACAGATTTTGTCGTTTAGGGGGCAGCAAGTCCAGCACAACCTTCAGCTGGGTTCGAAAGCCCAGGTTGAGCATTTCATCAAATTCGTCAATAACGAGTTTTTTGATCGCTTTTGTTTTCAGGATGCCGCCCAGCATGAAGTCGGCCAGCCGACCGGGTGTCGCCACGAGTACATCCAGCCCCTGTAATATCTCCGCTGTCTGCGCTTTCATGTTCACGCCACCATACACGCCAACGACGGTCAAGTTCATGTAGGTCGTCAGCTTTTTGACCGCTTCCACCACCTGCACGACCAGCTCGCGGGTGGGCACGATGATGAGCATCTGAGGAGTCCGTTCTTTGGAAAACTGGAGCTGGCGGAGCGTGGGCAACAGATAGGCAAACGTTTTCCCGGTTCCTGTCTGCGCAATGCCGCACACATCCTGACCCGACATAACGACCGAAAATACCTTTTGCTGAATCGTTGTGGGGGTTGTATACCCTAAATCGTTCAGGGCATTCAAAAGGGGTTTGTTCAGATTCAGTTCGTCGAATGTCATAGTCATACCTGTCAAATAGAGTACGAAGGTACGGCTTATCCGGTACTCACCCCAGGCCAGGCCGGGTTTATCCAATCTAAACAGCCATTCGTCCTAAAAATGAGATCACTTTATTAGAAGCTGGCTACTTTTAAATTCTCATAACCAGGACCATACCTCGCTTAATACCCATGAAACCAGCCACTCGATCTGTACGCCCTTCGTTTGCCAAAAGCATTTTATGCCTTGCCGTCCTCCGCTTTCTTTGGCCGACAATCGGTTTTGCCCAGGCCCTCGACCCGGCTATCACTCAGCTGGGCCAGCAGGTCTACATGACGACTTGCAATACCTGCCATAAACCCGAAGCTTCGTTAAAGGCACCGGGCAGCTTTATTCTGAGCAGCATGCCGCCCCGCGCTATTCTGGCCGCTATGGAAACGGGCAAGATGCGTGTACAGGCGAAAGATCTTTCTGATGAGCAGCGAAAAGCAGTAGCCCAATACCTGGCGAACAAGCCATTGACCGAAACCATCATACCAAAAGAAGCGTACACGGCGTTTTCCCTCCCTAACCCTAAAAAAGCGGCTATTCTCCATTCGGGCTGGGGTGGCGATCTCGAAGGGACTGGCTTTCGCACGACTAAGCAGGCGGGCATTTCGGCTGCAACGGTAGGGTCGCTCAAACTAAAATGGGCGTTTGCCTTTCCCGATGTTAATCAGGTGCGAAGTAAGCCCGCTATTCTTGACGACTGGCTGATTGTGGGCTCGCAGTTGGGGGATGTCTATTGTCTGAACAAACAGTCCGGTAAAATTGGCTGGAAATTTACGGCCAAAGCCGCCATTCGCGGAGCCATCAGCGTTGTGCAGCAGGCCAGTGGTCCGCAGGCTTTTTTTGCCGATAACGCCACCAATGTTTACGCCCTCGATGTAACAACCGGCAAGCTGCTCTGGGAGAAGCGGGTGGGGCAGCATGCGCAATCGGCGAACACGGGCTCGGTGGTTGTGTATGACAACATCGTGTACGTGCCGCTTACGTCGCTCGAAGTGGTGTCGGTACTGCTGCCCAACTACCCCTGCTGCTCGTCATCGGGTGAGGTAGTCGCGTTGAACGTCCGTTCGGGTGATGAAATCTGGCGGCATCGGGTCATGGCCGAAGAAGCGGCTGAAACGGGTAAACGAAAGAACGGAGCACCAGCCTATGGCCCGGCGGGGGGCATTGTCTGGTGCAGCCCTACGGTCGATACCAAACGGGGACTTCTCTACATCGGCACCGGCGAAAACTACACCTATCCTGTTACGAACACCAGCGACGCCATTCAGGCATTGAACCTGAAAACGGGCAAGCTCGTCTGGAATTTTCAGGCGACGCAGAATGATGCCTGGAACATGGGGTGCCCCGGCGGACCCAACTGCCCCGATAGACCGGGCAATGATTTTGACTTTGGCATGGCGCCAATTCTGGTGAAACAGCCGTCGGGCAACGACATGCTGGTTGTCGGACAGAAGTCGGCCGAGGTGTATGGTTTATCGCCCGATAATGGCAAACTGCTCTGGAAAACATCGGTTGGCCTGGGTAGTGCGCTGGGCGGCATTCACTGGGGCATGGCCACCGACGGGCAGTACGTATTCGCGGCCAACGCCGACAATAAATATGCGCTGTTCGGCAAGACGGACTCCCTGCACCGACCCGCACCAGGCCTGTATGCACTGGCAGTAACCACAGGCAAGGTAGTCTGGAAAGCCGCCAGTCCGCCCTGTGGCGATAAAAAAGGGTGTATCGAAGCCAACTCAGCCGCGCCAACGGTCATTCCCGGTGTTGTGTTTGCCGGAGGACTGGACGGGCATATGCGGGCTTATTCGACTAGCGACGGGAAAATTCTCTGGGATTATGATACCGTGCATGAGTTCGACACCGTCAATGGTGTAAAAGGTAAAGGCGGCTCGCTGGATGGTCCCTCGCCCGTTGTGGCCGATGGCATGTTGTTTGTTAATTCCGGCTATGGCTTGTTTGGTGAGTTGCCCGGCAACGTGCTGCTGGCGTTTGCCATTGAGAAGTAAGGATAGGAACACGGATGAAACGGATAAGAACTGATAAAATCCGTTTCATCCGTGTTCCTGTAAGACCCAGCTTTTTGGGTTACTTTTGCGGGATGATAACCCCTGAGCAGCAAACACAAATCCTGACGAACCTGGGCATTCCGGCGTTGAACCCGATGCAGGAAGCAGCCCTGAAAGCCATTACGCAGGATAACGATACGTTTTTAATTGCCCCCACCGGCTCCGGCAAAACGGTGGGGTTTCTGTTACCCATTCTTCATCTGCTCAAGTCCGACCAGAAAACCAGCGTTCAATGCCTCATTCTGGCCCCTTCCCGCGAGTTGGCGATTCAGATCGAACAGGTCTGGAAGAAAATGGCGACGGGTTTCAAAGTTAACGTCTGCTATGGCGGGCACCCCGTCGAAACGGAGATCAAGAACCTGAGCAATCCCCCTGCCCTGCTCATTGGCACGCCCGGCCGTATTGCCGACCATATCACCCGCCGAACGTTTTCGCTGGACGGTATTCAGACGCTGGTGCTGGACGAATTCGACAAATCGCTGGCGCTGGGCTTTCACGACGAGATGGAGTTTATCGTTCGCGGACTGCGCAACCTGCGGAAACGCGTGCTGGTTTCGGCCACATCAGGCATTAGCATTCCCGAATTCATCCGGCTCAAGTCGCCAACCAAACTGACCTTTTCGGCGGAGAACGATGAGGAAACCGGCCTGACGACGAAAGTGGTTTACTCCCCTTCCAAGGACAAGATCGACACCTTAGTTGACCTGCTGTGCTCGCTCGACTCGGAGCCAGCCCTTATTTTCCTGAACCACCGGGAAGCCGCCGAGCGCACCCGCGAACTGCTGGCCGAACGGGGCATCCATTCGCTCGTGTATCATGGCGGCATGGAACAGCCCGACCGCGAACGGGCGCTGATCCAGTTCCGAAACGGCAGCACCCGCTACCTCGTCACCACCGACCTGGCCGCCCGTGGGCTCGACATTCCCGAAATGAAATACGTGATCCATTACCACCTGCCCTTGCAGGCGCATGAGTTCACGCACCGCAACGGTCGAACCGCCCGGATGCACGCGTCGGGAACGGCCTACATCATTCTGTCCAGCGATGAAACCCCGCCAACTTACCTCGATCCATCGCTTGAGGAGTTTCATGTCTCCACCAAGCAGACCTTACCCCAACCACCTGATTTTGTCACTCTTTACGTGAGTGGCGGCAAGAAAAACAAGCTCAACAAAGTGGACATCGTCGGCTTTTTCTCCCAGAAAGGCGGTCTCGAAAAAGGCGACCTCGGTCGCATCGACGTGCAGGATTTCATCTCCTTTGCCGCTGTGAAGCACGACAAAGTGAAGACTCTTCTCGCGAAGATCAGCCAGGAGAAAATGAAAGGGAAGAAGTATAAGATTGAGGTGGCGCGGTAGGTTGCTCAGCGATTTAACTACCGGCAAAGCTCATTATACGCCAGCACCATGTCACCCAATCGGCTCCAGTCCCGACGGGTAACGGTTGGGTAGGTACGAATTAGCGTCGGACAATCGCCAAAGAGCTGGTCGTGCACGACTTCGATGTCGCCACGCTTGGCAAGCATCGACTCACTCCCGTTCTTAAGCACGATATAGCTAAGGTCCTGCCGGTCCAGTTCGAACGTGAAGTTACCAAAGGTGTATTCCGATGTTTTCTTCCAGCCCGACACATCAAAATACAGGGCAATCCGTCCGCCAGTCGGTGTCAGGCGTTCCAGCAGCATGGATTTTCCGTTCCGGCGGGGGTTGGGTACGCGCTCAAAAATAACCATCTCCCGCTCACGGGGAATGCTGCCGGTGGCGTAGGCAAACGTGGGTAGTTGCTGCGCCAGAAGGCGTACATCCTCGCCCTTCAGCTTGATTTTGCTGCCGTCAGCATGCCTAATCTGTATGGACGCCGGCGCATCATTGACCATCGACCCTACCCGTATCTGCCCACGCAGGGTATCGTTTTCCTGGGTTACAACATAGCCATCTGTCCACATCGTAATGGCTCCCAGAGGCCTGTACTGCGCCCGAACCAGTATACTACTCAAAACCGCAAGCGCAATAAAAATAACTTTCATTTCTTCGACCGTAAATTATATCGGCAAATCAAGCCGGTATAGCTCACAGTCCAAACAGAGCGTTAAATGAACTGTCAAATAAGCTGGATGAACTGTCTTTTTCTGTATTATTACCTCTCACTCAATACCTTGTCCGAAACCAGCCTGATTGCCCAGGCGATCATTGTTTTCTACCAATAAAAAAAAGATATAGTGCAACAGCGATAAACTTACTCTCGTTGGCAGACTAACCCGGAGAAAACAAAACCCTCTGTGCATCTCCTTTTTTTCTCTGTGCATCTCTGTGAACTAATGTGACATAACTAAATTCTAATGGATTTTTCGAACTACGAAAAGAGTACAACCTCCGTATGGGCGGGCGAAACCGACCCATTACCAAATGGCGCCGTTACCACACCCATCGTCAAAAGCGTTGCCTTCGCTTACCACGATCTGGACGAATGGCATGAAGTAGCTCTGGGCAAAGCCGACGGCTTCATCTACAGCCGGAATACCAACCCAACCGTCCACGTACTCGAAGAGAAAATCCGGATTCTGGAAGGGGCCGAAGCCGCTACGGCCTTTGCTACCGGCATGGGCGCCATCAGCAATACGCTGTTTGCCTTACTGGGTCCGGGTAAACGGGTGGTGTCACTCAACGACACCTACGGCGGTACCAGCCGACTCTTTCTCGACTTCCTTCCCCGCTATCAGGTAAACGTGACCCTCTGCGACACCACGGATTTCGATCAGATTGAAGCCGAAGTAGCCAAAGGCTGCGACGTTCTCTACCTCGAAACGCCTACTAACCCGACGCTAAAAGTGGTGGACCTTGCCCGACTGGCCGCAGCCGCCAAAAAAGTGGGTGCTGTTACAGTTGTCGATAATACGTTTGCCACGCCCATCAACCAAAATCCGCTGGCTCTGGGTGCTGATCTCGTGCTTCACAGTGCCACCAAGTTTCTGGGTGGCCACTCCGACGCTATGGGGGGCGTCCTGTGCGGCAGCAAAGAGTTGGTCAGCAAAGTATTCCAGTTTCGCGAAATAAACGGCGCCAGCATACAGGCCGATGCCGCGTATATGATTGCCAGGGGTATGAAAACGCTGGAACTGCGCATCGAACGCCAGAATGCATCGGCCATGACCATCGCCCGATATTTGAAATCCCACCCAAAGGTCAGCGACGTTTTTTATCCGGGCCTCGAAACGCACCCCGGCCACGAGATTGCCAAAGCACAGATGTCGGGGTTTGGCGGCATCATGAGCTTCTCGCTGAATGGTGGCTACGACCAGGTCAGGAAGTTTTTACCGAAGCTTCAGTTTGTGCACCTGGCCGCCAGTCTGGGCTCGGTGAGTACCCTGGCCGGACCACCCCGAACCACCAGCCACGTTGAACTGACCGAGGACCAGCGCAGGCAACTGGGCATTCCCGAAAGCCTGATACGGTATTCAGTAGGTATCGAAAATGTGAACGATTTGCTGGCCGATCTGGAACAGGCGCTGGCATCGCTATAGCTGACTTTTACTCATGTTTTTTATGTACGAAACAGCATCCTGCTGTTTCGTACCATACTGTCCTAAACCCTTACATAATGACCTCTACTCTTGCTAAAACTACCGTTCTTCTTCTTAGTCTGCTGCTGGCACTCAACTTATCAGCCAGCGCCCAAACCGGCATCACTGGCAAAAAAGACATAGCGACCCAACGGCTGGAACAGGAACTGGACCGGGCTGCGGCAATCGCCAGGGCCAAAGTAGGCATTTGTGCTCTTCACCTCGAATCCGGGAAACAGGTAAGTCTCAACCTACAGGAGCGGTTTCCGATGGCAAGTACGGTGAAGGTCGCCATTGCGGTGCAATTATTCACGCTGATCGAGCAGGGTAAACTATCGCTGATGACCATGGTCGATCTGCAACCATCTGATCTTCATCCAGGCAGTGGCACCCTTGAGGTATTATTTGCTAAACCCGGCGTTCAGTTGTCCGTCCAGAACCTGCTGGAACTGATGATGGTCATCAGCGATAACTCGGCCACCGATATTCTGCTCCGACTGGTGGGTGGCACCGAAGCGGTTCAGAAACGGCTCAAAACCCTGGGTATTCAGGGCATGTCCGTCGACCGGACGATTATCCAGTTGATTGCCGACCTCGAAGGCATTACACTACCCCCTTCCGACAAGTGGACCGTTGGATTTTACGCAAAACTGGACAGCACCACGACCCCGGAATCGAGACGGGCTGCTGCGGCCCGGCTCAAAGTCGACCCGCGCGACACCTCCACCCCCGATGCGATGGTCAACTTACTGGCGCAGATTTACCGGGGAACGGCCCTTAAACCCGAAAGCCGGGCGCTTTTGCTGGGTGTGATGGAGCGCTGCCGGGGTGGTGCCGCCCGACTCAAAGGGTACTTACCGCCTAATACCGTCATCGCCCATAAAACGGGTTCGCTGGATGGCAGCGCTACCGACGATGTAGGCATCATCACGCTTCCGGGCGATGCGGGCCACATAGCCATTGCCGTTTTTGTGGGCGACTCGCCCATGCCCCTCGCCGAACGAGAGCAAACGATCGCCCATGCCGCCCGGTCTATTTATGATTACTTTTTATATCAGCCAGCCGGTACAGCAAACACAGTCCGATAGGCTATACACCCATATCGAATAACAGCACGGGACAGTATCGTCATACAACGCTACCGCCCGTGCTGTCAACTCGAACGTTTAAAGAGCTACAGATCCGACTAACGAGCAAACAGCTAGTACGGTATTAAGCCGAAAAGCTGTCATTACGCCAATCGGACCCATAGCAGGCGATCATATAAAATATAGGTATAGTGATCCGTATGTAAAGAAGGTAAACTAGCCCCCGAAACGGGGTTTTCCTATTGAGGAACCTCCCTGATGGTCAGGATGCCGTCAATGTCTACCCGACTCCCTCGCTGAGCCGCTTCCCGAAGGAAACGCAATGACTGCCGCAAGTCCTCTTCAAGCTGTTTGATTCGGGTCTCCGACGCTTTTATGCCCTCTTCGGTCTGGTCATGCAGGGAGATCCTGCGGGCATGGTGCTGTAACTTGGCATTGATGATTCCCGTAAGAATGGGCGTAGCCTCGTCGGGGTTAAAGCGCCCGTTAATGACCTTTAGTTCTATTGACTCAGACATATTTTTTTAGCCTAGAAGGTTTAATTACTTAAGCGCCCTGACCTGCAGAGAAAGCTGGCTGACCATCGAACGTGCACAGGTTCTCGGTTTTGATAATGCGGTAACCGGCTTCTGTGAGCTTGCCCTGCAGCTGAAGGATTTGCTCGTACGGCACATTGTTTACGTCACCTGCCTTGAACCGGCAACGCCAGTGATCCGTACAGAACGTTTCGGAGAAACCGTCCGGCCAAACTTTTACCCCCCGATTCGTGATCATGGATAAACTCAATGGTCCGGCGGTGAACTTTGTCAGCTCATCGCCCAGCAGAGCCGCGTTGCGGTTTTCGTGGTAGAGGAAAATATCGACGCCAACGGTTTCCGTTTTCACGGGTTTTCTGACACTCAGCTTATCTTTTATCGGCTCGGCTTTCACGCTGGCATAGTGAACGGCTTTGAGTTGGGTGGGCAACTGCCCCATGCGGGCAATGACCGCATCGGCAAACTCCTTAGTGCCCACGCGCTCGGTACTAACCGACTCTTTATAAATGTCGTAGGTATGGATACCGTCTTCCAGCGTTTTGAGCCAGGCGTTGTGCACTTTGGACGCTACTTCGCCCTCGCCCAAATGAACCAGCATCATGACAGCGCCCAGCAACAGGCCCGACGGGTTGGCCAGATTCTGACCCGCCCGCCGGGGAGCCGATCCGTGGATGGCTTCAAACATGGCCACCTCTTCGCCAATGTTGCTGCTACCGGCCAGCCCAACCGATCCGGCAATCTGAGCGGCCACATCGGACAGAATATCTCCGTAAAGGTTCGGCATCACAATAACGTCGAACGCTTCGGGCGTGTCGGCCAGTTTAGCGGCTCCAATGTCGACAATCCAGTGTTCTGCTTCAATCTCCGGGTATTCTTTGGCGATTTCATCGAAAACCTGATGGAACAATCCATCCGTTTGCTTCATGATATTGTCTTTCGTGAAGCAGGTTACCTTTGAGCGACCGTACTGGCGAGCGTAGTTGAACGCATACCGTACAATTTTTTCGCAGCCGGGCCGTGAGATGAGTTTAAGGCACTGGACAACCTCGGGCGTTTGCTGGTGTTCGATACCGGCATACAGGTCTTCTTCATTTTCCCGAATAATCACCACATCCATGGTTGGGTGTTTGGTCGCTACGAAAGGCGCGTAGGAAATACAGGGACGAACATTGGCGTACAGCCCCAGCATTTTTCGAGTGGTCACGTTCAGGCTTTTGAAGCCACCGCCCTGCGGGGTTGTAATGGGTGCTTTCAAAAATACTTTTGTCCGACGAAGCGACTCCCAGGCCTCGGGCCGGATACCCGCTGAGTGGCCGCTTTGGTAGACCTTTTCGCCAATTTCTATCGTTTCATACGCCAGAGGGGCTTGTGCGGCTTCGAGAATGCGCAGGGTTGCCTCCATAATTTCAGGACCAATACCATCGCCGTAGGCTACGGTTACAGGAATCGAATAAGACATAGTGAATGCAGTGTTTTTTTGACAAATGTAAGATTAATATTCACAAATGATAGTAATACTATCAAAATCAAATGTTTTACTAATAAATTTACTAGCATAACTAATATTCGATCATTTATTCGTCTGATTTAAAGCGTTCTACACTAGTCTAAAAAGGTATTGGCATGAATCTGTTGGTAATCCTGAGCGGACTTTGGTCAGTAATACACCTACCGTTGGGCGATTCGGTACGTCAGCAAATTGGTGTGCATACATTCACCGGCTTTATCATCCCGCATGCGCCCGATTTAAAAGCCATCTCACAAAGTCGACCCATAGGGGCAGAGCTCACCTACAGCCGAACGGCATTCAACCGGGCAGCTTACGAACGCTGCAACTGCTTTGCCCGTACGGGTGCCTACGTCAATTATGTGGCGTTTAATAATCCCGCCGAATTAGGCCGAACAGTGGGGCTGGGCGGGTATTTCGAGCCGCTGATTCGGCACCGGAAACCGCTTTATTTTTCCCTTAGGGCAACGGCTGGCCTAGCGTACATCACGCGGGTATATAATGCCGAGTCGAACCCTGGAAATACGTTTTTCGGGTCGCCCCTAAGCGGCATGCTGGCCCTTTCCGCCAGTGCGCATCACCGCCTGACCCGGCATATCCACGCATCGGTAACCGCCAGTTATAACCATATCTCCAATGGTGGCATCCGTCAACCCAATCGGGGTATGAATTTTCCGACGCTGGGACTGGGATTACTGTACATAACCGATTCAACACCGTTGCCCGATCCGGCTTACTGGCCAAAGCCGAGGCTTAATCACCGATTTACCAGGCGGGTGATGGCATTTGGCTCGGTAAGGACGCTGCCCCAAACGGATAATCTACCGGAAACGGCCGGGTGGCTTTGGGGCGTATCGGCTACGGCCGGCTATCGGCTCAGTCGGTTTCACGCCTTTACGGGTGGGCTGGAGTTTGTGGACGATGGCTACATTCGGGAACAGTTCCGCCGGGAAAACCAGCTGGGCAGCCATCGGCAGCTAGGGTTGCTAGGAGGTTACGAGCTATGGCTTGGCCGGTACACCTTCACGACACATCTGGGTTGGAACCTCATACAACCGGCGGCACTCCCCGAGGGGCGTTTGTTTCAACGATACCAGCTCTTGTATACTGTACGTGATCGTTATCTGCTGGGCGTGGGCCTGAGAGCCAGGCTGAACGTGGCCGAGGGATTCGACTTACGCACGGGGGTACGGTTTTAACAAACAGGGCAGCTGTTCATCCTGACCAGCTGCCCTGTTGACTTGACACGTTATTGACTTACTGCTTCAGACTTTTCAGGTACGCAATGCTTTTGGGCATTTGTTCGTATTCTTTATTGCTTTCGTCTTCGATGAAATAATGCTTGACACCCGCTTTTTTGGCCAGACGTAAGATTTCGGGAATATTCACTTGTCCATCGCCGAGGGTCACGTCATTCTCGGGCGGGGTCCCCCCCGTCAGATCACCTTTTATTCCTTTTTTAAGGTCTTTCAAGTGCATCAGTTTATACCGGCTACCATATTTTTTCAGCAGCGCAACCGGATCGCCCCCGCCGTGCTGGGTCCACAAAATATCCATTTCGAACGAAACATATTCGGGGTTCGTATTCTTGACGATGTAATCGTACAGGGTTCCATCCTGATAGGGCTGAAACTCGTAACCGTGGTTGTGGTAGCAAAACGTAATGCCATTTTCTTTCAGCGTCTTACCTACCCGGTTAAAATCCTCAACGGCTTTCTTGGCGTTCTCCAGCGAGAAGTTCCCTTTCTGATGCGGAATCCAGGCCACCATCACGAAGGAGGCTCCCAGGGCTTTGGCTTTCTGTACGGCTTCCATGGGTTCTTTTACGATCTGCTCGTAGCCCATGCCCGTTGCCGGGATTTTAATACCCCGCTCATCGCAAGCCTTCTTGAATTCTGCTTCGGTAAATCCTTTGGGCGCACTGCCTTCCATTTCGGTGATACCCAGCGCTTTGATCGTATCTAACGTTGCGATAACATCTTTAGGAAAGCTGGCGCGGTAGGTATAGGCCTGAACGCCTACCGGGAACGTATACAGTGGTTTACCTTTCTGGGCAACACTTTCGGTTATCCCCAGGGCAATTGTCGTTGCCAGATACAACGAGAAAACAATTTTTTTCATGGTTACAGGTTTTTCTTTGATGCCTGTTCATTCAACAGGAAGAGTTCGCTCAATAAGGCGCTGTCCCCACCCTTTTTACTGTTACAACATCCGACTATCGATAAGTAGATTACCGCAACTACAGCCTCTTTTTTCCATGCAACGAAGGACGTTTATCCAGAACACGGGTTTGCTTACGGCAGCCCTCAGCACCACTGGCCCCGAGCTTCTGGCCAGCCCGGCTCCGGCCACTGTAGCCAAAAACAAACTACCCAAATGGAAGGGATTTAACCTGCTGGACTTCTTCTCGCCCGATCCGGCCAAGAGTCGGAAAGGTACGCAGGAAGACCACCTCAAATGGATGCAGGACTGGGGTTTCGACTTCGTCCGGCTGCCAATGGCGTATCCATATTACCTGAAGTTCGACCGGAGCCGTAACATCACTCCGGATGAAGTCTATCAGATCGACCCGCAGGCCATCGACCGGATAGATGAGCTGGTAACTATGGCGCACAAGCATAATTTGCACGTGAGCCTGAACCTGCACCGTGCACCGGGCTACTGTGTCAATGCGGGCTTCCACGAACCCTATAACCTATGGACCGATCAGACGGCCCTGGATGCGTTCTGTTTCCACTGGAACATGTGGGCGAAACGATACAGGAATGTATCGGCAAAAAAGATCAGCTTCGACTTGCTGAACGAACCCGGTATGCGGGCCGACATGAACGACCAGCACTCCAAGCGGGGAACGGTTCCGGGGGAAGTGTACCGAAAAGTGGCGCTGGCGGCTTCGGAGGCTATCTGGAAAGAAAACAAGAACCACCTTATCATTGCCGATGGCAATGACACCGGCTCGTCGGTGATTCCATCCATCGCCGATCTCAACATCGCCCAAAGCTGCCGGGGGTATAATCCGGGCATTATTTCCCACTACAAAGCACCCTGGGCCAACAAAGACCCGGAGCATCTGCCCGAACCTAAATGGCCAGGGCAGGTGGGCGACAAATACCTGAGCCGGGCCATGCTGGAAACCTTCTACCAGCCCTGGATCGAGTTGGTCAATAAAGGCGTTGGCGTGCATTGTGGCGAGTGCGGCTGCTGGAATAAAACCCCGCACGATGTATTCCTGGCCTGGTTTGGCGATGTACTCGATATCCTATCTAAAAACGGAATTGGCTTTGCGCTTTGGGAGTTTATCGGCGATTTTGGCATCCTGAATTCGGGTCGGACCGATGTAGCTTACGAAGACTGGCATGGGTATAAACTCGACCGAAAACTACTGGACTTGATTCGAAAGGTATAAGCCGGAATCAACAAAGCCTACAGTTGGACCAACGCCCTGTTAACCGTACCGGTATCCAGTCGAATGTATGTAAGCACGCACATTGACTGGCAAGTATTTAAGGATATTTAGGACATACCCTATAAATAAAGCATTTAATTACCCTTTAAAGTTACATTACTCTACCTGCCTGTCTAAGCTAAAACAGACAATAGACATGGCAGTGTGTTTACGTAACTTAGCAGGACTGTTCATAATCGTTTTAAGCCTGACCAATTGCTCTTATTCGGTTCGAGGCAGGACGTATCCGACCGTTTTCATCAACTCGGATGACGGTGTAATCCATGCGCTGAACGCAACGACCGGCAAACTGATATGGCAGCAAAAAGTAAGCGATGTACGCATAGATGCGTCGCCGGTTGTGGCAGATGGACTTGTCATTGTAGGCACTTCTTCGGCAGCGGGCATGTATGCATTTGATGCACTGACGGGCGCATTCAAGTGGAAGCAGGCCCTTTCTACCGGACCTGTTTTTTCGGCGAAGGTGACCGACCAAACTATTTATGTTCTAACCAGCCACAAGGCCTTCTGGGATGTTAATGAGCCGAACTTTACGACACTCTACGCCTTGGACCTTGGCACAGGTTCTGTTAAATGGTCATTTCAGGCAGGCAAACAGACAGTTGCAGGAGCATTGTCGAACATGGACGAAAACTGCCCGCTCCTTTCTGGAGGTACCGTTTATTTTGGCGGAAGTGATGGCCTGCTTTATGCCATCGATGCCAGCAAGGGTACTCTAAAGTGGAAATACTCATCCGATGCCCCTTTTTACACCAGCCCTATCTGGTTAAATGCAGCGGTATACGTAGGTGACGCCAATGGCTCCCTTCTGGCGATTAATGATTCGACAGGGGCTCTCAAATGGAAAATTCATGATTCTTTCACAATTCATGCTGGTATTTCAACGGATCAAAAGCTCCTGTTTGTCCCTTACGATGGCCCTGCTACACTAGCAGCTTATTCTCCTGTTGATGGCAAAAAACGCTGGTTATTCACGCCATCGACGTTTATTTCGTCAGCCCCTACAGCGTCTCAGGGTCTTTTGTACACAGGTTGTGAAAACGGCATATTTTATGCGCTGAACACGCAAACGGGCGCTATAATTTGGGAGACCCATTTATTATCCTCATCTATTACCGTAGCAACTGTCGTAGGCGATATCATCTATGTTGGGGGTGGTAATACCCTTTATGCACTCAACCGCAGAACAGGTCTCAAAAAGTGGGCATATACGGCATCGGGCAATGTCGTTAAAAGTGCCTGCGTTCAATTGCAAAACGGTTCTGTTTTCCGGGGACTGGGTAGCATCCAGCCTAATGGGCACTAAGCTATATTCTGAAAGAAAGCCATTTCAAGAGCAACGTCTATCAGGTGTAACAAAGCCGCCTGATGCGGTAGCGATATGGGGTAAAATGTATCGAAAATACGCACAAGGCAAGTAGATAGGACATTCTCTCCATTTTACTAAGTACGTTGTGTTCGACGCAGCGCACGAGCCCGGGTCAACCTAAGCTGTGTGTTCGTCATCCCTTTTCTTACCCATCTATCTCGGCATGAATACCCGGATTGCCTACTTTCTAGGAATGCTCTGGCTCCTGACTTCCCCCCTTTATGGGCAGATTACCGGTAAAGGAGACCGGATAACGGGACCTAACTTCGCTACCCGAAGTCCAATTCTGGGGCGGCACGGGATGGTTGCTACCAGTCACCCATTAGCCACACAAATTGCGCTGGACATACTCAGGCAGGGCGGCACGGCTGTCGATGCCGCCATTGCGGCCAATGCCGCCCTCGGGGTGGTCGAGCCAAACAACGGCGGTATCGGGGGCGACCTATTTGCGCTTGTCTGGTCGGCGAAAGAGCATAAATTATATGGATTGAACGCAAGCGGCAGATCGCCCGCGTCCCTGACCTACAATACATTACGCACCGAGTTAGGCACCCGCACGCAAATCCCGTTATACGGCCCATTATCTGTGTCGGTTCCGGGTGCGGTAGATGGCTGGTTTACCCTGCACCAGCGATTTGGCAAGTTACCCGTTCGTACGCTGCTGGCACCAGGTATCCGCTACGCGCGCGAAGGCGTTCCGGTACCGCAGGTAATTGCCTACTCCTGGCAGGTGGCCGCAGCCCGCTTAGCCGCCAACGAGAACATTGTTCAGGAGTTCGACAACTTCCGCCGTACGTTCCTGATCAACGGGAAAGCACCGGTTGAAGGGCAGGTATTTCGCAACACGGATCTGGCAGCTACGTACGAAAAAATAGCTGCCGGTGGACGGGATGCGTTCTATAAAGGCAGCCTTGCCGACGCCATGGACCGGTACGCACGGCGAGCAGGCTTACACCTTCGAAAAGCCGATCTGGCCGCTTGTAAGAGCACCTGGGTCGACCCGGTTTCGGTAAACTACCGAGGCTACGACGTATTCGAATTACCACCAAATGGACAAGGAATAGCCGTTTTGCAGATGCTTAATCTGCTGGAAGGGTATGACCTCAAAAGACTGGGGCACAACAGCGCCGACTATCTGCACCTGCTGGTCGAAGCCAAGAAACTAGCCTTTGAAGACCGGGCCAGATACTATGCCGATCCCGAATTCGCCAACATACCCGTACGTCAGTTGCTCGCTAAGGACTATGCAGCCAACCGACGCAAACTCATCGACCCTAAGAAAGCGTCTGCCCGTCTGGATGCCGGTGACCCGACCCTCCGCACGGGCGATACCGTCTACCTGACCGTAGCCGATGAGCAGGGCAATATGGTATCGCTCATCCAGAGTAATATGCTGGAATTCGGCAGCGGCATGGTGCCGGATGGTCTTGGATTTGTTTTTCATAACCGGGGCACGAGCTTTAATCTGGAGCCTGGCCATGCCAACGTTTATGCCCCGGCCAAACGGCCATTCAACACGATCATTCCGGGTTTCGTCACGAAGGATGGAGAGCCGTTTTTAAGTTTTGGGGTTATGGGGGGCGCTATGCAGCCCCAGGGTCATGTGCAGGTATTGTGCAACATTATCGACTTTGGCATGAACGTTCAGGAAGCCGGCGATGCCGCCCGATTCAGCCACTCGGGCAGTAGTGAACCCATTGGCACTGTCATGACCGATGGCGGGAAGCTGGCATTGGAAAGCGGTATCTCCGCCGATGTCAGAGCTGAGCTGGAAAAGCGCGGCCACCACCTCGCACCAACCGATTTTTTCGGAGGCTATCAGG
Organism: Spirosoma pulveris; assembly: GCF_054781875.1. Classification (NCBI taxonomy): domain Bacteria; kingdom Pseudomonadati; phylum Bacteroidota; class Cytophagia; order Cytophagales; family Cytophagaceae; genus Spirosoma; species Spirosoma pulveris. The sequence continues at coordinate 1,967,801 of NZ_BAAGTO010000001.1, forward strand.
CCGTCCAGTGGGATGCTGCCAATCGTATTTATAGGGGAGCCACTGAGATGCGTAAAGATGGTCAGGCAGCCGGTTTTTAAACTGCAAAATGCAATTTATATTTAGCCGTTGCCGTATATTGATGAGTAGCTGAATAGCCGTTACTTATGTACTGCACTTATTGGAAACGGAGTGAAATTTCACTACAAACGGTGTGGAAAAACAGAATCAAACCGCATCAGGAAAAATCAGTAATACACTGACGTTCAGCCGTTGGCATAAAATTAGTTAATACCTCATTAAATATTTGGATTACCTTAAATTAGTAAACTAGTATGGCAAACCTGGCAGATCGGATAGCAAGTTTTTTTAGTGGTAACGATTCCAACACCGACGAAGGCTTACGAGACCTCTTTATTAGTGAGCTAAAAAGTGCTTATTACGCTGAAAAGCGAGCGGTCGATGCACTGGGCGATCAGGCCGACGCCAGCACAACAAATGAAGTCCGCAGTGCTTTTCTGGCGCATCAGGAGCAAAGCCGTATTCAGGTGGAGCGGCTGGAAGAAGTCTTCAGGATTATCGGCATAAAAGCAGATACACATCTGTCGGATGGTATCGACGGGCTGATTGGCGACGCGAAACGGGTTGTCTCAGAAACAGAATCTGGATCGCTCACCCGCGACGCCGGGCTAATTATTGCGGCCCAAAAGATTGAGCACTATGAAATTGCGTCCTATGGTTCACTTCTTACATTAGCGCGTACGCTTGATTTCAGCCAGTCGGCCGAATTGATTGAAAAGACGCTGGAAGAGGAAAAGGAAGAAGATCACCGACTGACCATTTTGGCTCAATCGTTCGTTAACAAGCGTTCCAAAGAGGAGGAAGAAAAACACCCCGGTAGCCATCACGCCAGTCGTCCTGTCCCACACGGCCCCGATTCAGACATTACACTGGGGGGTCCGTTGGGAGTATAGTGATAGAGCACCAACCATCAATCAGTGGGTTGTGTCCGTGAGGTCGGGTCCTTTGACCCGACCTCACGGACACAACCCATTCATAACTCAATAACTACTGAACCACTACGGGTTTATGCTTTTTCTTCGGTAGCGCGGGTGTACTTTCCGGCGGTCGGCGGTGGCGGGTGGCCTGTTCGTAGGCATACGCCAGTTTGATCAGGGTTGGCTCACTAAAGGGTCTGCCGAAGAACTGTAACCCGGCGGGCAGCACATCGTACGTAAAACCCATTGGCACCGAAAATGCCGGAAATCCCGTTGGGGGCGACAAGGCATTATTGTTCGTTCCCGAGGGCGTATTCAGATCGCCGATGAGCCGGGGCGGGTAACTGAACGACGGATATACCAGCGCATCGACCTGGGTGGAGTCCATCGCCCGCAGTAGCAACTGACGGAGCCGCTCCCGCAGTGCCAGATTCTTACCCCAGCCTTTGTGCGCTTCCGGTGCCAGTGTGTCCGCTATGGCATCCAGCAGTCCCTTTTCCAGATAGGGGTGAAACTGGCGTGATTTAACGATAGACTCCAGCGTTTTATGCGGTGCGTTAGGCCCCAGACTCGCCAGGTACAAGTTGAAATCGCGCCGTAGTTGCGGAATGGTATCGAAGGATTTGTTGATCGTATCAAGTTGAGGTACCCGAACGGAGTCGATCACAATTGCCCCCGCAGCCCGAAGTTCGTCCAACGCTTTGTTGAAAAGGGCGTACACCTGCGGGTCTGAATTCTTCGGCATGACCATCTGGCGGAAAACACCAATTCGTGCTCCTTTCAACCCGTCTTTGTCCAGAAACTGCCGATACGTTTGCGGAATCCTCCCTTCACTGCGCTTTGTTACGGTATCTGCCTTGTCGTACCCTACAATCACATCGAGCACCCGAACGGCATCTTCCACCGTTCGGCAAATGGGTCCGCCGGTATCGTTCGTCATCGCCAATGGCGCGATCCCATCCCGACTGACAAGGCCCAGCGTTGGCCGAAAACCCACCAGACTCTGGTGTGAAGCGGGTCCGCGAATGGAGCTTCCCGTATCCGTTCCCAAGCCGATCGTCCCGAAATTGGCCGTAACGGCAGCTGCCGTTCCTCCACTCGACCCGGCCGTTGTCCGTTTGGTGTCATAAGGGTTTCGGGAATACCCCGGCAAAATAGAACTCACCGAAAACTGCCCCGAGTAAGCAAACTCTGCCAGATTTGACTTGGCGATGATGATGGCTCCGGCTTCCCGAATTTTCCGCACCACATAAGCATCGTCGGGCGGAATCGACTTTTTCATGGCCAGTGTGCCGTTGGTAGTGGGCATGTCGTAGGTATCGTAATTATCTTTCACAATGACCGGAATGCCGTGCAGCGGGCCGACCATTTTGCCGGTTGCTTTGTAGAGTGAATCCAGCCGCCGGGCTTCGGCCAGAGCTTTGGGGTTGACCATAATAATGGCGTTCAGGTAAGGCCCCTGTTTGTCATAAGCTTCGATGCGGTCCAGGTACAGTTGTACCAGTTGAACAGCGCTCAGTTTACCCGCCTGCATGGCGGCATGTAAACTGGTGACGGTAGCTTCGGGAATGGTTTTAGCATTGAACGACTGCCCGTAAGCCGACGCCATCACAACAACATAAAGAAGAGAAAGAGAATATATGTATTTCTTCATTTAACAGAATAAACAATAACTTTGGCGCTATTACAGTGAGTTTATGGCATAATAATACGCTTTTCTGCCGAAGAAAATCTTAAAACCTCAAATAGTTTAATTTCATATTTCTTTCACCACGTTTTGTGCATATACACTTCCTATGAATCGAGTACTCCTTCTGCCTGCCCTAGCTTATATTTCTCTTTTTTCGATTTGGCAACCGCTTCAGGCGCAACAGACGCCCTCTAAAACACAATCAATTTCCGGAGTCGAGAAGCGGTACGTTGACGAAGTGAATGCGCTGGCTACTCAGCCTTCGGTAAAAAAAGCCTTTCAGTTTTTTGTTGATCTTGAATCGCAAACGATGAAGGATCTGATCAATTTGACCGAAACACCTTCTCCGCCCTTCAAAGAAATCGTTCGCGCAAAAAAATACGCGGCCATGCTGAAGGAGGCCGGTGCCGACTCGGTCTGGATTGACGAGGTGAGCAACGTGATCGCCAAACGAAAAGGCCGGAAGGGTACCAAAACCGTGGTCGTGGAATCACATCTGGATACCGTTTTCCCGGAAGGCACGGATGTAAAAGTCAAGCCTAAAGGCGACACCCTCTACGCGCCGGGAGTAGGCGACGACACACGCGGGTTAACCGCCATTCTGGCCGTCCTGAAAGGTATGGAAGCTGCCTCGATCGAGACCGATGCCGATGTACTGTTTGTGGGGGCCGTGGGTGAAGAAGGATTGGGCGACCTGCGCGGGGTGAAGCACCTCCTTCGAAAAGGCGGACCCAAAGTCGATTCCTATATTGCCGTGGATGGCGACGGCATCAGCAGCATCGTTCACCGGGGTCTGGGTTCGCACCGGTACCGGATCACGTTTAAGGGACCGGGCGGGCACTCGTACGGGTCGTTCGGGATTGTCAACCCGCACAGCGCCCTCGGGAAAGCCATTTATTACTTCACCACTGAAGCCGATAAGGTGACGCGGCAGGGCGTGAAGACAACCTTTAGTGTCAGTGTAATTAACGGCGGCACATCCGTTAATGCCATACCCTACGAGTCGTGGATGGAGATCGATATGCGCTCCGAAAGTCCCGAGAAGCTCAATGAAGTCGACCAGTTATTACAGGCAGCCGTTCAGCGGGCATTGAACGAGGAGAACGGCGTCAAACGGCAGGGTCCGGACCTGACGGTGGAGGTGAAAAAAATCGGCGATCGGCCATCGGGCAAAACCGACACGTCGGCGGCTATCGTTCAGCGAGCCATGGCCGCTACCCGCTACATGAACGTAGCTCCCCAGTTGGATGTGGCTTCAACAAACGCCAATACGCCTATTGCGCTGGGAATTCCGGCCGTTACCATCGGGAGTGGCGGCATCGGCGGGGGCGAACACTCCCTGAACGAGTGGTGGCTGAACGACAAAGGTTACCTGGGTATGCAGCGCATTCTGCTGGTTCTACTGGCCGAAGCCGGACTGGATAAAGGAACGACCGCCACGAAAGCCAAAACAGGTACAGGCCGGTAAACGAATATTCACTCAGGAGTGGTTTGGCATTTGTCTCAACCAACCCCGAACCACTCCTACCAATACCCCTTCCGGCGTATATCTTTTTTGTAGCTTGCGGCAGTACAGTCTCTACCAGCGTATTTCAATGAAATCACTCACACTCGCTTTTTGTCTTGCCATTCTCGGCGGAACCGTAACGGCCCAGGGGTTATACATGCCACGCAACGTGAAGCAGGCTTACCAGAAAGGAACCCGCTCTTTGGATGGCAAACCCGGAAAAAACTACTGGCAGAACTTTGCCCGCTACAACATCACCATTACAGCCACTCCCCCCAACCGAACCATTCGCGGGAAGGAAGAGATCACCTACATCAACAACAGCCCCGATACACTCAGGTCGCTCGTTTTCAAGCTGATCCTGAACAGCCATAAACCCGGCGCGGTGCGGCAGTCGCCAGCCTCCGATGATTACCTGACATCGGGAATTCACATCGATAAGTATACGGAAGGCAGAAACGATAAAATCTGGCGGGATGCGGGGAATACCACCCAGCGGCAGGTGGCGCTGACACAGCCTCTCATGCCCCGCGACTCGATAAAACTGGCCTTCGAGTGGCACTACGATGTTTCCAAAGAAAGCGGGCGCGAAGGTGTATTGGATTCAACGACCTTTTTCCTGGCTTACTTTTACCCAAGGGTAGCCGTGATGGACGATTACTACGGCTGGGACCGCACGACCTTTACCGAAGCTCAGGAGTTTTACAACGATTTCAATGACTACACGCTCACGGTCAACGTACCGAAAGATTACCTCGTTTGGGCCACCGGCGATTTGCAGAATGCGGCCGAAGTGCTGCAACCCACCTACGCCAAACGCCTGAGCGAATCCCTGCAAACGGACGCTATCATTCACGTAGCAACCCTCGCTGATCTGGCTACCAAAAATGTAACGATGCAGCAACCGGTCAATTCCTGGAAATGGAAAGCCAGTTACGTGCCCGACATGGCCCTGTGCATCAGCAACCAATACGTCTGGGATGCGTCGAGCGTGGTGGTCGATAAAAAGACCAACCGGCGGTCGAGTGTGCAGGCGGCTTTTCTGGACACGGCCAAAGACTTTCACGAGATGGTGGGCTTCGGTCGGCACGCGCTCGACTGGTTTTCCAACAACACCCCCGGTGTGCCTTACCCCTATCCTAAAACAACCATCGTTCAGGGCTTTGCCGATATGGAATACCCGATGATGGTGAATGACGGCAGCACTAACGACCTGAATTTTTCGCGGTTTGTGGCCGAGCACGAGATTGCCCATACCTGGTTTCCGTTCTACATGGGTATCAACGAAACGCGCTACGGATTTATGGACGAAGGCTGGGTAACGGCTTTTGAATACCTGATCAGTCAGGCCGACTTAGGCAACGATCAGGCGATGAAGAACTTCCAGCTGTTTCGGGTACGCAGTTGGATCAAGGACCCGTCGGCGGAACAGGATTTGCCGATCATTACCCCCGCCAACGTGCTGAGCGGAGCGGCCATGGGCAACAATGAATATGGGAAGGCCGCGCTGGGCTATCTGGCACTTAAAGAACTGCTGGGCGATACCGACTTTAAAAAGAGCCTGCTCGAATTCATGGCCCGCTGGCATGGCAAACACCCCACCCCCTGGGATATGTTCTACAGTTTCAACAACGCATCGGGCAAAGACCTGAACTGGTTCTGGACCAACTGGTTTTTCAGTAATAACTACATCGACCTCGCCGTCCAGAACGTTGTCACAACGCCAACACTTTGTACCGTTTCGATTCAGAACATTGGCGGGTATGTAGCCCCGACGGATATTGTCTTGACCTTTACCGATGGCACATCCCAGACATCTCACCAGACACCGGCTATCTGGCAGGCCAACCAGCGCCTTGCGGTGGTGAAGATTCCGGTCAAGAAGAAGGTGGCATCCATTCGACTGGAAGGCGGCATTTTCATGGACGCCGACGAGCGGAACAACGTCTGGAAAGCAAAGTAAGACCGGGCCGCCATACGGTCGTGTTTGGCACGACCGTATGGCGTTACCTGTTATCCCCCGTCAATCCCGATACCCCCTCCCCTAACAACTGCCCGCCCGGCGGGAACAATCGGTTACTGGAACGCGTATGTAAATACGTACCTCCCAGTTGAGTTTATGACTCGCCGACAGCATTTTGTTATTATCCTGATTTTAGGGGCGCTCTCGACAATCAGTCCGTTTTCCATCGACATGTATTTGCCGGGCTTTCCGGCTATTGCCCGAGATCTTCATACGTCCATTTCGCAGGTTCAGCTTTCGCTAACGGCTTATCTGGTGGGCATTTCGGTGGGGCAGCTTTTGTACGGCCCCCTCCTCGACCGGTATGGCCGAAAGCGTCCGTTATATGCGGGATTGATCGTGTACGGAATTGCTTCGATTGGCTGTGCCTTCAGCTCGTCGATCGAGATGCTCATTGCCATGCGCCTGTTGCAGGCGCTTGGCGGCTGCGTGGGATTGGTGGCAGCTCAGGCACTGGTACGCGATCTGTTTCCGGTGGGTGAAATTGCGCAGGTCTTTTCGTTGCTTACGCTCGTGGTGGCCGTTTCGCCCATGATTGCGCCGACGGTTGGCGGGTATGCCACTGTTGCCTTTGGCTGGCATTCGATTTTCGTCATTCTGGCCATTATCACCATCCTGATGCTAGTGGGCATCTATTTCGTTCTGCCGAATGGTAAAGCGCCCGATGCATCCTTGTCCCTTCGTCCGAAGGCTGTCATGGGCAGTTTCTATACCGTGCTGAAACAGCCCCAGTTCTTAACCTATTCGCTGGTTGGCGGCATTGCTACGTCGGCCCCGTTCGCTTATCTGGCGGGCTCTTCCGACGTGTTTATGAATATCTACCACGTCAGCGCTCAGCAATACGGCTGGATTTTTGCCTTTCTGGCCATCGCCATGATCGGGCCAACGCAATTGAACCGGTTTCTGCTTCGGCGGTTCAGCAATGAACAGATTATTTTCGCTACGCTGATCTACCAGACGGTAGTTGGTGTGCTGCTGGTGCTAGGTACCTGGGCGGGATGGTATGGGCAATATGGCCTGATCGGTATGCTGTTCCTGTTTCTGGGCGGGCAGGGCATCACAAACCCTAATGCGTCGGCATTGTCGCTGGCGCCGTTTTCCCGGCACGCGGGCAGTGCGGCTGCCCTCATGGGGAGCTTCCGGATGGGCTTCGGCTCGCTGGTTTCAGCTTCCGTCAGCCTGTTGCACAACAACACCGCCATCCCGATGGTGGGGGTCATGACGGGCTGCATCATTCTGGGGCTGCTCATCCTGCTGATTGGTGAGCGGGTCATTCGTCATCAGGCTAAATCCGCTAACCTGGACGAGCCAATGGCCGAGGCTTTGTTATGAGTATATTGACTGGCATTTATAGCCAATTTGGCGACTTGACAACGGCCTGCACCAATGCCCTACCCTTCTGAGAATAGCGACAGCACTAGTTTCGCATACGATTACCGGCTGGATTCTGTCACGGTGCCAACGTTGACGGATAGCCAGCTTGCCCTGCATAGCGGGGGTTTCCTGTCGTCGGCAGACGCGTACGCCGACATTATACCGACTCATATTGATGTCGACCAGGGAACATTTACAACGGCATCGCGGGTGGCGTACTTTCCCATCGTTACTGTCCAACAAACCGGGGATTCCCTGCTGGTGTCCTGCACCTGCGATGCCCCAAAAAATAAACTCTGTACCCACCAGACGCAGGTTCTGTCCAGCCTGATTGGTCGGCGGGAACTGCGTATTTTTTTCGACCCCGCCATTCGGCACGAGGCTATCCGGCAGGTTGCCAGCAATTACGGGCTGGAAAACGAAGCCCGGCTGGATGACTTCTTCCAGCTTGAGTATCATAACAAGGCCATTAGCATTCGACCCAAGCGGGAAGAACTCATTTCCTTTACTCCGGCTGACCGCGACCGATTGACCGCCAGCTTACTGCCCAAAGCCACACGGCAGGGACCAATACCAGAGGAACTATCACCGCTTCAAAAGCGAATACTGGTGTTTACAAAGCATCGGTACTACGATAACTTCTGTCTGGAGCTTTTCGATGCCGCAACGGCTAAAGACGGAAAGCCGAAGAATCCTTTAACGGTTCTCCAGCCACTTGACCTGCTGCCCAAAGTCGATAGTCTGAACGAAGTCAGGTTCTATTCGGCAGTGGCTAAGTTCCAGAATCATCACCGGACGAAAAACGAAGAGATCGACCTGGAAGGATTGCGGCTAGTCGTTAACAATCCGTCGACACTACCGGTTTATTACCATTCGCCCCGCGTTTCGGAGAATATAACGGCTCACTCACTCGTCCCAATCAAACTGGAGAGCCTGAAAACCGGCCTTCAGTTAACCGTTCAATATAGCGACAGTTTTTATGAGGTTGGCGGCACCGTCATTATCAATGGAGCCACACATGGCCTGCATACCCTTACGCTTCGGTACGATTACTTTATCCTGCTCGATGATACGCTGTATCTGATCGACAACCCGGCTTACCTGCGTATTATTCAGTTTTTCAGTAAAAAGAAGACCAGGCTAGCCATCCACCAGTCGAAGTATGACTTCTTCCAACAAACGGTTTTGTCGGAACTGGAAGACCAGATTCTAATTCAGTACGCCTATCTAAAACCGGCCACCGCCCGTCAATTGGCCCAGCAGGGCTTTGCCGAGGAACACGAGCGACTTATCTACCTGTCGGGTACGGAGACTTATGTGTTTCTGACGCCGGTCATGAAATATGGGAATGTTGAAGTACCGGTGCTCTCCAAGCGGCAGATTCACGGCGTCGACCGCAAGGGGAAGCCATTTTCGGTAGCGCGGGACGAAGCCGCCGAAGTGGCGTTTACAATGGCTGTGCTGGCGGAGCATTCCGACTTTTACGATCAGCTTAACCAGAGCTATTTCTATCTGCACAAAAAACATGTGCTGGAGGAAGGGTGGTTTCTGGACGCCTTCGAGGCCTGGACCAATCAGGGAATTAAGGTGTTGGGATTCAACACGCTGAAGAACAATAAACTGAATCCTCACAAAGCCAAAGTTTCGGTTACGGTGAGCAGCGGCCTCAACTGGTTCGAAACGGAACTGGGCCTGTCGTACGGCAAGCAAACGGTATCGCTCAAACACCTGCACAAAGCCATCAAAAATCGCAGCCGATTCGTTACGCTTGACGATGGAACGCAGGGCCTGCTTCCTGCCGAATGGCTCGACCGCTTTTCGGCCTATTTCCAGGCGGGCGACGTTGTCGACGATCGTATCCGAACGCCCAAAGTCAACTTTCAGAGCATCCGTGAACTATACGCCGAAGAAGAACTGCTGAATGACGTAAAAGACCAGCTGGCGCTGTTTGCGAAAGGGTTCCGGGATTTTACGTCCATCCGCCCCGTCGCTGTTCCAAATGAATTACAGGCTACCCTCCGGGATTACCAGAAAGAAGGGCTGAACTGGCTGAACTTCCTCGACGAACTCGGCTTTGGCGGTTGCCTGGCCGACGATATGGGTCTGGGCAAAACCCTTCAGATCATTGCGTTCATCTTACTACAGCGCACCAAAAATCGACCGAATACAAATCTGGTCATTGTTCCCAAATCGCTGCTGTTCAACTGGCAGGCCGAAGTGGCCAAATTTGCTCCCGGTCTTCGAATACATACCTTTTACGGCGTAAATCGCGGCCTGACAAAAACCGAGTTCGACCAGTACGAGATCATCCTGACCTCTTACGGCACACTCCTGTCCGACATTCGTTTCTTAAAAGAATACCCATTCAATTACGTCTTTCTGGACGAATCGCAGGCTATCAAAAATCCGGAGTCGCAGCGGTATCAGGCCGCTCGTTTGCTGCAATCCCGCAACAGGATTGTGCTGACGGGTACGCCCATCGAAAACCACACCTTCGATCTGTACGGACAATTGTCATTTGCCTGTCCGGGTTTGCTGGGCAGTTACAACCATTTCAGAGCGCATTACTCCACGCCCATCGACAAGTTTGGCGATTACCAGCGTGCCCGCGAACTACAGAAGAAAATCAATCCGTTCATCCTCCGCCGAACCAAAGCGCAGGTAGCGACCGAACTGCCCGACAAAACAGAAATAGTGATTCACTGCGACATGGGGCTGGAGCAGCGCCGGGTGTATGACGCCTACGAGCAGGAGTTCCGAAATTATCTGCTGTCAACTAAAGAAGGCGACATACCCCGCGCAAAGCTGCATGTGCTGCAGGGGCTCACAAAACTGCGCCAGATTTGCAACGCTCCGGTGCTGCTCAACGACGAGGAATTTTACGGCAACTCATCGGCCAAGATCGACGTGCTAATGGAGCAGATCGAAAACAAATCCCCGAATCATAAAATCCTGGTCTTCTCCCAGTTCGTGACCATGCTCGACCTGATCAGGAAAGAGCTCGAAGCCCGGCAGATCGGGTTTGAGTACCTCACCGGCCAAACTAACGACCGGCAAACCATCGTTAACCGGTTTCAGACCGACGACAGCGTTCGGGTGTTTCTGATCAGCCTCAAAGCGGGTGGTACGGGACTCAACCTGACCCAAGCCGATTACGTGTACCTGGTCGATCCGTGGTGGAACCCGGCGGTCGAAAATCAGGCCATTGACCGAAGCTACCGGATTGGGCAAAAAAAGAATGTCGTAGCCGTTCGGCTGATCTGCCCCAACACCATCGAAGAAAAGATTTTACTTCTCCAAGAAACAAAGCAGGAGCTGGCTGATCAACTGGTTAGAACCGACACCGCTATACTCAAGTCATTATCAAAGAAAGACCTGTTAGAATTACTCAATTAGTACAGCTTTTTCTCATTTTTATTCAAAATAAAAACTATTTTTTAGGTTAACGAAAATAAATTATCATAAACTATAGATTTACAATAGAATTGTTATTTATATTTACATCGTAATACTCACCGTAACTTTTTACTTATGCCTACATTATTACTTACCATTGCCGCTGTAACGGAGTTAGATTTCGTAGCAGACGCTTATCTCTATAAAAATACTGGTACTATTGCTGTTATTCTTAAGCCTACACTACGCGATGGGCTTCCGTTAACCAAATCTACGTTGACCTTCAGTACAGATAACTTCACGGTTGAGGCCGTGCTGGAAGCGTACGAACGGGAAGTTGTTTCGTTTTTAGCAAACACCTTGCGAACAGCCGAACGGCTTTTGGCCAAATCAACGCGGTCTACGTTAACACCCTTCGCGCCTTTATGCCTAAATTAGAAAATCTACTTAAATAACTACGATAATAACACATTAAAACTAAGTTAACAGGTGCGGTCATTTAGTCGTGCCGGTATAGATCTACTAGTAAAAAAATATACTATTGACAGGCAAGGCGAGCTACGGATGTGGTTCGCCTTGCCTGTTTTTTACAGATTCTGCTGCCATACTTCCCGCAGTTTAATCTGCTGGGGCGTTGCCTGTGGGTCGAGTTGAAATTTATATTTTTGAACGAGTTCCTTTTCCTGAACCGTACCTTTAACCTTCAGTTCCTGCCCATTTCGTTTGACAGTCAGTTCATACACATCGCCCACCTTCTGCTTCTTCAACTCATATTGAATGGCGCTGAACGTTTCCAGCGTAACAGGTTGCCCATTATAGGCAACCCACTCGTCTTTTTCCTGCAAACCCGCTTTGCGTAATGAGTCACTCAGGCTTGTCAGCAAGAACTTATTATCGACAAAGCCGGCTCCCATACCCATGTAGGGTCCTTTCTGACCCGTATTTACACTAGGCATGTAAGTGATTCCCAATTTCCCATAATAGTCGCTGAAGGGCAGCGGCTCAGTCGCTTTCACGTACCGGTTAAAGAAATCTGCGATTTCGGGATACGTTTTTTGGGTGAATATCGTGAAGAACTCCTTTTCGGGAAAAGCCTGATTAGGGCCGTAGGTGGTAGCGAGTTCATTGATCACTTCACGCAATCCACGCTTCCCGTTCGACAGCTCCAGCAGACGAATATCCAGCAGACCGGCCACCAGTGCCCCGCGAGCGTAGATATTGCCGTACTGCCGCTGGCCTTCGTCGGTATAGCAGGTCAGACCTAACTTACTCAGGCTGTAGGTCGTATCCAGGCTTTTATCGTACGCTATTTTCTGACTTAGCTCATCAAAATACGTTGGCAGCTCCATGATCTTGCCCCGCAGTTGCATGGCATCGCTGGCCCACTCGGTTACGCCTTCGTACAGCCAGAGGTGTTCGGAGGGGGTAGGCGTTACGAAGTTGAACTGCTGGATAATTTCGCTGTGAATATTGAGGGGCGTCACGACGTGAAAAAACTCATGGGCGGCAATAGAAGTCATATTGTCGGCCAGCTTCTTCGAGAATTCTTCTTCTTTGATCACGTATTCGGAGCTGTAGGAATGTTCCCAGGCACCCCAGTCCTGATCTTCGAAGTGATACAGAAACGTGTACCGTTTTACGGGTAGCTGTTTCAGAAACTGCCCGGCGGCATTGAGCATCGCCTGCATGTTGGTAAGCAGTTGATCGGACTTGATCTTATCGCTTTTTGAATACGTATACACGTCGATCTGCGCCCCGGCCACCGTGGTCGTTGCTTTGGTCAAACGACCAAGCAGTATGGGCGAATCGACAATGCGGTCGTAATTAGCCGCTGTAAAGTAGCCTTTTGCGTTCTTTTCCAGTGCCGTTCCTACCGACCATTCGGCCGGGTAGTTGAGTTTCAGGTCGATGGGTGCGTCCTGCATACCGGTGGGAAAGCCGAACACGCCCTGCCCGTTAATGAGCGCGTGGTCTTTTTCGATGGACGTGCCACACATATTGTAAGGTTTGTGCTCGTTGACGGGTGTATCCCAGGTTTCGGCGATACTGTACTGCACCGTCCGTACGTTTTCGGGTTTATCGAACTGCCACTGGTTGGTGGACACCTGCTGCGTTTTCAGTTCGCGACCTTTGGCATCGAATGCTTTGAACGACCGCACATAGCGGCCAATATCCATAATCTGATAAGTACCTGGCGCCGTTGATGCGAACTGGTAAACGGCATTGGCGGCCGTCAGTCCGCTAACTCGCAGGGTCACTTTAAACTGATCGTCGGCGCGGTCGTTGAGGTTCACTTCATACACCAGGGGCGTGGTGGGCTTGGCCGTTGTGAATTGGAAAAAGAGTGTACTGAACGCCAGAACCAACAAGCGTGAGATTTTCATAAATGCTTTATATCAATGTAAAGCAACAAGTTAACTGAATCAGCCAACCGACTAAAGGCAGATAGTTTTTGCGGAAGTATTACGGGATAAATGGTACTGGTATGCCAGGCAGGAATAAGTTGTAAATCTGCTATTATACGTTGGGCGTAGTTTATGACAACGCCCAACGTATAATGGCTTCTTTTCTTATCGTCGCTACACACTAACCTCCGAAGCCGACTGGTCCTGCTGGATGTAGGTGGGGTCCATGTACATGGTTTCCCAGAGGTGGCCGTCCAGGTCCTGAAAGCCGTGGCCGTACATGAAGCTGTGATCCTGCGGCTCGTTTGGCGTGGTGGCCCCGGCGGCTACCGCTTTGCTCACCCACTCATCGACGGCTTCCCGACTCTCCGATGAAAGGCAGATGATCGCTTCGGCACTTTTAGTCGTGTCGGCAATTTCTTTCTTCGTAAAGCTTTTAAAAAACGCTTCGACCAGCAGCATGACGTAAATACCCTCGCTGATGATCATACAGGTGGCCTTTTCGTCTGTGAACTGCGGGTTGAAACTATACCCCAGGCGGGTAAAGAACTCGATGGATTTGTTCAGGTCTTTAACGGGCAGATTTACAAAGATTTGGGTTGCCATACGTAGTTATGTTTAGTTGTTTACTACACAAAAGTATCAGCCATGGCCCGAATCGAAGGCGTGTAAATGCGGCAATAAAAGGGGTAATTGCGGCAATATTCGCCCTTCTTACGTAGGGCCGTACATTCAGGGGCCCAGACTTCTTTTCCAGAAACCTCCGTGCGCCAAACCATGTCTTTTCGTCACCTTACAAACCTGTTTTACTCATGATTCGACCGGTATACGCTTTCCTGCTATTCTTATGCATACTACCGCTACTGATAGCACTCAGGCCCAAACCCACGGCCAGACCTATTGTACTGGCTTACGTGGGTGGGTTTCGCGGGCTGGTTGATGCGGAGAAGATTGCCGCCGAAAAAATCACGCACATCAACTACGCCTTTGTCGATGTGCGAAACAACCGGGCATGGCTCCATAACCTCGCTACCGACTCCACAAATTTCAGAAAACTGAACCAGCTCAAACGACGCAATCCCGACCTCAAAATTCTGATTTCCCTTGGCGGCTGGTCCTGGAGTGAGAACTTCTCCGACGCGGTCGTGAGCGATACGGGACGGGTAGCCTTTGCCGCATCAGCCGTCGACATTGTCCGGGAATACCAGTTGGATGGCATCGACATTGACTGGGAATACCCCGGCATGAAAGGCGAAGACAATGTATTCCGCCCCGAAGACAAAGAAAATTTCACCCTGCTGTTCAAATCCCTGCGCGAACAGTTGAACGGTCTGAAAAAGCAAACGGGTAAAGACTACCTTGTTACAACAGCCCTGCCCGGTTTTGAGGCCATATTCACCCATACCGATATGGCCCAGGCTCACCAATACCTGGACTTCATCAATGTGATGTCGTACGATTTCTTTACGGGCGGCCCGCTGGCCGGGCATCACACGAACCTGTACGCATCGGGCAAAGTCGACAAAGAAAGCTCCGGCGACCTGTCCATAAAGCGGTACGAACAGGCGGGGGTTCCGGCCAATAAACTCCTGCTGGGCATTGCCTTTTACGGTCGGGCATGGCAGTTGCAAAACGACAACCCGAAGGCGCATCCCAGAACCATTACCAAAGTGGAGCGGGGCGGTGGCTACACCTTTATTAAAGACAGCCTGCTCACTAACCCGGCCTACAAACGCCACTGGGACCGGCGTGCCAAAGCGCCCTATCTGTACAACGGCGACCTGAAACGGTTTGTCTCCTACGATGATGAAAAGTCGGTAAAGGCCAAGTGCGACTACGTGAAGAAAAACGGCCTGGCGGGTGTGATGTTCTGGGAGTACTTCAGTGACCCGAAGGCGTATCTGCTGGACGAAATTAACCGGCAGCTTTTGTAATGCGGGTAAAACTCGTGCTACAGTTTAACCAGTCACTAAAAACAAAACAACCCGATAGAGGTCTTTTATTGACCATCAACTCATTCTATGGATATATCCACAAACACCGTCCTGATTACGGGCGGGGCCTCCGGCATTGGCTGGGCACTGGCCGAACGCTTTCTTCAGGCAGGCAGTCAGGTGATCATTTGCGGACGACGAGCCGATAAACTACAGGAAGCCCGGCAGAAATACCCACAACTCCACGTTCGCCAGTGCGACGTGGGGCAGGCCGCCGAACGAGTGGCGCTGCTCGACTGGGTACGCAGCGATTTTCCGCAGGTCAATGTGCTCATCAACAACGCGGGTATTCAGCGACGGATGCAACTGGCCAACAGCCAGGAGGATTGGATCGAAACCCAGTCGGAGATAGCGATTAACCTGGAAGCCCCCATTCATTTGACAACGTTGTTCATTGCGCATTTGCGGGAGCAGCCTAAAGCCGCCATCGTTAACGTAACCTCCGGACTCGCCTTTGTGCCGGGTGCGTTTGCGCCCGTTTACAGCGCCACGAAAGCGGCCCTGCACTCGTTTACCATGTCGCTGCGGCACCAGCTTTCCAAGACGTCGATTGAAGTTATCGAACTGGTCCCCCCAGCTGTTAACACGGATTTGGGCGGAACGGGCCTGCATAACTTCGGCGTGCCGGTAGGTGATTTCGCCGATGCGATGATAGCGGGTCTTAAAGCCGGAGAGTTGGAAGTCGGCTATGGCACGTCGGAAACAAATCGAAAGGCTTCCCGGGAGCAGATTGACGCAATTTTCCAACAAATGAACAGCCGGTTTTAACGAGCGAACGAAACTTTCCCGACGAAAAAGGAAAGTGAATACAGGGGTCTGTCATCCATACATGACAGACCCTTACTATTTATATATATTCCCAAACAATGCCGTTTATCAGTCTGTTGAGCCCCAAAGCAGCAACAAAACTAACCGAACTCAACGTCATGACAAATCAAGATCACAATCAGTCAACTCCCTGGGGACTCTTATCGGCAAAGGCAATTATATACGTAGCTATCGGGGTCTTTATATTCGCATTTTCCGGCTCATTTACGGCTGTTTCGGGCAGTATTCTGGCGGGATTATTTATGCTGGCGGGTGTTTTTCAACTCTTGTTTTCGAGACGGAACAAGAGCACCGATACCTCCAACATTTGGGGCCTGATGTATGGCTTTAGCGACATCGGTTTCGGTATCGCCATTCTCATCTATTCGCTGGGTGATTCGGACAGCATTGTCCAAACGCTTGCTTTCTGGGCATTACTGTACGCCATTTTACAATCCGTGCAGGCCATGTATTCGTTCATTGCCGCCCGGGGCGGAACGAGTGCCCCGCTCAAGAGCATGTTAACGCATGGCGTCACTGTTCTGGTTTCGGGTGGTATGTCGTACGTATTGCTAACATTTGCCACAGGCTTTAATGAATCCATGCACCTGTCCGGCCTGTTCACCATGGGTCTGGGTGCCCTTCTTTTTGTGCTGATCCAGTTGATGCGCGCCCAAAAAGCCGGTGAAACCGAGCATCGTATCGGGTAATAGTAACTGTACCCGACAGCCTCTGGTTGTCGGGTACAGTTACCGGTATAGCCATTTGGCAACGAGCCGGGTGTAGCGGGGCATGACCACAAACGTCATAAGCCCCACAATACATAGGCTTATCACCAACGGCTTAAGCAAGGGAAGCGACAGGAAAGGAAGCCCCGAAAAAAGGGGCGAAAGCAATAAGGGAATAAGGACGGATAAAGGAAAAATAGCTGACCACGTCAACAAAAACTGTTTGTAAGGGGGGGGCATTTTCCTGGATTCCGGCGGAGTAAACCAGAATTCCAGTCCGGTTCTGATTTCTATCTTTTCGTCCGTATTCAGGAACGGACGCACCTTCTCGACCATCTGTCGGCGCGTATCGGATTCCAGCCATTGCCGCAGGGTGTTTTCCGAAGCAAAATGAAGAACAATCGTGTACTCGTCGTTCTGTCCGTGTGGTTTTATAACATTGACGCCCCGGTGCCCGGCGGCTCCCTGTGCTAACGGCACCATTTCTTTTAACCAATTCTCATAGGCCTGAACCTGCTCTTTATACGGCCGCTGCACAATGATTGTGGTAACGGCACTCTCGATTTCAATGGGGATGCTGGCTGCCATAACGTGAGTGCTTTAACCGGCGATTGACTGTACAGGTAAAGCGGTTGTAAAGCTCTGCTTTTCTGTAAATATCCGGCAAATCATCAGGCAAAAAACGACGCATTATACCGTAAACCCGTCGATTTATACTGGTCATGGCGTTTCAAGCCACACCGTGTTGAGCATAGTTTATAAACTATGCTCAACATGTCAGGAAAAACTCTCTTACTTCTTCTTGCCCCCTTTTACCATCTCCGTCGACAAGTTCTTTGTGAAGAAGGGCAGCATTTTCTGTTCGATGCGCTCGCCGATGCGGTTGATATGGTCACCGTCGTATTCTTCGTAGGTATGCGGGATGCTGTAGTTAGTGAGCATGGCGTCCAGCACTTTGTTGGTACCTGCTATTGTGGCGTCTTTCGAACCCGCATCGAAGGCCAGCGCGTGCAGTTGTTTGATATTATTGATGTACTGATCGAGGGTGGCGAGGGGGGCATTGGCAGCCCATTTGGCCGTAACCATCGGTTGAGCCTCCCCTTCTTTCACGGGTAAGTCCAGAAAGAAAGGCGCCTTCGTGGGATTGGGCGACCACGAAGCTGCCGATGCAAACATGGCTTTCGTGCCAAAATCTGCTTTTTCCAGGTCGGCCTGCGTTTTTACGCTTTCCATACGGGTTGCCATTTGCGGGTTAGTCGGGCCGCTCATGTTGGGCACCATGCAGCAGGGGCTGAGCAGGTACAAGCTGGAAAATATCTCCGGGTGCTTCTGGCCGATGCGAATGGTACCGTAACCGCCCATCGAATGGCCCGCTAACCCACGACTGGCCGCTTGCGGCAGGGTGCGGTAGTTTTTGTCGACATAAGCCACCAGTTCATCGGCCACAAAATCCTCCCAGTTGCCAATCGTTACCGAGTTAGAGTACATGCTGCCGAAATACCGGTTGTAGGCATTGGGCGTTACGATGATAAACTCCCCAGATTTACCGTCGGCCAGTGTTTTATCGACCACGGCGGGCAGGTTGATCCAGTGCTTCGTAAAGCCGTACCATTTATCGTCGCTGTCGGTGAAGCCGTGCAGAAAATAGATAACGGGATACCGGCGTTTTTTGTCGGTTTGGTAACTGGGCGGCAAATACACCGACACGTCCCGGTCCGGCGAATCGCCCGCCAGATTGCCTTCCAGCCCTTTGCCGTGTACTTTTATGCGTTCTACCTTCCCGGCTTTAGCGGGGTTATCCTGACTATAGCCCGGCGTGGCGTACAGTATACCTGAAATACCCAGCATCAGCAGGGACCGGACTAATCGGGTTGATCGTGTCGATTGACGATTCATAGAGTTAAGGTTCATGCCAACAGAAGAATGGAAAACGCCTTTTTTACTTTTACAGCGACACCTTCTTCTCCCCTTTGTCGACTCCCATAATGAATTTAATCAGCCCGTTCATGTAGGTTTTCTGATCGTCGTACATGGACATGTGGCTGCCGTTGGGGCAATAGAGGTAGCTGCCGTTGGGCAGTTGGGTTGCCATCCACTTCATGTGCTCGGGGTCCATGGTGTCGTACCGGGCGCCGATGGTCAGGGTGGGCACGGTGATCTTAGGAAGATCGGCTTTGCGGTCCCAGTTGACCAGATTGCCCGCAATACCAAATTCACTCGGGCCCTGCATGGTTACGTACAGCGACTGGTTCGTTTTGTTCAGGGCGCGGGTCATGGGTTCGGGCCACTGGTCGAGGGGCAGCCGACAGATGTGTTTGGCGTAGAAGTTAGGCAGGAGCAGCTCCATATACCGGGGGCTGGTATACGCACCCCGGGCTTCGATGTCGTTGACTTCCTTCACGACGGCGGGGTCCATCTCTTTAGCCAGCACATTATCGGCATACTTCCCGTAATCGGGGCAACTCGACATCATATTGGATATAATCAATCCTTTTAGGTTCTTGCCGTATTTCAGGGCGTACTCCGTCGCCAGAATACCACCCCACGAGTGGCCCAGCAGGTAGAAATTATCGGGCGTCAGATTCAGAGCCGACCGCACCTGCTCCACTTCCTCCACAAAACGGGGCAAATCCCAGAAGGTAGTATCGTTGGGATTATCGGAGTTGCCCGTTCCTAATTGATCGTAGTAGATGAACTCGATGCCTTCGGCGGGCAGGAAGCTCTCCATGACTTCAAAGTATTCGTGCGTGGCACCGGGTCCACCGTTGAGGAGCAGCAGTTTGATTTTCGGGTTATTGCCAAAGCGTTTCGTCCAGACTTTAAAATTGCCCTTGGGTGTCCTGATCGGGATGAAGCGCATCCCGCCGGTAGCCACTCCGCTCGTATCCGAGGTAAAATAGCTTTTGAGGGTTGTCGTATCTGTTTCGGACGACCGGCACGACCAGCTTAACGCAGCCGCACAAAGGAGCAAAAAGGAGAGGTATTTCATCAAGGTATGACTAGGAATGAGACAGTTGACAAGTATACACACAGCCGGGCAGAACTCAAACAACTGCTTGCGCCTAAAGCATTGCCCGGCCATTCCGTTTCGGCAACTGAATGAACCGATAGATAAACGATCGGAGAACTCGATTAAGCGATAACATACCTTTAGTATCAGTCATTTATCCACTCTCCTTTCTACCTCGCGGATCGAGTCAATCTTAATTCAACAAACAACCACTAACTGATTTATGTCATGAATAGAAACCGATTTATGGCGGTCCTCTCCACGTTGGTAGCCGCGCCATCCCTGGCGTTTTCCGGATTCAAAAAAAGGGGTCTCCCCAGGAAGGGCTTCAAGGCGAATGCGGGCGAAGGCCGCAAACACGGTCATTTAACGCTCAAAGACGTTAACGTTAATATTCTTGATGTTAAGATCTCGGGTAGCGATACCGACGGTGGACTAGCCATTTTTGAGCAAACGTCACTGTCGCCTAAACGGGGCACCCCGTTGCACGTTCATCCGGATCAGGATGAGGTTTTCTACGTAATCGAAGGAGCTTACTATTTTCAGGTAGGCGACGAAAAATTCAATCTGAAAGCTGGTGACAGCATTTTTCTACCCCGAAATGTACCTCATGCCTGGACTCAGGTAGCTGATAAAGGCAAAATGATCGTGGTGTTTCAGCCGGCGGGTAAAATGGAGGATTTCTTTGTTAGTCTGGCGGGCATGGACCATGATCCCAGTCCGGAAGAAATTGCCAGATTATTCAAGGACAACCAGATGCAGATCGTTGGTCCGCCCTTGAAAGTAGACTGAAGTGTTGTTCAGGATTGGCCGGTTTCCTGCCCCATTGGCCAATCCTGAACGATACGCGTAGTTATTGATTTGACTGATTAACGGTACCTACATTGCTGATACCGCTTTGGTAGACATTCACGGTGTTGGTACCGAAGGATGACCCTAACGGAGAAGACTGGATGATGGTCAGGCTGTTTGCTTCACCCAGTTGCGTAGCCTCCTCGGGGTTAGTCCCCGCCGGATTGCCGAGTACGCCTTTAATTAAATTCCCCTCCCCGTATTGGCTGGTCGTCATGCTGTTGTTACTACCCACTTGCAGGATTCGGCTTCGGTTGTTGGAACCATCTATGTAAATGGTTGCCTGGTTGTTGGTGCTCACGGCACCGGTAGGTCCTATAAGAGCAGCGCCTATCGAAGAGCCCTGCGTGATGGTAGCAAAGTTATCTCCGCCACCTGTACTGACGTTCTGGGTGATACTGGCCTTGTTATCGGAAGCGCTTATCTGCGTGATAACACCATAGCTGCCTCCCGTACCACCAGACACCTGCGTAATGGTGGCCTGATTATCGGCTGCGTTTTGTCCCTGGGTAATGATGGCTTCCGAATACCCAAATCCTTTTTGGCTGATGATCGCAGCCTGGTCGTTACCTTCCTGGCTAATGGTGGCGGTCAATTTGCTGCCGGTCTGGTCAACCGACGCATTTTGCCGAGCCCCAATCTGACTTAGCGTAACTGTGTTGTTTTGAGCAAAAGAAGTTGTTGCGAGAACAGCCCAGGCGGAGAGGCTTAAGATAAATGCTTTCATAAAAGTTTACATGAATGGATGAGTAAAAAAAGAACGAAAGCGGGCAGGGCGCTTTGGGTCATAAACCTGAATACTAGCATAATAGCCGTACACTTGCTAAATAAATGATGGGTTCGGTCGTAATTCTATTCTGTAGTTCGTTACCTAGTTGTTCTGTTAACATCTGGTAAATCAAACACTATGATTCCGCTACACACATTGCCGGCAACCGTCGAAGAACTTATTACGGCAGGTCTTGCCCCCGCCGATACGCTGGACAGGGTCGTTCAATGCGTTGGTATGACCTTGCAGGCCGATCGCTGTTTCCTTTATGTACGGCAGCCCGATCGGCATCGGGGACGAACTGCTTTTTGCTGGCGAAGAAACGAGGCTATCCCCGATAAAAACACGATACAGCCTGACTGGCAACCCGACACCGATGCGTTACCTGCCGAAGACCCCTTGATTCGGGCGGGGCTGGCCATGAAGCCGTCGGTTTACGTCGATGATGTATACACAGCGGGGCCTGACATACTCAACCGGCAATTTGAAGAGGAGACATTCGGTCACCGGGCGCTGATCCATGCACACATTCAGCGCGACAACGCGCTGTGGGGCATTTTACAGCCCTGCATGTTCGGAAGCCCCCGCCATTGGACCGACGAGGAGAAAGTGCAGATCGAGGCCATTCTGCCGCGTTTGCAGCCGGTAATAGCGGCTTATGTCACATCCGATTGACGTATACCGAATTGTACCAACAGCATTCAGCTATCGGATACATGGCTTAAGCCCGCACTCTTTTCTTAAGGGTAGATCACAACGACGTGTTGTTTGCCGGGAGTAATGCCTAAAAAAACAACGGCTGGCCCCTCGTGGAGCCAGCCGTTGCTGCTATAAGATGATACCTGAAAGCTACTTTTTAGCCGAGGCAATCAGATCATTTGCCATTTTTACATAGTCCGCATTTTTGGCTTCGGTTGCCAGAGCAACGGTTTTCTCCGCGCTGGCAATGGCATTGGCTTTCTCTTTTAATTTCAGTTCAATGCGGGCTTTCAGCAACATGATCCAAAAGGCTTTCGGATTTTGTTCCGTGGCCTTGGTTGCCCAGCCAAGTGCTTGCTTCAAATCGCGGTTGGTATCGTAATAATAACTCGCGGCTTCAAAATAAGCGGGCTTATCCGACGCCAGCGAAGCCTCGATGTTTTTCACGATTGTTTGATCAATATCCGCTGTAATGGTAACCGGAACGCGGGTTTTATCCCACATAATTTCCAGCACGGCCGAATTTGGCAGAATATCGGCGATATTGATGGTAAAGGTTTCTACTTTGTTAGCCAGCGTAGTTGGTTTCACCTGAACCCGCACCACTTCGTTTTCTTTTTTGTAATCGCCCACGTTGGCACCCAGGGCCAGGTCTTTGGAAAGCATCACTTCCCAGCTGGTTTTACCCGGAATCGTGAACAGCCCGTAGGTACCCGCTTTCACTTCTTTACCTTCCAGCTTCACATCCGACGAAAAGGTGATTTTTGAAGTTGCATTGGCCCCCGTGCGCCAAACTTTATCAAAAGGAACCAGATCGCCGAAGATGGCCCGTCCTTTAACCGCCGGTCTGGAATACTCAAGCGTAATGTCGCCTAAGGCAAAACTTTGTTTGGTAGTCTGGGCAGGGCTGGCGGCCGGTACTTTGAGTTGTGCGTGAGCAATTGACAGTGAACAAAGTGTAAATACACTGGCTGCGGCAATTGACAAATAGGTAAGCCTCTTCATGATGAAGGAATGATGAAATTGACTGTGGTACGTTTATTTTCAGTAGCCAAAGGTACTGATTATTACGGCCGCTGCGATTCTTCAGCCGTAAGTTGTCCAAAAGGTTTATAGCTTGTCTATCTATCCCCGGCACTTTGACACAGCTAATTACCTGACTATCTGACACTGTCCTAAAAGTAAGTGAGATTGTCCCAAAACTGAGCGTCTGCAGTTAGGCCACCCCCTACTTTTGATTGCGCATCTAACCCATGCAAAACGTGCCATTAAGCCTGTTACGCTTCTCATCCTTTACCAATTATTAAAACCATGAATCAACTTATTCTGACCACTGTCTGTTTG
Organism: Spirosoma pulveris; assembly: GCF_054781875.1. Classification (NCBI taxonomy): domain Bacteria; kingdom Pseudomonadati; phylum Bacteroidota; class Cytophagia; order Cytophagales; family Cytophagaceae; genus Spirosoma; species Spirosoma pulveris. The sequence goes on from NZ_BAAGTO010000001.1 coordinate 1,991,376, forward strand.
CTGATCACGAGTACGGTAACGTTTGCTCAATCAACTACTTTCGATGCCCCGGACTCGGATAATCTCCTGGCTAAAATGGAGTCGGTGCCGCCCGCTGACCAACTGACGGAGTACGCTCCGCTCAACAACGTCCCTTTTTTTCCGGGCGGTCAGAAAGCACTGGAGACGTACCTCAATGACCACCGGCCCTTAACTGCTGACCAGCGGGAAGGAACCGTTCACATCCGGTTTCGGGTGATGCCAACGGGTTACCTGACGGAAATCAACGTGCTGCAATCGTCCGAGCCACTGCTGAATCACGCTGCCACGCAAGCGGTTGCTCTAATGCCTCGCTGGTATCCGGCGCATCGGTCGGGCGTAGCGGTAAGTAGCTTGTATGTACTCCCCATCACCTTTCGTTCCCGGTAGCAGAATGCGGGGTAATCAGGAACGATTTATAAAAATAACAGGGCAGACACGGGTACATTACCCGCATCTGCCCCCTTCTTATTCCTTTGTAAGCCTGACTTACATCAGAAATCTGTGTTAGCCTGTTTTATCTCCAGCGGTTTGATCCAGATGTTGCGGTAAAGCACATCGTGGCCTTCGGCCTGTAATTTAATACCGCCGGGGGTGTCTGTGACGCCTTTGCCGCCATCGTTACCACCGTCGATTCCCGAATTGGGACCGCCCCACACCTGACTTATTTTCTGGTTGGTATGCGCTTTTTTACCATTCAGGTAAATGGTCACCATGGCTGGTTCGGTGCGTTTACCATTGGCGAAACGCGCTGCCCGGAACTGAATATCATAGGCGTTCCATTTCCCGATGCCATTGTATAGTTTGTAGGGCGACGGCGATTCGTTGATGACAGCCCCCAGCCCGTGCGAGGTTGTATCGCCGTCGAATATCTGGATCTCGTAGCGGTTTTGCAGATACACCCCGCTGTTGCCACCCGGCTTGCTCACGTAGAATTCCACATGCAACCGGAAATCGCGGAAGGTTTCTTTTGTCACAATATCGGCAGCACCGTAGAGGCCGCCCGCAGCCGCCGGGTCGTTGGTATTCATGACGGTACCGCTGCCCGCCGGATCTTTTTCAATCTGCCATTTAATGGGCATGGTAGCTTTCAGACGCGGACCTTCCCAATACTGCCATTTCTCGTCGAGCATCTTCTTCGACCCATCAAAAAGCACTTCGGCGTCTTTTGGTGCTTTGGCACCTACGCCTATCGGTTCTTTGGCCAGCGGGACCATCGCCAGCGTAACCACAATGACAAATAGATCGGGGATGAAGGCGGGTAACCAGCGAATAAAGCGTTTCATTGTATGAACCATGAGTTAACGATACGGTATAGTAAGCGTTCCTGCACCAAAATTTACCTATAATGACTTGCCTCGCTGTGTAGCAGCCATTAATATACTCTTAATCCGCCGGTTGATACGCCACAGGGAATTACACTGCGGGCTCGCTGACAATTTTGTCGGGCTCGGATGGATTCTGTCGAAAAATCTCTTCCAGCCGGGCAAAGAGTTCGGGGTGTTTCTTTTCCAGGAGATCCGGGCGTTTAAAAAAGTATTCGGATACGACCGCAAAGAACTCCGCTTCGTTAGTAATGCCATACGGGTCAATATCCGACTGATTGGCTTTAATGGCCTGAATACTCCGGTGGATGAGCTGCAACCAGGGTTTTATGTGGTCTTTTTCCAGCAGATAAGCCGGTAGCCCGTCCGTCGATCCATCGACTTTATCCAGCAGATGCACAAACTCATGGATACCCGTGTTCGATTTGCTGGTCTCATTAGCAAAGCCTTCGTATAAAGCCGGTTTTGAGAGCACCATCGTACTCTGCAAGGCACCACCCTCGCCCACCATACCCAGAATGTTCCGATCATCGCCCGTCGTTTGGTAATCGGCATTGAAGCGGTCCTCGTAGAGCAGTACATCAGTGAGTGGATAATACCAGTCATCAAAGCCGAAAATAGGGATAATGGCACTGCTGGCTACCAGAACTTTGTCGAGGTCGTTGACGGTCGTACCCACCCCTTCGATAGTGACCTTGCTCAGGAACTCGCTGACCCGCCGGTCAAAACGTTCTTTCATCTCCTCGCTCAGCAGTTGGTAATACCCAACATGTTCGGTCAGAAGCTGCGGATAGGTGGCGGGCAGCGGCTGTACCGTCTCTGGCCGGCGGCTCATATAGCGCCAGATAAACCAGCCCGCAACCAGCACAACAAGACTGCTAATCAGAATCATCTTCGTGTATTTTTTACAAAATCAAACTGGATTTATTGAACACGGTGGCACCGTGGCCACAGACAACAAACCGTTTATTTCAGGCAATTGGTTGCTCTACAACGAACGGAGGCACCCGTTGTTTCACAACTGATTTACCTGAATACCAACCGTTGACTTTACGTGTATCAATGCCTGAATACCATCGGGTCGGATGGCTATTTTCTGAGGCACAAACCGAAACGACTTGATGTTCAAATTCGTCTTTTTGCCCGGTCCCCCTTGTTCAAACGCCTTATCAATAGCTTGTGGCAGTTTGGCAATATCATCGCCTAACTTAATCGTCAGCAAACTTTCCAGCAGTTTCCGAAACCCTTTGTGCCAAACGGTATCGCTTCCCTTGGGGAGTGCTTTCCAGGTTTCGGCATCAAAATCCAAGTTAGCAATATGCAGGGTGTTGGTTAACGTATCAAAAACGGGGCGGCCCCGCAGGTAGACTGTTCCGTCCATCAGGCCACTCACATCGGCTTTCACGATCAATGAACGCTGACCGCCGTAGACCGACACTTCATGAATGGTGAGGGAGCCCAGGGCCAGCTTTTTGTTCTTGTTATTGGTCGTAATGGCCAGCATTCGGTTAATATCGGCATAGGGAATAAAGCTCATCAAGTGCAGATCGGAGGTATTCGAGACCGTATCCCGCTTCTGCAACTGAGGCAAGGGCGTTCGCGGATGAACCGGCGTTGTTGGTTTTAATTCGGTCTGAGTCTTTACCGCAATCAGAACGTGGGTTGTTATCTGCCTGGGGTCGCCTGTAATCGCTCCGGCGGCTACGCTGATGGGTATGGGCGTCAGCCAGAGGCCATACTCCTTGTTAATCAGCAGCGGACTTTGCAAATCATGCCAGATGGGTTTCACCATTTTGTCGAGCCGCAACTGCGTATGCACAGCCGAGTCGATGGCCATTTCAATGTCGGTCTTGTGTTTGTCGAGTATGTTCTGAACGATCCGAGTCAGGGAGATTCCCGCAATTTCCGGCTGAACGATCCAGTTGTAATCAGTGAACGTGGTACGGCTTCCCAATCGCCAGTTGGGTGTTACGCCGACAGGGCTTTTGAAGTTAACCGCTAATGCACAGAAGGGCTTTTTAGGGGGCGTGGTATCCCGGCTAAACGGTTTTGTCAGCCACATTTGAAGGGGAGCCGATAGTTTTATCTGCTGGTCGACATACGAAACATGCACCGGCCCCAGGCGTTTGACCCGGAACGAAATAATACCTTTGGTTTTGCCGTCTTTTGTCTCTTTTCCAACCAGAACGGGGTCGAGTTCCTTGTTGATTTTCTCTTCCAGTTCCCGAAGCTGAAAGGTGATGGAGCCAGCCAGGTAAGACAACGTAGCGGGAATGGGCGGGTCGAAGCCCTCCGCTTTGGGAGCCTCCGGTTTTACTTTCTGACATTGCACCAGCAGTACAATCATAGCCAGGCCCATAAAATAACGGCAACGTAGTGATGTTCTCATGAATGGGGAAAGCTGCCGGCACGCTAACAGCAGGATATTCCTGAACCGGCATCCTCACTTAACTCCCGTTCTTTTCGCGATGTTTAACCGGAAACCAATCTTCTGGTCACCGAGCCGGTAAAAGGGGAAGGGTGTTGGGAGGAAGCGGTGCCACAGTTTAAAACCGTGGCACCGCTTCCTCCCAACACCCTTCCCCTTTTTGAAACAGACTCGTTAAAACAATTTCTCGTTTGGCGGCTTAATGCCTTTCATCCGGATATAGATCGTGCACTGCCCCCGGTGGTGCGTCTGATGTTCGAATGCTTTTGCCAGTAGTACCTCACGGGTCATTTCGCGTTGTCCCATTTTCACATTTTCGGCCAGTTGTGCATCCGTTAACCCCTTCACCGCTTCGATCATGAAATCGTAGCTGTCCATAACCGCTTTGGTCAGTGCAGCTTTCGTTTTCAGTTCGCTCATCTCTTCAAGCTTTTTCCCCTGCATGGGGTTGGGCTTGCCGCTCACCATCGCGCCAAAGTTGTAGTTAGCCGCCGTCAGGTGCAGCATCTGCTCGGCAAAGCTGCGAATTTCGGGCGTTGGCTTGTACCCTACACCATCTTCCGACATCACATCGAGGTACTCCTTCGTGTACTCTTTGGCCCGCTGCCAGTCGGCGGTAAGCTGCGTAATCGTGGTCATGGGCCGTCCAGCCTGAACGGCCGAAAAAGCACACAGCAAGCCCAGCAGGGTCATTGCCAGTCGAAACGGTAGTTTACTCATCATGGGTAGTTTTGATTGGTTAGTAACTGATTTTTATTCGTATCCGTAAAAGTTATACAGCAATTGAAGCTACTGAATTTACTTGGCAACTCCTCTCTTTTCGGTTATCTTTCTGCATCGATCGATTCATCAGTATCCCCCATGTCTTCTCGCCGTTCCTTCCTGCAAGCCACTACCCTGGCCCCGTTCCTGTCGCTGACAACCAGCCAGCCACCAAGCACAACCCTTAAACCCGACCGGCTCAAACCGGGCGATACCATCGGGCTTTTTTGTCCGGCGGCCCCGGCCTTTACCCGGGAGACGGTGCAGATTGCCGAGGAGTCTCTACAGGCACTGGGCTTCAAAACCATCGTTGGGCCACATGCCTACGACCGCTATGGGTACCTGGCCGGACGTGATGCCGACCGGGCCGCCGACCTGCACGCGCTTTTCGACAACCGGACAGTGAAGGCGGTTATGGCCATTCATGGGGGCTGGGGCTGTGCGCGGCTGTTACCCCTGCTGGATTATAGCCTGATTCAGCGCAATCCGAAAATCCTGATCGGCTACAGCGATGTGACGGCCCTGCTGCTGGGTATCTATGCTAAAACGGGCCTCGTCACGTTTCACGGACCTGTTGCCTCCGCTACATTCAACGCCTACACAGTCGACTGGTTCAGGCGGTTACTGCTGGAAGGCGAAACCCTAACCATGAAGAACCCCACCGACAAAGGGGACAATTTAACCCAGGTTCAGAATCGAATTACGACGCTCCGTCCGGGGCTGGCCCGTGGTCGATTGATGGGTGGTAATCTCACGGTTCTGAGCCACCTGATCGGGTCAACGTATCTCCCCGACTGGAAAAATGCAATTCTGTTTCTGGAAGATACCCACGAAGATGTTTACCGCATGGACCGGATGTTCAACCACCTGAAGCTGGCGGGTATTCTGGACCAGATTACCGGTTTCGTATTCGGTAAATGTACCGACTGCGGCCCCGGCAGCGGCTACGGCTCCCTTACGCTGGACGATGTGCTGACTGAATACATCATACCCCTCAACAAGCCCGCCTACTCAGGGGCCATGATCGGCCATATTAACGATAAGTTCACCGTTCCGGTAGGCATCGATGCCGAAATGGACGCCACGGCGGGCACCATTCGACTGCTGGAATCGGCGGTTGGTTAATACTTCTTGCCGGGCTTTGGGAATACCTGGTGCGCGCTCGCCCATTGCTGCCATAAACCCCGAAACTAACGAACTTTGTCGGGGTATTTAGCGGCCACGTCCTGCGTTTCCAATTTATCGGTAGCCAGATTGAACAGCCATTTTTTCATATTACCAGTAGTGAGGCCAATTCAGCAATTATTCCTTATTTTGTTAGTTATGGCAACAGACATGACTGGTGAACCTGCACACGGCAATACCGATATTTTACGAGAACTGCTTCATTACCAGATGCCCTTTGGCAAGTATAAAGGGCATCTGATCCGATCGCTACCGGTTTCCTATCTGGAGTGGTTCGTACAGAAAGGTTTCCCGGCGGGTAAGCTGGGCATGCTGCTCCAAACGATGTACGAAATCCGGCTGAATGGACTGGAGTATTTACTGGATGGCTTGAGAAAAGGAAACTGACGACTCAGGAGCGCAATACCACCCTGCTTTTTCTGCGCTCAACCACGTCTGTACCCTCTCATCCGGTATTGATTGTCTGCCCCAATAATCTGCCGTTGTTTTGGTGTCAATCTTTACTCCCTGAACCCATGACCTGGACAACAGCCCAACAGGACGCTTTGCAGCACGCCATTCAGCGTCGCAACGAACGCAACATCTTACAGAACCAACTTGCGCAAACCAACAGCGAGCTGGAAAAGCGGCAGCAGGAGCAAGCCGTTCTGCTCGATCAATGGCGGGATGAGCAAGCCGATGTCGACCGGCTAAACCGGTTGAGCTGGGCTAGTTTGTATCATGATCTTCTCAATCAGAAAGCGCAGCAACTCAGTAAGGAACAAGCCGAAGCCCAATATGCACGACTCCGGTACGATGCCGTTTGTGCGACAGTAGATGCCCTGCAACAACAATGTGAGGACCAGGCGAAACGTCTCTCCGACTTCCTGGGGGTCGATACCGTATATGACCAATTGATCGAAAGCAAACGGGAAGCGCTGCTCAATAGCCCGGACACCATGCGGGAGCAATACCAGCAACACCTGACTAAACTCACTCACAGCAACCAGTACGCGCAGGAGTTAGCGGAAGCTAAAGGTGCGGGCCTACAGGCACTTCAGGAGGTGCGGCAATTGACGCAACTGCTGGACGAAGCACATACCTGGGGTACCTGGGACATACTGGGAGGCTCCACTATTTCGTCGATGATCAAGTACAGTAAACTGGATGAAGTTCGGGACCAGTCCCAGCGGGTAACTTATAGCTTACAGCAGTTTCGCCGGGAGTATAAAGATGTTGACCAGACTTTCCTGCCCGACTGGACATTTGACAATAACCTGACCCGATTCGTAGACATTTTCTTCGACAACATCTTCACCGACTGGTCCGTACAATCCCGGATTAACGAAGCCAGAACAACGGCGCATACCCTCGAAAATCAGCTGGTTACCGCTATTGCCGAACTCCAAAGCCAGCAGAACAAGTCCGCTGAACAGACGAGGCAGCTGTCCGATCAATTTCAGCGATTTCTGGAAACAGTCTAGGTTTAGGGCGGCAAACTATCCCAGGCTATAGCTGTTTTTTGTCAGGCTAAACCTCAAGCCTATTACCGTTCCTGACGAGTCATAACGAATTTTCGGTGGAGCAGTTTGATGCCTTTGTAAACCGTTACGTCTATGGCCTGCGGCTTGTACATTTGCACCTCAACACTTAAGGAAATCCCCGTCTTGGGGTGAATTAAGCGTCCGCCAGACCAGGCCCCTCCATCGTAGCGAAGGTTATAAATCAGAAGACTATCTTTCATCAGGCCAAAATTCTGTTCACCGGCCTGGTCAACCTCGGCTACCCGGGCAAAGTAGAGGCCGCTTTGCTTATAAATATCAACGCTGGACCCTTTAGACGGAAACTGCCACCGGCCTATGAGTCGGTCCGCTGGCTGATCAGCTTTCGCTCCCAGCAGGAAGCAAAGTAGCAACATAAGCCATGGCAGACGCAGCAGGATAAAGACGGCTTTGGGTTGATTAAGATTGTTCACAGTTAACCAAATTATTTTTTACACGGGGAATAAAGCCATTCTGCTCAGATCAACACCTGAGTAACTGGCACCAAGCCTTACCGGCAAGTATTATAAGAATGACTTCTTAAAGCATGTGTTTGTTCAACAACTACTACTCAATAAACGCATTTTAATAGGTAAAGAACTGAGAACCATCAGCCCACCCGTTCAGCAGTCCCAACCGGCTAATCCTTTTTGTCGAACATAATTTTCACCTGAACACCCATCACTTCGCCGATACAACGGGTGTTTTCCAGAACTCTGCCGATCCATACTTGCCTTTCGGCACATCTCCACCGTATAGCACCGAATTGAGCAGCACTCGATACGTGCCTAAGGGCTGCCCGCGCCATTGCGGCCGGAAGCCAAGCAGAATAACATGGCCTTGCCCGTGCTGTACATCCAGTGATGCAGCATAGCCATGCAGGTACTTCTCGCCCAGTAAGTACCCCGACCGCAAAGGCGACCCACTCGAGGCAAACTTAGCCAACGCCTGACCTTTGAAGCCATCCAGTGTAGCAAAGACGGGACTTCCTTCCACAAAAACAGCCGCTTTGGCAGGCATACCGGCCATGACCGGGTGCGCAGCGTCGGTTTCTATTTTTAGGAGCGAACCACCCGTGAAGAAATCTTTACTGTTCACACCCGCCACCACGTTTTTTACGGGCAAGTGAAGGGCCTCAATGGCGTAGTCGCTGCTGGCGTTCAGGCAAACAAGCGTACCACCCTGGCTTACGAAATTAGACAGGTTACCGGCCCCCAGCTCACCCAGTCCACCTTCGTAGGCCGGGGGAACCAGCCCCTTGGCGAAACCATCTTTCAGGCTTCTGGGTCGGTCGGATGCGATCAGGATAACGTCAAAACGGTCGGATAAATCACCAGCCAGCACATCGGTGTTGGTGATGTTGACAAACGGAACGTCAAACTGTTCCAGTACCCAGTGTGTCCAGCCCTCGTCCATGCTGGCCGTCCAGGGTTTGTACACTGCGATGCGGGGTTTTACTAGGGTTCCGGCGGTATTGGTTGTCAGTTCTGCCGTAACCCCCAACTCTTTTATCCAGGCATCCAGCGCTGCCTTTCCTACCCCGCTGATGGCGTATTTCTGAGCCTCTTTGTTGTATTTAACCATCCCGCCCGCTTTTAATGAACGGCTGATTACCTTAAATGCATTGTTCTCGGCCGGGTTGACAAGGGCAACCGGCCCGGTTCCGGTCAGCCGTCCTTCGGGCGCTTTGATGCCTGCCGAAATGGGGTTGGTATCGAAGCCAATGCCCGTCACGAAGTCAGCCGGGTAAGCATCTTTCTTATCGTCCGTTTTCCAGTCTTTCGGCGTTCCACTAACCATCTGAATGGCCGATTTGACCTCAGCAGGCAGCGGTGTTATGGCCGGAATGACGTTGAGTTCAAATTGCAGCGGCAGTGTCCAGCCAGCGGCATCGTACGGTTGCTCCGGCGGACCACCCGGAAACTCGCGCAGATCGGGGTACACCTGTACGTCGAGCAGTTGTTTCGTCAACTCGCCATATTCCTGATTCATGGGAATCACCCAGGTACCTTTAGGGTAGTTTCGCCCGTCGAATACCACGTCTTTAGTCAACTGCCCGATGCGGATGCCATGAAAGGCCAGACGGCGGAGGAGTTCGGCGGGGCGGGCGGGGTCGCGTTGTTTTTGCGGAATAAAATAGGCGTAGGGCGGCTCATGCTCGTATTTTTTGATGGTGTTACGGCCCGACTGGTAGCGGTTATACAGCAGCACATCGCTGTATTTGGCAGCATAGTCGAGGGTGGCCAGCGAGGCCGTTTCCATGTACGCCATGGCATCGCTGATGCGCCACCACCCCCCCGGCCACGGGCTGGAATACAGCGACTCGACCCGAAACTCGTTCTTGTCTTTTGGGAAATCGCGGACGGTGTAAAAATGGGGCGTCGCATAGTTATACAAAGCCGTTTCGGTCCAGAAGGCCGGGATGTTTTGCAGCACCGGCATGTAGTCGATATAACCCGGATACCAGGCATCGAAGCCCGTACCCATGTGCGTGGCCCCTTTCTGGCCATTGCTTTCCAGCGCCTGCGCCATTGCCATGCCAATCATGTTTACCTCGCGGGCAATGATGGGGGGCGTTTGCGACGCAATGGGTTCGGCAAAGGGCGGCAACCAGATACGGGTAGGAAAAGGGGACGTCTGGTGATGTACGAAGATGATGTTCGGCTCCCACTCGCGCCAGGTGCGCGCCACCACCCTCGATTCGATCATGTTGAGCATATAGGCATCGCGGTTGTTGTCGTGCCCTACGTATTTCTGATACAGAAACGGCGGGGGCGCCACTTCATAGGGCGTCCCGACATTCGCCTTATACCAGTCGCCAATCATCGTTTGTCCGTCCGGGTTGAGCGATGGCCAAAGCAACAGGATGACGTTATCCAGAATGGTCTTCATTTTGGGATCGTCGGCTTTGCTGAGCATATCGTACGCCAGCGAAATGGTGTGCTGCGCCCCGGCCACTTCAGAAGCATGGAGTCCACCATCGATATGAACCAACGGTTTCCCTTCCAGCGACAGCTTTTTTGCATCCTCATCGGTCAGGCCCGCCGGGTGTGCCAGTCGTTGGGCAATGGCCCGGTATTTATCGATATTGTCGAGGTTATTCTTGGACGAGATCAGGGCAAAATACCAGGGCCTTCCCTCGGAGGTTTCACCCACGTAAACCAGCTTCATCTTATCGCTGGCCTCGTCCAGTTTCTTAAAATACGCCAGCGACTGCTCATAAGTGGCAAGCTTAAAATCAGCGCCAACGGGAAAGCCAAGGGTCTCTTCAGGTTTCGGGAGGGCTTTCTGCTGGGCAAACGTCAGGGTGCTTGTCAGATAGAGAAGCATCCAGATGCGATTGGTTTTCATGTAGTTCAGGTTGTGTATTGTCCAGTGGGCACAAGGCAAATCATTTTACGAATGAAGCCATTTGCCAACAAAAATACCAGATTTACAAATCCAATATATATTTTATTTGGCGCAAGCAATTGTTCGCACGTTTTACAGCTCAAACAACAAATCACAAGTAGGGTCCGGTGCTTGGGTTAGCAGCTTGCCGAATCGGTGTGGGTGGGAAACTCGTTATCTTTGTACATGGATTATTTTAAAAATCTGCTTGATTTACTAAAGGTTGAACGAGAAGAAGACCGCACGCAATACCGTAAACTCACCGAAACAACTTCCGTTGCCGAACGCCGGGCCAACGGATTAACCTGGTATCCCATTGCCATCCGGGGTTCTGAAATGAGCCGGGGCGATTATCTGTCCGTAGAAGTCGAGCGGACCACGCATCAGGATATTCCCCATCAATTGCGGTTTGGTATGCCCGCCGTGTTGTTCAGCAACCACGACCCAAAAACCGACCGTGTAGAAGGTACCATTACACACCAGAGCGGCAACCGCCTGCGGATTACGCTGCGCGTAGATGAACTGCCCGACTGGTCGAGAGATGGCAAACTGGGAGTAGAAGTGCTGTTTGACGACAATAGCTACGACGAAATGGAAGCGGCCCTCAAACTGGCCAATTCCCTCGCGGAGAAATCGGATAGCCGCCTGATCAACGTCCTGACGGGCGATACATCGCCAACCTTTCACCCCGATACGCCACCGCTACCACTGCCCCGGCTCAACCCCAGCCAGGTAGCCGCAGTGGGTAAGATACTGACGGCCAACGAACTGGCCGTTGTACACGGACCGCCCGGTACCGGGAAAACCACAACGCTCGTACAGGCTATAAAAGCCCTGCATAAACAGGATAACAAGAAGTTACTGGTGGTTGCCCCCAGCAATACGGCCGTCGATTTATTGAGTGAAAAACTGCACGACGAGGGCCTGAACGTGCTTCGGGTGGGGAACCCGGCCCGCGTATCGGAGCGGTTGATGGCACTCACGCTCGATCATAAAATGGCCGATCATCCGGCTATGAAAGAAGCCAAAAAGCTGAAAAAGCAGGCCAACGAGTTCAAGAACATGGCGCATAAATACAAGCGCAACTTCGGCAAAGCCGAGCGTGACCAGCGTAAGGCTCTGTTCGACGAAGCGCACCGGATCATGAAGGAGGTTGGTAATACGGAACAGTACGTCATTGATGATCTGGTCAATAAAGCGCAGGTAATTACAGCCACGCTGGTGGGGGCTAACCACCATACCGTCCGGAACCTCACGTACCATACGGTGGTCATCGACGAAGCCGGTCAGGCGCTCGAACCCGCCTGCTGGATTCCAATTCTCAAAGCCCGGAAAGTGGTGCTGGCCGGTGATCACTGCCAGCTTTCCCCCACCATCAAATCGGCCGAAGCAGCCCGGAAGGGATTGAGCCATACATTGCTCGAAAAGTGCATTGCCCTGCATCCCGAAGCTGTTTCCATGCTGGATGAACAATACCGGATGCATGAACACATCATGGGATATTCGTCGCAGGTGTTTTATGAGAACAAGCTACAAGCGCACGGCTCCGTTGCCCGACATTCGCTGTTCGAGGGCGATACGGCCCTGGTTTTCGTGGATACAGCCGGCTGTGGATTCGACGAGAAACTGGACGGCACCAGTTCAACGAATCCCGAAGAAGCGGCCCTCCTGATGAAACACCTGACGCAACTGGTGGCGGACCTGAGTACCCGGTATACGCCGGAAAACTTTCCGACGGTCGCCGTTATCTCGCCTTATAAACAACAGATCAACATACTGAAGGATCAACTGGCTCACACGCCTGAGTTACAACCCTACATTGGCCGGATTTCGGTCAACACCATCGATAGTTTTCAGGGGCAGGAGCGCGACATTGTGTACATCTCCATGACCCGCAGCAATGCCGAAGGGGACATCGGTTTTCTCTCAGACATTCGCCGGATGAACGTCGCCATGACCCGCGCCCGTAAGAAACTGGTCATCGTCGGTGACAGTGCGACGCTGGCCGGGCTTCCTTTCTACGCGGACTTCATCGCCTATGCCGAGAATTTGAACGCCTACCAGAGCGCCTGGGAATTTATGTAAGGTCGGTCGTGGGTGGCTGGCGCAGGCATTCGCCCGCTCCAGCCATCACTTACTGTTTCTCCAGTTTCTTCAACTCCTTCTGAATATAAGCTTTCGAGAGCCAGTTTGTCCCTATCATAACGCCGTCGATGTTTCTGGTCTGCGTAATGTCTTTCAAGGGGTTGCCGCTCAGCAGCACCAGATCGGATACATTCCCCGTCTTAACGACGCCCCAATCGGGTTTATTCAGGTAAGATGCCACGTTGACGGTTCCCGTCCGCAGGGTTTCGTATGGCGTTAAACCGGCATCGACCATGTATTTCATTTCGTTATGGATGGAGAAACCGGGCACGTTGAAAATCTGTGGGGCATCGGAGCCCAACAGAATATCGACCCCATTCTTCTGACATTCGTAAATGAGTTTCCGACGAATCTGAATCAGCTTTTCGGCATGTTCTTTCGAGAAATTCGGGTTGGCCAGGTAGCCCTTTTTGGTATTCTCCCAGCCGCTGACCTGCTCGGGTTTCATGTATTTCATTTCCGGATCTTTGCTGAATGCATCGGCGGGCAGGGGCGAAAGCCAGCGTTCGGCGAGAGCTTGCGTGGGCACAACCCGGATGTGTTTGTCGCGAAGCCCCTTTACGAGTTTGGGGATCTGCGAGGCATCGGCCCGGTAAGCGATCCACGACGCAAACAGGCCGGTTTCGGGTTCGGCCAGGGTGTCCGACCGGGGCACAATGGCCTCTACAAAGCCATCCATATGGTCGATGGATGAATACCCCGCATCAATTGCCCGCCAGACGCCCACATTAAATGACACGTGACCCACGAACGGAATACCGACTTCGTGCGCCGTTTTGGCAATAGCCGGGAATGTCTCTTTGGTTAGTCCGGGATGCAGTTTAAGAAAATCGTAGCCAGCGGCTTTCTGTTCGCGGACCATCTGGGCACCCCGCTCGGCGGTCTTCACGGTTTGCCCATTGAACGACGGGCCGGTGGCATAGAAATGGGGTCCGAGGATTTCACCGCTGTTGATCTTGCTGCGGAGTTCCAGATGCCGGGGGTGGCCCAGCATACCCCGGATAGTCGTGATGCCGTTGGCAAGGTACAGCATCAGCACCTCTTTCATGGGCTCAATATCGTCGATGGGGGGCACGTGGGCGTGGATTTCGGCCCAGCCCGGCGTCAGGTATTTGCCTTTTGCCTCAATCACCAGCGCGTCTTTACCAATGGCCACTTTACCGTCGTTTCCCATTGCGGCTATCCGGCCGTTTCGCACCACGACCGTCTGATTTTCGAGAACGCGCTCACGGTCCATGGGGATCACATTGACGGATTTGAACACGATGTCGCGCTGGCCATTGCTAACCAGCTCCTGGGCAGAAAGCGTGGTAAAGGGGGTCAGATGTAGACCAGTTAGTAACAGGGCAAGTAGAAAGCGCATGGAAAAAGGCTGTTTAGGAGGTTGTCGAACGGGATAAATAGCAGGCCGTGAACCTATTGCAATTGGTTCTGCTTTGGAGTAATAAGCTATTCTGTAAATTTATTCATTCATTCCGAATTACACCGACATAAACCCGATCACTACATGAAAATCAGAGCCATTATAACCGGTGCCACGGGCATGGTAGGCGAAGGCGTTCTCCACGAGTGCCTGCAACAGCCCGACGTCGAAGCGGTACTCCTTATCAACCGTAAATCCAGTGGCGTCTCACACCCGAAGGTGAAAGAAATCATCCACAAAGACTTTTTCGACTTATCGGCCATCGAGTCGCAGTTGAGTGGGTACAACGCCTGTTTTTTCTGTCTGGGCGTATCGTCGGTGGGTATGAAGGAAGACGAGTACCGGCACCTCACCTACGATCTTACCCTGCACGTAGCGGAAACGCTGGCACGGCTTAATTCGGATATGACCTTTGGCTACATCTCCGGCGCGGGTACAGACGGCACCGAACAGGGCCGCAGCATGTGGGCGCGCGTGAAAGGCGCCACGGAGAACGCGCTGATGCGTTTACCGTTCAAAAAAGCCTATATGTTCCGGCCGGGATTCATGAAACCGACGCCGGGGCTGAAGAACACGCTTGTCTATTATAAATATATCAACTGGCTCTACCCCATTGGCCGGGCGCTTTACCCGGCAGGGTTTTCGACCTTACAGGAACTGGCGCTGGCCATGATCAAGTCGGTCAGGATCGGCTATGAGAAGCCCGTTCTGGAAGTAAAGGATATTGTGGCGTTGGCGAAGCGGTAGGGTTTGCAGGCGACGGGTGCGCTGTCAGACAAGTAGTACAATGCTACGAAACAACGTTCACGTTTATTAAAGCAATTTTATATTAACGGCATTCAACCCCTTTTTACCTTGCTCGATGGTAAACCTTACTTTATCATTTTCGTGGATATGATCTGTTAATGCGCTTACATGAACAAATATATCGTCGCCTGAACTATCTGATTTGATAAATCCAAAGCCCTTCGTTTCATTAAAAAATTTCACAGTGCCAGTCTGTAAGGCCGCTTCCTGTTTGGGGAGATCCCTGGCTTTACGTACACTTCTTTTGCCAAACCCTGTAATTAGATCAAAGGTATCGTTGAGGTCCCGTGTCAATCTATCCAGTTTGTATTTATCCCGAACTGTGTTGAGCTGAGTAGCCTCAATGATATCGGCCAAGAGTTCTTTCTCATCAGCAGACAAATCATCATCAACAGGGATATTGGCTTCCACTTGCTTACGAGCGGAGGCAAGTAGTCTGTACAACTCATTGATAATGGAAACGGCGGAGTCCTCCTGAATCTGGATTAACCGACTGAAGGCATTTATATTTGGATCAGAATGGGGGTCAGTTTCCCTGAAGTGTTGCCGGCGTATGGATGTGTCTGTTCTGGATACCATGTCTATAACCTCAGGTCTGCTGTTTAAAACGATATAAAGATAAAAAAGTTTTACACTACCAGTCTAGTAATCAACGCTAATTACGTCAAAGAGTGCTCTGGGTAACTCTCTGATTTGGTACTCCACCGACCGCATAGATGCCTTATCTCTAACGCCTACTGGTTTAAGAATTGCTTCTACATCTACGCTGGAAGGAATTACATAAATAAAGGGGGTAAAATCAGAGAATATTTTCCGCTGCCAGCTTCGATTTACCAGCGCTTTGATTTCTTCAAATTGAGTCGATGAGATAAGCCGGTTATCATGCTTGAATTTGGCTCCTCTTCGTATGCCACTCACATTTTGTCTAATTTTAGCACTGTGCTCGTCTTCAGACTCGACATCCCGTCTAAGTTCTTTGTATATCTCTTTCGGGTTTGACGAAGCCGGTTGCCCTACTTCATGAAAAAATGGACTACACCAAACATAATGGGTTTTATTATAGAATCTCTCATTGATTTCATAGGCAAGTTTGGTGTTGACAGAATAATATATCAAAGGTTTAGCCATATAAAGTGCACGGTTTTGTGGCAGCAATATATAGTTTATACGTCAAAAAAACTTAACACAACTATACATAAAAACTAATCAAGGCACTTACGTAGCATAAGCTTCTATTTGTAAGCTCATCTACAGCTATTAACTGGTATCACGTTGCCGTATGAACCGTGCAATATTCATTCCACAACGGAAACGATCACGTAATTATCATTCCGGGTAATACCATACAAAATCTGTTTCCCTTTGATGCTCCGGTCAATGGCAAACGCTTGTCCTTCGCTGATGGTCGGAATGGTCTTCACGTATTGCAGCGTGTGCCCCCGCTCGGGTAGTTTCAGCACGTACAGTTCGGGTTTGTCGTGGCCGGTGCAATAGATCAGCCCATCCGGTCCCCAGGTTCCACCCGAAGTGCTGTACGAGCCGAAAGCCTGCAAAACTTGGGTCGGAAAAGCCCACGACTCCAGCTGTTGCCAGGTTGAGGTGTATTTGACCAGGGTCGTCCAGCGGTTATCGCGCCCTTCGGCCGAGGCTTTATTTGAATAATTGGCGAAAGCCACCCACCAGTAGCCGTTGTAGAAATCAGCCCAGGTTACGGAGCCGGGAAAGAGCCCGAAGCTGTGACTCCCAATGTGTCGAAGCGTTCGGGTGTCAAATATTTCGATTGAACTGGCCATCGGCACATCGGGGTAGTTGGAGTGCGTACAGTACAGTTTCTGCCCCACCACAACCCCGCTATTCATATGTTTTAGCAGACCTGTAGTGTCCTGCCAGATGGCTACCTGCCTACCGTCTTTTTTCGTGTGCTTCGTTAGCGAATGATTATTAACGACGTAAAAGTGTGTCTGGTCGACGGCAACACCCTGCTGCACCTGGGCCAACTGAAACCGGCGAATTTCGGTCGCTTTCTGTCCCCGGCTGCTGATTGGAACCGATAGATAAATCAAAAAGATGGTGGTGATCAGCAATCGATGAACTGGCATAGGTTTCGGCTTTACGGGTAAAGCCCGTAAGTTACAGGACTCGCTCAGCTTTCGACCCATGCAGGGGCACGTTTATCCATTAAGTGCTAGAGGAAATTAGGCTATGGAAGTTCACCTTATGGCAACAAGGGAATAAGCCAGACGCTAGGGAGCCTGAACTAACCCGGCCCCAACCCTGGTAGCGGGGAAAGGCAGACGCCTGGCCGTATCCTGCAATTTTCGCCATAACTTCATGCCACGCAAGCCGGGCGACGTTTCGGCCCAAAGTGCTGCACAACCGGCAGCGTGTGCGGTAGCCGTAGCAATACCGCTGATGGTATTATACCGACGAGGGCGGGGCCAGGCCGAAAAAGTATCCAGACCCGGAGCTGCAATATCGACTTTACCCACTGGCGAGAAAGGGGCTGGCTGTAAGTTTTGGTTGAGTGCTGCTACCGACATAATAGTGGGCGAATTGGCAGGAGCACCCACAACGGTTCCTGAATTGCTCGACCCGGCCATGATCAGGCAACCCTTTGTTAAAGCGGCCTGTCCGACTGTAGTGAACACAGCCGACGGCCCACCCGTCATGGCTAACGGAGCAAAAATTACCGGACATCGGTTGGCAATCGCCCAGTTCATGCCCGTCAATACACTGCCCAGGGTGCCCGCCATTGAGTTAGTCAACACTTTGCCTACAAAAATAGCGGAGCGGTACCCAATACCGTATCGGGGAGTGGCACCGGCAGGAGCATCAGGACCACAGGCGGTGCCAATCATGTGCGTACCATGCCCGTTTAAATCCTGAACCGGCTCGCCAACAAAGGTTTCGCTGGCCAGGGAACGGCCGGTAAAATCGGGGTGTCCCAGATCAAATCCGTTGGTAAGAACCGCTACCTTTATGCCGGCCCCGGTTTGCAGACTGGGTGGTACACGGCATGATTTCAGCCCCCATGTTGCGTTAAGTACCGCTGCTTCTTCGTCCATTTCATGGTGCGAATGCCCGTTTCCGCTCCCTCGCATTGCTTTGGCGATGGTCTCGGTAGCCTGCAAAAAACCCCGCAAATAATCGTCCGACGTCCTTTGCAGTGATTCGGCGAAGCCCGGCAGGCTTTCAAATGTTGTGTTTGTGGCTAATTCAACGAAGCGGCTGCTCACCATACCTTCACTCGTGCCTCCATCGGCAAACACGAAATATTCCGGATCAACGGACACGATAGGACTGTCCGGCTGATACTTGTAATCCATATCCAGCCGGTGTTCCTGCATGACATGACCACCCACCAGCGCAATGTTGATTTCGGGGAAAAATACGGCATCTACATCTCCCACCTGGTCCAGTGTAACAGCCTGACCTTTAAAATCCCGCGCATCGGCAACGCGTATTCCCTGCGCCACCCCCACCTTTCTTAAGGCTTCCTCATCTGAACCGGTCTTGAACGTAACCACATAACGACCCGTTTGAAAACCAGCATCGTTACGATCTAGAGCAGCCAGCAGCAGCTCCTCGACAGAAGACGACACCCGATTGGGCAATGAGCCATTTGGAAAATCGTTTTGAGTATCATTTGTTGCCATGACAGTATCCCTCCAATTCGCTGGTGATTAATAAACGTTAACGGCTCCTCCTTCGCCTGACCTCAGGTAAGAGCAACAGAGCCCTGCTCCACTGGTTTTGTCCAGTCGACGAACACACAACGGCAAAGAAGCGACTGACCTTACCAGGTAACGGATTCGCCGGGTGGCGGAATCTGAATATCCACATCGGGAGATACATCGGCAACACCCGGAATCTTCCTCAGCTTGCGCGCCACCTCATCGCTGCCTGACCCTGTAATGCAGCCAATCTGGTCCAGCACCTGTTCAACGGTAAAGCCCGTCTTGCTCACCTCTCTGGATACTTCACTCACTGACTGATCTGCGGCCAGTGTGATAACCCATCTTTTCATTTCAGACATAGTCTTCCTGGAATAATGTATTACATGGCGGTCTCCTCTTGACACCATCAATAGGAATAAAACAACGATCCATCGAAAACAGAGCATGTTTGTTCAATAAGCTGGCAGGCACAATTGCACCTGCCAGCAAGCTCAACCAAGTTTAAGTTAAGGCGCCTGAACGAGTCCGGCACCCACACGGGCGGCAGGTTGCGGCAACCGTCGGGCCGATGCCTGAAGCTTGCGCCATAACGTTAGCCCGCGCATAGCGGGCGATGTTTCGGCCCAAAGTGCCGCACAGCCCGCCACGTGCGGAGTAGCCATACTGGTTCCGCTAATGGTTCGGTACCGGGTAGGCCGGGGCCATGATGAAAACACATCCCGACCGGGGCCAGCAATCTCAATTTTGCCAAAGTTAGAAAAAGAGGAAGGTGTTAATGTGGAATCCAGCGAAGCGACCGACATGATGGTTGGCGAGTTGGCGGGGTAACCCGTTGCAGCACCAGCGTTTCCGGCAGCGGCAATAATCAGGCAACCATTGTTCAGGGCAGCTTGTCCGGCAGCGGTATAGGAAGGCTGTACCCCACCCTGCCCACCGAGCGACATCGAAATAACCGCGCAGCGATTGGCAATGGCCCAGTTCATTCCAGCCAGTACACTCCCCCCCACGCTACCGCCTGAGTTTGAGAGTACCTTACCTACAAAGATGGACGACCGATAGCCAATACCATACCGGGGAGTAGCGCCCACGGGTGACTTGGGCCCGCAGGCAGTACCGGTCGTATGCGTACCATGACCGTGAATGTCCTGCACAGGTTGCCCCACAAACGTTTGGCTAACGATCGGGCGACCCACAAAATCGGGATGCCCCAAATCAAACCCCGTATCCAGCACGGCAACGCGTATACCCACCCCACTCCGTATGCTGGGCGGTACCCGACAGGCATTTAGTCCCCAAGTGGCGCCCAGTACCTGTATTTCTTCGTCTATGTCTACCTGCGAATTTCCATTGCTCCGCATCTCTTTGGCAATGGTCTCGGTAGCCTGCAAAAAACCCCGCAAAAATTCATTCGATGTGCTCGGAGCAGGCTGACCAGTGCTGGCCTGTAAGAACTCCGAATACATACTATCGGCAAATACGAAGTACTCCGGGTCGATGGACAGGATCGGGCTGTCTGTTGCCACCTCGGCAAAAGCGCTCATACTACGCTCCTGAGCAGCATTGCCACCCACCAGAGCGACGCCAATCTCAGGAAAAATGACGGCATCGGCATCACCGGTTTTTTCCATTACAACAGCCTGATCATCGAAGTCGCGGGCGTCGGCAACGCGCATTCCCTGCGTTTGCAAGGACTGGTACCCTTCTTCGCTCGCCCCTTCTTTGAACGTGACCAGGTAACGTCCCGTCTCGAAGCTGTTATCGTCGCGTTCGAGAGCCGCAAGCAGTATTTCGTCAACAGATGAAGAGGCCCGGTTAGCAGCCCCGTCGTTAGAGGATTGGTTAGCATCTTTCTTAGCCATGGTAATTACTATTAAAAGGTGATAAAAAGAGGAAAGTGGTAAAATTGAGGGCAGGCGGAATGAACGGAAACGTATGAACGTCCGCCAGAAATAAAAGCGTAAACCTGTAGAAATCGGGAACAGACAACGGCGGAGCCGAAGCCCCGTTAGAAACCTTCATCGTACCGGCACGAATGAAGTGAGGCTGACTAGTGGACTAATCACCCCTTAGCAGAACAGACACGTTCTAACTGACTGAAATTTTGCGTTTAAGATTGATCGACTCACCAGACGCGTTGGCTACGGATGCTACCAGTACCAGTGCTGGTCTTACAATGCGATTACGTTAAAAGGGGCTCTCTCGCTGATCTGTTATTTCTCGTACGTTTACTCAGGCAACTTTTGCCCGTCATGACTTTCTCCGAAAGCCATTTTCTCATCACTACGGCCTATGTTTCCATACCCGTTAATTTTGACAATCCTGCTGCGAGTTCTATTTCAAGACAAAATTGTGCAATAAAAACACCCATACCCAACACTCTTTATTTAACGGCAACTATTTAAAAATCAATCATTTAACATATTTTACAAACAATCTATAGATTTACTTCCTATAGGTTGTTAGGAACGGAATCGTTTCCTGACAACCACATTCTTTTATCAGACGGGGGGCGGCAGAATACGAGTCTGGAACTGCCGATGAAACCGCGCCTTTTCCCAATCCGGATTACTTATCCCTTAGTCGGGAAAGTAGAAAAAACGGGAAACAACATTGATAAACTAATGCGCTACGCATCTGTAGCACCTACTTTGTTTATTCCTTATGCCATTAACCATTACCTTCTTAGGAATCCTGGCCCTCATTGCGCTTATTTCTCTCGTTCGTCTGCACGCCTTTCTGGCTTTTCTGGCCGTGTCGATTGGGGTTGGTCTGGCGCTGGGATTAAAACCACTGGCCTTGGCAGAGGCCATTCAGAAAGGCATCGGCGGTACGCTCGGTTCTATAACGGCCATTATCGCGCTTGGGGCAATGTTGGGTAAATTAGTGGCGCAGAGTGGGGCCGCTCAGCGCATTGCGGTCAGTATCATGTCGCTGGTAGGCACTAAACATGCCCGATGGGCCTTTCTGGTCACGGGCTTTATTGTTGGTCTGCCGCTTTTCTATTCCGTGGGCTTTATGCTGCTGGCGCCACTGGTAATTACGGTTGCCTACCGGTATAAGTTGCCCGCCCTGTATATTGGCCTGCCCATGCTGGCGTCCTTATCCGTTACACAGGGCTACCTCCCGCCCCACCCGGCTCCGCTGGCAATTCTTAAGCAATTCAACGCCGATATGGGCCTGACGCTCTTTTACGGCATCCTTGTTTCCATTCCGGCCATCCTGATCTCAGGCGCCCTGTTCGGCTCGACAGTGCAACGGTACACGACCTTACCGAACCCCGCCTTCATCGCCCCCGACCTTCCCGACGATCAGATGCCTTCAACCCCTGTGAGCTTCCTGACTGTTTTATTACCGATTCTGCTCATCGGCCTGAGTACGCTGGCCAGTCCGATGCTGCCCGTCGGTTCTGCTAGCCAGCAGGTATTGCTGTTCGTAGGTGAACCCGTCGTGAGTATGTTCTGTGCGGTGCTAGTGGCATCGGTTACGCTGGGCATCTGGCGAGGTAAGTCGATGCCAACGGTGACCGCCATGCTCGGCGAGTCGATCAAAGATGTGGCACTGCTGTTCCTGATTTTCGGGGGCGCGGGTGCTCTGAAGCAGGTACTCACGGAGGGTGGGGTAAATCAGGCCGTTGCCGATCTTATGCGCGACTCCACCCTGCACCCTTATGTGCTGGCCTGGGGTATGGCGGCCCTCATTCGGGTGTGTGTGGGTTCTTCGACGGTATCAGGCATTACCACCGCTGGTTTCGTTACGCCCATGCTGAGTGCGCCGGGGGTTGAGCCTAATCTAATGGTACTGAGCATCGGGGCCGGCAGCATGATGTTTTCGCACGTCAACGACACAGGCTTCTGGTTGTTTCGGGAGTATTTTCAACTCTCCATGGCTGACACACTGAAAACCTGGTCTGTCATGGAAACGCTCGTTTCGGTATCCGGACTCGCTGGGGTGATGGCGCTGAGCTGGGTACTGGCTTAAGATTTCCAGCTCATAGTTTGTGATGCCGTCCGTTTCTTGTGGGTCGTTGTTTGGGCAGTTTTAAGAAATTGACCACTCAGCCTACTGACCATTTCCCCAACAAACTCTACCAACAAACATTACTTTTTACCGACCAAGTATTACTATTCCCTTGGTAAGTTGTAAATTTAAGCTTCCAATAACGCAACGAAGCATTGGAAAGCTCAACGTACCCTTACACAACCGATGCCGCCCTCTGGGATGATTTCCTGAGCGGCAGTAAACAGGCATACGCTTATCTGTACCATAAATACGCGCCCACGCTTTACAACTACGGCTACAAGATTGCCCAGAATCGGGAGCTGACTGAAGACAGCCTGCAAGACCTGTTCCTCACTATTCTGGAAACCCGCGAACGGCTGGGTCGCACCGACTCCATCAAGTTTTACCTCATGCGTTCCCTACGTCGGGAAATAGTCCGCAAGCTGACCAGTGAGCAGCGATTCGACCATGATGCCGAACACCTTGACTTTGCCATCGAGTTTTATTACGAACCTACCTGGCTGGATCGGCAGATTTCGCAGGAGCAGTCGACACTGTTGCTGTATGAGTTGAACAACCTCCCCGCCCGCCAGAAAGAAGCGCTGTTTTTGAAATACTTCGACAACCTCAGTTATGAGGAAATTGCCGGAATCATGGGTATTGAGCAGACATCCGTCTACAAAATTGTGTATAAAGCCATTGCGTCTCTTCAAAAACGCATACCAGCCAATACCGTCTTTCTGCTTTTGGCATTCATCCGATAAATTTTAGTAAAAAAGTAGGCATAGCGAGGGATAATCTGTTGAACGAAGCTCTTTGTTGGGTAGACGTCAGCCGGATTTCGTACATGAATATGCCTTTACCCGATTACAACCAATACTCTATCAACGAGTTTGTACTGGATGAATCATTCCGCCAGTGGGTGCTCCAGCCCGATGAGCAGAGTATGACTTTCTGGCATAGTTTCATGCTCGAACATCCGGAAAAACAGGCGAGTATCGATGAAGCTACGTCGCTGTTACTTCACCTGAACGCCCGCTTTAATGACTTGACCGATGCCAGTCAGGAACGTATCTGGCAGGTGCTGGATCGGGCATTCGATGAAAAACAATCGGAAAAGTCGGCGGTACGACCCCTGTCCGGCTGGCAGCGTTTCATTGGGGAGCGACCCGGTTTCGGCTGGCAGGTGGCGGCTTCCATAACGGGTTTTCTGCTGATAGCCGGGGGAATGATCTATTATCAACTACTCCCCAAAGAGCAGCGCATTCACACGACTTTTGGTGAAAACAGGACCGTTACGCTGCCCGACGGCTCTACGGTACTCCTGAATGGAAACACCACCCTTACCTATACCGATGGCTGGACCGACGACAAATCCCGCGAGGTCTGGCTGGATGGCGAAGGATTTTTCACCGTCACGAAAAAGAGTCATCTGGGCGGCCGGGTGAAGTTCGTGACGCATACATCCGGGCTGGACATTACCGTGCTGGGCACGCAGTTCAACGTCAACACCCGCCGGGGCAGCACGGCGGTAACGCTGGTAGAAGGCCGGGTGCAGTTATCTAAACCCGATGAGCCTGCGGGTAAAGTGATCGAGATGAAACCCGGTCAGTTTGCTGCGACCAAACCAAGTGTCGAAGCGGTTGAGATTCGGGAGGAGAGGCCGCAACTGCACACGTCCTGGGTGGCCCATCAGTTTGTGTTCGACAACACAGCGCTGAGCGACATTGCCCAGCAGCTCCACGACACCTACGGGCTGGATATCGTCTTTGAAGACAGTGAACTGGCAAACCGACGGTTCACGGGCAACCTGTCTGACCAGAGCATCGAAACACTGCTAACTACCCTTTCGCTCACATTTGATCTGACGGCCTACCGTACCGGCGATCGTATCAGTTTACGCCATAACCCCTGATTTTAGTCAACAACAATTACCTAGTTCTCTTCGTATGAAAAACCAGTATATTCTCCTTTCTATGCTTCTGGGCGGGGTCTACGTCCTGCCGCAACCCAGCGTTGCGCAGCTATTGACCCGCGCCCAACCGGTCTACGAAAGCACCGCCAGCAGGCAGACAATCTCACCCGATGCCGGTCAGCGCAACCGCCGGAGTCGTTCGCTGAAAAAAGCCCTGTCTGAACTGGAACGGCGCTTCAACGTTAATTTCGCCTACGATGAACAGCTCGTAGCCGGTCGGCAAACCGACGCCGATCTGGACGGTCTTTCCCTCGAACAGGCGCTCAACCAACTGATCGAATCGCAGGGGTTACGCTACCGCAAAGTGAATGCGAACCTGTTTGCCATTCAGGCGGTATCCGCCAAAAAAGTGGGACTTGCTCTACCAGCAGAAAGCTCCGCACCCGCACTGGCGACCGTTAGTAATGCGCTCACCGACGTAACGGAAGCGCCACAGCTTAAGCGCATCAGCGGACAGATCACCGACGAAAATAACCAGGGATTGCCCGGTGCCAATGTCATCGAGAAAGGTACAACGACCGGAGCGACGACCGATGCCAACGGCAACTTCGTGCTGAACGTCAGCGATGCCGCCACAACGCTGACGATTTCGAGCGTGGGTTACGCCAGTCAGGATGTAACCATCGGTACCAGCACAGTCATCAACGTGAAACTCGTTCCCGACGACAGAACCCTCAACGAGGTGGTTGTGATCGGGTATCAGACCGTTCGGAAGCGGGACGTTACCGGTGCTAACGACGTCATCAACACCACCCAGGCCAACAAAGTAACGGCCAACTCGCTGGCAGAATCCATTCAGGGGCTATCGCCGGGGGTTACCGTGCGAAATACGGGCGTACCGGGGCAGCAAGCGTCGATCCAGATTCGCGGGGTAGCCAGCTTCCTGAATACCGACCCGCTGTACATCATTGACGGTATGATTGCCGATGCCAACCCAACCATCAACAACGACGATATCGAGTCCATTCAGGTGCTGAAAGATGCCTCGGCTGCGGCCATTTATGGGTCGCGAGCGGCTAATGGCGTGATCATCATCACCACTAAACAAGGTAAAGAAGGTCCGATCCGGGTGTCGTTTTCGGCTAAATACGGTGTTCAGCAAGTCTACAAACGCTGGGATGTCATGGACGCAGCCAACTTTGCGGCTACCCAACGGACCCAATATCAGAACGCCGGGCAAACGCCCCCATCCAGCGTAGCGACGGCGACGTTCAACCCAAACATCAATACCAACTGGCAGGATCAGGTTCTGCAAACGGGCAACCTTCAGGATTACAACCTGACGCTGTCGGGCGGCACCAAAACCGGAACGTATCTGATTTCGGGGAGTTACTTCGGGAACAAAGGCTATGTCATTGGCAGCGGCTTCGACCGGGCCAGCCTGCGCATCAATACCAAGAGCCAGCTGGGTCGATTTACGTTTGGCGAAAATGCGCTGCTGACGAACTCGAATATCCAGAACTTCCCGGCGGGTAACCCTATTTACGACATGGCCGGTATGCTCCCCGTTATTCCGGTGCAGGACCCCAGCTATATCGACGCGGGTAATCCGGGGGGCTACGGTATTGGCCGGAACCCGGATGCCGTTACTTACGCCTTCAACCCCGTGGCGGTTCGTAATCTGGCCAGCAACAAAAGCAATTACGCCAAGCTGGTCGGCAATGCGTACCTCGACGTAAAGCTGACCGACTGGCTGACTTACCGCGCCAACGCGGGCCTGGAAGTGAGTTTCGATTACACCCAGAATCTACGCCGGATTGGCACCTATCAGTATAGTGCCTCGCCGGTAGCCAGCTCGGTGGGCGAAGACCGGTCGCGCTACCTCAGTATGCTGTTCGAACACACGCTGAACTTCAATAAAGTGTTCGGGATGCACAACATCAACGGCGTGGTGGGTATCAGCCAGCAAACGACCCGTCGCGACATTACGTCCGGCTCGCGTACCAATCTGGGCTTTGCCGGTGGTCAGTATTTCAACACCATCAATGCCGCTACGGGTATCTCGAACTCAGCCGGCGGCACCCCCGACGATTACCGGATTTTGGGCTACATCGGCCGGGTCAATTACGCCTATAACGACAAATACCTGCTAACCCTGACGGGCCGGGTAGACCAGGATTCGCGTTTTGGATCGAATTACCGGACGGGTTTCTTTCCCTCGGTAGCGGCAGCCTGGCGTATCAGTCAGGAGAAATTCTTCCAAGTCGACTGGATCTCCGATTTAAAACTGAATGCCTCTTACGGCAAGCTGGGTATCGTAGTGCCTACGCTGGGTTCATTCCCTTACACAGCTTTCATCAACAACAATCCGAGAACTATTTTCGGAGTTGACCAGACACCATTCGTCGGAGCCTATCAGGCACAACTGGCTAATCCCGATCTACGCTGGGAGGAGCGGCTCCAGCAAAACTATGGTGTATCGGCTTCGTTCCTGAGAAATCGGATCACGACGGAAATCAACGTCTATAACTCGCTCTCGAACGACGCCATTCTAAACCTGGCCGTGCCGGGCTATCTAGGTAACCTGCGCGGCAATCCGTACGTAAATACAGCCTCTATCCGCAACCGGGGCGTTGAGTTTTCGGCTACCTATCGCAACAACGAACACGCTGTCAAGTGGGACGTATCGGGCAATTTTACGACTATCAAAAACCGGGTCGAAAACGTAGGAAACCAGGGCCAGAACATCAACTACATCCAGAGTGGCAACACCCGCTCGCAGGTTGGACTGGCCGTCGGTCAATGGTATGTATTGAAAACGGCCGGCATTTTCCAGAACCAGGAGGAAATAAATAATTACAAAGGAGCCAACGGAACCCTGATCCAGCCGAACGCCAAACCGGGCGACATTAAGTATGTCGACACCAACGGCGACGGACAGATCACTCAGAACGACGACCGTCAGTTTGTGGGTTCGCCCTGGCCTAAGTTGCAGGCGGGTGCACAGGCCAATGTATCGTACGGTCAGTTTTCGCTCAATGTGCAGTTAACGGGCGTATTTGGGTATACCGTTTACAACGACGTACGGCGCGGGCTGGACAGCTACCAGCTCACCAACTTCCGGTCTGACATAAGCCCGTGGACGACGACCAACACCAGTACAACCGACCCTCGGTTAGGACTGGAATCCGGCGATCAGGGAATTATCTCGAACAACTTCGGGTATACGGATCGCTGGCTGGAGAATGCCTCCTATGTGCGGGTGCGCAACGTTGAGATTGGCTACACGCTGCCGAAATCTCTGCTCAACACGATCAAAATCCGTAACGCCCGCGTGTATGTAAGTGGTCAGAACCTGTTCACGATTACAAAATATACCGGACTTGACCCTGATGTAACAGGTGCCAATATTCAGGAGCGGGGCGTTGATCTTGGTCACTGGCCTTCCCCTCGCGTGGTATCGGTAGGCGTTAATTGCGACTTCTAACCCGTTTCGGATAAACTTATCATGAAACAACAGAATGATTTGCTCAACCATGAAAAGGCGGTAAACGCTCTTTCGCTCTTACACTCTTTCGCTCTTTCTTTTAGGATGAAAAATAAATTCATTTCGCTAACGATAGCCGCAACCCTGGCCTTTACAGGTTGCCAGCGTAGCCTTGATATTGTGAACCCCAACCAGGTAACGACCGAGTCGTTCTGGAAAACCCCGGACGATGCGCTGGCGGGTGTCAACGCGGTCTATAGTACCATGCACCGGGGCGGCATTTCGCGCTGGATGCCGTTCTACTACATTATCCGTTCCGATGAAGGACGCAGCCAGAGTCCGGCAACTGACATTGTCAACAACATGGACCAGTTTCTGGTAACGGACTACAATTATGGCAATGCGTATGCCGTCTGGAATGATAACTACATCGGCATTAACCGCGCTAATCAGGTCATCAATAACGTTCCAGCCATCCAGATGGATGCTACGTTGAAAGGGCGGTATCTGGGCGAGGCCAAGTTTTTGCGGGCCATGTACTACTTCCATCTGGTGACGCTCTGGGGCAACGTCCCGCTCATCCTGCAACCATCTGTTGTGGGCGACAAACCCAGCTCGGCAACTACCGCGCAGGTGTGGGCTCAGATTGAGAAGGACCTGACCGAAGCCGCTGCGACCTTGCCAACAACGTACGGCAACGCCGATCTGGGACGGGCCACGAAAGGGGCCGCTTATGCTTTACTGGCGAGAGCACAGATGCAGCAGCAGAAATACACCGAAGCGCTGACACCCCTGCAATGGTTAGTGGAAGGCGATGGAAAAAGTGTGTACTCGCTGATGCCAAACTATCGCGATAACTTCCTGATTACGACCGAAAATAATAAGGAGTCTGTCTTCGAATGGCAGTTCCAGATCAACCCGGCCGAATACACCGACGATGATACGGAAACGCCGAACCAGAACTACGGCACTTCGCTGGCACAGTTTTTTGGCCCTCCGGGCATTGGCTGGTCAGATGGCGAAGCGCAACGATGGCCTACCCGCGAGTTCACGGAGAAAACAACGACCGGCGCCCGCGACCCACGTCTGGAAGCGTCGTTCCTCTTCGACTCGACCGATGTACGTGGTCCTGATTTCACCCAGATTTATGGGCAAACCTTCACCCAGCGCTACGGCCGGGATAACAAACGGGTGTGGTTCCGTAAATTTCAGAACGACCATTGGAAAAATGAGGAAGGTTACCGGTCGCCCAACAACTGGCGGTACATTCGCTATGCCGATGTGCTGCTGATGTATGCCGAAGCCCTCAACGCGACGGGCAAAACAACCCAGGCTTACACCTACGTCGATCAGGTACGCAGGCGGGCTGGATTACCCACGCTGACGGTTGCGAAACCGGGTCTCACGCAAGCGCAGTTCCTGACCCAGCTGAAGCACGAGCGGTTACTGGAACTGTCGGGCGAAGGCCACCGCTGGAACGACCTCGCCCGTTGGGGTGACCTTGGTACGCAATTAGCTGTCCGGGACCCGGCTTTCTCTACCTTTGTAAAAGGCAAGAGCGAGCTGCTGCCCATCCCGCAACTGGACCGGGATTTAAACCCGAACCTGCTGCAAAACCCAAACTATTGATTTTTTGCCACAAAGCGACACGGAGAAGACACAGAGTTACACGGAGAAATTATAAAGAAAACCCTCTATGCAACTCCGTGTCTTCTCCGTGTCGCTTTGTGGCGAAAAACCTATCTCAACGATGAAAAACTACCTGTTTGTACTCCTGGCGCTGGTGATCGCCTGTCAATCGGCCGATAAGCCCAATCCTACCCCGACTCCCCCCGTTACGAGTGTCGATACCGTTGGAAAATTCCAGAATCCACTCCTTACGGCCGCTCCTGATCCCTGGGTGACGTATAAAGACGGTTTTTATTACGTGATGCACACCACCGGAAATAACCTGCGCATCTACAAAACAGCCGCCATGAGCCGCCTGGGATCGGCGCGGCCGGTCACCGTCTGGACACCCCCCGCAACAGGACCGAACTCCCGCGACATCTGGGCACCCGAACTGCATTTCGCGAATGGTAAGTGGTATATCTACTACGCTGCCGACAATAACGGCAACGACGCTACGCACCGTATGTTCGTTCTGGAAAATGAATCCGCCGACCCAACGCAGGGAACGTGGATCGACCGGGGCCAACTTAACTTACCCGAAAACAAATGGGCAATTGACGGCACGCTGCTTCAACAAAACGGTCAGCTGTATTTTGCCTGGTCGGGATGGGAAACGGATCTGGGTGGGTCGCAGCACATCTACATCGCTAACTTATCGAATCCCTACACCGTTGCCAGTACGGCCCGAATTAAGCTCTCTTCGCCGGAGTATGCCTGGGAAAAGAACGGCTTCGGCGTCAACGAAGGACCGGAATTTCTGGTGCATAACAACAAAGTATTCCTTATCTATTCGGCCAGTTTCTGCGGAACCGACCTGTACGCCCTGGGGCAGCTCTCGGCCGATACCAGCACCGATCTGCTCAAACCAGCTTCGTGGACGAAGTCGGCCACACCTGTTTTTGGTCCAAATGGGGGAAATGGTACGTTTGGTGTGGGACACAATAGCTTCTTCACCACGCCCGACGGAAAAGAAAACTGGCTCATTTACCACGCCAATGCCGCTGCGGGGCAGGGCTGCGGCAACAACCGCTCCATTCGTATGCAGCCCTTCACCTGGAAAGCCGACGGTTCGCCGGATTTTGGCAGTGCATCACCAATAACGCAATGGATCAAGCGGCCCAGCGGTGAGTGAGCTGGCGCGATCCGTTCGTAAATAATATGAAGTAGGAATGATTGAGCTATACGTTTTGGTCATCCCGACCGGCGGACCGGTCGGGATGACCAAAACGTAATTATTTAAAAAAATTAAGCGTTTACGTACCTATTTAATCTGGCGCGAGCACTGTCTGGCTACTTTCAGACCACACTTTCCTCAATCCGAACCGCTACCTCGGCCCTATACCTCCGCTGGAAATAGATAAACGACCCAATCACCAGCACGCCGTACACGACCGACAGGATGTAAGCACCGTCCATAAAAAACTCCTGGTAGCTGATGTTGGCATGGCCGAAATTCTTGTAAAGTAACACGCCGACACTGCCCAGATAGCCGTACCAGTCAGCCAGCGTGACCATAAACCCGACTGTACTGACATAGCGAAAAGAGGCAATGAGCCGCTCAAAATACAGGCCGTTGCAGGGCACGTAGGCCATGTAGAGGCCCAGGCCGGTCAACAGGAACCAATTGCCTGCCGACAGTGAGCCTAATGAGTACGCATACGTACTTAGACCTACCAGAGCGCCCCCCAACAGCATAAGGCCATTGAGCAGCGCAAACGCCCGGAAGTTCTGGGTTATGCGTTGAAGCAACGCCATTACTACCAGAATACCCAGGGCGACCAGCGTTTCGGTTTTGGCAAAAATACCGGGGTTCTCCACACCCGCATCTTTGAGGATTTCAGGACCGAAGTTGTCGCGAAAATCCCGAAAGGCAGAAAGAAGCACGTACGAAGCGATAAGCAAGATCAAACCCGGCCGGAAGTTGCGCACAAAGGCGCCCCGTTCAGCACTATCCATAGGCTTGCGTTCAGTACGCAGGGCCCGGTCTTCGTCGGTGGGGGGCGGCAGTAAGGTCAGCGCGTAGACCGAAAGCAGCATGGGCAGCACAAACAGCATACCCGTTACGAAGGGAAGCCAGAACTCCGACACGCCCCAATCGGCGCGAATGGTGAGCGCCACCGTTTTCACGAAGCCCGATGCGAAAATAAAGGAAGCCGTTAGCCCCGCCACCAGCCCGTCCGTTTGCCGACGTCCTTCCAGAAACCCGATCATCGTACCGTAAACCATACCCAACGGCAAGCCATTCAGGAACAGAAAGATGATATTGTACGGGGCCGGAACCAGCGCAAAGCCGAGCAAAGCCAGCAATGCAAACCCCACAAAAAATAGCAGACTAACAGCCCGACGTCCCGGCGACATTTCGGCCACGACCTTCACCCCAATCCCTTTCGACACCGCATAGCCAAACACTTGGGCCGTTACGAGCCAGATTTTGTAACTGATCCCTGCGAAGGCCATCCCCTCAAACGTAACGGCGGTGATCCCTTTTCGGAAAGCATACATGCAGGCGTAGGTGCAGAAAGCGGCTGTGGCGCCGAAAAGCATAAACGCCGTCGGATTACGTAAAAAAGCAGGGGATTTCACAAATAGCTTGCGTTACTGTTGATGAATAAAGCGTTTAACGAATTTTCGACGGCTAAAAACAGACTTAGAAGAACGCAAGATAGAACAAAAATGGCTTGGTGGTGTAGTGCCGACCGTCGGCCCGGCGACGGTCGGCACTACTTTAATACTCACCATTCTGCTGGCGGTAGTGTTCGGCACGCTGGTCGGCGCGGTCGTCCATCTCGGGGCCTTTTTGGATTTTGCGCCAGTCGAAAACCTTTTTATAGGGCTTCATAGCCGCCTGTGGGTCAAATACCCGGCCGTCGGGCAGCACCACTTCATAGGGCCGAAAGTCGGGTTTATCGGTAAAGAAATCCTGCAACAGCGAAGCCGTCTGGTCGTACTGGTTCACATACGGCACACCGAGGATGTTGTACATCGTTTTGAGTACCGACCCGAAGTTGGCGTGGGTGTGCGACACATACCCACGCTTCACATATGGCCCGGCCATCAGCAGTACAGATCGGTGCGCGTCAACATGGTCGACGCCCCCCTGCGGATCGTCTTCGGTGATGATGACGAGCATATTCTTCCAGTATTTGGTGCGCGACAGAAAATGCAGTACTCGTCCAACGGCGAGGTCGTTATCAGCCATGTAGGAATGTAAATACGGATAGGCGAAATCCGGGCGCGGTCCGGCACCGTGGTCGTTTGGTATCTGCATGGTCACGAACTGGGGCATTTTCTCTTTGCCCTTTATCCACTTCGCCGTAAACTCCCGCTCGAACTGTTCCATGCGGTACTGGTCGGGTACATTGGTGTTGTACCCGGCAAAGTCGCGTGAGGTGTGTGGGTACACGGCTTTCGGCATGGGAAACACGACCGACTGAGCCGCGCCGAACTGCGTCGTTGTCCATTCTTCTACATTCCCGGCAAACTCATTAACCTGGCCGAAGTTGTAGAGCGAAATTTTGTTGCGCTCGAAGGCTTCCCAGAGACCACCGATCTCGTTGTAGTCTTCGGGATCTATCGCGCCGGAAGCTTTGGGGAACCGCCGACCCGGTGCTTTGGAATCCATGTCGAACCGTCCTTCCGAAGCGGCATTGGCCTCCACCCATTCGTTAGGGATCGTGCCCAACATCCAGTGGTGACCGTGAATACTGGCGTCCGAATCGCAATAGAAATTATCGGAGAAAGCAAACTGCCTTGCCACCCGGATGTGGTTCGGCATAATATCGGCACCCGTTACCCGCACGCTATCCACGGCATTGTCCGTGGTTCGGCCGCTGGTTCCCCGGCTGGTCGAAACGCGGGTTTTGATGGTGACGCCCTCACCAAATCGGGCCAGTGTCGAATCGCCATTGGCCGACTTCAGTTGCCCCAATACTTCGTCGTACGTCCGGTTTTCTTTGGTGATGTACACAATATGTTTAATGGGCGACTGGCGGGTTTTGGGCAATACCGGCAATGGATTTCGGCCATCGTCGGTAAGGGTAACGGTTTCGTAAGTATTGGCTAACACCTGTTTGGTGTAGGTCGCTAACAGAGCGGCATCCGGCACGGCAACTGCCTGAAAAGTGCCCAGTTGAATATCGCCAATGTACGTCCCCTGTGGTGGTTTCACGAATGTAGCACCCCCGTTCGGGCCAGCCCCGTGACCTCTGGCCGATATGACATACACGGTCTTCTCATCCGGCGACAGCGCCACACGCGTGGGTCCCCAGCCAGTTGGAATCAGCCCCCGAACCTTACGCGTCGGCACATCCACAACAGCCACCGCATTGAGCGCCAGCAAAGCAACATACAGGGTTTTCTGGTCGCTGGTCAAAGCCATACCGAACGGCATCAGCCCCCGGTATCGATCCAGTTTTGGATCGACTTTAAGGGAGATCGTACCCACCGGTTTTTTTCCTGATTTACCGGGCTGCTTGTAATCCAGAATAGAAATATTGTCGTTTGTGGCATTGGACACGTACGCGTACCGGCTGCCCACCACCACCGAGTTGGGCGACGACCCACCCACGACCTCGGCTTCTTCAATCATTTCGCCGATCTGCACGCCCGGCTTGGCCTTATTTACTACCTTGTTTGTACTCAGATTTACCGTCCAGACGCTCATAGCTTCATCGACCAGAGGGCTACCCAGTCCGGGAATCCGGCGCCCTTCCACCTCCACGCCTTCGGCCGACTCTTTGGTATGGGCCGCATAGGGCGGAAACTTGAGTGCCATGGTATCTTTATTGGTTTTGGTAACACCCGGCACCTTTGGGTAGGCATACAGGCCCACATTCGCCACAAAGGCCAGTTTACGGTCGGGGCTGATGGCGAGGCCGAAGGGTTGACGACCTGTAGGAATGGACGCGGAGATTTTTTTAGTGGCCATATCAATGCGTACCAGCCGGAAATTGGCCCGGTCAAGCACCAGCAGCTCATTGCCGTTCAACAGCAAATCCGACGTGAAGCTATCAGTGTAGCCATTGCCATCAAGACTAATACTGTCAATCGTTCGAAATTGCTCGGTATCGAAGACCAGCACCCGTCCTTTATCGCCGTTGCTGAGGTAAGCCGTGCGGTTGTCGGGCGCAAAGGCTACGCCCAGAAACGAACCCGCTTTCAGCGCCGGGGGAATTTTGCCCGCGTAATCGGGGACGCGGGTGGCCTGCAAATCGGCTAAGTTGACTACCGTTAAGATGCCATCGTGCAGCGAAACCGCTTTCTGTCCATTGGACGAAATGGCGAGTCCAAACGGGTCATTGGCAATGCGGATGGTTTGACCCGCTGGTGTTACATAGCGACCGCTGGGCAGAACAGACTTTCCGTTAATGTCTATCTTACAAAACTCCGCTCTACCGGGCACCTGTAAGGTTGTGTAGGTTTTGGCACCAGCAGATGCCGCAGCGATCCGTGGAGGAGGCTGGGCAACAGTTTGGCTAGAAGCGAAAAGTAACAGATACAGGGAAAGGTGCTTCATAGTAGGGCTGATGAAAAGGTGGGTGAACATGTACACTGGACGGGGACAACCTAGTCAACCCGGTTGGCATTTTTCTCGACAATAGCCATGTAGTGGTCAAAACCAGGGGTTGGCAAACCGGGTATTTTGGCCTGTTCATCCCAGGTTCGCATGAGCAGAATGCCCTTGAAATACGGATTCGTTTCGAAAGCGGCTGCTTCAATGGCCGTCATCGGTCCACCCTGAAACTCCAGCGTTTTTAAACTCGCTTCCGACAAACGAGCAAAGTAAGCCGGGTTTTTATAGACCAGATACCGCTTGGCGTTTACGTGGTTTTCAATCAGTTGCGCTACCTTCTCCGAAAAGCCCCGCTCCCGCAGGTAATCAGCTCCCAAACGTTCATGATCGACGGTGCCGTAACCATCCATGTAGCCACCTGCCAGATCGGGTGGAAGCAGGTGACCAATGTCGTGCAGAAAAGCGGCCACGATGGTGTCGTCATCGGCACCGGCTTCTTCGGCGAGTTGAGCGCACTGGAGTGCGTGTTCGAGTTGGGTGATCGGCTCACCGAAGTAGGCATCGTCACCGCCCTGGGCAAAGAGATTGGCAATGGTTTGCATAGGTAATGCCGGGCATCTCGCCCGGGAGAGTATGTGGTCGTGAGAGAATAGGCAGCTTTTAATGTCAGCAAGATAGAAACAAACAGGTTTAACAACCGGGCGGGACGCCCGGTGTTACATATAGGGCAAATAGGTTCGTTCTACGCTTCCGTCGTCGTAAAGATCAAATAGGGCGTATCCGGCTTTCGTTTGCTGGTAAACGTCGCTCTTCCACCAGTTGCCGCTAACGGCACCGTTGCAAAGGTACGTAACACCGTTGTACTCAACCCGATCCAGCAAATGCATGTGCCCGCTGAGAGCGGCTTTTACGTTTGGATACTGATAAAACAGTTTCAGCAACTCGGGCGTATTGGCAAGAATTGTACCCGCCGATATATTCCACATACCTTCTCTCACACTCGATTCACTGAAAAAACCAGTCGGGCTGAAGATTGGAATGTGTGACAGAACCAGGATGGGCGTTTTTGCATTGGTTTTAGCCAGATCAGCTTTCAGCCAGTCCATCTGTTCAGGATCGATATTGCCCGTGTACCACTTGCCGTCAGGTTTAGGCTGTACGCTGTCCAGAATGATAAAATGCCAGCCGTTCCGGTCGAAACTGCGGTACCGACCACTGATCTTCATCTGGTCGATGGCCCATTTTTTGCCATAAAGCAGGTCATTCTTCGCATTCTCGAACCCCCAGATGTCATGGTTACCGATGCAGTATTCGATTGGCAGCGAATTATCGGCTTTTACGAGCTTGTTCCAGGCATCCCACTGCTGCTGTACCTTCTGCCGATCTTCTGCCAGGGCATCCATGATCACATCGCCACCATGCAGAATAAACGACGGCTTATCGGCCTGATTCTGGACATGGTGGAAGCACCTGGCGATGCTTTCCATCGGTTTAACGTCCGGTGTAATGTGCGTATCGCCCAAGTAGGCAAAGCGAACGGAGCGCTTGCGGGCCAATTGTGGCATCGCAGCGGTTTCAGAAGCGATAGCCGGCAATAAAGCGGCCGATTTGAGGAGGGTTCTGCGGTTCATCAGTTCAGGAAAAAGACCGATAAAGTTTTAAAAACCTTATCGGTCTGATTTGATTTGCTCTTAACGGCCGGGCGGGACACCCGATACTACAAGATTATTGCAATAGCCACATGGTGGCGTTAATATCATCATTGCCGCCATACTGACTGGTGAGGGCCGCTTTCAGATTTACTTCGTTGGTGGTCCGCTCGCTTTGCGGATACAACCAGCGCTTTGGAATCCGGCCGCTGTTACTGGTGCCTACACCCGTCAGGAAGGTAGGTACACCCGTCCGGCGCTGGTTATAGAACGCTTCCAGGCCCGAATTCTGGAAGAACGCAATGTATTTCTGGGTCAGAATCTGGCTCAGGCCCGTGGCGTTATTCCCGGCATATTTTACCGATGCCTGCGCCAGGTAATCAGCCAGGCTCACTTTAACGGTGTAATTATCGAAGTTAAAAATACCCCCATCCCGCGAAAACGTTACGGTATTATCGCCATCCTTCAACCCGTAAAACTCCATCGACGCGGCAATTCCTTTCTGGTAATAGCTGGCGGCATCGCCGGTGGCCCAGCCCCGGTTAATTCCTTCGGCAATGTTAAACATCAGTTCAGGATAGCCGATGATGAATACAGGCTCACCTATGTACGATGTATAATAATGCTTCCGATTTTGAAACGAGTACTCCCCTTTCAGCACTTTAGTAGCCATGTCCTGCAAATCTTCACCCGATGAAGCCCCTACAAAAGCGGCAAAATCCGTTGGTTGCAAACCCGCTTTCAGCTTAGCCGATGCTGGTTCAGCCACTACGAAAAGGCGCGGATCTTTGCGTTCTACCAGTAAGTCGACGTAGGTTTTAGCCATATTTTCGCGGGTAGCGCTCTGCCCAAAGTTATCCTGGTTCCGTGGATATTTACTCTGGGTGCTGTTGTGAATATACTGCAGATTGTCACTTAAGCCCGTTGGCAATGGGTACTTGGTTGAATTGCCAATCATCTCGGCAAATTTCTGTTTGATGGCCAGATCGGTATCGCCCTCTTTTTTGCTCAGGTTAATCAACACGCGTATCCGGTAGGCGTTAATGACCTTCTGCCACTTGCGCAGGTCATTATTTAAATAAAAATCGCCAGCCAGCGTGTTATCACCTTTGGTAATGATGGCCGTCATATCGGTGTTGGCATCGTCCAGCCATTTCAGAATCTGCGCATAAACTGCCTTCTGCGAGTCGTATTTGGGTGTTAGGTTACCCAGATCTTTCAGGGCCTCGGTGAGTGGAACATCGCCCACGCGCCGGGTCATGTTTTCGTAGAAATACGCCCGAAAGAACTTACCCAACGCAGCATATGGGTTTACATCGGCAGCACCGGCCCGTTTGGCTTCGGCCTCCATTTTAATCACATCTTTCAGCGTGAAGTAATTCAGGCTCGTTGTGGTCCAGTTGTACTCATTGGTCGAATAGTAATCGTAGTTACTGGCGTAGAACTGGTTGTAGCGTTGTTCGGCACCCCAGGGCGCATTGGTAACGCCCGAAAAACCGGACGGGCTGTTGCCGCTGTTGTACATATCGTTCAGGATGCCCTTCAACACGAGAGAAGCGGGGGCATTCACGGCCCGGTTAGGGTCTTTTTCGAGTTCATCGAACGATTTCTCGCAACTGGTTAACCCCAACACAATTGCCAATATGGGAAGAATGATCTTGTTCAGTTTCATGATGTAAAGAATGTATCATGCCGAATGGCTAATGACTAATGATTTGCCATTGCCTTATCCATTCGGCATTGTTCATTATTCATTAGTTAAAAGGTCAGGTTCAGGTTGACACCGTACCGGCGCGTCGTTGGCGTTTGCAGGTCCGAACGGCCACCGCTCGTGAACTGGTCAATGTCTATGTCTTTCTTCTCGGCGAAGTAGAGGAGGTTACGGGCCACCAGCGAAACGGATGCCTGCTTGATACCCAGACGGCTCGTGAATGACTGCGGCAGCGAATAGCCAACCACGACTTCACGAAGCTTCACATACGTCCGGCTGATCATATTCCCACCGTCGAAGCCGTAGCGCCGGGCAATGTAATCCTGCAAAAACGCTTTGGTTTCGTTTGGCTTAAATTGCAGTTCAGCATAGTTGGTCACGAAGCCATCCGAATTATAGTTTATGACGGCTCCGTTGCTCACCTGAACACCTTCGCCCAGGTACGATTTGATCCCTTTCGTGTCGTTCAAGCGGGCTACGCCCATATCGCCCTGTACGGTGTTGATGATCCGACCACCAGCATATGATTTCTGTTGTACATAGTCGGAAATAACACCGCCTACACGACCATCGACCTGGAAGCTGAAGGTCAGATTTTTGTAGCTGAACCGGTTATTTACCCCGAACACCCAGTCTGGATTGATGTTGCCCACATACTGTGCCACCGTAGTACGGATGGGCCGGCCACCGGCATCGTTGATGATCTGGCCATCGGGCGAGCGGACAAAAGTCGACGTGTAATATTTATCCGTCCGGTCGCCTACTTTGAAGAAGGTATTCAGCGCCGTTACACCGGGATAGAAATCCTTGTAAATTTCTTTGTAGGTCGACCAGTTGGCCAGTACGTCCCAGTTTAACCCGTTGGGGTTCACCAGCACTTTACCCGTCAGCGACAATTCAATTCCTTTCTTCTGGGTTTTGATACCATTTACCAGCGCCGACGAATAGCCGGTTGTTTCAGAAATGGGCAGATTGAAAATACGCGGGCCGTCGTCACTGATGTAGTAAGCCGCATCGAAGGCCAGCCGGTTGTTCAGGAAGCGAACGTCTAAACCTACCTCCGTCTGCGATGTGCTGTTTGGCTTGATGTTGGGGTTGTTCAGCGCATTGGTAAAGTAGGCCGTCGATGTATTGTTGATCGTTAACGGTGTGCTGTAAACGGCTGCATTCTGGTACGTTGGTCCATCATAGGACGACTGATATTGCTCACCATACCCCAGCGACCAGTTCGGTACACCAATGGTCGATTGGGTCAGACCATCCTTTACGTTGGCGTACGAAGCCCGGAATTTCAGGAACGAAATGGCCTGTGGCAACCGCAGATAATCCGACAATACCGTACTCAACGCCACCGACGGATAGAAGAAGGTATTGTTGCCTTTTGGCAGCGTAGACAGTTTATCCATCCGGCCCGTTGTCGAGAGGGTGACGAAATCCTTCAAGGTAAAGTCAGCCGAGTAGTACGCCGACAGTACCCGCATATCGGACTGGAAGTTCGACGCGATGACCGGGTTGAGCGAGTTGGCGAAGTTATACACGCCCGGTACGTTCAGGTAGTTGGTCGAGGTGTAGTTCGAGTTGTAGTTATACACCCGCAGGTTCCCCCCGGCAATGGCGTTGACGTTCAGCAACGGACTCACCCGCTTATTGTATTTAAGCAGTAAGTCGGTGTTATTATCCAGCAGGTTCCGGCGGTCTTCGCGGTAGTCACCTTTCGTTTCTTCGCGGCCATAGCTGGTTGCCGAATAGGGAAACTTCTCATTACGCAGCAGGTTCCAGGTCGACACCTGGGTACGCAGCGTAAGGTCAAGGCCATCGGTAATGTTATACCGGAGGGAGGTCTGCCCTACAATATCCGTTTTGTAATGCCCCCGCAGCCATTCTTTGGCCGTAAACCAGGGATTATTATATCGCTGATACTCCGCATAAATCTGTTGCGTACCCTCTTTGCCGGGCTGCCAGTAGTTTTTCAGCTGATCGACATCCCAGTCGGCACCGCCCCAGATCACAATGTTATAGATCATCGAGTTTGGGCCGTAGTTCACATCGGGAATGTTAGGCGTGTACTGGCGGTTGACCTGTACATCGCCTTCAAACCGCAGCCGGTTCGAGAAGTTGTAGCCCGTCGACACTTTGAAGGTCGTGCTGTTCAGCTTGGTATTTGGCACCAGACCGCGCTGGTAGTTGTGCGATACCGAAAAGCGCAGGTCATATTTTTCACCCGATGAGGACACCGATATGTTGTTGGTCGACAGAATACCTGTCTGCAAAAACCGCTTTAGGTTATCCTTACCACGCGCCACCCAGGGTGTGCCTTGCCGCTTGCCGGTTACCGGATCAACGGGACTGTCATACTGCGGAATCAGTTGCCCTTCGAAACGGGGTCCCCAAATGTCGTAGTCACCATCATTCTTACCCCCCCCTTTACCATCCACGAATTCATAAACGCCGTGGTCGCCGGGACCGTATTCATCCTGCACTTTCGGAATGGCCAGGAAGCCATTGTCGACCATCTGGCTCGTGTTCACATCAACGGCAAAGCCACGCTTGTCTTTGGTGCCGCGCTTGGTGGTAATCAGGATAGCTCCGTTCTTCCCCCGGAAACCGTACAGCGCCGAAGCCGAAGCGCCTTTCAGCACTGAGTACGTTTCAATATCGTCCGGGCTGATGTTCCAGGTGTCGGAGTTGATGGGCACCCCGTCGACCACGAACAGCACATCGGTATTACCCCGCAGCACGATATTGGGTCGGCGCAGAAGTTCGGCCGAGGCACCAATGGTCAGACCGGCCACTTTACCTACCAGACCATTCACAGCGTTTGGTTCACGGGCTTTCAACAGCTGGGAACCATCCACCGACTGAATCGAAACGCCCGTTTGCCGAATATCTTTTTTGATACCCAGAGCCGTTACAACCACTTCGGTCAGCGTCCGGTCGCCGGCGAGCATCGTAACATCCAGTTTAGTGCGGTTCGCTACGGCAATTTCCTGAGTGGCATAACCGATAAACGAGAACGTTAATGTGCTGGACGGCTGTGCGCTGATCGAATACGTACCATCGGCGCGGGAAGTTGTTCCGCCATTGGTTCCTTTTACGACGATCGATACCCCCGGCAACGGCTGGTTATCGTCTCCTGATGTGATGCGCCCGGTGATGGTCTGCGCCATGGCCGACATACCGGATAACAGGCAAAATAAAAACGCCACGTACAAACGGCTTAGATCGCAGGAAGCGACTTTCCGTTGCCATGGCGCTGAAGATTGTAAACAGAGCTTCATACGTGTGACGGGTTAGTTTGCTTAAGTAAATTTCCGCAAAAGTATAATTTGGCTATTGGCTTAATATTAAGGATATATTACCAGTATATAAACAAAAAGGCAGAATATATATTCTGCCTTAATATTCAACTGCCAAATATTTTCATCTGCAAAAATGTTCACAAATTCATTCTAACCATTGCCGGATGTTGCTTTCGGCATATCCGGCCCCCGAACTCATGCCTTTGCCGCCTATTCCGGTCATTATTCGGATGTTATCGTCAATAGCATGTTCGAAAATTTCGGCCTTGGTCTGGCTGTAAAACCCGGCCCATGTTTTTCGGACGGTTAATGGGAAGGTAACAATGCGCCGGGCCTCAGCCAGCATCAGGTCATTGATAAAGTCCTGCGTATGGTAGCCGAGGTCTTCAGCCTGGGTGGCTTCGGCGTATTCATGCGAATCGCCAACAATGATAGAGCCATCCGTTGCCTGCTTAAAGAGAATATGGATACCCCATTTTTTGAGTTCGGTCAACTGCTCGGGCGTGCTGGCTGCTACTCGTTCGTAAGACGGGCACTCCTGAAACGATTCGTACCGGCGAATGGTGAGGCCCGTCAGAATATTACCCGGTAGATCAAGACCAGCAACCGGCTCAAGCAGCAGCATCTGTAATTTGCTAACGACCAGACCGGCCTGAGCCAATACTTCCGGAAACAGTAGCCGTACCTCATGCCCGCTGCAGATAATAACCCGCTCCGCCTGAAACTGCTGCCGGTTACTGAGCGTGACGGTAGCCCCGCTTGCAGTTGACTGAGCATCAATAACCACCGAACCAGACCGGTAATCGACACCGTATTTCTGCTGAACGAAAGCGATCAGGCGATGAATCATCTGTTCGGGCTCCACACTCATCTCCTGCGGAAAATAAATACCGCCCACCACGTAATCGGGCTTCAGAGTTGGGTATTTCGCCAGGCATTGGGCTTTTGTCCACAGCTCGCTTGTGTAGCCAATCTGTTGGTAACGGTCGTGAAGCTCATTAGCCAGCGTCCACTCATCGACATCAGAAGCGATATAGATCGTACCGTTCTGACGGACGGAGATATCGGTTTCCTGTTGAATCTCCCGGTAGATTTCTAAACTCCGCCGACCGTAGTCGAACCACCGCCCGGCCAGACCGGAGGGTACCGCCTGCCCGAAATTCCGGACGGTGGCACCAACGGGATACCGGTCTTTTTCGAGAAGTAATACCCGTTTCCCGGCTTTAGCGGCATGATAGGCATGGAAAGTGCCGAGAGCCCCGGCACCAATAACAATCAGATCGTAAGAAGGCATAGTTAAGAGTGGAGAATGTTTAATGAATAATGGAAAATACCACGCTCGAAATCATCTCTGAGTAAGGCCTTTGTTCATTACACATTTTTCATTTTCCATATTCATTAAACGTTAGTCATTGATACTTCCCGGGCCTTTAGCAGAGCGGGCAGCTCCCGGAGTGACCCCAGCAACAGATCGTGCGGGTGTTGTTCCAATTGCTCACGGGTATGGGTGCCGTTGGTAAGTCCCAGATTCAGTGCTACCCCGGCAGCCCGGCCAGATAGTAGATCGGACGGCGTATCGCCAATATTTACAACCGCCTTTGAATTCGTTATGCCAAGCAGTTTCATTGCCCGCTCGATCATTTGCGGGTAAGGGCGACCGCGCTCGACTTCATCACTGGCAATGGACACCTGCAGCAGACTCTCTGCGGTACCAACACGCTGGTCATTGAGCCCAGCCAGCCAGCCGAGTTTTTCCAGAATAATGTCGGTAACAACTCGGTAGAAACCCGTTGTGAGTGCAATGGCAATGCCTCGTTCGTGCAGATAGGCAAATGTTTCCAAGCATCCTTCGGTGGGGGTAGCGCCCTGGGTAAGGTAATGGTTTTCCAGGATTCGACGGAAAGCGTCATACGAAACATCGACTTGCGGCTGAACCTCGGGGCTATCTTCTCCCAGTTGCTCTTTCCATAATGTTTCAAACACATATCGTTTGGATAGTCCCTGCATAGCCAAAATTCGCTCATCAGTAACCGACAAACCGGTTTCAACGGCCGCTTCAGCGAAACATCGCTCTACCTCATGATGGTCGGTTACGGTAGTACCCGCCATGTCAAATACCACTAGTTCAATTGGTTGCATAGTTCAGTGAATCAGAGGGAAAAGTAAGCAAATCAACGTAAACTTTCATTACTAGCAACTTTTGCGGGGTTAAGAAATCAATAATTCGGCAAATTCTATCA
Organism: Spirosoma pulveris; assembly: GCF_054781875.1. Classification (NCBI taxonomy): domain Bacteria; kingdom Pseudomonadati; phylum Bacteroidota; class Cytophagia; order Cytophagales; family Cytophagaceae; genus Spirosoma; species Spirosoma pulveris. The sequence continues at coordinate 2,035,539 of NZ_BAAGTO010000001.1, forward strand.
GATCCCCTACCCAATTGTTAGTTGTCATAAGCATTGGCCGTTTTTAGTCGACCGAATATAATTTTAAAAAGATAACACGATCAGACCAACAGACTAATGGAATGTAGGTGTAATAGCGATGATTTCAGAGTTGGCAGAAAATTTAACGTTTTTAAGAATGCGCTACTTTTCTACAAACATTATTGCAAACGTTTGCGGTAACGCTTGCACAGAAAATGTTATTTTTTATCGTTTGAAGGCGTACCAAATTGTATTAACGCCCTACATTCGTGTGAAATACCCAGCTATCTGGTAAGGCAAGAAGGTTATTTTCGTTATTGAACCTACTTGTAACAGACTTACCATTTTGTACTTTTCAACGTTGACCAGGCTTTATTTCGACCAATAAAAAAGACAGACTCTCCATTGCCTTCCGGCACCTTTACACCTATGCAAACCGAATTGACCCCTCAGGCAGATAGCCAAACTACATTCCAGACAATTTTTGAAAGTCGTTACGCTTCCTCACCGGGCGAAGTGAAAGGCATGGATACCACGCAACTCCGGCAAAATTTCCTCATTGAGACGCTGTTCGTTCCGAATCAATTTCGCTGGGTATTGTCTTTCTTTGATCGGTATCTGACGGGCGGCATTATGCCGGTTGACGGTCCCGTTACCCTCGACACCCCCGATCAGCTCAAAGCCAGTTACTTTCTGGAACGGCGCGAACTGGGCATTATCAATGTTGGTGGGGCGGGGCGTGTCGTTGCCGATGGTACCTCGTACGAGCTGGATTATAAAGAAGCTCTGTACATTGGCCAGGGAACACAGGCTATCCAGTTCATCTCGCACGATGCCAGCGCTCCTGCTAAATTCTACCTCAACTCGACCCCGGCTCATAAAAACTACCCGACCCGAAAAATAGCCCGGACCGATGCCGAGGTGGTTACGCTGGGCAGTATGGAAACAGCCAACCACCGCACGATCAATAAGTTATTGGTCAACAGCGTGCTTCCAACCTGCCAGTTGCAAATGGGCATGACCGAGCTGAAGGCCGGAAGCGTATGGAACACCATGCCCGCACACACCCACGATCGGCGCATGGAAGTGTACTTCTATTTTGAAGTACCCGAAGGCCAGAGTGTTTGCCATTTCATGGGCCAGCCGCAGGAAACCCGTCATATCTGGATGCAGAACGAACAGGCCGTTATTTCGCCCAACTGGTCGATCCACTCGGGAGCCGGTACGTCCAACTACACCTTTATCTGGGGTATGGCGGGCGAAAACCTCGACTATGGCGATATGGACTTCTGCGCGATAAACGATCTGAAGTAAACGATCAGCCACGTAGTCTCTATCATGCTGGCGAGTGCTTACCCCTAACATAAAACTCATACATGAGCTCAGTACTCAATACATTTTCATTAACCGGCAAACTGGCGCTGGTAACGGGCTGCAAACGCGGTATTGGCAAAGCCATGGCCGAAGCCCTTGCCGAAGCGGGTGCCGACATTATTGGGGTTTCGGCCAATCTGGAGCTGGAAGGCAGCGCCGTTGCCGGGGCCGTTCAGGCATTGGGCCGGTCGTTCAACGCCTACCAGGCCGATTTCAGTAAGCGTGAAGCTTTATACGCTTTCATCGAACAGGTAAAAGAAGACCATCCCGCCATCGATATTCTGGTTAATAACGCAGGCACCATCCTGCGTAAACCCGCTGCCGAACACCCGGACGAGTACTGGGATGAAGTGATTGCCGTAAACCAGACAGCTCAGTTCATCCTCACCCGCGAAATCGGGAAAGAGATGGTCGAGCGGGGAAGCGGAAAAGTCATTTTCACGGCTTCGCTGCTGACCTTTCAGGGGGGCGTCAATGTGCCGGGCTATGCCGCCAGCAAAGGCGCGGTGGGCAGTCTGGTGAAAGCCTTCGCCAACGAGTGGGCGGCAAAAGGCGTAAATGTCAACGCCATTGCCCCCGGCTACATTTCGACGGACAACACCGAAGCCTTACGCAACGACCCCGTTCGCAGCAAATCCATTCTGGACCGGATACCGGCCGCCCGATGGGGCGAACCCGATGATTTCAAAGGCCCAACCGTTTTTCTGGCCTCCGATGCCGCCAGCTACGTTCACGGCACGATACTAACCGTCGACGGCGGCTGGATGGGGCGGTAATAGTATGTACCCACGGACCGGGACGCGTTCGGTTTCAGTTCGTGGGTACAGGTTGGTTTAGTTTTCCCTTCAAAACCCGAATTACTTCCCGCGTCTCGTCAATGCGCGTTTTGAGTCCTTTCTTGTAGTACCACACCCGAAACTCCGGGTTGTCGCTGTGTATGTCCAGCTCCTTTTCCAGTTCGAGTAAGTATTGCTCACTTTGCAACAAGTAACTCGCTACGGTTTCGGGGTTGTGGAACCCGCCCCCATCGACACTGACATAAACGGGTGTCGTATGAGCGGCCTGCTTGCCCGCCCCATAACAGCGGGCAGCCACCCAAACGCCATGCGTTAAAGCGGGTAAGTCGAGTGTCAGAATGAGATGGTCCGCCGACTGCCCCGGATCATTTTTCGTAACCCGCCCAACAACTTTACCATGAACCACCAGTTCCAGGGCGTCGAGTGGTATTTGTTGAAGATGCCCAACCGCTTCGGCTTTTAGCGTCAGCTTCTCTCCTTTCGTCAGGGCCAGTCGGTCGCCAGGCAGCGCCTTATTGGCCCTCAGATCAAGAATTGGCCCGCTGGTGACGAAGGTATGGCCCGCAGCTACGGCCTCTTTCCAGGATAAATAGCTAAAGGGCTTGCTGAGATAGGTATAAAACCTGGCGTTGCCAATGCGGGCCGATTGTTCGGGCGGACCATGATCATGGTCGTGCCCACACCAGGGAAAGTCTGACCCCGCTGTGGCCGTAAGCGGGAAGCCCAGATCGAGCATCCGGTAGTAGTTTTCGGTGTGTAGTGGTTCGTCCGATACGCAGTATTGCAGCAGTTCGAGCAGATCGACTTTACCCCGAAGCCCGTCGAGGGTTAGCCCCCGGTAGCCATGAAAGGATTCGGCCTGGTGCGCGTAGCCGGTCAGGCCACCGCGTTTGTGGAGTTCATCGAACACCTTGTCGTAGTAATAATAGTCCTGTTTGTAGCGAACCGAACCGGTGGCCCCAAACCCCAGGGCGTGACCCAATTCGGGCGTTCGGGGATCTTCCTGGCCGGGTGTCAGCAGGTAGTTTCCGTCGCGGTAATTGCCCGCTGCGCCAAACGCGTATTGCGGGTAATACGTCTCCCAGAAATCGCCCATCTTCAATAAAACACCTACGTTAAGATCTTCAGCCTGAATCCAGTGCATCAACGCCTGATTCTCGCCCGGCGACCGCCGGATATGGATATGGTCGTCGGCCGAGTACCAGCCCCGTGCCGCCATATTGATCCAGCGCGTTAGGGTATAAGTCTTACTAATTACCTGCCCCGGCTTCACGACCAGCGTATGTTTCTGGTCGATATATTCATTGCCTTTCATCAGCGATAACTGATAGGTACCCGCTGGCAGGGCAAGACTAAACTGTCCCGGTACATAAAACGAGCTGTCGGGCTGGTAAGCGTATCCATCGGCGTGATCCCACAAGCCATACGACACGGCAGCTACCTGCGTAGGCAACACCTTGACAATCTTACCTGCCTGGGTCAGTCGAACACGGACGGGCGTGGGTTTGCCGGTTTTTGCATCGCGCACCTCAATATGGACTGAGCCGGACGGTTTTCCCTGTGCACGGGTCTCATTCAGCGAAATCAGGCACAATAGGCAATACAGTAAGCCAATGGCAAAACGAGTGGTGCTGCGGCTCTTGTACACTGGACAGGGCCGCCTGGCGGTGGTACCCAGGCGGGCCGACAGGCCTGTTTGGCGGCCATTTTGGCCTGACGGCCCGCCGGAACACCATTCCGGTGTATAACCATCACCGGAATACCACTCCGGCGTACCACCATGTAAATAAGCTAACGCTGTACAGAGCATATAGAAGACCATGTGTGTATTTTTGTGCTATTTGCGGGCCGATGGATCAGGTAATAAATACAACGCAACCCCTCTCTATACTGTATCAGGATACGGAACTGGTTGCCATTAATAAACCGCATGGCCTGCTGGTTCACCGGTCGATGATTGCCAGCGACGCCAGCGAATTTGCTGTTCAACTTCTCCGAGACCAGTTGGGCCAACGCGTGTACCCCGTTCATCGGCTCGACCGAAAAACGGCGGGCGTCCTCCTGTTCGCCCTCACCGAATCCATGAACTCGATCATGCAGCAACAGTTTATGGAAGGGGCCGTCCACAAAACCTACCTGGCCATTGTACGCGGTTACACTCCGGACGAGTTGACGATTGATTACCCCCTGCGAAAGGACGACGGCAGTGGGGATGGCGCGGCATCCCGATTGGGGGTACTTCAGGAGGCTGTTACCCACCTGAAAACCCTCCAACGAACGGAGGTTCCGATAGCCTTCGGCAAACACCTAACGTCCCGCTATTCGCTGGTAGAGTTGACGCCCACCACCGGCCGGATGCACCAGTTGCGCAGACACATGGCCCACATCCTCCACCCTATCATCGGCGACCGACCGCACGGCTGCAACAAACAGAACAAGTTATTCAAGGAGCAGTTCGAGATGAACACCATGCTGCTTCACGCGCAGCAGATTCTGTTCACGCATCCTGTTTCGGAAGAGCTGGTTACGATTACGGCCCCGTTTCAGGCGGAGTTTGAGCGGATGTTGGGGGTGTTGTTTGGGGCAGGATTTAAAAACCTACTCCCCAAAAAGTAAAAAAAGCCACCACTTCGCTTTTGTGGATTCAATCCGTTCAATATCTGTTTTCTTATGAATCAGTCAGATAAGTCAACGCCCCGTGTGGATTCGCCCGATCAGGCGAATGCCAATACATCACGGCGTCAATTTATGCAAACCGGAGCTCTGGCTGCGGCAAGCTTCTTCATTGTGCCCCGCCACGTGTTGGGCGGTAAAGGCTTTATTGCACCTAGTGACAAACTCAATATTGCCGGAGTTGGATTTGGCGGTAAAGGGTTTAGCGATACAAACAATTCCTATAATAAAGGTGCCAATAATATTGTGGCTCTGTGCGATGTAGACTGGGGACTGGCCCGCGTGAAGGAGAACTTCACCAAGCACCCCAATGCGAAACGCTACAAGGATTTCCGCGAGATGCTGGATAAGGAAGGCAAATCGATTGATGCCGTAACGGTGTCTACCGCCGACCATACCCACGCGGTTGTGGCAATGGCCGCTATGCAACGCGGCAAACACGTGTACGTGCAGAAGCCCCTGACCCACAACATCTATGAGGCCCGTATGCTCACCGAAGCGGCCCGTAAATACAAAGTTGTTACGCAGATGGGTAACCAGGGATCGTCCAATCCACAGCAGAAACAGATGGTGGAGTGGTTCGACAAAGGGCTGCTGGGCACCGTGCACAGCGTAAACCTCTGGACCAACCGGCCCGTTTGGCCGCAGGGCATTCCGGTTCCGCAAGCCGCTTCCGAAACCCCCGTCGACCTGGATTGGGATCTGTGGCTCGGGCCCGCTCAAAAAGTTGGCTATACACCTGCCTATCACCCATTCAAATGGCGCGGCTGGTGGAACTTCGGTGCCGGGGCACTGGGCGATATCGGCTGTCACATCATGGATGTACCCTTCCGCGTTCTCGGACTCGGCTACCCCACCGAAGTGGAAACCAGTATCGGTCAGGTGTTCCTGAAAGACTGGACTCCCGAGTATATTCCCGAAGGTTGCCCTCCCTCCTCGCACGTGGAGTTGAAATTTCCGGCTACAGCCAAGAATAAATCAGCTATTACGATGACTTGGGAAGACGGTGGTCTGCGTCCTTTCCGGCCGGAAATGCTGCCCGAAGGCGAGCCTATGCCCGAAAACGGTGAAAACGGCGTGCTGATCCAGGGCGATAAAGGCCTGCTGGTTTGCGGCATGTACGGCGATGACCCACGGTTGTACACGAAGAGTGGGGAAAAGTTTGCGGCCGCTCCTAAGCCAAGCAACGGATTACCCGAAAACGGCCACCAGGTATTGTGGACCGAAGCGTGTAAAGCGGGCTTCAACAGCAAAGAGCACAAGGCGCTCACGTCTTCGTTCGACTTTGCCGGTCCACTCACCGAGTCGGTGCTGATGGGTAACCTGGCTATCCGTAGCTACACCCTCCGGACACAGAAAGCCGATGGTAAAGGCTTCAACTACCCAGGCCGCAAACGCCTGACGTGGGATGGTAAAAACATGAAGATTACGAACCTGGATGAAGCCAACCAGTTCGTGAAACGTGACTACCGCGAAGGCTGGACGCTGACAGCGTAGATTTTATTAACTGGCAAAATGGGTGGAGTGAGTGAAGTAGGTAAAGCTGTTCTTTACCTACTTCACTCACTCCACCCATTTTGCTTAGTTCGCTTACCTCACTCGCTTCACTAACAAAGACTGAACCATTGTCCGTAAGCGTGCGTGGGCTACGTACGCCCAGATGAGCAGCATGTACATGGAAAAATCCTGATACGATACAGGAAAGGCCATGTTGTTAAAGTAGTACCGTGTTGCGGTGAAATCGAGCGTTGGCGTAAAACCGATCAGGTTTTCATAGCCCAGTACCAGTGTCAGGCCGAGCGCGTAAAACAGGTAGCCGGGCTTACGAAACGCCCACAAAATACCAGCCAGCGCTGTGGCGCCAAAGCCTACGTAATGCTTCCAGGTGAGCGACAAATCAGTTGTCGTGGCGACATAAACTGAATACACCTGAACGGTTGTCAATACGGCCAGAATAAGTCCATAGCCGTAGAATTCTTTTAATTGAGCACGCTGCATAAACAGATTGTTACGGAAAGAATAAAACTGAAAAATAAAAATACGTAAAATCTGCTAAGCACATAGACTAAGAGCCACTATTTTTTTGTGTTTCCTTCATTAAAAAATACAAAAAGACCGTCCTTACCAGCTACAACAATGTCTTTCCGTCCGGTTTTGTGCAAGTCAGCAACAGCAAAATAGATGCCTGTCCCTTTACCAATCCCCGCCGGACCATAGGCAATTGTGTGTTTCACAAACTGCTTCTTTGAGGCTTCCCACGTAAAATAGTAAAGCCCAACGGGGTCTTTTTCGCCGGGGTCATTGCCGTTATGGGCTCGGAATCGTTTACCCGTTAGTAACTCAGGTCGACCATCGCCCGTAATATCGACCCATTCCAGACAATGATATTGGGAATTTTTATCGTCGATCAGGTGCTTTGTCCAGCCCCGCTGCCCGGACGCGTCCCGAATCTGCTCATACCAGTGCAGGCCATAACTGTGTCCCTGTCCCACAATAAGGTCATTACGCTGATCGCCGTTTACATCGGCAACAATGATGGGCACACTGGCCGTGCCAAGGGTGAACTCTTTGTGTAACGTCCATGGACCAGCTTCCCGATTGACGGGTGCTTCGAGCCAGCCATCCGGAATGATCAGGTCTCCCCGTCCGTCGCCATTAATATCGCCAAAGCCAAGCCCGTGTCCCTGCGTGGGAGCTACTGTAACGGTTTTGAACACCCCCGGGCTCATCAGCTTAATATATTTTAATGGGTGATTCGGATTGTTCGGAACAATATCAACTGTGCCGTCACCATCAATATCCCAGGCGCGGGTCGTCTCTACATTGCCAACTTTGCCAATCTCATGCAGTGGCCAGACCGCATTTTTTTTGCCCGGGTTCTCCACCCACCGCAGCGTCTGATCAAACCAGCCACCCGTCAGGAAATCCAGCCGGCCATCGCCATTTACATCAAGCGGGATGGTCGAGAAATCGTCGTAATACTGGTCTTTTCGGGGCTCATTCCCAATGAGGTATCTGTTCCAGAAACCCGGTCCTTTATACCAGAAATCTCCGGATACTATATCAAGTGTATCGTCATTATCAACATCAAACACCCCTACAGATTCGTAACTCTCAGCAGCAACAAACTGGCGGGTAAAACGCAGGCCGGGCTCGGGAGCCGTTGCAGCAACGGCAACAAGTAAGATAATCAGGCTACTAATCAGGCGGAGCATAGATGATTTATTTTCTTAATTAAAGACTTTAGCCCTAAATCCCTACTAAAGACACCATTGTCCTACTCATTTTTTTAGTACTCACTCAGCCAGCAGCACCTGCTATGTTTGAAAACGCATTCACCAGTCAGACTTTATACGTATAAGTCAATATACTTATTTACATAAAACATACGTCAATTTGTCCAAATAATAGTGCTAAGCATATTATACCAATATTAATCTTAAACCAGCTTACACTAATATTCTCCTATTTTCCATTTTTCCATGAGTAGTTAGTATGGATATAAAGACTTATTCCATAAATAGTATCGAAAAGTGCAAAACTCTCTAGCCTTATTATTACTAATTACCGTTTAACCATCCATTTATGAAAAAACACTTACCTCCCCAAGGCCTACTGGGCAGGCCATTAAGCGTAGTAATTACTCAGTTACTACTGGCTATCTTATGTGTTAATTTTACTTACGGCAAGAAGCCGCTTGAGGCAAAAGCACTCGCAAATCAGCCTTCCATTACAGCTGACCGTACCTTGAGCGGGCGGGTTACTGATGAGAAGGATGAAGCCTTGCCGGGTGTGAGTGTTATCCTGAAAGGAACCCAGCGTGGAACGGTTACCGATGCCGATGGCCGATACAAAGTGGAAATTCCTACGGGGGGTGCAACACTCGTTTTCTCCTTTGTCGGGTACATTTCTCAGGAAGTCCGCATTGGCAACCAGACATCGGTTAACATCAGCCTGAAAGCTGACAGTAAGGTGCTGGACGAGATCGTGGTTATCGGGTATGGTACCGCTAAAAAGTCTGACCTCACCGGTTCTGTCACCAGCGTTAAGGAAGCTCAGTTGCAGGAACGCCCGACGTCCTCCCTCAACCAGGCGCTTTCGGGCCGCATGCCCGGGGTGCAGGTTAACACCAACTCGGGACGTCCCGGCGGACGCACCACCGTCCGTATCCGCGGCTTCAGCTCCATCAACTCCTCCAACAACCCCCTTTACGTGGTTGATGGAGTGATGCTCCCCCAGGGTACCGGCGACCAGTTCAGCAACCCCATCGATTACATCAACCCCAACGACATCGTCAACGTAGAGGTCCTCAAGGATGCCTCTTCAACGGCTATCTACGGGGCACGCGGAGCCAACGGCGTTATCCTGGTCTCTACCCGCAAGGGCAAAGCCGGTGAAAGCCGGGTGACCTACGATGGTCAGTTCAGTGTCAACACCATCGGCCCCAACAAGCCCAAGGTGCTCAACGCCAAAGAATACCTGGCCACCGAAGACCTGGCCTACGCCAACATGG